>NZ_JAQZAT010000009.1 GCF_028736925.1 Flavivirga sp. 57AJ16 | reverse complement strand
AGCCATTACCTGCAAAAGCCTCATCGCCAATTACAGTAACACGATATATTATGTCTTCATGGGTTACTGTTTCTGGTATATCAATAGCGCCTGTTGCAGTTGGGGATTCTTTGATTTCTACTGTGGGGCTAAGACCTTCTAAGGAAGTTACCCGGTAATTTATATGATCTATTTCGAAGGTGATTATACCTAGCTCATCATCATCTTCGGTAATTGATTTAAAGCCTGTCCAACCTGCGCTTTTATAAACACTTTTAGTACCCTCTGGTATAATTAATGCGATTTCTGCTCGATTTTTAAATGTATTTGAAAAAATCGTTGCTGGTGTTAAGCCTTTTGTCTTAACCTTTTCTAAGGCATTATTATAAAAAGTAGCTTCTCCAATAGAAATGACACTATCTGGAATGGTGACACTTGTTAAGTCATTATATCTAAAAGCAAAATTACCAATTGCCGTGACACTATCTGGAATAATTACACTTGTTAACCCATTATTATCAAAAGCAAAACGACCAATAGTAGAGACACTATCCGGAATAATTACACTTGTTAACCCATTATCTCTAAAAGCATAATTACCAATAGCCGTGACACGATATGTTATGCCTTGATGGGTTACTGTTTCTGGTATTATTACAATAGCGCCTGTTGCATTTGGTGACGCTTTGATTTCTACTGTGGGGCTAACACCTTCTAAGGAAGTTACCCGGTAGTTTATATGATCTTTTTCGAAGGTGATTATACCTAGCGCATCATCATCTTCGGTAATTGATTTAAAGCCTGTCCAACCTGCAGTTCCATATTCACTTTTAGTACCCTCTGGTATAATTAATGCGATTTTTTCTCGATGATTTCCAAATGTCTCTGAGTAAATCGTTACTGGTGTTATGCCTTTTGCCTTAACCTTTTCTAAGAGATTACCAGAAAAAGCAAAACGACCAATAGCCGTGACACTACCTGGAATGGTGACACTTGTTAAGATATTACCAGTAAAAGCCCAAGTACCAATATCCGTGACATGATATGTTATACCTTGATGGGTTACTGTTTCTGGTATTACAATAGCGCCTGTTGCATTTGGTGAATCTATAATTTTTACAGTGGGGTTCTCTTGAGAGGACGTTACCCAGTACTTTATATCATCTATTTCGAATATTTCGAAACTGGTTTGCGAAATACTAAAAATAGGTAGCATTAAAAATATTAATACTTGTAAATGTTTTTTCATGTTTTTAGAATTTTAAATTGTATTTCAAATAAACCATAATATGGCCTGATTTAACACAAAATAGGGTGAACAAAAAGACACGGTTTTATTATTTCTTATGCACATAGGTAATTAGAGCACATAAATAACATTGTATAAATGAACCCAAAAGACATCCTGCAACGGTTCAAGTTTTTTTGTTAAAAAATCAGGTATTGATATACGATGTCGTTTTTTAACCCTAATAGGTAGTAAAAACCCCGCTTTTTAATTATAAAAAAGCGGGATTTAAAACAAAATTAAGGATTAATACCAATTATGAATTAAAATACGCTATTCAAACTCATTCATTAGTTCGTTTTATCTCTTTACTCGTCATTTCCATAGCTTAGGCTATGCAAATAACTCGCAGCAGGCTAAAACAAATAAGCAATGTCGTTTTCCGTAGCTCATTTTAATTCATAATTGGTATAACTATTTGTCTCTCCTACTCACTTGACACCTATTTTTGGAATATTCTTTTGTTTGTTGAGTGATAATTTTATCTTTGAAACCATCACTTAAATTGGCACCCAAATAATATCCTTTTAAACCTAACGAAATGAATAAAAAATCATCTATTATATGCATGTTACTGTTTTTTTGTATCAATGTATATGCCCAAAAGCAAAGCGATCTTGACAGTCTTATACAAGTTTATAATGTTCAAAAAGACGATGCTGCCAAGGTTGAAACAATGCATGTAATCTCACGATTAGAACTTAATAATAAACCAGAAATCGCTAGAAAATATGCCGAAGAGATGATTATGCTCTCCCAAAAAATAAATTACCCAGTTGGTTTAGCAAAGGGGTATAACAATTTAGGTTTTTATTTTGGAGCAAAAACTTCGCTCGATTCAGCTTTAATATATGCAAAAAAAGCAAAATCATTGCTCACAAAAAACATACCCGAGCATCTTCGAAATAATTTGTTACATGGAGATATCTATTGGCGCAAAAAGGAATATGATTCTTCCTTTTACTATCTGGATAAAAATATTAATTTATATAAAAACAGAGATAGTAGCTCAACCAAACAAAATGAGCAATTCAAGAAGTGGATGGGGGGAACCTATAATATGATAGGTTTAATTTATATGGGAACAGATAAGTATCTTTTGGCTTTAAAGAATGAATTAAAAGCATTAAAATTATTCAAAGAATTTGGAGAAACATATTATACTGCTGTTATATATAACAATATGGGGATTTTAGAAAGCGAGTTAGGAAACTATAAGCAATCCCTAATGTATTATGAAGAAGCAGAGAAGTTGTTTAGGCTCAATGGTAAAAACATGATGGTTTTAACAGCAATGATGAACCAAATGGGGATTTTAACTTTTCTAAAAGAAACGAATAAAGCCTTTGAACTACATAAAGAAACGATCCGTTTAGCCCAAAAATTCGGTGAAAAACTAACAGAAGCTCAATTGTTATCAAGTTTAGGAAATACTTATTTTGACTTAAAAAAGAATAACGAAGCTAAAACTAGTTATTTGAGAGCGCTTAAACTCTATGAAACCTTAAATATCGAAGATGTTGTTCTTTATAGCAATTTAGGAAATTATTATTTTTTGAGAGAAAAAGATTTAGATAGTGCTTTGCACTATTACAGTAAAGCTATAAAAGTTGCAGAAGCACAACATGATATAAGTACGTTGTCTGAGGTCTATGATAGTCGCCATGATCTCTATAAACAAAACGGAGAGTATAAAAAAGGATTAGAAGACTATGAAATCTATACCAAGTTAAAAGATAGTATGTTCAACGAGGCAAAGTCTAAGCAAATAGAAGAGCTACGGGCAACTTATGATACAGAGCGAAAAGAACAGCAAATCGAAACTCAAAAAAAAGAAATTGATCTGTTAAATATAAAAGAAAAAATTAGCAGTATGCAGCGTTTACTTTTGTTTTCCTGTTTACTAATAGCGCTTACTGGTGTTTATGTCTTTTACCAAAGAAGCAAAATAAATAAGATCGCTAAGGAAAAAGCCGAAATAGATTTAGAATATAAATCCAAAGAACTTACAACACATGCGTTGCATTTGGCTAAAAAGAATGAGGTTTTAAACAAAGTAAAAGAGAAAGCCCAGTTTTTTAAAACTAATTCCAATGATAATTCTGGGTATCAAAAGCTTATTCAAACTATAAATTTCGATATACAAGATGATAATAGTTGGGAGAATTTTAGTAAGTATTTTGGAGCTGTACACAAAGATTTCAACGAAAAGGCACAACAACAATTTCCAAATATTACTTCTAACGATTTACGTTTAATGGCATTGATGAAAATGAATTTATCTTCAAAAGAAATCGCTAATATCCTTAATATTTCTGGAGATGGTGTTAAAAAAGCAAGACATCGTCTTCGTAAAAAAATAGGTCTGGAACCTACAGATTCTTTAGAAGCTATTATTATTACCCTTTAATTTTTTTAATAGAAAGGAATTCCCGAACGTTTTGCATCTGTTTTTCCTTGAAGTTTTTTATATGATTATCAACATGGCTTTTTTATTTAGATAATCAATACTAATACCATATTAAGAGTGTAATTTGAAGGTTATTGGTTCGAATTCAGTTCTTGATACAAATATAAGTCTATTAAAAACAACGGTTTAGTTTTCGACAAACTATTTCATTCATCTCTATTCTGAAAAGAGGTAATTACCAAAATGAACACAAAAAGGCATACGATTTGTCATTAAGAGAAGCTTTTCTAACCCCAAAATCTATTATCTGCTTGAGACTAAAAGGCAGGGAGCTACGGTGGTGTGTTTGCTCTGTGTTAGTAGGAGTGATCATCAGTCTAAAAAATGTGCGGTGATTCCAGATCCTGAGTGTGAATAAAAACTTTAATCGCTTTGGCGATTAAAATCTCCGAACAACTGGCAAAAAAGCCAGTTGCTCTTTTTACGGAACTTTCATCCCGACAGCATCTCGGTTTTAAAATGTACGGTCATAAGGAAAGTCGAATCAAAAAGTAATCGACCGCACTTAAATTATACTGGTTCTCGGCTTTATAAACTTATCATTTTTGTACGCAAACCAAAAATCGGATTTGCCCGCAAATAGTGCGTTTTGGTATCAAAAAATATGCTTTTGGAAAAAATTGCAGATCTGGACGTCGAATCTTAGAATAGCACCGCCCCTAATCAACAAAAAATACGGCTACAAAACAGCCCTTAGAACTTGTCCGAACCATCCAAACGGGTAAGACCTTTAAAATGATTTACTTATTATATCCGGAGGCGTTTTCCTTTTTTTGGTTTCTTGACTGCTAAGTCTGTTCTTGCTGTGTTCCCGCTTTACCATCTGTATATGATTACATGGTTTTCAGTTTTGATTTACTTCCCATAGAGCCGTCAGCTGTTACCTTTTTTTGATGCTTGTTGTTCGCACAATATTCATACGCTGTGGAACGTATAAATAAGGAGGGATACGGGCAAGGCTTTATGCCGTAACGCAACGTATGAATATTGTAGTTTTGATATCAAAAAAGGTAGTAGATGCTGCTCTCGGAAATGAATGTAAAATGGAAATCGGGAAATCGGAATCTTGCCTTTGTTTTTCAACAAATCAAAGATGTAAAAATGGGTAGTAGTTAAAAGCGCGTAGTTTTAAATTTAATAATTATGATTAATAAATTAGCTATTTCGTGATAAACGTATCATTTAATTTAGCGCTGTATTTATCCTCCACCATTTTAAAAAAGTCCGATAATCTTACTCCTTTGTTGAAGCACATGATTGATAGTGTAAATAACGGTATGTTGTAACCATCTTTCTCCATTATCTTTTCTATAGTATGATAATGAACTCCATATAATCTCCCATATTCTCTAGTTGATTTACCATCGGTAAGCCATTCCTCGCTAAGATACTTGCAGACATATTTACTAGTAAGATATATTCTTTTGGGTCTTTTATTATTTGCCATAAGGCAAAGGAAGTTATTAGACTATTGTTTATTGAGCACGATAATGCTCAATAAGAATTATTTTCTTATATTAGCAGTCGTTTTAGTAATTTTGCGATTCTTCATATAGAAAATATTGAAGCATTCGCTTTGAGTCTCGTACTGGAAAACTGGTAATTTAATAGAAACGGGATGATAAGTAAGATGCTCACGTCTATGGGCGTGGGCTCACTTATTGTTTCAGGGTATACCAGTACCTCCAGTACAATAAGTTGGGTTCTGCGCCTTTTTTGTATCTATACATTAGGCTTTTAACGGGATGTTTATTTCATTTCTGGCAACCTCAACTATAAGATAGATTTCATTTTTTAGTAAGGTTAGTCCCATCCAAGGAGAGATAGGTACTGTTTAAAATTTAATCCATGGAAAAAAACAAAGTAAACAATTCACGTGAAATCTTGATTTTGGCGCATAATGCGCTTTCTAGTTCCCTAAAGTTTATGATTAATAAAACGCCTATTAATCCTGAGGTAAAAAAGCATTGCAGGTTGGGCTTGAAAATTATTGGAATCTTCTTGGCAGATTTAAAGTACGGTACGGGAACCCATTTGTTAACGGAAAAGGAATTCGACCCGTTCTTTGCTTGTCTTCCCGTTAAATACTATAGCGAAAACAGGGAACACAGGGAATGGGTCTGTATTTATACCGTGGCAAAACACATGGAGTCTTGTATCAAAGCTAATATGGTTGTAAACACCTTAGATGATAAGACCGAAAACAGCTTAATACAAAATGATGGAAGGGGATAAAAAAGAGTTGACGCTTATGGATTACAAACAGCTTTTTGAAAGTTTGTATCCGCAACTTTGTGTGTTTGCACACGGGTATCTCAATGATATGGAAACGGCTAAAGAACTTGTTCAGGAGGTTTTTGTCATGGTCTGGGAAAACCGAGTTACTTTTCCAAATGAAAACCACAGAACGGGTTATTTTTATAGTGCCGTAAAAAAGGAGTGCTTCAATTATCTAAAAACCAATGTGTTTTTAAATTGAAATTTTTTCTGTAGTTGTTATCATAGAAAAACCCTTATTGGGGTATCTTTTTGGTTGTGAGCAATCAAAATTGACTATTTAATTTTTTTGAGGGTAAATAGTCAAATATCAAGCCTCCGAAAAGGGAGGCTTTTCATTTTTATTAATTCTATTCTGTGCTTAAATAATAGCTTTGGGATTATTTTATGGCCAGCTTGTTTACAGCTTTCCTATATACTTATTGATTCTTGCCAACAGTTCTTCAAAA
Source organism: Flavivirga sp. 57AJ16 (assembly GCF_028736925.1). GTDB lineage: Bacteria > Bacteroidota > Bacteroidia > Flavobacteriales > Flavobacteriaceae > Flavivirga. Next base: position 211,492 of record NZ_JAQZAT010000009.1, on the reverse strand, counting down.
TCAGGCTGACCTTTATAATATAGGGAGGCAGTACCAATATATCGTTTTCTAAAGGCATCCCTTATTTTCTTGTCGTTTAATAAAAATGCTTCATTCTCTGAAATAGGAATTTCTAAATCGGTCTTGGGAAAACGTATCTTTTTATGTTCATGGTATGCTGGTGTACCGATAAAGTCCTGTACTTCTTTATGTGCCAGCAAACAATAAACGTCGTAGTACTGACGCATCAGGTTGGGACGAGGATCCGCCCCGTTTTGCTCTTGTATGTATTTTGTGGCGATTGTTTGCAGTTTCTCTACAAATGTATATCCTGCATGATAGCAGGTTATATTAATGGCTCGATTATCGGTAATAGCTATATTGGGCGTTTTAATAGCCTTATCATACGCCCAAGAGCTTATTGAAATTTGCGTATTTGGGGTCACTGTGTCAAATCCTGCCTCGAGCAATATGCCCTCCTTTACACCGTCCACATGGCCTGTTTTGGCTTCGTATCGTAAGCGAATGCCCCCGCTACGATAATAGGACTCGTCATCAAATGCGGTATCCCGTTCAATGGAGACTATACCGTCCATTTTAATATGGCCGGCAAGCCAGTCGTAAAACTTTTTACGGGATTGGACGCTTTTGTCCTTTATGTTTTTGGGATTTTCGTTTACGCCCAAATGGGCAGGCGGCTTGATATGGATATCGATATCTTCTGAAAAGCGGTCTATGATTTTATAGCCTTTGGATAGGGACGTGCCTCCTTTAAGCTCAAAATCCAGACCTTGCTTTTTGAGTCCGTATAATACGTGCATAATCCAGTAATCTTTTTCGATTAACTGTATTTGGATGCTTGTTTCTTGTTCCAAAATTCGTAACAGGTCAACAAAATCAGCGCGTTCATGGAGGTAATTATTGGGCATATTGACGTTTTTCCATGGAATTGAATATTGACATAAAAACTTTCTTTGCTTTTGCTCCTCCATACGCCTTGACCGCTTTTTGAAGTTTCTTTGCGTCCATTTTCCTTACTTTGCTTTTGACTTTTGACAATACTTCTTTGGGGTCTTCTGCGAGTGTTTCAAGGTTATTTACCAAATCGACCAATAAAAATTCTGATGTCAGCTTTTTGGGAAACCGTGGCTTAACATGGAAAAAAAACGTTCTGCCTCCTAATTCAAATTCGCCGTGCCGCTTATGGTTGTATACAACCCGTTTATTATAAAGCTGAGTAGTGCCAACTCCCAGGGCATTATATGCATTGGGAGAGGTCAGGAGGAACGCATCTTCTTTAAGAAAACTGCGCACCAATGCTTCTTCTTTTGGAGGGGCCAATCCGAATGGTGTCTCTTTTGGGTAATGGTACAGTCCTTGTGAAAGCTTTTGGAGCGTTCCGTTCTGTACCAATTCCCCAAGATGACGGTCGACGGCGTTAGACCATTGCTCAAGGTCTCCCCTGCGGTATACGCTGCCACGCCTTAGGTGTCTTACTAATTTATTCAACTTTTTCATGTCATGCAACTTTTACTAATACAATAAAGCAAATTTTATGCCACAATGCAAGTTTTTTCATTGAAAATTCATGCAAATTAAAATTATTTGATTAAAAAACCAATAAAATAATATTGAAAGGGAAATCATTGAAAAACGATTCTCTTTTTATGCTTCTTTTATACTGCTTTTGTTGCTTTTTTCTTTTCGAATCGGACAAGTAGGTTCTCTATATCCTCGCTTATTTTGGTCTCGACCACTCTTGCATATATCTGCGTGGTGGATAGTTTGGTGTGTCCCAAGAGCTTGGATACGGTCTCTATGGGTACGCCGTTGGATAGCATCACCGTCGTGGCAAAGGTATGCCTGGCTACATGGAAGGTGATGTTCTTGTGTATGCCACAGACTGTTGCTATTTCCTTTAGGTAGGTATTGGTCTTTTGGTTGGAGCTTATGGGCAAGATACTATCGGTAAAGTTTGTTTCTTTTATGGTTCTGTATTTTTCCAGTATTGACCATGCTTTGGGCAGTATGGTGATCTTTACCAGTTCGTCCGTTTTTTCCCTTTTGGTATATATCCAGTGGTGGTTGTCTATGCCCCTGACGATATGGGTGTTTTTGAGTTCTTTTATATCGATATAGCTAAATCATAATAATTTGACATAGCCTGTACTTGTGTTTTGTAGAAGCTTAAGAGACCTGACAGGTTTTAAAAACCTGTCAGGTCTGATCATCCTATGCTATTTTATCTTGATTCAACTATATAGGACAGTCCTGTGTAACAGGAAAATATAAAGCAGTCCTTTATTCGCTCCAATCGTTCTGCTTTAAATTCTATGGTTTCCAATAGCTCCAGTTCTCTTTGGTTTAAATACTGTCTATCGTACTTGTTATATTTTAACTGAAATTGTTTGAATGGGTTTTTAGATTTCTGCTCTTTTGCCGTTAACGTTTATGCGTGCGTAAACGTCAAACTCTTCGAGGTTGCTTCTTGATTTTCTAGTGAAGAAAGTAATGGAAAAGGTGCATGTTGTCTTCATTTCTACGCGACTTTGATTGAACAATAATTTGTAAATGTGAAAGCCAAATCAAGTATCAAAGTCCTATAAAGTTAGTACATATTTGGTGAAACATTGCACACCTAATTGCACACCTTTTATATGGTTTTAAATGGATTTATTTGGAATCAAATAAAATGCCTAAAAACAAAAAAACACTGATAATCACACGATTAACAGTGTTTTAGTTTTACCTATTACTAGGTTTGTCGGGGTGGCAGGATTCGAACCTGCGACCTCCGCGTCCCAAACGCGGCGCGATAACCGGGCTACGCTACACCCCGAATTGGTTATCTTCTAAATATCGTTTTGCTCCTCGCTTCTTTATCTTTCTCTCCTGCCTCAGGGCTTCCGATCTACTGGCAACTTCCAGAGTTTTTATTAGTTGCCATGGCGATCCGCCCTTTGTTGAAGGTACTAAACCTTTTTTATGTCTTTCTAATCTTTTTTTGATACTATCGGTTTGACCCACATAATACCGTGAACGTTTTTGACTATATAATATGTAAACTACATACTTCATACTCATTGTGGGTGGTCACGCCTCTAGCGTGACGACCTCCGCGTCCCAAACGCGGCGCGATAACCGGGCTACGCTACACCCCGAATTTAAATAGAACTGAACATAGATACTTGGGAACTCAATTCCATTTCTTAACCTTATTTCCTTGAGCGTAGTTTATGCCGCATGATACGGTACTACACACAAAATTGGTTATCATTTTAGGACTGCAAATATAGTTTTTTTATTCATTGCACCATTTTTTATACTAAAAATTTTTACTGCTGTATATAATAAAAATCATTAGTGTCCGACTAAAGACGTAAGACCCCTTCGTTATTGGAACCAAGAACAAAGACTTAACTGTAAGCTAACAGACAAACAGAGACACCTCTATTGTTTTACTTCCTGAAACCTAAATATTTCTTGTTTGTTTTAACTGGTATTAAAAGCAAGGTGTCTAATCTGTAATGCTTTTACTATTATTGATGGGCTTCTAATTATAGTCTATAGTTTTTATCGGACAGCAATAATTAAAAATTTATTCTTAAAAAAACTATAATTTAGTACACTCAAACACATACTATTTATTTGTGCATTTTATAAAAAAAAGAACTCTTGTTTTACTAACTATTGGCTTTGCCTTTAATGCTTTTGGACAATCAAAAATTAAAGGGAAAATTGTTGATAAAGACCATGGAGCTGTATTGACCAATACACTAATAACAAACCTTGCCACTAAAAGTATCATGATTTCTAATTTAGACGGAATCTTCGAAATTACAGAAGCCGGTACCTATTCATTTAAAAAAGAAGGTTATCTTGAAAAAGTCCTTGAATTAAAAGAAGACTCACACTACATTATTCAACTAAACATCAATCCATCCGAATTGAATGAAGTTATTGTTAACTCAAACCATATTCCTAAAAAGCTAAAAAAGGCAACAACATCAATCAATATTATTTCTTTAAAAGCTATTGAACTTGGTAATGACATCAATATAGCTCCTATTTTAAACAGAACACCTGGAATATTTATGCAAAGTGGCGCTCTCAACACTAACCGAATAACCATTAGGGGTATTGGCTCTAGAAACATATTCGGAACTGCAAAAATCAGGGCCTACTTTAAGGATATTCCTTTAACAAATGGTAGCGGAGAAACTGCCATTGAGGATTTTGAATTAAATACCATGTCTCGTCTTGAAATTATTAAAGGAGCTACTTCCACTATGTATGGAGCTGGTCTTGGTGGTACTATACACATAATACCCCAAAATGCTTTTTTAGCTCAATCCAGCATAGATAGTAGAATATCTGTAGGATCATTTGGATTATCAAAAGGCACGATAAATATAAATCATGGTACTAAAAAACATAGTTTAAGAACCGTTTACAGTCATACACATAGCGATGGATATCGCGAAAACAATACCTACGACAGGCAAACTTTTACAATAAGCTCAAATCATTATTTAAACGAAAACAATGAACTATCTTTTTTGGCTAGCTATGTTGATTTAAAAGCATTTATCCCTAGCTCGATTAACGAAGAAACGTATCTAAACCATCCTAAATCTGCTGCATTTACCTGGCAACGATCCCAAGGCTTTGAAGATTCTAAACGAGGGATTTTCGGTCTGTCTTGGAACCATCAATACAACAGCCGCACAAAACAAGTCACCAGTATCTTTACTTCTTTTTTAGATGCATACGAACCCAGGCCTTTTAATATTTTAAAAGAAAACACTTTGGCAATAGGAGTTCGCAGTCGAATTTTAGGCAGCTCTAAACTTTTTGACAGAATTTTTAATTGGACATTTGGTGGTGAACTTTTTAGAGACACCTATAAATCTGAAACGTTTGAGAATTTATACCAAGATTTTCCTAATGGCACTGGAAGTGTTGAAGGCAATCAATTATCGAACTTCAAAGAGAAAAGAAATTATTATAATGCCTTTTTTGAAACTACCTATCAGGTTTCAGAAAAAACAATACTTTCAATAGGCTTGAATTTAAATCGAACATCATATGGTTTAAATGACAGATTTCCTGTTTCTGAAAATAATCCAGATCAATCAGGTCATTTTAAATTCAAACATATTGTATCCCCTAAACTTGGTATATCTTATCAGCTTTCTCAAACCGTTAATCTCTATTCAAATATGAGCCATGGTTTTTCTCCTATCACATTAAATGAAACATTGTTACCCGACGGACAAATAAACACCAACCTTAAACCAGAAACGGGATGGAATTTTGAAATGGGTACCCGAGGTACTTTTATAGATGATCGCTTACAATTCAATTTAGCAATGTATCGTTTAGCCATTAAAAATCTTTTGGTATCCCGTAGAACAGCTCAAGATCAGTTTATTGGAATAAACGCTGGAAGCACGCAACATAACGGATTAGAACTATCATTAAATTATCAATGGTTAAAAAAAGAAACAGTATCTATAAACTCATTTGTAAACTATACGTACAATAATTTTAAATTCAAGGAATTCATTGATGGTGATCATAATTTTTCAGGAAATGATTTAACAGGCGTTCCTTCAGATGTTTTTAACACAGGAGTCCAAATAGAATCCTCCTTTGGAATCTATGGAAATATTAATTTTCAATATGTAGGTGACATACCGATTACAGATAGTAATAGTCTATATTCAGACAGTTACAGTTTAACAAATTTTAAAATGGGATATAAAACATCTCTTAATAAAAAGCTAAACTTAAATATTTTCTTAGGTATAAATAATATCTTTGACAAAGCCCATGCTTCACAAATTTTAATAAATGCATCGGGCTTTAATGGTAATGCACCACGGTATTATTATCCTGGAAATCCTGTAAATTATTATACAGGCATGCATATAAACTATATGTTTTAGTCTATCTTTAAATAAAAAAACCATGAGAACTATTTTTTCATCTTTATCGATCATTCTCATTTCATGCATGTCATGTGCACAGCAAACGGAATCTGAGGTCAAAGCAGAAACACCTGTTAGTCTTAATTATACAACCCAAGTCATTGTTCCAGACTTAAATATTCCCTGGGGTATGGTGCTTTTGCCAGACGGCAGTATGCTCATAACCGAAAAAACCGGTGAGCTCATTCATTTTAATAACGGTAAGAAAACAACTATTGAAGGGTTGCCAGAAATATACGTACGCGGTCAGGGTGGTTTAATGGATTTAGAATTACACCCCGATTATAAAAACAACGGATGGCTCTATATATCGTATGCATCACCAGAAGGTGATGAGGATGGTGGTAATACCGCTATTTTAAGAGCTAAGTTAGAGAATAACACATTGGTTGAGAAACAAGTACTTTATAAAGCCAACCCAAATACAAAAAGAGGTCAACATTGGGGGTCTCGCATTGAGTTCGATAACGAAGGGTACTTATATTTTTCTGTAGGAGATCGAGGCGATAGAGATGTAAACCCACAGGATATTACTCGGGATTGTGGCAAAATTTACAGGTTAAATGACGATGGAAGTATTCCAGCAGACAACCCCTTTATAAATACGGCCCATGCAAAAACCGCTATTTATAGCTATGGCCATAGAAATCCACAAGGCATGATAAAAAATCCATTCACAGGCAACATTTGGGTTCACGAACATGGTCCAAGAGGAGGAGACGAAATTAATATCATTCAAAAAGGAAAAAACTTTGGGTGGCCAGTTATTTCATATGGTATTAATTATGATGGCACAGCATTTACGGATATTACTGAAAAAGAAGGCATGGAACAACCTTTATTTTACTGGGTGCCTTCTATTGCTCCCAGCGGTATGACCTTCGTTTCTTCGGACATATATCCCAATTGGAAAGGTAATATTCTCGTTGGCTCTTTAAAATTTGAATATACCGAAAGACTTGTTTTAGAAAATAATAAAGTAGTAAAACGCGAAAAGCTGTTTGAAGGCTTAGGCCGCGTTAGAAATATATTGCAAGCACCCGATGGTTATATTTATCTAGCTATTGAAGGTTTGGGCATTGTAAAGATCGTACCTAAAAATTAATACCCAAAAATAGCCCGTACTAAAAATTTAACAACACATGAAATTAATTATAGCAAGCTTAATAACACTATCTTCTACAGTCTTTATTTGCACAAATCAAAATAGAAAATCGCAAACAGACCCTTTAAAAGAAAGCATACAAAGGGGCCATGAAATTTACACAGACTTTTGTGTTTCCTGCCATTTGCCTAACGGTAAAGGCGTAGAAAATGTCTATCCGCCACTAGCAAATTCAGATTATCTTATAAAAAATCGAGAAGCTAGCATTAGAGGCATAAAATATGGTCAAAAAAACAAAATCGTTGTTAACGGACAAACATACAATGGTTATATGGCACCTATGGGTTTAAGCGATGATGAAATTGCCGATGTCATGAACTATATTACAAATAGTTGGGGAAATAAAAATGACAAAATAGTAACGGAAGTAGAAGTTTCAAAAATAAAAAAATAGGCCGTTTCCCATATAAATAACTTTACATTTAACTAACTTTGTATAACTTAATACCCATTCTGCTATAAAATGCGATATAAATAATTTGAATTGGTTTTTGCTATTTCAAGACGTAAAAATAAACGAATTATATGTTACATTTTATGATAGAAGTGGTATAACTAAACTAAATCAATAATGCTTATAATTGGAATTGCGGGTGGCACGGGCTGTGGTAAAACCACTGTTGTCAATCAGATTTTAAATGAGCTTCCTGAAGGCGAGGTTGGAGTGATTTCACAAGATTCCTATTATCAAGACACTACGCACTTATCTTATGAAGAACGTGTAAAAATAAATTTTGACCATCCCCGCTCTATCGATTTTGACCTTTTAGCAGATCATTTAGAAACACTTAAAAAAAACAAACCTATACACCAACCCGTATATTCTTTCGTTAAGCATAATAGAACTGGTGACACTATTTTAACACACCCTAGAAAGGTCATGATTATTGAAGGGATTTTAATTTTGACAAATCCAAAATTACGGGACATGTTTGATATTAAAATATTTGTACACGCAGATACAGACGAACGTTTAATAAGACGTTTAAAACGCGATATTTCTGAACGTGGTAGAGATTTAGACGAAATTTTAGCACGTTACCAAACCACGTTAAAGCCCATGCACGATCAATTTATTGAACCCATGAAAGAGTATGCAGACATTATAATACCAAACAATAAATACAATACTGTGGCTATCGATATTGTTAAAACCATCATAAACGACAAACTATAAATGGCATTATTCAAACATAAATTTTTCAAGCCCTTTAAAAATTGGTTCTCCTTAATTTTGGCCACTTTTATTGTTTGGATGCTATTTTTTGATGCCAATTCATGGCTTATACACCATGAATTGAACACAGATGTAGAAGCCCTAGAGAATGAAAAAGAATATTACAAAAAAGAAATAGAAAAAGATAATAAAGCCATAAAAAAGCTCAGCACACAAGATGGTTTAGAAAAATTTGCTCGTGAAGCATATTATATGAAACGTGACAACGAAGAAATCTATCTTATTGAATACGAAGACAGTTTAAAAACTAAAAAGAATGAATAATAGGTTGTTTAATGAATTTGAATCGGTTTCAGCTAAACAATGGAAGCAAAAAATACAGTTCGATTTAAAAGGGGCTGACTATAATGACACGTTAATTTGGAAAACCAATGAAGATATTTCCGTAAAGCCTTTTTATCATACTGACGATTTTAAAGAACAACCTAAAATCCCTTCCCCAGAACCAACAGCATGGAACATTTCTCAATCTATTTTTGTAGCTGATGTTAAAAAATCCAATCAGAAAGCAATTGATGCTATTGAAAGAGGTGCCGAAAGCATTAAATTTATTATTCCTTCGGAAACCATTTTAATTAACGACTTATTAGAGCATATCAATCCAGAGTCTACACCACTCTATTTTGAGTTACAATTTCTTTCTGAAACATTTGTAAAACAGTTAACGGCTATTTTGCCTGGCACAGGAATCCGCATCCACACAGATATTATAGGTCATCTAGCAAAAAGTGGAAACTGGTATGATAACTTAAAGGATGATTTCTCTAAATTTAAAACGATAGTAACAAGCACAAAATCATTTTCGATAGATGTGTCGCTATACCAAAATGCAGGAGCAAACATGGTGCAACAACTAGCATATGCTTTGGCACATGCCAATGAATATTTAAATTATTTTGAAAACAATAAAGAAACCTTACCCACTTTAGAAGTCAATTTTGAGGTTTCTGTTGGCTCAAACTATTTTTTTGAAATTGCAAAGTTACGGGCATTACGAATGCTTTGGGACACCTTGGCAACGGCATACCATATAAATTATAATTGTTATATTCTGGCAACGCCAACAAAACGCAATAAAACACTGTACGATTATAATACCAATATGCTACGCACCACTACCGAATGTATGAGTGCTATTCTTGGTGGTGCAAATAGTATCTGTAATTTACCTTACGACGCTATTTACCACAGAGACAATGAATTTGGCGAACGCATTGCCAGAAATCAACTATTGGTTTTAAAACATGAAAGTTATTTTAATGTCGTTCGCAATCCATCAGATGGGGCTTATTATATAGAATCCTTAACCAATCAACTCGCCGAAAAAGCTTTAGATTTATTCAAAAATATTGAAAAAAATAGTGGCTTTTTAAAACAGTTAAAAGATGGCACGATTCAACGAAAAATTAAAGAAAGTGCTACTAAAGAAGAAGTACAATTTCATGCCGGAGAAGACATATTGTTGGGTACCAATAAGCATCCAAATACAGAAGATAAAATGAAACATGAATTAGAACTTTACCCTTTTGTAAAAACAAATCAAAGAAAAACATTAATCGAACCCATAATTGAAAAGCGATTAGCAGAAAAAATAGAAAAAGAACGATTAAAAAATGAAGATAAAAATGAACCTAAACCCTAAGTTTTTTGCACTTGTATTAGTACTTATTTTATTTAACTGTAAAAATGAAAATACGTTTTCAGACTACCAATATGCCGATCGTCCTGTTTTACTAACATGTGGTGATTTTAACTCAAAACTGTACCATGAAGCATTGTATTCCTTTGAAAATGATATTTTGTCCTTTTATGGCAAAAACAACAAAAATGCCTCCCAAACCCAAGCTTATAATCAGTTTGTAAGAGATGCCTTTTACGGAAGAGTCAGGTTAAAATTTGAAGATATGGTCTCTGCTCATACCCTCAAGGTATTTGAAGCTTTGAAAAATGAAAACACTTTATGGGATGTTAACAATACTAAAAGTCACTTAAATTATAAGAGTCCCATGGTAAGTTGTATAGCAAATAGTATACAGGACACCGCTTTAAAAACAACCCTTAATTCGCTTATAACAACCAACAGCATGAGCCCAAAGTTATTTGGAGCACCTTTAATCAATAAATATAGAACAGCCATTAAAGATAAATATTTAGCAACCTACATAGCATTGGATTTGTTTTATGCCAAGCTTTTCGATGTAGACTTGTCTAAAATTAATTCAAACAAACCTGAATCTAAAGTAGATTTTAACAAGAAACCTGAATAATCTTGAGAAAGGACCTTCAACATATTGCCATAAACAGTAAACCTAAAAATGCTAAAACGGAAAAATCGGAAGTTTTTTCGACTGCCGAAGGTATCGCCGTTAAATCATCCTATTCCAAAGACGATGTTAAAGACTTGGAACATCTTGGGTTTGTGGCCGGAATGGCGCCAAACTTAAGAGGACCTTACAGTACCATGTATGTTAGAAGACCTTGGACCATTAGGCAATATGCCGGTTTTAGTACAGCCGAAGAAAGTAACGCTTTTTATAGACGTAATCTAGCTGCTGGACAAAAAGGGCTCTCTGTGGCATTTGATCTAGCGACTCATAGAGGTTACGATAGCGACCATGAACGGGTGGTTGGTGATGTTGGAAAAGCTGGTGTTGCTATTGATTCGGTCGAAGACATGAAAATACTGTTCGATCAAATTCCCTTGGATAAAATGTCGGTTTCCATGACCATGAACGGTGCCGTATTACCCATCATGGCATTTTATATTGTGGCAGCTGAAGAACAGGGCGTAAAGCCAGCACAACTTGCCGGCACCATTCAAAATGATATCTTAAAGGAATTTATGGTACGTAACACATACATCTACCCGCCTACGCCCTCCATGAAGATCATTTCAGATATTTTTGAATATACCAGTAAAAATATGCCTAAGTTTAATAGCATTAGTATTTCAGGATATCATATGCAAGAAGCCGGGGCAACCTGTGACATTGAATTAGCATACACACTCGCCGATGGTTTAGAATATATTAGAAAAGGGCTTGCTGCTGGCATGGATATAGATACTTTTGCACCTCGCCTCTCTTTCTTTTGGGCCATTGGGATGAATCATTTTATGGAGATTGCCAAAATGCGGGCGGCCCGCATGCTTTGGGCTAAATTGGTCAAACAATTTAATCCAAAAAATGAAAAATCCTTAGCTTTACGTACACATTGCCAAACCAGTGGTTGGAGCTTAACAGAACAAGACCCCTTTAACAATGTGGCAAGAACAACTATAGAAGCTGCTGCTGCTGCTTTTGGCGGCACTCAAAGCCTACACACTAACGCACTGGACGAAGCTATTGCCTTACCAACCGATTTTTCGGCACGTATAGCCAGAAACACACAAATATATTTACAGGAAGAAACAAAAATCACCAAAACTGTCGATCCATGGGCAGGAAGCTATTACGTAGAAAAACTAACCCATGATATGTCCCATAAGGCATGGGCTTTAATTGAAGAAGTCGAAGCTTTAGGTGGTATGACCAAAGCGATCGAGGCCGGTATTCCAAAAATCCGTATTGAAGAAGCCGCCGCTAAAAAGCAAGCACGTATAGATTCCGGCCAGGATATTATTGTTGGAGTCAATAAATACAAACTTGAAGAAGAAGAAGCCATTTCGACACTTGAAGTTGACAACCAAACTGTTAGAACCCAGCAAATAGAGCGCCTAAACAAAATTAAATCTGAACGAAATCCCGAAAAAGTCAAGGCAGCATTATTAAAATTAACCAAAGCCGCTAAATTTTCCTTAAATTCGGGTGAATCAAATTTAAAAGACAATCAGGAGGCAGATTCAAGAGATTCCCACTATTGTGAGGACATGAATTTAAAAGATCCACGCTTTCGCGAGGATTATAACTTATTAGCTTTGGCGGTAGAGGCTGCTCGAGAACGTGCTACCCTTGGAGAAATCAGTGATGCTTTAGAAGCTGAATTTGGACGCTATAAAGCACAAATAAAATCATTTTCCGGTGTGTATAGTAAAGAAATAAAAGACGATGAATCCTTTAAAAAAGCGCAACAATTAGCCGATGTTTTTGCAGAACAGGACGGTAGACGACCTCGTATTATGATTGCGAAAATGGGACAGGACGGTCATGATCGGGGCGCTAAAGTAGTAGCAACAGGCTATGCAGACGTTGGTTTCGATGTAGATATTGGCCCATTATTTCAAACACCACAAGAAGCTGCAAAGCAAGCTGTAGAGAACGATGTACATGTACTAGGCGTTTCGTCATTAGCTGCAGGACATAAAACCTTAGTACCACAGGTTATTGAAGCCTTAAAAGCTTATGGACGTGATGATATTATGGTCATTGTAGGTGGCGTGATACCAAAGCAAGACTACCAATACTTATTCGATGCTGGCGCTATAGCCGTATTTGGTCCTGGAACCAAAATTAGTGAGGCTGCTATTAAGATTTTAGAAATTTTGATTGATTAAAAAACCTGTGATACCTCTTGATTAAAATTTGTTAGTCTGCTTTCCAATGAGCTTGCGTTAATTTTACGGATGAAAATCTATGAAATTAGTAATACCAAATAAACTTCAAAATAACTGGTTAAATCCGTTTTTATTTCCTTTATATTCCAATAAAAAACATAACCATAACTAGGCTATGCTTATGTTTTTTATCTCATCTAAAGAAAATATAATTCAAATTTATTACCAATCATTTTAAAATTCATTTGGTATAATTCAAAAAATAGCAGAACTATCGAAATATAATTCTATGGCCTATAACATTCCTTATTTGATATAACCGTAGTAAAATGTCTTTTTTACTTTTTATACCAGTTATACCAATTATGAATTAAAATACGCTATTCAAACTCATTCATTAATTCGTTTTTTCTCTTTACTCGTCATTTCCATAGCTTAGGCTATGCAAATAACTCGTAGCAGGCAAAAACAAATAAGCAATGTCGTTTTCTGTAGCTCATTTTAATTCATAATTGGTATTATACTTTGAAGCATAAACGGAAAAGAACAAATTTTAGCGGGGAACTACTTTAACTACTTTAAAGTAAAAATGGTATAAAATCCAAACAGGTTAAAATATCAATAATAAAGATATTCGGTAATACAATAGGTTAATTTTAAAAAATTATCAGCAAACTCTCTTTATTATGCTCTAAAATAATTGTATTTTTATTTTCCCCTACCCAAAGAACTAATGAACAAAATAATTGCAATCGCTAATCAAAAAGGTGGCGTTGGTAAAACAACTACTTCTATAAACCTGGCCGATGCACTTGGTTTTCTTGAGAAAAAAGTACTTTTAATAGACTTAGACCCCCAAGCTAATGCTACTTCAGGTGTTGGCCTTGTTCCTTTTGACATTAAATATAGTAGTCTAGGTTTTTTTGATCATACCTTTAAAGCAGAAAATGGTATTGTAAAACTTGAATCTGCACATTTTGATTTTACCCCCTCCAACATACGTTTGGCCTCAATAGAAATAAACAAATCTAAAACCATTGATTTATTTATGCTAAAAAGGGCACTTTCTAATGTTATAAAAAGTTATGAATATATTCTTATTGACTGCCCTCCTTCTTTTGGGTTATTAGCACTTAATGCATTAACAGCATGCCATTCGGTAATTATACCTGTACCGTGTGAATTCTTTGCTTTAGAAGGCTTAAGCAAACTACTGACAACTATAAAAAGTATCAAAAAATCATCTAATCCATATATTGATATTGAAGGATTGTTAATTACTATGTTCGATTCAAGAACAAATTTATCAAGCCAATTACAAATAGAATTAACTAAACATTTTAAATCTATGGTTTTTAATACAACCATACGGCAAAATGTTAAACTAAGAGAAGCCCCTAGTTATGGCTTAAGTATTATAAAATACAGTCCTTATAGTGTTGGTGCAGAAAACTATCTAAATTTAGGAGCAGAATTAATAAGCAAAAACAAAATCGTAACAACAAATCCTGAAAATGGAAATGATTTATCTAAAATATTGACACATAACACAGAAAATGTAGATCATTTAATAAAAAGACACACAACTACCAGTACCAATAAAAAGGAAGAAGATTACAACCACTTAATTGGATTAAAAAGAGATGAAGTAAATAAGGTTTTAGGGTTTTCTTATAATGATATTCATTCAAATACATGGATGTACAGAATTAGCACATCTTTCAGTTTAATGAAAAAAAATTATTTGTATTTATATTTTGAAAACGAAATAATAGCGGATTATAAGCTCACAACATTTAAAATCAACAAGGTTCAATAACTATTATTAAAAATAATTTGATATTGAACCCATCTTCACTTTTAATCGTTTTTTCTTACAAAAAAACATAAAAACATCTTAATAATTACTTTTAACTTACTTCGAAATTAATTTTAAACGACTGTTATCGATTTCGGTTTTTATTCCTCATAAATAATTGTATTTTTACCGTTAACAAAACCAAATCATTTAATGGGTAAAATCATCGCAATTGCTAATCAAAAAGGGGGAGTTGGTAAAACAACGACGTCTATAAATTTAGCCGCCTCACTGGGCGTTCTGGAAAAAAAAATATTACTTATTGATGCTGACCCTCAAGCAAACGCAACTTCTGGTATAGGAATAGATTTAGACTCTATTGAAATAGGCACTTACCAACTTTTAGAGCACTCTAATTCCGTTAGGGATACTATTATGAAAACGGATTCTCCTAATTTGGATATTATTCCTGCACATATAGACTTAGTAGCCATTGAAATAGAGCTCGTTGATAAAGATAATCGTGAATACATGTTAAAAAACGCTTTATCTGATATTAAAAACGATTACGATTATATTTTAATTGATTGTGCGCCATCTTTAGGCCTACTAACGTTAAATGCTTTAACAGCAGCGGATGCCGTCGTAATCCCCATACAATGTGAGTATTTTGCATTGGAAGGTTTAGGTAAATTATTGAACACCATAAAAAGTGTTCAAAAAATTCATAATCCAGAATTAGATATTGAAGGCTTATTACTGACCATGTACGATGCACGGTTAAGATTGTCCAATCAAGTTGTTGAAGAAGTTCAGAAACACTTTAACAACATGGTTTTTGATACCATCATACAACGCAATGTACGTTTAAGTGAAGCGCCTAGCTATGGTGAAACCATAATTAATTATGATGCTAGTAGTAAAGGTGCCAACAATTACTTAAGTTTGGCAAAAGAAATCATCAATAAAAACTCTTAAATATTATGGCTAAGGCAACAAAAAAACAAGCTTTAGGTAGAGGTTTATCTGCATTATTAAAAGATCCCGATAACGATATTCAATCGGTTCAAGATAAAAACGCTGATAAAGTTATTGGAAATATAGTAGAATTAGATATTGATTTTATTGAGGTTAACCCTTTTCAACCACGTACTAATTTTAGTGAAGAATCATTACGCGAATTAGCTTCATCTATCAAAGAATTAGGGATTATACAGCCTATCACCGTTAGAAAATTAGGATTTAACAGCTATCAGTTAGTTTCTGGAGAACGTCGTTATAGAGCCTCAAAATTAAATGGGCTAGAAACTATTCCTGCGTATATTAGAATTGCTAACGACCAGGAATCGTTAGAAATGGCATTGGTTGAAAACATTCAACGCCAAGATTTAGATCCTATTGAAATTGCCTTATCATACCAACGCTTAATTGATGAAATCAATTTAACACAAGAACAAATGAGCGAGCGTGTAGGGAAAAAACGCTCTACTATTGCAAATTACCTGCGCCTATTAAAACTAGATCCAATCATCCAGACAGGGATGCGAGATGGCTTTATTTCCATGGGCCATGGACGTGCCATGATCAATATTGAAGACACAACCATTCAGCTTGATATTTACGAAAAAATAATATCCAATAAGCTTTCCGTTAGAGAAACTGAAAATTTAGTTCGTGACTTTAATGATAGCAAAGAAGTTAAGGTCGCTCCTAAAAAAGAAAAGGATGAAGACGCTCCAAAATATATTAAAAAAGGTATTACTACATTTTCTGAATACTTTGGGCATAAAATTGACGTTAAAGTCTCTAAAAATGGAAAAGGGAAAATTACAATCCCGTTTCATTCGGAAGAAGACTTTAATCGTATTAAAAAACTAGTTGAGGGTGCCAAATAAATTTCTAATAACAAGTATCTTTGCCTTTTTATTTTGTTTTTCAACCATCGCACAAGAAAAGGAAAGAAAAAAGCTTCCAAAAGAAGTCGTTATAGATTCTATCATAGAAATTAGAGAACCCATCAACCCCTTATCCCCTGCCAAAGCAGCCTTTTACTCAGCCATATTACCAGGGCTGGGGCAAGCCTACAATAAAAAATATTGGAAAATCCCAATAGTTTATGGAGCTATTGGTACAGGTATTTATTTTTATGTAAAAAATAATAAAGAATACAACAGATATAGAGATGCATATAAGAGAAGATTAGCTGGTTATACAGATGATGAGTTCTATTTTAACCCTACAACAGGCGAACAATTATTAGCCCCCAGAGTGACAACAGAAAGTTTAGAGCGAGGTCAAAAGTTTTATAGAAAAAATAAAGACATCTCACTTCTGGTAACATTTGGGCTTTATGCGTTAAATATAATTGATGCTAATGTTGATGCACATTTATTGCAGTATAATGTAGATGAAAATTTGTCATTAGCACCACATTATAAGTTTAATGAACTGGATGCAACCAGTAATCTCGGATTAACTTTAAATTTTAAATTTTAGATGAATATAGCTTTACTTGGATACGGCAAAATGGGAAAAACCATCGAGAAAATTGCCATTAAAAGAGGACATAACATTGTTTTAACTGTTGATAAAGATGATAAGGATTATGATATCTCGGTAGCAGATGTGGCCATAGATTTTAGTATCCCGACAGTAGCATTTAATAATATATCCAACTGTTTGAACAATCAAGTACCTGTTATTTCCGGGACAACAGGTTGGTTGGATGATTATGATAAAGCTGTCTCTTTATGTAAAGAGAAAAAAGGCGCATTTATTTATGCCTCTAATTATAGTTTAGGTGTCAATATATTTTTTGAGCTTAATAAAACGCTTGCTAAAATGATGAGCACACTTAAGCAATACCATGTTAGTATGGAAGAAATTCACCATACACAAAAATTAGATGCCCCAAGTGGGACGGCCATTTCTTTAGCAAACGATATTATTTCGCAACATACTGGTTACAACAACTGGAAATTAGATGAAAGCGACGAAACGACCATTCCCATCGTTGCCAAACGTATTAAAGAGGTTCCCGGCACCCATACAATCAATTACAAAAGTGACGTAGATACCATTTCTATAGAGCATATTGCACACACAAGGGAAGGGTTTGCATTAGGCGCGGTCATTGCTGCCGAATGGATTGCAGGAAAAACAGGAGTGTTTACAATGAACGATGTGTTAAATATTGGTTAATACTTAATAAATCTGTAACAGCGTTACCAAATTTAACTACTAACAAAAAATTAAAATTTTAAGATATGACACTTTCGCAATGGTTTATATTCATATTGATTATTCAGGTAATTCATGGTTTAGGTACCTGGAAACTTTATACAAAAGCCGGTAGGCAAGCTTGGGAAGCCTTTGTACCTGTTTATAATGGCATTGTTTTAATGAAAATTATAAACCGTCCCTGGTGGTGGATTATCTTATTATTTTTACCCATAGTAAACCTCATCATGTTCCCTGTGGTTTGGGTTGAAACCGCTAGGAGCTTTGGTAAAAATATGCCCGTAGACACCTTTTTAGCTGTTGCTACACTTGGTCTCTATAATTATTATTTAAATTATGCAGTCAATGTTAGTTATGTTGAAAATAGAAGCCTGCAACCAAAAACATCTGCTGGTGATTGGGTAAGCTCTATTTTGTTTGCAATCGTTGCTGCTACTATAGTTCATACGTATTTTATACAACCCTTTACTATACCTTCATCATCATTAGAAAAATCTTTGCTAGTTGGTGATTTCCTTTTTGTAAGTAAATTTCATTATGGTGCCAGAATCCCTATGACAACAGTTGCAGCTCCTATGGTACATGATACCATTCCAAAATTGGGGACAAAATCGTACCTGTTTAATGATCATTTTGAAGAAAGAAAAACCTCTTGGGTAAATAAATTACAATTACCGTATTTAAGATTTCCGGGTTTTGAAAAAATAGATAGAAATGACATAGTCGTTTTTAATCAACCCGCAGACACCTTGCTGAATATGAATGATTTTCATCCAGATAGAAATTATTATAAACCTATTGACAAGAAAACCAATTTGGTAAAACGATGTGTTGGCATTCCCGGTGACTCATTGGAAGTTCGAAATGGCTATGTCTATATAAACGGAAAACAAAATGTATTACCAGATAGAGCACATTTACAGTTTAGCTACTATGTACAGCCTAAAACGAATCAATTCAACCCAAAATACCTTAAAGAACGTTATGATATTACAGATGCGTTTGGAATTGTTAACAATCAAAACACATATAAATTTTCGGCCATTTCAGATGAAGCCTTAGCGAAGTTTAAAAATCATCCAAATGTAGCTAACATCACGCCCATTAAAGAAGAAAAAGGTGTAAGAAACCCCAATATTTTCCCACATGATCCAAATTATAAATGGAACACCGATTTCTTTGGCCCTCTATATATCCCCGAAGAAGGAAAAACGATTGACATAAATTTAGAAATTTTACCATTATACAAACGCGTCATTACCGAATACGAGGACAATACGCTACAAGTAAGCGGGAACCAGATTTTAATTAACGGAGAAGTTGCTACCACTTATACGTTCAAACAAAATTATTATTGGATGATGGGTGACAATCGTCATAACTCTATTGATGCCCGTGCCTGGGGCTTTGTCCCTTTTGATCATGTGGTTGGTAAGCCCGTTTTTATTTGGATGAGTTGGGACGGTATAAAAAACCCGCGCTGGGAACGTTTCTTTACAACTGTAAGTGGCAGTGGCAAGGCCACCTCTTATTTTATTCCATTTCTTATTTTATTATTTGGATGGATCGGGTTTAATAAATGGCGAGCACGTAAGAAAAATGGTTAATTTTCATTCCTGCGAAGGCAGGAATCTGCTTTTATAAAGTTAAAGTTTAATTTATGAGATTCCTGCCTTCGCAGGAATGACAGCACTAATGGACATATTAATCCACCCTGCATACTTCCCAAATATTGCTCATTTTGTTGCTATGGCAAAAGCAAAAGAAGTTATGTTTGAAGTTGATGATAATTTTTTAAAGCAAACCTACAGAAATCGTACCTATATTTATGGAGCTAATGGTAAACTTGCTTTAAACATGCCGGTAATTCATTCGCAAAAGAACCGTCAAAAATATCGTGATGTAAAAATTTTTAATGAGGAAAAATGGCAAAGTCTGCATTGGAAATCACTACTTTCTGCATACAGAACCTCTCCTTTTTTTGAATATTACGAAGATGATCTCCAGCCTTTATTTAATACAAAGGTTGACTATATTTTAGATTATAACTTTAAATGCCTTGAAGCCATTTATAACTGTATGCAATTAGAATTGAACACTTCAAAATCTAAAACTTATCAAAAAACAGTTGAAGGCATAACAGACTTTAGGCATTTAGTCAATGCAAAAAAAGAGCCCTTTCAACACTTTGACACCTACACCCAGGTATTTAGTAACAAACATGGTTTTATACCCAACCTTAGTATTTTAGATCTACTCTTTAATGAAGGCCCCAATGCTTTAAATTATTTAGAATCCCAAACCATAACAGTACAATAATGCTACAAACTATTGTTCATTATGGATGCCATATTTTAACACCACTATTAGTGGCCCTAATTTGGTACAAACCCCGTTGGAAATCAGCTTTTTTAATCATGCTCTCCGGTATGTGGATAGATTTAGATCATTTACTCGCAAACCCGATCTTTGATCCCAATAGATGCAGTATCGATTTCCACCCACTTCATTCCTATTACGCCACAGCATTTTACATTATGCTTCTATTTCCCAAAAAAACGCGTTTAATTGGCTTAGGGTTGGTCATCCATATTATAGCCGATATTGTGGATTGTTCGTTTATGTAAAGCCTGTAGAGGTTCACAAAGTTTTCACTGAGATTAGCTGAGCACTGCAACTGTAGACTGCATACTGGTTTTTCTCGCAAAGACGCTAAGACACTAAAGCCCTAACCATACCGAATACTGCGTACTGTTGACTGGTTCTCTTCTTTTTTCTCGCAAAGGCGCCAAGACGCAAAGCCTTTATCAACCTTCTATCATACTGAATACTGCTTACTGCTTACTGTAGACTGAACACTTTTTCTTTCTCGCAAAGACGCTAAGGCGCTAAGATCTGAAAATAACAAAATAGCCCCTAGACTCAAACAATCTCTTATCATACTTAATACACTGCATACTGAACACTGAATACTGGTTTTTCTCGCGAAGTCAATAAGGCGCAAAGACACTAAACCTCTAATAACCTTCTACCATACTGAACACTGAACACCGAACACTGAACACCAAACACCGAACACTAAGGCCCTACCCCTAAAGTAGTCATAATGGGATAATGATCAGAATAGCGTTCATTATATGTTTTAAAACCATTTACAGCAAACGCTTCATCGGCAAAAATAAAATCAATTTGAACAGGAAAAAATTTAAAATCGTAAGTACGTCCAAATCCATTTCCAGCTTCTTTAAACGTATCGTTTAGATCGCCTTTAATTTTTCTATAAACATAAGAGAACCCTGTATTATTAAAATCACCGCAAATAATCATTTTATATGGGCATTGTTTTTTATGCATTAAAAATAACTCTGCTTGAGACTGTTGCATCTTAAATGCTTCTCCTATACGCTTAAAAAGACGTTCGGAATCTTCTTTTTTAAGAGTTTCAACATTAGCATCTATACGCAGTGATTCTAAGTGAATATTATAAACCCTAATGGTATCCGGTGCTTTTAAAATATCAACAAAAATAGCATTATTAGCTGTGTTTGGAAACTCAATAGATCCAGAATTTACAATGGGAAATTGTGAAAAAATAGCTTGCCCATATTTTGTTTTGTTTCCCGAAAGCTTTTCATATTTATACTTAAAAAAAGAAAGATCGATATTTTTATGGGGGTGATACTCTTGAATACTTAAAATTTCTGGAGCTTCTACCTTAATAAAATCGACGATTTTATTCTCCATATTTTTTTCAGGAAGCCAATCATAGAGGTTAAACAGCCTCACATTGTAATTCATAATCTTTATATTATCTGGGGCTTCTATCTTTTTTGAAGATGAAAACTTATATAAAGAGCCAAAAGCAATATATCCAATACAAAGAACTAATAATGATAAGACCAATTGCCTTTTAAGCTTTACCAACCAATATAAAAAGAATAGTACATTAACTAATATTAAAAATGAAACACCTAAATTAAGTACCGATAATATAGAAAACGTTTTAGGTGGCAAGAAAGATAAAACAAACGAAAACAGTAACAGAACTGCTACGATTACATTTATGAAATAGATAATTTTATTAATAAAACTTAATTTCTTCATAGTATTGCTTGAAGGGCATTTAATTCCATTTCAAATATTCTATTAATTTCATGTAAGCATGTTACAGCCTCCAATAGAAAGTGAATAGCATATCCAATAAACTAATTTTATCCTGAATTAAGCTGGTGAATACCCCCAAATATTTAAAACCCCTAAACCTAGGATTTTAATAATAATTGAGAAGATAAACTACAACTCTTTATTTGTAAGAATTTTTCTATTAATAAATATCTTCTCTCAAATACATGATTGTTCATTATTAACCGCCCTCCCCCTTTTTATAAGAGATATTAAACCTAAGATTTCACTTTTTCAGTGGGATTATCCTGCCACAACAAAGGCGTGGTTCATCTATCTGTTTTGAAAAGTTGCGAAGCAATACATTCAAAACAGGGTTTTCCTGCCACGCAATAAGCTTGGACTAATAAAACTATTTTTTTCCTGCCCTAAATAAAAATTCTTTTTCCTCAGCTGTTAGACTATCATAACCACTTTTACTAATCTTATCCAGAATAACGTCTATTTTCTTCTGATTATTAAACTCTTTAAAATCTGATTTAGTGTATCCTCCAACTTTCGATTTGTTCTTATGGACTGTTTTTAATGGTCCTTTTTTTGCTTT
The DNA here is from genome assembly GCF_028736925.1 of Flavivirga sp. 57AJ16. Taxonomy (GTDB): domain Bacteria; phylum Bacteroidota; class Bacteroidia; order Flavobacteriales; family Flavobacteriaceae; genus Flavivirga. The sequence continues at coordinate 188,862 of NZ_JAQZAT010000009.1, read as the reverse complement.
GAACATATTAAAAGTAGCATCCATAATACTTTCAAAGCCTCTGCCTATATCCTGTCCTTTCAATAATTGCTTTGCATAAAAATAGCCTAATATCCCCCCTCCAAGATGTGCTAAATAACCGCCAGAATTACCACCTGTTGGATTATTAATTCCAGAAAACACGCCAATAATATCAATGATTACAATAGCAACACCTACATACCACAGTTTTAAATTAAATGTAAAAAAGCGCAACTCCTGGTTTGGCATATAAGCACAAAGAAAAATCAATAAAGCCCTTACTGCAGCCGAAGCTCCTAATAATCGTGAGTTTGCTTGAAACACATTAGGAAACATGGTGTAACATAACATGTATAATAGCCCCCCTGCCATAGCACCTAAAAAATAAATATTCAGGGCCATTTTGGGACTAAATAAGTTTAAAAACATACGCCCAATAAAATACAGCCATAACATATTAAAAAAAAGATGCCAAAAATCGTAATGTAAGAAAGCATAGGTCATAATAGTCCATGGCTTTACTATAAAATCAGAAAAATCACTTGGTAGTTCAAACCAACCCAAATTAGATTTTAAAAGTAATCCCAGCACAAAAACAACAGCATTAATGGCTATTATTTTTTCCAGGACATTAAGTCTGGACAATTTATCTTTTATGTCTTGAGAGAGCGAAGTCATTAATCCCAACGGTTTCTATTAAACTGTGTTTTTTTCCAATACCACATAATTAAAAAACCAATTAAAGCGCCTCCAACATGCGCCATATAAGCTGTATTGCTCGGACTAAAAAAGGATTGCCCCGTTAAACCAGAAATTAAATCCAAAATAATGATCCCCGGAATAAAATATTTAGCCTTAATAGGAATTGGTAAAAAAATCAGCATAAGTTCCGCGTTAGGGTTCATCATACCGAATGCCGCTAGAATACCCATAATACAGCCCGATGCCCCTACCATGGTACTGTTATGAGTAATAACATTCATTTCATACAAGCTATTAAAAGAGTTTTGGTTCAATAAGCTTTTATCTAAGTTATTATCAGTAAAAAGTGAAAGCAATTTATTCTCAAATATTTCCTGACTAAAATAACCTTTACCACTAATATTGTAATCAACAATATCTAAATTAACTATACTCTTAATAATATCCGATGAAAATCCCAAATCGGAGATATTACTCAATAAAGGATAAAAATCAAAATAATAATACGCTACTTGCAATGCAACAGCTCCCAGTCCAGCGGAAATATAGATAAACAAAAACCGCTTAGAACCTAAAGCCTGCTCTACGGGCGTACCAAACATCCAAAGCGCAAACATATTAAATAAAATATGTGTTATTCCGCCATGCATAAACATGTGCGTGATGATTTGCCATAATTGAAAAGCATCACTTTTCGGGAAATGCATCGCAAACCAATCAAAAAATAAATCTTGACCAACTACTAAAGTACCAATAAACATAATCACATTAATGATCAATAAATGTTTAACGGTTTCTGAAATCCTCATCATCATAATCTATATAAATTTTTTATCCAACTCATCAACACTTAGCGTAATAAACGTTGATCTGTTAGCAGGTGTAATATTTGGTTCTTTACAAGCAAACAGCTTATTTACCAAATGTTCTTGTTCATCTTTCTGTAATGACTGCCCTGTTTTTATAGCTAAACTTTTTGCCATTGACTTTGCCAATAAATCGATAGCACTAAAATTACTATCTGGCACCTCATTTTCTACATCACTAATTAATTGTTCCAAAATAATGGACACTTCACTTTCTGGAACCGATACCGGAACACCGGTAATTTCAAGAGACTCATCATTAAAGTTTGAAAAAACAAATCCTGTATTCTCTAAATCGTCTTTTAATTGCTTTACAATAGTAATTTCCTGTGTTGAAAAATGTAACTGCAGCGGAAATAACAATTGCTGGCTTATCGCTCCTTTAATGGTCATATTTTTAAGAAGCTCTTCGTATACAATACGTTGGTGGGCACGATGTTGATCTATAACCAACATCCCCGATTTAATAGTACTTACAATATATTTATTATGAAGCTGATACGTTGTATTTACATTTTCTATTTGTTTTTCATCATCAAAAATAGAAGCTGTAGATTCTTCACTTTCAAAATGTACTTCACTAAAATCATGGTGTGTTTTTGTACCTTTAGATTCTAATCCAACATATAAACTTTCCCAATTTGCAGCAGGTTCTTTTTTATAAGATGTTCCCTTGGCTTTTGTTTCCTCTTGAAATGGATTAAAACTTCTATCCACTTCTACTTTGGGAACGCTTGTCTCATTGTTTTTATAGCTATATGGCGTATCAAGACTTGGATCTCTTTCAAAATCTAAAACAGGGGCAATATTAAATTGTCCCAAACTATGTTTCACTGCCGAACGCAGCAAGGCATACAGCGTATGCTCGTCATCAAACTTAATTTCCGTTTTTGTGGGATGTATATTAATATCGATCGTTTGCGGATCTACCTCTAAATTTAAAAAATAGCTTGGATGTGTACCACTTTTTAATAAACCATCAAAAGCAGAGGCTATCGCATGATTTAAATAAGCACTTTTAATAAAGCGATTGTTTACAAAAAAATACTGCTCCCCTCTTGTTTTCTTAGCGAATTCTGGCTTACCAACAAATCCCGAAATTTCTAGAACCTCTGTATTTTCTTCAACTGGCACCAGTTTTTCATTGGTTTTATTCCCAAAAATGTTTACGATACGCTGTCTATAGTTACTAATTGGTAAATTAAAAGATTCGCTTCCATTGTTATACAAAGCAAAACTAATATTAGGGTGCGCTAATGACACACGATGAAACTCATCAATAACATGACGCAATTCAACCGTATTTGACTTTAAAAAATTGCGTCGCGCAGGAATATTAAAAAAAAGGTTCTTTACAGAAATGGATGTCCCTTTTGGTGTCACCACCACTTCTTGGGATACAACATTACTACCTTCAATAACGATAGCAGTCCCAACGTCATCTTGTTCTTGCTTTGTCTTTAATTCTACGTGGGCAATGGCAGCTATACTTGCTAAAGCTTCTCCTCGGAATCCTTTTGTATGCAATTGAAATAAATCATCGGCAGTACGAATTTTAGAAGTGGCATGACGCTCAAAGCTTAGACGGGCATCGGTAGCACTCATCCCCTTTCCATCATCAATAACTTGTACTAATGTTTTTCCTGCATCTTTTATAATAAGTTTAATAGTTGAAGCGCCTGCGTCAATCGCATTTTCAAGCAGTTCTTTTACAACGGATGCCGGGCGCTGTACAACTTCTCCTGCGGCTATTTGATTAGCTACATGATCGGGTAAAAGCTGGATAATGTCTGCCATGTATTACTTAGAAAAGAATATAGATAAATCGAAATCGATAATAAAAAGAAATATTAAAACAAGAAAGGCTACAATTATTAAAACACGCTTGTTAACCTCTTTGTCTGGATTGTTTTTAAAATCATCTATAGCATTATTAAATTTTGCTTTTAATCCTTTATCATTGCCAACCGTCACTCTATGTTCGTCAAACTTATGCTTGATTTCAAAAGGGTTTCCAGCTCCTTTATCATCAAAATAACGTGGTGTGTAACTGAACTTTTTGTTTTTCCGTAATTTTAAAATTCCCATAATTTCTAAGCTTTTAGGTTACATGTATTTCTTTTCTAATACATACATACAAAGCAATAATAATACCAAAGCTAAAATTAAAGTTTTTACAGGTAAGGCACCTTTGACTTTTATCTTATTCTCGCTTTGTCGCCGCCATTTGGAAACAAAATCCCTAGTCTCAGATGTATTATCCGAATCCAAATCCGTACGATTTTCCTTAGAAAATCTAGGTTGGTACTGAAAGGTTCTATTTTTACGCTGTTTAAACAAACTCTATAATGCTCTTAATAATGAACTAATCTTAAACTTTGCAGTCTAAGACAAGTTCTTCAAAAATACTTAAAAATAGGGAGAAAACAGAGCTTGAAATGCCAAAAATTGTTAACAAAAACAAATCGATTTTAGAATAACGATTGACGATTAACGATTTTTGAATTCGCTCTATACCAAGAATTAATTACCGAAAAAACAAATCGATTTTAGAATAACGATTGACGATTAACGATTTTTGAATTCGCTCTATACCGAGAATTAATTACCGAAAAAACAAATCGATTTTAGAATAACGATTGACGATTAACGATTTTTGAATTCGCTCTATACCGAGAATTAATTACCGAAAAAACAAATCGATTTTAGAATAACGATTGACGATTAACGATTTTTGAATTCGCTCTATACCGAGAATTAATTACCGAAAAAACAAATCGATTTTAGAATAACGATTGACGATTAACGATTTTTGAATTCGCTCTATACCGAGAATTAATTACCGAAAAAACAAATCGATTTTAGAATAACGATTGACGATTAACGATTTTTGAATTCGCTCTATACCGAGAATTAATTACCGAAAAAACAAATCGATTTTAGAATAACGATTGACGATTAACGATTTTTGAATTCGCTCTATACCAAGAATTAATTACCGAAAAAACAAATCGATTTTAGAATAACGATTGACGATTAACGATTTTTGAATTCGCTCTATACCAAGAATTAATTACCGAACACTGCCCACTGAATACTGAATACTGCTTACTGAGACTGCCCACTAACCTAACTATTCCTCCGCAACTCGGCCATTTTAATAGCAGCAATAGCGGCTTCAGTACCTTTATTGCCATGCTTACCACCAGAGCGCTCTATAGCTTGTTGCATATTATTATCTGTAAGTACACAAAATATAACAGGTATTTCTCCTCTCACATTTAAATCTTTTATGCCTTGAGATACCGCTTCACAAACAAAATCGAAATGCTTTGTTTCACCTTGAATAACACTACCAATGGCAATCACAGCATTTACCATTTGCTCTTGCATTTTTTTACTGCCATAGATAAGTTCATAACTACCTGGCACATCCCATCTAATAATGTTATTTGGCAATACGCCGTTTTCTATTAAAGTATTATAGGCGCCTTCATAAAGCCCTTCAGTGACTGTATCGTTCCACTCAGAAACAACAATCCCAAACCGAAATTTATTCGCGTTTGGGATTGTTGTTTTATCGTAATCGGATAAATTTTTATTTACCGTAGCCATATTATTTATTTGCCAACACTTGAGCTTTACCTATAAAAACATCTACTTTAGACGCCTCTACCGAATTAGAATATGTTTCTTTAATTCTTTTAAAATAGGTCAAGGCCTTATCTGCCTTCCCTAAATCCAGGGCAACGGTCCCTGCTTTAAATAAATACATGGGTGTTGTATATTCATTATTGCGCATTTCAGCAGCTTGCTCATAATACCCTAAAGCTTCATCTGGCTGATTTAATTGTACAAAAGCATCTCCAATATTTCCTTTTGCTATGGGCGCTAATATTTCGTCATCACTTTTGAAATTCTCTAAATGCTCAACTGCTTTTTTATAATCCTTTAATCTTAAATATGCAGTTCCAGCGTAATAATTAGCTAAGTTCGCTGATGGTGTACCACTGTACTCTTCAATGACATCTAACATCCCAAATTTTCCTTCTCCTCCATTTAAGGCCAAATTGTACAACGAGTCTTTTTCAACACCTGTAACTGCCTGATCAAAATATTTTTGTGCTTGAAACATATCGTTCATAGCAGATATTTGCTTAGGTTTTGCTATAAATTCCTTATAGGCTAAAGACCCTAAAACAATGACTGCAACAAGTCCAATGATCACAAAAATGTATTTCTGATTTTTTTCAACAAATGCTTCTGTTTTAGAAGCTGTCTCATCAAGTGTATTAAAAACTTCCGCAGTAGTAGAGTCCTCTTCAATGTTTTGTTCTTTCTCTACTTTATTTTTTGGTTTGTATCCTCTTTTATTGTAAGTCGCCATGCTCTATCTATATATTAATGCGCCGCAAAAATATAATTTTTCTTCATAACTAAAAGGGTATTTATTTGATATTTTTCAATAATTTGCACTTCTTTTAAAGAGTTTAGCAACTAAATAGCCCATAATACCGATTTAACATTAAAATGTCACATATAAATAGTTTACCCAATCACGTTGAGCACAGGTCTTTTTCGCTTACTTTTCATTTAAAAATAAAACCACAGCCATAACTATGCTTAGATTTTTAAACTCAATGAATCAAAAAACAATTCAATTTATTTATACGATATCTTAAAAATTCAATCGGCATAAGTCGCTTTTGTATGATTTTAAAATCCCTTTCGTTACTTAATTATAAAAATTTTGACAGTAAATCATTTACTTTCAATGCTAAAATAAACTGCATTGTGGGCAGCAATGGTATTGGAAAAACCAATATACTTGATGCTATTTACCATTTATCCTTCGGGAAAAGTTATTTTAATCCCGTGGCAACACAAAATATAAAGCATAATGAAGATTTTTTTGTGATTAATGGTGATTATGAAAAAGACAGTAAAACCGAAAAGATAATCATTAGCCTAAAGCGGGGAAAAAAGAAAGTTATTAAGCGCAACGCTAAAGTTTACGAAAAATTTAGTGAACACATTGGTTTTTTGCCTTTAGTGATTATCTCGCCAGCCGATAGGGATTTAATTATTGAAGGTAGCGATACCAGACGAAAGTTTATAGATAGTGTTATTTCACAAAGCGACAAGACCTATTTAAGCCATTTAATCAATTATAATAAGATCCTGGCCCAACGGAATGCCTTACTAAAATATTTTGCTTTAAACCACACCTTTAACAATGACACTTTAGAAGTTTACAATAAGCAACTAACAGATTTTGGCACTCGTATTTTTGAAAAACGGGATACCTTTTTAAAGGAGTTTATTCCCATTTTTAAGTCACGATACGAAGCTATTAGTAATGGTAGGGAAATGGTAGGCCTAAAATATCATAGCGATTTATTTGAAACTGATTTAAACACATTGTTAAAAAATAGCATTAATAAGGACAAAGCACTACAGTACACGAGCGTTGGAATCCATAAAGATGATTTACATTTTAATATTGAAGAGCATCCTATTAAAAAATTTGGGAGTCAAGGTCAGCAAAAATCATTTTTAATTGCACTAAAGTTGGCACAATTCGATTTTATAAAGGCACAAAGTGGCGTAAACCCCATTCTATTGCTAGATGACATTTTTGATAAATTAGACGAACACCGTGTCGCCCAAATAATTAAACTGGTAGATGATGAGAATTTTGGGCAGCTATTTATAAGCGACACCCATGCAGAACGCACAGAAGCGGCAGTAAAGCAAGTGCATCAATCTTATGAAATTTTTAGACTTTAAAATTTTAATATATATTTTCAACGAATCCTGAAAAACACTACCTTACAGCCAAGTATTGACAAGCACTACTCTATACAAACAGCTTATGCAACTGTATGTCGTTTTAAGGGAAAATTAAAATTTCTTAAATCCGTCGAACACTTTAAAAATTATAATTTTAGTAGTTTTAAAGCGAAAAATCTTGAATTAGTATTCAATGATTGATATCAACAAGAAAAACATGCACAAAATTATTTGACTTCAGTATTTAGCTTCAAGTCATTTACTAAGAGAACAAATCTAATGGCAAAACGTAACAACGAACATATTAGCATCCAAGATGCATTAAAAGAATTTGTAGAAACCAATAAATTAGAAAAAGGCCTAAATAAAGTCCATGTAGCTGAGGCATGGGCCAACCTAATGGGTAATGGTGTGAATAACTATACAACATCGGTAAACCTAGAGCGAGACACGCTTTATGTACAACTAACCTCAAGCGTTCTTAGAGAAGAATTAAGTTATGGCAAACAAAAAATAATCAACATGCTTAACGAAGAATTAAAGAAAGAAATCATTAAAAAACTGGTATTCCGATAATTATAAAAACAAACTTTATACAAAATTTTCGTATAAAACCAAAAAGCTATTATTATTTATATTATATTTGTGACTTAATTTTTTATAAAACATAACATGAGTAAAGGTACCGTAAAATTTTTCAATGATTCTAAAGGTTTTGGATTCATCGTTGAAGACGACAACAACAAAGAACATTTTGTACACATTTCAGGACTTATCGATGAAATTCGTGAAGGTGATGCAGTAGAATTCGATCTACAAGAAGGTAGAAAAGGATTAAACGCCGTAAACGTAAAAGTAATCTAACAATATACTTTAACAATTACAGTTAAAAGTCTATCATTTATTTGGTAGACTTTTTTTTATGGAATTAATTGTGTGTAATTGAAAGTATGATCTCTTTCAAAACAAAAATCCCTTGACATTGTTACGGGATTTTTTATTTTATGTAACTATCTAATCCATATGGTCGTCTTAGCAGCATAAATATTTATTCATCAATCAAAAAAAATGGTAAAAACAAAAAAAACGACGGTGTTCTTATTTACTACACTACTACTAACAGTAACTATTTCAAACGCTCAAAATCAAATTAAAGACAGACAGGAGTTGGAATCCATCATCACTTATCATGATAGTATGTTCTGGAAAGGTTTTAATACCTGTGATTTTAACATAATGAAAAATTATGTATCGGATGATCTGGAATTTTATCATGATAAAAACGGGTTAATACAAGGAGCCGAAACATTTTTAAAAACATCAAAAAAGAACTTATGCGGTCAAAAAAACAATTGGAGGTTAAGACGGGAAGCTGTTAAAGGCAGCATAAAAATATATCCCATAAATAATTATGGCGCCATCATTTCTGGCGATCATACATTTTATATTACCGAAAACAACAATCCAGAATATTTAGATGGCATTGCTAAATTCACACATGTGTGGCAATTAAAAGATGGCTTGTGGAAAATGACACGTGTTTTGAGTTATGACCATAAGAATCCACCACAAAACCTCGACAAAAAAGAAATTTCATTACCTAACGACTTGCTTGATACTTTTCTTGGTGAATACCTAGCACCGAATTCAGGAGCTGTAATCGTTACAAAAAAGACAGGGTTGCTTCAAATTAAAGCAGGTAAAATGCTGGTTACAGTGTATCCGCAATCCAAATCATTATTCTTCAGTAAAGAAGCCCCTTTAACTTTTGAGTTTGTTAAAGACGGCACAGGAAACACTATTAAAATGATTGTTAGAGAGCAGGGTAAAATAGTTGAAGAAGCTTTAAAAAAACAACTTAGTAATCATTAATACCCAATTAAAGACATTAAGATTGCTTCATCATTAAGAGCAAGAATAGTTACAATCCGTTTCTTAAATAAAAAGAGGGTGAATTCTTTGGAGTTTAACTTAGAATTCACCCTCCTTTTTGTTCATTTATAATTTTTAACAACTTAAAACATCTCTCTACCAGAAAAATGAAAAGCCCCTTCTATAGCTGCATTATCATCACTATCACTTCCATGTACAGCATTTTCACCAATTGAAGCTGCATAAAGCTTACGAATAGTGCCTTCGGCAGCATCAGCAGGATTAGTTGCTCCTATTAATGTTCTAAAGTCTTCAACAGCATTGTCTTTTTCTAAAATAGCAGCAACAATAGGGCCACGTGTCATGTACTCGACTAATTCTCCAAAAAATGGACGCTCATTATGTATGGCATAAAATGCCTCAGCATCAGCTTTTGTCATTTGTGTTAATTTCATTGCTACGATTCTAAATCCTGAAGCTGAAATTTTTTCTAATATTGCGCCAATGTGTCCTTTTTCAACAGCATCTGGCTTAAGCATTGTAAATGTTCTGTTTGTTGCCATTTTATTATTTTAATTTTGCTGCAAAAGTAGTGTATTTCTAATTAAAAACAACCAATAAATTGTAAACCAATATAATGTATTAAAACCTCATGATGTCTTAAGTTATTACAAAAAAAAACGCGTTATATTGTTTTATTTTTATTTTAATTAACCCCTCATTTTCGAGAAGATAGGCTAACCTAATATGATCCTGAATCCTTATAAAAAGCCAATATTCCATTATAGTTTTAAGCTTTTTAACGGTTTTTTAAAATAGCATTCAGATTAAAAAATTGTATCTTCGCCAACTATGAACCGACAGGATATTACAAGTATAAAACAGCTTTTATCTTCTAAAAAAAAGATGGTGATTGTATCCCATAAAAATCCAGATGGTGATGCCATTGGATCTACTCTTGGACTTTATCATTATCTTATAAAAGGCAATCACCAAGTAAATGTTATAGTGCCTAATGATTACCCTACCTTCCTGAAATGGATTCCGGGTAACGACATCATATTAAAACATGATTCCCAGACCAAAAATTGTGATGCATTAATTGAAGCTGCAGATATTATATTTACCTTAGATTTTAATGCTTTGCACAGAACTGGTAATATGGAAACTGTACTAACTGAAAGTGATGCCTTAAAAATTATGATCGATCATCATCAAGCTCCCGATGATTATGCAACATACACCTTTAGTGATGCCAGTATGAGTTCTACCTGCGAAATGGTATATCATTTTATTGACATGCTAGGCGACACAGATCTGGTAGACACGAACATTTCTACCTGTTTATATGTTGGTATTATGACCGATACTGGTTCTTTTAGGTTTTTATCCACAACCAGTAAAACACACCAAATAATAGCTCAACTTATTGAAAAAGGCGCTAACAATACAGAAATCCATAACAATGTTTATGACACCAATAGCTACGAACGTTTGCAACTTCTGGGATGTGCGCTAAGGAATTTAAAAGTTATCCCAGAATCAAGAACCGCTTATATTACACTTACACAAGAAGAACTGCATAAATATAATTATAAAAAAGGCGATACAGAAGGTGTTGTAAATTATGCCTTGTCATTAAACAATACAGTACTAGCTGCTATTTTCATTGAAGATAAACAAGAAGGCATCATAAAGATCTCATTACGTTCTAAAGGCCATTTTTCTGTTAATGAATTATCCAGAGCGCATTTTGAAGGTGGTGGTCATACCAACGCTGCTGGAGGAAAAAGCTATTTATCACTAGAAGATACAGTTGCTAAATTTATTAGTATATTGCCTAGTTATAATAAAGCCCTAAATAATGAATAAATTACTAACATTGGCCATTGTTTTAATGGCATTAAACTGTAAAACAACTGAAGCCCGACGCCCCATATCGGTAAAAACGGGCTCTTTTATAGATGCTTCGGTAGAACGCAATAAAAAACTGATTGCTCAAGAACAAATTTCCATAGAAAAAATTATGGAAGCGCAAAACATAAACTATATAGCTTCAGAAAGTGGTTTCTGGTATTATTACAACCATAAAATAGAAACAGATACTTTAAAAACACCTCTTTTCGGTGATATTATTAACTATAATTACAATATAAAAGCATTAGATGGCAACCTCATATATTCTAAAGAAGATATTAAAACGCAAAACTATGCCATGGACAAAGAAGAACTATTTACTGGTTTACGAGAAGGCTTAAAACTAATGAAAACTGGTGAAACCGTTACTTTTCTTTTCCCTTCACAAAAAGCATATGGTTATTATGGAGATGAAAACAAAATAGGTAGCAATACTCCTATAATTTGTGAAGTTACAGTAAATTCAATTACCCAAAATCAAACTAATTAAAATGAACCTTTTAAAAAAAGCAGTCAAAATTTCATTAACCATTTCTTTATTAATTTTAGCTTCATGCAAAGCCCAATATCCTGATCTTGAAGATGGTATATATGCAGAATTTATTACTACAAAAGGCATTATGGTTGCAAAATTAGAACACAAAAAAGCACCCATAACAGTAGCTAATTTCGTTTCATTAGCAGAAGGCACCAACACGATGGTAGACAGTATTTATAAAGAAAAAAAATTCTATAACGGACTTATTTTCCATAGGGTTATTAATGAATTTATGATTCAAGGTGGAGACCCTACAGGTACTGGTGGAGGTAGTCCTGGGTATAAATTTATGGATGAGTTTCATCCAGACTTAAAGCATGACAAGCCTGGTATTTTGTCTATGGCAAACTCTGGACGTAATACCAATGGGAGTCAATTTTTCATTACAGAAGTTCCAAAACCGCACTTAGATAATGGGTATAATGTTTTTGGAGAGCTAGTTATTGGCATAGATGTCCAGGACAGTATTTCTAATGTAAAAACGGCAGCTGGCAACAGGCCTGTAGAGGATGTCGTTATTAAAGAATTAAACATTATTAGAAAAGGCAAAGATGCCAAATCCTTTGATGCTCCAAACACGTTTAACAATCATTTTGCTGAAGCAGAACGCAAAGAAAAAGAAAAGCAAGCCAAAAAAGAAGCCATTATAAAAGCTTCCAAAGAGAAATTCGACAAACAAAAAGCTGAAGCTATTACGTTATCTTCAGGTTTACAATATGTTATCACAGAAAAAGGCACTGGAGAAAAATTACCGGAAAACGCTGAAGTGCTCACACACTACGCAGTATATTTTGAAAATGGAGAACTATTTCAAACCAGTAAACTAGAAATTGCCGAAGCTCTAGACGCTGTAAATGAAAAACGCAAAGCAGCAGACAAATATCAACCAATTAATGCGGGTATTGGTCCTGATGCCAGTATGATTCCTGGTTTTAAAGAAGGCTTACAGCAATTAAGCGTTGGAGATAAAGCAACATTATTCATTCCATACCATTTGGCTTATGGAGAAGCTGGAAGTAGAGGGATTCCTGGAAAATCCAATATCATTTTCGAAGTCGAAATTCTTGAACTTTTAAAGTAAAAACAAAACGTATGCATGTATTAAAATTTGATTGGAACCCTATAACCGGAATTGACATTGTTGGCAATTTCAAATTGCATTTCTACAGTCTTATGTGGGTGGTCGCCTTTATAATAGGTTGGTATATTATGAAGCGTATTTTCACTAAAGAAAAAGTATCTTTAGACTATCTAGATCCTTTGTTTATTTACACCGTATTAGCAACCATGTTGGGCGCACGTTTAGGACATGTTCTATTTTATCAATCGGAATTAATATCACAGGACTTTTTTAGTATTTTTCTACCATTTAAATTTAAAGGTGGTTTTGAATTTACCGGTTTTCAAGGATTGGCAAGTCATGGGGCAGCTATTGGTATCATAATAGGCATGTATCTCTATCGCAAAAAATACAAATACAAATCATTATTATGGGTTTTAGATCGTGTTGTTATATCTGTGGCTTCTGGAGCCATTTTTATAAGAATTGGGAATTTTATCAATTCTGAAATTATTGGAAAGGTTACCGAATCTGGTTTGGGTGTTCGTTTTATTCAAGACGAATACTACAAGAGTCAAATCACTCAGCTTACAGGCATTAAAGACGTTCAACAGGCATATAACGCCGTAACCGAGAACCCTCAGTTTGCAGAATTACTTGAAAAAGTACCCTATAGACATCCCGCACAGCTATACGAATCTTTCTGCTATATTTTTGTGTTTTTAATTTTATGGTATTTCTATTCAAAAACCAAAAAAAGAGATCAAACCGGTTTTCTATTCGGATTGTTTTTAATCCTATTATGGACCATTCGTTTCTTTGTCGAGTTTACCAAAGAACCTCAAGGCGATGAATATATTAATTGGGCTAATTTAAATACAGGACAATGGCTTAGTATACCATTTATTATTATTGGTCTATATTTTATGTTTGTTTACAAACCAAAAACAGCTGTTAAATAAGATGTTCTTAAAACGTTTCTCTTTAGTAACTTTTGCAATTTCAAGCGGTTTAATTTTAACCCTATCATCTTGTAAAGACAATAAAAAAATCATAAAACAGACCGAAGTCACTTTTAAAAAGGAAGGGGAACTTACTATTTTTAAGTCCATTGATTCTACACAGGTAACCCTAGACATTGAAATAGCCGATACCGATTTTGATGTTCAAACAGGATTAATGTATAGAAATTCCATGGACCAAAAACAAGGCATGTTATTTGTGTTTGATGATGTTAGAGAACGTTTCTTTTATATGAAGAACACCAAAATACCCTTAGATTTAATTTTTATAAACGAAAACAAAAGCATCGTGAGCTTTCAAAAAAATGCCCAACCATTCGATGAAAGCTCTTTGCCCTCTAATTTTCCCGCTAAGTATGTACTGGAAATCAATGCTGGTTTAGTAGACACTTGGTCCCTTTCGGTTGGTGACAGTATTAGCTATACTGAAAACTGAAATTGAAGTCGAAATCGAATCCCATCTACTGGAGACCTGATATTTAATTTTTAACACGTTGTACTACATAGTCAAAAGAAATTAAAATTGAATATTGGATACCCAGACTGCTTACTGAAAACTGAAATTGAAATCGAAGTCGAAATCGAATCCATCTACTGGAGACCAGATATTTAATTTTTAATATTTTGTACTACATAGTCAAAAGAAATAAAATTGAATATTGGATACCCAGACTGCTTACTGCTTACTGAAAACTGAAACTGAAGCCGAAATCGAATCCGAAATTGAATCCATCTACGGAGGCCTGATATTTAATTTTTAATACTTTGTACTACATAGTCAAAAGAAATTAAAATTGAATATTGGATACCCAGACTGCCTACTGAAGACTGCATACTGCGACTGAACACTGAACACTTAATACAAACTCTCCAAGCTTGCTTTGAGTGTTTCAATTTTTGCCAGGGCATCTGCTTCTTTTTTCTTCTCGCTAGCAACCACCTGTTCTGGTGCTCCAGCAACAAAGCGCTCGTTGGAAAGTTTCTTTTGTACCGATTTTAAAAAGCCTTCTGTATAGTTTAATTCTTCTGTTAATTTTTTAATTTCTGCCTCCACATCAATACTACCTGCCATAGGTATAAAATACTCATTGGATTTTACCCTAAAAGTCAGAGCACCATCAACAGCATTAGAAACATAATCGATGTTTTCTAAATTTCCTAACTTAGAAATAATACTGTCAAATGTCGCATGGCCCTTTTCATTATTAATTAAAGAAAGCCCAATAGCATCCTTAAAAGCTATATTTTTTTGTTTTCTAATATTTCTAATCCCCGAAATAACCTCCGAAGCAAATTCAAACTCATTAATTAAAGTCTCATTAACCTGTTTGGATTCTGGCCATTTGGCAACAATTAAAGCTTCTTCTGGAGTTCTCTCTGCTATATAATGCCAAATATCTTCCGTTAAAAATGGCATAAAAGGGTGTACTATTTTTAAATTATCCTCAAAAATAGCAATAACACTTTTTAACGTTTTGGTATCAATTGGTTTTTGATAAGCTGGTTTGATCATTTCTAAGAACCATCCACAAAAATCATCAAAAATAAGTTTGTAGGTAGTCATTAGTGCATCACTCAATCTATATTTACTAAAATGATCTTCAATCTCAATTAAAGCTTTCTGAAATTTAGACTCATACCAATCTATAGCTATTTTACTCGACTCTGGCTGTTCTATATGGTCATCAACTTTCCAACCATCAACTAAACGAAAAGCATTCCAAATTTTGTTCCCAAAACCTTTCCCTTGTTGACAAAGTGCCTCATCAAACATTAAATCGTTTCCTGCAGCAGAACTTAATAGCAATCCAACACGAACACCCCCGGCTCCATATGCTTCTATAAGCTTTAAAGCATCTGGCGAATTACCAAGTTGTTTAGACATTTTTCGTCGTTGCTTATCACGAACCAAGCCCGTTAAATACACATTATTAAACGGTTTATCGCCTTTATACTCATACCCCGAAATGATCATACGCGCTACCCAAAAGAATAAAATATCCGGTCCCGTTACCAAATCGTTTGTTGGGTAATAGTATTTAATATCCTTATTTTCAGGATTTCTTATGCCATCAAAAACACTTATTGGCCATAACCATGAGCTAAACCAAGTATCTAGAGCATCCGTTTCTTGTTTTAAATCTTCTTTTCTTAGATTAACATTTTTGGCTTTAACTCTAGCTAGATCTATTGCTATATCAATATTTTCTGCTACTACAAAATCCTCTTTTCCTTCACCATAGTAATAAGCTGGAATTTGCTGCCCCCAAAGTAATTGACGTGAAATATTCCAATCACGAATATTTTCCATCCAATGGCGATAGGTGTTTTCGAACTTCTTAGGAAATAAATTAATTTCAGGATCTTCGCCTAAAACCGCTTTAATTGCTGGTTTCGCCAAGTCTTCCATTTTTAGAAACCATTGATCGCTTAAACGTGGCTCAATAACCGCTTTTGTTCTTTCTGAAGTTCCTACTTTATTAGTATGGGTTTCCGTCTTAACTAAAACACCTGTTGCTTCTAATTCTTTAACAACTGCTTTTCTGGCTAAAAAACGATCTTGACCTTCAAAATGCAATCCAAAGCTATTTAAAGAAGCATCTTCATTAAAAATATCTATAACCTCCAGCTTATGCTTATCGCCTAGAGTCTTGTCGTTTTCATCATGTGCTGGTGTTACTTTAAGACAACCTGTACCAAACTCAACATCTACATAATCATCTTCAATAATAGGAATGACCCGATTACATATAGGCACAATAGCTTTTTTTCCCTTTAAGTGCGTAAAACGTGCATCATTGGGATTAATACAAATAGCTGTATCACCAAAAATAGTTTCAGGACGCGTCGTAGCTATCGTTAAGTATTCCTCCCCCAACCCCTCCAAAGCAGGGGAGGCTGTATGCGCTCCCTCTTCTTTGGAGAGGGCCGGGGTGAGGATTTTATACTGAATATAATATAAATTCCCTTGACGTTCTTCATAAACAACCTCTTCATCAGACAAGGTTGTTTTTGCTTCAGGATCCCAATTTACCATACGGTAACCGCGATAAATTAAACCTTTATTAAACAAATCTACAAATACCTTGATGACTGCTTCGCTCATGTCATCATCCATGGTGAACTTAGTCCGTTCCCAATCGCAAGAACACCCTAATTTTTTAAGTTGCTCTAAAATAACACCTCCATATTTGTGGGTCCAATCCCAGGCATGTTTTAAAAAGGCCTCACGAGATAAATCGTTTTTATCAATACCCTCTTCTTTTAATTTAGCAACCACTTTGGCCTCCGTTGCAATAGATGCATGATCTGTACCAGGTACCCAACAAGCATTTTTGCCCTGTAGACGTGCACGACGAATTAACACATCCTGAATGGTGTTGTTAAGCATATGCCCCATGTGCAAAACCCCAGTTACATTTGGTGGAGGTATCACAATAGTATATGGTTCCCTTTCATCTGGTTCTGAATGAAAATAATTATGCTCCATCCAGTAATCATACCACTTACTTTCTACCTGACTTGCTTCATATTTTGAAGGTATTTGCATACTTTGGAATAGTTTTTGAACAATTAATGTGCAAAAGTACTTATATTTCTTTTTCTGTGAAATGAGCATTGCTATTAATTTCATTAATAAATAGGATTTATTAAGCGAATGGCATTAAATAACGGGGCTATATCTAACAGTAAAAAAATAAATATTAACGAATGAAAACTATAATATTCATCTAGATAACAAAGGTTTTTGCACATTTTAACAAAAATATGGGCTTATTTCAGAAAAGTTGTATGTACTTTTAACTCGGTTGAATATGTTAACATCTCTGCATTATATCTAATATTTTTGTAGATTGTAGAAAAAGTAAGTATGTTTGACATGAAATTAAAAGTAATAAAATGAACATGACTAAGCTTTAATAATAACTGGAAATGTTCATTATTTGACCTTAAAAAAACAATTAAAAATAGACAAATGAAACAGTTAATTACAATTTTATTTATCGGATTGATGAGTTTATCTGTAAATGCACAAGATAAAGTAGCAAAAATAGAATTTAAGTCTGACACTATCGATTACGGAACTATTGAAAAAGGTTCAAATGGTGTACGTGTTTTTAAATTTACAAACACTGGTGATGCGCCTCTTATAATCTCTAAGGTTTCATCTAGTTGTGGTTGTACTATTCCCAAAAAACCAAAAGATCCTATTTTACCAGGACAAACCGGAGAAATTGAAGTTAAATACGACACCAATAGAGTAAACCCTATTAGAAAAACAATAACGGTTATTTCTAATGCAGAAACACCTACTGTTGCTCTAAAAATAAAAGGTTTAGTAGTTGACTCAAGTAAAAAGAGTGTTTTAGAAAAGAAAGATAAAAGTATCGTTCAGCAATAAACCTCTTTAACATAAAGAAAATTGAAAAAGCTTAGACTGTACCGTTTAAGCTTTTTTTATTAAAATAGGTCTTCTAAATAAAAATCAAAAATCAAAACCCTTTTATTTCTTTCTACTTTTAGTTTTATACGTTTACCAGAATCACCATAAAACATCATAATTAACTCTTGCAATTTAAAATGATGCGTACTCTTATTATTTATGCTCAAGAGGGTGTCACCTTTAAGCAAACCTGCTTTTTGGGCAGGAG
Organism: Flavivirga sp. 57AJ16; assembly: GCF_028736925.1. Taxonomy (GTDB): domain Bacteria; phylum Bacteroidota; class Bacteroidia; order Flavobacteriales; family Flavobacteriaceae; genus Flavivirga. The sequence continues at coordinate 170,440 of NZ_JAQZAT010000009.1, read as the reverse complement.
AGCCCTGCCTTAATTCCACTATAGCATAAGCTGGCTTTAATGATAATTTATATTGAGGATCTACTATAATTTTTGTACCGCTTTGGTCTTGAGAATTTCCATGCCTCCCATTATTATTCCCAACAGGTTTATCTTTCTCCCTTACCAATCTAAATCCATCGTGTGCTAACTCTATACCACTTTTATTATATTGAAACTCTTCTTTAAAATAGCGGTTTTTTGTGAGCGTAATTATGGCGTTCCGATAATCGAAAATAACATTAAAACGCTTTAAAATATTGCCTGACAAACTACCGCTACGACTCTTATGTTTTCTTGCAAATGACGTAAATGTTGAATCTGGAAATGAGACATTGACTTTATTAAGGTCAAAGCTTTTTAAAGAAAGGGTTCTAATTTTTGAACGCTTCCCGTAAACACTTCCGCTTAAACCATGACCAAGAAAATCATAAAAATATTTATTACTGGATTTAATGCCCAAAGAGTCATCTTCAAACAACCATAAAGCATCGCTTCCTCCAGAATCTATTAACAATTTAACAGGTACCTCTCTCCTATTCATCATGACCTCAGCATTTATATAAGGTTTCCCATTATAAAATTCCAAATTTAGTCTTTCACATTTTTTGCATTTTTTATATCTATATTTTTCTGGAGCCGTTAGCCTTAAAACCTTTTTAGAGTAATTTATTTCAACTACTAAATCCTTAAATAAATCGAAGCCAATAATGCCATGAACCGGAAAACCCAATCTGGGAGCAAAATTGAGATTAGAATCATAAATCGCAAATAAGTCCTGATTTAACTTAACAGCATCTCCAATTTTTAAAACATTATTTTTGGACCTTAATGCTTCCACTGATTCTCCTTCTCCTAAACCTCTTAAAAAAATAGTCTCGGTATCCTTTATTTTTAGTGTATCTGATACATTCAAAAAATTAAAAATGATGACTTTACTAACTCCTGTATCTAATAAAAAAGACAGTTTTACATCATTAACCTCAACAGGAATTATAACTAAATTATTAATTAATTGAAATTTAACTTTATCTGACTGCTTTTTGTTTTGAATGAAAAATTTTTTTTGGGAAAAACTAAGATTACAGAGGCAAAAAAAAACCAAAATCAAATTTAAAAGCTCCTTAAGTGAGAAGAATGCAATTTTCATAGAATAAATTTACGAATCTTTTAGGTTAACCTGTTTATTTAGTACTGTTTTTTAAAAAAAAATTAAGATAATTTTCTCAACTTTGCAGCATAATTTATAATCAATGCCAACAATATCTAAAAAAGGGCAACAAATGCCCGCATCACCTATACGGAAATTAGTTCCTTATGCTGAAGAAGCTGTAAAAAATGGAAAAAGCATCTATTATTTAAATATCGGACAACCAGATATTAAAACTCCTAAAATTGCTATACAAGCGGTCAAAGAGAGCAATATAGACGTATTGGCATATTCAAGATCTGAAGGATCTGAAGGATACAGACAAAAAATCTCAACATATTATTCTAAATACAATATTAATGTTGCACATGATGATATTGTTGTAACAACTGGAGGTAGTGAAGCACTTCTGTTTGCCTTTGGAAGCATTATGGATACGGACGATGAAATTATTATCCCTGAACCATTTTATGCCAATTACAATGGATTTTCAACAGCATCTGGAGTCAAGGTCGTTCCAGTAATTTCTAAGATTGAAAATAATTTTGCTTTGCCTCCAATTGAAGCATTTGAAAAATTAATTACGCCTAAAACAAAAGCTATTTTAATTTGCAACCCTGGAAATCCAACAGGTTATTTATACTCTAAAGAAGAAATACAAAAATTAGCGGCCATTGTTAAAAAGCACGATTTGTTTTTAATTGCTGATGAAGTGTACCGAGAATTTGTATACGATGGAAACACGCATTATTCTGTCATGCAAGAAACCGGGCTCGAAGATCATGCCATTATGATCGATTCTGTTTCAAAGAGATATAGCATGTGTGGCGCTAGGGTTGGATGCCTCGTATCAAAAAACAAAACACTTATACAAACTGTTTTAAAATTTGCCCAAGCACGTTTAAGCCCTCCAACACTAGCTCAAATTGCCAGTGAAGCTGCTCTAGATACACCACAAAGTTATTTTGATGATGTCAATAAAGAATATGTTGATAGAAGAAATACTTTAATTTCAGAATTGCAAAAAATAGAAGGTGTTATAGTTGCAAAACCCAAAGGTGCCTTTTATTGCATTGCTGAACTTCCTGTAAAAAATTCTGATGATTTTGCACAATGGCTTTTAGAGCATTTTGATGTTGATGGTGAAACGATAATGGTAGCGCCTGCTGGTGGTTTTTATTCCACACCGGGAGTTGGTCTAAACCAAATACGCATTGCATACGTACTTAAAAAAGAAAGTTTGATAAAAGCTGTTAACATTTTAAAAGAGGCTTTGAAAGTTTACAATAATTAGTGTATATAAAACAGAACATATCTTTAAAGCCATACAATACTTTCGGTATTGATGTATTGGCGAAATTTTTTATTTCTATCTCCAGTATAAATGAATTAAAGCAAGTTTTAGCCCTTAAAGAGCATCCTAACAAACTTATATTAGGTGGAGGCAGTAATATACTGCTTACTAAAGATTTTGAAGGGCTTGTTATACACATCAATTTAAAAGGTATTGAAACTATTTCTGAAAATGATGATTTCGTTACCATTAAAGCGAGTGCAGGCGAAAACTGGCATGAATTTGTACTTTGGTGCCTTGATAATGATTTTGGAGGTCTTGAAAATTTATCACTAATTCCTGGTAATGTGGGTACCGCTCCTATTCAGAATATTGGAGCTTATGGTGTTGAATTAAAAGACACTTTCGTATCATGCGAAGCCATTTCATTAGAAACAAAAACGTTAAAAACGTTTACAAAAACCCATTGCGATTTTGGTTATAGAAATTCTATTTTTAAGCAGCATGCTAAAGGGAAATATGTTTTAACCAGTGTGACATTTATTCTTAGTAAAAAGAATCACAAACTTCGTATAAACTATGGGGCTATCGCTTCTCAACTTGAGGCCATGCATATTACCCAACCAACCATTCAAGATGTTTCAAAAGCAGTTATAACTATAAGGGAAAGCAAACTTCCTAATCCAGAAGAAATAGGAAATGGTGGCAGTTTTTTCAAAAATCCAGTAATATCTAAATCTAATTTCAGTACCTTATTACAAAATTTTCCAGATATTCCAAGTTACCCAGTTTCTGAAGATGAAGTAAAAATCCCTGCAGGCTGGCTTATTGAAAAAGCGGGATTTAAAGGGAAGCAATTTGGTGATTATGGCGTCCATAAAAACCAGGCCCTAGTACTTGTAAATTATGGCAATGCGAAGGGTTCAGACCTTTTAAACCTTTCAAAATTAATACAAAAAACAGTGAAGAGGCTTTTCGATATTTCTATTGAAGCAGAAGTAAATATCCTATAATATAAAAAAATTTCTAACTTTGGCAAAATTACGACCATATCGATTTATCGTTTAAACCAAATTTACTTTGATTTCATCAACAGAAAAAGAAATAATAAACTTCCTAGAAAATGGCGATAAAAAGGCCATTACCCTACTTTATGAAAGTTACTCGGATTCGCTGTTCGGTGTTATCAAAAAAATAATACCAGATGACGATACTGCCCAAGATGTGCTGCAAGAAAGTTTTGTAAAGATATGGAGGTATGCGAAAAAATACGATTCCAGTAAAGCCAAACTATTTACCTGGCTATATAGAATTGCGTACAATACTGCTATAGATAAAGTTAGATCGCAAAAAAACAAAAGTGGTAAAGAAGTCCAAATAGAGACTTCATCCGTATATAAAATAACATCGAATGCGCTAAATCAAGATGTTTTAGACATAAAAACACATCTAAATACACTTGATGAAAAGTATCAAATAGTGATTAATGCGCTCTTTTTTGAGGGTATGACACAACAAGAAGCCAGTGATGAACTAGATATTCCGCTGGGAACTATAAAATCGAGATTAAAAATTGGATTACGTGAATTGAAAAAAATTTACAATCCTTAACTAAGTAAAGTCATGAATGAGAAAATAACTACTTTTTTAAATTCTGGCCTTTTAGAAAACTATCTAATAGGTAAAACTACTTCTGAAGAAACAGAAATGGTTGAATCTTATATTTCAAAATATCCAGAAGTACAGAATGCGTACAACACGTTACAATACAATTTAGAAATTGTAGCCAAAAGTAATGCTGTTGAAGCTCCCAAAAACATCTTAGATAATATTTTAGAGGAGCTTGATGAAAAACCAGTTGTAAATTTAAACACGAGAAGCAAATACAAATCGTGGTATAAATTTAGCATAGCTGCCAGTATTGCTGCTTTAATTTTTGCAGGTACCTCTTATCATTTCTATTCCCAAAAACAAAAACTATCTCAAGAAAATCAGGTAGTGGTTGATGAAATTTTTGATTTGCGAAGTGATATTGCAAAAAACAATCAGAAGCTGGACGATGTCATGAGACAATTATTAAAGCTCAATAACCCAGAAACTGAAAAGTACATCATCACAGGAAATGAAAGAGCCAAAGACTTAAAAACGGTTGCTTACATAAATCCAAAGGAGAAAACATCGATGATCGATGTGGTTTCACTACCTCAATTACCTGAGGAGCAATGCTACCAAATATGGGCTGACCTGCAAGGTAAAATGGTAAGCTTAGGTATTTTAAATGAAGCCGACAGAAAACTTATGTCTATTCCGTACGCTGAAAATGCGCTTGCTTTAAATATTACTATTGAACCAAAAGGTGGAAACAAGATAGCTTCTATGGAAAATAAAGTAGCGGCAATTAGCTTACAGTAATAAATAACATCGAATTTATTAACATCACATAAAAAAGCCTCGTTTTAGTAATTAAAACGGGGCTTTTTGCTATAATTAACTCTCATTAACATGATTAAATAACGCGAATCTTGGATAAGAAAATTTATGTCAGTTTGAACCTCGCGGTAAAAATTTTAACTATAGCTAAGTCGATATAAAATGGCATAGAATATTTAGAAATAAAAAATTGAAGTTCAAGATAAAAAGCGCAGGCATAGCTTAGTTACGGCGAGTATTTTTAACGAAGAAATTCGGTTTTTTAATCTGAAGGTTCATGTTATTTTATATTGATTTAGCTATATCATTCTTTGTCAAATAATGTCTTATGTATAAAACCTGCCACAATAGCGCCTGCAATTGGAGCAACCCAAAATAACCAAAGTTGAGAAGCAAAAGCACCTTCTGCAAATAAGGCCTGACTCGTAGAACGTGCTGGGTTAACAGATGTATTTGTTATTGGAATACTTATTAAATGTATTAATGTTAAGCCCAAACCAATAGCAATGGGAGCGAACCCTTTAGGCGCGCTAACATGAGTACTTCCTAAAATAATTAATAAGAAAAAAGCCGTTAATAAAAACTCTGCTATTAATGCTGCCGTCATGGAATAGCCATCAGGAGATAAATCACCATAACCATTAGCTGCAAAACCTCCAATTGTAACAAAATCAGATTTGTTTATTACTATTAAATACAATGCTCCTGCAGCCACCACAGCACCTATTAATTGTGCCATAATATAGCCTAACAAGTCTTTAGCTTCAAACTTCCCTCCTGCCCATAAACCAAGAGATACCGCAGGGTTAAAATGTCCGCCAGAAATATGCCCCACTGCATAAGCCATAGTTAATACGGTAAGTCCAAACGCTAGTGCTACACCAACAAAGCCTATTCCTAACTCTGGATAACCAGCTGCAAAAACAGCGCTACCACAACCTCCAAAAACAAGCCAAAATGTTCCAAAAAATTCTGCAAATATTTTTTTCATAAATATTAATTTAATTAGTTAGTATCTTACAATTGGACACAAAATAATGAAATCCGTCACTCCATGTATATCCTCGCCATATTCAGCACCATTTTTAATGAAAAGCATTATCTTTGTAAAAAATAATTCATAATGGAACTTTTTTTAATAACTATCATTTTATTAGGGTTGGGCATTGCCGGAATTGCTGTTAAAATTTGGACAAAAAAAGACGGCAAATTTTCTGGTACTTGTGCAAGCCAGAACCCCATGCTAAACAAAGATGGTGAAGCCTGTGGTTTCTGTGGAAAAACTCCAGATCAATTTGCTGATTGTAATGAACCTCAACATTCATAATCATTTATGGTATTTCTTGATTTTATTTTCTACGCATTTATTGCTGTAGTTGTTATTCAAGCCATTTTTTATCTTTTTTTCTTCATAAAGTTTGCTGTTCTTAAGCAAGAAAAAAAAACGCCAAAAGACCTAGCCGTTTCAGTTATTATTTGTGCTAAAAACGAAGCCGAAAACTTGCAAAAGTTTTTACCCTTTGTTATAAACCAAGACTATCCAAATTTTGAAATTGTTCTCATTAATGATGCTTCGCATGATAATACATTAAAAATCATGGAACGATTTGCGAGTCAACACGAAAACATCAAAATAGTAAACGTTAAAAGCACCGAAGCTTTTTGGGGAAATAAAAAATATGCCTTAACTCTTGGTATTAAGGCTTCAAAGAATGAGTTTCTTTTATTTACTGATGCCGACTGTAAACCTGCTTCTAAATATTGGATCAAGCATATGAGCAGTCATTTTAGCGAAGAGAAACAACTTGTTTTAGGTTATGGCGGCTATTCAAAAATTAAAAACTCCTTGTTAAACAAGCTCATCCGTTTTGAAACATTAGTAACGGCAGTGCATTACCTTTCTTTTGCAAAATCAGGAATACCTTATATGGGTGTTGGAAGAAATTTAGCCTATACAAAAGATAAGTTTTTCAAAAACAATGGCTTTATTAATCATATAAAAGTAAAGTCTGGAGATGACGACTTATTTGTTAACCAAATAGCAAACAAAAAGAACACCGCTATCTGTTTTTTAAAAAATGGTTTTACAGAATCCATTCCAAAAACTACTTTTAAAGATTGGCTTAAACAAAAAAGGCGTCACGTATCGACAGCAAAGTACTATAAATTAAAGCATAAAATTTTGCTTACTTTAATTTACAGTTCCCAACTATTATTTTGGATTTTTGCAATTGTCTTGCTCATAACAACATACCATTGGCATATTGTTTTATCTTTATTTTTACTCAGAATTATTTTTCAATATATTATTTTTGGAATATCTTCAAGGAAATTGAAAGAAAACGATCTGTTAGTACTACTTCCCTTCCTTGAAGTTTTTCTAATTATTGTACAATTAACTATCTTTATAAATAATCTTATATCAAAACCTAATTATTGGAAATAAACAAAGCCATTAAACGTGCAAAAGAAAACGACCAAAAAGCGTTTAATTATTTATTAGATCTCTTTTGGGACGATGTGTATGGTTTTCAATTAAAACGCATTCAAAATGAAAATGATGCGGAAGATATTACCATTCAAACATTCTCTAAAGCATTTGATAAAATTGAGACTTTTGATGACAATTATAAATTTAAAACATGGTTAATTACCATCTCTAAAAACATTCATATTGATTTATTACGGAAAGAAAAGCACTCCATTTCCCAAATTGTTTCCAACGATGATAAATCCGTTTATCAAATTTTAGATGAATCGCCTTCTCCCGAGGATAAACTAATAACCGAACAGCATTTAGCAAAGCTTTTACGGGACATTAAGAAATTAAAGCCGCATTATCAAGAAGTTATAAACTTACGCTATTTTCAAGAATTAAGCTATAAAGAAATCTCCCAGAAATTGGGGGAACCAATAAATAATGTTAAAGTAAAACTACTGCGCGCAAAAAAATTACTTGCTGAAATTATTCGAGAAAAATAAATGACTACCAAACTCAAAAATTTAGGTCCAGGCCTATTATTTGCAGGTGCAGCTATTGGTGTATCGCACTTAGTGCAGTCTACCCGTGCAGGTGCAGATTTTGGTTTAGGGCTACTTTGGGCCTTACTTTTAGTAAACCTATTTAAGTATCCATTTTTTCAATTTGGCCCTCGTTATGCCACTGCTACCGGGGAAAGCTTATTAGATGGCTATCACAAATTAGGAAATGGGGTCTTAACGGCCTACTACATACTAAGTTTAGCCACTATGTTTACCATTCAAACAGCGGTAACTATAGTAACTGCTGGTTTGGCTTCTTCTCTTTTTGGTGATTTTCCAACTTTTGAAATTGGCAATAAGGTTATAACCAGTACTGAAATCTGGACCGTTATTATTACATCCATTTGTTTATTATTACTCATGATCGGTAAGTATAGATTACTAGATAAATTAATGAAAATTATCATTTTTACATTAACCATTAGCACCTTAATTGCTGTAAGTATGGCTATATCTGATAATTCCAACACAATCTCTTTTACTCAAACGTTGCCAAACAACAGCTTAGAAATAGCTTTCTTAATTGCCTTTATGGGTTGGATGCCGGCCCCTTTAGATATTTCTGTATGGCAATCACTCTGGTGTATCGAAAAAAAGAAGGCTATTAATAAATACAATACCAAATCGGCATTATTTGATTTTAATGTTGGCTATATAGGTACTATCTTTTTAGGTATTGGGTTTCTTTTATTAGGAGCATTGGTGATGTTTAATAATGGTGAAACATTTAGTAGTTCCGCTAGTGTATTCTCTAATCAATTAATAAAAATGTATACCAGTAATCTGGGAGATTGGGCGTATATAATTATTGGCATTGCAGCTTTTACAACCATGTTTAGCACAACACTAACAGCCTTAGATGCTTCACCAAGAGCTATGAGCAAAAGCACACAATTACTTTTTAATACATCCTCAAAATTCAACTATAATTTTTGGATCATCTTATTGGCCATGGGAACCATTTGTATCTTTTTCTTTTTTGCATCAGAAATGGGGTTCCTTATTAAAATAGCGACCATTTTATCTTTTATAACAGCTCCTTTTTATGCGATTATTAATTATCGCCTGATTTCCAGTAAATATACTCCCAAAGATTGGAGACCGTCCAAACAACTACATATTTTAAGCTGGTTGGGAATTACTTTTTTAATAGGATTTAGTATCTGGTACCTCGTCACTTTATAAAGTACTTTTAAAAGCATTATTTGTATCTTTGCGCTTTATTTTTTAATGTATGAATTCAGAAACTGCTTCAAATATACTGCCAGAACGACAAGCAAAGCCAAAATGGCTTCGTGTTAAGCTTCCAACTGGTAAAAAGTATACCGAACTTAGGGGCTTAGTTGATAAATATAAACTAAATACTATTTGTACTTCCGGTAGCTGCCCAAACATGGGTGAATGCTGGGGAGAAGGTACTGCAACGTTTATGATACTGGGAAACGTTTGCACCCGTTCTTGTGGCTTTTGCGGTGTAAAGACCGGAAGACCAGAAACTGTAGATTGGGATGAACCTGAAAAAGTAGCGCGGTCTATAAAAATCATGAAAATAAAACATGCCGTTTTAACAAGTGTTGATAGGGATGACTTAAAAGACATGGGAAGTATTATGTGGTCTGAAACTGTTAAAGCAGTACGCAGAATGAATCCCGAAACGACCCTTGAAACTTTAATCCCCGATTTTCAAGGTATTGAGCAACATATAGACAGAATTATAGAGGTAGCTCCAGAAGTGGTGTCCCATAATATTGAAACTGTTAGACGCTTAACCCGTCAAGTTCGCATACAAGCTCAATACGATAGAAGTCTAGGCGTTTTAAAATATCTAAAGCAACAAGGTCAAAGACGTACAAAATCCGGTATTATGCTTGGTCTGGGAGAAACCAGAGAGGAAGTTATTGCTACGCTTCACGATCTAAAAGCAAATGATGTCGATGTCGTTACCATTGGCCAATACCTTCAACCCAGCAAAAAACATTTACCCGTAAAACAGTTTATAAATCCAGATCAGTTTAAGGAATATGAGGAAATTGGTCTTGAACTAGGTTTCCGCCATGTTGAAAGTAGTGCCTTGGTAAGATCTTCTTACCGAGCACAAAAACACATTAATTAAAATTATGATTACGGTTGCAATTAATGGATTTGGGAGAATAGGTCGACGTGTTTTTAGATTACTTCAAGATTATAAAAATATACAGGTTGTCGCTATTAATGATTTAGCAGATACCAAAACGCTAAGTCACCTTCTTAAATATGATAGTGTTCATGGGTTGTTTAATGGTATCGTATCGTACGATGATCGTCACATTATTGTAAATGAAGAAAAAATTCCTTTACTAAATAGCAAGCATCCAAAAACCGTTAATTGGAGCCCCTATAATATAGATTTTGTTATTGAATCTACTGGAAAATTCAAAACAACTTCAGAGCTACAAAACCACATAAACAATGGTGCTAAATCTGTTATTTTAAGTGTTCCATCTTCAGAGGATACTATAAAAACCATAGTTATAGGTGTTAACGATAGTAGTATTGATGGTTCTGAAACCATCATTTCCAATGCATCATGCACTACTAATAATGCGGCTCCTATGATTGATGTTATCAATAAACTTTGTGGTATTAACCAGGCTTATATTACTACGGTTCATTCCTATACCACCGATCAAAGTTTACATGATCAACCACATCGCGATTTACGCCGTGCAAGAGCTGCTGGTCAATCTATTGTACCTACCACAACAGGAGCGGCAAAAGCGCTTACTAAAATATTCCCAGACTTATCAGATGTTATAGGCGGTTGTGGCATAAGAGTACCAGTGATAAATGGTTCTCTAACCGATATTACCTTTAATGTAAAAAAAGATGTCTCTATAGCGGATATTAATAATGCTTTTAAAGAAGCTTCTAAAAATCATTATAAAGGTATTCTAGAGTATATTGAAGACCCTATTGTTTCAATTGATATTGTCGGAAATACGCATTCTTGTGTTTTTGATTCAGGTATGACCTCTGTCATTGGAAACATGGTAAAAATAATAGGTTGGTATGACAATGAAACCGGTTATTCTAAACGGATAATTGACCTAATATGCAATTTGTCGGAAAAAAAGTGTATTTTATCGATAAAATAATTATATTTGTTAGCAATATTTAATAAAATGTCCCAAGTTAAGAACTACATATACGTTATAGTCATGTTATTTTGCCTGAGTGCTTCGTCACAAAAAACAATGGATGACGACCCTGAGATTCAGCAAAATGAAATCAATTATCGTATGGAGCAAGCTCAAGCCGATCTTGAGAAATATAACTATTATGACGCTCAAAAAAACCTGGATGAAGCCTTAAAATTAGCAGAAAAATCGAATAATAAGAAAAGCATTGGAGTTATTTATACTATTAAAGGAAAACTTCAGCTCATAATTGAAAAGGAAGACAACGCTATAAAATATCTTAATAAAGCAATTGAAGTACAAAGAATTATTAACGATAACAAAAACCTAGGTAAATCCTATAAAATTTTTGGAGATGTTTATTTAGCAAAAGAGGCCTATGAACAGGCTCTTGACTCTTACACCGCAGCAAAGTCAAAATTTCAGGAAGAAGGTTTAAACGAAAAATTGGCTGAAGTGCTTCTCTGTGAAGGTAAAACTTATATGTTTTTAAAAGATTATGAAAAAGCAAGGGACATTATTGAACAATCTGTGGCACAGGCTAAAAAAGGTGAATACAAAGAAGTTCTAAGTGATGCCCTGATTAAACATGGTATCGTTTATAGTAAATTAGGTGATTACGAAAAAGCTTTGGCCCTAGCTAATGAAGGTCTGGAAATCACCGAAGAAAACAACTTTAAAAGTATACAAAATGAGGGCTTGTTCGTTATTAGTAATATATATAAAGCCCTGGAAGATTTCAAACTTTCCAGAGAATATTTATATAAGCATTTAAAACTTTCTGATTCTATAAGAGCCTTAATACGTTTAAATTCTTCGAACGCTCAAGATCTATCAACACTGGACCTATTAAACCTGGCCAATGAAAAGAATGATGAGATCGAAGAAAAATTAGAAAAAGCCGAAGACGATAAAAACCTGGGCACTTTAATTTCTATTTTAAGTGTTGCTTTAATAACCATATTATCACTGTTAACCTTATCGCTCTACAAAAACAACAACATTAGACTTAAAACCAATAATATGCTTCATAAAAAAAATGGAGAACTTATTATTGCTAAAGAAAAAGCGGAATTAGCATCAAAAACCAAAGCTAATTTCTTATCTACGGTTACTCACGAATTACGTACACCTCTTTATGCGGTTACCGGGTTAAGTAACATGTTATTGGATGAAAACCCAAAACCTGAACAAGTTCAGCATTTAAAATCGTTAAAATTTTCTGGGGATTACCTCTTAACGTTTATTAATGATATTCTTCAAATAAATAAAATTGAAGCAAATAAAGTTGACATTGAACCAGAATCGTTCAACTTAAAAAAGAAAATAAACAATATTGTTTTAGCACTTAACAATTCTGCACTAGATAACAATGTTAAAATTCATTTTGAGTACGATACCGATTTACCAGAGAACTTTATTGCCGATCAATTAAAAATCTCTCAAATCCTCATTAATTTAATTGGGAACTCCATTAAGTTTACCAAAGATGGCGATATTTGGATTAGAGCTTATAAAATAGAGGAAAAAGAGAATGTTTACACCTTGCGTTTTGAAGTAGAAGATAATGGTATTGGCATTAGTCAAGAAAAACAGGACAATATGTTTGAGAGCTTTTCACAAGGCTCTATTCAAATAAATCGTAAATATGGTGGTACGGGTCTAGGACTCTCTATCGTAAAAGGGTTAATTGATATCCTAAAAGGAAAAATTTACGTAAAAAGTGAATTAGAAAAAGGAACGACATTCTACTTTGAAATACCTCTTGAGTACACTTCTGTAGAAGAAGCAAAAGAAAACAAAGTAACTTATTTTGATGGGGATACAAGTAAACTAGATTTGACCAATGTTAAGATTTTGGTTGTTGAAGACAATAAAATAAATCAAATGATTACCAAAAAGATTCTTACTAAAATGAGTCTTAAATGTGATATAGTAGACAATGGTGAAGAAGCTGTCGAAATGATCAAGGCTAACAAATACGATATTATTTTAATGGATATTCATATGCCTGGCATCAGCGGCATGGAAGCGACCAAAAGAGTTCGATCTTTTGATAAGGAGTTAACCATTTTTGCCCTAACGGCTGTCACCATTGAAGATAAAATGCATGAATTTGAAGAAGCTGGCTTTACTGATATTATTCCAAAACCATTTAAACAAGAAGAGTTCGAGAAAAAACTTTATAACGCTTTAGCAGCAAATAAAGATCGATCTGCTACAGCCTAGTTCCTGGATTTTAAAAAATCCTGTATCAACTTATTTATTTTTATCTCATCATTAACATCCATGCTAATGGGCAGATAAAATAATTTGTTCTTTAAAGACCTATATTGTTTTAAACGCATAAAATCCTTTTCTGTAGTTACTATCAATGCCCTTTTATTTAGCTCAAGAATATCTTGTTTTGAAAATTCATGATGATCTTTAAAATGTAAATGCTCAAACTTTAAACCTTTCCCATTTAAAAAGCCAACTAAAGGAGATGCATTTGCAATACCCGTAACCAAAGTAAACTCGCCCAACTCTTCAATAGATCTGGTCGTATTAGCAGAAACAACATTATTTGAATAGCTAATCGAACTAAAAAACACCTGCTGATTAATTTCCGGATTTATTTGCTGTAAGATGGTTTTCTTTTCGGATTCATGCAGATCTTTTGGACATTTGGTAACCATAATAATATGAGCTCGTTTTGCACCACTTCTAGGTTCACGTAAATTACCGGTAGGTAAAACAATATCTTTATAATATGGATTATTATAAGTGGTTAGCAAAATATTAAATCCAGCTTTTACCTTTCTATGCTGAAAAGCATCATCAAGTAAAATAATTTCCGGCGGGTTAGTCATGGATCGTAACTGTTTAATCCCGTTATTTCTATCTGTATCGACAGCTACGTAAACTTTATTTTTAAACTTATTATAAAACTGAAAAGGTTCATCTCCTATCGATTCAACAGTAGATCCCTCATTCGCCAATTGGAACCCCACTGTTTTTCGTTTATAACCTCGGCTTAAAGTAGCTACCAAATAATCATTTTTTAAAAGATTGATTAAATACTCGATCATAGGTGTTTTTCCTGTACCTCCCACACTTAAATTACCAACACAAATCACAGGAAGCCCATACGATTTAGACTTTTTAATTCCAAAATCATATAACTTATTCCTTAACCATGTTACCAAATAGTAAATAGGAACAATAGGAAACAAAATGTAACGCAAAAAATTCATTGCAACGAATGTAATTATTTTATCTTTGAAAATAAAAGAATTTCTGAAACGAACGACCCTTAAGGTAGCGCTATAAAGGTATTTTAAACGTTTCATTATGGTCATTGAGACAAAACCCCAAATTCTTTATATTTTAGATTCCCGTTTTTACGGGAATGATAATTGGTATTAAATGGAAACTCCAACGTAGAACGTTGGAGAATTCTTTTTTAATTAAACACAAATACTATGATTGTTCAAGACGTTATTAACCACTTAGAAGAATTAGCGCCATTAGCTTACGCTGAAGATTTTGACAATGTTGGGCTTTTAGTTGGTAACAAAAATGAAAAAATAACAGGTGTTCTTGTTACATTGGACACCCTAGAGGCTGTTGTAGATGAAGCCATAAAAGAAAACTGTAATCTTATTGTTAGTTTTCATCCCATTATTTTTAAAGGCTTAAAAAAACTAACGGGGAAGAATTATGTAGAGCGTGTTGTTATGAAAGCGATCAAACACGATATTGCTATTTACAGTATGCATACTGCTCTGGATAATGCCTTGCAAGGTGTAAATGATATGATTTGCAATCAATTGGAGCTAACCAATAAACATATTTTAATTCCGCAATCTCAAACGATTAAAAAACTAACGACCTATGTCCCAAAAGATGAAGCAGAAAAATTACGAGCAGCTTTATTTAATGTAGGCGCTGGAAGCATAGGTAATTATAGCGATTGTAGTTTTAACGTAGAAGGTTACGGCACCTTTAAGGGCAATGAAAGCTCCAATCCAACAAAAGGAGAAAAAGGAAAAACACATACCGAAATAGAAACTAAAGTTACGTTTACCTATGCTAAACATTTAGAACCAACTGTTATCAATACCCTTTTTGATGCCCACAGTTATGAAGAAATTGCCTATGAGATAACCACGCTCGAAAATAAAAACCAAAGTATTGGTATGGGCATGGTAGGCGAATTAAAAGATCCCATGGATGCGTCCAGCTTCCTAAACCATATAAAGACCAAAATGAATACAGCATGTATTAGGCATTCTTCATTTTTAAACAAACCAATAAAAAAAATAGCCGTTTTAGGAGGGTCTGGCAGTTTCGCCATTGAAGCAGCTAAAACATCTGGTGCTGATGCCTTTATAACTTCAGATTTAAAATATCATGACTTTTTTACCGCGGAAAACCGCATTCTTTTGGCAGATATAGGACATTATGAAAGCGAACAGTTCACAAAAAATCTTTTAGTAGCATATCTTACAAAAAAAATCACTAATTTTGCAGTCGTTTTATCAAAGATAACTACCAATCCTGTTAAGTATTTTTAAAGTATGGCTAAAAAGAAAGAAGTAACTGTAGAAGAGCGCTTAAGAGCTTTATACGATTTACAACTAATAGATTCTCGTATAGATGAAATCAGAAATGTTCGTGGAGAACTTCCTTTAGAAGTTCGTGATTTAGAAGATGAAGTTGCTGGACTAAGCATAAGATTAGAAAAACTTGTTGCTAGTTTAGAAGTAATCGATAATGATATTACCTCTAAGAAAAACCTTATTGAAGAGTCTAAAGCTTTAATAAAAAAGTACAGCGAGCAACAAAAAAATGTTAGAAATAACAGAGAATATAATTCCTTGACTAAAGAAATTGAATTTCAAGAATTAGAAATTCAATTAGCTGAAAAGCATATTAAAGAATTCAAGGCTCAAATTGAGCAGAAAAAAGAAGTTATTACCGAGACAAAAGGTCGTTTAAAAGAACGTGAAACACATTTAAAGCACAAAAAAGGTGAGTTAGATGCCATTTTATCTGAAACAGAAAAAGAAGAGCAAGCTTTAATCGAAAAATCGGAAGCTTACAAAACTCAAATTGAAGAGCGTTTAGTAGCTGCTTATAATAGAATTCGTTTAAATGTTAAAAATGGTTTAGCTGTTGTACCTATCGAAAGAGGAGCTTCTGGAGGATCTTTCTTTACAATACCGCCTCAAGTACAAGTAGAAATTGCTTCACGTAAAAAAGTCATTACAGATGAGCACAGTGGCAGAATTTTGGTAGACGCCGCTTTAGCTGAAGAACAAAAAGCAAAAATGGAAAAACTGTTTTCAAAACTATAATCCATTTTAAAATATATTTTTAAAGCCTTCATAACTATGAAGGCTTTTTTTATTGAAACGAAAAGTCAAGATAAATTCATTGTAAACTTTTCTATCCCTCCCTGCCGCACGAATCCTTTCGTGTGGCAATTTATAAAATTGGCACCCCTCCTGTCGAGTACCGACTATGAAAGAAATTTTTCTTATCTACTTTTTAAGGTTTCATATTTTTTTCCGTCTATTGTAAAGTAAAAATTAATAAGATTTCCTTTTTCAAGGAAATAAAAGTATATTCTATATGAAAAACATCATGCCACTATTTATTATAGCCCTTTTATTCAGTTGTCAAAACACGGCACAAGTAAATGCCAAGCAACAAGCTATTATCAATGCAGAACCTGTAGCAGTCCCTTTAAAAAATGGAAAAGCCCGGGCCTATTTTGCCAGTGGTTGTTTTTGGTGCGTAGAAGCCATTTATGAAAGTGTAAAAGGCGTTGAAGAATCCATTTCTGGATATTCTGGCGGACATACTAAAAATCCGACTTACCAGACAAGCAATACAGGAAGAACAGGACATGCAGAAGCTGTTGAAATTATTTACGACCCTAAGGTGGTAAGCTTTGAAACTTTGGTTGATGTGTACTTTGGGTCGCAAAACGTCACACAGGTAAACGGACAAGGCAATGATAGAGGTTCTCAATACCGCTCTATTATTTTTTATCAAAATGACGCACAAAAACAGATCATTTTAAAGAAAAAAGAAGCTTTAGCTAAAGAATTAGGTGTTAAAATTGCTGCAGAAATCTATCCGTTTCAAAAATTTTGGGTTGCTGAAGATTATCATCAGGATTATGAAAAGCTACACCCAAATCACCCCTATATAAAGAATGTATCCATTCCCAGATTAAATAGGTTTAAAGCTAAATTTCCAAAAGAATTATTAAAAGAGGATCACTATTAGTTTTAACTCAAACTTGATTTTGTAAAAATTTTCAACTAAATTCGTTTACAACCGATAAAGTTCATTGAGATAGAACTTTATTTTTGCATTGTATGCAAGCTAAAACCAAGAAGTGAAATATCCAATTTTGCAGATAATAAAGAATTACTTCCTAAAACGTGGATGGATCAAAGTAGGACTTGGATTTATTAGTCTCGGTGTTTCTATTCTAATTCCAGGGTTTTGGGAATTCATATTTGGGACAATTTTACTTAATATAAATATTGAAACTTCATCGCAGTTAACCAATATTCAGATTATTACGGCAACTGTTCTGATTCTATCAGGAATAATGATCTTGTATCTGGTCTTCATAAATGAAAGGAAGAAGAAATACTTAATCTTTGAAATTTCGGATAAAAAGAGTTGGATTCTTTGGAACGAAGAAAAGAAGAATAGTAACGATCCCGAATATACTTTTGAAATTCCAATTCTGATTAAAAACGGAATTGAATCAGTTCGAATAAATAAAATTAACGGGACTCGATTTATTGATGGTAGTGAATGCCTAATGAGACAACCAATAATTTATGACCGTCAACAGAAAATAAATATTGACTTTTTAGGGGATTACCAAACTTTGAGGACTGATTTATTATTGGAACCTTACGAAAACAGGAAGGTAATATACAGAAGAGTGGCTAGGGCACCTCAAATTGGATTTAACAGTGAACATTTAGAAAATGGTCAATACGCAATTGAATTTGAATACCAATATCAAAACAGACCTAAATCTTTTTCAAAAAAGTTAATGATTAGTCAAATCAATGGACAACTTGAGTTAATTCAAGAGCTCAATTCGTGACCATTATTAAAGTGATTAAAAAACCTACATACAACAACAGCCATAATTTATTGTGACGGAACTCCCTACAGAAAATTCTTATCTTGCAATGATAGCTTGATCCTCTCGGAATAGTCCTCGCAGATAATTCCGCAACGAAAACCATAGCCCAACCATTAAACGAATACCACCTCATACGAAGCATTCTCAACCTATAGCTTAACAGCTTTCAACGTAAAAATTAAAGGATACAATTTATCTTTAGTGGCATACATTCCAGATGCTGTTTTCTCCAAATTTGGTAAAACATCATAAGGACTTTCATCATATTCCTTTAAATACTCAATATGCAAGCCTGCTTCGGTCAAAGCAGAAACCACTTCGCCCAAACCATGATTCCACCCATATTCCTTGCTGACCATTTTTGATTCCTGATTGGCATAAGTCCCTTCATATTCTTCATAGATAACCTCATCCTGCATATAACCATATTTCATAACCGGCTTACCTTCTAAATAATCGAACATCCAAACAATGGGATGAAATTCAGCCATAAAAAAGGTCCCCCCTTTTTTTAAACGTTCGGCAATCATTTGCCCCCAAGGTTTTAAATCGGGCAACCAACCAATCACACCATAACTTGTAAAAACAATATCGAATGTATCTTTTATAAAACTAGAAGTATTCAAAACATTACAGCAAACAAATTCAGCATCCAAATTTAGTTCTGCATTTAAGCTTTGCGCTAACCTAATACCTTCGTCACTTAAATCGATACCGGTACATTTAGCCCCTAACCGACTCCAACTTAACGTATCCTGTCCAAAATGGCATTGCAAATGTAAAAGCGCCTTACCTTTTACACTTCCCAAAGCTTCCAACTCATAAGGCATTAAAGAAGATTTACCTTTCTTAAAAGCATCCAAATGATACATATCGCTCTTAGCGTGTACTTTTACCTTATCGTTCCAGGTCGCTTTATTAGCATTAAAATAAACAGCATGAGTATCCATAATAAAAATTTAATCCCTCAAGATAAAACATCTTATTGAATGTTCTATATCTTTACTAAAAATTTCGATTATGAAAAAATACATCTTTATTGCTCTCATCATTTCATTAAGTTTTTCCTGTAGACAAAAACAAGAAAAAATGCCTGAAAACCAACCGCTCACTATTGCAGAAAAAATAGCTAATGCCCATGGTTTTGAAAATTGGAAACATGTGGCCAATATTAATTTTACTTTTAATGTCGATAAAGATAGTAGTCATTTTGAAAGAACTTGGATCTGGAAACCTAAAACAAATGCTGTTATTGCCATCAATAAAAACGACACCATTAGCTATAATAGAACAAAAATCGATTCCACTTTAACCAAAACAGATAGTGGTTTTATAAACGATAAATACTGGTTATTAGTACCATTTCAACTCATTTGGGATGAAGGCTTAAGCATTTCCGAACCTAAAAAAGAAATCGCTCCAATTAGCAAAAAAACAATGAACAAAATAACCTTGACCTATTCTAAAGAAGGAGGCTATACCCCTGGTGATGCCTACGACATCTATTATGGGAATGATTTCTTAATTAAAGAATGGATTTTCAGAGAAGGAAACTCTAACGAACCGTCTATGA
The DNA here is from genome assembly GCF_028736925.1 of Flavivirga sp. 57AJ16. GTDB lineage: Bacteria > Bacteroidota > Bacteroidia > Flavobacteriales > Flavobacteriaceae > Flavivirga. The sequence continues at coordinate 150,589 of NZ_JAQZAT010000009.1, read as the reverse complement.
TTACAACTTTTGAAAACTATCAAGATTTTAATGGTATCAAGATCGCTTTAGAGCATAAAAAAGCAGATGCAAACTGGAACCTTAACTTTACCAATATAAAAATCGGCCTTGATCAAGACTAATACCAACTTGAATAAAATGTTGCATATCGACTCATTTACCCAATCCCTGCCTCGCCGACAACTACGGTGTGCCCACATCTTTTAAGGAACTATTTTGTCCGCAGTTAAATGGATATGCCAATAGCTTTCACGACAGACAGGCGTTATTATGCAGTAATGCCGTATCATTGAACCACCTCCCCGCTTCAGCTGAACTACTGTGTGTATACAAATAATGCGCAATAAAAAGATGGGACACGAATGGCACAAATTTTCACTAATTATTCTGCCTATCGACAGATTTCAAGCCTATATAGTCTAGGGATTCATATTCATGCCGAGTCCAATCAATGCCATAAAACATTGGATTCGTGTGAATTTGTGCCATTCGTGTCTTTTTTATAGATGTGTACTCACGGTAGCTTCAGCAAAAGAAGGGATGAATTTTTCGACGCCAGGAGGAAAAGAAAGGGGCGTTTGACAAATTAAACAAGAAAAGAACACTCTAAAAAACAAACCCTCCGTCTGTATGTTACCACATACAGCCTCCTCCTTTTTTTGCTAAAAAGGGAGGAACACGTCTCGGACAAGCCTTTGGTACAAAATAGATACTAATTAACTTGGTGTGATTATTTATATTATTTGTGGGTACACCGTAGCTCATCGGCAGGCAGGAAGTTGCGTACAGGCTTTTTAAAATCCAAATACCTTGCTCATAAATGCCATAACGATGCTATGCAATACAGTCACAGCGTTTTTAGATTTTAAAATAACATCGGCTTTAATACAACATTTCACCTTCAAATGGGAGATAATACTGTCACAAATCTTAAAATATAATTTTTTCTGCAACAAAAAAATCCAACCTACGACTAAAATCGTATATTAGGTATAGATGGAACTTTCCGCATTTTGCGTCTATATATATTAAAGCACTTCTGTGTTAGACTGAAGTGCTTTTTCTTTTCAAGTAAAACTTAATTTTAGGAAACCGCTATAATGGGGAGCACCCAAAATGATAAGCGCAGCTAATCCCTAAACCCAGTAGTAACATGGGCACCATCACAAAAAGGCTTATTGGCAGAAGCACCACATCTACAAAACGCTGTCGTTTTGTTTTTAGTTTCTTGAGAACCATCTCTATGAGTTACCTTCAACGTACCATAAACCAACAATGGCCCATTCTTTAAAACCTCAACTTTTGTCTCTAAAACCTCCGAGGTTTTATCGTTTTCTGCATTCATATAATAACGCAACGCACCAGAAGGACATTGCTTGACCTGGTTTACAATAGCATCTGTGGAAGCCGCATCTATTTTAATCCACGGCCGTTCTTTTGGCAGAAAGACGCTCGATAAGCCTTTAGCGCAAATTGCTGAATGTATGCATTTTTCTGCTTCCCAGACAACGGTCGTTTCTCCGTTTGAATATTCTTTGACTTTACCCATAACATCAAGATTTTACTAAAGATACTAAATAAAAATGATACAAAATATTGGCGTTTGACGGTGACAGCTAATACTAGTTCTGTTATAATAGAGGCAGTCTGAAAAGTAATATATTTTGTCATTCAGAGTACTTCGACTACGCTCAGTACAGGCTATAGCGAAGAATCTTATAGTTTAGTAAAACAATATATTATGTTTTTAAGAGATTCTTCACAGCTTCGCTGCTACCTTCTTAACAAAATATATTTTGTTTCTCGGTAATATTCTGAATGACACTTTTCTGACTACCTCTGCAAAATGGATAACAGATAAAATTTAATTATAATCACGTATATGGTTTTCTATTTCCAAAGCACCCTTTTTTATAATGGATAAGTAGGATTGTACGTTTTCAGGTTTAAATCTACTTGATGGTCCCGAGACACTAATACCCGCAACAACTTCTTTATTTTTATTAAATACAGGTATAGCGATACAAATAAGGCCTATTTCAAGCTCTTCCATATCCAGTGCATAACCTTCTTTTCTTATATGTTCCAGATGGCCCAACAAAGCTTTGGAATCTATTATGGTATTCGTGGTATGAGCATCTAGCTTTACATTTTTTAAATAATCTAAAATTTGATCTGTAGGCGAAAAAGCCAAAAGCACTTTCCCTAAAGCGGTACAATATGCCTGTTGGTAGGATCCTATTTGCGTACTTACCTTTAATCCCAATTCACTCTCTGCTTTATTTAAATACAATACCCGATGATTACTTAACACCCCAAAATGTACTGTTTCTTTAATATCTTTAGCAATAGTCTCTAAAGGAGCTCTAGAATAGTTCCTTAGTGATTTATGTACAGATACCAAATTCCCCAATTCGAATAACTTAAGCCCCAAAATATATTTATCATCATCATTCTTTTGTACAATATCCAAAGACTCTAATGTACTTAACAAGCGGTAAGTAGTCGTTTTATTATATCCCGTTTTCTTTGCCAATTCACGCACCCCCCATTCTTGCTTATTATTCATATACACATCCAAAAGCTTAAAAGCTTTGATTACGGATAAATTCAAATTTTTATCAACTTCTTTCATTGTAGCATATTTGTTAACCCTTCCTTTGTATCGAATGGTAAAATAATTTTTGTTATTCAAAAATAAGTATTAATTTTGAAACAGTGTTTCATATAGTGAAACGTTTTTTTGTATTTTTATAAAATCAAGCAACCTTTTCATTAGTATAATTATGAAATTTCAATATTAAACTACTGGTTTTAAAATGCACAAAGTAACTTTAGATTACGCAAAGCAGCAAGATGAATTAGATGAACTCTCTAATTACCGCAATCGATTTCATATCCCTAAGGACAAACATGGCAATGAACTGATTTATATGACGGGGAACTCGCTCGGGCTGCAACCAAAACAAACAAAAGCATATATAGATCAAGAATTGGAAGATTGGGCTAATTTAGGTGTAGAAGGACATACCGAGGCAAAAAACCCTTGGTTGCCGTATCATGAGTTTTTAACCAAAAGCATGGCAAATGTCGTTGGCGCAAAACCTATTGAAGTCGTTACCATGAATACATTGACCGCCAATCTGCATTTTATGATGGTATCATTTTATAAACCAACAAAAACACGCTACAAAATAATCATTGAAAGCGACGCCTTTCCATCTGATAAATATGCTGTAGAATCACAATTACGGCATCATGGTTTTGACGAAAAAGAAGGTTTAATTCTCTGGAAACCCAGAAAGGATGAAGCACTATTGCATTACGAGGATTTAGAAGCCATTCTAGAAAAACATGGAAACGAAGTGGCATTGGTAATGATTGGTGGCGTAAACTATTACACAGGACAGTATTTCGATTTAAAACGTATTACAGAACTTGGACATAAACACGATTGTATCGTGGGGTTTGATTGTGCCCATGGCGCTGGAAATGTAACACTTAATTTACATGATTCTGGTGCAGATTTTGCTGTTTGGTGTACCTATAAGTATTTAAATTCCGGCCCAGGGAGTCTAGCAGGCTGCTTTGTACATGAAAGACATGCGTATAACAAAGACTTAAATCGTTTTGCAGGTTGGTGGAGCCATAATAAACAAACCCGTTTTAATATGCGTCACGAGTTTGATGTACTTCCAGGTGCTGAAGGGTGGCAACTTAGCAACCCCCCTATATTATCAATGGCCGCTATTAGGGCATCTTTAGATATTTTCAATGAAGTAGGCATAAAAAAACTGACCGATAAATCTAAAAGACTAACTGGTTACTTTGAGTTTTTGTTAAAACAATTAGGAGAAGATACTATTAAAATAATAACCCCTGCAAATCCAGAAAATCGTGGCTGTCAGCTATCCATTCAGGTTTTGAATGCTAATAAAAGATTACATGATAAGTTAACAGAAACTGGGGTAATAAGTGATTGGAGAGCTCCCGATGTGATTCGTTGCGCCCCTACACCGCTTTATAATTCATTTCAAGATGTCTATCATATGGTTGATAAATTAAAAGGAATACTCAATTGATTTGCCATTCCTCACTATCCCACAGAGCGCAGTCGATGTGTGAGAAGGAGAGGAATCCATTATAAATTATAAGTTTAACTAATAAGATTTTTGCCTTCACAGGAATGACAAAATGAAAGATAGACAACAAAACATACTCATTATAGGTGCCGGTCTTTGCGGTTCGCTCTTGGCTTTACGTTTGGGCCAAAGAGGTTATAACGTTTCGGTTTACGAAATGCGTTCAGACCTACGCAAAGTGGATATTAGTGCAGGGCGTTCTATAAATTTAGCGTTTTCAGATCGTGGTAACAAAGCCATGAAACTGGTTGGTATTGAAGATAAGGTAAAAGCGCTTTGCATTCCCATGAAAGGCCGTATGATCCATGATAGAGAAGGCCATACTTTTTTATCAAATTATAGCGGACGTGACCATGAATATATCAACTCCATTTCTCGTGGAGGTCTCAATGCTTTACTTTTGGACGAAGCAGAAAAGCATGAAAATGTTGCCATTTATTTCAATAAAAAATGCAAATCGGTCGATTTCAAAAAAACAACGGCATTATTTAAAGATTATGAAACAAAATCGGAATTTGTAGAAGATGCCGATGTTATTATCGCTACAGATGGTGCTGGTTCTGCCATGCGCAAGAGTTATTACCTAGCCAAAAAATTCTTATTCAGTTTTTCGCAGGACTATTTAACGCATGGTTATAAAGAATTAAGTATCCTACCAACCAAAACAGGCGATTATAAAACCTATAAAAATGCATTACATATATGGCCCCGCGGTGATTTTATGCTTATTGCCCTACCAAATTTAGATGGCAGCTTTACGGTCACATTATTTTTAAGTTATGATGAAGGCACATACCATTTCAATAATTTAACGACCCCGGAAATTGTTACAGAATTCTTTGAAAAGGAGTTCCCGGATGCCTTACAGTTAATGCCAAATCTTGTTGAAGATTTCTTTAATAATCCAACAGCTGCATTAGGTACTGTAAAATGCTCGCCCTGGCATTATAAAGGCAATACGTTATTAATGGGTGATTCCGCACATGCTATTGTTCCGTTCTACGGCCAGGGCATGAATGCCTCTTTTGAAGATGTCGTAGAATTCGATGCTGTTTTGGATCAAGGTTTAGAGAACTGGGAAACTGTATTTAAAACCTATGAGGCAACCCGCAAAAAAAACACCGACGCTATTGCGGACCTGGCTATAGATAACTTTTATGAAATGAGAGATCATGTTGCCAATCCTATATTTCAAGAAAAGCGTAAATTAGAGATGGCTTTAGAGCAGCATTTTCCAGATGAATATTCATCAAAATACGCTTTGGTTACTTTTAACGAAAATATTAGTTATCATGAAGCCATGACAAGAGGACGTGCACAGGATAAAGCCATTTTGAATATGATAGTAGATAAGGATATCCCAACTGCGGCCAATATGACAAAAGAGGCATTAAAAGAGGTCCTGGAAAAGGTTAAAATAGCCACTCAAGACATTTTGGATGAAGATAAAATTGCTGGATTGAAAAGGGGTTAGGGAGTTGGAAGTTAGGAGTTAGTTAGAAATAAAATGGCATTAAAACTCGCATAATAAAACTAAAAAATCCCTTGACTTGGTTTATCCCGAGCGTAGTCGAAGGTTTTTTGAACAAGCAAAAACGAATATAGAAATATTAGGGAGATCTAAAACATTAATGAAATGGTATTCCAAAACGACTCCTTCATTTTTTTTGAAACTGAAGACAGTAGGATGAAATTGAAATAGAAACTAAAATTATGGGATTCCTGCCTTCGCAGGAATGAAAAATATGAAAGAAACAGAGAAAGTAACACCAAGAGGGGCCTATCCACATACCAAACGTGTAGGCGATTTTATATTTGTTTCGGGAACCAGTTCGCGTAGAGCAGATAATACCATTGCTGGGGTGGATATTATTGACGACATGGGTACCAAACGTTTAAATATTGAAGTACAGACCCGTGAGGTACTAAAAAATATAGAAAAGAATTTAACAAAAGAAGGCGCCACATTAAAGGATGTGGTCGATGTTACATCTTTTTTAGTAAACATGAACGATTTTGCTGGTTATAACAAAGCATATGCAGCATTTTTTGATGTAGAGACCGGTCCCACGCGTACCACAGTAGCCGTTCACCAATTACCTCATCCAGATTTGGTTGTGGAAATTAAAGTAATAGCCTATAAGAAGCTGTAATATTAATTAAAATGTTTCCTCGAGCGCAGTCGAGAGCTTTATAATGAAAACCGATGATGTATACATATTAAAATGTTCAGAAGGACTAATCTATACTGGAGTTACAAATAATTTATCAAGACGTTTTGAAAAATATCAAAATGGGCTTAATAAAAATGGTTTCACTTTTAAGAGAAGACCTTTAAAATTAGTTTTTCATCAGGAATTTAACGATATTAATCAGGCCATTTCTTTCGAGAAGAAGATTAAAAATTGGAGGGCAAAGGAGAAGTTGGCTTTAGCTAACAAAAATTTTAATATGTTACAAATTTTAGCTGCATGCAGAAAGGCATCCCATTCAAAATATAATTTGGAAAGCGAGCCGGTCTCGACTGCGCTCGACCAGACAAACCAATGAATGTTCAAAACTACATAAACGGTAAATTTTCACCGCCCGTCAATGACGCGTGGATTGACAACTATTGCCCTGCTAATGGTAAAATCTACGGGCAAATACCAAACTCATCAAAAGATGATATAGAAAATGCCTATATCGCTGCAAAGTCTGTTTTTCCCCTCTGGTCCCAGACCACTATAGATGAACGCAGCAAAATTTTAATCAAGATTTCAGAATTACTAGATGCCAATTTACAACGATTTGCCGAGGCCGAAAGTAAGGACAATGGCAAACCTATCAGTTTGGCAAAAACCGTCGATATTCCTAGAGCGGCAAGTAACTTTCGTTTTTTCGGAAATGCCATTACACAATTTGCCAGTGAAAGTCACGAAAGTGTTGGCCATGATGCTATAAATTACACATTACGTCAACCTATTGGCATAGTAGGCTGTATTTCTCCCTGGAACCTCCCACTCTATCTCTTTACATGGAAAATTGCCCCAGCCATTGCTGCAGGAAATTGTGTCGTTGCCAAACCAAGTGAAATAACACCTGTGACGGCTTATTTATTAGGGGAAATCTGCACAGAAGCAGGATTGCCTAAAGGCGTTTTAAACATTGTTCATGGTTTAGGCAACACAACGGGACAAGCCATTATAGAACATCCGGACATTAAGGCTATTTCGTTTACAGGCGGTACAGCAACAGGGGCCCATATTGCCAAAGTTGCAGCACCTATGTTTAAAAAACTATCCCTAGAACTTGGTGGTAAAAACCCAAATATCATTTTTGCCGATTGTGATTATGATGATATGCTGGAAACAACGGTCCGTTCTTCTTTTGCCAATCAAGGTCAAATTTGTTTATGCGGAAGCCGCATTTTTGTAGAAGCGGCCATTTATGAAAAATTTAAAACTGATTTTGTCGAAAAAGTCAAAAAACTTAAAATTGGTCACCCTTCAAAAGAAGACACAAATATTGGGGCTTTAGTTTCAAAACCACATCTAGAAAAAGTATTACAATACATTAACATGGCTAAAAAAGAAAACGGCACCATTCTTTGTGGAGGTAATAAAGTCATTGTTACCGATTATGAAGACGGCTATTATTTAGAGCCTACAGTTATTGAAGTAGCTACTGATGAATGCAGGGTAAACCAAGAAGAGATTTTCGGCCCAGTGGTAACCATTATGCCGTTTAACACTGAAGATAACGTCTTACAAATGGCTAACAAGGTTAAATATGGATTATCGGCAACATTATGGACAAATAACCTAAAGCGTACCATGAGAATGAGTCACCAATTGCAAGCTGGCATTGTCTGGGTAAACACATGGATGCTCCGTGATTTAAGAACACCTTTTGGAGGCGTTAAAGCATCTGGTGTTGGCAGGGAAGGTGGCTTTGAAGCATTACGTTTTTTTACCGAAGCAAAAAATGTATGCATAAAATATTAATTCCTGCGAAGGCAGGAATCTTTTGAATTGAAATAATATTAAAAATAATATGAACCTAAACTTAAATAATAAAAACGCTTTGGTCTGTGGGAGCACACAAGGCATTGGTAAAGCTACGGCTATAGCATTGGCTCAAGAAGGTGTGAATGTCACTTTAGTTGCCAGAAATAGAGATAAGCTTAAAGCTGTTTTAGAAGCATTACCTAAACACAGAAACCATAGTTTTATTGTAGCAGACTTTTCAGATCCCAGGGATTTACAAGAAAAGGTCATCAAGTTTATAGATAGAAATCATGGATTTCATATCCTTGTCAATAATACCGGTGGTCCAAAAAGCGGTCATATTCTAACGGCTAGTTTAGAAGAGTTTGAAAATGCTTTTATACAACACCTTAAATGCAATCACGTACTAGCCCAAACGACCATCCCATTTATGAAGGAGGAAGGGTTTGGAAGAATTATAAATGTTATTTCCACTTCTGTGAAAGAACCCATTCCAGGTCTAGGTGTTAGCAATACCATTCGAGGTGCTGTTGGTAATTGGAGTAAAACCTTATCAAGTGAGGTGGCCTCTTTTGGTATTACCGTAAACAATGTACTACCTGGTTTCACAGAAACAGAACGTTTATCGGAAATCATTGAAATTAAAGCAAAAAATGCCGATACTTCAGTTGAAGAGATGAGCAAAATCATGAAAGGCCATACGCCTGTTAATCGTTTTGCCAAACCCGAAGAAATGGCCAGTGTTATTACTTTTTTGGCAAGTGAAGCCGCTAGTTATGTTAATGGCATTAATGTTCCAGTGGATGGTGGACGAACAAAAAGCTTGTAAAAACCCATCCTAACCTTCCCAAAGGAAGAGGAAAAAATATATGAATATAGTATCTTTATATAAAATACGATGTTTAACAAAAACTCAAACACCCAATTTGAGTTTCTCCCCCCTCAAGGGAGATTAAAAGGGGCTTTCTATGAGCAAATTAGTTTCACCATTAAATTTTAAAGCCTGGATTGAAGAAAATAGACACCTTTTAAAACCACCTGTTGGTAATAAATGTGTTTGGAAAGACGGTGATTTTATTGTGATGGTTGTTGGTGGTCCCAATAACAGAAAAGATTATCATTATAATGAAACCCCAGAGTTTTTCTATCAGGTTGAAGGCGATATGGTTTTAAAAATCATAGATGACGGTAACCAAAAAGATGTACATATCAAAGAAGGTGATATCTATCTGTTACCACCAAAAGTACCGCATTCTCCACAACGCCAAGCTAATACCGTTGGCTTGGTCATTGAGTATCCACGCTCTAAAAAAATGGAAGATGCCTTAGAGTGGTACTGTGAAAATTGCAATAATTTATTATATAGAGAGAAATTTAAGTTGGATAATATAGAAACCGATATGCCCAAGATTTTCGACAAATACTACTCTAGCGAAGAAAAATGTACTTGCAATAAGTGCGGTACAAAAATGGAAGCTCCTAAACAAGTTTAAATAAAAAATATGGCACGTAAACTTCGTATTAATGGACATTCTCATTTACTTCCTTATCCTGAGGATATTCCACAGTTCATGAAAGAAAAAGAAATTTTTTGGGTAGATGATGAACGCAAATATATGCTTCAAAAAGGATGGAGTAGACCTGTTACAGATTCCAGTTTCTTTTTACATGAGAAATTAGAATGGATGGAACGTAACAGATTAGATCATGCCGTTGTTTTAAACCTATCACAACTTTATGGCAATGGTCTGCGCTTAGAAGAAATGAAAAAAGCACTCCGTTTTCAAAACGACTTCAATGCAAAAGTACAGCATAATCATCCTAATAAATTTACCTGTGGATTTGTAGTCCACCCTGGGTTTATACATGGCGCCCTATATGAAATTGAACGCTGTGTGAAACAATTGCATATGAAAGTGCTTTGTTTGCCAACTCATTTTATGGATTCCATTGGGCAATGGCGTTCTGTTTTTGACCAAGAAAACGATGCTATCTTTGAACTGGCCAATGAATATAAATTAGCTATCGAAATACACCCGTATGATGGTGATAAAATGATAAATCTGGAAAACTCCTCGTGGCGATTTCATTTAATATGGATGCTCGCACAATGTGGAGATGCTTATCATTTTTATACATTAAATGGTATGCAAGAACGTTTCCCAAACATAAGAACCTGTTTCGCACATGGTGGTCAACTGGCACAGATGAATTTAGGGAGACGTATTCAAGGTTTCGATGGCAGACCCGATTTATTTAAAGGGAAACACCACCCAAGAAAGGCCGTTGGACATCCAAATATTTATTTTGACACCTTGGTACATGATACCGATTCGTTAAAACTTATGATAGATCGTCAAGGTAGCAATCAAGTCATTATGGGATTAGACGACCCCTACCCTTTAGGTGAAATGGAAAGCGATGCACAATCTTCTTATCCCGGAAAACTGTTGGATCTAGCCATAGAAAAGAATGTTATCAACAATAAACAATATGACGACATTTGGGAAGCCAATGTGTTACGGTGGTTATTTGGGGATGATGATACTGCGAAACAAGAATTAGCAAATAGAATTCTAGCTAATTAAAAAAAATCTTAAAACCGACCCTGCCTTGCCGGCACTACCGTGTGTACACATCTATAAAAAAGACACGAATGGCACAAATTCACACGAATCCAATACATTATGGAATAGAATTGGATATAGCACGAATATGAATCCCTAGTCTATATAGGCTTGAAATCTGTAAATAGACTGAATAACGAGAGTTCGATATAAGCATAATAGTATTAATCTGACTATCAATGATTTAATCTTGGTTGTCAGGTTGAGCACTTCGGTAAACTCAGCACAGGTTATGTCGAAACCCATTTAAATAGCTGGTTTTAATGACCTTTCGACTTTAGTTTATCTTGAGTACTTCGACTTCGCAGACTGTGTCACAATTAGCACTTTCGCCTTTTTTAGCGAAAAACACTCGGGAGGGTGCCCGAGAAGAAATTCAAATAAGGCAATCTCAAACATGTGTTTTGAATTACGACACAGTCTGTCAGTATAAACTAAAAGACGAAAGGCTCAAGGCGATAAATCGCTTTATTAGTGAATTTATTGTTAAAAACGCCCTTGCCTGCCTGGTCGGCAGACAGGTTTTAAATCGAACTCTCGTTGAATAGATTAGTGAAAATTTGTGCCATTCGTGTCCAATCTTTTTATCTTGAACTTCAATTTTTTATTTCTAAATATTCTATGCCATTTTATAGCGACTTAGCTATATTTGCATGACTAATTTCACTTGTCATTAAAAAAATGATATCTGGTGACCATTAATGATTATTCATGCATTTTATACCTGAAACATTGGAAGATTATGTTGTAAAACATTCTGAAAACGAACCAGAATTATTACAGCAGCTTAGTAGAGAAACCTATCAAAAAATATTGCAACCACGTATGCTTAGCGGGCACTATCAAGGACGCCTTTTAAGTTTGATTTCTAAACTAATAAACCCAAAAAATATTTTGGAAATAGGAACTTATACCGGCTATTCTGCATTATGTTTGGCAGAGGGCATACAAGCTTCTGGAGTATTGCATACCATTGATATAAATGAAGAATTAACAGACTTTCAACGAAAGTATTTTAATAAGTCCAATTATGGAAATCAAATTTTTCAGCATACGGGAAATGCTTTAGAAATCATTCCAAGCCTGGATATAGCTTTCGATTTGGTTTTTATTGATGCCGATAAAGAAAACTACCCCAACTATTTCAATAGCGTTATTGATAAATTAAACCCTGGAGGTATTATTCTATCCGATAATGTTCTTTGGAGCGGCAAAGTACTTGAGGACCTAAAACCAGATGACACCGCTACAAAAGCATTAATAGAATATAACATACTTCTAAAAAATGACGATAGAGTTGAAACGGTGGTCTTACCTATTAGAGATGGGCTGACAATTAGCAGAAAGATTAAATAGCTATCAATATTATACCGCTAAGCGAGTTTTTATAGATTTAGACAGCTTTAATTTACTAAATTGAATATTTGTTTCAATGATCTGGTAAAACTCATAAGTATCAAATGGTTTGTAAATAATATCATTAAAGCCAATACCATTACAATCGTTTTTTACACTATCAACATCAGATGCAGTTAGGGCTATAATAGGAATATTAACATCAAATTCCCTGATGTGATTCGTGGCCTCCTTACCATTCATAATCGGCATATTAATATCCATTAGAATAAGGTCGAACTTATTATTTTTAGCTGCGTTTAATGCTTCCAAACCATTACTAACAACCAAAGATTCGTAATTAGCCTTTTTTAATAAATTTTGTGTAACGACCTGATTTATTTTATTATCTTCTACAACAAGAATCTTATATTTTTTATTTAATAATTTATCTTCTTCTTCTATCTCGTTCTTAGATTCCAGCTTATTCTTTACAACGTGATCTATTCTAAAAGTGATATTAAAACTAAACTTACTACCAACTCCTACTTCACTTTCTAGTTCAATTTTGCTTTTAAATAATTCCACCAGGTTTTTGGTAATAGAAAGTCCCAGTCCCGTACCTTGATAGTTAATATTATTGTTTTCATCTAATTGGGAAAAATTATCAAAAACAGTATCAAATTTATGTTTCGGTATTCCACATCCATTATCTTCAATTTCAAAACGTATACCAACTTCTTTTTTATTTTTATTTATCATTCTTACCCTAAGGTCAATATACCCGCTTTCGGTAAACTTTATACTGTTTCCTATTAAATTGATTAAAATTTGGGACAGTCTTACATTATCACATTTTATATACCGTGGCAGTCCTTCATCTATTAATACATTAATTTTATTATTGGTTTCCTTTAACCTAAAATCAAAAGAGTCCACAATATTCTTTACTAATGTTTTTAAATTAACGGAGGTATCTTTTAATTCTATTTTATGTGATTCAATTTTACTTACCTGTAAAATATCATTAATAAGATTTAACAAATAATCTCCCGAGTACTTTAGTGAATTTAAAAGTTTAGTCTCACTCTTACTTAAATCACTTTTCTCAAGAAGCAATGAGGTCACGCCAACAACACCGTAAAGAGGTGTTCTTAATTCATGTGTTACATTTGATATGAATTTAGATTTCAACTCTGATGATTTCACAGCTTCATTTCGAGCAATTTCCAATTCCTCGTTCCGATCTCTTAAGATATTGGTTAACCTTCTTTTAGAAATATAACTCCTATATACTGTAATTAATGATACAAGAAACAGAAATAAGGCGATCGTAATAATAATATTTAAGTTTTTTACTTTATTAGTAATTTCAACTTGATGTATCCGTTCTGTATTTGCTATTTGAGCATCCTTTTTATAATCTTCAATAAGAAATTCTGATTTTGCAATAGACTTTCGTTCGGATTGTGTCTCTGCTCTATATTGGTGCATATAATCATTATATTTCAATAGTGCATTATATGCCTGCTTATTTAAGCCCTGCTTCTCAAAAGAAAAGGCTAATTCCTTATAGATATTGGGTAAAAGCAAGTTATAGTGTTGTCTTTTAACTTGATTGTTTTTTTCTAACAATACTAATGCCTCATTGAATTTTTTACTCGCATTGTTAAACAATTCTTTTTTAATGAAATATAATCCTTGCGTATACTTTAAATAGGCATAAGCATCTGAATCTACCACATAATCATTCAAACTCTCCTCTGCTCTTAAAAGATGGATCAATGCTTTTTCCATTGAGTTATTATCTAAATATATTTGGCTCAAATTAATTTGAATTTCAAACAGGATATCTTGTTGTTTATCATAGTTATTGTGATCCTTAACATTACCGTCTAAAACATACTTTAAAGCATGATCGAAGTAAGTTTGTAACAATTTTAATGGTTTCTTTTTTTTATATAACTTTCCTAAATTTAAGTATGATCTTGCTATTAAATAATTATCTTCAATTTTTAATGAATTTTTAAGTGACCTAATAAATCTATTCTCGGCAGCATCGTACTCCTCCATAGAGCTATAAATTTGGCCTTGAATAAAATTAGCCAATGCACAGCCGTAAATATCATTAATGGACTCTGATAACTTTTTAGATTGATCAATAGAAGATAGCGCATTTACGATCTCATTATTATCATAAAAACGTAAAGCATTGGAATTTAAACTGTCTATTTGAAATATAGTGTGCTTATCATCTTGAGGAAAAGATAGATTAATAGCGCACAGAAAACATACAAGTAGGATTGTTTTCATTTTTGGTTAGCATTTTAGATTTGGTGTAGTAAATATATTTTTCAATGAATGAGAAATTGAAAATACTCGTTGAAAACCTAATTAAAACGTTGACGTGCAATTAACAAAGATAATCCCTACAGAAGATTAGAACTTACGTTTTACTGAGCCTGTAAAATCGTCTAAATCATCTTTAACCTTGTTAAGTTCTTTCTTAACATCATCAGTGATACTTAAATCAATATCGTTTTTTTCGGCTGTTTTGGTAATTTCATGCTTAATATCATTAGTGGCATCTTTTAGGGTACGCATCCCTTTACCCAATCCACGGGCTATTTCTGGCAACTTATCTGCACCAAAAACCATAATAACAATAAATAGTATAAATGCTATTTCTGCACCACTAATAAATAAAAATGTAGTTTGTTGTATCACAACGCAAATATAGTAAGTTGTTTTGTTAGAATAAAAAAAAGCCGATTATAAAAATCGGCTTTTAATTCTTTTTTTTATCCTTTGACCTTTTCTTTAAACTGATCAAAATTACTTTGCTGTACTTCTTTAGGCCAGGAATTATTCGATAGGTCTACATCGGCAGTTTCTAAATCCGGGTCTATTACAATATTAGTAATCGCTTTTTGAGTTTTAAAAACTTTTTTTACTTCATTTTCATTATACCTCCATATTTGTGCTGGATATGTTTTTCTCTCTTTAGTACCATCTTCGTAGGTTAACTCTAAAATTATCGGCATTACCAACCCGCCAGGTTTTTCGAAAGTAACTTCATAAAAATATTTTGGTGCTTCACCTAACTGTGACTTTTCTTCATCACTTAAATTATTTATGTGATCATTTAAGGCTGGAAAATCTGAAGCGCTCATGGCTCCCTCAGGTTTTTTTCCTTCTTCAGCTTCTGCAAAATAAACCAACTTATCTTTATAATCATCAAGATTTAAATTATTAAGCTTAGCAACTTCTTTAGCTCTTTCAGTTGGTTTGTCTGTTAAATAGTAGCTTTTAACTTCTTTAACCCCTATATCTGAATAGTCTGTTGTATAAAACCATCCTCTCCAAAACCAATCTAGATCCATGGCAGAAGCATCTTCCATGCTTCTAAAAAAATCTGCCGGTGTTGGGTGTTTAAACATCCAGCGCTTTGAATAGGTTCTAAAAGCATAATCGAATAGCTCCGGTCCCATAATAGTATGTCTTAGCATATATAATCCAGCTGCTGGTTTGGCATAGGCATTAGGACCAAATTGATGTACATAGTCTCCTTGTGACATAATTGGAGAAATAAAACTCTGGTCTCCACTCATATATGGAACCATATCTTTAGGCAAGTTACCCGTTATAAAATTGGGATCATAATCTAATTCCGCCAATGTCTCTACAAACGAATTTAAACCTTCATCCATCCATGTCCATTGACGCTCATCACTATTTACAATCATTGGGAAAAAATTATGTCCAACTTCATGGGTAATAACACCAATCATCCCTCTTTTAAGCCTTTCTGAATAAGTTCCATCTGGGTTTGGCCTTCCATAATTAAAACAAATCATAGGATATTCCATACCCATTTGTGCGTGTACAGAAACCGCTTTGTTATAAGGGTAATCAAAAGTAAGTTTAGAATATTCTTCTAATGTATTGGCTACAACCCTTGTTGAATGTTCTTCCCAAAGTGGGTTTCCTTCTTTAGAATATAATGAAATAGCCATCACAGACCTCCCGTTTATATCTACTGCCATAGCATCCCACAAAAATTTTCTTGAAGTTGCAAAAGCAAAATCCCTTACGTTATCTGCTTTAAAATGCCATGTTTTTGTTTTTGTACTTCTTTCTTTTTCTGCTTTTTCAGCTTCTTCTTGAGTGACAATAAAAACAGGATCTTTATACGATTTTTTAGCCAGCTCAAAACGTTTAAGTTGCTGTTTTGTCAAGACATCCTTTTCGTTTTGTAGCACCCCCGTTGCTTCTAATTTGTGATCTGCGGGAACTGTTAGTTTAACATCAAAATCTCCAAACTCCAAAGCAAACTCACTACGACCCCAAAACTGCATATTTTGCCAGCCTTCAACATTATCGTAAACACAAAGTCTTGGATAAAATTGAGCAATGACATACGTACTGTTTCCATCTGGGAATGCCTCATAACCAGATCTTCCTCCTTCGACAATATGATTATTGACATTGTACCACCATTTTATTTGAAACTTAAAAACATCTCCCGGCGCTAATGGCTTAGGTAAGTTAATTCGCATCATTGTTTGATTTATCATAAAGGGTAAATCTGAATCATCTGAATTTTTTACAGCCTCAATGTTAAAACCTCCATCAAACCTTTTCTTTAAATTGTCCTTGGTGAAGGTAGTCGGTCCGTTAAATGTGTTGTTGAATTTATCTGAATTTATGTCTGGAGTTTTTGAATCTTTAGCTCTCATATTTTGATCAAGCTGTACCCATAAATATTCTAAATAATCTTTGGAATTGTTATGATATGTTATTTTTTCATTACCGAAAATCTGGTTTTTAGATTCATCCAAACGAATATCCATGACATAATCAACTTTCTGTTGGGTATACTGATGACCAGGTGCGCCAGAAGCTGTTCTGGTGCTATTTGGTGTAGGCAACAGATCTTTCATCTGCCTAAATTTATTCTGATCTGTGTGACCTTGAGGCTTTGTTTTTTCTTGCGCTTGTGCAAAAACGCTCGTTAAAACAAAAACCAAAGAAAGTAAATAATAAGTACGTTTTTTCATTGTCAACTTTTATGTATTGTTTGATAAATTGATGGATTAAGCAATAATATTGGCTTATTACAAAATAAGATTCGAAAATAATGAATTCGGCAAGTTTTTAACTTAGTTTTAATTAAACTTTAACAATGCATTATGCTTTTCCGGAATAAGTATAAAACTTTTTTGCTTGGCGTTGATCTTTGTCTTTACAATATTTTGTTGTTCTTCAAATAAATCGAATAATACCTTATTGCTAACCTCAAAAGACTTAACACTACGAACACCTTCTATTTCTAGATAGCAACGCATAATATCTTGATCGTATTCTTTACCTATAAAAGTAAGATGGGCTTCTTTTTCATTAATCTTAACCTTTATGCTTTCTTTTAAATATCTACCAATATAAGTGTCGGCTATTTTGGGCTCATCTTTACCTGCCAAGGTTATAGATTCGTCATAACGTTCACGTAACAAACTTTCGAAATCGTCTATAAAAATCCTTGTTGTTATTTGTACAGACTGTTTCTCTTCAATAAAATTAATTTGAGTAACACTTATATAATATTTATGGAGGCCATTAAACGCTAAAAGTGGTATGATTAAAAAAAACAAAAATGGTTTAATAAATTTCACACGTTTAAATTTTAGTAATTATTTGATAATAAATTATTTATAAAATTGAGAACGTGTGCAACCGCTACGCTCTCACATTAAACCTGCCGGCAGGCAGGAATTTTAAACATTTCCTTTTGTGAAATAATGCTTAAAATTTATTAATGTTCGTTTCATCTAGATATTTTTTGCTAATGAAGCGGTTTAAACTTTTTATAATTGGCTGCAAAATACCCTTTTACCCCCACATTTTATCTTTTTATTACTCCATAGCGATGCTATACAGTGCAAAAAAGCCTTCATTTGGGAATACCTGCCTGCCGCAGGCAGGAAATTACTATTTTTCGCTTAAATCAAAAAACATGTGCTCAGCTTGACTGGGTAGTTTAAACCACTTCAATGTAATTATTTTGACACTCAAAAAGCATTCCATAAGTATTAGTCGTTCCCAACCTGCAAATTTTTAAGATACTGTTTATACTTATACTTCAAAAAAACCAATATTTCAAAGTCGGTTTTATTTTTACAATTTTTAATAAAATTTTTATCATCTGCACAGAAATAGAAAAAGTCCATGCGCAAGTCTTTATCTAATGGATTGATAGCAAAAAAATCTTTCGAAAACCTTGCTTTTATAGTGTGCATCCATGTTTCTTTGGTTTCAATTTCCACGCGATTTTTTAGCATTTTAGTTCTTCCGGAAATACCATTTAATATAGGGTTTAAAGGCACACCTCCCCCTAGTAATCCTAGTAACATTTTTGGCTTGAATTCTCCCGCTTCGCTCAAACGGCGTTCACTTTGCGTGGCTATTTTACCTGTGTAGCCCGGTATGCCAACATCGAAAAAATTAATAGGTGGCTTCCCTTCTATACTGGCAATATCTTTAAGTAAATCCCCTGTTAAGACCTTACCTACCATAACCTCATCAAGCTCATTAATTTGTTCTTCCAATGTTACCAAAATGGCTTTATTAGACATATCATCTTTAGAAATGACCATTTTTTTTAACTTATGTTGAATGGATGAAAACACCAAAGAATCGTTTAAAGCAACATTGATTTTAAACGCGCCTCTCTCATTCGTTACGGTAAAAACCTGGGCCGTTTTATTAATGACATGAATCCCCTCAACGCTTAATTTACTTTGAACTTTTCCAGATATTTCAATAGATTGAGCTAAAAACGACTGGAAAGGGAACAAAGCAAAAATGACTGGAAATACCTTAATTTTTAACATTTTGAAGTTTTAAGAACAACTTTTTTTGTTTTATTAAAAACGCTATAAGCCGTATTTCATTTTCACGTTTATATAGCTCCATGTCCATACCTTGTTGCTCTATAAAAGCAACAAAAGCAGAAACTCGATCTGGTGGTATATTAAAATTTTTACTTATGTAATTACGACTATAGACATCCAACAAATCTTTTGGTTTCTCTTCTACATACTCTTTGGATGGATTCATTTTAATAGATAGGTCTTTTTTAAATAATAGTTCAAGAATTTTTACGGCGTCCGGAAGATAATTACGTGCTTCAGGATTAATTACAGCCTTTAAATGGTTATCAATAACCTCTCTATCAAAAGCCTTGACGTCATTATATTCAAAAGCTTCGTTTATATTACCCATATCAACCCGTATAGGTTCAACTACTTTGACATTCCCCACATCTGCCAATATATTGCCTGTGAGCCCAGACGAAAGTGTCACAGCGTCTAGTTGATTAATTTGCTCAACTAATTGTATTTTTAACTGTTTTGATTTAATAACGTCGGCATCAACTGTAACAAAAACGGTCTGAAATTGCAATGCAGAAATTTCAATAACATCATGTAATGCCACTTTAACAATAAATTCACCCTTATCATTGGTGATGGTACCTTTATTTGACGAGGTATTAAAGATGGTTACAGCTTCAACATCATTGGTAGCGGAAAGAAGCACACCTTTTATTTCTATTCTATTTATGGATTGGCCACTTAAATAAAGTGACAAAAAAATAAATACAGAAGAGATTAATGTTCTTTTCAAGTCGATAGAATTAAAGTATAAAGAACGCCTTTCAATTCTTAAATAAATTGAAAATCCATTTTAAATTTTTGTTAAAACACAACTTAAAACTTAAAAGAACTTATGCAACCCACACCTTAAGTAATATTATTTTTTCTTTTTTAAACTTAAAAACTCCACACTTTTTTTATTTAACAATTCAAGAAACTCCATTTCTTTTCCATAATTAAGCAGCGAAAAGTTAAAATCCCCACGCTCAACAAATCTTATAAACTCTTCAACTCTGTGGCTTGGAATATTAAAATTATCGACTAAAAACTCAGATCCGAAATAATATTTTATCGATTCTACAGGGACATCTGGAACACCAGACTCTTTTTTGTTAGTAACCTTAGACCTAAATAAAGGTAACAATAATTGATCTACTACATTTACTATATTAAGACCGTTGATCATTCTTTGACGCTGGGAATTCATACCAATATTCTTTACTTCGGATTTGTAATCATCCTTAAAATCGAAATCATCACTATGCTTAATCCCAAAATACAGGGCATCTAATTGAGGCTTAAAAGCATTGACTTTTTTTATATCTGTATTTAAATCTCCAGATAACCCTTCTGTAGATACTATAATCTCCTCTAATTTATGAACTTCTTCAATTAAAAAAAGTTTCATTGATTTAGACTTAATAATATCCTCGTTAACCTTAAAATTAATATTTTGATATTGCAAAGCACTTACTTCAATTAAATCGTCTACAGCCACACGCAATGCGAATTCTCCATTTTCATCACTAATAGCACCTTTTTTTGATGATATATTAAAAATCGTGATACCAGAGATATCACTACTCTCTACAATTATTTTTCCGTTAACCTGAACACGTTTAATACTTTGGGGCGTCATATAGATTGTAGATAATAATGCAAGAAGGAAAATAGTTTTTTTCATAATTGGTTTTTTATTGAAAATAAGAATTTTATTAGACTTTTCAGCACCTAAACCTATAAAAATTTCTAACACATATTATTAATATTAGTCTTTAATAGTTAGTTTTACAGTGAAAACATTTATTATGAAAAACATAATTATTGCCAGTACTTCAACTGTTCATGG
This sequence comes from Flavivirga sp. 57AJ16, assembly GCF_028736925.1. Classification (GTDB taxonomy): domain Bacteria; phylum Bacteroidota; class Bacteroidia; order Flavobacteriales; family Flavobacteriaceae; genus Flavivirga. The sequence goes on along the minus strand of NZ_JAQZAT010000009.1, from coordinate 129,715 downwards.
AAGCGGTTATTTGGATTATATTTTAGATGATTTAGCCGTTTTTTTTAATGGGGTTAAAGACATTCTGTTTATTCCCTACGCCAGACCGGGCGGTATTTCCCATGATGAATATACTAAAATCGTTCGTACGGCCTTTTCTAAAATCGATATAAATGCAAAGGGCATTCATACTTATAAAAATCCTATGGATGCTATAAAAAAAGCGGAAGCCATCTTTACGGGGGGAGGCAATACATTTGTCCTAACAAATCAACTTTATAAACATGGCTTAATAACCACTTTACAGACTGTTGTAAAAAATGGCACCCCATATTTAGGCACAAGTGCCGGTAGTAACATTTGCGGGCTAACAATAAAAACAACTAACGATATGCCTATAGTATATCCACCCAATTTTAATGCCTTGGCCCTTGTTCCTTTTAACATTAATCCGCATTATTTAGACCCCGATAAAGGCAGTAAACATATGGGTGAAACCAGAGAGACCAGAATAAAAGAATTTCATAATTTTAATACCCAGCCCGTTATAGGTTTGCGGGAAGGCAGTTGGCTATATGTAAAAGGGAATTCCATTATCCTAAAAGGGGATTTAACAGCTCGTGTTTTTGAATGTAACAAGACACCTTACGAGGTACCACCTGGCACTGAACTAAACCACTTAAAATAAAACACCTCTTTCTTCCAATTTTAGGCTTAAAATTGGAATTCTTCTCCTCTTAAATTTAAGAGAGCCCTGCTAGTTCAACATGTGGGGTCATATTAAAAACTGTACCCGAAAATACAAATCGGACTTGCTCCTCCCTTTTGAAAACTACCGTGTGTACACAAATAAAGCACAAAAAAAGATTGGACACGAATGGCACAAATTTTCACTAATTATTCAGACTATCGACAGATTTCAAGCCTATATAGACTAGGGATTCATATTTTGCTGTATCCAATCTATTCCGTAAAGTATTGGATTCGTGTGAATTTGTGCCATTCGTGTCTTTTTTATAGATGTGTACTCACGGTAGTTTTGAAAAGGGAGGATAATTTCGACCTTGTCGAAATTTAGGAGGGTTAAACCAGTATAGGTCAATGGCAGGCCTTCTTTTCAGATCGACCAAAACTTTTACCTAAACACAACTTTTGAGATTGATCCCCTTTTAGAGCGGGAGACCAGGTTCCTTTCGGCTACGCTCAAGATAAACTTCTCACCTTAAAGAGAAACTCCTAATAAAATGCGCGTCATAAAAAAAGCCCCATATTTCTACGGAGCTTTTGGAGCGGGAGACCAGGTTCCTTTCGGCTACGCTCAAGATAAACTTCTCACCTTAAAGAGAAACTCCTAATAAAATGCGCGTCATAAAAAAAGCCCCATATTTCTACGGAGCTTTTAAGAGCGGGAGACCAGGTTCGAACTGGCGACATTCAGCTTGGAAGGCTGACGCTCTACCAACTGAGCTACTCCCGCATTATCTGTGCTGCAAATATATATAAACTGCCAACTCTTTTGCAAAAAAAATTACAATTTTTTAAAAAAATGATAACCCAAAATATGAAACCCTTCATTATAATAAAACTTATGGGAAGCATAGTTGCTCACATATGTATTTAACTCTACTGATTCACAGCCTTTTTCTAAAGCATAGTTATATAGCCATTCAAAAAACTGTTTACCTAAACCTTTTCCCCTATAGGCTTCGTCTATATAAACATGATCGACCTCCATACTTCTTCCAGAATAATGCCTCGTACAAAACCACAATCCTGTAACACCAACTAAATCATCACCATCATATATCACGGCACACTCATAATTTTGAGTAACCATCTCTAAAAAACGTTGCTCTAGAACAGCATAGGAAACCTTATTATTATTTAACTTTTGTACTAAAGGAATAACAGAATTTATATTTTCTTTTTCTATAATTTTAAATACGATGGACATAGATTATTTTTTATAAACGACTCCCCAAAATTAATTTTATTTTCCATAATGATCTCTGTGACTTTTAATAAAATATGAGGTCTAATATATAAATGGTCTTTATTTGCACTAGTATCATAATTGGTATTAATTCCAAATGAACCAATTTAATGCTTAAAAATTTCATATTTTTAATTACATTAAAATATAAAAAATGAGAGGAAAAAATTTTAAAGTCCGTTTATTGATAGGTGCCGCTATCGCATTGTTTTTTGTTTTCAAAAGATGTAGTCAACAAGAAGTAAATCCTTATACAGGAAGAACCCAAAATATATCTATGACCCCCGATAAAGAAATTGCCATTGGATTACAAAGTGCACCTCAAATGGCAGAGCAACATGGAGGCCTACATTCCAACAATCAATACCAAGCTTTGGTTGACAATGTTGGAAACAAATTAGTTAACAACAGTATCGCTAAAGAGACACCTTATCAATATGAATTTCATTTATTGGCAGATCCTAACACTATTAATGCATTTGCGTTACCTGGAGGACAGATATTTATAACTTATGCTTTGTTTTCTAAATTAAAAAACGAAGACCAACTAGCAGGAGTTTTAGGCCACGAAATTGGACATGTTCTAGGTCGTCATAGTGCAGAAAGAATAGCAGAAAGTGAATATTGGCAAGGATTAACAACAGCTGGCTCTGTTGGAGCAGACATGGGTGGTCTCATAAATAATATTGGTCAAAACACACTGCTTACCAATGGAAGGGACGATGAATTGGAAAGTGATGATCTTGGCGTTCTTTTTATGATTAAAGCCGATTATAATCCTGAAGAAATGATTGGTGTCATGGAGATTTTAAAAGCGGCAGCCGGCCCCAATCGGGTTCCAGAGTTTCAAAGCACACATCCAGATCCAGATAACAGAATTGAAAAAATTCAAGAAGCTATAGAAAAGTACAAGAATAACTAAAACATAAAAGCCTTGAAAACCAAGGCTTTTAATAATTAACTAACTTAAAACAACTATTTACTTTATAATTATTTTCTCTTTTTAGCTTTTTTGGCTGCTGCTATAGTTTCTTTTAAAATTGCTGCTGCTTCTTTTGCTCCATGCAATTCAGCATATTTTAATGCGGTCATTTTTTTAGCAGATCTAGCTTCTATATTGGCTCCTTTTGCAATTAAAAGTTTTAAGATCTCTGTTCTATTAAATTTGGCGGCATACATAATTGGGGTCATTCCGTTAGACATTTCATTAACATCTGCTCCCCTATCAATAAGTTTTTTTACGGTTTCTAGATCTCCTTTAGCGATTGAAACGCAAAATGAGTTCACTTTAAATACAAACTCAACATTAGTATTGTTAGTGTTTTCTGTGATCGTTTTGGCATTGGCAGCTACAATAGAGAAGCATAATGCCATGGTTGTAATAATGACTGTTTTTTTCATGATGAAAGATTTAATTGATTTATGATTTCGTTTTTTGATATATTAAATAGACGATATTAATTTTAATCTGTTACATAAAAAAACAATAAATAACACATTTTTAACTTTTCTTCACAAATAATTAACCGAACGGTTCCTTTTTTGAAAACCTCACAAAAGCCTCAAAAATACTAGTATTTGAAACGTTATTTCTGCATTATCTTATATAACTTCTTTATATTTGTTTCTCATAAATTTTTCGTAAAAATGAACAAAAAAGTTATCTTAATGATCCTTGACGGTTGGGGCAATTCTCCAGACCCTAAAGTTTCTGCTATCGATCATGCAAACACACCTTTTATAGATGCTCTTTATAAAAAATATCCATTCGCAACGTTAAGAACTGATGGATTACATGTTGGACTACCAGAAGGTCAAATGGGAAATAGTGAAGTTGGACACATGAATCTTGGTGCCGGACGCATAGTCTATCAAGACTTGGTAAAAGTCAATTTAGCTGTAAAAAACAAAACATTAAATAACGAAAAGGTACTAGTGGATGCATTCAACTATGCAAAAACCAATGACAAAGATGTCCACTTTTTAGGATTGTTAAGTGATGGTGGTGTGCATTCTCATATTAATCATCTATTTGGACTATTGGATGCCGCTAATGATTTTGGTTTAACAAAAACTTTTGTTCATGCCTTTACAGATGGTCGTGATGTAGATCCCAAATCCGGTTATGGTTTTCTTACCGAATTAGAAAGTCATTTAGAAAAGACCAATAGTAAATTGGCTACGGTTACGGGGCGTTACTATGCTATGGATAGAGACAAACGTTGGGAGCGTATAAAATTAGCCTATGATGCTTTGGTTAATAGTTATGGAGAAAAGTCTACTAATGTCACTGAGACCATTCAAAAAAGTTATAAAAATGACATTACGGATGAGTTTATTAAACCCATTATCATGGTTGATGAATCTGGCAATCCTCAGGCAAGCATAAAGGAAGGGGACGTTGTTATCTTTTTTAATTTTAGAACAGATCGCGGTAGAGAATTAACCGAAGCGCTATCACAAACCGATTTCCATGAGCAAAACATGCACAAATTGAATTTGCATTATGTAACACTTACAAATTATGATGAAACTTATAAAAATGTAAATGTTATTTTTAATAAAGATAATTTAACCGAGACATTAGGTGAAGTTCTAGAAAAACATAATAAAAAACAAATTCGCATAGCAGAAACAGAAAAATATCCTCATGTAACATTCTTTTTCTCCGGTGGACGCGAAGAACCTTTTAATGGAGAAACACGTATTCTAAGAAATTCCCCTAAAGTAGCAACTTACGACTTAAAACCAGAAATGAGTGCCTACGAATTACGCGATGCATTAATTCCTGAACTTCAAAAAGGAGAGGTAGATTTTGTTTGTTTAAATTTCGCAAACGGCGACATGGTAGGTCATACAGGAGTTATGGAAGCAGCAATAAAAGCTTGTGAAGCTGTAGATAAATGTGTAGAAGATGTTATCAATGTCGCTTTAGAGAACAATTATTCTACATTACTTATAGCCGACCATGGAAATTGTGAAACTATGATAAACCCCGACGGGTCACCAAATACAGCACATACAACAAATCCTGTTCCAGTTATTTTAATCGATAAAGAACTAAAAACGATCAAAGATGGCATTTTAGGTGATATGGCGCCTACTATTTTAAAGTTAATGGGGCTTGAACAACCAGAATCTATGACGCAGCATAGCTTAGTTTAAATAAGTAAAAAATAAATTATTGTACTTTTGTTGTAAACCCAAGTTTATAACTTGATATGAATTTTAACAATCAACTCATAATTGCAATAGATTTTGATGGCACTATTGTTGAGGATGCCTATCCTAAAATAGGAAAACCGATATTGTTCGCTTTTGAAACTTTAAAAAAGCTACAAGATGATGGGCATCGTCTTATATTATGGACCTACAGAAGTGGTGAAAGGTTAAATGAAGCTGTTAAATTCTGTGAGGTTCACGGTATCTTTTTTTATGCTGTAAACAGAAGCTTTCCGGAAGAGGTGTACACTGATGATATAAGCAGAAAAATTAATGCCGATTTATTTATTGACGACAGAAACATTGGAGGTTTTTTAGGTTGGGGTGAAATATATCAATTACTCACAAATACAAAACCTCCCGAGGTTGAAAAAAAGAAAGGCCTCTTTAGTTTTCTAAAATAGTACCTTCTTAAATTAATTGATAATAGGCCTTATCAATAGATGCTCTATGATCCGGGTGTGCAATATTCACTAATGCCTTAACCCTTTCTTTAATCGTTTTACCATATAAGTTGGCTATTCCGTATTCGGTAACAACATAATGTACATGTGCTCTGGTAGTAACCACACCAGCTCCCGGCTTTAAAAACGGAACAATCCTACTAACGCCTGTTTTTGTAATTGAGGGCAATGCTATAATGGCTTTCCCGTCATGACTTAAAGAAGCACCTCTAATATAATCCATTTGCCCACCTACCCCCGAATACATTTTAGCTCCAATGGAGTCTGCACAAACTTGACCTGTTAAATCGACCTCAATAGCAGAATTAATAGCTACCATTTTAGGATTTTGCTTAATAATGGAAACATCGTTCACATAATCCGAAGCACGCATTTCAACAAACGGATTATCATCAACATAATCATACAGCCGTTTGGAACCTATAACAAATGTGGCCAATGTACGTCCAGGATTAACACCTTTAAAGTTTCCATTAATCACATCTTTTAATATTAAATCAATAACCCCATCAGAAAACATTTCAGTATGCAATCCCAAATCTTTATGATTTGTTAAACGGGACAATACAGCATTAGGAATGGTTCCAATTCCCATTTGTAGCGTACTTTTATCTTCAATTAAACGCGCTACATAATCACCAATTTTATGTTCAATAGCTGATGGGGTTCCAAAAATATGAGTAGGTATAGGATCGTTACATTCAACAAATAAATCTATCTCTGTGATATGAATAATACCATCTCCATGCGTTCTTGGCATTTGCTCGTTTACTTGTGCTATGACCGTTTTCGCATTGCCTATGGCAGCCAGACAAGCTTCAACCGAAACCCCCAATGAACAATATCCATGTTTATCTGGAACAGATACATGGATTAATGCGACATCTAATGGTAAAATATTTCTCTTAAACAGCAAGGGCAGCTCACTTAAAAAAACTGGCGTATACGACCCATTGCCGGATGTTAATGTATGACGCACATTATTTCCTATAAAAAATGAATTTACATGAAAGCTATCACTAAGTTTAGGATTGGCGTAGCCTGTGTTCCCTTCAACATGTAAATGACAGACCTCAACATTTTTTAATTCCTCATGGCGCTCTGTCATAGCATCCATTAATAATTGGGGAGCCGCCGCTGCTGCCTGAATATAAACCCTATCATTGCTTTTAATTATTTTAACAGCATCTTCAGCACGAACTCTTTTATACATCTTATTCAATTTAGTATATAAATTTATTCATTTGTAGACTCTTAAAAAATGTCAAAAGTCATGTTATCAAAAAATATTAATACTTATTTTAAGTATCTTTGCCATTATTTTTTAAGCATGATTATAACAAAAACAAAAGAAGAAATTGAGTTAATGCGTCAAAGTGCATTAATAGTATCCAAAACACTTGGTATGCTCGCAAAAGAAGTTAAAGAGGGGGTGACCACCATGCAACTTGATAAGCTTGCTGAAGCATTTATAAGAGACCAAGGCGCCTTACCTGGTTTTTTAGGATTGTATGACTGCCCATCGACTTTACTTTGTAGTGTAAACGAAGCTGTAGTACACGGTTTACCCACAAATACACCTTTAAAAAATGGTGATATCGTTTCTATTGATTGTGGTGCTTTAATGAACGATTTTTATGGAGATCATGCTTATACTTTTGAGATTGGTGATGTAGACCCTGAAACTAAAAAACTCATACAGGTAACCAAAGAATCCCTTTATGTTGGTATTAGGGAATTTAAAGCAAATAACCGTGTTGGTGATGTGGGGCATGCCATACAAAAACATTGTGAAAACCACGGTTATGGTGTGGTTCGGGAATTAGTTGGTCATGGCCTAGGAAAAAAGATGCATGAAGATCCTGAAATGCCAAACTATGGAAGACGCGGTCGTGGCAAGAAATTTGTTGAAGGGATGGTAGTAGCCATAGAGCCTATGATAAATGGCGGCACCCATAAAGTGAGACAATTAAAAGACGGATGGACTATTGTAACGCAGGATGGAAAACCGAGTGTTCACTTTGAACATGATGTCGCTCTTGTAGACGGAAAGCCTGAAATACTATCAACATTTACCTATGTACATGAAGCTTTAGGGATTCAAAGCCATGAAGAAGATGAGTTTCGTCAAAAGGCTTTAATCTTATAGGTTATTTCGCGGAGATACGCAGAGAATCTACCGAGATACACAGAGAAAAATTAATGAATAACAATCTTACAGAACAAATTATTGGGGCTGCTATTGAAGTGCATCGAACTTTAGGCCCAGGGTTATTAGAATCTGCATATCAGGAATGCTTATTTTTTGAATTAAAGCATTTAGGGTTAAACGTTACTAAAGAAATGGCACTCCCTATAAAATATAAAGATATTAAATTAGATCATGGTTATAGAATTGACTTATTAGTCGAAAATAAAATTGTAATTGAACTTAAAACCGTAGAAGCTTTTACCAATGTTCATTTTGCTCAGATATTGACCTATATGAAACTAGGAAATTACCCATTGGGGTTATTAATAAATTTTCATACTAAACTTTTAAAAAGTGGCATTAAACGGTTTATAAATACACCTCAGTGAATCTCTGTGGATTCTCTGAGTAACTCTGTGAAAAAAATATCTTGAAAAAACTCTTTAAATTCATACTAAATTTTATTCCAAGGCCTCTACTTATCAGGCTCAGTTATATTATTCGCCCTATTTTAGCGCTCTTTTTAAAGGGTAATACTTATACAGACCCTATAGACGGCAGGAGCTTTAAAAGCTTTTTACCCTATGGTTATGGCACACAACGCAATAATGCACTCTCCCCTTCTACACTATCTTTAGAACGCCATAGGCTGTTATGGTTGTATTTAAAAAACGAAACCGACTTATTTACGGCGAATAAGAAGGTCCTTCATTTTGCCCCAGAACAATGCTTTTTAAAACGCTTTAAGAGACTCAAAAACCTAGATTACACAACGACGGATTTATTATCCCCTATTGCAGATGTTAAAGCTGATATATGCCATCTTCCGTTCGAAGATAATAGCTATGATACCATTTTATGTAATCATGTACTAGAACATATTCCAGATGACACCAAAGCCATGCAAGAACTGTATCGTGTTTTAAAACCTAACGGAATGGCAATTCTTCAAATTCCGCAGGACTTATCAAGAGAAAAAACATTTGAGGATAACACGATTACCGATAAAAAAGAGCGTGCAAAAATATTTGGTCAATATGATCATGTACGCGTTTATGGACGTGATTATTTTGATAAACTTCGAAGCATCGGTTTTAAGGTGGATGAAATTGATTATACATCAACACTTTCTGGAGCAGATGTTACAAAATATTGTTTAGCTAAAGGCGAGATTATCCCTGTAGTATACAAGCCTTAGTTTTCAGGAAACCCATTTAATGAAAGTGTTTCCAATGCCTTTTTTTCATTTTCAAAAATTAAAAACACTTTAAGTTCTGAATGTGATTTCAAAAAGGTTTTTACTTTTTCAATCCCCATGGTTTTAAATGCCGTAGCATAAGCATCGGCCGTCATGCAATCTGTCGTAATTACAGAAATGCTTAATAAATTAGTTTTACTTGGGTAACCTGTTTTGGGATCTATAATATGAGCATATCGGTTACCGTCCTTATCCGTTTTAAACTTTCGGTACGTTCCAGAAGTTGCCATCGCCTCATTAGTTAAAACAAGCGTTCTGGAAAGTGATCGGGTGCCATCAAAATTAGGATTTTCAACACCAACTGTCCAACCACTATTCTTCTCAACATTAATGCCTTTGGCACTAAGTTCGCCTCCTATATTAACGATATAATTCTTAGTATTTTCAGTCTCCAAAAATTTTGCAATAACATCTACGGCATATCCTTTTGCTATGGCATTAAAATCTAAAAATGTGCCTTTTGGTTTGGTAATCGTATTATGGGTTCTACGGACTTTATCAAAACCAACCGTAAGCATTAAGCTATCTATTTTCAAACTGTCCAAATTAACAATTTTGCCTTCCGGACCAAAATCCCAGGCATTTACAACAGCTCCAATAGTAGGGTCGAAAGCACCTTCAGTTTCTTTATGAATTACTTTTGAAATCTCGTATACCCTTTTAAAATGGGCATCGACCTCAACAACTTCATTTCTGTTTAATTTAGAAATATCTGAATTTGTTTGGTAAGTAGATAATGATTTATTTATCACATAAAATAAACTATCAAGTTGTTTTTCATAATTTATATCTGAGCTATAAGTGACCTCGTAAAATGTTCCAAAAACATTTCCAGAAATTTTTGTGTTCTTTCGATCTGTTTTACAAGATATTAATAATAAAACCGTTAGGATTATTGTAATCTGCTTCATTTAATTAAAATTGGTTTCTAAAACCTGTATGCCGTTATACTCTAAAAGGTATTCTTCATCTAAAAAAATCTTTCCTTTTTTATTATCTATATTTCCTAAACCAACCCCAGCATATAAAACTTTTGCATCCTTTTCCCTGGCATGCTTTTTAAACGACTCCATCCAAACAACATCATAATTATTAGGGTTGTCTGGTAATATAACGGCTCTTACAATAACAAAATAGTACTGTTTGTTTTTATCGATGCAAACAAATTGCGGATGCTTTTTAAGCTTACTATTCACAGCTATAAATTCAAAACCACGCTGTTCCAAATCTTTTCCAACATAATTCATAGCCAAGTTATGCAATTCTTGTTCTGTAAGTGGTTTGCTCATAAGACAAAATTAATATTAATAATCAACTAACCCTAGATTTAAAAATTATGAATTATTTTTTCACATAATATTTTATGTGAGCAAATAATTGTGTTTAAAAAAACTTACATAATCCTATACTGCACATGTAAGATTAAACATATAAATATAGTCAATAAATAAGATTTTACAACACAAAACATGTATTTTATCGATTATATATGCTTTTAATCTACCTTATTGGAAAAAAAATATATATTTACCGCGCTGTTAAAATTAACCATAAATTTAATAATGCGCTAACAAAACCCAAAACGTAGAATAAACATTAAGTTTGTTCTTTAAAATGAATTTAACCATGTAAGCTTGAAACCAACTATTTTTTGAGTTTACAACAATACTTTAATTATGAATAAAACAATACTTAAAACTCTAGCACTTTTTTGTTTTATTGTTTCATGCAAAACAGGAGTAAAAGAAAGTGCCATCACTGCTGATGGCTGTGAATTGTTCAAAATTGGAAATTATAAATTCTATAATCCAAGAGTTTATGAACGTCCAGTAATCTTTAAAAAAGGGAGTCATGAATTATTACATGATGAATATATCCCAAAATGGTATCCAGGATACTGTGCTGAAAATTTACCTGCTTTTTTTAAAACGAAAGAAGAATTCTTGAAACATGTACATTCTAGCCAAATAAAACGTCTAAGTTCTCCTTATTTTGAAGAATTCTATAATAGAAACAAAGATAAGGTAAAAGGAAAACCAGGATTATATAATGATGATTACCACCTTTTATTTAGAGGTACCGTTAGTGTTAAGAATTTAAAATCAGGAAATGAATACCTTTTAGTAGCTGGAAAAAGTTATATAGATAATGAAGCAGACTACGATAAAAATACAGATTTTTATGAAAGTGACGTAAAAACCATGTTTGCTTTTATGTTAGAAGATGGTGCATATAAATCTGTTGATCCCAACCTTGTATTTGGAACATTTACAAAAGAACAACATGACAAAGTATATAATATCTTAAGTGTTAAATCGTTAGTATATGCTTCTTGTTTTGAAAATGTAAATACCACAAGGAAGCCTAATTTTGATAGTTCTGCATTACCTAGTTGGGTTTATAACAAATCTGATTTAGACGATTAATGATCATACAGAACTTATTTAACTTTTTCTAAATAAAAAAGTTAAACTTTAATTGGTTAAAAACAAAAGCTTTACTCATTTTTGGTAAAGCTTTTGTTTTTTATACCATTTCTTCTGTTGGAACACGATTGTCATTGAAAATAGTCTATCCTGTTATAGAACGCAGCCGCTTGGCACACAAATATTGACATATGTAATGAACAATAAAAGTTGACACGGGTATCACGAATTTTTCCTGCTATGCAATAAGCATGAACCTATTTAATCTGTTGGTAGTCAGATTTCAAATCTATATGGACTAGGGATTCATGTTTGTGCTGGGTCTCAATACTAAGAGGGATGTTGGATTCGTGTGAATTAGCGCCATTCGTGCTCTATTTAATAATGTGCACCTGCAGGGACCGTTTTTTACTTTATTTATATTTTATAAAAAGCCCCCTATTTAAATTGAACAAATTTAGAACTCCCAAATGTATAATTTGAAACCGGAATGACCGCATTTTTTTTAAGGAGGTACCAAGGTGAGATATTTGAATCTTCTAAGTTCTTAACCAAATGTACACTTTGAGCTGGGGTATTTCCTTGAAATAACAAATATAATTTCTCTCCTTTATTATTTATAACTTCATCACAGATCATAACAATATGCCCAGGAGCCCCACCCTTAATTAGCATGTCACCAATTTTAAGATCTTTTGCATGTTCTATTTTAGGTAATTCATGATACAATGAAAGTGTTCCAGAATACATATAAATCAAATTTAAATACTTATAAAAGTTCTCTTTGGAATGATTTATTGAAGCTGATTTATGAAATGTCACTTGATTGCCATTAATTTTAGGGCGATAACCCGCTGCATATTGCTTCCAAGAACAATAATGTCCGCTAGTAAAATTAAAACCAATCTCATCTTTCCTATTGTGGTCCCATAGATACTCACTTCTCACTCTAATTAAAGCGTCTGCACATTGTTGCAAACCATTCTTTGGCACTGGAATATCCAATATTCCTATGTGTCCTTGTTGCCAATAATACTCTGAGCCATCATAATTAATAATCTTGGTGCCAAACGGCTTTAACTTATAATGACGTAAATACTCCTGAAAAGACCCTTTAGGATATGCAACCCGCTTATAACCTTTTGGAAGATTAACCCTAGTTTTAATAGTGAGGCTATCTTTATTTAATAGGTTCGGTGCCTCTAATGAAGCTACCAATCTTTTAGCTTTACTTTTTACAGGTTTTATTTGTAACATGATAGCCACTATTATTACCGCAAAAATTAAAACTAAAAGCCTTTTCATATGTTTATTTTTATTGTTTTAGAGGTCATATGGAGCGCCTTGATAATCATCCTCGTGTGTGTGAAAGCAATTCTCATGGGCGTTTCATATAATTTATATTCACTATTTTTTATTTGTCATGAAAGATGTCGGTTTCCATTATAATCATCCTATGAATATCCATTATTCGATTATGGAAATTGTATGTTTATTTAACGTTAACCGCTAATACTTCGTATCTAGTCAATAAAAATTTAAGACTAATTTGACAGTTGAAGTTTATATTTTTTAGTAACTTAATCTAAAAATACGGCTTATGAAAACTTCAAAACGTTTAGAGCAGGCTTTAAAAAAGTTATATACGGCATTTCACAACAATGAATTGAATCCAGAATGTTGTAAGCAATGTGCCGTTGGAAATATTTTAGATAATAATGATAGCTGGAAATACCTCTCTGATTCCCATGGGGCATTAGAATTGAATTATATTGGTAAAGTACACCAAACACTTGGTAAAAAATTTAATGGATACACACCTCTAGAGTTATTAAAAATTGAGCACATTTTCCTGAATACTTGCGGATATAGATTACCGCTTCACTATAAAAATGAAAAACCCAAAAACCCTACAGATAAAGATGTTTTGTTTAATGGTTTGAGCGAAGTAGTAACCTTTTTATGTTATTTGGATAATGTTTCTAACGTTATGGATTACACAAAACTGTTTGAGTCTGAAAATGAAAAACCGAGATACGCATTAAATTTTTCCAGCTAAAGGATTTCTGTAAACATAGGGTATCGGTTTTATACCAAAAAAGCCAACTCATATGAGTTGGCTTTTTTTATAATCTCGATAAATGTTACTTGGTGATTATCCTCCAAAGTCATCAAATCTAATATGCTCATCAGGAATACCAAAATCTTCTCCCATTTTTTGAACTGCTTTATTCATTAACGGCGGGCCACAGAAATACAATTCAATATCTTCTGGTGCTTCGTGTAAACTTAAATAATTATCGATCACACAATTATGAATAAATCCGACAAAACCATCTCCTGCTGCATCTATGTTCTCTTTTACTTTCCAATTATCTTCTGGTAAAGGCTCAGATAATGCTAAGAAAAATCTAAAATTAGGGAACTCTTTTTCTAACTCATAGAAATGCTCTAAGTAAAACAATTCACGTTTAGATCGTCCACCGTACCAGTATGTTACTTTTCTTCCTGTCTTTAATGTTTTGAATAGGTGATATAAATGTGAGCGCATGGGAGCCATACCTGCACCACCACCTACGTAAAGCATTTCGCTTTCAGATTCATTAATAAAGAACTCGCCATAAGGACCAGAAATCGTTACTTTATCACCTGGTTTCTGAGCAAATATATAAGATGATGCAATCCCTGGGTTAACATCCATCCATCCATTTTTATCTCTATCCCATGGCGGGGTAGCAATACGTACATTCAACATAATTTCGCGTCCTTCAGCCGGAAAAGAAGCCATAGAGTATGCTCTTTCGACAGTTTCTGTATTCTTCATTACCAATGGCCAAAGACCAAATTTATCCCATTCTGCCTGAAACTTATCTGGTGTTTCATGCTCTTCAGGATGTGCGGTAATATCAATATCTGAATATTTAATCTCACACTCAGGTATTTCAATTTGAATATAGCCTCCTGCTTTGTATCCCATATCCTCTGGAATCTCAACAACAAACTCTTTAATAAAAGAGGCTACGTTATAGTTACGTACCACAGTTGCTTCCCATTTTTTAATACCAAACACTTCTTCTGGAATGGTAATGTTCATGTCCTGCTTAACTTTGACCTGACAAGCCAAACGTGCCCCATGCTGTAATTCTTTACGCGTAAAATGTGGTGTTTCTGTTGGTAAGGCTTCCCCACCACCTTCTAAGACATGACACTCACATTGAATGCATGTTCCACCCCCACCACAAGCAGATGGTAAAAATATTTTTTGAGCTCCTAATGTCGTTAATAAACTATCTCCAGAAGCAACTTCAACTTCACGTTCTCCATTAATGGTAATCTTTACTGGACCAGATGGTGATAATTTTTGTTTTACAAATAGTAGTAAAGCTACCAACAACAGCGTAATAATTAAAAATGCTGTTACAGTTGCTACTATGGTTCCTAAGGTACCTGCTGCTAATATCATATTACTCATTTACTTTTATGTTGTTAGCCATCACTTTATCTTCAGACTTTTCGACTGCGCTCAACGTGATATTTTCATTTTCTTTTGAAGCTTCTTGCTTCTCTACAGAAGCTGTTTTTTCTTCTTTAGGGCTTTTATCATCTCCTCCAGTTAACATACCTCCAAAACTCATAAAACCAATAGCCATTAAACCTGTGATAATAAATGTAATTCCCAAACCTCTTAATGCAGGCGGTACATTCGAATATCTAATTTTTTCACGAATGGCCGCGATGGCTAAAATCGCTAAAAACCATCCAATTCCAGAACCAATACCATAAGTTGTTGCTAAACCTAAAGTTGGAATTTCGCGAGATTGCATAAATAGAGACCCCCCTAAAATAGCACAGTTTACGGCTATAAGTGGTAAAAATATCCCTAACGAATTATATAATGATGGTGAAAACTTTTCTACAACAATTTCCACTAATTGTACCATAGTTGCAATGGTTGCAATAAACATGATAAACGATAAGAAACTTAAATCGTAAGATGCATATTCAGGGCCTAGCCAAACCAATGCGCCCGGTTGTAAAAGATATTGATCAAGTAACCAGTTTAAAGGTACTGTAATTGCCAATACAAATATAACTGCGGCTCCAAGACCAACAGCTGTAGAAACCTTTTTAGATACAGCCAGATAAGAGCACATTCCCAGAAATGTCGCAAACACCATGTTATCTATAAATATTGATTTGAAAAATAATTCTATATGTTCCATATTTTCTAGTATTCAGTACTCAGTGTTCAGTGTTCAGTAACTGCTTACCGCCACTGCCAACTACTTACTAATTTTAATCTTCTATTAATGCTTTGTTTTTAGTTCTCTGAACCCAAATGATAATGCCTACTACAATCAATGCCATTGGTGCCAATAACATAAATCCGTTATTCTCATAACCAAACGCATAAACACCTGTTTTTTCAATAGGGTCTCCTAAAACTTTAAATCCTAATAAAGTTCCTGCTCCTAATAATTCTCTAAAAAATGCCACTATAATTAAAATAACACCGTAACCTAAAGAATTTCCAATACCATCTAAAAATGAACGCCAAGGTCCATTTCCCAATGCGAATGCTTCAAAACGCCCCATAATGATACAGTTTGTAATAATCAATCCTACGAAAACAGAAAGTGTTTTACTCAATTCGTATGCAAATGCCTTTAACACTTGGTCAACAATAATTACTAAAGCAGCAACCACAATAAGTTGAACAATAATTCTAATTTTTGACGGAATGATATTTCTCATTAAGGAAATAACCACGTTTCCTATGCCTAATACAAACAACACCGAAATAGACATAACAATTGCTGCCTCTAATTCGGCTGTAATTGCCAGGGCCGAACAAATCCCTAATACCTGAATGGTAATAGGATTGTTATCTGCTAATGGATCTTTAATTAATGCTGTGTCTTTTTTTGATAAAAGTCCCATATTACTTTAATGTTTTAAAATAAGGTACATACTGTCTTAATTCAGACTTAAGCATCGCTGAAACACCGTCTCCGGTAATGGTCGCTCCCGCAATGGCATCTACCTCATTATCGTTTTTATCTATATTCTTCGGATCATTATTGCCTTTAGCAACTGTAATCCCTTTAAAGCTTCCGTTGCTCATTAAGCTTTCGCCTATAAAATCATCCATAAAATAACGTTGCTTAATGTTAGCACCTAAACCGGCCGTTTCTCCTTTATGGTCAAAATAAGCACCCCGAACTACCATATCGACATCCATGGCAACATAGGCCCAAATGGCATCCCAAAGGCCTTTACCTCTAATGGGGGCTATATAAAATGTTTTACCATCTTTATTACCAACAAATAAAGGCAATCTTCTTTCTTTACCTGCTTTTGCTCTAGACTGTTCCTTCTTCACGTCAATTAGATAGGCCTCAGAATCTTCTGTGACACCATCTCCTTGTATCACTAATTGCTTAGTTATGTATTTTGAAAACAACTCTGGTGCCTCATCAGTAGAAACGAATATAGCACTGCTTTCATCGTTCGCATTAACACCCATAGCGTACAAAATGTTTTGTTGCTTTTCTAATCGTTCGTTATTATCAATTCTAGGCCTCAAGGCAGATGCGGTATACGCTAACAACCCTCCTACTACTATTACCATGGCAATGGCAAAAAGTATTGTATATATATTTGAATCCGTTTTTTTACTCATGATTAAGCTGTTTTTGCCTTTAAACGTTTCATTCTTTGTTTTACATTCCCTTGAACTACATAATGGTCAATTGTAGGTGCAAACACATTCATTAATAGAATAGCTAACATAACACCTTCCGGGTAAGCTGGATTGAACACACGAATTAAAATAGAAATAAAACCTACGAAGAAACCATAAATCCATTTTCCTTTATTTGTTTGGGAAGCCGTCACAGGATCTGTAGCCATAAACACCGTACCAAAGGCAAAACCACCAATTAGTAAGTGATGCCACCAAGTCGTACTCATTAATCCGTAAAACTTACTGCTCTCCGTTATCCATCCAGAATCAACCACTTGATTGAAGATCAATCCCATGACCAAAGCACCTATAACCGAAGACAACATGATTCTCCAACTTCCAATTTTTGTAAAGATCAAGAACAAACCTCCTAATAATATTAATAAGGTAGATGTTTCTCCCACAGAACCTGGAATAAATCCTAAGAACATGTCCATGACCTCATACCCTGCTTCTTTTCCCTGGGCCAAACTACCTAATATAGTTTCACCGGAAATAGCATCGAGATCTGCTCCAGCCAAAATTTCTTTAGTTCTTTCAACGGCGCCTTCAACCCAAACTTTATCTCCAGACATCCACGTAGGGTATGCAAAGAACAAGAATGCGCGAATCGTTAATGCCGGATTAAGAATGTTCATTCCTGTACCTCCAAAAACCTCTTTACCTATAACAACACCAAATACAACGGCTACAGCTAACATCCAAAGGGGAATATCTACCGGTACAATAAGTGGCACTAACATACCTGTTACCAAATACCCTTCTTCTACTTCGTGCCCTTTGATAATGGCGAATATGAATTCAATTCCCAAACCAACACCATAAGACACAATAACCAATGGTAATATTTTCCAGAAACCAATCATAAAGTTATCCATAGTCCAAAATTCAGAACTAAAGAAACTTCCCGCAGCTGCTTGTATATCTCCAACTTGTAAATTATGTTGATAACCAGCATTAAACATTCCAAAAATCAAACAAGGTACCATAGCCATTATCACGGTATTCATGGTACGCTTTAAATCGTCGGCAACCTTTATATGAGTACCGTTATGGGTAGTCTCATTTGGTAAGTATAAAAAAGTATGAATGGCACTAAATGCCGGTAGCCACTTCTTATCTTTATTCTTTTCCTTAAATCTATGTAAATTTTCTTTTAAACCCATTATCCTATCTCTTTAAGCATTAAGTCTAAACCTTCTCTTATAATTTTTTGATGTGGTTGTTTAGACACACAAACAAATTCTGTTAATGCAAAATCTTCTGGAGCCACTTCGTACATTCCTAAAGCTTCCATTTCATCTAAGTCCTTATACATACACGCTTTTAAGATTTGCATCGGGTAAATATCCAAAGGAAATACTTCCTCATAAGTTCCTGTTGTCACAAAAGCACGATGCTCACCATTTGTATTCGTGTTTAGATCGTATGTTTTCTTTGGCATTAGCCATGAAAACGTTAGTGCTCTAGATGTCGAAACCTTATTAAAAACAGGTTTGTTCCATCCAAAAAACTCATAATCATCACCTTCTGGAATTATAGAAATAACATTGCTATAATAATCTAAATAACCATCTGGCTGTATTTGTTTTCCGCTTAAAACATTTCCAGAAATAATACGATCATTACTATCTTTAGCGACACCTTTATCGTAAACCATAGTAGCGACTTCGCTTCCTATTTTAGTAATAAAATACCTTGGTTTTTCGACTGAAGAACCTACCAGAGCCACCATACGTTCGGCATTGAACTTGCCCGTTAACAATAGCTCTCCCATGATAACCAGGTCTTGCGGATTAATCGTCCAAACAACTTCTCCTTTATTTACTGGGTCTATCTTATTTATTTGTGTTCCTACATTCCCCGATGGGTGTGGTCCTGAAACACTGTGCAATGTAACACCAGTCAATCCTGCTAATGGCGAATTGCCATTTTTACCAACAGAGATATGTACTTTACCTTCTGTAAGCTTACCTAAAGCCGTAACAGCCGCTTGTAATTCAGCTTCTTTTCCTTGCAAAGTAAAATCCAAATCGGCTGCTAATGGTGCACTGGCATAGCCAGATATAAAAATAGCCTTTGGTACTCTGTCCGGGTTAGCAATAACATCGTATGGACGTTGCTTTACAAACGGCCAACAACCAGATGCCAATAAATGTGATTTAATAGTTTCAGAATTTGCAGCATCTACATCGAACTTACCATGTTCCTGGTAGGTTTGCTCTTTATCTGCCTTAATTTTGATGGCTAAAATTCTACGTTTTTCACCTCGAGATATTTCTAAAACTTCACCAGAAACTGGAGAAACAAACTTGATAGCTTCATTAGACTTATCGAAAAAAACAGGTTCTCCTGCCTTTACTTTAGTTCCAACTTTAGAAATTAATTTAGGTATAACGCCGTGGAAATCCTCAGGTCTTAAAGTATAAAAGTTGCTTACTATTGCCTTTTCAGAGGTTTTTTCAGCTTCACCCTTAAGTTTAATATCTAGACCTTTTTTAATGCGAATGTCGTTTGACATATTTTTTTTATTGAAGTTAGTTGTCTAAAAATCGGTGCAAAAATACAAATTTAAAATACAGTTTTCATAATAAATTGAATAGAATTTAACACACTTTAAAATAAGTTTATTTTCGGGCATGAAATTTGTTTATATTTACAAAAATGTCCTATAATGCCGTTTAAATTTTTCGCTTTTATATCTATTCTTTTAACCTCTAATCTAATCTTTAGTCAAGTAGAAGAAGTAAACCCTCCCGATTATATTAAAACAATCAATTTTAAGGGCAATACACCTGAAACACAATTACCCATTTTAAGACTTGGTGAATCTGTGATTTTAGAATTTGATGCCTTGAATGGTGATGAAGAAGATTTTTATTATAAGATTGAACATTTTAATTTTGACTGGACACCATCGGTATTGGTGAAATCTGAATATATGGATGGTTTTGATAACCAGCGTATCAGAAATTACGAAAATTCATTTAACACCTATCAAATTTATTCGCATTATACACTTACCATTCCTAACGCACAAACCAGGCGTTTAAAAGTCTCAGGAAATTATATGCTTTCTGTTTTTAACAGTGATAACATCCTTGTTTTTTCAAGAAAATTCATGATTTATGAAAACATGGCCCATGTGGGCGTGAGTGTTAAACGCTCGCGCGATGTGGAATTCATCGAAGAAAAGCAACGCATAGATATTGTTGTTGACTCCAATACCATGCCATTTAACAACCCTACTCAAACGATAAAAGCCGTAATCATTCAAAACAATAATCTAAAAACGGCTATTTCGAATATAAAGCCACAATATACTATTGGTAATCAGTTAATCTATAAATATGATAAAGAAACCAGTTTTTGGGGAGGCAATGAGTATTTGTTTTTTGAAAACAAAGATGTTCGAGCTGCAAATACAGGGATACAGAGCATAGATTTAAAAGACTTATACCATAATTATTTATATACAAACTTTGAGAGAGCCTCCAGGCCATATACCTACAACCCGGATATTAATGGGAATTATGTCATTCTAAACCTTGATGCAGAAAACCCAAGTATTGAAGCAGATTATGTCTGGATACATTTTTCTTTATTACCCATAGCGTCTTTAAAGAACAAAGACATTCATATCTATGGTAACTTTAACAATTATGTTATTGACGAAAGTACAAAAATGGTTTTTGACGAATCCCGTAACGTTTATACAAACACCTTGTTACTAAAACAAGGCTTTTATAACTACAAGTATATTGTAGCAAATAATAAAAGTATTGAAGAAGGCGTTATTAGTGGAAACTTCTACCAAACAGAAAACAATTATAAAGTTATTGTATATTATAGGGACTTAGGTGCAAGATATGATAAAATTATTGGGCTTGGTGAAGGTAGTTCCGTTAACATTTCGAACTAATAATAATGCTTTTTAACTGGTTTTTTAACCAAAGACATTAAAAATAACCACTAACCACTTAATATTTACTATTTTAGCACCCAACAAACACTTTGTATATTAGGAATTAGATGGTTCAACAAATTACAAGAGGTATAAAAATATCAGTGGTTACCACTTTTGAAGGCTCGTTTTATAAAAATTATAAAATGCAGTACGCTTTTGGATATACCGTAACTATTGAAAACCAAAGTAAAGATTCTGTGCAACTTAATGCGCGTCATTGGGAGATTTTAGACGCTTTAAATAATGTTGAAATAGTTTCTGGAGAAGGTGTTATTGGTAAAAAACCAGTATTAAAACCTGGAGAGTCCCATACTTATACTTCTGGATGCTTGTTAACCTCTCCTTTTGGGGCCATGCAGGGACATTATAGCATGGTGAACTTTACTACCACAAAAAAGTTTAAAGTGACTATACCAACTTTTAAGCTAAGCGCACCTTTTGCCATAAATTAACCGGCTAGATTAAATCTGATTTTTCATGGTTTAAAATGTACCGTCATTACGAGGGAGGAATGCCTGTGATAATTTGTTTATTCTAAACTCAAAACTTAACATAAACAGATTCTCACGTCGCTCTTAGGCACTCCTCAGAATGACGGAATATTGACCTAAAAACATCAAATGAAATGTCATTGTGAAGGAAGTACGACTGTGGCAATTTGTTTAATTTTAGTTTGAATTCAAAAGATTCTCGCGTCGCGCTTAGGCGCTCCTCAGAATGACAAGAAACATCAAACTTTTCTCTCAAATCTAAAAACCCTTCCGTTTTGCTTTATATGAAAGAATTTACAATTTGAATAATGTATGAATTCAAACCCTAAATCATAGTCAAAGGCATCATCTTCAACAACAAAGGTATCATGTACATCAGTATTTCCATATGGCGAAATACGTTTAAAATGATACTCAGTGTCATGTCCACTATAATGCAGCTCAAACCAAGCACCTGCAGCGATCCCTGACAACCATTGTGCTTTTTCGTGCAAACCTTCAACTGGTTTTGGCTCTAGAGTTCCAACAAAACTAGGTTGATGTGCTTTCAATTTATCTAAAAAACAACGTATATTTTCACTTTTTTGAGATCCTTTAAATTCTGAAACAACCCCCGTTTCAGAAACCTCAAAAGCATGATTTTTGGTATTTGCCAAAAGTACATTGCCTACAGTACTAGGTGTAAACCATTTAGATCTTTCTAGCTTCTTTTTAATTTTTGGATCGACCACCGAAGCTATTAAGCTATCTGTTACAAAACGGGCACAATTACATGCGTTTTTTTTAAAAGCGGCATAATAGATAAACCCACGTTTTTGCATTTTGGTAATATGTGTTCTCGCTTTTTTATAATCAACCACATCACAAACAGAAGCCACCAGTTTCCCCTCTCCATGTGTTAATTTAGGATGTGTTCCCAAAAACTTTAAAATGTCATTTAAGTTTTTAATCGTATTGTTTTCAATGACCGCTTTTATTGGAAAATCCAGTTCATTATCCGTATCCCTTCCCCGCACTCTTCCATTAGGTTCAGGAGTAATATAACGTCCAAAATCATGATACTCTAAAACGCCCGTTTTTTTATCAATCAATACTAAAGCAGCATGTCCTGCCCGCACATAGTTTTTTTTTCCAACCCCGAGAAACCTTAAATAAGGAGAAAACCATTCTTCAGAAACCATAACAATAGTATCTGGGTACGCCAATGTTAAGATAATGCCCGTATTATCCATTTACAACTTGTGGTAGATTCCATGTTTTAGTTGTCATGGTTTTATTGTGAAGATTTTCATAGTGCATCCTTACAGAACCAACTTCTTTTACGACTTGTGTGATACTGGTCGTTTTAACAAAACCTCGATCCATGATAACACCAAAATCCTTATTATCCCCCCCTGCGGTTCTATGGAATTTTAATACAGAAGCTTCACCTAATTCATTGTCATCTTTAAAAGACTCAAACCAACTCAACCTTTCTTTCTTCATGTCTTCGGAATACAATGTTGAAGAAGACCAAATTCTTGGTTCGTGCGGCAATGGCTTAAAATGCTTACGCTCTCCGTCCCAAACCATTTCATAAAATTTCAAACCAGCATTCCAATCTATGATGATCATAGTAAACGGCTCTATGTCTTGAAGATTATAAGTTTCAATCGTATCTTCTATATTATCAACAACCATGAAATCTTTAGCAACCATTCCCCTACTTTTCCTGTAGTTTAATTTACGTTTATGCCCTATAAATCCACCATTTAATACACAAACCACTCTATTTTTATCACTCAAACCAATCCATGTCCCACCGGCCACCTCATCTTTAGGAAATAAAGTTTTAATACCATTGGTCATGTAAAAGTCTGGTTCAAGCGATATCCTATCTGGAGCTTCATCTCTGTTAGAAGTCAGAACAAACCCCTTATTGGCCTTCGGAATAATTGTTACTGTACACATAAAATTAGTAGTCTAAATACGGTTTAGCAACTTACAAAAAATAAATAAATTTTAACTTCTTTTTAAACATCGTTAACGAGTACAGCTATTAAATAATTCGTAAATTTGCACCACATTTAATGAAAATTCAATAATAAAAAACACAAAAATCATGGGTAAAGGCTTTTTTAATGTACCAATAGCTATTAATGAACCTGTTAAAAGTTATGCTCCTGGTTCTCCTGAACGAGAAGCAGTACTAAAAGCATACAAAGAAATGTTCAATAGTAAAATTGACGTTCCATTATATATAAATGGAAAAGATGTAGAAACTGGTAATACTAGAACCATATCTCCTCCACATGATCACAAACATATTGTTGGCACATATCATTTAGCCGAGAAATCACATGTTGATTCTGCCATCTCTACCGCATTAGAGGCAAGAAAAAATTGGTCTCAAATGCCATGGGAGCAGCGTGCCGGTATTTTCTTAAAGGCTGCCGAATTAATTGCCGGCCCTTATAGAGCTAAAATAAATGCTGCAACCATGATAGCGCAATCCAAAACAATTCACCAAGCTGAAATTGATTCTGCTTGCGAGCTTATAGATTTCTTACGCTTTAATGTACAGTTTATGACTGACATTTATATGGAGCAACCAGAAAGTACCAGTGATGCCTGGAATAGAATTGAGTACAGACCGTTGGAAGGATTTACTTATGCGGTAACTCCTTTTAACTTTACTGCCATTGCCGGAAACTTACCTGCTTGTATGGCTTTAATGGGTAACGTTGTTGTTTGGAAACCAAGTGATAGCCAAATATATTCTGCAAAAGTAATTATGGATATTTTTGAAGAAGCTGGTGTGCCTCCTGGCGTTATCAATGTTGTTTTTGGTGATCCGGTCATGATAACCAATACTGTTATGGCCAGTCCGGATTTTTCTGGTTTACACTTTACTGGCTCTACCTTTGTTTTTAAAGAACTTTGGAAACAAATAGGAAACAATATACACAACTATAAAACATATCCTAGAATTGTTGGAGAAACTGGAGGTAAAGATTTTATTGTTGCTCATAAATCAGCAAACGCGAAACAAGTAGCTACCGCTATTGTACGTGGTGCTTTTGAATTTCAGGGACAGAAATGTAGCGCTGCTTCAAGAGCTTATATTCCAAAAAGTTTATGGAGCGATGTAAAAAACATGGTTATAGAAGATGTAAAATCTTTTAAAATGGGATCCCCCGAAGACATGAGTAACTTTATTACGGCTGTAATCCATGAAGGCTCTTTTGATAAATTGGCAAAGTATATCGATCAGGCTAAAGCGGATGCAGATGCCGAAATTATAGTTGGTGGAAACCATGACAAAAGCAAAGGCTATTTTATTGAGCCTACTGTTATCGTTACTAAAGACCCAAAATACACAACCATGTGTACTGAGTTGTTTGGTCCTGTAATTACTATCTACGTATATGAAGATGACGCTTATGCGGACACTTTAAAATTAGTAGATGAGACTAGTGAATATGCTTTAACTGGCGCCATACTTTCAACAGACAGGTATGCAGTCACTCAGGCTACGGAAGCGTTACAAAATGCTGCAGGAAACTTCTATATTAATGATAAACCAACAGGTGCTGTGGTTGGACAACAACCATTTGGTGGTGCCAGAGCTTCTGGAACAAACGATAAAGCAGGAAGCGCGCAAAACTTATTACGTTGGGTGTCGCCTAGAATGATAAAAGAAACGTTTGTTACACCAACAGATTACCGTTATCCGTTTTTGGGTGAGTAATATTCCTGCCTTTCGACTCCGCTCAAGATAAACTTTGGCAGGAATCCCATAATCGGGAAACCTAAATTTAACATATAAAAAGAGACTGTCTGAAATTTTGGAACAGTCTCTTTTTTGTTTTGTAAACTTATGTAATTGAGATTGTTGGCTTTGTCAGAAAAATTAGCATGCTTTGCTTGGCTTCAGATATAAAAAACTAAAACGATTTTATACCATGTCGTTGTGTGTAATTAAAAAAAACGAACCTCTATGAAATTAGAACAATGGACATTATTTATCGATATGCTTGGCTACGGAAACATAAACGGCAATATAACCAATGAAAATGAAGCTAAAGATTTTATAAAATTTATGCAAAGTAATGTTTCTATTTTTATCAAGCAGGATAATGACGGAAAGAAGAAAATATATGAAAATCAAGAATTTGATTTATACAAATATTATGACATCCAGACAGCCTTAGTATCAGATTCACTTATAATAAATTATCTACCCAAAGAAGTTAATGAAGAAATAGTTGAAGGAAAAAGAATACTACATTCTGCAAACACATTTTTTATTATTATTAATAGACTTCAAGAGTATATATATAATTGTATGTCTAATAAAAGCATTTTGATTCGTGGCGGAGTATCTAATAAATATTGCCTTGTAGAAAACAACTTTGCCGTAGGAGAAGGTGTAATAGATGCCTATATCCAAGAGTCGAAATTTGCGGTTTTCCCACGTATAGCGATAAGTAAAAACATTACAAACAACAAACCACTAATTAAAGCATTCGATTTTCTTTGTAAAGCGATTTATAATGAAACCTCTTTTTTAGAAAAATGCGAGAATGATATTTACTATATTGATTATTTAAAACATAACATTTCCTTAACCAAAAAAAATCCTTTTAGTTTACTTACTATAAATAAATTTATTGAAGTACATAAAAATACAATTTCAAAAAACCTTGAAAAAATTCAAGAGCAAATCAATTCTCTTCAAGAAGTCGATAATGATTTTGAATTAAAAAAAGGGAAATTAAAGCGAAGTGAAAAAAAAATATTGTGGTTGAAAAATTATCATAATCAAAAAATGCATGAGTTTAACAAAGATTACATTATAGAATAAAACTATACAATTTAGTTGTATGAAATTAATTGCCTAAACTAACATAGCTAATCTTTTTACATAGACACGTTAAACGAACATTTTAACAAACTATTTTCTACCCTATATAAAAATTGAAATGTTTCAGCTCTAATCATTTACGTTAAATCAATAATTAAGAGATTCCTGCCTTCGCAGGAATTCATTAAATTTGAAAATAATGTCCCCCTTTTTAATCCAACAAACGTCTTAAGTATATAAACGATTAAAAACATATAATTATGAAAGAATTTATGATGATTTTCATTGGAGCCGATTACACCGATCTTGGTTTATCTCCAGAAGAACTTCAAAACCGCATGGGCAAATGGTTTGCTTGGAATGACAAAATGGAAAAAGCGGGCGTGCTTCGCGGGGGAAATGCTTTAACCCCTGCCATCCGTCGTGTTGTTGGTGCAAACAGAACCGTAACAGATCTTACTTCGGCAGAAGTTAAGGAAATTGTTGGCGGCTATTACATTGTTGAAACTACCGATTTTGATGCCGTTCAAAAAATTGCTGAAGATTATCCTGATTATGACCTTGGTGGTACTGTAGAAATTCGTGAAATCATGGTATTTGATCGCTAATGGAAACAAAACTTATTGACCATTTATTCCGCTATCATAGCGGAAAAATGGTCTCTGTTTTAACTCGAATTTTCGGGCTTTCGCATCTTGAAATCATTGAAGATGCCATTCAAGATACTTTTATAAAAGCAAGCATTTCCTGGCGCGTCAAACAACCTGATAATCCTGAAGCATGGTTAACCAAAGCGGCTAAAAATAGAGTTATAGATCTTTTTAGAAAACTTAATACCGAAAAAAAACAGCTCCCTAGTATTATTCACGGTACTCATACCATTGCCCTAAACGACCTCTTTTTAGATACCGAAATTGAAGACTCGCAGCTTCGTATGATTTTTACGGCCTGTCATCCAAAATTAGATCCCAAAGACCGTATTTCATTTGCATTAAAAACAGTTTCAGGATTCAGTATTAAAGAAATCGCTTCTGCCCTATTAACCAAAGAAGATAGTATAAAAAAAAGATTGACCCGTGCTCGAAAAGCCATACAGCAATCTCAATTAAAATTCCAAATCCCTCAAGGGGAATCATTACCCTTGCGATTGGAAAGTGTCATGGAAGTATTGTATCTTATCTTTAACGAGGGGTTTCATTCCAATAGGAAAGATACCCTTATACGAAAAGAATTATGCGGAGAAGCCATGCGTTTATGCAAAATGCTTCTTAAAAATAAGCACACTCGCACTCCTGAGGCGTATGCCTTGTTTGCTTTAATGTGTTTTCATTCGGCTCGTATTGAAACCAAAACGAATGCTGATGACGAACTCCTAGATTTAAAAACCCAAGATAGAAGTCTATGGCATTCTCCTTTAATAAAACTGGGAAATACTATGATGAATAAAGCTGTGGACACCTCTATATTTTCCTGTTATCATTATGAAGCTGCCATTGCTGCCGAGCATTTGCGCGCCCCTCGTTTTGAAGATACCAATTGGAGCAAAATACTCCATTGGTACGAATGTCTCCATACCATTCAGCCCATGCCAATTCATCTGTTAACGATGGCAGTTGTTTGCCTACAAAATAAAGACTACGAAACATCCAAAAAATATCTTGATCAAATTAAACCTGAAGACTTTGTTCAAAGAGCATACTTATATCATGGAACATTATCCGATTTCTATTGTGCTATAAACAACCCCAAAGAAGCCATTAAACATATTGACTATGCGATAAATATGGTTAATAACAAATTTGAAAAAAGCTATTTACAAAAAAAGAAATCAAATCTATTATTGGCTGAAAATCAATAAAAAAGATTCATTTTAGCTTTCCTACCATTAAACTTAATCAATTATTGATACTTAAAAAGCAAAAGCAAACGTTATACCATTTTCACTTTAAAGTTACTCAAAAAAAATACAGTTATTTTTTGTTTAGGCAAAAAAGAAAAGCAAGTGCTCAGCTTGACTGGGTAGCAAGCATAGCCTAGCTACGTTTAAGTTTTATTTTGAAGCATAAACGGAAAAGAACAAATTTTAGTGGGTAACTTTAAAGTGAAAATGGTATTATATATGTAAAATATCACTAACTTTAATGTTTAGAATTTTATCCCAAAATACTTGCTCGTAGCATGAAAAGAGTTATCATAATAATGTTAATATTTTTACCAATATTAACTTTTTCACAATCCAATAAGTTTTTCAGGAAAGCTGTAAGAGAAACCGATTTAAATGAAAAAATAGCTCTTTTTACTAAAGTTTTAGAGTTAGATTCTAAAAATCTTGATGCTTATTTTTATCGAGGTATAGCAAAAAATGATTTAGGAGACTATCATGGTGCCATTGTCGATTACTCTAAGATAATTGTATTGAATCCCGATGCCGACACCTACTATAATAGAGGAAATTCCAGATATAGCTTAAAAGATTTTGTTGGTGCCAAAAGTGATTATGGTAAAGCTTTTGAAATGGATTCTACCTTTATGGACGCTTTATATAGCCTTGGCTGTGTAAAATATGATTTAGGAGAGTATATAGAAGCCATAAAAGATTTTAGCAAGGTCATAAAAGCAGTGCCTACCCAACCAAAGACTTATTTATTAAGAGCCTCTGCATATAAAGCCTTAAAAGAATATAAAAAAGCATTAGAAGATTATTCCCTAGCTATTTTAGCAGAACCAAGTGCCGATAACTTTTATAATAGGGGCGTGTTTTATATGGATATTAATTCCTATCAAAACGCTAATACCGATTTATCGACCTCATTAAGAATTAATAAAAATAATACGTTTGCATACTTTTACAGAGGTGCCTCCTATTTGTTATTGGGCAAATACAATAACGCCATTTCTGATTTTTCTACCGCATTGAAATTTGATGCCAAAGATTTTGATGCCCTTCTTGGCTTGGCATTGGCCTATTACAAAATGGGAGACATTCCCAATGCTAAATTGAATTTACAAAAAGCAAAGTCGATAATATCTCCAGAAAAAAGTATTGATAGCCTCGATTTGTTTGCTAACACCTACTGGTTTCAAAATCAGTACTACTATTTTAACAATAATATGACGCCTTTATTGAAACTGTAAGAATACTATCTTCTAAATTTTAGCGGTAAGTGTACCACTTTCTTAGTTTCAAAAAAATCTTCGTTATAAAAATCGCTTATGTTATATATTGTTGTTGTTTTATAGTCTTGAAGTTCCTCGCTTAAATCCCCTCCCTTTAAGTATAAAATGCCATTTCTAAGATCATGCTTTTGTTCTTTGGCAATCTTACCTTTTACCCAATGCACAAAGGTTGGCATAGCAGCCACAGCACGACTTACAACAAAATCGTAGGTATCCTTAATTTCCTCGACACGGCTATGTGTCGTTTTTACATTGGTTAACCCCAAACCTATAACGACCTCATCTACAACTTTTAATTTTTTGGCAATGCTATCAACCAAATGAAAAGAACATTCCGGGAACAAAATAGCTAAAGGAACTCCAGGAAATCCACCACCGGTACCAACATCCAGAATGCTGCTCCCTGCTTTAAACTTTAAAACTTTTGCTATAGCCAAAGAATGCAACACATGACGCAAATAAAGCTCATCAATATCTTTACGAGACACCACATTAATCTTTAAATTCCAATCTTGATAAAGGGTTTCCAACTTTCTAAACCGTAAAATCTGGTCGTCTGTTAGCTCTGGAAAATATTTTAAAACTAGCTCCATAAGTGTTAAATTTTCAACAAAAATATACTTTTTAAACACATATTTTTATAAAAAAACGTTATTACTTAAGTTCGTTTATACTTATCTTTGTGCCCTATATAATAATTGGAATTTATTCCTTCTTATATTTTAAATTAATAGCATGAGTAAACAAGCACTAACCTTTTCAAGAACAGATCCAGCTAAATTTTTTAAAACACTTAACAGGCGTGTTAATGATTATTTTAAAGACAATAATATAAAACGCACTGGA
Source organism: Flavivirga sp. 57AJ16 (assembly GCF_028736925.1). GTDB lineage: Bacteria > Bacteroidota > Bacteroidia > Flavobacteriales > Flavobacteriaceae > Flavivirga. Next base: position 99,109 of record NZ_JAQZAT010000009.1, on the reverse strand, counting down.
AACTGGAAATTGTACACTAAAGCCATCGTTATGTTTTCGTTACTTATTGTACCGGTTGTATTGATTTTTACAGTTGATCTGCCTGGATGGGTACAAATTATTTTCATGATGATAGTAGGCGTGGGTATGGCTGGTGTTGGCATGAATGTCATGCACGATGCAAATCACGGTTCTTTTTCAAGCAAGAAATGGGTCAATAAATTAATGGGAAGCAGTATTTATATTTTAGCTGGAAATGATTATAACTGGAAGGTTCAGCATAATGTTTTGCACCATACCTATACGAACATACAAGGACATGATGAAGATATTGACGCTGGGAGAATCATCCGTTTTTCAAAACATACTAAATGGCTTAAAATTCATAAATACCAAAAATATTATGCCTTCTTTTTATATGGCTTATTAACGGTAAATTGGGCCATCACAACAGATTTCAAACAAACATTTTTGTACTTAAAAAGGAAACTTTCTTATGGCAAGTTCCCTAACCCGGCAACGCAATGGACTAAATTAATTATTGGTAAAATTATATATTATGCTATTTGGGTTATTTTACCATTGGCTTTAGGTTTTACCTGGTGGCAAGTCTTAATAGGATTTTTCATTATGCATTATACCGCTGGAATTATTCTAAGTGTTATTTTCCAATTGGCACATGTTATGCCCAATACAGAAATGCCTTTACCGGATGAAAATGGCAGCATGAAAAATACCTGGGCCATTCATCAATTATTTACAACATCAAATTTTTCACCCAAAAGTTGGCTAGTGGAATTCTATACTGGTGGATTAAACCGACAGGTCGAGCATCACTTATTTGCTCAAATTAGCCATATTCATTATAATAATATAGCAAAGATCGTTAAAAAAACCGCAAAAGAATTTAGTTTGCCTTATAACGAGTACGATACTATTTGGAAAGCTATTTATGAGCATTACAACCAACTAAAAACATTAGGAGAAAAACCTAGTTTAGCCTAAAACTCACATTTATCACAACACAACACATATAATCAATGAATTTATTATCAGATAGAATTTTAAACATGTCTACGTCTGCCACTTTAGCTATGGCGGCAAAGGCAAGAGAACTTAGAGCGGAAGGCAAAGATATTATTGGGTTAAGCCTTGGAGAACCAGACTTTAATACGCCAGATTTTATTAAAGACGCAGCCATTCAAGCTATAAATGATAATTACAATTCGTACTCTCCAGTTGATGGATATGTGGAATTAAAGCAAGCTGTTATTACTAAATTTAAACGTGATAATAACTTGACCTATACGTTACCTCAAATAGTTGTTTCAACAGGTGCTAAACAATCTTTGGCAAATATTGCCGCTGTCATGCTTAACAAGGGAGACGAAGTCCTTTTACCTTGCCCTTATTGGGTGAGTTATTCTGATATTGTTAAATTAAATGACGGCGTTCCTGTAGAGGTTAAAACATCTATTGATACCGATTTTAAAATGACACCAGAACAACTTGAGGCAGCTATCACCCCAAACACCAAAATGATGTGGTTTAGCTCGCCTTGTAACCCAAGTGGTTCTGTTTATAGTAAAGAAGAATTAAGAGCCCTAGCAGATGTGCTGGTTAAATACCCGAACATATATGTTGTTTCTGACGAAATATACGAGCACATAAACTATGTAGGCGGACATGCAAGTATGGCCGAGTTTGACGATATGTACGATCGTACCATTACGGTAAATGGTGTATCTAAGGCCTTTGCTATGACAGGGTGGCGCATTGGTTTTATTGGCGCTTCAGAAAAAATAGCACGTGCTTGTAACAAAATGCAAGGTCAAATTACAAGTGGTGCTAACTGTATTGCGCAACAAGCTGTTATTACAGCGCTTAACGCGCCTCCTACCCAAGTAAAATACATGATTGATGAATTTAAAGTTCGTCGCGATTTAGTACTTGATCTTTTGGGTGGCATTGAAGGCTTTAACTCAAATACTCCGGAAGGGGCTTTTTATGTGTTTCCAGATATTTCTTATTACTTCGGAAAAACATTAAGAGGTAAAACGATAAATAATGCTACAGATTTTTCTTTGTATTTATTAGAAGAAGCTCTTGTGGCAACTGTAACGGGTGATGCTTTTGGTAATCCTAATTGTATTCGTATTTCTTATGCGGCGTCTCAAGAGCAGATTATTGAGGCTATTAAGCGTATTAAAGAAGCTGTGACCTAAAAAATTATTTTTTGAAAACAAAAAAACCAGAAGTTATATTTTCTGGTTTTTTTGTTTTTTGCCATACTGCATTATTTTTAAAACTGTGATAGTTTATATTTAATACAATATCCAAATCTAGACCCACTATTGTTATAAACTTCATTGCTAAAACCTATTTCTGGTCTAAAGTCCTATGAATACCATAGTTATTAAATTCGTTTCGTAAATATATCTTTTAGTTATTGTTTTGCTTTTGCATTTTCTTCAGATTTTGCCCCCATTCTATTAAATGTATGCATAGGTGCAAATTTTAATTTCAATGCAGCTATTTTTCTATTATCAGCGCTTGTCAACCCTTCTTTTTCTACAGTATTTTTTCTAGTATCAATAGCTTCATAAATCAGTTTGATTTCATCCCAATCTTCTCTGGAATAAGCATCTTTGTTTTTTTCGACTGTCGACACAAATGTTTCATAAACACTTAAAATATTGTCTTTATTAATCCACATAAATTTCATATCATCTCCAGAATAATCCTTTCCTAATAAGGATCGTCTTAGAGCCGTTTTTAATGTGTCTTGTTGTATTCTTTCATTTTCAGCAATCACCTCAGCTTTAAAAGCCTCGTAATCTGCTGTCGATTTATCCATAGCCTCTTGCATCTCTGCTTTTTCATGAATACCCTCAATGGCATTACTTGCCTCAGCCTTGTTGTCTTTGTAGTCCTTCTCAATAGCATCCCAATTTTTAGCGGCTTCATTGGTAGACACACCTGTTACCGAATCTACATAAGTATGATATCTTTCTAATTTTTCTTGTGCTATTTCTTTCTTACCGTCTTTTTTACAAGATGCAAATATCGAAGCTATGGTAATGATTACTAATGTTATTTTTATTGTTTTCATTTTTTTTATTGGTTTATAAAAATTATTATGGCACAAAGGTGCAAACTAGTACCACTTAACACGTTACAACATTTTAAAAGATTGTTACAGAACTCCTACACATTTGTTAAATAAACTATTGTGGTAATGTATTATTTGGTGTCCTGCATCTCTTTTTTATCCCTGTTATAGATTATCCCAAATCAATTCCTTAAAAAGAAATTATATAAACCTTACAAAAAATGTTGTAACGCCTAAATCCCTTACTTGAAATACATTTGATAAATAAAAAAGCTTAGGAGGTTGTAAAAAATTGTAACAAAAAAAATTTATCAACCAACTAAAAAGATAAGGTTCAATATCTTAAAAATGAAACTATAAAACTCAAAAAGGTATCAAACTCCTTAATAAATATCAAATCTTATGGAGAAGCTATGGAGAAGCAATGGGTACTTTTCAAAAAAAAACTTCAAATATTGATTAACCATTTATTCTTTAGTACTATGAAAACTCAAATAAAATATCTAGTAGGAATGGACTCATTACAAAAAATGTTAGTTTTAAGTCTTCATGCAGAAGCAAGCTACGAACAATTAAAAACGAAAACCAATCATATGGATATTAGAGATTGGCTTACTGCAAAACAAGAATTAACAACAGATTTTATCTTGAAAATTTTAACTCTATCACAAGAGTTTGAAATTCATCCACAATCACCTCCTATTAAGAAGGCAAGCCTTAATCAAATTTGGCTAAACATGAAGCTCAAATTTATAAGCATTGATAATAATTTGATAATAAGGAAATGTCAAAAAATCGATAAGACCATGTTAGATGCCCTAAATCACGAAATTAAATGGGGCCTTATTACGACTAATATTCATCAATTTTACACAAATTACAAGAATAAATTAAGAAGCTTGAAACCATTCGCAAGTGAAAATTCGCAAACTGGCCATTCCTTACAATCTAAGGTATATGCTCTCGAACACACTCATAATAACAATTCTATAATAAACGCTAAAAATTATGTAAGGCATTAATTTCAACATACACATATCTTTGAATTAATAAATTATAAACACAAAAAACATGACAATTAAAATAGGACTATCAAAAAAAGATTTAGAAAGAAGTATAAAAAACTTAACCGTTGTATTATCGAACAAAATGATTTTATATGTTAAGCTGAGAAAATTTCACTGGAACGTTTCTGGAAATAGTTTTATGGAGTTACACAAACTTTTTGAGGACCAATACAATAACATAGAACATTCTATTGATGAAGTTGCAGAGCGTATTAGTAAACTTGGAGGTAAAACTATAGGTACCATGAAGGATTTTTTAGAGCATACCACTTTAAAAGAATCTACTAAATATGAATCTCAAGAAAATATGTTAACTGAATTGTTAAGCGACCATGAGGCTATAATTACAAACACCAGAAAGATGATTGTCAACATGGAGAAAGACTCAGAAGATTTTGGAACTATAGATTTCTTGACGTCTTTAATGCAATTACATGAATCTCAAGCTTGGATGATAAGAAATTATCTTTCTTAAGATCTAAAAATTTAAAGATGAACATGATAGGGATGAAAGGAATTAGAAAGCGTTAAAAGGCTAATTGAAACAAAAACATGACCAATTGACGACGATAATCTATTGATGATCGAAGGAAAAAAGATAGAACTTTAGGGACAATTCAAAAAAATAGGCAGATCCAAACAGGAATTGTATGGTTTGATCTCTAAATTATGAGGCCGCTCACTTTCATTTTTCTATTTCCTAAAACCTCCTTGCGAGCAGACAGAAATAGACTAAAAAAAGTCAAGATATATTCATAAAATTGCCCGAAAGCCGATTATTATCATTATTGTTATTTTGGTTTGTTGTTAATAAATTGGCCTGTAGGGCATTTTTTAATTTTTCATATTTATTTTAACAATGAAAAACAGCATTACTGTAACTCATAATACTCTAAACATACTAGGTTTTATTGCCATTGTGTTTATTCTATATGTCTTGAAGCCAATCATCATGCCTTTACTGTTAGCAATGATTTTCTCAGTAATGGTATTCCCTGTCCAAAAATTCTTCGAAAAAAAATTAAAATGCAACCGTTTGTTTGCTACATTATCTTCCATTGCCATTATTATATTTATAACAGCATTAGTGATATTCTACATTTATTTTCAAATAAATAGTATCAGTAATAATGGTGAAAATTATTCAACAAAAATTACTGAATTATATTATAATACCATTGGTTATTTTGAGGATATTCTAAATATCAGCGAAAGGAACTCGTTAGCCAATAAAGATCTGAAAGTTGAAAATCTAGTAAAAGGGAATTTCGATAAGATTGGTAAATTCATTTCAGAATCCGGTTCTCTTTTTAGTGATCTTGCCTTAATTCCCATTTACCTATTCTTCTTCTTGTATTATAGACGTTTTTTAAGGGCGTTCGTTTACAAACTTTTTAGGAACAATTCCAAAAGTTTTCTAAATTATATGATAAAAAAAATATATAATGTTCAAAGAAACTATCTCTTAGGATTAACAAAAGTAATTATCATAGTAGGTATTTTAAATACTGTAGGCTTACTTATACTAGGTATTAAAAATGCCTTTTTCTTTGGTTTTTTTGCAGCTCTTTTATTATTGATCCCTTATATAGGCATTATTATTGGCTCATTAATTCCAGCCATTATTGCACTTGCTACAAAAGATAGTGCATGGTATGCTTTTGGAGTTGTTGCTGTTTTTGGATTTATTCAGTTTCTTGAAGGCTATTTTATTACGCCAAAAATAACAGGTTCGAAAGTGAGCATAAATGCTTTTATTTCCATTTTATCCCTTATTGTATTCTCAATGCTCTGGGGTATTTCGGGGATGATAGTAGCCCTTCCCATTACGGCTTCTTTAAAAATAATTTTTGATGAAATTCCTAGGCTTAATGCTTACGGATTTTTAATTGGAGAACCCGTAGATAAACACCTTCATAGTAATGCCAGAAACAGGTTAAAACGCTGGAAAAAAAATAAAAAATAAAATAATAATGTTCTACCTTTACAAGTGTAATACATCAAGACATGACATTATTCCTAAAATTCGATTTTCGTGCTATTTGCAAAAAAGTTCTGGAGGACACATTGCAAGCTTATAATATAGAATATAAAATAATGGGGTTTGGGGAAGTTGAGCTTCTAAAAAAACCAACCACAGAAAAAGCACAAATGCTTTTTGATGCTTTAAAAAACTACAACATTGAAGTTGTAGAAAATCAAAAAAGTATCCTCGTACAAAAAATAAAAGATACTATTATTGATATGGTTTTTAATGAAAATACCGAAGTTCATGTAAAAACCTCTGCATATTTATCGGATACATTAGGGCATAGTTATGGCTATTTGTCCAACCTATTTTCAGAAGTCACTTATACCTCAATAGAAAATTTTATCATTCTTCAGAAAATAGAATATGCCAAACGACTTATTATTAATGACCGTTTGAGTTTAACTGAAATTGCTTTCAAACTCAATTATTCCAGTGTCGCACATTTAAGCACCCAATTTAAAAATACGACGGGCATTACACCATCTGCATTCCAAAGAATTATTTCTAAAAGGCGTGAACTAAATCAACAAAACTAATCCCTCATGAAAAAAGATTTTATTCATATTATATTAGCAGACGATGATGAAGATGACCGTATGTTTTTTACAGATGCCTTCGATGAATTAAAAATAGGCACCAAAGTAAAAACCTTTAATGATGGGATATATTTGATGGATTATTTGAATTCAAATAATTGCGAATTGCCCCATGTGCTATTCCTGGATTTAAATATGCCACGAAAATCCGGTTTAGAATGTTTGTACGAGATAAAAGCAAACCCTAAATTCAACGATATTGCCATTGCCATCTATTCCACTTCAGCATCAGAAGAAGACATTGAAAAAACCTTTGTGCAAGGCGCCAATATCTATATAAAAAAACCTAGCAGTTTTAAGGTTCTTAAAAAAGTCCTTTCCGAAGTGGTAACCACTAACTGGCAATACCATACCAATGGCTTAAATAAAGACAATTTTTTATTAAGACTATAATATTATGCCTTACAGATTACACAAAAAGCTTTGGTTTGTAAAAACAGTTGTTTATGTGTGCGCTTTTGTCATACTGCTTGTTGGCGGGATGACCTATAAAAATATACAAAGCTTGTCGCAAGCTTCAAATCTAGTAACGCACACTTATAAAATAAATGTAGAACTAGAACAGGTTTTGTCATACTTAAAAGATGCTGAAACCGCACAAAGAGGTTCTATTATTACCAACGACCCTCTGTATTTAGAACCTTATTATTCAGGAAGGGACAGTATAAACAATAGTTTTGCAGAACTAAGAGAGCTTTTAAAAAACAATCCCACCCAACTAAACAATCTCAAAGAGCTCAATAAGTTGATAGATGTACGAATAGCCTGCTTTCAAAAATCATTCAGGTTTTCTGCCGTTTCAGATTTAGGGAATCCAGTATTTAAAGAAAATTTTTGGGCGGGAAAACAGGCCATGGATGCAGTAAGGGATAAGGTTAAGCATATGATTGCCCTAGAAAACAAATTATTAGAAGAACAGCAATCTGAACTTAAAGAAAACTTAAAAGTTACGCCCATTTTTTTATATATGGTTTTATTAATGTGTTTACTGTTAATGTATGGTGCATACGCAAAAATCATTTCAAACTTAAAAAAGTTAAAAAAATCAAACATTGAATTAGAAATGTTTAAAGAATCTGCCAACTTATCTGAAATTGTAAGTAATTATGGTAATTGGGTATGGAATATTGATGAGAACACCTATATATATTCCGATAATTTATATAGGTTATTAGGCGAAGAACCCAATGCGTTCCATCCTTCAATAGAAAACTTGTTAAAATTTGTGCATCCAAAAGACATCAAGAAATTGAATAAAGACATCAAAAAAATGATGGAAAATGAAAACTTGCCATATACTTATTTTAGGATTGTTCAAAAAAATGGCAAAATAAGGCACTTAAAGTCATTTGCCAAAAAAGTAATTAATACCGATGGCAAAAAGCAGCTTATAGGCACCACCTCAGATGTTACAGAGGAAGTCAAGAGCTTCAGACTACTAGAAGAACATAATCTTACCCTAGAACGCAATAATAAAGAGCTATCTGCTTTTAACTATGTTGCAAGTCACGATTTGCAGGAGCCTTTAAGAAAGATACAGACCTTTTTGTCCCGTCTTGAAGAAAAAGAGGCCGAGAACCTATCGGAACCAGGTCTAAAATATGTCGATAGAATCAAAACCTCCGCTACAAGGATGCGTTTATTAATTGATGATTTACTACAATTTTCCAGGACCAATAAAGCCGATAAGGTTTTTGAAAAATCCAATCTCAACTTGCTTTTGGAAGGTGCCAAACAAGATTTGGCAGAAGCCATCTCTAACGAAAAAGCCATTATCAATGCCAATGAATTTCCTATTGTAAAAGTCATTCCTTTTCAAATTCAACAATTGTTTGCCAATTTAATAGGTAACTCTATTAAATATAGGTCTTTAGAAAGAACACCAGAAATAACAATTACCTACAGCAAAGTTAAAGCAAGCGAAGAGTCCAATATCAAAAAAGGGAAAAAAGACAATTATCATAAAATTACATTTATAGATAATGGTATTGGCTTTGATAATGCATATGCAAAAAAAATATTTGTGCTTTTTAACAGACTGCACAATAAGGACGAGTATTCTGGAACTGGTATTGGTTTATCTATCTGTAAAAAAATCATAGAAAATCACAAAGGTTTTATTATTGCAAAAGGGAAACCTGGAATTGGTGCAAAATTTACGATCTACCTTCCAGCAAAACTGTAAACTATTCTAGTCCTCATTGCTTTCTTCTTATACCCAATGAATTTTAAAATGATTGGTGATAAATTTGAATTATATTTTCTTTAGATGAGATAAAAACGAATTTAACCAGTTGTTTTGAAGTTTATTTGGTATTAAGCAAAGAATTTTTTAAAACGAACCTTGCCTTACCGAAACAGGTTCTGCACAGATAGCGAGAGTGGCAATCCCAGCTCAAAACCCTGGAGCAAAGCCTAGTGAAGTTCCTTTCGATTACAATATCCTATCCATATCTGCAGTTGAATATGAATCTTTTGCCCTTTCTTTTAATGATTCGTTAATGATTATTAGCGTTGTGTTGAAATCATATAACCATTACTAAAAATATTGTAACACAAATAGTGTCAACCTTCACGAACTTTGTCTTATAATTAAGCGTTAATGTTCAAAAAGTATTGGATTGGACGTAAATTATATAAGCAAAAGAGAAAATGATGTAATGGAAAATGGATGACTCTATGGCATCTTTGTAATGAAAAAGAAAAGTAAAATGAAATCCCAAGGAAACATTAAATCTATTATAATTATGATCTCCATAACATCTTTTGTCTCGACTTCTTTGACTTCTTGTGATTGGATGATTGTTAACAACAACCACAACAAAGAAAAGGTATTTGGCATCAACCAAAATAAAGTGAACACGAATAAACACGAGGCCAAATTATTGGTCATGGCTTCGCAAAACAATATAGATGCTGTCGAGTTATGCAAATTAATTAGAAATTCTGAAACGGAAAAAGACATTAAGCACTTAGCTAAAGAACTACAACAAACCCATATCAAAATATTTAACGATTATAAAGAATTGGCTCAGGAAAAACTAATATCAATCCCCCAGCATTACAATATAGAATATGGATTTGTTAATGCCAAGCTAGAAAAAAACAAAGATGACAAACTCGTTAAGGACTATTTAAAACATATCGTCCAAAAAATAAACAATCAAATTGAATTACTGAATAAGCTCTCAAAAACTACTAATAACAAAGCGTTTAGTGAGCTTTCAAAAAAAACGAATCCAATTTTAAAATTAGAACTTATCAAAACCAAAGACATGCTCAAGAAGCTAGAAATGGATAAAAAAATATTGTGAATACAATTATAAACAGAAGCAGCATAAAGACGCTTTATGCAAATGTAAAGGGGTTGGAATGGAAAAGTTCTAGCTTCCAACATTATAAAATTAACATTAACCTTAAAAACACCATATGAAATGAGAAGTTTATTATATATCATAGCTGTTATACTTGTAATAGGTTGGGCATTGGGATTCTTTGTCTACAGCTTGGGAGGTCTAATACATATCTTATTAGTTATTGCCGTTATAGCAATTCTATTACGATTGATAGGTGGCAGATCTGTTTAAAAGCATAAAAAAAAAATCAATAACAATAAAAAAAATTAAAAAACATGAAAACAAATAGTTTATTAGGATTAATAACAGGTGTAGCAGTAGGAGCTACTTTAGGCGTATTATTTGCACCAGATAAAGGAGAGAAAACCAGAAAAAAAATTGCTGCTAAATCTCGAGAGGCAAAAAACAAATTAAAAGAAGGTTTCGATGAATTTGTTGAAACGGCTTCAGAAAAATATTCTGAGCTCAAACAAGAAGGCGAAGCGTTTATAAAGTCAAAAAAAGGAGATTTAAAAGAGCCCGCCATTAATAACGAAACAAAAAAAGCATAAATAAAAATGGAAACCTTATCAAAGCATTTTGAGTCTGTTTATCAAAAAGCCAAAAACTATACTGAAACCAGTATTGAATTATATAAGCTTAACGCGATTGATACGACTGCAGATATCGCCTCGGCATTAGTCTTGAAATTTGCTTTGGTACTGGTAATTTCCATATTCACAATGTTTTTAAACATTGCAATAAGCCTTTTTATAGGAAACAGGATAGGAAATTATTATCTAGGCTTTTTAATAGTATCTATATTCTATTTAATTATAGCACTGCTAATATATCTTTTTAACGATGTATTAATAAAAACGCCTATTACCAATTTAGTGATATCAAAATTATCGAAAAGGAGAAAAACTCAGAACAAAGCATACAATCCAGAAGACAATGAAAGTTTACAAAAATAAAAGCCAGGAATTAGAGGCTAAAATAATCGCTCTGGAAAACAAGCAAAAAAACGAATTTTCGGTACTAAAAAATGAGCTTAACATGGTCTATGGAGAATTAAGGCCTTCTCAATTATTGAACAGGGCCTTAATGGATTTGAAAAAAAGCCCTAATACCAAAAACAATCTATTCGAAATCACGGTAAGCGTTTTAGGAGGGTATTTTTCGAAAAAACTGCTCATAGGCAAATCCAATAATATATTCAAGAGTTTATTGGGATATGCTGTTCAATATGTTTCAACAAAAGTGATTTCAAAAAACATAAAATAACCGTTTAAAGCAAATCCAAACAGAACATTTTAGTAGCAACATTGGTAATTGCTTTAATAGTTAGAGCTCTAAATATTTAAAAAAATGTCTTAGGACTTAAGTCAAAGACAATATTAATAATTAAAAAACAGAAAACATGGAAAGTATAAATAAAGAAACCCTGAAAATAAATAAAGAAACCGTAGAGGTTCTACAGGAACTATTACAAAAGAATTACGATGCAGAGACAGGCTATAAAAAAGTAATGACCAAAGCAAACAGCTTAGCTTTAAAAGATTGGTTACAAAGTAAAGCGCGCCAAAGAAACACTTTTGCCACACAACTAGATAGTCAAATTCGCGAATTAAATGCTACACCTGCTACCAGCGGAAGTGTTTTAGGATCGGTACACAGAACATGGATAGACATTAAAACAGCTTTAAGTTCAGATACAGATGAAGCTATTTTAGAAGAATGTATTAGAGGCGAAAAAGCCAGCGTAAAAGAATACGAAGCACAACTTGAAAAAAACGAAGTGTATTCTTATATAGGAGATTTATTAAAAAGTCAATTAACAGATATAAAGAATGCTTTAAATACGGTTAAAAGACTTGAAGATATCGTATCCTAAAATTAGAAAGATAAACATTAATTAAAAAAACACCAAAAGTATGTTACGTTGGACAATCACATTTATAGTAATAGCATTAATCGCAGGAATATTAGGATTTGGCGGTATTGCAGGAGCCTCTGCAGGCATAGCCAAAATTCTATTCTTCATATTTATTGTGCTATTTATTTTGTCACTTATAAAAAGTGGCATAAAAAGGTAAAACAAAAACATTTAAAAACGAATTAAAGATGAAAAAATTATCATATATATTTATATTATTATTCTCACTAGGAACTATGTTCACTAGTTGTAGAGACCAGAAAACAGCAGAAGAAAAAGTTGAAGACGGTATTGAAGAAGTTGGAGATGGTATTGAAGATGCAGTCGATGAAATTGAAGATGAAGTGGAATAGAACCGTTAAACCAACATTCACTTCATAAATAAGCAGGTTATAGATCAAAAGGCAGCCTTAAAGGCTGCCTTTTGTAAAACCAGAATTAAGGGGAGAAAGTTTAATTATTCGTAAACTACCAAGATAGTATGTCCATTAAAAAAAATCGTAAAATCTACAAAAAGAAGCGCTATATTATACCTATTGTCGTTATTATATTTTTAGTTGCTTTTCGATTGTATTTACCCACTATGGTCAAAAACAAAATAAACGATGTATTAGTCAATATCCCTGGATATCATGGACATGTAAACGACATTGATATTGCCTTATACAGAGGGGCTTATGTTATAAAAGGCATGTACTTAAACAAAACGAATGCCCAAACCCAAGTGCCCTTTTTAAATTTTCCGAAAAGTGATGTTTCCATTGAATGGAAATCACTTTTTAAAGGTAGAATTGTAAGCGAAATTATCATGACAGGCCCTGAGCTCATTTATGTTTTCGAAGACCAAAAAAAAGAAGGGAAAACACCCAATGTAAAAGATTGGACACAAGCCTTAACAAAAATTGTCCCTATAGACATTAACCATTTTGAAGTGCATGATGGAAAAGTGGCCTTTGTACAATTGCAAGCAGACCCTAATATAGATTTAAGCATCTCTAAAGTAGAATTAGTAGCAGATAATTTACGTAACGTCGTATTGAAAGAAAGGATACTTCCCTCTCAACTTCACGCTACAGGTGTCACTTTTGGAAATGGAAATATGACTTTAGATGGCCGTATTAATTTAATAAAGAAAATTCCAGATATGGATCTAGCTTTTTCATTAGAAAAATCCAATGCCAAAGCCTTAAATGAATTTACGCGTCACTATGCAGGAATAGATTTTGAAAAAGGAACTTTTGGACTGTATAGCGAAATTGCCATTGCCGATGGATTTTTAACAGGCTATATGAAGCCTTTGTTAACAGATTCCAAACTCATTGGTAAAGAAGATGGATTTCTCGGCGTACTCTGGGAAGGCCTTGTAGGTTTTTTTAAATTTATTTTTAAAAACCAGCGCACCGACACTTTAGCAACTAAAATCCCCATTGAAGGCGATTTAAACAATGTAAAAGCTGGCGTATGGCCCACTATACTAAACATTTTTGGAAATGCCTGGATAAAAGCTTTTAAAGGACAGGTTGATGATGAGGTGGAGTTTAAAGATGCTTTTAAAAATACAAACAAATAATACCACTCTACAAAAAATAATGAAAAGACTGTAAAAAGGCTGTCTTTTTTATTTGGATAATACCATTTATTGTTTGAAATACACAAGAACTAAAAGCAACAAGACTATCATTAAGCTAAAAACAATGATTAGTTTTTGTCTATTCTGCTTGTTTTCCTGCTTAATTTTTTCTTTAATTTCTTTTAACTGCTCTGGTGTTGCTTCTGGAAATATAGCTAATTTAACATTAGAATAGCTGCCTCCTAAAGCACTTTTTTCTTTTCTTTTTGATAAAAGGCTCCTATTATTTTTTAAAGAATTATTAGCAGCCATCATTGCGCCTTCTCCTCCCATAATTTCTAAGTATTAAAATGATTATTGTATTGAAAACGTTCAATACATTTAAAGTTCTTATAATAATTTGACCATTCAATAAAACCAAGTTTATTGAAATTAAATTTTAAAAGATTATTTTGAGGTTAGTAAAAAAGATTATCCTCAACAATCGTAAAAAAAGCTGCTTTATATACATATATATAGCTAAATCAATATAAAATAACATGAACCTTCAGAGTAAAAAACCGAATTTCTTCGTTAAAAATACTCGTCGTAACTAGGCTATGCCTGCGCTTTTTGCCTTGAACTTCAATTTTTTATTTCTAAATATTCTATGCCATTTTATAGCGACTTAGCTATATGTAATTTATTTTATGAAAATGTTACAAGTTTTATAAAGAACTTATCTTGACTTTTACTATTTCCTAAAACCTGCCTGCAGGCAGGAATAGCCCAAATTCGTTCATATTTTGTTACTTTTCTTATTCGTAACAGTACTATGACTTTCAAAAAGTGCCTTATCTGAACAAATTTTAGCTCATTTTAGCTCATTTTAGTTCACTTAACTCTTATTATCATAATATAGGAGTTCATGAATCTTCGATTTCGGTTAAAAACAAAAAATCAAGATAAGTTCAAATAAATAATGCTTAGAAAAAAGCTGTCATGGTAATAGTAATAAAGACAAGGACTTTTAAAATAGTTCTAGTGCAGAAACCAACCGTTTATCTCTTAAATTCTCTGTTGTGAATTTCTTGTGGTTATAATTATAAAAACCAAGATGAGTTCCCTTTTAAAAATCAATTATAGGCATTTATTGCTCCTCAAAAACCGCCCTTTTTAGTCAATTTATTTCAGGATAGAACACATAAAAAAGCCACCGATTAATCAGTGACTTTCATAATAACCTTTTGCTTAAACAATGGTATTCAATATAATAGCCCTTGTTACCAAGTTATAAGCAAAGTACAAATGAATACTTTTTATTTATAAATTTATTGCGGTTTTACCACAAATTTTCAGTACATTAAATAAGACTCCAGAAAACAATCTATATTTTTGAAGGTCGGACTAAAAACAAATACCTCAAGATGAACAAAATCGGCATTAATCTACTCATCATAGAAGACTCTGCTATTATAGCAAATGCTTACAAAAATATATTAAGTGAAATAACGAATGTTGTCTTTAATGTGACTTTTGCCAAAAATTGTGACGAAGCTATACACAAGATTCAACGAATTAAAACACAAGTAGTTCTTCTAGATCTCCAGCTTCCTATTTCAACAAACGAACGCTATATTTGCGGAGAAGACTTGGCCGTTTTAATAAGAAAGGAGTCACCCAGTACAAATATCTTAATTTTAACATCTATTACAGATCAATCCAGAATTCAAAACATCATCAATGAAATTCATCCTGAAGGATTTATGATCAAATCCGATATTGATGGTATTGATCTAAAAAATGCTATCCTAAACACTTTTAAAGGAAAAACATATTATAGTAAAACCATTGAAGGCTATACCCGTAAAACATTCGCCAATAAAATAACCATTGATGATTTTGACAGACAAATACTATATCATTTATCCATGGGCGAAAAGACTAAAAATTTATCTAATTATATCCCCTTATCGACCAGAGCCATTGAAGTAAGGAAAACCAAATTAAAAAACTTATTAGATACCAACAACAATGAGAACTTTAACTTAGTAAAAGAAGCAAAAAAGCTTGGTTTTATTTAACAAAGAAAGATCATTCTATGTTTAGGTAGTTTTAGTATAATTTTATAGTAATACGCTTATATTAGATATATTATACAGATAAATTACTACTGCTGATTAAAATAATGAGAAGACCCTTTAAATTCTCTTATTCTTTATAAAATTCCCTATTTAAAACACTTGTCTTTTCTTTATTTGGACGACTATCTATCAAAAAAACACTCCACGATAGCACTTAATAAATAATGTGCATGGCCTTAAAACATCTTATCACCTATTACGCCAAAAGAAAGGGGTAATCAAAATAAGTACAGTAAAGAGCTCTAAACGCCCAATAAGCATTAAAAAAGAAGCCCACCATTGCGCCAATAAAGGCAAAGCCGAATAATTATTTACAGGTCCAAAATCCCCAAGTGCCGGCCCTACGTTTCCTAAACTGGATGCCGCTAAACCAATGGATGATTTAAAGTCTATTTCAAACATAGAGAACCCCAAAGCACCAATAATAAAAGATAGCATATAAAGAATAAAAAATCCTAAAATATTAAATACAATATCCCCAGAAATAGCTCTTTTATTATAACGTACCGGTATAATAGCATTTGGGTGCAAAGTACGCTTAAACTCTAAAAAACCATTTTTTATCAATATTAAATGGCGCACTACTTTTACACCACCCGAGGTACTTCCTGCCGATCCTCCTAAAAACATAAGACCAAAAAAGAAAACCACTAGAAAAGGTGTCCACATCGTATAATCTGCTGTTACAAAACCTGTTGTTGTAACAATAGCCAATACCTGAAACAGGGAGTGCCTAAATGCACTTTCTGCTTCCCCCCAAACCATAGGATGCACAATAGAGGATGCCGATATATCTGCTCTAAAATAAATGATAACTGCTGCTATTATGGTAAAGATTATTATAAATTTAAAGTACAATTTAAACTCTTCATCATTAATTATTTTTTGGACTTTTCCTTTAAAAGCAAAATAACTTAAAACAAAATTAGTCCCTGCCAAAAACATAAATAATATAATAATGTATTGAATAATCGGTTCACCGTTCCAATAAGCAATACTAGCATTTTTAGTCGAAAACCCACCTGTGGACAAGGTACATAATGAATGGTTTATAGCATCAAAAAAAGACATGCCCGCTACACTTAGCAATAGGGTTTCTGCGGCTGTATACCCGAAGTAAATAAGCCATAAACGTTTTGCTGTATCCGTAATTCTAGGGTGTAATTTATCGGCACTGGGCCCTGGTGCTTCAGCTGCAAAAAGCTGCATGCCTCCAATCCCTAATAATGGTAGTATGGCAATAGCTAAAACAATAATGCCCATACCTCCTATCCAATGTGTTAAACTACGCCAAAATAAAACACCTTTAGGGACCGCTTCAATATCATTTAGAATAGAGGCTCCCGTTGTCGTATAACCGGACATGGTCTCAAAAAAAGCATTTGTGAAATTTGGAATACTTTCGGTCAGCACATATGGTAACGTACCGGAAAGCGCCATAATTATCCAACCAAAAGAAACCACGATATAGCCTTCCCGTTTATTCATTTCTTTTTCATGATGTCTCGTAAAGACCATCAATGAAAGTCCAGCTATTAACGTAAAAATACCCGATAAGAACAATTGAAATGTCACCCCGTCTTTGTAAAGCAAGCTTACAAGAGCAGATAATAACATAAAACCGCCATTAAATAGCAACAGTAATCCTAAGAAATGAAAAATTATTTTGTAATTTAATTTCATCTTATAAATTCATCTTACCTTCAAAATCCATATTAGCGAAATAATTTTTCAACACCTTTTATCGATTTAAGCAGACTACAGACCACAACCCTGTCCCCTTCTTGAATTTTAAAACCTCCTAGCGCAATGACCCCTAAACCCTTTCTAATAACGCCTCCTATGATGGCCGATCTTGGAAAATCGATATCCTTAATATATTTATTGCAAATAGCCGAAGTGGATTTTACATGAAACTCCAACAATTCGGCATTCATATTGTTAAGTTTCGTCATAGCAACGACCTCGCCTTTTCTTATGTATCTAAAGATATTATTTGCAGCTAATAACTTTTTATTTATTAATGTCTCAATCCCAACAGAATGGGATAATTCAAAATAATCCATGTTCTCAACCAAAGCCACTGTTTTTTCAACGCCCTTTGATTTTGCTACTAAACAGGACATAATATTAGTTTCAGAATTACCTGCTACAGCTATAAAAGCATCCATGTCACTAATATTTTCTTCATCAAGCAAATTAACATTACGCCCATCACTATGAATCACTAAAACATTTGGTAAGTCATCGGCAATTTCAAATGCCCGTTCTTTATCTGCTTCAAAAAGTTTTACCTTAAATCCTTTTTCGCTTAAATCCCTAGCCGATTTGTAACCAATTTGGCTACCTCCTAAAATCATCACATTCTTTATCTCCCGGTTTGATTTTCCTGTGAGTCTACAAAGTTCTTCACCGCCGCCTTCAGAAGTCACAAATACAACATTGTCACCCCTCTTAAATTCTGTATCTCCTCTTGGAATGATGGTATATTGCGCCCCAAAACGTTGAATAGCAATAGGTACAAAATGGATTTCAGGAAATATTTTTGCAGCTTCTTTAACAGTCTTGCCAACAAATGAAGCCGTACTGGATAATGTTAGACCAACCATGGTAAGCGCACCTCCCTCAAACTCATAAGTATCGTTGAAAGATGTTTGTTTTAAAGATAATTTAATCTCTGCCGCAGCTAAAGCTTCTGGAGAAATTAATTCATCAATACCAAACTTAGTAAAGCCCACTTCGTCTTTATAGTTTATAAATTCGGTATTAGAAATTCTGGCTATGGTTCGTTTAGCCCCCAATTGCTTTGCTAATACACATACTGTAATATTAGTCGTCTCTATTGCTGTTACCGCAATAAACAAGTCACAATTATTTACTCGAGCTTCTTTTAAAATAGAGATGGAAGTCGTATCTCCTTTAATAACCCTTATATCCAAATGAGTATCGGCATAAGCTAAACTCTCTTTGTCTATATCTATTAATGTTATTTCTTGAGACTCGTAAGACAATAATTTTGCCAAATGAAACCCAACTTCACCAGCACCAGCAATGATTATTTTCATTATTAATTATCATAAAAAGTAAACAAATATACTATAAAATACATATTACCACATGAGATATTATAAATATAATATTTGACATCGTATTGGTTAATGCTTATTAAAAAACATATATTCTCCCGTAGAATATTTATTTCAATAATTATGAATGGGACAACCTGTATAATTTATTTTGCCTTAATTTAATATATTAAAGTAAAAATAAATTATGTACGTTTGCCAAAAAAATTAGAGCATTGTCAAAAATTAAACCTTACAAAAACAGCGATTTAGGCAAAAAAGAACAAGTCACTAAAATGTTTGACACTATTTCTGAAGATTATGATGGTTTAAACCGCGTTATTTCTTTTGGGATAGATATTAAATGGCGGAAAAAAGTAGTGAAAATTGTTAAGGAAAATAATCCTGAAACTATTTTAGATATAGCTACAGGAACTGGAGATTTAGCCATTAACCTGGCCGAAACCAATGCCACAAAAATTGTTGGTTTGGATATTAGTAGCGGTATGTTGGAAATTGGTAAAGAAAAAATTAAAAAGAAATCTTTAGAGTCGAAAATAGAAATGGTTTTGGGCGATAGTGAAAATATGCCTTTTGAAGATAATGCTTTTGATGCTATTACTGTAGCCTTTGGCGTGAGGAATTTTGAAACTTTGGAAAATGGCTTGAAAGAAATATTTAGAGTCTTAAAACCTCATGGCACTTTCGTAATACTGGAAACATCCATTCCTTCTAAAACACCATATAAACAAGGTTATAAATTTTACACAAAAAACATTTTACCCCTCATTGGAAAACTATTTTCCAAGGATAGAAGTGCCTATAAATATTTATGCGAATCTGCCTCTGTTTTTCCTTATGGAGAAGCTTTGAACAATATTTTACGAAAAATTGGGTTTATTAATGTTGAAGATTTTCCACAAACCTTTGGTGTGGCAACAATTTACAAATCATCTAAGTAATAAATATGAAGCGGTTTTTTGCACTAATATCATTTTTATTTATAATTCAAACATCTCACGCGCAACTTTTTAGAAAAGAAAAAGTGACTTACGATGCAAACCAAGGAAGAGGCTCTACAGATAATAGGTTATTACGCTGGGGTTACTTTTTGGGGATCAATAATTATGACTTTAATTTTGATTATAATGAAGACTTACGCGATGTTTATGTAAAAAGAAGTCCTGGCTTTAGTGTTGGTTTAATTGGAAATTTACGTATTAATAGTTTTATTGATTTGCGTTTAGAACCTGGTTTATTAATTACAACGAGAGAGTTACATTATAGCCAAACATATTTTACCGGTACAACCTTTAAGAGTTCTGACTTAACTAGGGAAGTTAAATCAACTTATATACATGTCCCTTTACTAGTAAAAATCTCTACCAAACGTATTAACAATTTTAAACCTTTTATTGTAGGTGGATTTTCCACAGCTTTAAATCTATCTAGCAATCAGGATAATCCAGAAGATAACAGTAATGGGCAATTTAGGACCAAAAAAAATTCATTGTTTTATGAACTTGGGTTTGGGATAGATCTATACTTGTACAACTTTAAATTCACCCCTTCTATACGCGGGCTTTTTGGCATAGGAGACGAACTTGTTAGAGACAAAGATCCTAATAGCCCTTGGACCAGTAATATTGCCAGTATGAAAACCAGAGGTGTGTTTATTAATTTTACGTTTCAGTAGTTTTTTTTCAGTATTCAATCACAGTATTCGGTTGGAAATTGGAAGTTAAAATCAATTTTCTAAAAAACACATCACAACCAGGCCTTTAAATAGGTTAAACTTTAGTCATTATTTATTAATACTTTATGCATATTCCTGAATTTTTGTATCATTATTATGAAAAGGATCAAGGACCATTTCTAAATATTACCCAAAACAAATTTGAAGAGGCAAAAAAAATTCAAAACAATATATCGGTTGGTTTTAATAGCAAAAGACCTCCTAATTATATCGAATTAAGATTTGCTTTGGAAAAAAGACTAAAAGAAGGCTTTATAGCTAAAGGGGGCAAACCAAAAAGAAATGATCCCTTTTATTTCACCTTAGGTCCATGTGAGTGGATGAAATCTTGTTATAAAAACCCTGATGTGGTAAAAATCTCTTTGACAGATTTGAAGCCAGAACAAATAAGTTTCACCTACCCAGATAGCATGGTATCATTTCAGTTTTATGACGAGCCCAAACTTGCTAAATATAGAAAAGCGTGTAACGGACAAGTATTCTTACTAAACGAAATGAAAGAACTAATTGACCAATACGGGATGCCTTCTGAAGAAAAATCGTTGTCTCAAGAAAACCTAAAGTATGACAAGTATATTGAAGTACAGGTATGGGATGATGCTATAATCAATAAATGGCGAGACAAAACCTAATCTGAAATCGAAGTTGAAATTGAAGTTGAAATTGAATACTGCAACTGTTTACCGAAACTGATTACTGCGACTGAACACTGAACACTACCTACTGAAGACTACAAACGGAATATTGAAATTGAAGTCGAAGTTGAAATTGAAGTTGAAATTGAATACTGAAGACTGCGACTGTTTACTGAAACTGATTACTGCGACTGAACACTGAACACTGCCTACTGAAGACTACAAACGGAATATTGAAATTGAAGTCGAAGCAGAAATTGAAGTTGAAATTGAATACTGAAGACTGCAACTGTTTACCGAAACTGATTACTGTGACTGAACACTGAACACTGAACACTACCTACTGAAGACTACAAACGGAATACTGAAATTGAAGTTGAAATTGAAGTTGAAATTGAATACTGAAGACTGCGACTGTTTACCGAAACTGATTACTGCGACTGAACACTGAACACTACCTACTGAAGACTACAAACGGAATACTGAAATTGAAGTCGAAGTTGAAATTGAAGTTGAAATTGAATACTGAAGACTGCGACTGTTTACCGAAACTGATTACTGCGACTGAACACGAACACTGAATACCGAACACTGAACACCGAACCCTGAACACTACCCCCTTCTAAATTCACTCAATAAAATAGCTGTTGCCGTAGCTACATTTAAACTTTCGGCAGCTTGCAACTCCCCAAATCTGGGAATAGAGATTTTTTTCTTTATAAAAATTTCAATTTCTTTTGAAATACCATTAGCTTCATTACCCATTACCAAAACACCTTGCTTTGGCAATGAGGTATCATAAACCGTTTCACCTTCCATAAAAGCGCCATAAATAGGTAAGCTCGTTTTGTTTAAAAATAGCTCTAAATCTACATAACTAATATTTACTCTGGTAATAGACCCCATAGTTGCTTGTATCACTTTTGGATTAAAACAATCTACTGTTTCCTTACTACAAACTAAATCCTTAACACCAAACCAATCACAAAGCCTAATAATTGTTCCCAAATTCCCAGGGTCCCTAACAGCATCTAATGCTAAAACGAGTCTACCTTCTTCAATTGGCTTAACCTCTGGAACTTTAAAAATGGCGAGTGCTTTGTTAGGTGTGGTTAAAAAACTTATACGCTTTAATTCTGCTTCTGTAATTGAAATTTCATTTTTGGCATCAATATTGAAAGATTCTGTCGTATATAATGCATGAAGCGTTAATTTAGATCGCAATAGTTCCTTTATGGTTTTAACACCTTCAACAACAAAAAGGCCATGTTGCTGTCTATATTTTTTCTGTTTTAAACTCGTAATTAATTTTATATGGCTTTTAGAGAGCATGTAATCTAAATTAATGTGATATTTTATAAAGAAATGAAAAATACCATTGTCCCGGACCAAAATTATTTAAATATTTTCTTAAAGAAAATATCAAAGACTAAAAATTCAATCACTTAAAATCATCTTTAATATAGATGTTACACGTTACCTTTGAAAAAAAATAAAATAAACACTTGAAAAAATGTACTTTTGAGTCTCAAATAGACAATTTATATTTCATTAATTAAAATCAATTCATAAAAATTATAACTTGAACTAATTTCATTTGAAAAAACAGCTTTCAAAAATATTAATTTCCTTAGTATCGATAGGATACTTTTTATCCTGTGATAGCACAAAAAGAGTTGCTGAAAATGAACACTTACTAACCAGTACAACGGTGTCGGTAAATGGCAAAAAAGATAATACAGAGACCATAAACGATTTACTATATCAAAGGCCCAACAGAAAAATTGCGGGGATCCCATTACGTTTGCATATTTATAATTTAGCACGTAACAATAGGGATTCTTTGTTTGAAGCATGGTTAGATGAAAAACCCAACCGCAGGGCCAGGTTAACCAAAAGATTATCGAAAAAACAACTTGATAGGCTAAAAAGCTCTGCTATCGGGTTTAATAATTGGCTACGTAAAACGGGAGAACCTCCAGTAATCGTGAGTGAGGAAAAAACAAAAAAATCTGTAAAGCGGCTTCAGGATTACCACATCAATAATGGCTGGTTTGATGTTGAAACCTCTTATGACATTAAAAAAGATGATAACAAACGTGCCAGTATTGAGTACCAGGTTAAAACCGGGGTTCCTTTTATAATCGATTCTATTTCAGAAAAAATAAAATCCCCCATCATAGATTCTTTATACCAAAACATTAAGAAAAATGCATTACTAAAATCGAACGAACAATATAAAACCAGTAATTTTGAGCAAGAACGCGATAGAATTTCCAATGAATTAAGAAACGCTGGCGTATTTCATTTTGATCAAGATTATATCACCTTTGAAATGGATACCATAGGGACCAATAAGAAAGTAAATGTTGGGATTCAGATTCAGGATAGAGCTATTAGAACACAAGATTCCATTAGGCGAGAACCTTTTAAAATATTCAAGATCAAGGAGGTTAACATTATTACAGATTACCTCTTTGAAAACAGGGGGAAACCGTTTCAAGATTCAATAACTTACAACGGCTATAAACTTTATAGTTATAACAAAATGCGCTACAGGCCAGAAGCACTCACAGATGCCATATTTATAAACCCAGGTTCTGTTTTTAAAGATATAGATAGGACACGTACCTATAGGCACTTAAATCAATTACGTATCTTTAAATATCCAAGCATTGAATATATTGAGAACCCCGATAATACACTTACAGATACCATTAGATTAACACCTTTAAAAAAGTTTAGCTTAGGATTTAGTGCTGATGCTTCACAAAGCAACATTCAAACATTTGGATTTTCATTAAACCCGAGCTTATCAATTCGAAATATTTTTAGAGGTGCAGAAACACTTGAGGTCTCTGCCATTGGATCCATTGGAGCTTCAAAAGACAAAAACAATATTGACGATCCTTTTTTCGATATTAACGAAATTGGTATCGACCTTAAACTAACAATCCCGAGACTGTTCTCACCTTTCAATACAGAAAGCATTATCCCTAAATATATGTCTCCTTCTACACGAATTGGTTTATCTGCAACAGGGCAGACCAATATAGGGCTAGACAAACAAACCTTTAGTGGCACGTTTAATTATAACTGGTATCCAAATAAAAAAGTAAGCAACAGACTAGATTTATTTAATGCCCAATACGTTAGGAACCTAAATGTAAACAACTATTTTGGCATCTATCAAAACTCCTATAGATCTTTGAACCAGATTGCAAAAGATGTCAATTACATAGACTCAAATAGTGATTTAAGTATTCCCGACCAAACAGATGCCTTTTTAGATTATGCCTTAAATCCACAAACGCCCAGCGAAATTTCAAGTAGTCAATTAGCAATAATAAATAGTGTCGACGAGCGCAAAGACAGATTAACGGAAGACAACTTAATTCTTTCTTCCAGTTTTAGTTTTATCAATGACGAACGCACTAATTTATTTGATGACGACTTTTCTATCTTTCGTTTTAAGTTAGAACTGGCAGGTAATCTACTAGCAAACGTATCAAAATTAGTAGGTCTAAAAAAAAATGATGACAACCGATATGAAATTTTTGATGTGGCGTATTCTCAATATGTGAAAACAGAATTTAATTATACAAAACATTGGGATTTAGGAAAAAAGAACATATTGGCTATGAGAAATTTTTTAGGTATTGCCATCCCTTATGGAAACTCTACAAGCATCCCTTTTTCAAAAAGTTTCTTTGCGGGCGGCCCTAACGACAATCGTGCCTGGACAGCTTATAGCTTAGGCCCCGGTAGCTCTAAAACCATTAATGAGTTTAATGAGGCTAACTTAAAAATAGCCCTAAATGTTGAACAACGCTTCAATATATTCGAAAACTTAAATGGCGCTATTTTTGTTGATGCTGGAAATATTTGGAATGTACTAGATAATGTAGAAGACGACAACGCCACATTTACGGGCTTCAATTCGTTAAAGGATATTGCCGTTGGATCTGGCTTTGGCCTACGTTACGATTTTAAGTTTTTTGTATTTCGTTTCGACATAGGATTCAAGACTTATGATCCTTTTTATACCGACCAAAACAGATGGTTTAATGATTATAACTTCTCAAATGCCGTTTATAATATTGGTATAAACTACCCTTTTTGATAAAGTGGCTTAAACTTTTTAAAAGGAAGCGGGAAAGTTCAAATCACTTCAATCGCAAAAAAACATCTGTGCTTAGTACTACCGTTTGGACACAAATATTAACAGCAGAAATGAAATAATAGAAATCAGACACGAATGACACAAATTATCACTAATTAGCGTGACAGAAGAGACACATTAACTCTTAAACGGGTTTCTCATTAATTATCCTCTCTATTGATAGGTTTCAAGTGTACATAGACTTGGTGACTCGTGTTCTTGTTTAACTTAGCTATTTGTTATACCTATTAACAAATAAAATAAGCCTAATAATTCGTTTAGTTCACTATCTTTCATTTTAAAAATAGGAGTTCATGAATCTTCGATTTCTATGGCTCTTATTTTTCAAGATAAAACATGTGCTCAGCTTGACTGGGTATTACCCCATAGCTAAGGTTATGCTTTCATACCCAGTTCCTGCCTCGCCGGCAGGTAGGAAGCTGAGCTCATGTTTTTTATTCCATATAAGTACACTATAATTCAAATTATATGGGTTGTTTTGAGTAATAATTGGTATTATTTAAGACTCACTTCTGTTGCCAATTGGTGCTATTAAGGTATTAGATTCGTGTAAATTTGTGTCATTCGTGTCCTTTTTAAAAATGTGTACACACGGTAGGTGCTTAGTAATGAGTTTTCTATTAAAGTTATTATTCTCTTGCCTGTACTGAACTTGTTTCAATAAAAGACTAACGAGCAAAGCGGGAATCTAATCCCCATTATGAAAACTATAACGTTTTAGTCCTCTTTTAGTATTTTCAAGCCATTAAATCATATCTATTTATTCAAAAATTGATTACTTTTGGCTTCAATTAATTACTAATCAAATTATTTAAAATGGGACACAATATTAAATCAGGAGTTGCTACAGGTTATGAAGTACAGGCAATTTTTAAACTTGCAAAAGAAAAAGGATTTGCATTACCTGCAGTTAACGTCATAGGTTCAGACACCATTAATGGTGTATTAGAAACTGCAGCAGCTTTAAATGCTCCCGTAATTATACAATTTTCTAATGGTGGTGCGCAATTTAATGCTGGTAAAGGATTAAGTAACGATGGTCAAAAAGCCGCTATTGCAGGGGCTGTTGCAGGCGCAAAACATGTACATACCATGGCAGAAGCTTACGGTGTTCCTGTCATTTTACATACAGACCACTGTGCAAAAAAACTATTACCTTGGATTGATGGTTTATTAGATGCCAGTGAAAAACATTTCGCTGAGACCGGGAAATCACTTTTCAGCTCACACATGATCGATCTTTCTGAAGAACCAATCGAAGAAAATATTGAAATATGTAAAACCTATTTAGAGCGCATGAGCAAAATGGGTATGACACTAGAAATAGAGCTTGGAATTACTGGTGGTGAAGAAGACGGTGTAGATAATAGTGATGTTGATGATTCCAAACTATATACACAACCAGAAGAAGTAGCTTATGCTTACGAAGAATTAAGCAAAGTAAGTGATCAATTTACAATTGCAGCTGCTTTTGGTAATGTACATGGAGTTTACAAACCAGGGAACGTAAAATTAACGCCTAAAATCTTAAAAAATTCTCAAGAATATATTACTGAGAAATATGGTGTTGAAGACAATCATATCGATTTCGTTTTCCATGGTGGTTCTGGCTCAACAGTTGAAGAAATTCGTGAAGGTATCAGTTACGGTGTTATAAAAATGAATATTGATACTGATCTACAATATGCCTTTATGAGCGGTATTCGTGACTATATGGGTGATAAATCTGAATATTTAAAAGCACAGATAGGTAATCCTGATGGAGATGATCTTCCTAATAAAAAATTCTACGACCCACGTGTTTGGCTACGTGCGGGCGAGATTACCTTTATAGAACGTTTAAAAAAGGCTTTTGAGGATTTAAACAACGTAAACACCTTATAATTATAAGTAAACTTACTTACAAATACATTTATTAAAGACTCTGTGTAAAGCAGAGTCTTTTTTTCTATACCCTCTTGTAAAACAACAAATTACAAATATTAAACTAATAAAATCATTAGGGCGTAACCCCAAAATTAAAAAAAGGTTTAATTTTGCGTTTAGGCTTTTGGTAGTCACTTCTAAATAAAAATAGAAGGGCTTTAATAAATGCCTAGAATATGAAATATTGATGATTTTGTATTTAATAAAATTAAAGGACAAATAATCCTTAACACGAATAACGTTTACTTAACAACAATCGTTAATCTAAAATTGTAAATCACTATGTCTTGGTTTAAAAGAAAAACAAAAGGAATCACAACAACAACCCAGGAGAAAAAAGATACCCCTAAAGGGCTTTGGTATAAATCTCCCACTGGTAAAATTGTTGATGCAGAAGAATTAGAAAAAAACTTCTATGTAAGTCCAGAAGATGGTTATCACGTACGTATAGGAAGCAAAGAATATTTTGAAATATTATTTGATGACAATAAATTCAAAGAATTAGATGCTAATTTAGAATCTAAAGATCCACTTAAATTTGTTGACACAAAAAAATACCCAGAACGTTTAAAAGCAGCCCAGGATAAAACCCATTTAAAAGATGCCGTTCGTACAGCAGTTGGAAAATCCAAAGGAAAAGACTTAGTAGTCGCTTGTATGGATTTTGCATTTATTGGCGGCTCCATGGGAAGCGTTGTAGGAGAAAAAATTGCACGTGCCGCAGATTATTCCTTAAAGAACAAAATGCCTTTAATGGTCATATCCAAATCTGGGGGAGCAAGAATGATGGAAGCTGCTTTATCCTTAATGCAATTAGCTAAAACATCTGTAAAACTAGCTCAACTGGCAGATGCTCAAATCCCCTATATCTCGTTATGTACAGATCCAACTACAGGGGGTACAACCGCATCATTTGCCATGTTAGGAGACATTAACATTAGCGAACCAGGAGCTTTAATTGGGTTTGCAGGACCACGTATTGTAAGAGATACTACGGGAAAAGAATTACCAGAAGGTTTTCAAACTGCCGAATTTTTATTAGAGCATGGGTTCTTAGACTTTATTACAGTTAGGAAAGAATTGAAAAACAAAGTCAACAAATACCTTGATTTAATAACAAATCAACCTTTAAGAGCATAAAAAAAAGAGGTTACCTAGAATAATTTAATTTTTTAGGCAGGCTCTTTTCTTTTTAACAGATTTTCTTGAAAATCATTAAAAATCACTATATTTGCCGCTCGAAAGAGAAACTTTCGTTTACATAACAATTATTTACAATAATATTAGCATGTATTTAGATCAAAAAGAAAAAGAAGCCATTTTTAAAAAACATGGCAAAGATGCAAAAGACACAGGTTCTGCAGAAGGGCAAATCGCATTGTTTACCCACAGAATCAACCATTTAACAAAGCACTTAAAAAATAATCGTAAAGATTTTAATACGGAGCGTTCATTGGTTAAATTAGTAGGAAAGCGTCGTGCTTTACTGGATTACTTAACTAAGAAAGATATCTTAAGATATCGTGCTATAGTAAAAGAATTAGGATTAAGAAAATAATTAAAAGAGGCTAATCAGCCTCTTTTTCTTTTTTGCGCAACTGTTCAGGCGCAAATAGTATAACTCTAGCGAAGAGTATAAACTACGCAATTACATGATTAAGCAGATCCTGAAACAAGTTCAGGACACATAGTTTTTCATTGGTCACAACACTACAACAACACAACGACCATTGTTTAATTAGAATTAAAAAATTTATGATTCCACAAGTTTTTAGAGAGGTCATAGACCTAGGTGATGGTAGAGAAATTTCTATCGAAACCGGAAAATTAGCAAAACAAGCACATGGTAGCGTTGTTGTGCAATCTGGAAAATGTATGCTTTTGTGTACAGTTGTTTCCAACTACAAGCAAGCAGACGTAGACTTCTTGCCATTAACAGTAGACTATAGAGAAAAATTTGCTGCTGCTGGGCGTTACCCTGGAGGGTTCTTTAAAAGAGAAGCAAGACCTAGTGATGGTGAAGTATTAACAATGCGTCTTGTAGACCGTGTTTTACGTCCGCTATTCCCAAAAGATTATCATAGTGAAACACAGGTGATGATCCAGTTAATGTCTCATGATGATGAAGTAATGCCAGATGCCATGGCTGGATTAGCGGCTTCTGCTGCGATCCAATTATCAGATTTCCCTTTTGAATGTGCTATTTCCGAGGCCAGAGTTGGCCGTGTAAATGGTGAATTTGTAATTAACCCAACTAGAGCACAACTAGCAGAATCTGACATAGATATGATGATTGGTGCTTCTGCAGACTCAGTGATGATGGTGGAAGGTGAAATGAATGAGATTTCAGAGGAAGAAATGACTGAGGCTATCAAATTTGCGCACGAAGCTATTAAAGTACAATGTGCCGCACAAGTTGCTTTAGCTGAAGCATTCGGAAAAAAAGAAGTTCGCGAGTACGAGCCTGAACGTGAAGATGCCGATTTAGCTCAAAAAATTCATGATATGGCATACGATAAAGTATATGCTGTAGCAAAAGCAGGTTCTGCAAAACATGAAAGAGGTGCTGCATTTGCAGAAATTAAGGAAGAAATAAAAGCCACTTTCTCTGAAGAAGAATTAGAAGATGTTGGAGATTTAATATCTAAATATTACAGTAAAGCTGAAAAAGCGGCTGTTAGGGATTTAACTTTAAACGAAGGTTTACGTTTAGATGGTCGTAAGACTGATGAAATTAGACCTATTTGGTGTGAGATTGGTTATTTACCATCAACTCATGGTTCTGCAATTTTCACTCGTGGAGAAACTCAAGCGTTAGCAACAGTTACTTTAGGAACATCTAGAGAAGCGAATCAAATAGATATGCCATCTTTTGAAGGTGAAGAGCGTTTCTATTTACACTATAACTTCCCGCCTTTTTCAACAGGAGAAGCCAGACCAATTCGTGGGACATCTCGTCGTGAAGTAGGACATGGTAACTTAGCTCAACGTGCTTTAAAAGGTATGGTTCCTGAAGACTGTCCTTATACAGTTCGCGTTGTAAGTGAAGTATTAGAAAGTAACGGTTCGTCTTCTATGGCAACAGTTTGTTCTGGTACTATGGCACTTATGGATGCCGGAGTTCAATTAAAGAAACCCGTTTCTGGTATCGCTATGGGATTAATATCTGATGCAGATTCTGGAAAGTACGCAGTGCTTTCTGATATTTTAGGTGATGAAGACCACTTAGGGGATATGGATTTTAAAGTAACTGGTACTGCAGATGGTATAACAGCTTGCCAAATGGATATAAAAGTAAAAGGATTGTCTTACGAAATTCTTGTAAATGCTTTAAATCAAGCTCGTGATGGTCGTTTACATATTTTAGGTAAATTAACCGATACTATCGCTGCTCCAGCAAAAGACGTGAAACCACACGCTCCTAAAATGGTAACCAGAAGAATTCCTAACGAATTTATTGGTGCGTTAATTGGCCCTGGCGGAAAAGTAATTCAAGAATTACAAAAAGAAACAGGAACAACGATCGTTATTAATGAAGATCCTGTTACAGAAGAAGGTATTGTTGAAGTTCTAGGTGTTGGTAACGAAGGTATCGATGCTGTTTTAGCAAAGATAGACTCATTAATGTTTAAACCAGAAGTTGGTAGCGTTTACGAAGTAAAAGTTATTAAAATGCTTGATTTTGGAGCCGTTGTAGAATACCTGGACGCTCCTGGAAATGAAGTATTATTACACGTAAGCGAATTAGCTTGGGAACGTACGGAAAATGTATCGGACGTTGTAAACATGGGAGACGTTTTTGATGTGAAGTATTTTGGAGTTGATCCAAGAACACGCAAAGAAAAAGTATCTCGTAAAGCTATTTTACCAAAACCAGAAGGTTATGTAGCAAGACCACCAAGAGAAAGCAATGGTCGTGATAACAGAGGTGGACGTGATAATAGAAGTAGAGATAATCGTGGACGTGATAACCGTCGTGATGACAGAAAACCTAGAGAGGATAAAAAAGAAAATTAATTTTTAAGATCTCTATAAAACTATAGAATTCAAAGGTCTGAAAAGTATTAGAAACTAAAAGTTGTCCTATCGCACACTTCGGCTCCACTCAGTATGGACTTAAGTAGAAAGAACGGACATCCAACGGGCATCTAAGTACTTTTCAGACTCTTTATTTTTATAATATACACCAGTATTTAGAGGTGTTTTACCTTAGATCTTCCCTTTATAAATCTATAATTAGAATCATTTTCATAAATAAATATTAAAAAAAATCTGAAATCGTTTTTACTACGTAAAAGGTATAAACCTAATAGTCAAAAAAGATTTATGAAAATTCAAAAGATAGTTTCTAAACTATTAAAAACATCCAAAAACAACAATTTTAATACCCCTCAATCCTTCCTCTTCAATAAATATGCTTCATCAATAAAAACATCTAAAATCTGGGGCGCCCTCGTATTAACGTGTACTTTTTTATTAATCATCGATGCTGTTTATCTGGGGTATGTGTTACAAAAAGACTTTATAGAATTTAATGCCGAACGTATGAGTTCCACACTGGGCTTTTCGTTCATGATAATCTTTATCTCTTTATTTTTATTTAAAGGCGGTTTCTTTGTCTATAACTTATATCGCTATTTTAAATACAAGCATATTGAGTCCGTATCTAACGACGCGTTACCAACCTGTACCGTAATCGTGCCAGCTTATAATGAAGGCAAACAAGTTTGGGATACCTTAATGAGTTTAACAAAGAGTGATTATCCCAAAGAAAAATTGCAACTATTAGCCATTGACGATGGAAGTGTGGATGATACCTGGGACTGGATGCTAGATGCCAAAAAACAATTGGGAGACCGTTTGGAAATTTACCAGCAACCTAAAAACAAAGGGAAACGTCATGCCCTTTATAGAGGCTTTAATCAAGGTACTGGAGACATTTTTGTAACGGTTGATAGTGATTCTATCGTAAAACCAAATACCTTAAGAAACCTAGTCAGCCCATTTGTTATAAATGAAAAATGTGGTGCAGTCGCAGGGAATATACGTGTATTGAATAAGGAAAAAGCACTATTGCCCAAAATGCTAGATGTTAGTTTTGTTTTAAGTTTCGAATTTGTACGTTCGGCAGAAAGTAGTTTAAATTCTGTATTATGTACTCCTGGGGCTTTAGCTGCATATAAAAGTAAAGCTGTTTTTGCTTGTCTTCCAGAATGGATCAATCAAACTTTTATGGGACAGCTTTCAGATATTGGCGAAGATAGAGCCATGACAAACATGATTTTGAAACAAGGCTACAATGTATTGTTCCAAAGAAATGCTTATGCATATACCAACGTACCAGAAAAATATAATGGTTTGTACAAAATGTTTATCAGATGGGGAAGAAGTAATGTTCGTGAGAATATTGAAATGTCAAAATACGTGTTTAAAAACTTTAGAGAAGGTTCTAAAACCGCCACTCGGGTTCTATTTTTTAATCAATCACTAAAAATAGTCATGGCCTACCCTTTTTTATTGTTCATGCTATTTTTTGTAATTACTCATCCTATATTGTTTTTAAGCTCAACATTTTTAAGCATACTAATGTTATCGACATTTTCTGTAATATTCTATGCAAACAGATATGAAATAAAAACATCTTTTTGGGCCTATACTTACAGTATTCTGTACACATTTGGTTTATTTTGGATCACCCCTTATGCTATTGCAACGGCAAGCAAAAGAGGCTGGTTAACGCGTGGTTTACCTGAAATAAAATAGTATAAACCAGATGCCATTTAATATTTACGCAAAAGAGGCAAATAAGTCCATGGTTGAATAATTAAAATTTCAATAATAGATACTAAAAAACTTCTTAAACCGACTATCCCCGAGGCATGCCGTAGGGGGATATCGCTGCCTCGTCGCCAGGCAAGCCTCGAGGAATTCTTTAGATTAAACCTGAGATTCCGTTGGGTACTAAAATATCGAAATGTAAAAATTATTTGAAACTTTTTGTAACATTATACGACATATAAACGTATAACCACTGAAAGCCCAAATATTCAATTAAAAATCACAGGAAAATTTTAGATGAGACAACTTAAAATTACGAAGCAGGTTACTAATAGAGAAACCGCTTCGTTAGATAAATATTTACAAGAAATTGGTAAGGTTGATTTAATTACTGCAGACGAAGAAGTAGAATTAGCACAACGTATTAAAGCTGGAGATCAGATAGCTTTAGAGAAGTTAACAAAAGCTAATTTACGTTTCGTAGTATCGGTAGCTAAACAATACCAAAACCAAGGTTTAACATTACCAGATTTAATTAATGAAGGTAATTTAGGTTTAATAAAAGCGGCACAACGTTTTGATGAAACACGTGGTTTTAAATTTATTTCGTATGCTGTTTGGTGGATCCGTCAATCCATTTTACAAGCTTTAGCTGAACAATCCCGTATTGTTCGTTTACCGTTAAACAAAATTGGTTCTATTAATAAAATTAATAAAACGTTTGCTTTTCTTGAGCAAAGTCATGAACGCCCGCCAAGTGCAGAGGAAATTGCCAAGGAATTAGACATGACTATTAACGATGTTAAAGAATCTATGAAAAACTCTGGTCGTCATGTAAGTATGGATGCTCCTTTAGTTGAAGGTGAAGATTCCAACTTATACGATGTACTAAATAGTGGTGAATCACCAAATCCAGATAGAGAGTTATTACATGAATCTTTACGTACTGAGATTGAGCGTGCTTTAGAAACCTTAACACCTCGTGAAGCCGATGTTATCCGTTTATACTTCGGGTTAGGGAACCAACACCCGATGACTTTAGAAGAGATTGGGGAAACATTTGACTTGACAAGAGAGCGTGTAAGGCAAATTAAAGAAAAAGCGATTAGAAGACTTAAACATACTTCTAGAAGTAAAATATTAAAAACATATTTAGGATAGTAATTTTTTTACGACTAAATTACCGTAACAAACAGTTACACATAACTGTTCGTTTTTTGATTGATGAAAGAACCCTCGGCTGATTACCGGGGGTTCATTTTTTATACCATGTCTTGTTTTAAATTACTATAGCTGAAAATAGCCCACCCCCTTGCAAAATACTCCTTTTGTGTACGCATCATTAAAAGGACACAAATGGCACAGATTCATACAAATCTAACGTCTCATCGTAATACATTAAAAGACTAGGAACCTGTCTACAGACATGACACCCCGACCCCACAATTAGCAAACCAGATCATTCCAATCTTCCAACTTCAACCTCGACCTCAACCTCGACCTCAATTTCAATTTCAACTTCAATTTCAATCCCCCCTCACCGCTATAACTTTCAGTTCCAAAAAACTACCTGTATATACACTTTTAAAAAGGACACGAATGGCACAAATTCACACGAATCTAACGTCTCATCGTAGTATTTAAAAATTAAAAACCTTGAAACCTGTCTATCGACATAGCCCCGACCCTTCAATTAGCACACCAGATCACTTCAATCTTCCAACTTCAACCTCAACTTCAATTTCAATTTCAACTTCAATCCCCCCTCACTGCTATAACTTCCAGTTCCAAAAAACTACCTGTATATACACTTTTAAAAAGGACACGAATGGCACAAATTCACACGAATCTAAAGTCTCATCGTAGTATTTAAAAATTAAAAACCTTGAAACCTGTCTATCGACATAGCCCCGACCTCTCAATTAGTACACCAGATCACTTCAATCTTCCAACTTCAACCTCAACTTCAATTTCAATTTCAATTTCAACCGCATCTCATTTTCTGTTAAAAACAAAAAGTCAGAATGTGTTCATTATTTTTTGTACTTTCGAGAAAACGAACTTTTTTTTTTAAATGCTAAAGACCATATGCTATATAAGTGATTCTTGTCAGGAAGAATCGTTAAAGGCTCTCCAAAAGTTATTTTCAAAAGCAAAAAAAAATAATTTAAAATATAACATAACTGGTATATTGATATATTCTAATTCTAATTTCTTACAAGTTCTTGAAGGTGATCAAATTCATGTTGATGCCACTTTTAAAAGAATTAGCCTGGACACTAGGCATAGGAATATTTTTAAAGTTATTAATATTGATATTCAACAACGTATTTTTGAAGACTATAACTTTGGGTTCACAATAGTGAATAATAGTAAAGAACTAAACAACCTTCACGAATATCTTGAATGGTTAAGAAAAGCAGATAATAAGCTGGCCAATAAAGTTATCAACATGGTCGAAAATTTTATTGCACAAAAAACAGCTAAACATTGAGTAAAACAATTATTTTTGCTGAATGAACTGCTTCGGAATAAGCTTTAAGGCATTAAATCCAAAGACCCGCTAGAAAAGCGGGATTAGTTCAACGATCAACTTTGAATGCTTTGCTTCGCAACTTTTCAAAATTGAGTTTCACTAATAAACAAAAAACATTAAATGAGTTCTAAACTAATTGCGCCATCAATTTTGGCAGCAGATTTTGCAAACCTTCAACGTGATATAGAAATGGTTAATACAAGTGATGCCGATTGGTTTCATATTGATATCATGGATGGTGTATTTGTACCTAACATTTCTTTTGGAATGCCTGTTTTAAAAGCCATTGCCAAACATGCAAAAAAAACCATAGATGTGCATTTAATGATTGTTGACCCAGACAGGTATATTAAAACTTTTGCCGAGTTGGGTAGTCATGTCCTTACCGTGCACTATGAAGCCTGTACACATTTACATAGAACTTTACAAGCTATTAAAGCTGAAGGTATGAAAGCGGGCGTTGCATTAAATCCGCACACTAGTATAAATGTCCTGGAAGACACCATAAACGATATCGATTTGGTATGTGTCATGAGTGTAAACCCTGGCTTTGGAGGTCAAAGCTTTATTGAAAACACTTATAATAAGGTCTCACAACTAAAAGAATTAATAACACGCAAAGGCGCTTCAACTATTATAGAAATTGATGGCGGTGTCACTAACAAAAATGCAAAAGCACTTGTAGATGTTGGTGCAGATGTATTAGTTGCTGGAAGCTACGTATTTAAAAGTAGCGACCAGATTAAAACGGTTAAAGACTTAAAAGAATTGGCGAATTCTTAATATTGCTTCAGCAAATAATTTATCAAATCTGTAGTTGTTACGATACCAACCAAAAGCGAATCGGCTACAACAGGTAATGCATGAAATTCATTTTTAGCTAAAATTTCGGCCACTTCTTTAATAGTTGTATCACTTGAAACACTTACAGGGCTTTTTGTCATAACCTGTTCAATAGTAAACATATTGTAAACAACGGTATCAACACTGCTACCGTTATCTGTAGCATCAGCAAAGCTAATTCTGAGTAAATCTGTATAACTTAACATGCCAATTATAGATTCGCTACTAACAACAGGGATGTGTCTAATATTATATCTTTTAAAAAGCATTTCGGCTCTCTCTAAATTATCCGATCTTCTTAAGGCTATAACATCCTTGCTCATTATTTCTGAAACTGGAGTGCTTCTTTTCATATGTTTATTTTTATTGTTTTAGAGGTCATATGGAACGCCTTGATAATCATTCTCGTGTGTGTGAAAGCAATTCTCATGGGTGTTTCATCTTACTAAATTTTTAATTCTACATTAAAATTAAGCACGGAAATGCAAATAAAGTATGATAAAAATCATGTCGCTCATATAAAAACATAAAACGACATTTATATCGTGTTAATTTCACCAATTATATACAACAGGCTTATCTGTTTTGCCATTTTTTTGGCGTATTTGTTATCATGAAAAGATAATTTCATGAAAACTAATACCCCTTAACCTTGAAATTAAGCATTTGCTTAATTTTATTATAAACCTCAGGAAACTGAGACTGGAATTCTTGTGGTGTTTCCATAAAGTTCTCAATAGCAACAGCTAAAAATTCAAATTGGTTTGTAAAGGCATATTTTCTGAAGTAATCAGACTCTTTTAACATATCTCGCAAGGATTCATTTTCAGAGAATAAAGCAGATAACTCTTTAAAAGAATCACTAAAAATGATAGCACTCACATCCCGTTCCTTCATACTATTAATATGAATGGCATGTGTAAGCTCATGTATGCCTAAATTTAAATTATCGTTTCCATCATGAAAACCCTGTACAAAGTCTTCCCAAGATAATACCAATGCTTTTAATTTAGGATTAAATTCCCCTTTGTGATAAGCATTGTTCGTATGGGAATAAAATTTGTGTGGGTAGATCACAATCTTAGAAATAATACCAATGTAAAAATCCCTAAAACCAAAAGTCAACATAACCGCGGTTGCAGAAACTAAAACTTTCATTTCATCGGTTATTCTATTTCCTTCTCTACCTATAAAATCTTTGTCTTTAATAAATGATGCTACTCGGTGTTCGAAATACTTCTTTTCTTTATCTGTTAAGTTTTTATAAAATGAAAAATGATTTTTTAAAATAGCTTTTTTGGGTCCCTCTAATTGTTTTAAAAAGATATAAAAATGATTGTATAATGGCTTTTTATACTTTAAGACATACGCCATTTCTACCATTTTGAAAGCATAATGTAGAACCAACCATCCTAGTGCTGCAAACACAATACCTAATATAATCTTATTAGGCTGATTCATTAAAAAAAACAAGGTATTTATCATATATAGCCTTTATAAAAGTTAAAATTACAAGAATGTATTTATAATAACTATTAAAAAAGCTAAACCTTATAAAAAAGATCATTGATTTACATTAAAAACTTTATATTTTTTTTAATGAGCCCTAACACTGTCAGCTATAGTCAAACCAAGATAAAATGTCATTCCAAGATATTTTAAAATCAGAAACAACACCATCTTATCAATTGTATTTCACCGTTTAGACCTGTCAGGTTTTAAAAACCTGACAGGTCTGGGCTGTAAATAAAAATGACTTTTTATAATGATTTAGTTATAATAGACAATAACCTCACGGAGTTTAAAAAATAGAATTAAAAATAAAAAAGGTAGTATGCCATACACTGTCTTTATTTTCTATTTACATAGCGTATGGCGTAACTACCTCATTGATAGATCTATATCAAAAATGTGTAATACCAATTATGAATTAAAATACGCTATTCAAACTCATTCATTAATTCGTTTTTTCTCTTTTCTCATCATTTCCATAGCTTAGGCTATGCAAATAACTCGCAGCTGGCTAAAACAAATAAGCTATGTCGTTTTCTGTTGCTCATTTTAATTCATAATTGGTATAATAGGTTAATCCTGTAAACTTATATGTCCCTTATTTCCTAAATCAGATTTGTCTTCTGTGATAGCATTCTTTAACATTTTGAAAAAAGAAACTAGTTTACTTGTATCATTATCCCAGTAATAAGCATGTTTTATCTGAACATTCAATAGTATCAAGTTTGGGTCATCTTCGCCTTCAAACCAACTGTGCAATAAAGAATTCCATAGGGCATGTACTTTTTTCTTATCTATAACATGTGTGGCCTTTCCAAAAATGGACATATATTCCTGTGCCTCTGGATTGGAATAAAGAATTTGTATTCTATTATCATATCTTATATCTTTAAAAAAATTACTTTCTTTCGATACAAAAAACCAAAAACTTCCTTGCTCGTCCATTTCTTGTAGAGTCATCGGGCAGACTGAAAAGGGTATTTTTTCCAACCTAGTTGCTATCATTACAATTTTTGGCTCATTGCCAATCATACTCCTAATCTTTTCTAAACCTGCTTTATTTTCTGTATAATTTATAGTGCTCATCATATTTATTTTTGTTGGAATCTTTAAGCCATATGTACACGGCATTCTTGTGCACAAGCCATACATGATGCTGCGCAAACTTTACAGTGTTCGTGGTCATGCTGTTTGCATTGTGCTGCACACCATTCACATATTTCAGCACATAATCTGCAATATTTTTTCACAAATGGGCTATCGGCTAGCATAAACTTTATACAAATTAGACAAGCTTCCACACATTGGATACAACAGCTCGGACAATCATTATCACTTTCTTTGCCCATCATTTCAAAAAGACACTTTTGACAATCAATTAAACATTGTTGACAGGCTTCTATACAACTTTCATAATCACGTACCATTTTTTTTATTTGATTTAATTAATAAAAATGTGAACCTTTTTTCTAACAGTAGGCATAAACTGCCCCTTTTAAAAACTAGGCATGTTGTGCTACATGCTTACCTTCTCTTACTTCTTCTATAATTTTGTCACAAAAGGCAGGAAGATCATTGGGCTTTCTACTTGTTACCAGTCCGCTATCAACAACAACCTCTTCATCAATCCAATGAGCTCCAGCATTTACAACATCGTCTTTAATACTTTTATATGAAGTTACTGTACGGTTTTGAATAACTCCTGCACTAATTAATAACCAAGGGGCATGACAAATAGCTGCAACTGGTTTTTTACTTTTAAAAAAAGCACGTATAAAGTTTAAGGCAGACTCATCCACACGTAAAATATCCGGGCTTATAACACCTCCAGGGAGTACCAAAGCATTATAATCATTTTCATTTGCTTCATTAATTTTTTTATCTATTTTAATCGTTTTTCCCCAATTAGCATCATCCCAACTCTTAATTTCTCCGTCCTTGTTTGAAATGATATGCACTATTGCGCCTTCTTCTTTTAAAGCTTCCATAGGTTTGAACAACTCTGATTTTTCAAATCCATCGGTCGCTAAAATGGCTATTTTTTTATTTTCAAGTTTCATGTTTTTATATTTTAAAAATTAATAATCTTTTATAAAATTAATTGAGTAATGGCAGATCCATTTGCTCTAAACCAAATTTTCTTAACGGTATTAAAAACACTATCAACCTGTTTTTTGAATGTTTAAAAAAAACATCATTTGAGTCAATCATGCTCTTTTTAGCGTTAACCATTATTATAAAAGATAGTTAATTTAACACTTGGTGACGGGGATGGAATTAAAACCTATAATTAACTATAAAAACAAATACTATGGGAGCTATAAAAGAAAAGAAAAGAAAGGTAGCATAAAATCGTCCTCCAGATTCTGAAACTGATCGCTGTGAGGTGTACAATCAGTTTTTTGAATTTAAAACTATTAATCACCATCTCGATAACTCAAAAAATTAATTAATAAACGTAAAAACATGTCAATATTAGCGCGAGATAAAAAACAACTTACATACATATACAGCTCTTTGTCCCATTTAGGAAAACAAGTTTTAGGTTATATTCAAGGTATAGATAAAAAAGTAGAGGTTATAGATATAGTGAAAGAAAACTTAGGTGACACTATCTGGGTAGAACTTGCAGACAATCTAGACTTATCACTTGCCGAGCTTTTTACTGTCAAAAATAATGATAGTTCTAATATAGGCGATACAAATAATTTTAGCACAGATGATTGGCTTAAAATTATAAACAAAAACCCGGAACTTTTGCAAAAACCTATAGCAGTTAATGGTGATAAAGTTATGTTGATAGCACACCGAGCTGAAATATTAAAGTTTTTCGGAGTAGATTCTGCCGGGCTTAAAAAAGGACTTAGTGGGGAATCGCCCACAATATCCTCAACAACAGAGGATGAAAATTTTATCTAAAATTAGATTTTTCAGAAGTTTTTCATCATCATCGTTTTTTCTTAATGAAGAAAACCCGCCTATCGAAAAAATAGATCTTAAATCACTTCATTGTAAAAAAGGATTCACAATTACGCCAATTTCCACAACATATAGCTAAATCAATATAAAATGGCATAGAATATTTAGAAATTATTTTATATTGATTTAGCTATATTTTATATTCACACAAATTTCTTTACGCTACAAATGAGCTTACCCTATTGGCATTTTTATATTTGCTCGGACTACAATTGTATTTTTCTCTAAAAATTTTGGAGAAATAACTTCTACTTGAAAACCCTATACTATATACTACTTCTGAAATGTTCATATCGGTATTTTTTATAAATTCTTCTGCTTTTTGAATACGCACTTCTCTTATAAAATCTGCAACCGTGTGATTATGCATTGATTTAAAACCTTCTTGAAGTTTTGATGGAGCTATACCAAATTTTGAACACAATTGTGTGATTGACAACTGCAAATCAAAATGATCTCTTATAAACTGCGAGGCCTCTTTTATAATTTCCACCTCTCTTATTAGTAGAGAGCCCAATTGGTTTTCACTAGAGGTAGTATCATCGGTATGCTGTTGTACTTCCAATGCTAATATAACATGTACTAAACCTTGTATTAAAAGGCTTCTTACCAATCCTTTTTGTTTAATGGCCTCTAGTTGT
This sequence comes from Flavivirga sp. 57AJ16, assembly GCF_028736925.1. Lineage (GTDB taxonomy): Bacteria > Bacteroidota > Bacteroidia > Flavobacteriales > Flavobacteriaceae > Flavivirga. The sequence goes on along the minus strand of NZ_JAQZAT010000009.1, from coordinate 57,502 downwards.
TGTATTTTTTCTGCAATCTTTAAATTTTGCGAACCTATATATATAAAATTTTTATTGGTACCTTCTTTAAAAAACGCTTTGTATAGCTTATTTTTTAATCCGTAATTTTCAGAAACTGTTGCTTTATTATTGGCCTGTACTGTAATTAAGGTAACTTTTATATGCTTATCCTTCTTAAAATATAGAACATTCTCGTCGCTCGATTGACTGGTTAGAATACCTGTTTGAAAACTTTGTAACACATTCTTTTTACCATTAACTCCAAAACTATGACCTAAACTTCCTTTAGAACAGTAGGCAAAATAAATTGGAGTTTTATCGGGCACATTGATAGATAGTACAACATCTTCAGAGAAAATCATATTAAACTCGATATAAGAAATGCCTCCCGTTAAGGTGATGCCTTTAATAGTACCAGTACCTATATTATTCTTTATTTCTAAAATATATTCTTTAGATTCTTTTGTCATTAAACCTCCAAAACTAAGTTTTAATTTCTTGAATATGTTTTCTATAGTATTTGTCTTTAAATATGTAGTTTTCATTGTATTACTTTTTTTAAATTTTTATTGAATAGAATATTGAATTGTTTGTTTTAGGCGATTAAGTACTATAGCTATAGTAACCGTTAATCGTTACAACTTATAAAAGGTGAACAGCTTACCTATTTTGTAAGGGGAAAACCCAATATCCCAAATAATTAAGCACATAGAGATTATGTATCCATGACATTCTAGGCATGAAACGTGATTATTTTAACGCTGAAGATTATTTTTTAGAGTTTTTTTCGTTTACCAAAAACCCGCCAAACGGCATTTTTTAAAAAATCACTATTGATAAATTGAGGTCTGGGTCTTGATTTACCCACTCTTGCAAATTGTCTCGCTCTTGCTTTTATACTTTGTTCCATAAACTTCTTTATATATTAAGTTGTTGTGTTTTTATTAATGATATAAAGATCGTTATAGACATAGATAAATACATTATACAACTTTTAGATTATGTTATATAACTTTTAGTTTTTAATAAGAAAAGTGCTAAAAAACATGAACGAGAAGTAAAAGCCGTTTTTAAAATAAAAATAAAGGCTTAAAAGGTCATGAACTTTTAAACTTTTTCAATAAGTTCAATTATATATAAGATACAAGAATTATTCCACGACACAAATAAATCCATTTATTTTTTCTTCATATCAAGTATGAAAAAAACTGATTCTAATTAAAAATTCTATAGATATAAAACAAACAATCTTGTGTTATTTCATAAAAAAATAACACAAGATTGTTATAAGGTTATTAAACAAATTTTTAATTAATCTTTATCATTTAGATTGATGTTCTTAGCATCAGTAATATTCGATTTTGGTACTTTTTTAAAAAATTCTGCGATGTCCAAATCGGTATTTGGTCCATAACCCAATAAAAAAGTTCCTTTTTCATTCTTATTGGTTTCAATGACATAAAGAATTGACATATCTGAAGGATCACTCATACCTTCATATCTATGTTCTGCAACAATGGTAATATCTTCGGGTAAATATTGATTTTTAGTCTCACTATTTATAAGTTTATTTTTTTTAAAATAGAAGTTAGAACCATAGCCCTTCTTTTCATAAATTCTTATATAATCCTTTTCGTGTTTTGCTAATTCGTTTTCCATCATATTAAATTTTATTTAGACAAATACCTACAATGAAGGAAAGACGGACGTTATCTCACATAATTCACTATAGTATATCAAATTTGCAAAAAAAAAGGCATTAAGGTTAACGCAATCCCATTGAATTTTAATGCTATTAGCTCAATAATAGTCGTTTATTATAAGTATTGACCCATGATGCCGTTTTCTAAAAATTTGCCAACCCAAACTTCATATACTTTTCATATATTAAATTGGTAGTTCGGTAGGCTCATCAGAACTATCAAAAATCTAATCTTCATTTTCATTCTTTGCCATTTGTAATTTGTTTTTTCCAAAATCCAAGGTTCGAATCGGGAAAGGGATATTAATTCCTTTAGAATCAAATTCGCTTTTAATAAGTTTCATAGCCTTATGCTTAGCTGCATATTCTTGTTTATTTTTTACCATATCTATCCAAAATCGTGTCATAAAATTTATGGAACTATCTCCAAAATCAGTAAAGAAAAACTCTACGGACTCCCCTTTTTTTTGTTCAAAATTTTCAGAAATAATACGTATTACCAAGTCTTCAACTTCTTGCATACTACTTTCATAGCCTACACCACAAGTAACAGTAATCCGACTTCGTTTACTTATGGAATAGTTGGTAAATGAGTTTTCTACAAATTTCGAATTAGGAACAACGGTATAATTATTATCGGGTCTGCGCAAAACTATATTACGAAGGCTTATTTCTGATACAAACCCCTTGACATCATCGGTCTCAATATAATCGTTAATATTAATTTTTGGCATAAAGGATAGTACCAAGCCTCCAACCGTATTACTTAGAGTACCCTGAAGTGCTAAACCTACCGCAAGACCAACGACGCCCGCACCTGCAAGTATACTGGTTAATACCTTATTAAGTTCTAAAACGCCAAGTGCTATAAAAAAACCAATTAAAAGAACGCTTAAAAAAATAATTTTAGCTATAATATCCTGAATTGATTTTTGGCCTATACGAGGCAGCAATAATTTAAGTAAAAGCTTCTTAACGCCCCTAGCAATAAAATAGAATACGATCATGATCAAAATAGCCATGACAAGATTGGGCAATCTTAAAATTATGGCATCCATCCAACCATCCAATTTGTCCCATAATTTGCTTATAGCGTCTTCTATCGAAAAAAATTTGTCTTTCATTGTATAAAAATTTATAGCATATAAGTTAATAAAACCGTAGCGGTTATCCATAATATTATACTAAGGATCCCTCCTATTAATAAAAAGTGTTGAAATTTGTAATTGCCAATACTATATATTAATGTATTGGTCTGATAGCCTACTGGTGTAAAAAAACTAAAATTAGCTGCAAACATCACTGCCAATATAAAAGGCTTGAAATCTAAATTCATACCTTGAGCGACGGAAATAGCTATGGGTGCCATTATGATAGCTGTGGCATTGTTGCTAACCACACCGCTCATAAGCATCGTGACTAAAAACAGCGTGCCTATAATGATAAAATCTGGCTGGTCAACCAGAAACTCTAATAATTTTTCTGAAATCCACATATCTGCCCCTGTATTGTGCATAGCAATACCTAATGGAATCATACCTGCCAACAGGAAAAAGATTTGCCAATTCACTTTTTTATAGACGCTATTTAGATCTAAGTTTTTAGTAATCAATAATAGGCACACTCCAGTTAAAGCACTTACCATAATAGATAATAAGCCAGAAGCAGCCAAGGCAATAACCAATAAAAGAACACCTAATGAAAAGTATCTTTTAAATTTAGATTTTCTATTTATCTCATCAAACTTTTGCAGTAATACCACATTATCCATAGTTTCAAGAGTATACATTTTCTCTTTAAAAATTTCTACCAATAAGCGGTCTCCTGCTTTTAAAACCATTTGGTTCATACTATTATGGACCATTCTTTCTTTTATGTTTACTAATGTTTTTCTTTTTTTAATGGCAATGGGAATGGCATCCCGTAACATAAAACTCCTAAGGTCGCCTATGGTTTTACCTAATAGTGAGGCTCCTGGCAACATTAAAAGTTCAACAAAAATACGCTCCTCCAAACCTTGTTCTCCAGTTTCATTATCTTGTTCTTCTAGTTTTTTTTCTTTATAAATACTTAGGTTTTCCGATTCGTTTATCCGTGATAAATTATTTAAGTCGCACATTAAAAATAAATCATCCTCAGCCTTTAAAGTGATATATTTCCCTGGCGAATTATAAACACGGTTATTCCTTATTAGTTGCAAAAGTGATACATCGGAATTATTATACATAAAGCTTTCCTGAATCTTCTTTCCCACTAATTGAGACTGTGGGTTAATACGAACTTTTGCAATATAATTATCAATATTATAATCCTTATTAAGATTTTGTGCTCTCCCCCATGGCAACCATCGTAAAGTGATGGTAAGATATATAATTGAAATACCTAGAAAAATTAAGCCTAAAAGAGAAAACTCGAAGAAACCTAATGTTCCCATACCAAGGTTTTTTGAAACTGAATTAACAATTAGATTTGTAGAAGTTCCCATCAGGGTGCACGAACCTCCTAAAATACCTGCAAAAGAAATAGGCAAAAAGAGTTTTGATTGTGGTATATTGTATTTCTCTGAGAGTTGGTTTATCATTTTTATAAAAACAATGACAACGGCTGTGGTACTGATAAATGCTGAAATACCAGCCGTAACAAACATAAAAATGGGCCCCATAACGATAAGGGGCAAAAACTTTATCCTAGACATGCCAGAAGTTAGCCATTGTATTACACCATTCTGTTCCATCGCAATGGCCAATATCATAAGTGCCAATACAGCTATAGTAGCACTGTTTGAAAAACCACTTATGCCTTCTTCTGGAGACACCAAGCCCAACAAAATAAGCGATACAATAATAAAAAAGGCAACTTTGTCTACGGGGAAAATTTCAAAGACAAAAAGGACCACTGTAATCAGCAAAACAATGAACATTAAAATAATTTCCCAACTCATCTTATTTATCAACTTTAATTAATCAACAATATGTGTAAAGTTTTGTGTAAACAAACAACTTATAAATATACATTTTTGCTTCTTTTTTATAATTATCCCTGGTACCTCATGACCTTTTTTTATTATATCTCCGCCCCCAATGGCTCCTGTCTCCATAACGATTATTTTAGTGCTTGTCTATCCCAACTGTTATTATAAATTTTTAAACAAACTCAATTGTTTCGTAATGCGTGAATAAGTTGCGCTTTATCCATTTTAGACCGTCCATCAATACCCACATTTTTAGCTTGTTCATATAATTTGCTTTTTGTCCATTGCTCATAAGATTTTGCTTTACCTCCTTTTTTGCCCGCATTTGGTGTATTAGCAATTCTTGCAGACTTCTGTTTACTATACCCCTTTTCACGAAGGGCTTCATATTGTTCTTCATTTTTAATATTTGGAATATCCATAATTATATAATTTTTATGTTTTCATTTTTAAGTACTAAATTTTAAAATAAAAAGCAGTATGGCTTAACTTAATCACATAAAATATTAACTATTGACAAGGGTAGTTTGTATTTTTGTGCGTTAAGAAATTATTTTTTTGAGTCAATGTGATTGTATCCGTTTAGATAATTTAGATTCAGAAATTAAAAACAAGAATTGTTTAATTAAAAATTTTGAAATTATGAACAGAGATCAGTTAGAAGGTAAATGGAAACAAGTTAAAGGTAAGTTCAAACAAAAATATGGGAATATTACCGATAATGACTTAACATATTCTGAAGGTAAATTTGATGAAATGTTAGGTAATCTACAAGAAAAAACAGGCAAAAAAAGAGAAGAGTTAGAAAAAGAAATTGCTGAATGGTAAACACTTCTTAGTGTGTAAATATTAATTAATCCATCCCCTGATGATACCATTAGGGGTGTTTTTTACGAAAAATGTTTGAAATATTTTCTAGCGTTGATACTTGGATAGCCTTATTAACACTAACCTTTCTGGAAATAATACTTGGAATTGACAATATTGTATTCATTTCCCTAGCCGCCAATAAACTACCTAAACACCAACAAAAAAAGGCTACAAATCTAGGGCTCTTAATGGCCATGGTGCAACGTATCTTTTTATTATTTGGCATTTCTTTTTTAGTAGAACTTAAACGTCCTTTTTATACCATACATAATTCGTGGTTAGACATCTCTATAAGTTCACAGAGCTTGATATTATTTTTTGGCGGGTTGTTTCTTTTGTACAAGAGTACTTCTGAAATTCACATTAAATTGGATACCCCATATCAAGAAGAAAACACATTGAATTCAAAAAAAATAACCAGCCTGAAAAATGCCATTGTTCAAATATTGATTATCGATTTTATTTTTTCCATAGATTCAATTTTAACTGCTGTGGGGATGACCAACGGTATTGGAAATTCACCAAACGATGCTCTTATCTTAATGATTATTGCTGTAATTATTTCTATAATAGTAATGATATTTTTTGCCAACACGATACGAAACTTTATTAATAGAAATCCTTCTATTCAAATGCTAGCGCTTTCTTTTTTAATATTAATAGGTTTTATGCTCATTACAGAAGCTGCACACCTTTCAAATACCGTCATTTTTGGAAATAAAGTTGGTGCGATACCTAAAGGCTATCTTTATTTTGCTATTGCATTTTCTTTAATCGTTGAGTTTTTAAACATGAAGCTCAAGAAGAAGATTGAAACATCAGAGAAAAACAACAAACGTTAACTTTTTAAAGGAATGCTATTTAACCTGGTGTATGATATTATTAATAGGCTTCATATTGAAAATATAGAAATAGTTAAATTTAGCCATTACCACTAACTAAGATCGGTTCTTAACCGTAAAGCACTTGTTTAAAGCATCGTGACTTTTAAAGAGACGATCTTGAGTTTGGTTGAATCCCCGATCCATACCGTTTTTCATAAATATAGGTAAACTTAGCACCAAAAAATAAAATCAAACCCGAATAAGATACCCAAAGTAATATTAAAACAAGGGTGCCTGCTGCACCATACGTATAACCTGGGTTTGCCTTACCAAAATAAAGTCCTAATAAAAATTTACCAAAAACAAACAGGATTGAAGTTATCAAGGCCCCTATCCATACTGTTTTCCATTTTATTTTTACATCTGGCAAGTATCTAAATATAAGGGCAAACAGTACAGTGACAACGCCTATAGAAACAAGAAAATCCAACATAAAAGCAATGTAAACAATAATGTTGGGCAACATACTGCGTATGTAATTATTCAATACAGAAATAGCTGCTGTAATTAAAAAACTCACTAATAATAAGAAGCCAATAACCAGGATAAAGGCAAAGCTTCTTATTCGATCAAAAATCATCTTTAAAAATCCGTAACTCTTAACAGGTGCACTATTCCAAATTTGATTTAGGGACAGTTGCAAATGATAAAAAACCCCTGTAGCGCCATATACTAAAGTACCAATACCTAGGATGGTTGCTATAGTACTTTTTTCTTCATTTTGGGTCTCCCGCATCATAGTTTCAATAGCGTTTGCCGCATCACTTCCCAATGCACTTGAAATCTCATCGGTTAATTGCCCTTTTACAATCTCTACGCCCCAAACCAAGCCGACCAGATTAATGATGATGACCAAAAGTCCAGGCAAAGAAAGTACCGCATAATAAGCTATTACTGCACTTAATCTAAATGGATTATCTGCATTCCAAGATTTATAAGTATCAATAAGTAAAGAAGGTAGGTGTTTAATTTTAAAACTGTCCTTATATATAAATTATAAGATCCTTTTAATATCGTTCACCCACGAAGGGTAGATCGTCATGTTTTTAACATTCTCAGTAGCCAAGTCCTTTAACTTCAATACTCGAAAATACAACCTAAGGGTACTATAAGTTGACTTAAAAACTTGATGGTATTTGAAACAAAAAAGGCTAACTAATGTCAGCCTCTTCTTAAAATTTAAAACTTTTAATACCTCTATTTAAAGGCATGGTATTCAAATTTTTGCCCTCCAATGGAGGCATCGGCCATTAAACCTGCTTTAGGTAAAGCAAAAACTATGACGCCATCATTGTAATCGACATTTTCAGATTGCCCTTTATCTGCTATAACAGCAGAAGCTTCAGCAGAAAATTCGTAATTACCTTCCTTAAATTCTTCTAAAGACGCATCTGTCTCAAAAAAGATAACTTCAATAACAGCCTGTCCACCAGCTTGAAGTCCAATACTTAGTTTTTTTAAGCTTGACATACCAACAGCAGTCCCGTTTTCATACAAAACCCCGTTGCCACTTGCTCCTCCAATGATTAATCCTCCTTTCCCTACATTAGGAAAAATCACATAACCCGATGAGTTTTTAAAAAACTTATCAAGTCCAGGGTCTTTGGTTATAAGGGTTGTTTTTGCTTGTTCGGCATCTGCCATTATTTTTTTGTCTTTGTTATTTTGCGCAACAGCTCCTATTGTAAAAAATATCAAGCAAGCTACTGCTATTGTTTTTAGAGTTTTCATAAATCTACTTTTTTATTGTTCATTTATATCAAAAGTATCCAAATACCGCTTGTAGAATGAACGCAATAACTGCATTTATTAGCTCAAAAAAAATTATTAACAAAATTTAACCTAAAGAAAATCGGTTTTTAATTTTTGTTCACAAAAAAATGTATTCATTGGTTTTTAAAGCTAATCTGTTAAATGTTTACTTGATAGAGTTAATCTAAAAAATAGGACTAAATTAATTTAGCAATGGTTGGTTAGTTAGATAATTAGACCTCAACATATTACTTCTTTATAAATTGTTGAGGTCTTTTTTATTAGACATCATGTCATGATTAAAAAAGACGAAAAAAGGATGAAAAGAAGCATTCCTGCTTGCCGGAGAGGCAGGTTGCAGCCCATTGAAAAAAGTTTAAATCACTTCATTTATAGGGAAGTGTATTCCAAATCATTCAAAACAGTTCTCAATTCATCTATAACTAAATAATATTGTTTTGAAACCGGGTCCTCTGGCCCATCTGACTCAAAACATTACTATTCTTAAAGGCTTCATCATTTAACTGTTTTGCCTTTTTCTTTGCTAACAATTTTGTTTTATTAGATAGTTTAACAGTTTTAGAATTTTCTATTAGTTTGACATAATTCATATTAGCTTTAGTATAATTAATGTAATCTAAAATTAAACTTTCTTTATCTAAATTATTTAAAGCATTAGGAAAGTATAAGTCTTCTTTTTTCTCCCTTGAGCTTCTTCAAAAAATGACAATAATATTTCTGCTGATACAGGGTTATCAATAAAAAAGTTTCTGATTTTTTGAGAAAAAAAATCAACTATATTTTGTTGTTTTAAAAGTGGTCTAATACTAAAACGATTACTTTTAGTAATCTCTTCAAATGTTTGTTTATCTATTCTTTTATAAACATTGAATTTATTCGTTAAAGCCCAAAATGAATCAAAACCCATAATCAACTTTTTCAAATAAACTTAATGTGTTTTCATCTTCAATATGATTTAAATTAAATGTGATTATAAAAACCTGAAAACCACATGATTAACGTGAGTTCGATTTAAAACAAGGGAGTTTTTAACAATAAATTCTCTAATAAAGCGATTTGTCTCCTTAAGTACTTCGACTACAGTTTATTTTGAGCGGAGACGAAAGGCTCAGCATAAACTAAAGTCGAAAAGTCATTAAAACCAGCTATTTAAATGGGTTTTGACAGAGCCTGTGCTGAGTTTACCGAAGTACTCAACCTGACAACCAGGATTAAATTACTGATAGTCAGTTCGGTAATATTATGCTTATATCGAACTCACGTTAATTAATAAAAATTACATGGTTTTGTTACTAAACAATTTTAGCTTTAGTGACCGCGGAGGGGGGCACCTACGGCGATCCCTCAAAGCTCCGCTTTGAAAAAGAAAAACCCACACTTACAAATTCAAGCAAATAAGGGTGACCTTTATTCTGTTTATTCATGAAAGAGGGACTACCTACGGTGATCCCTCAAAGCGCCGCTTTGAAAAAGAAAAACCCACACTTACAAATTCAAGCAAGCTTGATTTGACGTGTGGGTTTTTCTTTTATTCGTGACCACGGAGGGATTCAAACCCCCGACCGCTGGAGCCGAAATCCAGTGCTCTATTCAGCTGAGCTACGTGGCCTTTTTTCAGTGTTCAGTGTTCAATGTTCAGTGTTCAGTGTTCAGTGTTCAGTGTTCAGTGTTCAGTGTTCAGTGTTCAGTGTTCAGTGTTCAGTGTTCAGTGTTCAGTGTTCAGTGTTCAGTGTTCAGTGTTCAGTGTTCAGTGTTCAGTGTTCAAAATTAATTTTTACTTTATTAAAAAACTAATAAATACCAAGACTTATACTAAGATAATTTAGCTTTTACAATATTAGAAATTGTTTTACCGTCGGCTTGCCCTGCTAATTCTTTGCTAACAATACCCATAACTTTACCCATATCTTTCATACCTTCTGCACCAATTTTGTCAATAGTCATAACAACCACTTTCTCTATTTCCTCATCGGTTAAAGCTTCTGGTAAAAATTGTGCAATAACATCAGCTTCTGCTAATTCTGGAGCAGCCAAATCTTCACGTCCTTGCTCTATATAAATAGTAGCACTATCTCTTCGCTGTTTTACTTGTTTTTGAAGTATTTTAAGTTCTTGCTCTTCTGTTAAATCTTCCTTTGCACCGCTTTCAGTCTGTGCTAATAAAATCGCAGATTTTACGGCACGTAAAGCCGTTAAAGCTGTTTGATCTTTAGCTTTCATGGCCTCTTTTAAGGCAGACATGACATCTTGTTGTAAACCCATTATAATTCTATTTGGATGCGAAGATATAAAAAAGTAAGCAGTCTTCAGTAAACAGTTTTCAGTAAAAAACATGATTTATAATGGAAAAAGTATATGCTTAAAACCTTCAAAAAAAAAATCATCAGTGCCCGACTAAAGACGTAAGACCGCTTCGCTATTTGAACCAAGAACAAAGACTTGATTGTAACTAACTGACAAACAAGATACACCTCTATTGTTTTACTTCCTGAAACCTAAATATTTCTTGATTGTTTTTACTGGTATTTAAAGCAAAGTGTCTAATCTGTAATGCTTTTACTTATACTATTATTGATGGGCTTCTAATAATAGTCAATAGCTTTTATCGGACAACAATAAAAAAGAAATAAAAAACCCGAAAAGTTGAGGGAGACTTTTCGGGTTCATAACAAAGTAAGGCCAGTATAACGTTTAATCTACGTTATCGTGTAAAAACGAATTATTGCTTCTTAATTGTATATCATCATTATCATCTGTACCAATAGTGGTCCTAGACATATCTGTCTCTGAAGAATGCTTAGCTTCATCTAAGTTAACACCTTGACGCTTATATGCAGGCACCTTCTCTATATCATCGATCTTGGCATTATTGAATTTATAATTAAAATCCTTCATTTTGAGTCTGCGTTCTTCTGCTCGCTCCTTAAGCAATTCTGAAATAGGACTATTCATAGGGTCTATTTCTTCTGCAGTTTCTTCCTTTAAAGTAGACTCATGCATCGTCTTTTTCTCAAACACCATATCGTCATCCACTTCTTCCACAACTTCATTAGGTGATGGCTTCTTTTTATTCATTGAAGACTCAACCTCAACATAATCATCCAGCGCGTAACGCACATCTCCATCTTCGTTAGTTTCTGTAACAGGGATAAGCTCTACATAATCATTCACCGGTATTTTTTTTACGTCTTCGTCCGTTAACTCATGGGAAATAACGTCTTCACCTTTAGCTTCTTGATTGTTTGACGAAAGCGGTAAATCAAAGGTCAGGGTAATCTGTTTTTCTTCTTCAATATAATCTGAAATAATTTCAACATCAGTAATATCTTCTACATCGTCGGACATCCTTGTAACTGGTTTAATAATAAAATCTTCATCTTCTTCAATATTAGTCACGACTTCGTCATATACTACATTGATGTTTTTAATAATTTCTGATGTTGGTATTAAATCTATATTTTCAGTTGGCTTGGCTGGCTTCTGTTTATTATTTGAACGTTTTTCAATATTAACATGCTCTTTTTCTTCAGATTCCAAATCTAAAGTATGACGAACAATCGGCACTTCCTTTTTCTCTTCCAGTTCGATTTCTGGAGCTATAATTACAGGTTCTTTTTCTTTCGGGTTTAAATCTTGTTCTTCACTAAGTGAGTGCACTACTTTTTTAGTTTCTGTATTAGAAATTTCATCTTGTTGTTCAAGATTAAATCCAGTAGCAATAATGGTTACTGCAATAGATTCTTCTAACGCTTCATCTTCACCAACCCCCATAATAATATTGGCACCATGACCAGCTTCATTCTGAATATGATCATTGATCTCCCCTATTTCATCGATAGTAATTTCGTGAGACCCTGAAACAATTAATAACAGTACATTTTTAGCACCTGTAATCTTATTATCATTTAACAATGGAGAGTCCAAAGCTTTCCGAATAGCATCTTGAGCACGATTTTGGCCTGAGGCCAAAGCAGATCCCATAATAGCAGTTCCGCTATTGCTCAATACCGTTTTAGCATCACGTAAATCTATATTTTGTGTATAATGATGTGTAATAACTTCAGCGATACCACGAGCAGCGGTTGACAACACTTCATCTGCTTTAGAGAATCCTGCTTTAAAACCAAGATTCCCATAAACCTCACGAAGTTTATTATTATTTATTACAATTAAAGAATCGACAACACCTCTTAACTTTTCAATCCCCTTTTGAGATTGCTCAATACGCATTCTCCCTTCAAATTGAAATGGCATGGTAACGATACCAACTGTTAAGATGTCTAGTTCTTTAGCCATTTTAGCAATAATAGGAGCAGCCCCTGTTCCTGTACCACCCCCCATTCCTGCAGTTATAAAAACCATTTTGGTATTGGAATCCAACATTTGGGAAATATCATCAAAACTCTCAACGGCCGATTGCTCTCCAATATCTGGGTTTGCACCTGCTCCCAATCCTTCGGTTAAGTTAAGCCCTAATTGGATTTTGTTTGGTACACCACTGTTTTGAAGTGCTTGTGCATCGGTATTACAGATGTAAAAATCGACACCTTTAATACCTTGTTGGAACATGTGATTAATGGCGTTGCTGCCTCCTCCTCCAACACCGATAACTTTAATGACATTTGACTGATTCTTGGGCAAATCAAATGCTATACTTTCGAATTCTTCTTTGCTGCTGCTCATAAACTCTATAATTATTGAGGGTTTTATACTTTATTTTTTTATTCAATGGGGCTTTATTATCTCTGTGCCATCTAACACTTCACTAAAATTATCCGTTAGATAATTTCATGATACTTCTTACTCTGCGTTATCTAAAAAATCTTTAACGCGTTCGGTTAACTTATCAAGGAAAGAACGACGTTCCTTTATAGGCTGTTCTTTAATTTCTTCAATGGGGTTTTCTTCTTCATTTAAAAAATCCTTTTCATTTTGTTCTAGCTTTTTTCTGTCTTGACGCTTTAAACCGTCTAAAACCAATCCTACTGCTGTGGCGTACAACGGACTTGTGATATCATCATCACTATCTCCCGCTAAATGCTCATTTGGATATCCTATTCTAGTATCCATTCCTGTTATATATTCTACCAATTGTTTTAAATGTTTTAACTGACTTCCACCACCCGTTAAGACAATACCTGCAATTAATTTTTTCTTCTGCTCTTCGTGTCCGTAATTTTTAATTTCAACATATACTTGTTCAACAATTTCGACAACCCGTGCATGAATTATTTTTGAGAGATTTTTTAACGTAATTTCTTTTGGCTCCCTACCACGTAAACCTGGTATGGATACTATTTCGTTATCCTTATTTTCTCCTGGCCACGCCGAACCAAATTTTATCTTTAATAATTCGGCCTGCTTTTCTATAATAGAGCAACCTTCTTTTATATCTTCCGTAATCACATTACCTCCAAAAGGAATCACTGCAGTATGACGAATGATACCATCCCTAAAAATGGCCAGATCTGTTGTGCCGCCCCCTATATCAATAAGTGCTACACCAGCCTCTTTTTCCTCTTGGCTTAAAACCGCATTTGCAGAAGCTAATGGCTCTAACGTGATGCCCTCTAAATTTAAACCAGCACTCTGCACACAGCGCCCAATATTCCTAATAGAAGACACTTGGCCAACAACGACATGGAAATTGGCCTCTAAACGCCCCCCATACATCCCTATGGGCTCCTTAATTTCGGCTTGGCCATCTACTTTATACTCTTGAGGCAATACATGGATAATTTCTTCTCCAGGGAGCATCACCAACTTGTGTACTTGATTTATCAATCTGTCAATATCCTCATCATCAATAACATGCTCCGAATTGGGTCTTGTGATATAGTCACTATGTTGTAAACTTCTAATATGTTGCCCTGCAATACCTACAGTAACACCACCTATTTTCATCTCAGCAGAAACTTCTGCCTCTTGTACAGCTTGCTGTATAGATTGAATGGTTTGCGTAATATTATTTACAACACCACGGTGCACACCTAAACTTTTAGATTTACCTATTCCTAAAATCTCTACTTTACCGTATTCATTTTTACGACCAATCATAGCCACAATTTTTGTGGTTCCTATGTCTAATCCTACTGCTAAATTATGCTCCATGGCTTATATTTTGGTACATATTACTTGGTTGTCAAACTGCAAATTGACTTTACTATAATTATCAAATGTTTTCTCTTTTAGTATTTTTTGATAAAACACTTTTAAATTATTAATCTTCTTATCTAAAAAATCCGCATGGCCTAATTCTACTATAAACTTACATTGCCTTAATTTTAAATAAATAGTTTTATCCATACTTTGATGAATCTCTATAACATTTTTTTTTAAGAATTCATCCTGAGTAATTTTACTTGCAATTTTATAAATGCTTCTTAAATTATTTTTTTCCACATAACCAGTAACTAATGGTACTCTTGCCGAATAATTGTTAGATAATGGCATATAGAAACCTTCGTCATCAATATAATAAGACGCATTTGTACTCACTCGCGCTATAGGTGTTTTCTGTTCTATCTCAGCATTAAGTGTCCCGTTTACAGCAACATACACTTCTGCCGTTTTTATCATTGGATTAGATTTCAGGGCGTTTTCCAGCTTATTCAAATCTAAAGTTTCTTTGGGTACATTTTCAACGCCGCCATATTTTTGTATTAACAATTTACTAACAGTCTCGTTTGTAACGAAAAGGTTATTTTCTCCGATAAACTGCACACGAGGACTTGATACCTTTCTAGCGGCATTTCTTTGTGATGCAAAAGCGAACAGAAATCCTACCAGCATCAATAAAACAAACATCTTTATATAATTCCAATTAACCCGCAATGCTAAATTCTTTTTTTATTCGTTTTACCTGTTCCCCAATATCACCTGCACCAATTGTGAGTACAATTTGTGCATGGCTATTATGTATCGTTGATAACAACTCTTTTTTGTCTACCAACTGCTTATTTTTAGTCTTTATTTTATTTAATAACCAAGCTGAGGTCACGCCTTCAATGGGCAACTCTCTAGCTGGATAAATATCCAACAATATCAACTCATCAAACTGTGATAAACTTTTAGCAAAACCATCTATAAAATCACGTGTTCTACTGTATAGATGCGGCTGAAAAATGGCCAACACTTTTTTGTTGGGATACATTTCCCTAATGGCTTGATGAACCGCATTAATTTCTTCTGGGTGGTGTGCATAATCATCAATAAAAATCAGGTCATCCGTTTTTATATGATAAGTAAACCTACGTTTTACCCCTTTATAATCCACTAAAGCCTTGGTAAGTTGCTGATAAGGGCAACCGTACTCTATAGCCATCGCCAAAGCTACTAGTGCATTCAACAGGTTATGCCTACCCGGTAAGTTAAACCGTAAACTTTCAAGTACTGTTTTTGGGGTTTTTACATCAAAAACATAGGTGCCGTTTTCTATTTTTATATTTTGAATGGCATAATCTGAACCATCTTCTATACCATAAGTAATGCCTTGTAATGGCAATCCATTCCTGACAAATAATTTTCCGTTGGGTTTTAATTTTCTTGAAAAATCCTCAAATGACCTTCTTAATTCTGAAGGATCACCATAAATATCCAAATGATCGGCATCCATTGATGTGATACAAGCCATATCTGGAGACAGTGCCAAGAAAGAACGGTCAAACTCATCTGCTTCGACTACCGAAACATCCGTCCCATTTAATATTAAATTAGAATTATAGTTTTCACTGATACCTCCTAAAAAAGCTGTTAAAGGCACATGACATTCATTCATCAAATGTCCTAAAATACTTGTTGTAGTTGTTTTTCCGTGAGTTCCCGCAACTGCTAAACAAAATGTATGCGCTGTTATTAATCCTAAAATTTGAGAGCGCTTTAAAACCCGATATGCATGGTCGTGAAAATAGGTTAACTCTAAATGATTCTTAGGAATGGCCGGGGTATAAACAACTAACGTTTTTTCAATATTTAAAAAAGACGCAGGAATATTATCGATTAAATCTTCAAAATGAACGGCAATACCCAAAACCACTAAATCATCTGTTATTTCCGTTTGCGCTTTATCATACCCTGCAACACATTTACCATTAGCATGAAAATAACGCGCCAAAGCACTCATCCCGATACCTCCAATACCAACAAAATAAATATTATGTATGTTATTTAAATTCATCTTACAATTCCTCTGCGTAGGCAGGAATCTTTTTTTAGTTATTTATTATTATTCAGAAGCTTTTCTACTTCATCCACTATTTGGTTTGTAGCATTTACCAATGCCATTTTTTTAATGTTGTCCCCCAGTTCCTTTTGCTTTTTGGGAGATGCCATAAGCTGAGAGAACTTGTTTTCAAAATCCACCTCTACATCTGCTTCTTTAATAATTATGGCCGCATTATTATTCACAATCGCCATCGCATTTTTTGTTTGATGGTCTTCTGCCACATTTGGGGACGGAATGAAAATCACTGGCTTGCCCACAACACATAACTCAGAAACCGAGCTTGCACCAGCTCTGGATATCACAATATCTGCCGCTGCATAAGCAAAATCCATATTATTTAAAAACTCATAAACCTGTACATTATTTGTATTGTTATAAATTTTGTACTGTTGGTAATATAGTTTTCCACATTGCCATATAATTTGAACATTTTGCATGTCCAAAAAATCCAATTTATTCTCAATCAATTCATTTACCCTTCTAGCCCCTAAACTGCCTCCTAAAACCAAAAGCGTATACTTTCCATGCTTTAGATTAAAGAACTCTTTGGCCTCTACTATTTTGCTATCTATATTTAATAAATCCTGACGTACCGGATTTCCTGTTTTTATAATTTTTTCATTCGGAAAAAAACGTTCCAAACCATCATAAGCCACACATATTTTTTGTGTTTTTTTAGCCAACAACTTATTAGTAATTCCTGGATACGAATTCTGTTCTTGTATTAAGCTTGGAATTTTATTCAATGCTGCCATATATAATAATGGTCCACTGGCAAACCCCCCCGTTCCTATGGCAACATGTGGTTTGAACGATTTCACTATTTTTCGCGCATTCCAAAGACTACTTAATAACTTAAAAGGAAATACCAGGTTTTTTAAGCTTAGTTTACGTTGAATTCCGGAAATCCAAAGTCCTTTGATATTATACCCTGCTTGTGGCACTTTTTCCATTTCCATTCTATCTTTCGCTCCCACAAATAGAAACTCAGCATCCGGAAAACGAGACTTCAGCTCATTAGCAATGGCAATGGCAGGATAAATGTGCCCTCCTGTACCACCTCCTGATAATATGATTCTATATTTTTGATTCACTATTTATGATTTACGGTTTTTGATTTACGATTTATGATTTATGATTTATGATTTATGATTTACGATTACACCTAGTTTTAATAGAGGCTTACAATTAGGCAACAACTCATTTCCTTCTATATGTAGCCCTATAATGAACTCCAACAACCTGCTGCATATTTCTTTGTCCTATTTTTTAAAATCTGTTTCATTTCACAAATCGTAATTCAAAAATCGTATATCTAAAATCAGATCGTTTCCGATAAAATTTCCAACGGATTATCTTCTCTAATTTCCTGTTCTTTAATTTGCAATGGCAATGGCAGGATAAATGTGCCCTCCTGTACCACCTCCTGATAATATGATTCTATATTTTTGATTCACTATTTATGATTTACGATTTACGATTTTTGATTTTTGATTTTTGAATTACGATTTATGAATTACGATTTACGATTATGCTTAGTTTTATATAAATATTTGACACAATCCGCTGCATATTTCTTTGTCCTATTTTTTAAAATCTGTTTCATTTCACAAATCGTAATTCAAAAATCGTATATCTAAAATCAGATCGTTTCCGATAAAATTTCCAACGGATTATCTTCTCTAATTTCCTGTTCTTTAATTTCCTCTCTTTTAGCGCTTACGCTTAGAATAATTCCTATTGCCAAACAGGTCATCCATATAGAGGTTCCTCCACTACTCACTAATGGCAGTGTTTGTCCGGTTACAGGAAATAACTCTACAGCTACGGCCATATTAATCAATGCCTGAAATACTATTGGCAAACCCACACCCAGCACTAAAAGCTTACCAAATATGGTATCAGATTTTTGAGATACAATAACAATTCTAAACAACAACCACATATAAAGAATTATGATTAGAAAACCTCCTATTAAACCATACTCTTCTATAATAATGGCAAAAATGAAATCTGATGACGATTGTGGCAAGGCATGCTTTTGGATACTTTTGCCTGGACCAACACCAAAAACCCTACCGGATGCTATCGCTATTTTTGCTTTTTCTATTTGATAATCGGCTTCTGTATCTTCGTTATTTGAGTAATTTTTAATTCTATTTTCCCAAGTCGTTACCTTAACATGCAAAGGACCTGTTGTTAATTTAGCAAACATGACAAAGAACACTAACGCCACCAACCCCGAACCTAGTATAACCCCTAAATAGCGCACGGGATACCCTCCTAAAAAAACCAAAAACAGAACCATTAAAAACATAATAGCCGCTGTCGAAAAATTTGATGGCAAGATCAAGGTCAATACAAAGAAAACCGGCACCCAAAGTGGCAGGATAGATTTTTTTAATGTAATATCAATGTCTTTAATTTTAGACATATACCGGGCCACATATACCATAAGCACCACCGATGCAAAAGTTGATGTTTGAAAGGACATACCAATAATAGGTATTTTAATCCATCTACTAGCACTAGCTCCTCCCATAACCGTTCCTTGCAACATAGTAATGACCAACAACACCAGAACTATAGGGATCATTACCAAAGACAAGCCTTTAAAATATCTATATGGAATTTTATGAACACCGTACATGATCGCAAACCCTAAAAACAAATGCATAAAATGCTTTACAAACGAAATAAATGTATTTCCATCATACTTATCGTATGCTAAATCGCTAGCGGCACTATAAACGGGCAAAAACGAAGCTATAGCCAACAATGCTACTATGGCCCAAATTAACCGATCTCCTTTTATGTTTTTAAATATTGTTTGCATTCCATCTGTCCTTTCGGACATCTTCCCAAAGGGAAGAAATTGTTATTTAATTAATATATATACTTATTGATCCCTGCTTTTCACTTCGATGCTTCGACTGCGTTCAGCACAGGCTAGCTTAGTGTGACACACAGGGCGACAAATAATTATAAATTTCTTACTGCGTTTTTAAATTGACGCCCTCTATCTTCATAGCTTTCAAACAAATCAAAACTTGCACATGCCGGAGACAATAAAACACTATCTCCTGCCTCACTCATTTTATAAGCTATCTTTACAGCTTCACTCATAAATTGTGTTTCAACAATAACATCGACCATACCTCCAAATGTTCTCATCAGTTTTTCGTTATCGACCCCCAAACAAATAATGGCTTTCACCTTTTCGTTTACAAAAGGGAATAATTCTTCATAATTATTTCCTTTATCTTCGCCCCCAACAATCCAAACAGTAGGTGTATCCATACTCTCTAAAGCATAATAGGTCGCATTTACATTAGTTGCTTTAGAGTCGTTTATATATTGTACTTTATTAATCTTTAAAACTTGCTCTAAACGATGCTCTACACCTTGAAAATTTTCCAAACTCTCTCTTATGGTCTGCTTTCTAATCCTTAATAAATGCGAGACTGTCGAGGCAGCCATGGCATTTTTTATATTGTGTTTTCCTTCTAATGTCAGGTTTCTTGTTGGCATAATTATTTGGTTGTTATTAATTGTTATTTTAATGTTATTGTCCTCTAAATACGCACCACCGTGCCTGCCGACAGGCAGGCTTTCAATGCTTTTTGTTAATGAAAATGGCAATAATATAGATTGAACCGGGTTGTTTTTTAAATGATTTGTAATCACGGCATCATCGGCATCATAAATAAGATAATCGTCTTTTGTTTGGTTTATAGCTATTCTAAATTTTGAAGCGATATACTTTTCAAATTGATAATCGTACCTATCCAAATGATCGGGTGTAATATTTGTTATTACTGCTATATGCGGTTTAAAATCGACGATATCATCTAATTGAAAACTACTAATCTCCAACACATAATTTTCAAAATCTTCTTCTAAAACCTGCTTTGCAAAACTGTCTCCTATATTACCTGCCAAGCCCACATTTAATTCTTGTTTTAAAATATGGTGCGTTAAAGAGGCTGTCGTTGTTTTCCCATTGCTCCCTGTAATTCCAACTATGGTGGCGTTAGTAAACTTTGAGGCAAATTCAATTTCGGACACTATTAATATGCCTTTTTCTCGAAGCTGTTTTACCAAAGGCACTTTATCAGGAATCCCAGGGCTTTTCATGACGATATCTGCATTCAGAATTTTATCCTCAGAATGTTTTTTCTCTTCCCATTCAATCTCATTATGTATAAGAACTTGTTTATATTTTTCCTTAATGGCTCCTTTATCTGAGACAAAAACATGGTACCCTTTTTCTTTTCCCAAAAGTGCTGTACCTATACCGCTTTCTCTGCCTCCTAATATGACTAAACGCCCCATCCTAAATCCTTCCCCAAAGGGTAAGGACTTACCACTCTGCTTTTATTAATTGTTTTTATATAAATTTCTTTTTTCACTTCTCTTAGCGCTATTTCTCTTCTTTTCGATTTTAGAATTACGATTTACGATTTCTCATCATTTTATATATATGATTCCCTTAAATTTTACCATTCCATTTCATTTCAAAAGATTCCTGCCTTCGCAGGAATTTATCTAATCTTTAATGTTACAATTGAAACAATGGCCAACAGAATACCCACAATCCAAAATCGGGTTACAATTTTACTTTCGTGATATCCTATTTTTTGATAGTGATGGTGCAACGGTGACATTTTAAAAATGCGACGCCCTACACCATATTTCTTCTTGGTATATTTAAACCAGCTCACTTGCATCATTACCGATACGTTTTCTGCCAAAAAGATGCCGCACAGCAGCGGAATTAACCACTCTTTACGAACTGCAATGGCTATCACCGCAATAATACCTCCTATCGTTAAACTTCCCGTATCTCCCATAAAAACCTGGGCCGGAAATGTATTATACCATAAAAACCCTATTAAGGCTCCAACAAAAGCCGCGATATAAATAGTAATTTCCTCTACCCTTGGGATATACATGATGTTGAGATAATCTGAAAAGATGATATTACCGGAAACCCATGCAAATATTCCTAAAGTGAGTACTATGATTGCCGATGTTCCTGCTGCCAACCCATCAATACCATCTGTAAGGTTTGCGCCATTTGAAACCGCAGCTATTATTAAAATGGATATTAGAATAAATATGATCCAGGCATATTTTTCCAAGTCTGGACTTATCCATGTAACTAGGCTGGCATAATCAAATTCGTTTCCTTTCACAAAAGGAATTGTTGTCTTGGTTGATTTTACTTCTTCCTTAAAAAGTTTTGACGGTGCCATATGAGCATCTGCGGCCAACATTTCTTGTTGAACTTCTACGGGTAACTTTTCCTTGATAGTAACATCTGAATGAAAAAACAAAGTAGCACCAACTATAATACCCAATCCTACTTGTCCAAGAATTTTAAAGCGTCCCTTTAATCCTTCTTTATCATTCTTAAACTTTTTAATATAATCATCAATAAAACCGATGGCACCCATCCAAAGGGTTGTTACTATTAGCAAAATGATATAAATATTTTCCAGTCTAGACAATAACAGCACTGGAATTAATGTTGCCAGAATAATAATAATCCCCCCCATTGTTGGTGTTCCTGCTTTCTCCTGTTGTCCTTCCAACCCTAAATCCCTAATAGTTTCACCTACCTGTTGTTGTTGTAAAAAACGTATAATTCGTTTTCCATATATTGTTGAAATAAGGAGCGACAAAATCATTGCCAAAGCGGCCCTAAAGGTTAAAAAACCAAAAAGCGATGCTCCAGGAACTTGAAACTGTTTTTCTAAATAATCAAATAGATAGTATAACATGTTTATTTATATTGGGATTCTTCGACTTACTTCGGCTACGCTCAGCACAAGCTGCTCAGAATGACATTTATTTTTGTATTTGTTTTAAAAATTCCTGTACTATTTTATAATCATCAAAATCAAAGCGCTTACCTTTAATTTCCTGATATGTTTCATGACCTTTCCCCGCTATTAAAATAATATCATTAGATTGGGCTAATTGACAAGCTGTTTTTATGGCTTGTTTTCTATCAACAATAGTGAGTGTTTTTTTATAGTCCTGAGGTGCCACTCCTTTTTCAATATCGCTAAGAATGTCTTCTGGAACTTCACTACGCGGGTTATCGCTCGTAAAAATGACTTTAGTACTTAAAGCGGAAGCTATGTGCCCCATTTTTGGACGCTTGGTCTTATCCCTATCGCCTCCACATCCTACTACTGTTATTAATTCTTCATTTTTAGTTCGAATACTATTAATAGTTTCCAATACATTCTTTAAAGCGTCTGGCGTATGCGCATAATCTATAATAGCAGTAATTTTTTCATCAGAAATTAAATACTGAAATCGTCCACTTACATTATCCAGTTCACTTACTAAGCGTAATATTTCAACTTTTTCCAGACCTAATAATTCCGCGGTAGCGTAAATAGCCAGTACATTGTATGCATTAAAATCCCCAATAAGCCGTGTCCAAACCTCACTCTCATTTACTTTAAGCAACAGGCCACTAAATTGGTTCTCTAAAATTTGGGCTTTATAATCGGCATACCCTTTTAAAGCATAAGTAAACTTTCTGGCCTTTGTGTTTTGCAACATAACGAGTCCGTTTTTATCATCTACATTTACCAATGCAAAAGCTTTTTCCGAAAGTCCGTCAAAAAACACTTTTTTAACATCCCTATATTCAGCAAACGTATTATGATAATCTAAATGATCGTGAGATAAATTGGTAAAAATACCGCCCTCAAAGCACAAGCCTTCCGTTCTATATTGATGAATTCCATGAGAACTTACCTCCATAAAACAAAACTCAACCCCCACATCATTCATGGCCTTTAAATACTTATTTATGGTTAATGAATCTGGTGTGGTGTGTGTTGCTTCATAGACCGTATTATCAACCATGACCTTAACGGTTGATAACAAGCCTACTTTATAGCCTGCTTTTTTAAATAATTGGTACAATAAACTCGCCACTGTCGTTTTTCCATTAGTCCCAGTAACACCAACAAGTTTTAAATTTTCAGACGGCGACCCATAATAATTAGCCCCCATAATAGCTAAGGCCTTACTAGAATTATCAACCTCTATATAAGTAACCCCATCGGTTAAATTTTCTGGCAGTGCTTCGCACACAATTCCAACAGCCCCATTCTCTATAGCAGCATCTATAAAACGATGCCCGTCTACCACATTTCCCCGAATAGCAACAAACAAATGGCCGTCACTAATTTTTCGAGAATCAAAATCAATAGCATCGACACCAATACTAGTGCTACCTACCACTGCATTGATAGTTACTTTATACAATATGTCCTTTAATAACATCATGAGGCTTTTAAAACTACTGTTTGATTATTTTTTAATTTCACATTTTCACTAATAGATTGTTCCTCAACAACCCCATTACCATTAAGCTGCACCTTTATCTCCACATCCATATTCTCAAGAAGCGCTAAAGCATCCATTGCTGGCAAACCAACAACATTTGGCATGATTGTCTTGTAAGTTCTTGCTGCTTGATAAAAGGACTCATATTCCTTTTCTACCGAAGCAACCTTAATATCCAATGATCTTATTTCGTCTACCATTGGTGTATCTGTATATATTTTTTGCGCTACGCGTTTAAATACAGGCCCCGAGACATCTGCGCCATAAAAACCAACCTCTGTACTTGGTTTATGAATAACCACAATGCACGAATATTTAGGGTTTTCTACTGGAAAGTATCCTGAAAAAGAAGAGATATACCTTTTATTTTCTTCCCAATCCTTCATCCAATATTCAGTTCTTGCTGTTCCGGTTTTTCCTGCCATTGAAAAATTTTTAGAATACAATTTCTCTCCCGTTCCCCTAACTACAATGTTCTTTAAAACTTCCCGTACCTTATTTAAGGTTTTATCAGAGCAAATCTTCTCCTTAATGACTTCTTTATCGAAAACCTCTATTTCTTTATCAAATTCTTTTACAGCTTTTAAAAACCTAGGCTTGATAAGCTCTCCATCGTTAGCAATAGCATTGTAAAAAGCCAATGTTTGAAGTGGCGTTAATTCTAAATTGTAACCATATGCCATTGAAGGAAGCGCATTTCTACTCCACTTTTTACCGCCTGGCTCAGGAATATCCGGCATCCCCTCACCGATAATTGAAACCCCCAAAGGCTTATCCAGCTTCCATTCCTTAAGCCTGTCTATAAATTTTTTAGGATTATCAGAATAATGTTTATCTATGATGGTAGCCAGACCGATATTTGAAGAGACCTCTAATGCCCGAGCTGCAGAAATCTTTCCATACCCCCCATAACGGGAATCATGTACATATCTACCATAAAATCGTTTCCTGCCTTTTTGGGTATCGACAACCGTAGAGGTATCAATAACTTCATCCTCTAAAGCAGCCATGAATGCCATCACCTTAAATGTAGAACCTGGTTCATGGCTCTCTCCTACAGCATAGTTTAGTTTTTCATAATAAGTACCCTTACTCGTCCTACCTAGATTTGAAATAGCTCTAATCTCTCCAGTTTTCACTTCCATGACCACCACACAACCATGTTCTGCCTTATATAGCTCCAATTGTTTTAAAAGCGCATGATGCGCTATATCCTGAATATTAACATCGATAGTGGTATATACATCATAACCATCTTTTGGTTCTACTTGGTTATGATCGGTCATTGGCTTCCATTTGCCATTACCTATTTTCTGTTTTTTTCTTAACCCATCTGTACCTCTTAAGTATTTTAACCCAAAAGCGCCATCAATACCTGGTCTTGTTACATTACCTTCATCATCAAAATGCTCATACCCTATAGTACGCCTCGCAATACTTCCCATAGGAAACTCACGTTTCGTTTTTTGCTCAACAATCAACCCTCCAGAAATAGCGCCTCGCTCTAAAAGCGGGAAATTTCTAAACCGGACATAATCTGTGTAATTAATATTTTTAACCAACAAGTAATACTGGTTCTTATTAGCTCTTGCTTTTCTTATTTCCCTTTCATAATAACTTGAAGATTTCCCCAAATAACCAGAAAGGGAATCACATAATGGTTTTATAAATTTCTCAAAGGTTTTATTTTGGGATGTTACCGCATCTATAGCTATATTGTATTTTGGGATGGACGTTGCCAGCAAACTGCCATCATTAGCATACACATTACCTCTATTGGCAGGTATTGTTACATTTTTAATATCCCTTTTATCAACCAAGGCACGATACTTATCCCCTTGCAAAAACTGAATGCTTAACAATTTAAACATCACAGCAAGCCCGAAGACGAACATACATCCTGCTATAAAATACAATCGGTTTAATATGCCTTTTTCGTTTACTGCCAAAGACTTCTTTATTTTCGAGATTTAACTTTTATTTTTTTAGGCGGAATCACCGAGGGCGACAAGCCTTTTTCTTTCATTTTTCTAATAACTGCCGACTCCATTTTGAGCCTCATAAGTTTGGAACGCCCATCTACAAAAGCCGAACGCATTTCTTTGACTTCATTTTTCAATCGGACAATTTCATATACTTTTTTATCAGCACTATGCGAACTAGCGATCATTATAATTGCCAAAACAGAAATAAAAATGATAAACCTCCAATTCTTAAAAGAATCATCACTGACCAAGAAAGTCCCTTTTAATATGTTGTAGATATTTTTTTTCATTCCTCTCTGTCTCTTTGAGACACCTCTCCAAAGGAGAGCACCTCATTGTTCTTATATATAATCCTCAAAGCTTTTCTGCAATTCGCAACTTGGCGCTCCTAGCTCTACTATTAACACTTATTTCTTCTTTAGAGGGCACGATCAAACCATTTACTTTTTTTAAGGGGACTTCAAAATTCCCGAACATATCCCGCTCTGGCTCCCCTTCAAACATGCCATTTCTAATAAAACGCTTTACCAGTCTATCTTCCAAGGAGTGATAGGATATAAAACTCAACCTACCGCCCTTAAACAAGACTTCCGGTGTCTGTTCCAAAAACTCTTTTAAAACTTCAATTTCCTGATTTACCTCTATTCGAATAGCTTGATAAATTTGAGCCAACACTTTATTTTCATGTCGTGGTAGTAAAAACTTCCTCAACACCCCCTTTAACTGCTCGCTTGTTATTATTGGGGCTGTCCTCCTATGAGCTACTATCAATCTTGCCATGGCTGGTGCCGCACGCAATTCTCCATATTGCAAAAACACTTGCTTTAATTGCTCTTCTTCATATTCATTTACCACATGAAAGGCAGATAGTTTATTTTGCTGATTCATTCGCATATCCAAATCTGCTTCAAAACGTGTGGAAAATCCTCGTTCCGCAACATCAAACTGATGTGAAGACACCCCAAAATCTGCCAAAACCCCATCGACCTGTCTCACACCGTGAAAGCGTAAAAACCGCTTTATATATCTAAAATTCTCATGAATCAACGTAAATCGAGCATCCTCAATAGTGTTTTCAAGAGCATCCTTATCTTGATCAAAAGCGAACAACCTACCATTTTCACCAAGCCTGCTCAATATTTCCCTACTATGCCCGCCACCTCCAAATGTCACATCTACATACACGCCATCGGCCTTAATATTTAAGCCGTCTACGGTTTCTTTTAACAGTACAGGGTTATGATATTCCATGATCGTCGTCGTCTTGTCCCATTACTTCTTCAGCTAAATCGGCAAAATCAATAGCCGCATCATCAATAGCTTGCTCATACAAATCCTTATCCCAAATTTCGATAATGTTTATAGCCGAAGCCACAACTATGTTTTTCGAAATACTGGCAAATACCGTTAAATCTTTTGGAATCAACAGACGGCCATTAACGTCAACTTCTACTATTTTTGCTCCCGCAGTAAACCTGCGAATAAAATCATTGTTTTTCTTCTTAAACTTATTAAGCTTATTCATTTTTTTCATTAAAATTTGCCACTCTCCCATGGGATATAATTCCAAACACTTTTGAAATACAGAGCGACGCAACACAAAACCATCGGGCAAAATAGAAGACAGCTGCTTTTTTAAAGCAGCAGGCATCATTAACCTTCCCTTAGCATCTACTTTACAATCGTATGTCCCTGTTATTAAGTCCAAAACGGTTTTGTTGAAATTTTAACGTTTGATTTTCAAATATATTGAAAAATATACCACATTTTACCACTTTATACCACTTTGTTAATAAATTTTCGATTAAATGAAGGTTAAACACGATTTTAGCTTAAAAAAAAACACGGAGTACTTACTATCAATACATTAAAGGCAAAAATTTAATAACATACATTTTATCAACATTTCTTTTGGAAAATTTTATTTTTGATAAAAATTTAAATCGTTGAAATATGAATGAATTAACTATATTTGTTTTTAATGCAATGACTAATTAACTTAATGATATATCGTTTAAAAAAGGAAAAAGAATACACTTATATTGAAGCTGGAGAAGGTACACCAATCGTAGTATTACATGGTCTTATGGGTGGATTAAGCAACTTTAATGCTGTTTCAGATTTTTTTAGCACCAAGGGCTATAAAATCATTATTCCAGAATTACCTATATACTCCATGTCTTTGCTAAAAACCAATGTTAAAAGCTTTGCCAAGTACTTACATGATTTCATCGAATTTAAAGGGTTCGATGAAGTTATTTTACTAGGAAATTCCCTTGGTGGCCACATAGGCTTATATCATACTAAACTGTACCCCGAAAAAGTAAAGGCCCTTATCATTACTGGCAGTTCTGGACTTTACGAAAGTGCTATGGGGGGTGGCTATACGAAGCGTAGCGATTATGAAGTGATTAAAAAGAAGGCTCAAGATGTTTTTTATGACCCTGAAGTGGCTACTAAAGAAATTGTTGATGAGGTTTACGAAACCGTAAACGATCGTAATAAACTTATAAAAACATTAGCCATTGCCAAAAGTGCCATACGGCACAATATGGCTAAAGATTTGCCCAATATGAAAATACCTACCTGTATTATTTGGGGCAGGAACGATACTGTAACGCCTCCAGAAGTGGCAGAGGAATTTAACGAATTACTCCCAGATTCTGATTTGTATTGGATAGACAAATGCGGACATGCTGCCATGATGGAGCATCCCGACGAATTTAATACCATCCTTGATGGATGGCTAAAAAAAAGAGGGTTTTAAAGCCTCACCCGAAACTGAAAAAGTCAGTTTCGACCTCTCCAAAGGAGAGGTAAAAGAGCGACCCAGAATACAAAAACTAAGTTCAATTAATGAGATTCCCGACTTCTCGGGAATAATGAATATGAAGATTAAGTCTGCCGAATTTATAATGAGTAATTCCGATGTTGCTAAATGTCCTAAAAGTATGTTACCGGAATATGCTTTTATAGGCAGGAGCAATGTTGGAAAATCATCGCTTATTAATATGTTAACGGGGCGAAAAAGTTTAGCAAAAACATCTGGCAGACCAGGAAAAACACAGCTAATAAACCACTTTCTGATTAATAAAAATTGGCACTTGGTAGATTTACCGGGCTATGGATATGCGCGTGTTTCCAAAAGTTCCAAAAAAGTGTTCCAAAAATTTATAACACAATATTTTGGTTTGCGGGAGCAACTTGTTACCGCTTTTGTTTTAGTGGATATTAGACACACCCCACAGCCTATTGACCTGGAATTTATGCAGTGGCTAGGAGAAAATAGCATCCCTTTTTCTATTGTTTTCACTAAAGCCGATAAGCTAAAGCCCAAAGCCATTGAAAACCATGTGGAAGCTTACAAAGCCATTCTTTTAGAGACCTGGGAAGACATGCCAAATTACTTTATAACATCGTCTTCTAAAGATATTGGCAAAGAAGAAGTCTTAGGGTATATAGATTCTTTGAATACTAATATGGATTTAAGCTCTAATTAATCCGTTCTCTTCCTCTTACCTTGTTTTTGTAAAAATTTTCAACTACTTTCGTTTAACATTCGATATAAAACAACCTGTACTGAACTCGTTTCAGTATTAAAACGGTTTCATATTCAGTTGTTAGCTACAAGCTAAAAAAAATTACGTTCTGAATTAAAATTTTACTTTTGTATAAAAAAATAATGGCTGATAAAGCATTTATAACATCTGAGATTTTAAAGTGGGCAAGAGAGTCCGCTAATATCTCTGTTGAAGATGCCGCCAAAAAGGTTTCTGTATCGCGTGAAAGGTATCTGACTTGGGAGGACAGAAATGATTTTCCGACAATTCGACAAGCTCAAATCTTGGCAAAAAGTTTTAGAAGACCATTTTCACTTTTCTTTTTACCAGAAATACCAAAAGATTTTCAACCACTACAAGATTATCGAAGAGATGATGCGCAGAAATTAGATACAGCATCATTATTTATTATTCGTGATGTTCAAGAAAAACAGAATTGGATAAGTGAATTATTCGAAGAAATTGGCGAAGACAAACTTCCTTTTGTTGGGAAATATTCTATCAATGATAATCCAGAAATTGTTGCTAGAGATATATTGGACACCTTAAAAATTAGTCCAAATAATTATCAGGAAACACCGATAAACGAATGGATTGAAAAAGCAGAAACTGCAGGAATATTTATATCCCGTGCTAGTTATTTGCATTCACATTTAGTTCTAGATAGAGACTTAATTCAAGGTTTTGCCATTGCTGACAAATTTACTCCTTTTGTATTTGTGAATTCAAAAAATTGGAATGCACCACAACTATTTACATTAGTCCATGAATTAGCACATATTTGGATAGCTAAATCAGGTATCTCAAATGAAATAGATATTGATTTTACTGATAAACCTAAATCAAAATTTCACCCAGTAGAATTGTTTTGTAACCAAGTTGCAGCCAATGCACTAATGCCAAGGGAATTAATTATCCAATTGGGCACAGATACATTTGATACAAATGATTTACTTTTTAAGCAAGCTAAAGAACTCGGTGTAAGTTCTTTTGCATTATTGGTTCGCGCTTTAAACTTAAATTTAATTTCCCAATCTCAATATAGAATTCTAAAACAAGATGCTCAAGATGAATTTGAGAAGTTTTTGGAAAGAGAAAAAATAAAAAAGGAAAAACAAAGAGAAAGAAAAGGTGGACCAGACGCTTACCTTTTACGTCTAAATAAAAACAGTAAACTATTCACGAGAATTGTAATGGATTCTTTTAATAACGGTTCGTTGTCACCATCAATTGCAAGTAATCTTCTTAACACGCAGATTAATAAATTCCAAAAATTTGAAAAACTGCTTGCCTAATGTTCGAAGATGAAAAAGTAGTATACTGTATTGATGCCAATATTCTTATTCAAGCTTGGCAAAAATATTACTCACCAGAAATTTGTCCTTCTTATTGGGAGGTTTTAAACAATTTAGGTAAAAAAGGCGTGATTTTTATTCCCGAATTAGTTTATGAAGAAATAGAGAAAGGTGAAGACAATCTATTTGAATGGCTAAAAAACAGTGATATTCCGATTAGAAAAATTAACGGAGAGGTAACAAACTGTTTAAAAGAAATTTATGCATCAAATCCAAGTCATAAATATTTAGTTTCAAGCAACGGTATCCACTCAAAAGCCGACCCTTGGGTAATCGCTCACGCAATTAAAGAAAATGCAATTGTAGTAACAAAGGAAACGAAAGACTATTTTAAGAAACAAACCAAGATTAAAATTCCTCACGTTTGCGATAATATGAACGTTAAGTGTATTGACGATTTTGAATTTATAAGGGATTTGAATATAAAATTTACTTGTAAATCGGAATAAAGTCAGTAGCTAACAACGCAATAAAACATAGCTACTACAGGATTTCCGAGAGGTTTGTGTGTATTTACAAAGACCGTTAAACAAACTCATTAACCCTTCACATCCAAAGCATCCCTAAGGGCATTACCAATAAGCATAAACGCCATTACCAAACTCATAATACAAAGTCCTGGTATAATAGCCAAATAAGGCTTCCCTAGTATAATATAATTGTAGTGATCTTTAATCATGGCTCCCCAACTTGCCATAGGCGGCTGTGCCCCAATACCCAAAAAACTTAGTCCGCTTTCTATTAAAATAGCACCTGCAAAATTAGCTGCCGAAATGACTATAACCGGAGCCATAATATTGGGCAAAATATGTTTGGCAACAATTCTAAGATTGCTAAACCCCAAAGCCCTTGCAGCCGTTACATATTGCATTTCTTTGGCACTAATTATTTGTCCGCGCACCACCCTGGCCACCTCGACCCACATGGTAAGTCCCACCGCTATGAATACTTGCCAAAACCCTTTTCCTAAAGCTAAGGTAATAGCAATAACGAGCAATAAAGTTGGAATAGACCATGTAACATTAATAACCCACATAATAACAGCATCTGTTTTTCCTCCAAAATAGCCTGCCATACTCCCCATACAAACACCGATGAGCAGCGAAATGAAAACGGCCACAAATCCTATAAAAAACGATATTCTGGCACCTACCAACACACGGCTTAATAGGTCTCTTCCGTATTTATCCGTACCAAAAAGAAAGGTCTTTTCTTCTATATAATTACCTACCTTGCTATCTGGAAAAGCACTTAATGGAATCGTTTTTTCAACACCCTCTAAACCATCGGACGCATACTCTGTGTACATTAACAAATTTTGTTCGATTGTATGTTTCGAAATAGGTATTTCGGTATCGGTATTTTTCTTTCCAAAGAAAACCTTATTTACCCAACTTTGACTGGTTTCCAATTGAGATGGAATCGTCAACATATCAACTTTAAAGCCAGGCTTTTTAGAATGAATTGACAAATGCATTTGGTTAGCAGACTGCGAATTATCGGGTGCAAAAACATAAGCAAATACAGCTATTAAACCAACAAATACAATAAAGCAAAAACTAAAAACGCCCCAAAAGTTCTTTTTAAACTTTTGGAGCGCTAATTGTTTTAATGAGCTTGATTTATGACTCATAAATAAACTTATTTCCTTACTGTAGACGCCACTTTTTTTATAGGATGCGA
Source organism: Flavivirga sp. 57AJ16 (assembly GCF_028736925.1). Classification (GTDB taxonomy): domain Bacteria; phylum Bacteroidota; class Bacteroidia; order Flavobacteriales; family Flavobacteriaceae; genus Flavivirga. The sequence continues at coordinate 25,118 of NZ_JAQZAT010000009.1, read as the reverse complement.
TGTTTTTAAATCTTCCAACACATTAAGCGCTTCTTCAATATAAACATCTTGGCTTAAACTCTCGTGCCAACGTACACGCTTTTCTTTTAAGTCTGTTGTGTCCTTTTTAAAAAGTGACTTCTCATAACTATGTGATTGGAAAGTTAAATTTGTTTGGTACTCAGCTATGGCATCAAATTTTTTAGCTTCTTGCTCATTTAAATCCAACTGTGCTCTATATGTTTTATAATTTAATGAAAAAATCCTATCATCAATTTTAGTCTTTACCCATTTAGCATTTTCCTCAATAAGCTTTAACTGCATATTATTTACCATACGCTCTTCACTTCTTTTTACCGTTTCATCGTAATCAAAATAATATTCCCAGGGCGTATATTCTGCGGCATCAATTTCATCCCATGGCAGTGGATTCTTTTTATCTTTTTCACCAACATCTATAAAACTAAATCGTCCAGGTACTTTCACATCACTTTTAACACCTTCAAGCTGTACCGAACCTCCATTAATTCTATAATATTTTTGGGTTGTTAAAGCTAAGGCTCCCAAATCTCCACTCGTATTACTCCTTAGCATGTTATTTAAATTAATAACATTTTGAACGGTTCCTTTTCCATAGGTTTGTTTACTACCTATAATGATCGCACGCTTATAATCTTGCATGGCTGCTGCCATAATTTCGGAAGCAGATGCTGATATTTCATTAACCAAAATAACTAAAGGGCCATCCCAAGCAATAGACTTGTCCATATCCTTTAAAACCTCTTTAGATTCACCAGTAGACCGTACTTGCACCACAGGGCCTTCTTTTATAAATAAACCAGCCATATCTACAACTGCTGGCAATGAACCTCCTCCATTGTTTCGTAAATCCAAAACGATGCCTTCCACACCTTCAGATTTTAAATGCTCGATTTCATTTTTTACATCTTTTGCTGCATTTATATTTTTATAATCTTTAAAATCTACATAAAAAGCAGGTAGATTAATCACTCCAAATTTTTTGCCGTCTTTATTTACTACTGAAGATTTTGCAAAAGTCTCGACCAATTCCACAACATCTCTTGTAATCACAATATCCTTAACACTTCCGTCTACTTTCCTTACGGTTAACGTCACCTTGGTACCCTTTGGGCCTTTTATATATTTTATGGCATCATTTATACGCATCCCTACAATATTTACAGGATACTCTTCATCTTCTTGCTTTACTTTTAAAATAATATCTTCAACTTCAAGCTCATTACTTCTCCAAGCTGGGCCTCCAGAAATAAGCCCTACTATTTTTATATAATCCATTCTTTTTTGTAGCCTGGCCCCGATACCTTCTAATTTACCAGACATACGTTGATCAAAATCTTCTTTGCCTCTAGGAGCCAAATAATAGGTATGTGGATCGAACTCTTCTACAATGGTATTAACATAAATAGCAAACCAATCTTCACGCTGTAGATCTTCAATATTATCATTAAAATAAATATCGATGGATTTCAAAGTGGATTCCCGAGCTTCTTTTTCAATTTGGGCTTCCGTCTTCATGACATAAGATGGGTCTTTTTCTTTTGCCATTTTTTCTTGCGTAATCAAATCATCATAATTAGAAAGCGTTGAGAATTTTAGTTGTTTCCTCCAGCGCTCCTTCATTTCTCTTTTATTTTTTGCAAACGCGCTATTATCGTAATCTGTGTCAAATACTTCATCTATTGTATAATCAAAAGGCTCCGATAAAACTTCTTTATAAATGGCCTTTGCTTCTTCTATACGCTTTAGCATGCGTTCGTTTACAACATTAAAAAATGTAACATCTGTAGCCTTAAGTTGATTATCAAGGAAAAATTTATACTTTTCAAAATCCCTGAAATCAGATTCATAGAAATAACGTTTTACCGGATCTAGAATTTCAAGATAATCTGTAAACAGTTCGGCAGAAAACTCATCATCCATAGCTATAGGGTCGAAGTGACCTTGCTCTAAAACAAATGTTATGATTTGAATCAATAATTTATCTTTATCTGGGTTACTGAATTTTTTTGTAGTAAAGCTGCATGATCCAAAAGCCAATAACAATAAAAGCGATAAAATTTTATAATTCCTTTTCATATTTTTTTTCATCTATCATTATTTAATTACTTCACTAAAATAAAAGAAAAAACTGTGCCAATATGTAGAATTACTGCAAATTTTTTGTTAAACCAAACAAATTAACAGTTTACTGGGTAAATTATGTATTTTAGCGATGCCATAAACGCATCAAATGACAGAAAGACCTCTTATATTAATTACAAACGATGATGGCATTAATGCGCCTGGTATTAGAACATTGATTTCTATCATGAATACCATTGGCGAAGTTGTTGTCGTGGCACCAGACAGTCCTCAAAGTAGTATGGGACACGCTATCACCTTGAATTCAACACTTTATGCCGAGCGTGTGTATATAGACGATGGCCCACAAATTGAATATAGTTGCTCCGGAACACCTGCCGATTGTGTCAAACTTGCTATTAGAGAATTATTAGACCGAAAACCGGACCTTTGTGTTTCTGGTATTAATCATGGTTCTAATTCGTCTATAAATGTTATTTATTCTGGTACGATGAGCGCTGCCATTGAAGCTGGTATCGAAGGCATTCCGGCAGTTGGTTTTTCTTTGCTCGATGATACTTGGAATGCCGATTTTGAAGCATCAAAAGGTTATGTAAAGACAATTACCGAACAGGTTTTAAAAAATAGCTTACCTAACGGTATTGTGCTAAATGTTAATGTTCCTAATATTTTAAAAAAATTCATAAAAGGTATTAGAATTTGTAGACAGGCTAAAGCAAATTGGATTGAAGAATTTGACAAGCGTAAAAACCCACAAGGAAAAGACTACTATTGGCTTTCGGGTAAATTTGTTAATTTAGATGGTGGTGAGGATACCGATGAGTGGGCTTTAGAACAAGGTTACGTTTCTGTAGTACCTATTCAGTTTGATTTAACAGCACATACATACATTAAAGATTTAAATACATGGAATCTAAATGATTAAAAAAGATATTTTTATAGGCATATTTGTAGGCTTGATAGCTAATGCTATTGGCTTATTTTTTTCGGCAACTCTTTTAGGAAATGGAGATGATTTTGTAACAGTTATTAAAGCCGCAGCTAATGAAGGCTTTTTAGGAAAACTAATAAGCTTAGGCGCTATTTTAAATTTAATAGCTTTCTTTATCTTTATAAGAAAAAAACAGGATTATAGAGCCAGAGGCGTTTTATTGATTACTGTTTTTATAGCTGTTTTCACGTTTATATTTAAGCTTTTTTAATAAAGAAAATGAAATATTACATTTTAGCAGGGGAAGCTTCGGGTGATTTACATGGTTCCAACCTAATAAAAGCATTATTAGAAGAAGATGCTAATGCTGACATCAGGTTTTGGGGCGGCGACCTTATGCAAGCTGCTGGCGGAACTTTAGTAAAACACTACAAAGAACGCGCATTTATGGGGTTCTCTGAAGTTATCATGAACTTATCTAAAATTTTCAAACTCATTTCATTTTGCAAAAACGACATTAAAGCTTTCCTTCCAGATGTTGTTGTTTTTATTGATAACTCAGGTTTTAATCTACGTATAGCCAAATGGGCAAAACAACAGGGTTTTAGAACTAATTATTATATTTCCCCTCAAGTTTGGGCATCCAGGGCCGGTAGGGTAAAGGCTATTAAACGTGATATTGATGCCATGTATGTTATTCTCCCCTTTGTAAAACCCTTTTACAAAAAGTATGGATACGATGTTACGTTTGTTGGTCACCCATTAATCGATGCTATTATAAATCGTAAACAGGTTAACGAATTTAAGTTTAGAGAAACCTACGGCTTGGGAGACAGGCCAATTATTGCATTATTGCCAGGTAGTAGAAAACAGGAAATAACAAAAATGCTTTCGGTTATGCTAAGTATGGTCGATGATTATCCTGATTATCAGTTTGTAATTGCCGGTGCGCCCAGTCAAGATTATAGTTTTTATGAAACTTTTATAAAATCTTACGATATTAAATTCATTTCCAATAAAACGTACGATTTATTAAGTGTTTCAACTGCGGCGTTGGTTACATCTGGAACGGCCACTTTAGAAACCGCCTTGTTTAAAGTACCTCAAGTGGTTTGTTATAAAGGAAGTGAGCTTTCTTATCAAATTGCAAAAAGAATCATCACTTTAAAATTTATATCGTTAGTTAATTTAGTCATGGACAAAGAAGTGGTCACAGAGCTTATTCAAAATGATTTCAATAAAAAAAGGCTTAAACAAGAGTTAGACAAAATTTTAAATCCAGATGTACGCCACAATTTATTTTTAGCGTATTATGAGTTGGAACGCACTTTAGGCGGTAAGGGAGCTAGTAAAAAAACTGCTGAGTTGATTTATAACAGCATAAAGGGGTAAGGTGGGAGATTGAAGATTGGGGATTGGAGATTGGGGATTGGGGATTGGAGATTGGAGATTGAAGATTGGAGATTGGAGATTGAAGATTGGAGATTGGAGATTGGAGATTGGGGATTGGAGATTGGGGATTGGAGATTGGAGATTGAAGATTGAAGATTGGAGATTGGAGATTGGAGATTGAAGACAGGAGATGGAAGACTGAAGACCGAAGACTGAAGACTGAAATCGAAATTGAAATTGAAGTTGAAACCGAAACTAAACACCGAGCACTGAACACTGAGGACTGAGGACTGAGGACTGAATACTGAACACTGAACTATAACTAACCAATCAAAATACATACAAAGTATCTCATTTTATTATAAATTTACAATTAGTAACCCAAACCTACTTTAAAATACATGAAAAGAACAATCATTATTCTTTTAATAATTGTAATTGTAAGCTTTACTAGCTGCAAATCTTCAAAAAGAGCTAAAAGCAAAAAAGACGCCTCTGTATCATCCTACGTCATCAAAAAAAACAAAAAAGAAACTGCTTCTTATAAAACTAAGGCTGATAGGATAGTTGACTACTCTAAACAATTTAAAGGGGTGCGCTACAAATGGGGAGGTACCACAAAATCAGGAATGGATTGTTCTGGGTTGGTTTTTGAGTCTTTTAGAGCTCATGGTATCATATTACCCAGAATATCTAGGGACATGGCTAAAAAAGGTGATAAAATTCCATTAAAAAAAGCACGGGAAGGTGATTTGCTTTTCTTTAAGACCAGTAAAAGTAGGAGACATGATATTAATCATGTTGGTTTGATTGTAAAATCCAAAGCAGGAGATATTGCTTTTATACATGCAACAACCAGAAAAGGGGTTATTGTTTCTAAACTTTCTGAAAACTATTGGAAATCCGCTTTTGTCGAAACTCGTAGGTTTCTGTAAGATATTTCGTATATTGCAAGCAGATGCCATTGTTGAATTTTACTATTATCAAATTAACGATCTGCTTTATTGTAGGTATTGTTATTGGTTATCTGTTTAATATACCTTTGTATATATCTTTATACTTAACAGCTTTCCTCTTTGTTGCCTTATTAGTATTTTATTTCATTGCAAAAAAACAGTTCATTAAAACCAACTGGTTTGGCTTGTCTTCTTTTTTAATGATGATTTGTATTGGTATATTGACAATAAACCTTCATAACGAAAAAAATCATTCCAATCATTATACAAATCAAGCTTCAATAGAAAATGATTCTTTAAAAACTATAACCTTTAGGATTCGGGAGGTTTTAAAATCTGGAAATTTCCATGATAAATACATTATAGAGATTTTAGAGATCGATAAAAGCAAGGTAAAAGGAAAATCCCTTTTAAATGTTCAAAAAGATTCCACGCAAATGGCGTTAAAAGTTGATGACCTGTTTATAAGTAAAACAGTATTCCAAAATTTAAACCAACCTTTAAATCCCCATCAATTTAATTACAGAACCTATCTTGAGAAAAAATATATTTACCAACAATTATTTGTTTCCAATCAATCACTTTTAAAAGTAAGCTCAAAGACACATTCCCTGTTCGGGTTAGCAAGTAATATTCGTGAATATATCAACTTAAAATTAAAATCCCATCATTTTAGACCAGACGAACTCGCTATCATTAATGCTTTATTATTAGGGCAACGGCAAAACATTAGTAAAGCCATTTACTCTAATTATACCAATGCAGGGGCTATACACATTTTGGCTATATCTGGCTTACATGTAGGGATGCTGTTAATCATATTAAGCTTCGTACTTAGGCCTATTGAAAACTTTAAACATGGAAAACTTATAAAAACGTTTCTTCTAGTACTTATTTTATGGTGTTTTGCGCTTATTGCCGGATTATCGGCATCTGTTACCAGAGCCGTTACCATGTTTAGCATCCTCACCATTGCTATGAACCTTAAAAGGCCCACTAATATATATAACACTTTAGCGATATCGCTATTTATAATATTGCTTTTTAAACCTATGTTTTTATTTGATGTTGGTTTTCAATTAAGTTATTTGGCTGTTTTTGCCATTGTTATTGTCGATCCTGTTATATATAAACAATGGAAACCAAAATCTAAAATTATTGATTTTTATTGGCATACCTTTACTGTTACACTTTCTGCTCAATTGGGAATCATCCCAATAAGTCTTTATTATTTTCATCAATTTCCAAGCTTGTTTTTTATATCTAATTTAGTAATCATTCCTTTTTTGGGGCTTATTTTAGGTCTCGGAATACTCATCATTCTTTTGGCCATTTTAAATTTACTTCCCCAGTTTATAGCCAATATTTATGGACATATTATTACCTTAATGAATGATTTTATTGCTTGGGTGTCAAGACAAGAATTATTTTTAATAAAAGATATTGCCTTTAGTTTTTGGTATGTTTTGGCTTTTTACCTCGTTATTATCTGTTTATTAAGATTTTTTAAGAAAAGGCATTATTCGAGTTTGAAATATTTATTGATGACGATTATGATTTTTCAAGGTATTGTTATTTACACCAATTATAATGCCTCTACAAATGCCTTTATTATTTTTCACAAAAGCAGACATAGCCTTATTGGAAACATGATACATAACAAAATGATAGTAGCTCAGGATCTGGATCTTGATACTTTATCGAAAGTGAAAAACAATATCATAAGGGATTACGCAGTTGGCAATCATATCGATGTTATTGAAAAAGACTCGCTACGGCCTATTTACCTTCTTAACAAGTCAAAACTTTTAATTATTGATAGTCTGGGTATTTACAATATTAAATCTTTTAAACCGGATTATGTACTGCTAAGGCAATCACCTAAGATAAATTTGAACAGGTTGATCGATTCGATAAAACCAAAATATATTATTGCAGATGGAAGCAATTACAGATCTTATATGGAAAAATGGGAGGCTATTTGTAAAAAAAGAGCACTTCCTTTTCATCAAACCAGTAAAAAGGGTGCTTTTGTTATTGAGTATTGATTTTTTTTGAAAAATTCTGGTAATCTAGTGGATTCCTGCCTTTGCAGGAATGACAAAGCCCATTCTTCCTCTTTTAAACCGCGTTCTCTTTCAACCTTTAAATTCTGGTTTGAATGCTTTATAGTAAACATTAAACTTTTCTTGAGTATCAATTTCTTTATGCTTGTCTTCTCTAAACATTTTTAAATATAACTCTAATTGAGGAGGCGTTTGATACCCTTTAATCGGGGCAATCACATCGCCTTTTTCATCTAAAAACACAATCGTTGGATAGGCCTGTATTTGAAAATAGCGGGACAGCTCATGGGCAGAATTTCGCCTATTCATATTTGCCGGATTATAATTAGGGTTCGAAAATGTTTGTCCTTTATAATTAACCTCCTTATTACCCTCTGCATTAAATTTTACAGCATAATAGTTTTTATTAACATAGTCTACAACATCTTTATTATGAAACGTGTTTTTGTCCAACATCTTACAGGGGCCACACCAGTTAGTATAAACATCCATCATAATTTTTTTAGGCGTCTTCTTTTGAAGCGCTAAAGCTTCTTCAAAAGTTACCCAATTAATCTCCTGTGCATTTGTAAAAACTGTTGCAAAAACAGTTAATAATAGCCATATCTTTTTCATACGTTTAAATTTTTACTTTAATTACAACATTGATGTTGCTTTGCCTATCCATTTGGTTGGGCCTCCAGCTATATACCCCGTACTTCCAAGGCTTCTTAAATTTATTTGCTTTTCAGAATTAATCTCTGGATCAACAAACCAAATGGTGGGATACCCTCTTACTTTAAACATACTTTGCAATTGCCTATTTTGGGTTTTAATGCTATTTTCCTGAGGGGTCCTTTTTGGGAAATCCAACTCTACAAGTACGACATTTTCAAGTGCCCATTTTTTAAATTCGTTAGTTTGAAAGACTTCTTTTTGTAAACGGATACACCAACCACACCAATCTGATCCCGTAAAAAACATTAACAGTGGTTTTTTTTCCTTTATGGCAAATTCTGATGCTTTACCCATATCTGTATGCCAAGTTAATTCTTGGGCACTTACAAATCCGGTAGCAAAAATGCTTATTAAAAGTATATAAATTGTTTTCTTCATAGTCCTATTTGTTGCAAAACATATACCGAACTTACAAAAAATGCTCCTAAACAGGAGCATTTTGAAATTATTTTAGCTGTTTTTTTCGATTAACGGACACCGTGCATGAGTTTTTTCAATATAGATGTTAAAGACATTATTATTAACCCTGCAGTAATAGGAACAATTGTAAATATTAAGAAAAACGTACTCATATCATAAGCTGCTGTAATTTTATCAATCATACCTCCCATAGATCCTGCTGCTTTATTCCCTAATCCTATGGCAATATACCACAGTCCGAACATGAGACCAATTTTAGTTGCCGGCACCAATTTACTTACATAAGATAATCCTACCGGGGATAATGACAATTCCCCAAGTGTATGAAGTAAATAAGCCAAAATTAACCATATCATACTTACCGATGCAGTTTGTGCTCCCTGACTTATTGCAGAAGAACCATAAGCTAAAACCCCAAAACCTAGTCCAAGTAATACAAGCCCAATACCAAACTTTACTGAAGCTGGTGGATTATATTTGCTTTCCCATATTTTTGACACTAATGGAGCAAAAGCTATAATATAAAAAGAATTTAAAATTGAGAACCAAGATGCGGGTACTTCTGTGCTTACTTCTGAGTATTGGTTTTTAAGCATCCAAATTACTATACCCCAAATAATAACAAAACTTGTTCCTAAAAAAATATTTGAAAGCCCGTACTTTTTAAATGTAATTTGAAATAATTTAAATAATACATAGGTTATTATTATCAATGGCACAACAACTAACAAAGTGTTAGCTACTCTAAAAATATTAGCCGAATTACCTTCTAAAACCCTATCTGTATAATCAGCGGCAAAAATGGTCATTGACCCACCTGCTTGTTCAAAAGCTGCCCAAAAAAAGATCGTGAAAAAGGCTAAAATTCCAACTACAATATATCTATCTCTTTGAACTTTTGGTGCTACTTTTTCTTCTTCAACAACCTCTTGTGTATCACCTATATCTTCTATAGCATCACCATATTCTATTTTCTTTGAAGGCGATAAGCCAATACTACCAAAAATACCTTGTGCATACCAAAATTGTAACATTCCAAAAAACATAAATATCCCTGCCAGTCCAAAACCATAATGCCATCCTACAGTTTCACCAATATACCCACAAAGCAATATCCCAATAAAAGCTCCAGCGTTAACTCCCATATAAAAAATAGTAAAAGCACCGTCTTTTTTATCTTGTGCATTTTTATAAACGCCACTAATAATAGATGTAATATTTGGTTTAAACAACCCATTTCCAGCAACTAAAAACCCAATTCCTAGATATAAACTCCAAGGAGTATCCAAAGCCATACTAGCATGACCCAAGGTCATAATAAACGCTCCAATTGCTACTGCTCTTCTATAGCCTAAAAATTTATCGGCCAGAAACCCTCCAATAATTGGAGAGAAATATACTAGCATAGTATAAGTTCCGTATAACCCTAAAGCATCTTCTCTAGACCATGCCCATCCTCCATCTAATATAGAGCGCGTTAAAAACAAAACTAATATTGCACGCATTCCGTAATATGAAAAACGCTCCCACATTTCTGTAAAAAATAATACAAACAGACCTGATGGATGTCCCATCAAAAGTTTTCTATTCATATCAGAACCTTCAAACCTATACTTTGCAACACTCATAATTATTAACTTATATTTATTACTTATTTTTAATTATCTGCTAATTCAAAACCTTCGGCTTCGTCATGGATTACATGTTCATTATCTTCAGCACCATGCGTAAGTTTTTCTAATTTTTTACGGAATACCATAACCAAACCTCCAAATAAAACACAAAAAACAGCAATTCCCGTAAATACAGTAAACTCTCCTAAGCCTTCTGCAGATTCTCCCAAAAGCCCTGCTAACTTATTACCAAAACCGGTCATTGCGAAATAAACTCCCATCATTAACGATGCATACTTAACTGGAGCAAGTTTTGTGATATATGACAATGCCACTGGTGAAATACATAATTCTCCGACTGTATGAAACAAATATGCCAACACTAACCAATACATAGCAGAAGCCCCCGTGCTATTAAATTCTGAAGCTGCAGCAGACATAAAGAAGAATCCTGTTCCCATAATGATTAACCCAACTATCATTTTAAATAAAGAGCTGGATACTTTTCCTTTTAATTTTCTATTTGCCCAATATAATGCCACTGAGGTTCCCAAAAATATAATGAACATAGCATTTAAAGACTGAAACCAAGAAGCTGGCACTTCCCACCCCATTAACATTCTATTTGTATTTTCCTTGGCATATATATTCATTAGTCCTCCCGCTTGTTCAAAAGCTCCCCAAAACACAATAACCAATAAGAAAGATATAAATAACACTACTACCCTATCTTTCTCTATTTTGGTTAAAGGTTTTTTCATGGCTTCCTTTTCTTCTTTATTTTCAGAAGCTCCTAAAAAATTTCCGACATGCTTTAAATGTTTTTGCCCCACAACATATTGTATTAACCCTAAAGCCATCCCTATTCCTGCTAATCCGAAACCATAATGCCAACCATGTACTTCCCCTACATAACCAACAATTAAGCTTGATAAAAAAGCACCAACATTAATGCCTATATAAAAAATGGTAAACCCTTTATCTCTTCTTATGTCTCCTTGCCGATATAACCCGCCAACCATGGTTGAAATATTTGGCTTTAACATGCCTACACCTGCAATGATTAAGCCTAATCCTGTATAAAATGCCCACATTTCTTCTACCGCCAATATGCTATGTCCTGCTACAAGAAGCAACCCTCCATAAAGAACAGATTTTTTCTGACCTAAAAACTTATCAGCGATCCATCCTCCTGGTATAGACATTACATAAACCAACATGGTATACGTTCCATAAAGCGATAAGGCATCTCCATTTGTCCATCCTAATCCAGCATTTTCTGCTTGCGTTTGCGCTACTAGATATAACACCAATATGGCTCGCATTCCATAGTATGAAAAGCGTTCCCACATTTCGGTAAAAAACAGCACATATAATCCTATTGGGTGCCCAAATAATTCCTTTTGCTTTATTGTAGTTGAATTTGACATAAATTTATAATTAGTTTATCCTTTAATCTTTATTTTTTTTATGTTATTTTCTTTTTGCTTTTCTATTTTATCTCCAAGCGTCTCATTAATAAAATGTGTCATTTTTTTAAATAAGTGCAATCTGGTATTACCACCGTAAATACCATGGTTTTTATCTGGGTATACCGCCCAATCAAATTGCTTATCTGCTTGAATTAATGCTTCTGCTAAACGCATGGTATTTTGTAAATGCACATTGTCGTCACCAGACCCATGTACCAATAGAAAATCTCCTTTTAATTTATCGACATGATTTATAGGAGAATTATCATCATATCCACTAGCGTTTTCCTGTGGGGTCGTCATATATCTCTCAGTATAGATAGTGTCATAAAAACGCCAACTACTAACAGGTGCCACAGCAATAGCCATTTTAAACACATCATTTCCTTTAAACAAACAACTACTACTCATAAAACCACCATAGCTCCATCCCCAAATTCCTATTCTGGAGGCATCAATATATGGTCGTTCCCCCAATTGTTTTGCTGCTGCTATTTGGTCTTCTACTTCGTACTTTCCCAACTCATTTTGAGTTACTTTTTTAAACGCCGCTCCTTTTAATCCCGTTCCACGGCCATCTACACATACAACAATATAGCCTTGTTGTGCTAAATACTGATACCAGTAATCATTCGCACTATGCCAACTATTGGCAACAGATTGAGAACCTGGTCCAGAATATTGGGTCATAAATAAGGGATATTGCTTCGATGCATCAAAATCAGCTGGCTTGATCATCCACATATTAAGATCATTTCCATTGATATGAATGGTACTGAATGCTTTTTTGGAGGTCTTATAATCTGAAAGTTTTTGTGATAATACATCATTATCCTTTATGCTTTTAATTAAATTTCCTGAAGCAGCACTATTTAAAGTATATTCTGGTGGTGTAGAGGCACTTGAAAAGGTATTAATGAAATAAGAGAAATCGGCACTAAAAGAAGCATTATTGGTACCTTCGCTTTTTGTCAATCGTGTTTTATTGCGCCCATTCAATTTAATGGAATACACATCCCGGTTAATAGAACCATTTTCAACTGATTGATAAAAAATCCTGTCTGTCTTTTCGTCGTAACCATAATAATTAGTGACCTCCCAATTGCCTTTTGTTATTTGGTTAATTAGTTCCCCATTTTTATCATAATGATAAATATGGTTAAACCCATCTTTTTCGCTTGTCCAAATAAAGCTATGGTCCTTTAAAAATGTTAGGTTATCCGTCACATCAATATAGGCCACATCTTTTTCGTCCAAAACTAAGTTTGATGTATTATTTTTAGCGTTTATCATCCATAGATCCAATTCGTTTTGGTGCCTGTTCATGTATTGTGCACTTAAAATATCTGGATTGTTGGTCCATTTAATACGTGGAATATAAAAATCGCTATAGGCCTTGTCTACTTTAACTTCTTTTGTTGTTTTCGTGTGTAAATTATGAATGTGTAATGACACTATCGAATTTGCTTCACCCGCTTTTGGATATTTAAACACTTGTTGCGTCTGGTAAAGGCCTTCACCATAAACATCCATTGAGAATTCCGGCACATTCGTTTCGTCAAATCTTATAAATGCTATTTTATTGCTTGCGGCATTCCACTCGAAAGCCCTAACAAATGCAAATTCTTCCTCGTAAACCCAATCTGTAATACCATTGATTATAGCATTCTTTTTACCATCGAAAGTTATTTGACTTGTCTCTCCAGATTGCAAATCCTTTACATATAAATTATTAGCCTTTGCATAAGCAACCTTATTTCCATCTGGTGAAAATGTGGGTTCTTGGATTTTGTCTTCATCTATCAAAGTTAAAGAGGCTTCATTAACATCATAAACATAATAGTTACCCAAGGTAGAACGTCGATAAATAGCTGTTTCCTGGGTGGCTAAAATCACTTTATCCTCATCTTCACTAAAGGTGTAATCCGTAAAATACTGTACAGCCTCCAGTGCACCTGAATTCACTAAGGTTTTAACTTTTTTTAAAGTTTTATAATCGTATATATCTATAGTCGTTGTTCGTGATTGCCTATCAAAATTTAAAACGGCATATTCCTGACCATTTGCCATAGAATGCAAAACGTCCATTCTTTCCGTTCTAAAAGAACCGTTCCAAATAGATTCGAGGGTAATTTCTTTTGTTTGAGCAGATAAAAAAAATGTTGTAAAAAAACAAATATAAAAAGACAATTTTAAGTATTTCATCAAAAAAAATATTTATTTCATAAAATGATGTCAAGTTTACTAAAAATTATGCAAAAAACCGTCATTATTAACACTTAAATAACCTCGCATAAGTTAAGGTAATCAATATTCATATCAAGAGTAGTATCTTTGTATTGTAAATTAACATTTTATGAGTAAATCTATTGCTGGTTTTTCTAAACTATCTAAATCTAAAAAAATCGATTGGATTGTTGAGACTTATTTTTCTAATACTGAAGATGCGAAGCGCATTTTAAAACAGTATTGGAATACCGACGAAAAACTACAACAACTTCATGACGAATTTATTGAAAATACGATAACCAACTATTATTTACCGCTTGGTGTTGCACCTAACTTTTTAATAAACGACAAGCTCTATACGATACCAATGGCTATTGAAGAGAGCTCGGTAGTAGCTGCTGCCAGTAAAGCAGCTAAATTTTGGCTAGAGCGAGGCGGGTTTAAAACACGTGTTATTTCCACAACTAAAATTGGTCAGGTTCACTTTATCTATAAGGGTGATTATGAAAAATTAAAACGTTTTTTTAACAAAACAAAGCCCAAGCTCATACAGGACTCTAAGTCTATTACAGCAAACATGGAAAAGCGTGGTGGCGGTATTATTGATATTGAGTTGCGTGATAAAACAGCCGATATAGACCATTATTATCAACTCCATGCTTCTTTCGAAACGCTTGATGCGATGGGTGCCAATTTTATAAATTCTTGCTTAGAACAGTTTGCCAAAACTTTTAAGAACGACGCATTATTATTTCAAGCTTTCTCTGCGGAAGAAAAACAAATAGACATCGTTATGAGTATTTTATCCAACTATGTTCCTAATTGTTTAGTACGTGCCGAAGTGAGCTGCAAAGTTGAAGATCTAAGTGAAGATAGTTCGATGTCTGGTGAAACTTTTGCCAATAAGTTTATACAGGCTGTTAATATTGCAGAAGTGGAGCCCTATCGTGCCGTTACGCACAACAAAGGTATCATGAATGGTATCGATGCTGTAGTTTTAGCAACAGGAAACGATTTTAGGGCGGTAGAAGCTGGTGTACATGCCTATGCATCAAGACATGGAAGATATAGTAGTTTAACACATGCCAAAATTGAAAATGGCATATTTACTTTTTGGATGGAAATTCCATTGGCACTAGGAACTGTTGGCGGACTTACAGGTTTACACCCCTTAGTAAAATTAGCATTAGAATTATTACATAAACCATCGGCTAAAATGCTTATGCAAATTGTGGCTGTAGCTGGTTTGGCTCAAAACTTTGCAGCGCTCCGTTCACTTACGACTACCGGTATTCAACAAGGTCATATGAAAATGCATTTAATGAATATTCTTAATCAGTTTGATGCTAATAATGAAGAGAAGCAAACCATCACCGAGCATTTTAAAACAAACGTTGTAACGCATAGCGCGGTTGTTGAGGCTATTAACAAGTTAAGGGTTAGTAAGTTAAGAAGTTAAAAATTAATAAGTTAAGAGTTAAAAATTAAAAGTGAAGAGTTACTATAGCAACGGAAAACTTTTACTTACAGGGGAATATGCTGTTCTTGACGGCACACTATCGTTAGCTATTCCTACGAAATATGGGCAATCTTTAGATATTGAAACCATTGCGGAACCCAAACTTGTTTGGAAGAGTTTAGATGAAAATAAAGCTATTTGGTTTGAAACGACTTTTGAAATCATAAATAATGGGATTTCTCATATTGTTCGAAATGACCATGATGTTTCAGTAAGGCTCATTCAAATCTTAAATGCTGCGAAACAGTTCAATCCTAATTTTTTGAACGCCAATAATGGTTTTAAAATTACTACTAAATTAGATTTCCCTCGACATTGGGGGTTAGGGACTTCTTCCACGTTAATAAACAACATAGCACAATGGGCACAGGTTGATGCTTACAAACTGTTAGAAGCTACTTTTGGGGGTAGTGGGTACGACATAGCATGTGCACAACATGACACGCCTATTATCTACCGATTAGAAAACAATATCCCTATAGTTAATCCCATAAACTTCAACCCTCCTTTTAAGGATCGTTTATATTTTGTTTATCTAAATAAAAAACAAAATAGCAGAGAAGGCATTAAACATTATCATGCCAATAAAGGGCGTTTAAAAACCGTCATTGAAGACATTAACAATATCACTTCGCAAATAACGACCTCAAATTCTTTAGAGGGTTTTGAAACCTTATTAATGCAACATGAAGAAATTATATCCAAACTAACTAAGCAGAAAACGATTAAGGCTCTTTTGTTTAATGACTTTAAAGGAAGTATTAAAAGTCTGGGTGCTTGGGGAGGCGATTTTGTCTTAGTAACTTCTAAAGAAAATCCAAGCCCTTATTTCAATCAAAAAGGCTTTGAAACCGTAATTTGTTATACAGATATGGTTTTATAAACTTGGGTAGTTTTTTAATCAAAATCAAACACCATTTATAAAAACAAAAAAGGCCTCGTAAAACGAGACCTTTTTTAAACTTTATTTTCTTTCACGAAAAATTCAAATATAAAACGGTATTAGTTCTTATTGAACCTGTGTTTCAGCTCTGTTGTCTTCAATTTCTGCAGCTTCTTTTAAAGCATTATACAATTTAGAGTTAACCACATTCATCTTTTGTTGCTCTACTCTATTTGCAGCAGCTTGGTAGCTATCAAGTTCTACAGCTGGCGTTACTTTAGTAACTTGAATCATGTAAACACCATTTTCTCCATCAATTAATTTTGAGGTTTCTCCTTCTTTTAATCCAAAAGCAGTTCCAACAACTAATGGCTCTCTTCCTGCGCCTGAAATAGTTGGGCTTTTCATGTTTATTGCAGATGCAGATCTTACAGTTGTATTTTCAGCAGCTGCTAAATCTTCAAGTGTTTTAGCAGATACTCTATCTCTTATCATTTTAGCCTTCTTTTCTTTTCTAACAAGGGGTAACACTTTAGCCGTCGCATCTTCAACAGACATTAAGCCTTCTTCATGCTTTGCAACTAACTGTGCAATAACATAACCATTAGGAATATTAAAACGTTTAACAGCCCCTATCTCCGTACCTTCCTTAAAAGCCCAACGTACAATGGGTCTTTGATTTCCAACACCTGGAATACTCTCATCTAAGATCTTAATGCCGTTTACGGGACGTACTGTTTGCTTTCCTTCTTTTGCTAATGCTTCAAAATCTCCTTCGTCTGCCTTAATTTCAAAATTAGAGGCGTCTCTAAATACTTTTGCAGTCGTTGTTTCAGATGGTTCTATCTTTCTAGCTATGGTTCCCACTTGTATCGCTTTGACTTTATCTGTCTGACCTTCAATTTCTATAATGTGAAATCCGAAAACCGTTTTAACAACACCTAAATCCCCCGTTTTACCTTCAAATTCAAAATCATTAAATTCTGGAACCATCGTGTTATATGGGTGCCAATCGTAACGGCCTTCTTTTTCTACGCTTCCTTTGTCTGAAGAAAATTCTTTTACCAGCTCTGGAAATTTAGAACGATTAGACTTAATAACCGCCAATAAACTATCAGCTGTTACTTTAGCTTCTGCTTCTGTTTGCGTAACTTCTGGAGCGGCACTTTGAGATCCTACAAAAGGAATTAAAATATGTCTTACTTTTACTGAATCTGGAATTTGTTTAACAGCAACTACTTTAGAAATTTTAAAATAGCCGTTATCTTTATATGGTCCGTAAACATCTCCTTCACTAAGACTATAAATGGTATCGGCAACAGCCTTGGGCAAGCTTGATTTAAACACGAAACGATTGTCGAATTTAATATCTGAATGTATGTTAATATAATCTTCGTTATCCTTTACTTTTGAAAAAGCAACTATGGTATCCTTTCTTCCGGTCTCGTCAACAAACCTACCATTTAAATAAACATTAAGATCGGCTTTAATAGCACTTTCATCTTCAACAGATGCTACTTCATCAAACTTTACAAATCTAATATCCCTAGAGGCATCAACTTGGTATGCCTTTTTATTTTTATTGATATAGTTTGAAATATCGGATTTGGAAACTTCAATTAAACTATCATTAATAGTTGCATAAGCCACTTGAACAAACTTGATATCAACTTTATTACCTTCTAATTTATGCTCTAATTCGCCTTCTGCTAAAGTACCTGTCAAACCTGCTTTAACTAAATTAAAATAATTTTGCTGTAAACCATTTGCGGCAACAGATTTTTCGTAATTTATCCAACTAGCATACCCTTGTTTTGAAGTCTCTTTTAAATTGGCTATGTATTCGTTTAATTTATTCTCATCAAAAAGACCTGCTTCGTTTAAAAACTCTGGGCTTGTTGCTAAAGATGTTTTTAACAGATCCCTCATCTGATCTTTTTCAACAGATATCCCTAGTTTATCATATTGAGTTTGCATGACCGCTTTTCTAACTTCTTGCTCCCATACCATGTTCATTACTTGAGTATTTGTTGCATTTGGTCCAGCTTGTCTTTGTGCAGCCTCAACTTTTTGCATGAAGTCTTCACGTGTAATATCTATACCATTTATAGTAGCAACAATATTTTGTGATTTTGAAGCAAGCGCATCACTATTTTTAAATAAATCTGCTAATACAAAAGAAAATAACGCCATTGCTATTATTAATATTAAAAATAGTGAACGTTGTCTAATCTTATTTAAAACTGCCATTTGTCATTTAAATTTTTGAAACCCCTTGTTAGGATTTAACTTGTTATGTTAATTGTCAATTTAATCATAAAAACATTTTCGTATTAAAATGCCTTTTTCCAAAATAGATTATAGATTATGATATAATTAACAAAATATCGTGCGCGAAAATACCATTTTCTATTTAATAATAAAAGCAGAAAGGCGCTTTAATTGCGTTAAGCTTTCAGATTTCTATTTTAAAGAGAACAGCCATTATAGATGGGGCTATTATTCAAAGCTTCGGGCCGTTCTTCACTTATCGATCTTCGTCTAAACATTTAAGCTCTACCATATCAATTTTAGTATTTGACACTTCTAAAATTGTAAATTGAAAGATGTCGATTTTCACAATATCATTTTGAGTTGGAATCTCTTCGGTATGATTAACAATAAGTCCTCCAAGTGTTTCGTAATTTTCGTTCTCTGGCAAATTTATTTTGTAAGTTTCATTAATATAATCCACCTCTAATCGTGCAGAAAACTTATATGTAACATCATCTACAACCTCTTCAATTAAATCTACCGTATCATGCTCATCTTCAATTTCACCGAACAGCTCTTCAACAATATCTTCCACAGTCATAATACCCGATGTACCTCCATATTCATCTAAAACAACAGCTATGCTCCTTCTTTTTTTTGTAAGCACACCTAATACATCTTTTATAAGAACCGTCTCTGGTACAAACTCAACAGGTAGCATCATGGACTTAATGTCCCTAGGTTTTTTAAATAATTCGAAAGAGTGTACATATCCTAAAATATCATCCATAGTTTCTTTATAGACTAATATTTTAGTGCAACCTGTTTCGGTAAATAATGTACTAAGCGATTTAATAGAATCGTTAATTTCTACCGCTATGATTTCGGTACGGGGCACCATCACTTCTCTTGCTTTTACTTCGGAAAACTCAAGTGCATTTTGAAAAATTTGAATTTCTGTATCTACCTCTTCATGTGCCTCAACAGATTCCATTTGTTCACTTATATAATTACCGAGCTCTACTTTTGTAAATGCCAATTGTATTTGATCGCCTTCTGTTTTAAAAAAATATTTAAGTACAAAATCTGATATCCAAATAACAAAATCTGAAATAAAAGTAAATAAGACATAGAACACATAGGCTGGAATCGCCAGGATTTTAATTAATGTATTCGAATAAATTTGAAAAAATACTTTAGGTAAAAACTCGGCAGTAATTAAAATAATAATTGTAGATATTACAGTTTGCGTTAGTAGGCTTAAATCTGTTAGCATATAGTTAAAAAAACGGTATGGTGTTGGCAATATCGCTTGAAACCAATTTACCAACAAATCGCCCATAAAAAACCCATATATAACCAATGCTATATTATTACCGATAAGCATAGTAGCTATAAACTTTGACGGTTTAGCGGTAAGCTTTCTTAAAACTTTGGCAAATATACCTGCCTGCTTCTTTTCAATTTCAATATGAATTTTATTTGAAGATATATAAGCAATCTCCATACCTGAAAAAAAGGCCGAAAGAATTAATGATACAATTATAATGATAGCATAAATACTCATTTACTTTGAGCTATCTTTATTTTCAAACTTTTTTCTAAAGCGGCTTCTAAAGAAAAACATAAAAACAGCTAAGGCTGCCAGCAATATTGAAGGATATACTATTTCACCCGTATTTATATACTTTGCAATGGCATCGTATGCAAATAAGACTGCAAATACTATATAGGCATATTGAAAGATCTTAGAATATTTCACACGTTTAAATTTTAGTAATTATTTAATAATAAGCAAATTATAAAATTGAGAACGTGTGCAACCGCTACGCTCTCACATTAAAAATTTCAAACATTTCTGTTTGTAAAAAAATGCTTAAAATTTATTAATGTTCGTTTCATCTGTTTATTTTTATTTCTTTTCATTGGTCAGACCTGCCTTGCCGGCAGGCAAGTGTAATTCGCCAATAATCATTTCGGTTGGTATCAACTTCTTGTTATGGCTCATTTCACAGGTTACGAATCGTTAATTAATTAAAACAAAGATAGTAAAATCGGAAAAGAAATTATGACGCGGGAAAGTTATTCGTCAAGTGAAATAATTCCAGTTACTTCAAGCACTTCGGCATTTGTAAATTTTGAATTAGAATCAAAACCATTACCGTTAATAACATCTTGTTTTGTTGTAAATGACACAGGAACATTAGTAAATAGCCATTCTCTTTTCTGATCATAATATAACTGTTCTGTCTTTAAAACGTTTCCATCGTGTGTGGTAATAACAACATGCCCTTGCAAATCTATCAGGTTGGTCCGGTCATATACTATAGCGTAATCTGAGACAATAGTACTTTTTTTATTTTCCTTATCAAATACATATAGTGTAATACCACCTGTAAACTCATTAAAAGCGAAATCCCTATTTGAATAGTCAAGCATTTTAGCACTTAAAAGATTTGCTGTCACTCTACCTGAGTCTGTATATTTTAAATTAATGTTTTCGGCAATTCCAATAGGTTCATTTTCCGAAATGCCAATTTTTTGCACTTGGTTAAAGTTGTCATTACATGAAAAAAACATAGTCACAGTAATTATTACTGTGACTATGCTTAATATATTATATGAATGTGTTCTGCTCATTAAATCTTTGGTACTGTGACCGAAGCTCCAATCCAACAACCTATTTTAATGACTTCTCCAGATCTACCTGAACTAAAAATTTCAGATTTTTGCGGTGCTTTTGCCAAATAATTAGCAACAGATTTTGCCGAGTTTTTCTTTTGTGTAGGATCTACACGGGCAGCATTTCTTGCTTCATCTGCAGCCAACCAGTATACAGCTCTTTTATTAAAGTTAGTATCTCCACAGTTATTTGCACTGGCAGCATACATAGCCGCTATTGATAAGTAAGGGCGCCCGTTCGATGGGTTTAACTTTAATGCTTGTCTGAAATAATTTCTGGCCTTCCCATAATTATGTCTTGCTTTTAGTTTTAAAGCGATTCGATTATAAAGTTTTGCTTTTTTAAAGTTATCTGTTTCCAAACCAATGGCTTGCTCGTAAAACTTGATAGCTTCGCTAGACTTCCCTTCTTTATCCTTTAAGATCCCTAAATAATAAGCAGAGTTAGCCGATGGACTTAACTCATGGTATGCATTAACCAATTGAAAAAACAATGGATCGTCTGTACATTCCTTTTCAGACATTTTTCCTGCAGCTCTTTGTAACCAAACTGCATTGTTTTTGTTTTCTTCAAAATCTTTTTTGTATAAAGGAATTAAATTTTCACAATTGGCTCTATCACCCAACTTTTGGTCGATACTTCCAGAAATTTGATCATAAGCTTTTAAATAGCTTTCATAATATTTTTTATACCTATCTTCCTTTTTTGTCAGTTCGGTACCTGCATCTTCTTTCTCTATAAGCCTATTAAGCTTTTCAGAATAGTTTTTAACCTCTTCCTCTACCTTCTCTACAACATCATCATACTTATTAAACAGATCTTTAGCTGGTTTCTTTTTTGCATCATATAAATCAACCATTAAAGAAAAATACGTATATAAACTTTTAGGGTTGGTAAAAGTAGCTTTATCTAATTTATAAGCAACATCAAAACACTCGTAAAGTTCTTCTTCTGTTTTATTTAATACCTTTCTATTGTCGTACATCAATTGACACGCTTTGGCAGCATATTCCCCTTTTTTGGTCTTACTTGCAAAATGTAACGCTCTTTCTTCCCATAACTTTAATAAATCATTAATATAATTTATTTTATCTGCTCCCGATGATTTTTCAATTTTATGATCTAAAATTTTCTCCCCATCTATATAAATGGCATTATTAAATTTTGGGCATTTATTTCTTACCGCCATCCACGGCTCATAAGCTGCATCATAATTTTTAGCTTTCACATACTCATGAAAAATAGAAAGTTTGGTCATGCACTCTTCATCTTGCTGCGCATAACCTATATTTATTAAGCCAATAAATAATAATGTAAATAATAATGTAATTTTTGTTTTCATAATTATAATTTTATGCTATTAGTCATACTTTCTTTTCTGAAACCATCTATCGTTTAAAGATAAACTAATTTGAAAATTAATAAAATTCTCTTGAATCAAAGAACTATTAGTGGTTCCCCGTTTACCAACCTCAAAACCTAAATTAGCATTAGACAAAAGATTCCCAACCGGTAACCCTACCCCAAAAGATATGCCAAACTCATTTATCGATTCGTTATTTATATTTAACCCTGTTTTTTCATAGCGTATTCCCGCTCTGTATACAGCACGTTTAAAAAAACTGGTATACGAGTTATATTGTGGAATATAGAACCCTCCTAAAGAAAAAGTCGAAGCATCTTCATATGTTGTAGAAATATCGGTACTAGTATATAGTTCATTTGAAAAATCACTGGTCTTTTGAGAGCTATACTCAGCACCAACAAACCAGCTTCTTGGTTTTCCAATCCCAGCACCTATCGAAAACTTTGATGGCAACACTAAATCGGTTTCTAATAAACCAAGCGCTTCTAAATCGGTTTCTATTTTATTAACTTCAAATTCTTGACCAGAAGCATTAGTTGTTATCGTAGAAAATGACCTAGAATTTTTAGATACTAAATTACTCTTTGGCGTATAAGTTAAGCCAGAAGAAAATTCTAAACGCTCAGTTAACATCTTTTTATAAGACAATCCCAAATTAAAATTTAGACCACTTAAATCAGATCTGTTTTTTTCACGCGACTGATATTGAAGCGGCGCACCATCACTATCATATAAGTATTCAACTGTACTGTTTTGAATATTTCCGAAGTTATATTGAGCATCAACCCCAATACTTAACCCGTCTTTTATTTGGTATCCTAAACTAAGAAATGCTTTATTAAGTCCACCTTGCCCTCTAAATCTATTTTGAATAGCTCCGTTGGTGTTTAAGGACTCTAATTTGTATCCAACCGATGTGTACGGTAATAATCCAAAACCTAAGCCAAATTTACCCATTGGGATTGATAAGGCTAGGTAATCGAAAGTAGTTGATGACGTATCATCTGTTTCAGAATCGCTTTTAAATTTTATACTAGAATGACTCCCCCCTACTGTAAACTTTACGGGTCTGCTTTCGTTATTAAAAGCTTCCATATTTTTTCCTGCATAAGAAGCAGGATTACGCAAGTTAATATGAATACTATCACTATAAATACTTAAACCACCCATACTTCTATTTTCTACGGTGCCTTTAAATTTAAGACTTCCAATACCATAAAAAGAATAGGGTGAAGCCGTTCCTTCTTGACCGTAACTGTGAATTGCAAAAACTGCAATAAAAACTAATACAAGTTTTTTTATCATTCGTTTAAGTTAAATTGTAAAATAAAGTTCAATCCTTCTAAAAGAAAATTAGAATTGGCAAATATGCTACTTTTTAATTGTTTTGACAAAAAATTAGTGTCGCCTCCTGTTAAAATTACTGTTAAATCTGAATATTTTCGACGATATTCATCAATAATGCCTTCTATTTCTTTTAAAATACCAAACACCACTCCAGAATGGATAGACTCATTTGTTGAATTTCCAGTGATGCTTTTTGGAATTTCTGATTCTAATAACGGCAAATTGACTGTTAAATTATTCAATGATTTATAACGCATGCGCAGCCCAGGCGAAATAGCGCCTCCTATATATTCATTTTTTGCTGTTACAAAATCATAAGTAATGCAAGTTCCTGCATCGATAATAAGCACATTATTATTTGAAAACTGTTCAACTGAAGCACATACTAATGCTATTCTATCTACTCCTAAAGTATTTGGCGTTGCGTAAAGGTTTTTAAACGGTAGTTTTATGTTAGCATCTAAAATCATAACATCAAAAGATTTACTAATCGCTTTAATATCTCCCTTATTTAACTTTCCTACCGAAGAAATAATTGCTTTTTTTATTGAAATATACTTTTCTTTTAAAATATTGATACCTTCTAAAACAAAATTTAGCCTTACAACTTCTTTATGTTTAAGCATACCTTCCTCAAAAACAGCCAGTTTAACAAAAGAATTCCCTACATCTATTATTAAGTTCATACTTTTTATAAAAAAGCATAAATTTACAAAACGAGTCCCAAATAATTATTTTTTTAATATATTATATTAATTACAAATTAGTTAAAGTCATTTTGATTAAAAATAAATAAAGCTGAGCGATTTTTTATGAATTTCGTTTGGGTAATAATAAAAATGAATATATATTTGCAACCGCTTTGGCGAGGTACCTTAGCTCAGTTGGTAGAGCAAAGGACTGAAAATCCTTGTGTCCCTGGTTCGATTCCTGGAGGTACCACAAAAAAATCCCGAAACATCACTGTTTACGGGATTTTTTGTTTTATGGGGTGTTAATTAGGGATCTTGCTCAAAAAGGATCTTGCTCAAAAGTTATGTTGGATCAAGTCAAAAAGTTGTGGGATTTTAGAATTAAGCAAAAATATTAGTTAGTCTAAATAAGAAGAATTCTACATTTCTAACTCCTCTAAACTGTGCCCTAAAGGCTTTAATTTTGGCATTAAAGG
>NZ_JAQZAT010000008.1 GCF_028736925.1 Flavivirga sp. 57AJ16 | reverse complement strand
TATTTATTCATCAATTCAAAGTTATTAACATTTTTATTAGCTATGAGTCTCCCCCTGCACCCCCTCTTTAATCATCATCATCATTATAGATATAATCTATTATACAAATCTAAAGGACTGCGCTCAATGTGACAAATAAAGAACAAATTTCCTTAACTTAATGACATTGAACTAGGCTATGCCTACGCTTTTTGCCTTGAACTTCAATTTTTTATTTCTAAATATTCTATGCCATTTTATATCAACTTAGCTATATTATAAGCTTTTCTAACGTCATTCAACCAGATCAAAAACGATCATTATTTCACATTACAAACCCTAAAATTCAATTTGACTTTGTAAAAAAATTCAACTACCTTCGTTTAACAACCGATATAGTTCATTAAAACGCAACCATATCTAAGCATTGTAGGTAATTAAAACCAACCTTTACGAATGAATGAAAAACTAATAATTATACTGATTGTACTGCTCTATTTTTCGCCAGTATTTTATCAATTGTATTTATTACTAAAAGAACGTAAAGAAGAAAACAAGAAACTGCTGAAAAGGTTATTGCGATTTACGAAATACAGTTTTTTAATTCTAATTTTTACGTCAATCGTTTTTGGAATTTTAAGCCACACAAACTTTTTGAATTACGAAAAACCTATAACTTTTGACAAATACGACCAAATCACATTTCAGAATTTTAGAGGTCTTGAATTTTTTAAAAAGTCACTTTATGGCAATGAACGATTTGCTTATGTCGTAACATCAATAGATAGTGAAATTGATGATAATTCTGTAACTATACAATCATTATTCTATCCTTCACGCTCTTTCGTTTATAAAAAGAACACGAATAGTAAAGAACTCTTAACTCACGAAAAATATCACATCAAAATCACAGAATTGTTTGCTCGTAAGGCAAAACAAGAAATATCTGATTTAAAGATTATAGATAAAAACAAAATCGAGGGAATAATAAAAGATATAAAAACGAAAGAAAGAGCTTTTCAAAAAGAGTATGATTACAATACTTTTCACAGCTATGTATTAAGTGAACAAAAAAGATACGAGAAAGAAGTTGATAGTTTATTAACTTCGCTAAACCAATACAAAAACCCAAAAATCATAATTGATGACAAAAATTAAATACGTCCTTTTAGCTATTATATGCTTAACATTAACCAATTGTAAAACAGAAGAACACGAATTCCCTTTAGATAAAAGGTATTGGGATACAAATGATTATGACAAAGCAATTCTTGAATTAAGATTTGGTTACGAAGACGATGAAAAAAAACCGACTTTTGACAATCCAGAGCAAAGAATAATAGTTGAAAAATTAACCGACGAACAAAATTTCAAAATAGTACTTAAAGACAATGAATTAGGTACAAAACATCGGAATGCAGTTGCAACCGAATTCTTTGAACATTGGAAAGATATGCATCAAATCTACCAAGCAACTGACCGAAAGGATATGTATGTTTATGATATAGAAATGTTGGCTGTTTGGCAATATGGTTTGAGTTTGCAACTTGACTATTTTAAATTAGGAAATAAGGAAATATTAGAAAGCGCAGACGACCCAAATTCTACAAGAGTCAAGAATGTTATTAATTCGAACATTAGAACTTTAATTGACAATTATGTTATCTACTTGGATGAGATAAACGAAGAAAAGGCGTTTTCCGAAAAAGGAAAAACTAAACTTGCTGATGGAATAGATAAGTACTTTACCCAACTGATTGAACTTTATCCTGACGCAAATTATAGCGGAATGAAAAAGAAAGCGGAATTGATGCTTAAAAAGAGTGAATCTGACAAAGTTAAATCGTCTCTGACAAAATTAATTGAGTTAATCAATTCAAAACAAAAAACGGAAAAGGAAGAATAACTACCAACAACACCGTATAAAATTAATTGCTAGTGCAAGCCTACTTACGAAAATCCTCGCGGATTTTCTATTTGGTTTGTATTTGCTAAATTAGGTGCTTAAACCACGCAACTAATCTTATACAATCACGTTAAACGAACATCCAAAATTATTTATTCCTTTTTCGCTTTCGCAGCATTTCCAAATACATCGCTTCCACTTTAGTTCGTGCCCAAGGCGTTCGACGTAAAAACTTTAAACTCGATTTTACCGAGGGATTACTTGTAAAACATTTAATTTTTATAGTATAACCCATATATTCCCAGCCATAATGCGCCACCAGATCATTAATGATCTGTTCTAGTTTTATACCATGTAATGGGTTATTGGGTTGTTCCATTTTTATGTCAGATCGAGCCTTTCGACTTGAGTTCGTACCGAGCGGAGCCAGAGTACTCAAGGCAGGCTAAAGCCGAGATTTATATTTTTAAATTAGTCTACCAAACGCTTAATCTTTACAGCTTTCTCAAAATGATCGAGCTTATGCTCCATGATCCACCAGGTCGCAGCCTCCATAAGTAGCTCCGGGTTATCATTTTTATTGGCGAAAAAAGCATAAAAGGACAAACCCACATTTGGGCCTTTCTGCGCTATTTTTTTATCGCAAACCTCAATAATCTTATCTTTTAGAATTTTATTCATGATGACTAATTTCTTCTATCATTACTGCGCCTGTCATTTCTTCTTTTAGGGCGTCTGGAATGATTACTTTTTTGCCCATCTTTCTTTGAATTTCTTGAACCAGAATGGTTTTTGGGCCTGTTTCCTCCACCTCGCTGTTGTTTTTTTTCAGGAACTGTCGAAGCATTGGGATCAGGTTCAAAACCCTCAATAATTTCTACAGGAAGTTTCATCTCTATTAACTTTTCAATATCCCGTAAATAAGTGGTTTCATCGGCGCTCACTAAAGACAGAGCTTCTCCCTTAGCTCCTGCCCGACCTGTTCTCCCTATTCTATGCACATAATCTTCAGAAATATTGGGTAGCTCAAAATTTATAACATGCGGTAACAATGGAATATCCAACCCTCTGGCAGCAATATCTGTCGCAACTAAAACACGAATACTTCCATTTTTGAAACCTGCCAATGCTTTTGTTCTAGCACCCTGACTTTTGTTCCCGTGTATAGCGGCCGCACTAATATTAGAACTTATCATCTTTTTACAAAGCTTATTTGCCCCATGTTTAGTACGCGTAAAAACAAGCACTTGTTTCCAATTGCCCTCAGAAATTAGTTTAATAATCAATCCAGATTTTAAACCTTTAGCGACTCGATATATTTTCTGATTAATGGCCTCAACAGTGGTGTTTTCTGGTGTGGCTTCTACTTGCACCGGATGCTGTAAAATACCATGTGCCAATTTCTTTATATCTTTTGAAAATGTTGCCGAAAACATCAAATTTTGCCTTCTCGTTGGTATCATTTTTATGACACGTTCTATATCGCGCAAAAAGCCCATGTCCAACATACGGTCTGCTTCATCTAAAACAAAAATTTCGATCCTTTTTAATGATAATAAACCTTGACTTTCTAAATCCAATAAACGCCCTGGGGTAGCTACTAAAATATCAATGCCCTGACGAATCCTTGCCGCTTGCGGTTTTTGATTGACACCTCCAAAAATAACAGCACTTTGCAGGTTTAAAAACTCACTGTATTCTTTAACATTGGCATACACCTGTGCTGCCAATTCTCTTGTTGGTGTTAAAATTAAAGCACGTATGGGCCTGTATTTTTCTTTCGGATTTTCAGAAAGCAGATGTAAAAGTGGCAATGTAAAACCAGCCGTTTTTCCTGTACCGGTTTGAGCAGATGCCAAAACATCTTTTCCTTCTAAAATAGGTGGAATTGCTTTTTGTTGTATAGGTGACGGTGTTGTATATCCCTTTTTGCTAATCGCTTTTAGCAAGGCTTGAGATAGGCCTAATGAATTGAACGACATATAAATTGTTTGGCTAGCCCTATTTATAGGGAATGAGAGATGACACTACATAAATTAAAAATCACCCTCTTTAATTAAAGCGCAAATGTACACTAATTTTCGCCATGTCCTTTTTATTATTGATTTTAAAAGAAAAACGACTAACTTCGTGCCTCTTTTTAAAATATTAAAATTTGATATGAAAAAAATCATATTATTATCAGGATGCTTAATCATATTATTATCAGGTTGTTATAACAAAAAAAGCGCACCCGCATCAGACTATATTGAGGAACCACATTCTTTTTCTAAACCGAACGAAGCTGCTATTACCCACCTGGATTTAGATATTAATGTCGATTTTGATAATGAAATAATACATGGTAAAGCATCTTATTTAATTAAAAACAATAAAGCATCACAAATTATTCTGGATTCAAAATTTTTAACCATTGAAAAGGTACAGGCAGATGGTAAAGACACAGCCTTTTCTTTAGGTGATTTTGATGAGCAATTAGGAAGTCCTTTAAAAATTGATATCAATAACGATACGAAACAGATCACTGTTTTTTATAAAACCACTCATAAAACAGAAGCCTTGCAATGGCTAAAACCGCAGCAAACGACAGACAAAAAGCATCCTTTTTTATTCACGCAGGGGCAAGCTATTTTAACACGAACCTGGATTCCTATTCAAGACAGTCCGCAAATAAGAATTACTTATAACGCAAAAGTAAAGGTGCCCTCTCAATTAATGGCAGTGATGAGTGCTGAAAATCCTAAAACTAAAACACCAGACGGTCAGTACACCTTTAAAATGGCACAACCTATTTCCCCTTATTTAATTGCACTTGCCGTTGGAGATATTGAATATAAAGCCATTAGCAACCGAACTGGGATCTATGCCGAGAAATCCATGGTAGAAAAAGCACATGATGAATTTTCGGATATGGAAAACATGGTGGCTTCTGCCGAAGCATTATATGGCACCTATGCCTGGGAACAATTTGATGTCATTGTTTTACCCCCGAGTTTCCCTTTTGGAGGCATGGAAAACCCACGATTAACATTTGCGACACCCACAGTCATTGCAGGCGATAAAAGCTTAACATCGCTTATTGCACATGAATTAGCACACTCATGGTCCGGGAATTTGGTAACCAATGCCACCTGGGACGATTTTTGGCTCAACGAAGGGTTTACCGTATACTTTGAAATGCGTATTATGGAAGCGCTTTACGGTAAAGACAGAGCCAATATGCTAGCTCGCATTGGAAGGCAAGATTTAGAAGAAGAAATAGAGAGCTTTAAAGAAACTCCCGATGACACCAAACTAAAACTAAATTTAAAAGGCCGTAACCCAGATGATGGCATGAACAGTATTGCCTACGATAAAGGGTATCTCTTTTTAAGAACATTAGAAGAAACAGCTGGTCGTGAAAAATTTGATGTTTTCTTAAAAAGTTATTTTCAAAAACATGCATTCTCAACAATCCATACCGAAAAATTCGTGGCGTTTTTAAATGAAAACCTATTAGAAAAACATGATATAACCTTTAATACAAACGAATGGATTTATAATGCGGGTATTCCTGATAATCAAGCGATCATTTCTTCCGATAAATTCGAAACGGTTGAAAAAACAATTCAGCAGTTTGTTAAAACAAACACAGTAGATAAAACACTTACTAAAGATTGGACAACCCAGGAATGGGTACATTTTGTTCGAAACTTCCCTAACGATATTAAAACGGAACATATGGCCATGTTTGATGAAGCTTTCAATTTAACCAACTCTAACAATTCGTATATTGCCATGGTTTGGTATGAGCAAGCTATTAATCATGATTATCACGGAAATGATGTTGACGCTAAAATTGAGGATTTTTTAATTAAAGTAGGCAGACGCTGGTATGTTTCCACTATTTACAAGGCCTTTAAAAGGAATGATAAAACAGATGTTGCCCTGGCTATTTATAACAAAGCCAGATCAAATTACCATGCGGTAACCACAAATACTGTGGATGGTATATTGGGTTATAAGCAAGAGTAAATTATCATGTAACCATCAATTATTTATCATTTGAATGAGCGACGAGAAATCTCATACCATCTCTTAAAATATAAGAATTATGTGATGTCTCACATATGTTCGACATGACTAAAAACCTGAGTTCGATTTTAAAAACACTGATTTTCAGATAGTTAAAATAAAATATCATGAAAAAGCTGTCATTCCGAACGCTATCGAAAACAAAATATATTTGTTTGAAGATACAAAACGAAGCTTTTGAGGAGGAATCTCATATTTAAGGGATTTCTCGTCGTTCGTTCCTCTCTCTCTGTCGAAATGACAAACATCTGGCAAACAGTATTTTGTGATTGTTTTAAACACTTAAATAATAATCAAACTCAGGTTAAAAGTTATAATTGTTAGAATTAATTTCTTCAAAAAAACTCACGATACTGCATCTCCCTAAAATCAAACGTATTGAATTTAGGGTTTTTCGCTTTTAATTGCTTGTATAAAGGGATTCTGCTTATTGAAATATTGGCAGCACCCGATCCTGAAGTTAAAGACACTGTTTTGATAATACGTTTCGATGGAACAAGTGCCTTAGGCATGGTGAACTGGTGGATTCTGGGGATCTCATTATTCACCAATTCCAATTTTATTTTATAATCCCTAATATGTTTTCTAAAAAAATATTCCGGACCATTTTTACTGTTTCCGCCTGTAAATAACAAGGTATCTATAGTTGGGTATTGCTTTAAATAGCCAACAACATCTCGAAGTTTTATATTTTGCATGCCTAAGTCGGATGCATCTATTTTTTCACGTTCGGCACTTTCAACAATATCGCAAACACCTATTTTATTTTTAACTAAAAACTGTTTACGTTGTTCAACAGCCTTTGGTGAGTTATCGTAACGTAAATTTAAATCGTGGATTTTATCAATAAACAGCCATAGCGAGTTATAATAGCTTCCATAACAAAAATCGACATCCTTTTCTAAAAGTGCTCCCGTTGTAAATCGTGGTGGTGGCAAGGTGCCAACTATAAGCTTGGTCGTATCGTTTTGTATAAATGGTTTGTATGGGTGGGTGTGTTTAAACATAATATTCCTGTGCAGGCAGGCATCTGCCTAATTTCAACTAAAATACTTTTCTAAAAGTAATAAAATTGAGATCATATCAAATTAACTTTATAAGAATATAAGTACATTTGTGTATATTATATAAATAAACACATATTTATTATGCTTATCCGGGCATATTGGAGGAACAAACGCCATATTGTGTTTATTCAATGTTTGGGTGTAATTAAACCTCACAGCAAAAGTCATCGTTAAATTCAATTATACGGATTGTTTTTATATATTTGTACGTATAAAATAAATTATTATGGACACAAAGTTAACTTTAAAGCTCAATCAAAGGATTATTGAAAAAGCCAAAGAGTATGCTTCGAATAAAAAAATGAGCTTGTCTCGAATTGTAGAGGCTTATTTACAATCCTTGACTTCAGATAATGATATTTCTGAATTTGAGATTTCACCTTTCGTGAAAAGCATCTCAACAGGAACTGAAATCCCAGCTGATTTGGACTATAAAAAAGAATATTCTGATTATTTAATTGAGAAATATAAATGAGCAAAAGGATTTTTATAGACACAAATGTAATGCTGGACTTTTTAGGAGAGCGTAAACCATTTTATGAACCAATTGCGAAAATTGCAACGTTAGCTGAAAAAGAAAAACTGACAATGGTTGTTTCGCCTATTTCATTTGCAACAGTAAACTATTTTCTCGCAAAATTTGAGAATGGAAAAATTGCAAGGGAAAAACTACGGAAATTTAAGATAATCTGTGAAATATGCTCTCTGGACAAACAAACGATTGAAAAAGGATTGAATTCCTCAATAAAAGATTTTGAGGATGCTTTGCAATATTTTAGTGCAACAGAATCGGAGTGCGAAATTATAATAACAAGAAACGGAAAAGACTTTAAAAAATCGTTATTACCCGTAATGACAGCAGACGAATTTTTGAAATCATTGAATAGAAAATAACTACACCCAATTATTGCTATAAGTAATTGCTTGTTCTCGCTTACTTCTAAAAATCCTCGCGGATTTTCAGTTTGGTGTGTACTTGCAAAGTTAAACGCTAACCCACGTAACTACTCATAGCCGAGACCATTGTAAACAATAAAATGAAACGTAAAACTGAAATAATAGGAATGTCATTAAGCTGGTTTGCAGTCATTGTTCAATTTATCCTAATATTACTAAATAGGCAAGCCGATATTTTTGAAACAATCATTCGTTTTTTTAGCTTTTTTACGATACTGACCAATATTCTTGTAGGTTTGTATTTTACCACCAAAGTCTTTCATGTGTCAAGGTTTCCATTTAACCTATTTAGAAAAAAAGGTACACTTACCGCCATAACATCATTTATTTTTATTGTGGGATTGGTTTATCAAGTGGTTTTAAGAAACATATGGACACCAACAGGACTTCAATTCATAGTAGATGAATTGTTGCATACGGTTATTCCAATATTTGTACTACACTACTGGTATTTAAACATTAAGCACAATGATTTAACAATAAGCTCATTAACAATCTGGCTATTATATCCCATCTTTTTTTTATTTTTCGTATTGATAAGGGGTTATTTTTCAGGCTTTTATCCTTACCCATTTCTAAATGTAACCAATATTGGATACCAACAAACTTTTATAAATGCTGGAATTATATTTGGTGTAGCCTTAATTATGATGGGAACTTTACTATCAATTGGAAAAATAATAACTAAAAATCGACCATAATTATGAAAACAAAACAAATTCTATTCATCACAATCTTAAGCCTTGTATTTGCTTCTTGTGCTTCTAACAAAAACGAAAAATTATACAATACCACTTGGGAATTGGAATATATATCTGGACCACGCATAGCATTTGAAGGACTATACCCTGACAAAAAACCACAAATATCCTTTAATAAAGAAACCAAAAAGGCTGAAGGAAATAATAGTTGTAATGGCTATTCGGCAGATTATACTATTAAAGGAGATTCAATATCCTTTGGAGAACCTGGGCCAACTACAATGATGTTCTGTGGAAACGGAGAAAAAGTTTTTTTAAATATGATGGGGAAAATAAACAAATACAGTTTTGGTTCCGAAGGAAAATTAAACTTGATGATTGATAATGTTCCAATGATGCGTTTTCATAAAATACAGTAGCAATGAAAAGGTTTGTAATGGTAATACTATGTATTGGCTTGGTAATTTCATCCTGTGGGGATAAAAAGACAGAAAAGAAAAACAGCGAAGCAAGTACTAAAGAGATTTCTTCTGAATCAACTGCCAAAATAAATCCTTTATCACATAGAAAGACCGTTACAAATGTTTATTTCAAAGCCAATGGCACAGAACCATTCTGGAGCCTGACCATATCTGAAAAGATGATTAAATTAAAAACCATTGACGATTCTATAATGACGCCACATACATTGCCAGAACTTGCACAAGATGCCAATATAAAACTGTACAAATTGCATACAGAAATGGCAAAAATGAACATTCAAATTAATCAATTGGAATGTATAAATGCGATGTCTGGTATGGCTTCCCCATATTCGGTTGACATAGAATATATGAAAGGCAGAGAAACCGAGTTTACAAAATTAGAAGGCTGTGGAGAATATATAATCGATTATCGTTTGCATGATTTATGGGTGTTAGAAACATTGAACGGAAATGAAATTACTAAAGAAAGCTTCAAAAAAGACCTGCCTTCAATGGAAATCAATGCTGCATCAAAATCATTTACAGGCTATGCAGGATGTAACCGAATGAATGGAGAACTATTTTTTGAATTTGGCGTTTTACGATTTACTGATATTTCGACTACAAAAATGATGTGCGGGCAAAATAATCTGGAAAATGAGTTTTTAATGACCTTAAAAAGTACTACTTCCTATAAGATAGAGAACAATAGATTGTGGCTGTCTAACGCATCAGGACAACTATTGGTTTTCAAAAAAATCGATTAATTCTAAAATTTAAATTCAGATGAAAAAACTAATTTTATTATTGCTACTAATCATAGGCTTCACCAACTGTAAAAACAATACCGCAAAAGAAAAAAATACATCAGAAGAAAAAGAAGTTGTAGTTAATAAAAAACCAACTTCATTGTTAAAAACGGGCTGCTATTCTTATAATGCAGATAACAATGCCATTAATTTAGAAATCACCGATGTGGAAAATGGAATTAAAGGAAACCTAACTTATGCTCTTGATGCAAAAGATAGTAATTCAGGGACACTTAACGGAACATTAGAAGGCGATAAACTGTTTGGTGAATATACCTTTATGTCCGAAGGTGTTGAGAGTAAAAGAGAAGTAGCTTTTTTAATAAAAGACAATCAACTTATTGAAGGTTATGGAGAATTAAATGAAAACGGTACTGCTTTTGTTGATAAAAACAAAATATCTTACTCTTCGACGATGCCATTGACAAAAACAGATTGTGATAGATAAAGAGCATCCTAATGGATAAAACAAGTAAAGGTAATTGGAGTCATGGAGATTTTAAACTTATTACTTTGAAAGGCTATATTATCCAAAAAAATGGAATTGCTATTTTGGGCGGTAAATAAATGTGAGCTATGTACGAAAAAAGAACAGAAACACTTATTAAAAGAAAACAGTTTTATATTAGATTGTTAAAACACTTTTTGGGTATTTTGATATTGATTATCTTTTCGCTTTTAATTGGTATTTTTGGATTTATGGCCTTTGAGGGATTAACCTTAAGCGAATCCTTCTTGCATTCATCTATAATGTTATCGGGTTTAGGGCTTCTTGAGAAACCAAGTACTCATAATGGACATTTTTTTGCAGGTATTTATGGGCTTTACTCGGGATTGATATTTATTGCTTCTTTTGGTATATTGATAAGCCCTGTTATTCACCGTATAATACACAAATTCCATTGGAACGAAAATGAATAAAACGGATCAAGACTAAAAGTTGTGTGTGGTATGGGGTATGAAATCATTTAAAAGTTTTTCAACCTCTAATATGGTTGCTTTATAAATACGTTTATTAAGCTTTGTCATATGCTGGGATTCCGCATACACATCTTCTAACACCGCTTTGGCGTGATCTTTTTTATCATTGCTCAATAAAAACTTTGCATATATTAAACGCTCATCGTAAAAGGAATAGCGGATATCTATTTGCTTTAAGCTTTCTTCGGCTGCTTCTAACTTACCCATTTTTGCTAAAGCCAATCCATATAAAAATTGCACTCTCGATTTCTTAAATTCCAAACGGTCTTTTATGCTTTCTGCATATAAAATAACATGCTCGTAATCTTCAAGGTTAAAATACGCTTCTATTAATTGCTTAACAACATAAAAATCGTTCTGCAAGCTATCTTTTAAAGCCTCCAAATAATGGGGAATGGCATGGTTATAATCTTTTATCTCTAAATAAGCATCAGCTAAATTGACTCTATTTTGATACGATTCTGAAAATTGAAGCTGTTTCTCCAGATCTCTCACTCTTTTAGTCGGGTTTATAATGTGCGTTATTTCAGTTGTGATTTTTTCTGCGTCCCGTTTATTATAAACCTGAGTAATTAAATAAATAATACAGCCAATAACTGGAATAAAAAATATTAAAAAAGCCCAATAGTAGGGATTTCTGTTTTTATAAAGATGATATAGACAAAAGGCCTGAAGTGCAATAATTAAGTAAAACGCCATATTATCTAATAAAAACTAAATCGGTTTCTGTAGACATAGGCTCACTAAAATTATAGCCCTCATAATTAAAGCCTTTTATATCATCTAAAGTACTAGCATTAGTATCAATAACATAGCGTGCCATATAACCCCGTGCCAACTTAGCAAAGGTCATAATAGTTTTATATTCCCCATTTTTAAAATCCTTGAAGTTTGCAGTGATCACTGGCACTTTTAATGCCTTGGTATC
The DNA here is from genome assembly GCF_028736925.1 of Flavivirga sp. 57AJ16. GTDB lineage: Bacteria > Bacteroidota > Bacteroidia > Flavobacteriales > Flavobacteriaceae > Flavivirga. Next base: position 220,133 of record NZ_JAQZAT010000008.1, on the reverse strand, counting down.
AATAGCTTTAAAATACTCATTACTGGCCAGGTTTAAAAACAATTCCCCGGCTTCTAATTCCTCATTTAAGGCCTTCGTAATTTGCTTTTTCCAAAACTCATAGAGATTCTTATTTTTTCCAACGGGAAATTTAGTTCCCATTTCTAAACGGTATGGCTGAATTAAATCCGTTGGCTTTAACAACCCGTATAAACCAGAAATGATACGGACAGTCTTTTGTAGAACAGGTATTTTCCCTTCCGGAATATTATAAGCATCCAGCCCTCTATACACATCACCACTAAAAGCATAAACAGCCGGGCGTGCATTATCTGTTGTAAAAGGCAATTGCCAATCTTGATTACGTTGATAATTTAATTGACCTAAAGCGTCTGAAATACGCATGAGTTTTGATAAACTCTTGGCCGATTTCTTTTTTAGTAATTTATTTAAGCGCTCAGACTGCGTTAAAAACGGTGCCTCGGTATGTATTGTTGTTGGTAATTGACTTTCAAAATCAAGGGATTTTGCTGGTGACAGGACTAATTTCATTAAAGCTATTTTTTTAGTTAACTAAATTACAATAATTCTTTTATTTCTCCATTTTCAAAACTAAAGTTATAATCTCCCCTAATAATAAAATTTGAAGTAAAGGCTTCCTCTTGGGTTGGATACCATTTTTTTAGAATTTTATTTATTAAAATAAATAATCCCTCTTCATTTCCCAAAGCACAAAAACGCATAAGGTCACCGCTAAAAAAAGGGATATTTTTCATGCTATTTATTGAATTATAAACAGTTTCAATATTAGTAGTAACCATACCAATTTCACTTATTGACAAAATACTTTTAGAAGAAAAGTATGTGCACCTCTCAATATCCAGGTTTTTCCTCGCAATAAATCACTCCAATTCCTGATGCTTTGCATAGCCCCTCCATTTTTCAATGCACTGCTGCATATCCTCTGGAATGGACGTATCAAATCGCATAAACGCTCCTGTTTTTGGGTGCATAAAACCTAAGGTTTTAGCATGAAGTGCTTGGCGTGGCAATACTTTAAAACAATTATCTACAAACTGTTTGTATTTACTAAAGGTAGTGCCTTTTAATATTTTTTCGCCCCCATATCGGGCATCATTAAAAAGGGTGTGCCCAATATGTTTCATATGCACACGTATTTGGTGCGTGCGGCCTGTTTCGAGTTTACAGGACACCAAAGTAACATATCCCAAACGTTCCAAAACTTTGTAATGAGTTATGGCAGGTTTTCCTTTATCGGCTTCATCATCTAGAAAAACCGTATTTTGTAATCTGTTTTTTGGGTGACGACCAATGTGCCCCTCAATAGTACCTTCATCTTCCTCTACATGCCCCCAAACAATAGCGATATACTCACGCTCACTGGTTTTTTTAGCAAATTGCAATGATAAATGTGCCATGGCTTTTTCGGTTTTAGCCACCACTAAAAGTCCACTGGTATCCTTATCTATTCTGTGTACCAATCCCGGACGTTCACTGGAATTATTTGGTAAATTATCAAACCTATGGATTAAAGCATTTATAAGCGTCCCCGAATAGTTTCCATGCCCCGGATGCACCACCATACCTGCCGGCTTATTAACCACTAATAGTTCATCATCTTCATAGACCACATCAATTGGAATAGCTTCGCCTACTAATAAATTTTCATGTGGAGGGTGTGTAAACAACACACGAATACTATCCAAAGGCTTTACTTTATAACTCGATTTTACAGCTTCGTCATTAACAAAAATACTGCCGTTTTTTGCCGCTGCTTGAATTTTGTTTCTAGTAGCATTCTCAACAAAATTCATTAAATATTTATCTATACGTAAAGGAGTCTGTCCCTTATCAACCGTGAAAGCATAATGCTCATAAAGGCTATCCTCATCAGGTAATTGCGGCGTATAATCTTCCATTTACAGTAAAATTAGATATTAATATGTAGTAATAAAAAAACCTCTAACTTCAAGGTCTTTTACCATTACCCAAAACCAAATCTATCTTTGAAGTTTTTGACAGCATATCGCCTTTATTAATAGCTTTCCCTCTATAACGCATCTTTAGCACAAGGTCTTTGCCTATATTATTTTCGTAAGTAATTTTACCAACTTGAAACCCTAAAGCTTCTAACATGGGCTTTGCTTGTCTAAAGGTACGCTCTTTTAGGTCTGGAACTTGTATTTTTCTGTACCCCGATGGATTAAGTGTTAAATATATTTTTCTATTCTCCTTAACTTTTGCACCAGCGGGAGGCTCCTGTTCGATAACTGAAAACTTAGGATAATCTGGATTAAAATTTGCTGAATCTTGAATCTGCATCACCAAATTATTCTCTTTTAACTCTATATCTGCAACATTTATGGATTTACCAGTTAAATTGGGAACCGTTTCAAAATCACCATGATTTGTTAAAGATTTCAACCATTGAAGCATAATAAAACATAACACAAATACAGCCGCTAGTGCTAATAAAACTTGTTTTAAAAATGTTTTACTGGTAAGAAATTTAAATAGGCTCATCTGTAAATTTTTCGATAAGGCAAATATATAAAACAGAACGGTTTTTTCTTTTGCAATATATATGATATTTTAGCCTATATCTGTTTAGACATAAAATATTGTTTTAAAACCAATGTTATTTTATGCTTAGACTTGGTATGGATTTATAATAAATACGTTTTATTGTACATTTTAGACGGATACAAATTAAAAATATTTCCGTCTTCACGGAAATAAAAGAAATATGCTTATAAAAAAAAATATTGCCATCATTATGGGAGGTTTTTCAAGCGAATATGAAATCTCCTTAAAAAGCGGAAATGTTGTCTATGAAATGCTGGATACTACAAAATATAATAGGTATCGCATACATATATTTAAAGATAAATGGGTATATGTTAATGATGACAATGATGAATTCCCTGTTAACAGAGATGATTTTTCCGTTCAAGTAGCTAATCGTATTGTTACTTTCGATTGTGTATTCAATGCCATTCACGGTTCTCCTGGTGAAGATGGTTTTATGCAAGGGTATTTTGAATTGCTTAATATCCCTCATACCAGTTGTGGTATGTACCAAGCTGCTTTAACGTTTAACAAACGTGACTGTCTTAGTGTTTTAAAATCTTATGGTATTAAAACAGCAACGTCTTTTTATGTAAATCTGGGCGATTCTATTAATGAAGATCAAATCGTAGATAAAGTAGGCTTGCCTTGTTTTGTTAAAGCCAATAAAGCAGGAAGTAGTTTTGGAATTACTAAAGTGTATAAAAAAGAAGATTTACAAAATGCGATCGCCGTTAGCTTTAAAGAAGATGATGAAATTATAATCGAGTCGTTTTTAGATGGCGTCGAAGTGTCTGTCGGAGTTATTACTTATAAAGGAAAAACCAAAGTATTGCCCATCACTGAAATTGTAAGCGAAAATGATTTTTTCGATTACGAAGCTAAATATTTAGGAAAATCTCAAGAAATAACGCCCGCAAGATTAAGCAAAGAAGAAGAAGACAAAGTAAATAAACTTGCTAAAAAAGTATACGAGCTTTTAAAAATGAAAGGTTTTTCTCGTACTGAATTTATTTTTAAAGATGGTGAACCACATATACTGGAAATGAATACAGTTCCCGGATTAACAAAAGAAAGCATTTTACCACAACAAGCCGCTACTGAAGGTATTTCATTACCGTCGTTATTCGATAATGCTATTGAAGAAGCTTTAAAACGAGCATAACTAATACTAAGCCAAATACTTACAAATAGTTAATTAAAAAGTAAAAAAATTATGCAAATAAAATAAAATTTGTAACTTTAAGAACATGAAACGAGCCATATTCCCGGGATCTTTTGATCCGATCACATTGGGGCATTATGATATTATAAAGCGTGGTGTTACTCTTTTTGATGAAGTGATTGTGGCCATAGGTGTAAATGCCGATAAAAATTATATGTTCTCATTAGAGGAACGTAAACAATTTATTGAAGAAGCTTTTGCCAATGAACCAAAAATCAAAGTTGTCATTTACAAAGGATTAACTGTAGATTTTTGTAAAGAAATTGGAGTAGAATTTATATTACGTGGACTTCGCAACCCTGCAGATTTTGAATTCGAAAAAGCTATTGCTCATACTAACCGTGACCTAGCACCTATTGAAACTGTGTTCCTTTTAACATCGGCGGACACATCCTACATAGCATCGTCTATTGTAAGAGATGTTATAAGACATCATGGAGATTACACAAAACTTGTACCTAAAAGCGTAAAAATTAAATGAAACTTACTTGGATAACTCATTTACTTTTTTTGGTCATTTTTAATAGTTATGGCCAAAAGGACTTAAACAATAAAGACAAAGAGATCATTACATCTGAAATTAAACAAATGTTTGAAAATTACCATAAGGATATTACAAAAAATGGATTAGCAAGCGAGTTTAAATATTTAGATGCTTCTTCAGATTTTTTTTGGGTACCTCCAGGTTACAAGGAAACTTTAGATTATGACACCATAAAAAGTATATTAATTAAGAATTCTAAATTCATTAATTTTATTGAGTTTTCTTGGGAAAGCATTAAAATTCAACCTTTAACAAAAAAAATAGCAAACTATTCGGGCATTGTAAAATGTGTGCAAATTGACACCGACCAGAACCCAGTGACGTTTAAAATTATTGAATCTGGAACATTGATTAAACGTAAAGATGGTTGGAAATTCTTAAGTGGTCAATCAAGAAGTCTCAATTAAAAGCAAGGCTAAAAACAGCTATTAATAAGTAAACAGTCGCTTTTAACAATGCATGCTTCAAGGAATTAACTACATTAAGAAGCTACCTAAAAGGTCTTAATAACGACTTGTCAAGTTGAGTACTTGGAACTTATACCTTTTTCAATATACTTTAGTGTTAATTATTGCTTATATCCTATAATGCTTAACGCTACCAGTAAATTATTTTGCCTAAATTCCAATTAGTGTTATTTTGTATATCTGTTAAACAATGCAATGAGAGAAATTCTTAAAAGACTTATACAAAAAGTAAGGACGCTCCTTTTGCCCCATTTTAAAACTTACCACAATAAGCTGCCTTATATACTTACCGTTATAATTGCTTTGGTGGTGGTGGTAGTAGGTATTAACCTATTTATAGAGCTTACGGCAACACTAAAAACAGAGACCTTGGCAAAATACGACCATGCCATTACACAATCTATCATATCATACCGCAATCCGACACTTACGCAATATTTTAAATTTGTAACAGAAGTTGGAGATGTACATGGGTACCTATTTGTACTTGGTCTGAGCATCATATTAACGATTTTGGTTTTTAAGCAATGGAGATATATAGGCCAGATTGTTTTGGTCCTAGTCTTGGCTTCGGTTTCCAATATGATACTAAAAAGATTTATAGACAGGGCCAGACCTGATATAGAGCACCTGGTGGTTGTAAAAACACTAAGCTATCCCAGCGGGCATGCCATGAGCGCCGTGGCTTTTTACGGTTTTATTATCTATCTTATTTATAAGTTTAAGGTAAACAAATTCATTAAGACGGGGCTCATTGTGCTTTTTGGCATCCTTATTTTAAGTATTGGGATTAGTAGGATTTATTTGGGCGTACATTTCCCTTCAGATATTGTGGGCGGTTTCATCGCAGGAACAATATGGGTGTTTTTTTGTATCTTAATTTTTAACCTGTTGGAAGTGTTTAGAAAAGACCCTTTAACTTAGCTACAATGATTTATACAATGCATATAACCTAAAACTTCTCTCATGCGTAAGTTTGTTTTTATTTTTTTTGCTGTTGTTTTATTATTCTTTGTGATGGTATACATATCGGTTTCCGAAACACGGGACAGTTTCCGTTCCTGTAAAGTGCTACAGCCTGAAGATCTGGATATTTCTTTACCATGTTAATGAAATCGGTAATGAACTCCCAACTTCCTACTCCTAACACCTAACACCTAACAAAATTACAGCTTATACTCTGAAAGCCCTTTAGTAAATGCCTCAGGGTTTTCGGCCAAATGGTAGCGAGGATCGTCTATAGCCTCCACAATAACTTCCCTAAATTTTGGACTGGATTTGTATAACAAGATTTTACAATCTTCACTTAAATGTTTTAATTTTATTGTTTTTCCTTCAGCTTCATATTTATTAACTAAATTAAAAATAGCTTCGATGGCTGAATGATCACTTACTCGCGACTCCACAAAGTCTACCTCTACTTGCTGTGGATCATTTTTAATATCAAATTTTTCGTTAAAAGCTACTATAGATCCGAAGAATAAAGGCCCCCAAATCTCATATACTTTAGTACCATCTTCTCGCATGCGCTTTCTAGCCCTAATGCGTTTAGCATTTTCCCAAGAAAACACTAAAGCACTTATAACAACACCCGCAATTACTGCAATAGCTAGATCAAAAATAACAGTCAGTGCAGACACCGCTATTAAAACAATAACATCTGTGATTGGAATTTTATTTAAAATTCTAAAACTACTCCAGGCAAATGTACCTATAACCACCATAAACATAACACCTACTAAAGCAGAAATTGGTACTTGCTCAATAAGTCCAGATGCAAATAAAATAAAAGCTAATAAGGCTAAGGCTGCCACAATACCGGACAGTCTACCACGTCCACCACCTTTAATATTAATAAGCGATTGTCCAATCATAGCACAACCTCCCATACCACCAAATAGTCCAGTAATAATATTGGCGCCTCCTTGTGCCATACATTCCCTATTGGTATTTCCTCTAGTGTCTGTTAGTTCATCGACAAGATTTAATGTCATTAAGGATTCTATTAAACCAATCGCTGCTAAGATTAAGGCATAAGGACCAATAAACCTTATCGTTTGCCAATTAAATGGCACTTTATTAAATATATCTGTTTGAAATTGTGGCAGCCCCCCTTTTAAGCCTTCTCCCCCGCCATCTCGAATAAAACTACCAACAGTCGCCACATCCAGATCACCAAAAACGGCTATAGCAGAAACCACTAAAATAGCAATTAAAGCCTCAGGTAACTTTTTAGTTAATTTAGGCAGACCAAACATAATGGCCATAGTCAAGGCTACAAGACCTAACATAGTCCACATTTGAGAGCCGCTAAACCAATCGCCATCTACATCTTTAAACATTTTTAACTGTGCTAGAAAAATCACAATAGCTAAGCCATTTACAAATCCCATCATAACTGGATGCGGAATCAACCTTACAAATTTCCCTAATTTTAAGATCCCCGCAAGCATTTGTACAATTCCCATTAAAATAACCGTAGCAAACAAATAATAAAGACCAAGGTTTTCTCCTTCTGCCCCAAAAGCATTTCCTTCTGCTACTAAACTTACCATGACAACAGCTAAAGCCCCAGTTGCACCACTAATCATACCTGGGCGACCTCCAAAGATAGCCGTAATCAAACCAATCATAAAAGCGGCATATAACCCTACTAAAGGATCTACGCCAGCAACAAAAGAAAAAGCTACAGCTTCTGGCACCAAAGCCAATGCTACTGTTATTCCGCTTAAAATATCATTCTTGGCGTTTGCTGCACGCTTTCTAATAAATTCGGTCATGGTTTGTTTTTTGAAGGTGCAAATTTACACTTAAAATGCAGAGAAGCAACAAGTAATCTTTATTTTGATGGGGAACGGCACTAAAACGATTGAGTAATAGTATAAAAATCAAACAATTACACCTTTATTTAACCATGTTAAGGCTTCTTCTCTATCTTGAAACAATTTAAGCGCCTTATAACTATTTCCATTAACACCCAACAAGGCTTTTGTTGACATTAATGCGCTACTAGTCCCTATAACAATAGCTACAGCTTTAATTCCATCTAAATGAGTAATTTTTCTTTGGGCCGGAAAAGTATAGCTATAAGAATGTTTTTTATTTACTAATAATGAGAACGGAGCCTCTAGGTTATTTAGCAAAAAAAACTGATATTGATTAACCATAGCTTCATCCATTTCAATACCATCATCAACGACCACTTCAGCCAGTTTATAATTAATTATGGTAATAGTACCAAACGACAGTCTATAGCTTTTCATAAAAAATATTTTTTTTGAGAGATTAATAAAATTTACTAACAACTTCGAAAAAACGGCCCCCTATCTATTATGAAAGATATCACTTACAATGCCAAGTTAGTTATTTTTTTCTAATTTTAGCTTTTTTTTAAGTGTATCATTACAAAATAACTCCAGATATATTAAACATGAGATTAATACTTATCCTCCTATTTTTTTGCATTTCCTGTACCAATTCAAATAGAAAACCAACGTATGATTTTGAAACTCATTTTGAAAAATCGAAAGGATTAGAAACTGCAACGTATCAACAAACCATTGAATTTTATACACATTTAGCTCAAGTTTATTCAGAAATCGCTATACAAACTATAGGAGAAACAGACTCGGGGCAACCACTCCATATAGTAACCCTTAACCCTCATAAAGTGTTTGATTTTTCGAAAGTCCGTGAAAACAAAAAAAACATTCTACTCATAAATAACGGTATCCATCCAGGGGAAAGTGATGGTATTGATGCCACTATGATGCTTTTTAGGGATATTGTTCAAGGCAGAATCGAAACTCCCAAAGAAACGGTATTAGTGACCATTCCCATTTATAATATTGGTGGTAGCCTTAATAGAAATTCTACCACACGAACGAACCAAAATGGCCCAAAAGACTATGGTTTTAGAGGGAATGCAAGAAACTACGATTTAAATCGTGATTTTATAAAATGTGATACTAAAAATGCAAAGACGTTTACTCAAATTTTTCATTTGGTAAAACCGGATGTTTTTATTGATAACCACGTAAGCAATGGGGCAGATTATCAATATACGCTCACTCATTTGTTCACACAGCACAATAAGCTGGGGGGCGAGCTGGGAAAATACCTTCACAATGATATGATGCCAAAACTAGAAAAAAAACTGGCCTTAAAAAATTGGGACATGACCCCTTACGTGAATGTTTTTAATGAAGTTCCTGAAAAAGGATTCTCTCAATTTATGGATTCCCCAAGATATTCAACAGGCTACACAACGTTGTTTAACACCCTTGGCATGATGGTGGAAACACATATGCTAAAACCTTACAAACAACGTGTAGAAGGCACTTACGAACTTATGAAAAGCATGGTTGAAATCATAGAAGAAGACCATGTTACCATACAACAAAAACGAATGCATTCAAAAGAAAGCCTTAAGCACGTAAGAAATTATGCCCTTAACTGGGAAATCGATACCACAAAAACCACAACTTTAAATTTTAAAGGTTTTGAAGGCGCATTGATTACTAGTGAAATAACCGGCACTAAACGTTTGAAATATGATAGGAACAAACCTTTTATAAAAAAAATAAACTATCAAAATTACTTTAAACCCAGTATAGAAATTAAAGTACCAAATGCCTATGTCATCCCACAAAGCTGGCATAACGTCATTGAACTATTAAAATTGAATCAAGTTGAAATGACACCATTAAAAAAAGATTCAATAATGATGGTAGAATCTTATAAAATTAGGAGTTATGACACTCGAAAAACACCTTATGAAGGGCATTATCAACATTATGATACAAAGATTACTAAAACCCAAAAAGAAGTTAACTTTATAAAAGGCGATTATATTATTTATACACATCAGGATGCTTATAGATATTTATTAGAAACTTTAGAACCCCAAGCACCAGATTCTTTTTTCAATTGGAACTTCTTTGACACCGTTTTACAACAAAAAGAAGGCTTTTCTCCTTATGTATGGGAGGACAAAGCTTTAGAATTATTAAACAAAAGTTCGAAACTAAAAAAAGCATTTGAACATCGCAAAAAGGACATAACGGCATTCCATAATAATTGGTACGAGCAATTAGATTGGATCCACAAGCAAAGTGAATATTACGAAGATGCCCATATGCAGTATCCTGTATATAGAGTTAAATAATACCAGTTCTACCTTAAATTTATTTATGACAAAAAAATAGTATTTTTCCTGCCTGATTAAAAGAAAATACATTCATATCTGGGCTCAATGTCATTAAGTTAAGGTAGAAATGGTATTATTGGCATGGTCCAACGATCTATTTTGAACGCATGGCTTTTCGATCAAACCAACAACTTAATGTTTGCGTAAGAGTTTCCCAGAGCCTGTTTAGCTTGATTTTTATTTAACCATGCTACTTTAGTGATCCCTTCTTCTTCTTGAGCATACAAATTACCATTAAAATTGGTTTTCATTTCAAACCAATAAGTAATTTTTATTTTATGTCGCCCATTACGCTTAAAAATATGATAAGTAGTTTCTAAAGGTTTTGTTATTCTTAACCCAGCAACTCCCGTTTCTTCTGAGACTTCACGGATCGCCGTTCTTTCTATAGTTTCATTACCTTCTACCTTACCCTTGGGCAAGTCCCATTTATCATTCCTGTATATAAATAAAATATCATTGCTCTCGTTATATACTTTACCTCCACCAGCAATAACATTGGGTAATTTTTTTAAGAATTTTTTCAGAAGCTTATCTTCATTTTTATGAATAAGGCGGATTTCTTTTAAAGAAGTGGTGTTGAGTTCCTTTATAACTTTCCCAATATTTACAGTATCGAGCAAATAATTTTTAAAGTTGATCTCTTCTTCAACTTTAGTTGTTAATATAATAGGCTTGTCCCCAACAAAAACTTGATACATATGTTACAACTAACAATTTACAGTGTGGTAAAAATATCATTTTTAGTTATAATCTACTCATTGTTGAAAAAATATTTTTTATTCCTAAAGCAACAATCAGATAAAACTAAATTTATATGTAATTTTGCCAACATGATTTTTAACAAAGACACCGCAAAAAAAACCGCTGAAGTTTTATTACAAATTAACGCTATAAAACTTAGTCCAAAAGAGCCATTTACTTGGGCATCCGGATGGAAATCCCCCATTTATTGTGACAACCGTATTGCATTATCATTTCCGCTAATTCGTAATTATATTAGTGAAATTATGGGCAAGCAAATTGAAAAACAATATGGTAAACCCGATGTTATTGCTGGGGTTGCTACTGGTGCTATTGGTATAGGTATGTTGGTTGCAGATTATCTAGGGCTACCTTTTATTTATGTAAGGCCCGATGCTAAAGGACATGGTAGAAAAAATCAAATAGAAGGTTTTGTTGAAAGCGGGCAAAATATTGTCGTCGTTGAAGATTTAATCAGTACAGGAAAAAGCAGCTTAAATGCCGTAAAAGCTTTAAAAAAAGCAAATCTAAATGTAAAAGGCATGATTGCTATTTTCACTTATGGATTTGAAGTCGCTACCGAAAATTTTGAAAAAGAAAATATCCAACTTCAGACTTTAAGTAACTATGAAAGTTTACTGGAACAAGCTTTGGACACCAAATATATTTCTGAAGCAGAGTTAAAAACATTATCCGAATGGAATAACAATCCAGCAGAATGGAACGTTAATTGATATCACAAATGTATGTTGTTTAGTTGTGGGAACATTTAGGTAAAATCATAAAAACATAACTTAACAAACCTACAACAAACGAAAAACAGTAAAGAAATGAATTTAGAATCACCCAAAATTAGCGTTAATAAATCATCACAAGAAGTATTTGATTTTTTATCCGATGTTAAAAATTTTGAATCTTTAATGCCCGAAAATATTAGTAAGTTTGAAGTTTTAGAAAATGACAAATTTTTATTTGCTCTAAAGGGCATGCCCGAAATCATTCTTAAAAAGAAAGAAGCAATAGCTCCAAATAAAATAGTTTTAGGAGCGGCTGGCGGAAAATTAGATTTTTCACTTATTGGAAATATTGCTGAAATTAGCGAAACCTCTAGCGAAGTACAATTAGAATTCACAGGAGACTTTAACCCAATGATGGCCATGATGATAAAAGGCCCTATTAGCAAATTTATTGAAACGCTTGCTACTAGTATACCTAATGCAATATAGAGCCTGTTAACATGAAGCCTAAAATTGTTTTTTTCGCCCTTTTTCCGTATTTCGTCGTTGCTTTTTACCTACGTAGCCTGCTATGTTTGCCAAAAACCGTCTGGAAATCCGAAAAAATCTTCAAAAAAACCATGATTTCCGTTTAGTATTAACAGACCCTAGTACAAAAGGGTAATTGTTTTTAAATCGAACTCTTCTATAATATCATCTTCTAATAACACTTGAAGGTTTCCAGACCTAGAAATCCCTTTTATAAAACCAGAAAACACGGCACCTTCTCCATCTTTAAATGTTGAAGGTTTATTTTTCCTAAATAAGTAAGCTTCATAGTCTTTTTTTAAAATATCATGCTGCCCCTTTTTTAGAAGCAGGAAATAATATTTTAGGTTTTTTAAAATGACATGAACTATCTCATCCAAATCAAAAACCTTTCCGGATATCATTTTTAGCGAAGAGGCTTTGGGTAAATTCTCAAATTTAGTTTGATTTACATTTAAGCCAATGCCGATAATGGAAGCATTAATATTATTTTGTTTTATGACATTTTCTATTAAAATACCACAAATCTTCTTGTCTTCTGACAAAATGTCGTTTGGCCATTTTACACTTAATCGAGAAATTGAAAAAAACCGAAGGGTCTTCAGTAAAGCTAAAGAAGTAACAATACTAATATAAAAAGGGTCTTCTAAATAAAATTGAGATACATCTTTAAACACGCTAAACGTTAGGTTTTTAGATGATTGCGAACTCCAAACTGTTCCCATTTGCCCCCTCCCATTTGTTTGCTTTTTCGCAATAACAGTTGTATAATCATCTACTCTTTCTTCTGCACTAAGCTTTCTTAAATAGCTATTTGTAGAGTCGATGGCATTAAGTTTGACTATAAACATATTAAATTTATTGTGACACCCTAAAATCTTATGATTATTTTAAAGTATAAAGAACTAAAAAAATAATAACTTTGCACAAATTAAAGAAAATTAATGGCGAAAGAAAATATAAGCACAGACCAACTAATATCTGTAATAATAAATGGCATTGAAGATGTTAAAGGTAAAGAAATAAATATTCTAGATTTAAGAGAGATTGAAAATACGGTTTGTGATTACTTTATAATTTGTGAAGGAACTTCAAATACACAAGTAAACGCCATAGTCAATTCAATACAAAAGAAAGTAAGCAAAGAACTTAAAGACAACCCGTGGCATACTGAAGGGGTCGATAATGCCGAATGGGTATTAATAGATTATGTAAATGTTGTAGTACATGTGTTTCAAAAACACATAAGAGAGTATTATGATATTGAAAGTCTTTGGGGTGATGCAAAAACAACAGTTATAGAAACTAGTTACTAAAAAAATCAAATGGCAAGCAACAAAAAAAATACAAAAGATAAAAAACCAAAATTTAGTCCGTACTGGATTTATGGTATATTAATAGCTGTTTTCTTAGGTTTTCAGTTATTCAGTAATGGAAGCTATCAAGATGGTAATATGACCACACCTTCAGACTTTTTTAGGTTTTTAGAAGATGGTGATGTTGAAAAAGTAAATATAGTAAAGAACACACGTGTCGCTAAAGTTTATTTAACCAAAGAGGCCGAAGCCAAAGAAGTTCATAAAAAATCCAAGCCCACATCGCTTATACCTTCTGCAACAAAATTACCAAACTATAAATTTGAATTTGGTGATCTTCAAAATTTTGAGAATCGCTTAAACGACCTTACAAAAGATCTAACAGTTAAACCGGTTGTTACGTTTGATACCGAAACAAACGATTGGGGAAATCTTTTAATGGGCATACTTCCCTTTATTTTACTTATTGGAGTCTGGATTTTTATTATGCGACGTATGTCTGGTGGTGCTGGTGGTGCTGGTGGAGGACAGATTTTTAATATCGGAAAATCTAAGGCAAAACTTTTTGACCAGAACACCGAAGTTAAAACAACGTTTAAAGATGTTGCCGGTTTAGAAGGAGCCAAAGAAGAAGTTCAAGAAATAGTCGACTTTCTTAAATTTCCAGAAAAATATACGACGCTTGGTGGTAAAATTCCAAAAGGCGCTTTACTTGTAGGCCCTCCAGGAACAGGAAAAACATTATTGGCTAGAGCTGTTGCCGGTGAAGCTAAGGTACCTTTCTTCTCTTTATCCGGTTCAGATTTTGTTGAAATGTTTGTTGGTGTTGGGGCATCCCGTGTACGAGATTTGTTTAAGCAAGCCAAAGAAAAATCACCCTCTATAATTTTTATAGATGAAATAGATGCCATTGGCCGTGCAAGAGGTAAAAATGCCATGTCTGGAAGTAATGATGAACGTGAAAATACACTTAATCAGCTATTGACAGAAATGGATGGTTTTGGCACAAATACAAATGTTATTGTAATTGCCGCGACTAATAGAGCCGATATTTTAGATAAAGCATTAATGCGTGCGGGACGTTTTGATAGGCAAATCTTTGTTGATTTGCCAGATATCCGTGAACGTAAAGAAATTTTTGAAGTGCACTTAAGACCTTTAAAAAAATCCAAAGATCTAGACACAGATTTCCTTTCTAAACAGACCCCTGGATTCTCTGGAGCAGATATTGCCAATGTTTGTAATGAAGCTGCATTAATTGCTGCCAGAAATGGTAAGAAGGCGGTTGATAAACAAGATTTTCTTGATGCTGTAGATAGAATTATTGGCGGATTAGAAAAGAAAAATAAAATAATAACACCAAGTGAGAAGAAAGCGGTTGCCTATCATGAAGCTGGTCATGCCACTGTAAGTTGGATGCTCGAACATGCTGCACCTTTGGTAAAAGTAACTATTGTTCCTCGTGGCCGTTCGTTAGGTGCTGCATGGTATTTACCAGAAGAGCGCTTAATTGTTCGACCAGAACAAATGCTAGATGAAATGTGTGCTGCTCTTGGTGGTCGTGCTGCTGAAAAAGTGATTTTTAATAAAATATCTACTGGAGCACTTAGTGATTTAGAAAAAGTAACCAAGCAAGCTAGAGCGATGGTAACCATATATGGGTTAAGTGATAAAGTTGGAAACTTAACCTATTACGATTCTTCTGGACAAAACGAGTATGGTTTCACAAAACCTTACAGCGAACAAACAGCAGAATTGATTGATAAAGAAATTTCAGACATCATTGAAAAACAATATCAACGAGCCATTAAATTACTTGAAGACAATAAAGACAAGCTAACAGATCTTGCCGAAGTACTTCTCGAAAAAGAAGTCATCTTTAAAGATAATCTTGAAAAAATATTTGGAAAACGTGCTTTTGAAAAAGAAGAGCTTAAAAACTTGGACAAATAGATCGATAAGCGTATAATTTTGTTAAGCTTTTAGTAAAAATCTTAAATTAACCGTACGGTTAATTTAAGATTTTTTATATTTGATAAACCTCAAAAAGAATTCTGTTAATAGCAATCACTTAAATGAGTCTTTTTAGAAAAATTTTTGGTTCCAAGTCCGAACGTTCAGGAGAAGAACTAAAATCTGATGATAGAGGCAAATATATGCCAGAAATAAAACTACCAATAGACGAAAGGTTTACCATAAACTTTAAAGCTAATGGTGGTAAGTTTTTGTATTGTGAAAATTTAAACGAAATATTTTTAAACTTAGAACATATTCTTACAGAAAACAGTTGGGAAGAAAAAAAGACCTTGCTATTTGATGAGCACTTAAAAGATAAATTTATAAACTCTAATTTAGAGCATACAAATAAAATAAGTGAAGCTACTTTTTTTTTAACAACCTGCGAAAATCTCATTGCTAATGATGGGTCATTACTGATATCTTCAAAGCAAATTTTCGAAAAGAAACTTCCAGAATTGCCCATAAACTTTATTGTATTTGCAACTACAAGTCAAATTGTTGAAAATATTGGAGAAGGCTTACGTGGTATAAAATCTAAAAACAGACAAAAAATTCCAACTAATATAACAACCATAAAACACTTTAAATCTAGTGATGAAAAAGATTTTCTAAGTTATGGCAGTAGTGCAAAAAATCTATACCTACTACTTTTAGAAGATTTATAGAATGAAAGAAACCCTTATTCGATCGCTTTCTGGGCTACTCTATGTCTTGCTATTAATTCTATGCCTGAATTACGAACAACTATTAATTGCTCTTTTTTTTGTTTTTGGCATGGTCTGTATGGGGGAGTTCAAAAAACTCATTCAGCTTAAAAGCTATATCCCCTATCTTATATTCATTATACTTTATGCTGTTTTTGGGTATTGGCAATCGGTACTAAATACCGATGCTGGGTTAGATGAAGCCACTCAAATACTTATGGTGCTTACTATTTTTGTTCAGTTATTTTTAATAAAGGATTTATTCTCTGAAAAAACAATCCCCCTCTTTGCTTCAAAACGATTTGTTCTTACAACTTTTTATTTATCGAGCGCTTTTGTATTCTTAATCTTAATAGCAAATTATCATAAAAACTATGACCCAAACATACTATTGGGATCTTTTATTTTAGTTTGGATGAATGACTCTTTTGCTTACTTAATTGGTAAAAATTTTGGAAAGCAAAAGCTTTTTGAAAAGATTTCACCTAAAAAAACAGTAGAAGGTTTTCTTGGTGGTTTATTTTTTTCGTGTGTAGCAAGTTATTTTATTGCTACCTTTACAGAACTTTTGGGGTTTACAAGTTGGCTGGTTTTAAGCATTATTATTAGTGTATTTGGGACTTTAGGGGACTTAGTCGAGTCTAAATTTAAAAGACAAGCCAATGTTAAAGATAGTGGTGTAATCATGCCTGGTCATGGTGGGTTATTAGATAGACTGGACAGCATTATTTTTGCAGCTCCTTTTATATATTTATTTTTAAGAATTTTACAATATGTTTCATAAAGAAGGCCATAAAATTATACTGATAACTTTTGTATTTATTATTGCATCCTTTTTATTGGTTGACAATTTCATTGAGATTGA
The DNA here is from genome assembly GCF_028736925.1 of Flavivirga sp. 57AJ16. Lineage (GTDB taxonomy): Bacteria > Bacteroidota > Bacteroidia > Flavobacteriales > Flavobacteriaceae > Flavivirga. Next base: position 203,207 of record NZ_JAQZAT010000008.1, on the reverse strand, counting down.
AGGACTAAGAACGCTCATTCTTATTGTGCTATTAGTATTTTTAATACTTATCCTTCAGTTTTTTAGAAACCCTAAACGGCTTATTTCACCTAATAACAAACAAGTAGTATCTCCTGTTGACGGAAAGGTTGTTGTTATAGAAGAAGTATTTGAAAAGGAATATTTTAAAGAAAAACGCCTGCAAGTAAGTGTATTTATGTCTCCAATAAATGTACATGTTACACGTTATCCAATTAGTGGTAATGTTATTTTTAGTAAATATCATCCAGGGAAATACTTAGTAGCCTGGCACCCTAAAGCAAGCGAAGAAAACGAACGCACCACAATTGTTGTAGAAAACAAAACTTATGGCAAAGTTTTATATAGGCAAATTGCAGGAGCCTTGGCAAAACGTATTGTAAACTATGCCAAATTAAATGACAAGGCCATACAGGGTGAAGACTCTGGTTTTATTAAATTTGGCTCAAGGGTCGATTTATTTTTACCTTTAGACACCAATATAAAAGTGCGACTTAACCAAAAAGTTCGTGGAGGAGAAAGTGTTATTGCTGAAGTTTAATGACCAAAAAAGATTTAGATATAGAGTTTCAAAATGCTGTTAACAGAGTAAATGCTTATACCGAGCCTTTTCCTGCAGATACCCTTTTGAAGCTTTATGCATACTACAAAAAAGCTACCAATGACTATGGCAGGCCAAAAAGCAAGAAACCTATAATTAATGCCTTTAAAACCAATGCACTATTCCAAGCTAAGGATATTAGTGAAGATGAGGCCAAACGCCAGTACATAAACTTAGTGAACAATTATTTTCTATATAGGAAGTAAACAACCTCAGTCTACTCCAAAGTAATAAATCCGAGAGCCCGTTCTAGAGCCTAAAATTAACTCTTAGGTCGTGGTATCAACCCGAGTCCAGTTAAAAAAGTGGAATTAACCTGTCACGACAAAGGCATGGTTCAACGACCTGTTTTGTACGCATGGCTTCGTCCAATGTTATTAAGTTAAGGCTGTTGAGCCTTTCGGCTCCAAGTTTATACTGAGCGTAGTCGAAGTACTCAAGACAGGCTAAAGTCGAAGACCTATTGGAGTTCTAGTTTTTATTAGCATTTTGACTGTGCTCCCGACATGATGGATGAAATCTTCTTGAGGCTTCGACTGCGCTCCTTGTGACAAATAAAGAACAAATTACCTTAACTTAATGACATTGGGCTTCGTCACTTTTCTCATGCAATAAGTATGGGCTAGCTAATAAACATAAAACTTTCCTAAACGAGTTGCTGCTTTTCTAAACTCATTTCAGGAAGCTCAGCACATGTCGCAGGAATGGAAAAACAAAAAGCCCATCAACAATACATTGATGGGCTTTTTGAATGAAGAAAAATAGTTAAAGTTAACTATACCATTTCTGCTATTATTTCTTCTTATCTTCTAGTTTTTGAACCGAGTCATACATTATTGGCGTTGCAATAAATAATGATGAATATGTTCCTACAATAACACCTACTATTAAAGCAAACATAAAGCCTCTAATGGAATCGCCACCAAAAATAAAGATAGCTAATAGTACCACTAAAGTAGTTAGCGACGTGTTTAATGTTCTACTTAATGTACTGCTAAGCGATACATTTACAACACGCTTAAATTCCCAGTTACCATGTTCATTGAAGAATTCACGAATTCTATCAAACACCACCACGGTATCATTTAACGAGTAACCTATAACTGTTAAAATAGCAGCAATAAATGCCTGGTCTATTTCCATGTTAAATGGCATAAATTTATATGTTAAAGAGAATATCCCTAATACAATTAACACATCATGAAATACAGCCGCAACTGCCCCTAAAGAGAATTGCCATCTTTTAAAACGGATTAAGATATAAAGGAACACCACTATTAAAGATCCTAAAATCGCCCAGAATGAAGCTTGTTTTATATCATCGGCAATCGTTGGACTTACTTTATAATATTTCATTAGGCCAACAGTTTTAGTATCAGCATCACTAATAAAATCATCATAAGACAGGCCATCTAAATATGGTTGTAATGCATTAAATAATGATTTTCTAATAGCTTCGTCAGCCTCGGATCCAGTCTCATTTACTTTGTACTTCGTCGTAATTTTTAACTGATTAGTAGCCCCGAAAGTTTTAGCATCCGCACTATTAAAAACCTCTGGTTTTGATAACACGCCTGTAATTTCAGAAGCACTAACGTCTTGAGCAAAGCGTACCTGGTAGGTTCTACCTCCAACAAAATCCACACCTTGATCCAAACTGTTAGTAAACAAAGACCCTAAACTCAATAAAATAAAAGCCCCGGAAATGATATAAGCAACTTTACGTTTTTGTAAAAACTCGATATTGATATTTCTGAAAAGTTTTTTTGTAACAGCTGTAGCAAAATCCAGTTTACCCCCTTTGTTAACATACCAGTCAATTAACAATCTAGTAATAAATATCGCTGTAAATAAAGAGGTTCCAATACCTATTAATAAAGTCGTTGCAAACCCTTTAATTGGCCCTGTTCCAAATATAAATAAAATCAATGCTGTTAAACCAGTAGTAATATTAGCATCTAAAATAGAAGATAAGGCATTACTAAAACCATCCGTAATAGCTTCTTTCTGTCCTTTTCCTTTAGTTAATTCTTCTCGAATACGCTCAAAGATAAGTACATTTGCATCCACAGACATACCAATTGTTAATACGATACCTGCGATACCCGGTAATGTTAACACGGCTCCTAATCCTGATAAAACACCAAAGATCAATAAAATGTTCAATAACATCGCAACATCTGCAAAACCACCTGCTTTACCATAATAAAATACCATCCATACCAATACCAACACTAATGCTATTAAGAACGACATAGTACCACTATCAATAGCTTCTTGTCCAAGTGATGGTCCTACGACTTCACTTTGAATAATATCAGCCGATGCCGGTAATTTCCCTGCACGTAGTACGTTTGCTAAATCGACCGCTTCATTTAATGTAAAATTTCCAGAAATTGAAGAATTCCCTCCTGCAATAGGTCCGGTTGTAACACCTGGAGCAGAATACACTATATCGTCTAAGACAATAGCTATTTGGCTTTGCTGAGCATAGGCCTTACCCGTCATGTCTTCCCAGATCTTAGCACCTTTTGCATTCATCTGCATAGAAACTTCAGATCTATTCGCAGCATCAAACTGATTGCGGGCATCAACAATAACAGCACCACTTAATGGAGGTGTATTATCTCTATTCCCTACTAGAGCATATAAATCTACTATCTCGCTATCTTTTTCTGGTTTTCCAAAAACAAATTTAGCATAACGTTGTTCTGCTGGCAATAACTCTCTTACTTCTGGCCTGTTTAAATAATCAAGAAGTGTTGCCTTATCTTTAAGCTCAAATCTCCCAATAACAGGACCGCCCTGGTAACCTTGCCCTCTAAATAAGTCAAAAATAGGATTGTTTTCGGTCTCAACCGCTGTAGAATCTGTTGTCGCATCTCCTAATAGGTCATCGATAGTATCATCCTCTGCACTTTCTTCATCTTGAGGTTCTTGTTCCTCTTCGGTTGCCTCAGGCTTAACAGATTCTTTTAAAAGTTCGTTTGCCTGCGCTAAAAAGTTAAAGAATTGCTCACCTTTATAAGCATCCCAAAACTCTAATTGGGCCGTGTTCTGTAATAATTTTAAAGCACGCTCCTTATCTTTAACCCCTGGTAATTCAACTAAAATTCGCCCTGAATTACCGAGACGTTGAATAGTAGGTTGTGTAACACCAAATTCATCAATACGCTTACGCAATACCTCAAAAGCAGAAACGATAGACTCATCCACTTTTCTCTCTATAACTTGTTTAGCCTCATCATCAGACATATTACTATTAATTTCACCATCTAAATCCTTGGTGTAAAAAATATCTGGTGATGCTAATTTTGTATCGCCTTTAATAGCATCAAAAGCCCTGAAAAAAGATTCCAAATAGGATTCTTGAGCATCTTTTTGAAGTTCTTCTGCATCATCTAAAGCTTTATTAAATGCTGGATCCTTACTTTTGTTTGCCAACCCTTCTAAAATATCCCTTACAGATATCTGTAACGTCACGCTAACACCTCCTTTAAGGTCTAAGCCTAAAGGCATCGCTTTTTCCTTCACTTCATTATAAGTAAATTTAGAAATACCAAGGTTAAAAACGGTATCGGTCGCAATAGACTCTAAATAATTAACTTCCTCCTGGCTTCTTTTAGCGCGATAATCGACTTCCGTCTCTGGAATTTTATTGATGGCGATCTCTTCCGCATCGCTTTCTATTTGATTTGCTTTAAATGTGAACGATAATTGGTAAATACTTACCAATCCGAACAAAATTGCAAACAGCTTTACTAGTCCTTTATTTTGCATGCTTCTATGATTTTTTGGTCAAATTTTTTAAAACGAGCAAATATATGATTTGCTCTATGATTTGATAATTATTTTTATGATACGAATAAGATGTTTTTTAGCTTTTTGAATATATGGTGAAAGCCAGTCTTATCGCATGTTTTGATTTTTGGAAAATGCTTTTTAAAATTCCGTATTTCTTTTCCGAAGGTATTTATACATACCTCTATTTGAAATAGCAAAAAAGCATTATTTAAGGTTAAGAATTTTTGTTAACAAGACGGCCCTGCTCTAACATCAGGAACATGGTGAGACATATTATCTATAGCAATGGCAATATGTCTACTTACTTTATAGGCCGTTTTAACAACGCTATCTTCCGCACCGGTATTCAGTTTACCTATAAATAAATTAGGATTGGAAAATCGGTCAGATTTGTGTTTTAATTCTGCAACATAAGTGCCATTTAGGTCAGATCCAGCATCTGTGCCATTTTGGATTTCATATACATCTAAACTATAACCACTTTTGTTCTCATTGGAAGGAAGTCTGGAGCGTTCTTTATCTTTACTATGTGAAGCGTAATCAAGTTCTAATTTTTTTTCTTCGGAAAGTATTTTTTTTATACTGGTGACATTAACATCGCTATAATATGTGATTTTTAGCCGTCCGTCTTCTTTCTTCCCGACTTGTATATTATCTATTCCTAGAGTTTGCAATTGTTTCTTTACAACTGCAATGGCATTTTGAACCTCATCTAACGTAACCTCGTCATAGATAAACTCCATGACAATTTCCTGATTGGGTACAGAAATTTGCTTCTGGCAAACACTCAGTAAAGTGAGGGCAATAACTAAAGTACTAAAGTACCATTTCGCTTTCATGCGCGTTTATCTATTGTTTTGAATTGTTGCATGTAGCATCCCGTGATCATTTCTACTATAAATATTTTGTTGCGGATGCTTCAAGCTCCAAATATAAAAAAATAAAGACTGTATTTCTACAGTCTTTGTATAAATTCTATTTTAAAGTATTGAATACTAAAATTCTAATAAGCCATTTGTCTTTCTAACACCTTCTGCACTAGCTTGCATATGTGCTTTTTCAGCATCACTAAGTTCTATATCGACAATGTTTTCAATACCGTTTCTACCTAAAATAACCGGTACACCAATACAGATATCATTTAGACCATATTCTCCTTCTAAAAGCGTAGAGCAAGGGAACATTTTCTTTTGGTCGCAAGCAATGGCCTGTACCAAACCACTAACTGCTGCTCCTGGTGCATACCAGGCAGAAGTACCCAATAATTTAGTAAGTGTAGCACCACCTACTTTAGTATCTTCTTTTACCTGATTTAATCTGTCTTCACTTAAAAATTCAGATACTTTAATACTATTTCTAGTTGCCTGACTCGTTAATGGTACCATCCCAGTATCACTATGTCCACCTATTACCATACCGTCAACATCACTAATAGGAGCCCCTAAAGCTTCAGCTAATCTATATTTAAACCGAGCAGAATCTAAAGCCCCCCCCATACCAATAATTCTATTTTTAGGTAAGTTGGTCGATTTATGTGCCAGATAGGTCATGGTGTCCATGGGGTTACTAACCACTATAAGAATAGTATTTGGAGAGTGGGCTATTAAACTGGATGATACTGCTTTTACAATACCAGCATTAATCCCTATCAATTCTTCACGTGTCATTCCCGGTTTACGAGGAATTCCAGAAGTAATGACACAAATATCACTATTTGCAGTTTTACTATAATCGTTTGTAATACCAGTTATTTTGGTATCAAAACCATTTAATGATGCACACTGCATTAAATCCATTGCCTTTCCTTCTGCATACCCTTCCTTGATGTCTAATAAAACGACTTCTGAAGCAAAATTTTTAATGGCAATATACTCTGCACAACTTGCACCTACTGCCCCTGCTCCTACAACTGTTACTTTCATGTATTTATAAATTTTGATTGTTATTGATAACTTTTGATTATTTCCTTTTTAATGACATTTTATTGACACAAATCTCGCAATATAAAAGCCTAAGTTATATGATTTTGGTCATACAAAACTACAAATTAATATTGAAGTGATTTAAACTTTTTTCAATTGATTGCAACCTGCCTCGCCGGCAGGCAGGAATGCTTCTTTTCATCCTTTTTTTGTCTTTTTATTACTATTACTTCATGCTCTAAATAAAAAAAAAAGTACAAGATTAAATCCTGTACTTTTTAAACTATAACAAAAATATAAACTAATTAAAATTAAACAATTTTCTGTTTCTTGATAGGACTATCTAAAGCCAAAATTAAGCCCCAATGAAAAGGCGTTAAATTTAGATAAATGATATTCTGCATTAAGTCTGAAGAAACTTAATTTTAATTTTGCTCCAATAGTTCCTCTTACAGAGGACGCCTCACTAGAAATTGAAAATGGATCCACAATAGGTTCAGATGTCAATGCACCACTTGTAACTCTATACGTACCTAATAAATCTGATTCAGATTTTCCTTTCACATATCCTATACCGCCATAGAAATTAAAAACCGGTAGTTTAGTTGATGTCATTAACTGAAACAACCAGGTATTGGTATCATTTTCAAGACGTTGATTTTCACCTTGAACTCCAGACGAATCCGTTAAGTCGTAAGAAGCTCCTAAATGTGTATAAGCCACTAAACCGGATATGGCAACCGGCAACAACTTATCTGCTGGTAGCCACTTGGTAAATTCTAATTGCAAGCCAGCTCCATACATACTTAAAGACACATCATCTGTATCAATTTCAGGAACAAAACGTGCTTTTACCTCTATACCTTTACTAAGTCCTACTGCCCCTTGAATAAAAGCTGTTGGCAATAAGTTGGCACTTCCAGAACCAATACCGTCCGGCAATTCTATTTGTTCTGTTTGGCTTCCAAAAATAGGATCGTCGTATTCTATTTCGATAAAAATTGGAGGATCGTTTTCCCCCAGCACAGAAGATACCATTTGAGAATTTGGTCCTTGAACAAAGCTAACATTGTTATAATCGTCTGTGTTCAAGTTAAATGTTTTGTTTTCTCCTTTTACGGTTGCTGCATTGACAATAACCGAAATCTCAAAACCACCTAAGGGCTTCGCTGCAGCCGAATTAAACCAGTTGGCATTCATGCTATACATTAATCCATTAGTACCAGGTGCCAGATAATCCTGTGCAAAACGTTCTGCATCTTCTACACCGGCAGCAAGTAATGCATCAATGTCGTTTTGTGCTTCTAACATCGTTGTCGTTAAAATAAGCGACGCGAATAGGGTTATTCTTTTCATCTTTTTTATATTGAGTTGAGACAAAAATATAAAAAAAACTACACAAAACAACTTTTTATCGTAAAAAAATGCATTTCATCGATATTTGTAATTCAAAAAAAGCCTTGGCATTAACAATACCAAGGCTTATTAAACAACTATTTTTTAACTATTTAAGCATCAATATTCGCATAAATAGCATTCTTTTCGATAAAATCCCTACGCGGCGGTACTTCATCTCCCATTAGCATTGAGAAAATCCTATCTGCCTCAGTGCCATTATCTATTTGCACCAAGCGCATGGTTCTAAACTCTGGATTCATAGTGGTATCCCAAAGTTGCTCTGCATTCATCTCTCCAAGACCTTTATAACGCTGTATTTTACTTCCATCTCCAAACTCAGCTATAACTTCATCCCGTTCTTTATCACTCCAGGCATATTGTTTTTTAGCACCTTTCTTCACTAAATATAAAGGCGGCGTCGCAATATATACATGTCCGTTTTCAATTAATTCCTTCATATATCTAAAGAAGAATGTTAAAATTAGCGTTGCAATGTGGCTACCATCAATATCGGCATCACACATAATAACTATTTTATGGTAACGTAATTTGGACAGGTTCAATGCTTTACTATCTTCTTCGGTACCTATAGTAACTCCAAGTGCTGTAAAGATATTTTTAATCTCTTCATTTTCGAATACCTTATGGTGCATGGCTTTTTCGACATTCAATATTTTTCCACGAAGTGGAAGAATGGCTTGAAATGCTCTATCACGACCCTGTTTGGCCGTTCCACCCGCCGAATCTCCCTCAACAAGAAAAACTTCACATTTTGCTGGATCTTGTTCTGAACAGTCTGATAATTTTCCAGGCAACCCACCAATGGACATGACCGTTTTACGCTGAACCATCTCACGTGCCTTCTGGGCAGCATGACGTGCTTGAGCTGCCAAAATGACTTTCTGAACAATGGTTTTTGCATCATCAGGATGTTCTTCCAAATAATCTGTTAGCATTTCAGAAACTGCTTGACTAACAGAAGCCGACACTTCCCTATTTCCCAACTTTGTTTTTGTCTGTCCTTCAAATTGGGGTTCTTGAACTTTTACAGAAATAATGGCTGTTAATCCTTCACGAAAATCATCACCTGCGATGTCGAATTTCAATTTATCCAACATCCCAGAACCATCTGCAAATTTTTTCAAGGTATGCGTTAACCCTCTTCTAAATCCAGAAAGGTGCGTGCCTCCTTCATGAGTGTTAATATTGTTTACATAGGAGTGTAAATTTTCAGCATATGAGGTATTATAAATCATGGCAACCTCAACTGGCACACCATTTTTTTCACCTTCAAACGCAATAACATCTTTCATTAAAGGCTCACGAGTGGCATCCAAATACTTGATAAATTCCTTTAGCCCTTCTTTAGAATGAAATGTTTCGCCTTCAAACTCACCGTCTTCTTTTTTAGACCTTTTATCAATTAAGTGAACCGTAATCCCTTTATTTAAATAGGCCAACTCTCGCAAACGGCTTGCTAAAGTATCGTAGCTATACTCTAAAGTTTGAGTAAAAATGGTCGGGTCTGGCTTAAAAGTAACCGTGGTACCTCTTTTATCTGTATCACCAATGGATTTCACAGGATACATGGCTTTTCCACGTTCATATTCCTGTTCATAAATTTTGCCTTCTCTATATACTGTTGCTTTTAAATTTTCCGATAAAGCATTCACACAACTTACACCCACTCCGTGCAGTCCACCTGAGACTTTATAAGAATCTTTATCAAACTTACCACCAGCACCAATTTTAGTCATGACAACCTCTAGAGCAGAAACCCCTTCTTTCTTGTGCAAGTCCACAGGAATACCACGACCATCATCCTCCGTAGTAATAGAATTGTCCTCATTAATAATCACCGTAATATTATTACAGTGGCCCGCTAGTGCTTCATCAATAGAATTATCGACTACTTCATATACCAAATGATGCAAACCTCGTATTCCAACATCCCCAATATACATAGATGGGCGCATACGTACATGCTCCATACCTTCCAAAGCCTGAATACTATCGGCTGAATAATTGTGCTTATTAAATTCTTCCTTTTCTTGACTCATATTATTATTTATCTATAAGTTAAAACTTGATTTTATCCCATAAAAAAATGACGCTAAGGCATCATTCTTCGGACACTAACAAATATACGAAATCAACCTACCTTTAAAAAGCATTTTAGAGACTTTATACAATAATTATCAACAATTGTTAATTATTCAAAAGTGTCTTAAATCGCCTAAAAACCATCTTAAAATGGATTTTAGCCTATTTTTTTATCGTATAACCGCTAATAAAAACTCAAAACATCGCAGAAGCGATATTTTGAATTGGCATGATTGCATTTTTTAGTAAGAAAATAAAAAAGTAGTGTCTTTTTTAATAAAAAAGAAAGCTGCTTCGTAATCTATTTTCTTAGGAACGGTTATATATGGTCAAAAAAGCGAAACTTATTTATGATACTCACCTTTATCTTAATAAAGATAACAATGCCAATTAAAAAATTCCATATACATTTAAGATTCCGTATAAATGATAGTATCATATATGAACCCTCCATACGAAATAACTCCAACGATTTTAAAGTTAACAGCTTCCATTTCTGAAAAATTGGAGTAGTAAACCCAAAAAGAGCAGAACGATTTATCGATTAAAATAACTGGGCGCGACAAAAATACTGTAGTAATTGCTTCTACTCGCTTAACCTGAAAATCTTACACAAAAAAGCGTACACAAACTAAAAATCATCGAAAATCGAAAGATGAGTTTAACAAGTAAAAAAATCATTCCATACTGTCAAGAATTAACCCCAAACGCATAATTATTATAGAACTCATAAATTAATTTCAAGTTTTTTATTAATTTGACAATAAAAATATTAGATGGGGAAAAATGATGTTTAGTACATTTATTCTATATATATTTGACGACAGATAAAGTTTTATGACAAAAAACAATAACAATAATAATTTCAATAATCCTAATTTTTAGGATCGGGAAGGTTATTGTCTAAAAATATATAAAGCCTTCCGAATTCGGAAGGCTTTTTTTGTTAATCTAATTAAACGAAACCATGAGTAAAATTATGACAGTCGACGTATTGTCGAGCATTAAAGGAGCCCAACCTTCTGAGGCAGTGAGCAAATTATTTGACGTGATTAAAAATGCACAGGCAACAAATAATACCTCCTCCTTTAATAACAATCATAATAATGGCGTGTCTTTAAATAATTTGAGAGATGATGTAGTAATTGAAAGTTCTGCTTTGGAAAAACAAATCATTAAAGACAATTTCCCAAAAGAGAAAGATGGCTATTTAGTAGTTTCTAAAGTTATAGATGCATAGATTATGGAATCTCAGATACAACACCTCCATCGGCAATTGATGGACAGGAAAATATCTTGTACCGGCTTGGTTCAGGAAAAATTAAACCTGCTTAAAGAGAACACTAACAACACCGTAAACTCTTTATTAACCGAATTAGCTTTAGAACGGGCAGCCAAGGTAGATACCAAAATTGCAAATGGTGAAACTATTGGTTTGCTTGAAGGCATCCCGTTTGGCATTAAAGATGTTTACATGCTTCAGGGCACTTATACAACAGCAAGTTCAGACTTGTTGAAAAATTATAAATCGGCATATACCGCTACGGCCATTCAAAAACTATTGGATGCAGGTGCTATCCCAATTGTAAAAGAAAACTGTGATAGCTTTGGTCATGGGTCCTCTAGTGAAAACACTATTTTTGGAGCCGTTAAAAATGCTATAAACCCAGAATTAGTTGGTGGCGGCTCTAGTGGAGGTTCTGCCGTAAATGTCGCTAAAGATTATACTGTTTTTTCTATAGGGGGCGATACAGGAGGCTCTGTTCGTCAACCAGCTGGTTATAATAACATATATGGCTTAAAACCAACTTACGGACGTATTTCACGTTATGGTTTAATGGCCTACGCATCATCAACAGATTGTGTCGGCCCTTTAGCTAAATCTGTAGAAGATATTCGTATTGTTTTAAATACGATGAGCGGTAAGGATACAAAAGACCAAACAACATACACGTCTAAAACTATTGAAGAAAAAAGTATTTTAAATGCCGCCGACATTAAAACGGTTGGTTATTTTAAAAACTTTATTGAAAGCGAAGCGATTGATGCTCAAATTAAAGATGATTTTTTAGCATCCATAGAAAAAATAAAAGCAAAAGGCATTGAAGTTAAAGAACTGGATTTCTTTAAATCTGATATTTTGGTTTCTACTTACTATACTTTGGCTATGGCAGAAACAGCTTCTAACCTATCACGTTTAGATGGCACCAATTATGGTGACCGCATCGACAATAAAGACCTAAAGGAATCTTACGCCATAACACGGTCTGAGAAATTTTCGGAAGAAACCAAACGCAGAATTGTTGGTGGAAACCAAGTATTATCTCAAGGGTTTTCTGATGAAATCTATTTAAAAAGTCTTGCTTTAAGGGATTCAATCTCTGAAAACTTTGAAAAAGATTTTGAGCAAGTGGATATTATCTTATCCCCTGTTACACCTAGTACACCACCTAAAATTGGAGCTAGTTTAAAAGATCCTTTAGCTATGTATTTATCTGATGCTTATACGGTCGGTTTTAGTCTAGGACAATTACCAACCTTGACCATTCCTCAAGGTACAAAAACAGGCTTACAGGTTACAGCAGCAAAAAATAATGACGAACTCGTTTTGAAGTTTGCTAACTTCTTAAAAGACACGATATAATGGATTTGGAACAATTAGACACCGCATTAAAAGCCCACGAGTTAGAATTGGTAATCGGACTGGAAACACATGTACGGTTAAATACGAAGACCAAGTTGTTTTGTTCTTGTCCAAACCAAGAAATAGAAACACCAAACGAGAATATCTGTTCTGTTTGCACAGGACAAATGGGCGTTTTACCTGCCATTAATAAAGAAGCGATCAACAAAGCTATTTATTTTGGAAAAGCAGTAAAATCATCCTTTGAAAACGACGTCATTTCCTGGGACAGGAAACATTATGAATACCCGGATAACCCGAAGAACATTCAGATTACGCAGTTTCATAACCCCATTATACCAGACGGACAAGTTTCTTGTTTTAGAAATGATGGCTCTCAATTTACCGTTAATTTAACGCAAGTGCATATTGAGGAAGACGCAGCCAAATTGGTGCATGAAAAAAAAGTATCCTTAGTCGATTTTAATAAGGCAGGGGTACCACTTATTGAAATTGTGACCGAGCCTTGCATTCGTCATATTGAAGACGCGTCAACCTATGCACAATACATTCAACGTATTGTTCAAAACCTAAAGATATCTGAAGCTAATCTTGAAAAGGGCGAGTTTAAATCGGATGTATCTGTATCGCTTCGTAAAAAACACAGTTACAATTTAAACCCACGTACCGAAATTAAAAACTTAAACTCGTTTAAGTTTATGGTAGAGGCTTTAAAGGAAGAGGTTGAAAAACAATTCAACTATTATATAGAACACAAAGAGTTTCGACCAGAACAGACCACCGTTTTATGGGATGCTGAACTAAAGCAAACCAAAACAATGCGTAAAAAAGAGTTTGAGGCCGATTATCGGTTTATTTCAGAGCCAGACTTACCTTTTGTTTCTATTAAAGAAGTTGTAAGTACCATTAAAGTGGATACCAGCACACTTCCCTACGCCGTGGAGTCCATTTTGATTAAAGGTGGGGTATTACCCCAAGATGCCAAGTTTTTTACAGCAGATTCGTTACGTTCTAAAACATTTATAGCTATAAATAATGAACTTAAAGACCCTTCTTTCGTTGCGAAGACATTGGTTAATAATATTGCTGCTGATGAATACGCCAATATACACCGTGTTGAACACCTTGTTGAGATCTTTCAACTATTTAAAGATGAAAAAATAACGTCTGTCTTGGTCCAGAATGCCATTACATCGTATCTAAAAGACAGGGATTTCGATTACAATAAGTATTTTGAAAATAATACCATCTCAGAATCTCAAATTCAGGAGGCTATTTCAACTGTAATTTCTAAAAACGAAGCGGTTGCAAATGACATAAAAGCTGGAAACCAAGGCAAGGCGGGCATTCTAGTTGGTAAGGTTATCGCCATTATTGGAAAAGGTGCCTCTGGAAAAGTAATTCGGGAAGGCATTCTTAATCAGTTGCAAGGTTCTGAGTTTAAAGTTCAGGGGGCCTCTCAAACAGCTAAGCAACCAACAACCAAAAACCAACAACCAACAACCAAAGCACAGGAAGAAATATTACCTAAAATTCCTATTGTTATAAAAGACGAGTACAGGACACATTTAATTTCTGATGTTTCTGAAGAAAATATTTCTGAAGATGTTACTTTTTCTGGATGGGTATCAAGTGTTCGTGATCATGGCGAGCTTATTTTTATTGATTTGCGAGATTCCAGCAACGAAGTTTTTCAAGTACGTTTAAGTAGAGAGTCATTCCCTAATTTAGATGAGTTGGTAAAATTAAAGCCAGAATCGGTTATAACTGTTACCGGAACGCTTGTCCAACGTAAAGAAGACGATTACAACCCCGCTTTACGAACAGGGAAAATAGAAATGGAAACAGCTTCTTTAGAGATTTTAAATCTCTCCAGAACACTCCCCTTCGAAATAAAGAGAGCAACCAAAACAAACGAGACCACACGTTTTCGGTATAAATACCTAGATCACAGAAATGACAATGTTCGCAGGGTTATTATTAACCGTCATAAAGTGATTAAGTTAATGCGGGATATTTTAGATGAACAAAATTTCCTGGAAATTGAAACACCTATTTTAAGTGCAGGAACAGACGAAGGAGCAAGGGAATTTATAGTGCCAACCCGCAAACAAGCCGGGGCTTTTTATACCTTGCCACAAGCCCCTCAACAATTTAAACAAATGTTGATGGTAAGCGGTTACGAAAAATACTTCCAAATTGCACGTTGTTTTAGGGATGAAGATTCTCGTGGTGATCGCCAACCAGAATTTACGCAGCTGGATATAGAAATGGCATATGCCAGCATGCAGCAAATTATAGATTTGAACACGAACATGTTCAATGACATTGTTAAGAAAATTTATGGTAAAAAATGGATTTTACATCCGTTTGAAGTTATTACCTATAAAGAGGCCATGGATAAATATGGCTGCGATAGACCCGATTTGCGTTTTGGATTACAACTACAGGATATTACAGATATTGTAAAAGACACGACCTTCCAAGTATTTAGTAAACCTATTGAAGAAGGAGGTATCGTAAAATGTATTAAGATCTCTGCCAAAGAACAAGGAAAGAAGCGTTTATCAAAAGGGCAAATAGAAAAATTAACAGCTATTGCGCAACAGCACGGTTTAGGTGGTTTGGCATATATTATTGTTAATGAAAATGATCTGCAGTCACCAATTATTAAGTTTTTAGGTGAAGACATTGCTGCTGGCATCATTAAAACAACCAACGCTCAGGCTGGTGATATTGTATTTTTCTCTGCCGCAGACTATGCAACGGCCAATAAAGCATTGGATGCTGTTCGCCAAGAATTAGGCAGCATGTTACGCCTAATAAACCCAAAGGAACTAAGACCTGCTTGGGTAATAGACTTCCCCATGTTTGAAAAAACAGATGAAGGTCGTTGGACGTTTACCCATAATCCATTTTCAATGCCTGCCATTCATCATATCGACAAGCATATGGACGGCAAAGAAGAGGAAATAGGAAGTATTATTGCACAACAATACGACCTTATCTTAAACGGTTATGAAATTGGAGGTGGTTCTGTTCGTGCCCATAAGCCTGAAATTTTAGAAGCTACCTATAAAAATATGGGCTACAACAAAGAAGACATGCTTAAAAGCGTTGGTACGATGTATAAATCTTTCCATTATGGTGCACCCCCACACGGCGGTATTGCTTGGGGAGTTGATAGATTGATGATGATATTAGAGAAAAAAACATCTATTCGTGAAGTCATGGCGTTTCCAAAAACGGGAACCAGTGAAGATCTATTATTTGGTGCGCCTTCTGTTTTATCAGATAAAAAAGTTGAGGAAATGAATGTAAAGGTGATGAAAAAATAACTTTTATACCCTGAATTCATTGGACTCATCTTGACTTTTTCTATTTCCTAAAAAAAGCTATTCATTATGAGTAGTTTTTTTTTGCTTTAAAATGTAAACTTTAACATCTGCCTACGACTTTTATAAGAACCTTAACACAATTTACATTTATCTTTAAACCTTATCTAATCTAAAAAAACCATTATGAAGAAATCAACATTTTTTACAGTTATTGCTTTTACCTTTATTATGCTGCTATCTACAAATGTAGATGCTCAAAAATTCTCTGGTCTGGATAAAAGTCCGATGGATGCAGCGGCATTTCCTACTAGCTATAGAGACGCCAATAAACTTATTAAAATTGTTTACAGTAGGCCGCAACTTAAGGGAAGAGCACTTAGTAAATTAGCACCTAACGGAAAAGTTTGGAGACTTGGAGCTAATGAAGCGGCAGAATTAACACTTTATACAGATATGAAGTTAGGAAACAAGCCCGTAAAGGCTGGAACGTATACCTTTTATGCCATACCTGGAGATAAAGAGTGGACAGTTATTATAAGTAAAGACATAAACGCTTGGGGTTCTTATTCCTATAATGAAGCAAATGATGTTGCTCGTTTATCTGTACCAGTAACATCTGAAGAAGAATCGTTAGAAGCATTCTCTATAGCTTTCGAAGAAGCCAACGGAGGCGCTCATATGCATTTAGGATGGGGAACTACTAGAGTTGCAGTGCCTTTTACTAAATAAGATCGTTAAACGGTTAGACGGTTAGACGGTTAGACGGTTAGACGGTTAGACGGTTAGACGGTTAGACGGTTAGACGGTTAGACGGTTAGACAAAATAAAAATGTTCCAATAATATAAAACCATTGGAACATTTTTATTTTGTAAATTAACGAGTACTGAACACACTGCATACTGAACACTGAAATCGAAATTGAAGTTGAAACAGGAACCAAACACTGAACACTGAACACTGAACACTGAACACTGAATACTGAATACTGAATACTGAATACTGAATACTGAATTTAAGGTATATTCAAATATTTATGCGTTTGGAGTGACACTTTCCATTTAGGATTGGCCATTACATAATCTACAATTTCCGGCACAACTTTATCACGCTTACTCCATTCTGGCTGCAAATACAAAATACAATCTTTATTAACCTTAGCAGCTTGTTCTTCTGCAAAGCGAAAATCATCTTTATTGTAAACAATGACCTTGAGCTCATCTGCCTTATTATAAACTTCTTTAGTAGGCAGTTTCATTTTTTTCGGAGACAAACAAATCCAGTCCCAAGTACCTGTTAATTTATAAGCTCCAGAAGTTTCTATATGCGTTTGAAGCCCTTTATTTTTCAATTGGTCTGTTAAAATGGTCATATCCCACATCAATGGTTCACCTCCAGTTACAACAATAGTATCACTATATTTCTTGGCATTCTCAACAATCTTAACAGTTTCAGTAGGGGGATGTAAATTGGCATTCCAACTTTCTTTAACATCACACCAATGGCATCCTACATCGCATCCACCTATACGAATAAAATAGGCTGCAGTACCCTTATGGTAGCCTTCCCCTTGTATCGTATAAAACGCTTCCATTAAAGGCAACATGTCTCCTTTATCTACCAGTAATTGTACCTCTTTTTTCATAATTTGCAAAGATACATATAACATTAATTTAATCTACTATATTTTCAGTTTCAATTCTAGTTTATACTGTTTGGTAACACACAAATATATAACGAATTAATACTCTTTTGTTTCTGGTGTATTTTAATTAGCATGAACACGAATCAGACTTTCAGTCTGTATATCCTGTTTATAGAAACTTATGTGCTTCGTTCGCTTTAAAACTAGCATACACAATTCATCCATATTGTGGTACAAACTGGTCAAAAAACAGACCTAGGCGAGCCTCTGGAAATTCTTTTCAAACAAAAAATTTCTGGATTCTTTTTATTTCACCTCTCCTGGAGCTCTTTTACGGTTCCGACCTCTCTAAAGGAGAGGTCAATTGGAAAGCTCAAGGAACTCTTTTGATTAAAATTAACAAATTTAGTAGGCAGCAGTATAACTGTTTTTAAATTTATACCATTTCTTGTTTGAAATTACTGTAAAAGAAAATGATGATTTTTTGCTTTATACAAAATTGAAAAATAAAGCAAGCCTAGCTACGGTTTCTTTTTCTATTGAAGTAGAAAGTAAAAAAGGGCGTTTTATTGCGGCCATTTCAAACAAGAAATGGTATTATTTACATCCACCTATAACACTTTTTACTGTATCTAGCGTAAGAAAAAAAAACCAAAAACACTTTGTCGTACTTCTTTTCACATAGTAAGGAATATTTTCAAAAAAATAGTGTTTCACCTTTATTTACATGCGATTACACCTCTTTTTGCTTATCGTTTATTAAGATATATACTATATGAGTTCACTTATTAACACTTTGATTTTCAATTCTATTTTTATACATTCGCCATGGATTAATTAAAATAATAATTTTGTTTTCAATCTCTTTCTCTCAAGAATGAAAAAAACGACTCTTTTTGTAGTGCTATTTTTATGTATGCATTACATATCTTATACTCAGGTGGGTATAGGAACGACTACCCCTGATGACGGTTCTGCTTTACAAATAGATAGCACTACAGGAGCTTTTGTACCTCCTAGGGTGACTAATTCGCAGATGATGTCTATTGCAACGCCATTAGACGGTGCTTTAGTATTTAATACCACTAAAAATTCGTATTACATTTACAGAAGCAGCTCTTGGACTAATCTTTCTAACTCGACTTTAGTAATAAATCGACTTTGTAGCTCCGGAAATTCAATAATATCAACTGGCAATAATACATACTATGATTTTCCAATTGGTACTAGCGATGTTCTAGCTACTAACCCCCATGTGTTTAACATTACTTCTAATGGCACAATAACTATCCTAGAATCTGGAAATTATATGTTTAGCGCTTCTTTGTCTGTAAGAAATATGCCTTCGGGCGGTGTAAAATACATCATTGCAATGACGGTAAATGGTAATTTAGTTGGTTATCTTAATAGGGGTGTCGCAACCTTAACCAGTACCGATTACTGGGGTACTAGTGGAAATATCATGTATCCTATTAGCACAAATGATATAGTAAAATTTAGATATGTCGTAAACAATAACGGCACACCCTTAGAGGGGCAAATGATTAACATTGGCATCTCTAAAATGAACTGATTACAAATAACAATTATAATAATAAATCAATTTTAACGAGTTTATATAAATTCAGATTTAGTTTAGATATAATTTTATAACTTTAACTTTACCTTTGGATTAAATAAATAGCTCTCAACCTCTACTCAAAAATGAAAAAAATAGTTTTTTTTATAATGCTGCTATGCAGTTATTATAGTTTTTCGCAAGTTGGAATTGGTACTACTACGCCATCTTCTGAACTAGAAATTGAAACCACTAACACTGGAATTCCCGCCTTACGATTAAACCCGCAATCTGCACCAACTGGTTCCATGACCGGGCAATTAGCCGTTATTGGAGACCAACTATTTATGTACGATGCTACAAGAGCAAAGTGGTTGAGCACTGGAGCAGTCGCGATTCAATTTGGAACTAATGGTAACTCAGATGGTCAAAATCTTTCTTATGGAGGTACTATGAGAAATTCAGGTAGTGGTCCTTTAATGCCATTTAATGGAACGATCGTTGGAATTACTGGTAATTGTAGTGGAGGTAATAGCAATAAAGGTTTTGAATTAAGAGTCTTTGATTGGACTGGATTTGGAACCAATACCACTATTTCATATAATTTTAATTTGTCAAATTATGAATTTAATAATTCAACATTAAATCTAGATTTTAACATAAACGATTATATATCATTAAGTTCTTCTAGTTCAGGGTCAAGTGTAGCAAATCCAGCAATAGTTGTTTGGGTTAAATGGCGTGAATAGATTAGGTTTTATCGCTTATAATCTTATTTTTTTCTTCTTCTTTTTTCCTGTATTTTTATGCAAAATTATAGCATATGGGTACCAAGGAAACTTTTTTCAAACATATCACTGAGGGCAATACAACTAAAGGTGATTTTATCCCGATAGGTGCTGCCATGTTAGATGGCGAAACTGTTACGGGGGCTCATGTAAAAATACCTTTAAAGACCATGAATCGTCATGGTTTAATCGCTGGCGCCACTGGTACGGGAAAAACAAAATCTTTACAAGTACTGGCCGAAAATTTAAGCGACAAAGGCATTCCTGTATTGCTTATGGATATTAAAGGGGATTTAAGTGGATTAGCACAACCGAGTCCTGGGCATCCAAAAATTGATGAGCGCCACGAAAAAATAGGGCTCCCATTTGAAGCGAAGCCTTTTCCTGTTGAAATATTAACCCTTTCTGAACAAGATGGGGTTCGCTTAAGAGCAACCATTACCGAATTTGGACCGGTATTGCTCTCGAGAATTTTAGATTTATCTGAAACACAATCTGGAGTTGTGGCCGTCATATTTCAATATTGTGATGACAATAAGCTGCCTATTCTGGATATAAAAGATTTCAAAAAAATACTCCAGTACGCCACTCAAGAAGGAAAAGCAGAATTTACTGAAGCTTATGGTAGAATTTCGACGGCATCAACAGGTGCCATTTTACGTAAAATCGTTGCGCTAGAACAGCAAGGTGCCGATTTGTTTTTTGGAGAAACCTCTTTTGATACCCAGGATTTACTAAGGATTGATGAGAACGGACGTGGCTATATTAATATTATCAGATTAACAGATATCCAAGACAAACCCAAACTATTCTCAACATTCATGCTGAGCTTATTAGCAGAAATTTACTCAACATTCCCTGAGCAAGGTGATAGCGACAGACCCGAACTAATTCTCTTTATTGACGAAGCTCATTTAATCTTTAATGAAGCATCAAAAGCGTTATTAAACCAAATTGAAAGCATTGTAAAATTAATACGAAGTAAAGGGGTAGGCATCTATTTTGTAACTCAAAACCCAACGGATGTCCCAGAAGCCGTCTTAGGACAGCTTGGTTTAAAAATACAACATGCCCTTAGGGCTTTTACGGCTAAAGACAGAAAAGCCATAAAGCTTACGGCACAAAACTATCCGGATTCCAAGTACTACGACACCACCGAAGTATTAACATCCTTAGGTATTGGCGAAGCTCTGGTATCTGCTTTAGATGAAAAGGGAAGACCGACCCCTTTAGCTGCTACCATGATGCGAGCACCAATGAGTAGAATGGACGTGTTAACCGATATAGAATTAAGCACCTTACTTTCAAAATCGAAATTGGTAAAAAAATACAATAAAAATATTGATAGAGAAAGTGCTTACGAAATGCTTAATGAAAAAATAGAACGTGCTGAAGCCGAGGAAGCAAAAGAAAAAGCAAGACAAGAAAGGGAAGCTCTTAAAAAAGCCGAGTCCAGAAAACGTACTACTAGTTCCAGAAGAAGTACTAGAATAAATCCTATTGTTAAAGTACTCACAAGTGCTACCTTTATAAGAAGTGTTTTTGGTATTTTAACCAAAGTACTAAAAAAATAAATCAATGAACTCATTTAAACTTTTTGGATTGAAGCGAAAATTAGTCATTTTGTATCCAGTTGATGGCTTTTTAGAGTTGTATAGCACCGCTACGGAATAAAAAAAAGTGAAAAATGGGTGCTAAAGGATAATTCTTCAGCCAATTTTAAAAGTTTAAATGAGTTCAATAATTAATATTAACCAATACCTAAATCATTTTTAAATAATGTACAGATCATTTTTAAGTCTTATTATTCTTATCCTCTTGTTTTCTAGTTGTGAAAAAGAGCAAAACCCTTTTGAAATTGGAAAACAACATATTGGATTATTAACAGATTCCACACAAGTTAAAGACCTTAAAAGCATCTTTGCTAAAGATTCTTTAGTAACATTTACCAGTGGTGATGAATTTGCTGGCAGCAAAAACAATATAGAGCTATTTGAAAAAGGTGGTGCAAAACTTTTGGTTCTCACCCCGAAACAAGCTTTAGACTCTACGTCGGTTATTGAAAGTATTCAAATTATAGATCCTAGATATAAAACAAATAAGAACATATCTACCCTAAGTACCTTTAAGGATATTTCGAGTGCTTATAAAATTTCAAAAATAAATAGTCTAATAAACTCGGTTCATATTATTGTAAACGAATTAAACGCAAGTTTTGTTATAGATAAAAAAGAACTCCCTGCCAATCTTAGGTTTAATATGGATGTAAAAATAGAAGCTATGCATATTCCCGATAATGCTAAAATAAAATACTTTTTCTTAAACTGGACCATGCATTAACAACTAAATAAATGAACCCTTTCTTATCAAAATTATTAGTAGATCTGGCGCGTAAAAGACTTGAAAAAAAACAAGTCAACAAGCCTGTGAGCAAAAAACAAATAGTCCCTCTGGTAAGACGGTTTCAAGTTGAATTATCGCATGCAGTCAAAGAATATTTTTTTATTATAATTGGGGTTTTTTCTGCTGGATTTGGGTTAAAGGGTTTTTTATTGCCAAACAAATTTATTGATGGTGGCGCTACAGGGATTTCTTTATTATTAGAAAATGTAACATCATTGAATTTAGGCTTATTACTAGTGTTAGTTAACCTGCCTTTTTTAATTCTTGCCTACAGAACCATTGGCAATAAATTCGCCATAAAAAGTATTGCTGCCATAACTCTTTTAGCAACCGTTGTACACTTTGTAAACTACCCTATCGTTACTGAAGACAAGTTATTAATCGCTGTTTTTGGTGGTTTCTTTTTAGGCTTGGGAATTGGCATGTCGATACGTGGAGGTAGCGTTATTGATGGCACTGAGGTTTTAGCCATATTTTTAGGCAGAAAATTATCATTAACTATTGGTGATGTTTTGCTGCTAATCAACGTTATAATATTTGCCGTAGGTGCATACATACTATCTATTGAAACAGCTCTTTATGCTATGCTTACTTATTTGGCTGCGGCAAAGACAGTAGATTTCGTGGTAGATGGCGTAGAGGAATATGTAGGGGTCACAATCATCTCAAACCACCATGAAGAACTAAGGATCATGCTTACTGAAAAACTAAGACGTGCTTGCACTATATATGCCGGTAAAGGAGGCTATGGTAAACAAGGCTCTAGCTATGATAAAGATATTATTTACACTGTTGTAACACGTCTGGAACTTACCAAACTTCAAACGGAAATTGACAAAATAGACAGAAAGGCGTTTATTATCATGGGCGTTGTTAAAGATTTAAAAGGTGGCATGATCAAGAAGAAGCCCATGAAATAGTTAGTTGTTAGTTGTTAGTTGTTAGTTGTTAGTTGTTAGTTGTTAGTTGTTAGTTGTTAGTTGTTAGTTGTTAGTTGTTAGTTGTTAGTTGTTAGTTGTTAGTTGTTAGTTGTTAGTTGAAAAATAAACTTTACGTGGAAGAAAAAAAATATACAATACAAAACAATCCGTTTGTCGTACCAACTACAGACGGAAAAATCATAAAGGAACATTTTGGAATGGCTTCCAATGGCAATTCACAAATTAGCATAGCCCATATGAAGGCGCCTTCTGGGTGGAGTGAACCTTTTCAAACACCGAGGTTTGATGAATTCACCTTTATAATAAAAGGTAAAAAGCAATTCATTATTGAAGGTGAAACCATTGTTTTAGAAGCAGGCCAATCTATTAAAATTGAGAAGAACACTAGAGTTCAATATTCTAATCCTTTCGCTGAAACATGTGAATATATAGCTATTTGCATACCCGCATTTTCTATAGACTTAGTAAATAGAGAAACTAAATGAATGCTTACTTTATAAAAATTATTGGATCTTATATAAACCTAATAAGTTATTTTTCGCCAAAATATGCCGCAAAACTGGCTATTAAGTTATTTTCAACCCCTCAAAAAGGGAGACTCAATGAAAAAGAAAAACAATACCTCAACACTGCGGTCCAAGAAGAGATCATGCATGAAAATATTTCAATAAAAACGTATTGTTGGAAAGGTGAAAAAGAACCCGTTTTATTGGCTCACGGTTGGGAAAGCAATGCCTATAGATGGAAAAGTTTAATCGAAATCTTAAAGTCTTTAAACTATACTGTTATTGCTCTTGATGCTCCAGGGCATGGGCATTCTAGTGGAAAATTATTTAATGCACTCCTCTATTCAGAATGCATACATGCTGTTGCTAAAAAATTTGAGATAAATACTATAGTAGGTCATTCGGTTGGTGGCACCGCAAGTATCTTTTCTCAATACAAAAAACAGTTGGCATCTATTGAAAAAATAATCTTATTGGGTGCTCCTGCAGATTTTGTTGGGGTCTTTAAACGATACGAAACCATGATGGGTTACAACAAAAAGGTTTCCCTTGCTATGGCTCAGTATGTATTAAGAGAATTTAATCATTTACCAGAATACTATTCTGCCCCTGATTTCGCAAAAGATATCGAAGCAAAAATATTGGTTGTCCATGATAAGAAAGATAGAATCATACCTTACTCTGATGGGTTAAAATTCAAAAAAAATCACAAAAAAGTAGAATTTATTGGTACGAAAGGCTTTGGGCATGGTCTAAAAAACGAAGCTGTTCACAGTTACGTTATTGACTTCTTAAACGCATAAAATGTTGTACTTTTGAAGCATGGAAGTACAGTTAAAAAGAATTAACAAATTTTTAAGCGAAGTGGGGTATTGCTCACGTCGTGAAGCAGATAAACTTATTGAAGCAGGGCGGGTTACCATAAACGGTGTTATTCCAGAAATGGGCACAAAAATTGCCCCGGAAGATGTTGTTCATGTTGATGGTGAAGAAATAAAAAATAACAAAGAAAGTTTTGTCTACTTGGCTTTTAACAAACCCGTTGGGATTGTTTGTACAACGGATACTTCTGTTGAAAAAGATAATATTATTGATTTTATAAACTACCCAAAACGCATTTTTCCCATTGGGAGATTAGATAAACCTAGTGAAGGCCTAATTCTTTTAACCGATGATGGGGACATTGTAAATAAAATTTTGCGTGCTAGTAATAATCATGAGAAAGAATATATCGTAAAAGTAGACAAGCCTATATCGCAAACATTTATAGAGCGTATGTCCGGTGGTATTCCGTTAGCAGAATTAAACAGAGTCACTAAACAATGTAAAGTCGAAAAACTAAGCACCTACCAATTCAAAATTATCTTAACACAAGGTTTAAATAGGCAAATTCGTCGTATGTGCGAATATTTAACCTATGAAGTAGAAACACTTAAACGTGTGAGGATCATGAATATTAAAATGGACATGCCCGTTGGTGAGTATAGAGAATTGACAAAAGAAGAATTTAATGAGTTAAATAACTTGATTAGTAATTCTACCAAGGAATATAGGAAATCTCCAAGAAGGATAAAAAAATAAATGATTAATAACAAACCTTAATACCTTCTTTTCATTTAGCCACATCTGGTCATAACCTCTCGGAATGCAGAGATTTTTATAGAGATATTTTAGGCTGTAAGGAAGGCAGAAGTAGTGATTGTTGGATAGACTTTAACTTTTTCGGTCATCAATTAGTTATTCATCACAACCCAAAAGAAAAAGATAGTACGCATACCAATTTGGTAGATGGAAAGGACGTCTCCGTACCACACTTTGGAATTGTTTTACCATGGGATACTTTTCATGTTTTTTCGGAACATTTAAAAAGTAAAAACATTGATTTTATTATCGCCCCTTATATTCGTTTTGAAGGTTTAATTGGAGAGCAAGCCACCATGTTTTTTAAAGATCCTTCAGGAAATGCTTTGGAGTTTAAATCTTTTAAGAATATGGAACAGTTGTTTTCAGCAAGTTAGATTCTTCAGTCGTGCCTCTTTCTGAATGGCACTTAGTTGTTATTGTTTGACTATAGATCATGACGTCATTTCTGCTGCTTGACATTCTTTGGATCTAAGCTCGCAAAGACGCGAAGACGCAAAAAAGAAATCGTGAACTACCATCTCGAGCAAAGCCAACTGAGACCGAACACTGGATACTGATTTCTTCCATTGACGTGCTTTAATAACTATTAAATTTACTGTTATTGTCAGAGCACAGCGAAGCATCTAATTAACTTCAAAAGATTCTTCAGTCGTGCCTCCTTCTAAATGACACTTAGTCGTTATTGTTTGACTATAGATCATGACGTCATTTCCGCTGCTTGATATTCTTTGGATCTAATTTCAATATGGCACATCGAACTTACTTTTTAACCCTCGTTTTTATAAGTTAACGATACTGTTTTTTTATTGATTGTGCCTTTCCCGAGCAAGCAATGTATTTTTAAGCAACATAGCAATTGTCATGGGGCCTACACCTCCTGGAACGGGCGTAATGTAACTTGCTTTTTCACTAACGTTAGCAAAATCGACATCGCCTACTATTCTATATCCTCTTGGCCTGGTTTCATCTGCAACTCTTGTAATCCCAACATCCACAATAACGGCACCATCTTTCACCATTTCCGCTTTTAAGAAATTAGGAACTCCTAATGCAGAAATAATAATATCTGCTTGCGATGTAATTTGAGTGATGTTTTTGGTATGACTATGTGTTAAGGTGACTGTAGAGTTTCCCGGAAACCCTTTCCGACCCATTAAAATACTCATAGGCCTACCTACAATATGAGAACGACCAATAACAACGGTGTGCTTTCCTTTAGTTTCTACCCCATAACGGTCTAACAGTTCTAAAATACCAAATGGTGTCGCTGGAATAAAAGTAGACATGTCTAAAGCCATTTTACCAAAATTTGTAGGATGGAAACCATCTACATCTTTATCTGGGTTAACAGCCAATAACACTTTTTGCTCATTAATTTGTGAAGGTAATGGCAACTGAACGATGAAACCATCGATCTCAGGGTCTTCATTAAGTTCTTTTATTTTTTCCAATAACTCAATTTCACTCGTTGTATTGGACATTTGTACCAAAGTAGACTCAAAACCAACCCGCTCGCAAGCTTTCACTTTACTACCAACATAGGTTAAACTTGCCCCATCATTACCGACGATGATCGCAGCTAAATGTGGCACTTTCTCACCTTTGTCTTTTATTTTCTGAACTTCTGCTGCAATTTCATTTTTAATATCATTGCTAACTTTTTTCCCGTCTAAAATTGTCATTGTTATAAAGTTTTCTGTCGCAGTCTCAGTCGCAGTTTTTTTACTCTGCCGAACTAAATCTCCGTTTTTATTTAGTTTTAAATTTAAGTTGTTGTACTCACTCTATTCAAGCTTAACCCCAAATTTCTCTGGGTTATTAATCATATAATTTATTAGCTTACCTATTCCTTTTCCTTGTTCTGAATATTTTGAATAATCTTCAGAAGAAATATATTCGCAGGCTAATGCAAAATCTAGCCAAGTATTTGTTTCAGAGTTTTCTCCATCAGCATCAGTAAGTTTACTTACAAAGTGTTTAGGATATCTCCGTTTCCTATAAGCTTCTGCTATATTAGCACATACGGAACGTGAACTTCTTCTTATTTGATCTGTCAATGAATAGGTTTCTTCTTTGGGAAACGATTTAGAAATTTCAAAAATAAACATAGCCAACTCAAATGATTTTTGATAGACTAATAGTTTTTTGAAATCCATGAAATTTCTACTTTTTAATACTGATTACTGAAAACTGAGACTGAATACTGGCCTAACGCATCCCCTTCATCATCTGCATCATTTTTTTACCGCCGCCTCCTTGCATCATCTTCATCATCTTGCTCATTTGGTTAAATTGCTTTAACAACTGATTGACCTCTTGAACAGAAGTTCCCGATCCCTTTCCTATACGTATTTTTCTACTTGAATTTATAATAGATGGATGGCTTCTTTCTTTAGGTGTCATAGAATGAATAATAGCTTCAATACCTTTAAAGGCATCATCATCAATATCAATATCTTTCATCATTTTTCCAGCACCGGGAATCATACCCATAAGGTCTTTCATGTTCCCCATTTTCTTAATCTGCTGAATTTGCTTTAAGAAATCATCAAAGCCAAATTGGTTTTTAGCTATTTTCTTTTGTAGTTTACGTGCTTCTTCTTCATCAAACTGTTCTTGGGCTCTTTCAACTAAAGAAACAACATCACCCATTCCAAGAATACGATCTGCCATACGTGATGGATAGAATACATCAATGGCTTCCATTTTTTCACCTGTACCAATAAACTTGATAGGCTTGTTTACGACCGATTTTATAGTGATAGCTGCACCACCGCGAGTATCCCCATCTAATTTGGTGAGTATAACACCATCAAAATTCAGTACATCATTAAAGGCTTTTGCAGTATTGACCGCATCTTGACCTGTCATAGAATCTACAACAAACAACGTTTCTTGTGGTTGAATGGCCTTATGAATGTTCGATATTTCGGTCATCATAACATCATCAACAGCCAAACGACCTGCGGTATCAATAATAACGACGTTATATCCATTAGCTTTTGCATGAGCTATACCTGCCTTAGAAATTGCAACGGGATCATTGTTTCCTCTATCACTAAAAACGGCAACGCCTATTTGATCTCCAACAACATGTAACTGGTCGATCGCAGCAGGACGATACACATCACAGGCCACCAACAATGGTTTTTTAGTTTTCTTATTTTTAAGATAATTGGCGAGTTTCCCAGAAAAAGTAGTCTTACCAGAACCTTGCAAACCGGACATTAAAATAACGCTTGGCGTACCAGAAAGATTAATACCTTCTGCATCACCTCCCATAAGCTCGGTCAACTCATCTTTTACGATTTTAACCATTAACTGACCTGGCTGTAGTGTTGTTAAAACATTCTGACCAAGTGCTTTTTCTTTAACTCTTCCGGTAAATTCTTTGGCTATTTTAAAATTAACATCGGCATCTAGCAATGCACGGCGAACTTCCTTTAAAGTTTCAGCTACATTAACTTCCGTGATACTTCCGTGCCCTTTTAAAACGTGTAAGGCTTTATCTAATTTATCGCTTAAATTATTAAACATAATTTACTTTTAATTTTAAGAATGGCAAAGTTAATGATTTGAAGCGTATTAATAAAGGGGCTTAATATAAAAATATTATGCCCTAGGGCAAGCCTTGGACGCTGAAAATAGACCCAAGGGTCGGAGGTATTAAACTTGAGATCCCTCTGAAAAAGCGGGATTAGCCTGCCTGGCCGACCAGCCGGTTTAACTATCCGTTTTGAATGCATTGCTTCGCAACTTTTCAAAACAGAGTTTTCCTGCCACGCAATATGCGTGGACTAATAAAAAAAGACTGTCAAATGATATCATTTGACAGTCTTATAAAGGAAATCCAGCTAATTAACCTACTACTAACCGGAAAGATAAGTTTTTCCTTTTTTCAATCAAAAACAGTTAGACTACCACTCTGCTTGTTCAAGAACCAGTATTCTTTCTATACCACCATTAGCATTGTAATCTTTTAATTCAATTCTATTTGGTGAAACTTCTTTTATTTTCCATCTGTGGTTAAGATCACCAAACGGTGCTTCCATCCCAAAATGCAGACCAAGGAATAAACCTTCATTTCTGTAAGCCAACCAGGAACCATCTATAATACCCTCATTAGGATCTGTTACTTTTATATAACCACTTTCTAAGAAATCTATTGAATATCCAAAGAACTCTTCAGTTTTATTTACATCTTCATCAGTGTATGAAGCAACTTCCCATAGACCAGTGACAACAACATCACCTATATAGTTTATATCTTCATCACCATCAGGACAATGCCTTTTCAATACCATTTTGTTGTTCTCATTTTCAAGTTTAATTAAACCTGGTTCCAGGAAAGTAATTAACCATTCTAATTTCAGGTCTGGTCTTCCTTCAAGGGTAATACTTAAACCTATTCCAGCATTTCTCACTAATACTTCATAAGTTCCTTCAACCAACTCACCTTTTACCCTAATTTTAACAACATTTTCTGGTAAAAACTTTAATGGTGTACCTATATAATCTTTTTCATTATCTGAACCATCTACACTTAATCGTGCTACTCTCCATAAACATTCTTGTAAATAGTTTTCAACTCTTTCTTTAGTAATATCAACTACTATATCACAATTTTTCTTTAAGATAATTTTATTACCTCCTGCCTGGTATAACTTTATTCTACCTGGTTCTAAATCGTACACAAACCATTCTAATGTGAAGTCTACCAACGTATCAAACTCAAGTTTTATTAAAGCGCCATTAGGCGTTACACGTGTACTCCAAGTCCCTGTTAGTGTATCACCTCCTCTGGCATGTACTTTAGCAACACCATCTTCTTTAAATACAATAACATACTCACGGTATTGATCATTTAAATTAGCTTCATTTCTTTGGAATTCGTAA
Source organism: Flavivirga sp. 57AJ16 (assembly GCF_028736925.1). Lineage (GTDB taxonomy): Bacteria > Bacteroidota > Bacteroidia > Flavobacteriales > Flavobacteriaceae > Flavivirga. Next base: position 173,000 of record NZ_JAQZAT010000008.1, on the reverse strand, counting down.
ACAACCCAAGGACATGTTTTTAATAAATTATCTAAACGTTCTTTAGTAAAATCGTCATCACCATAATCATTATCATCATCTTCATCACAAGCATCTTTTGCATCATTAATTGTGCTTTCCAGTGCTTCATTATTGTTTACAACAGTGGTAGAACCATCTGCATAAATCATAGTCACGGGGAAATTAAGACTTGCAAAAACATCGCCTTCTTTTACACGCTTGATGAAACGGTACAGTTCCCTATCATTTTCAACGGTGATAACATCTATAACTTGAAATGATGTATCATAGACCGAAAAAGATAATGGATATTGAAAATCGATACATTCAATATCATCGTCCGCTTCATTTTCACCTTTACATTCTTCGATTAAATTTTCTAAATCGTTACGATTGTTAAGAACAACTTCGCTATGATCTGATAAAATAATAGTTATAGGAAAAACAATGTCCAACCTATCATCGTCATCTTCAAACTCATTAAAGATGGCCTCGATAACTTTGTAGTCTTCAGTAGAATCAATAATAATTTCAAGACCATTAACAACAACCGTTACTGGTAATTCAACAGACAGACAACTTGCTTTATCAATAATGTTATCTGCAGATCCGTCCTTGGCAGATGTGGAGCTAATAAAACTTGTTAGCATGGAATTAGCAACAAGCGCTTCACTTTCAGCAGGCGGAGTAACCTCTATGACTTCGTCCTGGCATGAAGTGAATAATAAAAGAGCAAAAAAAGGTATTAATAATAATGTTCTCATTTTAGATTTCATGATGTTTGATTTTGGGTTAAACATAGCTTTTTGAATATAAAACAGGATAACTTTAAAAATTCCTACCCCGTGTTTCCTTTTTTTTTAATTTAGCATGAACAACCACCAATAATACATGGCGAAACAACTACATGAAAACATTTGCGAAGAGCGTATGTTTTCCTCTATATTCAATAAACATTCTAAAGATTTACACAATTTTCTATACTATAAGTTTGGCGAACTACTAAGCCCTAAAGATAAAGTACAGGAAGCTTTTGTTAAACTTTGGGAAAACTGTGCTAAGATTTCTCCAGAGAAGGCAAAAAGTTTTGTGTTTACTACGGCCAATAATTTAATGCTTAATGAAACGGCACACCAAAAGGTTGTTTTAAAACATCGGCAAATCAAACCTAAAATGTATACCAATGAGACTCCTGAATTTATAATGCAGGAAAGCGAGTATAACGATAAGTTGCAAAAAGCATTAGCAAATTTAACCGAAGCGCAACGGGTTGCCTTTATGATGAATCGGGTTGAAGGAAAACGTTTTAAGGAAATTGCCGCCCTTTTAGACATTTCTACCAAAGCAGTTGAAAAACGTATTTATGGCGCTTTAGAGAAATTACGGAAGGATATTAAGGAGTTGTGAAGGAGTTAGGAGTTAGGAGTTAGGAGTTAGGAGTTATACTTTTTGAATTTGGATTTTTAGTTTTCTGTATTTTTTTTCCCATAAAGAATGAACACCGAACACCGAACACTGAACACTAAATACTGAACACTGAATACTAAATACCGAACACTGAATACTGAATACCGAACACTGAACACTGAACACTGAAATTTAGTTTTTTGAAAAAAATTAAATCACAGGGTAGGAAAAAATAAAAGTAAACTGTTATATAATTGAATAAGGAATCATGAACAGAGAAATCTTAATATCGAAATGGTTGAATAACGATCTAAATGATCAAGAACTTGAAGCGTTTAAAATGCTTGAAGACTATGATGATTTAGTAAAGTTAAATGAAGGCTTACAGGCTTTTAAGACAGATGATTACGACACTTCTAAAGAACTAGATACTGTTTTAAACACTATTAAAAGCAGTAAAAAGCAATCAAAACATTGGTTTAAACCATTTATGCGTATTGCGGCCATACTTGCTGTTTGTTTTAGCCTATATTATTATACAACTACTTTAGATACCACCATAACTACTGAGTTTGCTGAAAAAACGACCATAGAATTACCAGATGCTTCTAGTGTCTCATTAAATGCAAAGTCATTATTAATATTCAATAAAAAAGATTGGAAACATCATAGAGAAGTAGAACTTAATGGCGAGGCCTTTTTTAAAGTTGCTAAAGGATCCTCTTTTAAAGTAAAAACAAAAACAGGAATTGTTACTGTTTACGGAACTCAATTTAATGTAAAACAATGGGACCATTATTTTGAGGTTATTTGCTACGAAGGTTTAGTTGGCGTTACTTACAATTCTCAAGAAACAAAGTTAAATCCTGGTGACAGTTTTTTAATAATCGATGGGAAAATAATTGCTAAAGAAAAAGAAAACCGCTCGAAACCTTCGTGGTTGAATAACGAGAGTACTTTTAAAAGTTTACCTTATAAAACAGTTATTGCCGAATTCGAAAGACAGTATGGCGTTGATATTACTTTAATAAATATTGATTCAGAACAGCTGTTTACGGGTAGCTTTGCTCACGACAATATAGACGTGGCCATAAAAGCAATTACCTTACCCTTACGCGTCACTTATAGCAAAACAAATCATACTATAATATTAAAACGTGAGTAGAAAAGGCATTCTTTCTCTTTTTTGCTCAATGTTTTTTTTGAATGTAGCTTACCTTAAAGCCCAAACCGTTCAAAAAGAAAAGCAGCCCCTTTTGTCTATTCTAAATATCCTTGAAGAGCGTTACAACATTAGCTTTTCTTATGCAGATGAAACAATTAAGGATAAAGAAATCATCTTACCCGATCAAGATTTTACTTTAGAAACTATTTTAGAGCTGCTTAAAAATAAAACCGAGCTGGACTTCGAGCTATTGGATAGCCGCTTTGTGGCCATTAAACTTTTAGAAAAAGAAAAAAACAGCCATAGCGTACAAAAACTCAAAGAAGTTGTTGTTACTAATTACCTTACTAATGGTATCACAAAATTAAATGATGGTTCCATTACTATAAAACCTGAAACTTTTGGAATCCTTCCTGGTTTAATAGAACCTGATGTTTTACAAACCATTCAAGCACTTCCTGGCGTTTTAAGTGCAGACGAAACAGTATCCAATATAAATGTTAGAGGTGGTACGCACGACCAGAACTTATTATTATGGGACGGTATAAAAATGTATCAATCGGGACATTTTTTCGGACTCATTTCTGCTTTTAACCCACATACAACAAAACGTATTAATGTATATAAAAATGGTACCAGTGCTAAATACGGTGATGGTATTTCCAGTATTATAGACATACAGTTACCAGATGATATTGATAACGAGTTTAAAGCAGGGATCGGTTTTAATTTGATAAATGCCGATGCCTACGCTAAAATTCCATTATCAAAAAAAACAGAATTACAGTTATCAACACGCCGTTCTGTGACCGACCTCATTGTGACGCCTACATACGATCAATATCTTAAACGTGTTTTTGAAGATTCAGATTTTAGTAATTCCAGCAACAATACCATCTCCCAAAATGAGACGTTTTATTTTTATGACATAACCGCCAAGTTCTTATATGACATTTCTAAAAAGGACAAAATCAGATTTCATTTTTTAAATGTGAACAACAAATTAAATTACGAAGAACTATTAAGCAATAATGAAAGAAACGAGGCCTTGAATAGTGAACTATCGCAACGAAACTCGGCCATTGGACTAACATATACAAGAGATTGGACCCATAGGCTTTCAACAACATACCAAGTCTATGTTTCTAATTATGATTTGGATGCTACAAATTTTGATGTTTTTAACGACCAACGACTTATTCAAGAAAACGAAGTATATGATGGTTCTTCAAAGTTTGACATTAATTACAAGCACAATCGTCTGCTGAAAATAAATGGCGGCTACCAATTCTCTGAAGTTGGCATTAGTAATTTAGAGGATGTCAATAACCCTGATTTTAGAAGTTATATTAAAAATGTTATTAGAAGTCATGCTATTTATGCAGAAACATCACTTTTATCGAATAATGCCAAAACCAATTTAAAAATAGGAGGGCGTTTTAATTATATAAACAAGTTTAAATTATTTTTGGCGGAGCCCAGGCTAAGGTTTAGTCAGCGCTTTTTAAACAACTTCAAATTTGAAGTATTAGGTGAGTTTAAACATCAAACAACATCTCAGATTATCGATTTGCAAAATGATTTTTTGGGCATTGAAAACCGTCGATGGGTACTATCCAACAATAATAGGGATAACATCTTTATTAACGATAAAACGATCTACCCAGTTCCGGTAGTGAAAAGCAAACAACTATCGGTCGGTATTCATTATAACAAAAACAAATTGTTAATTAGTGCCGAAGGTTACATAAAAAAAGTAGATGGTATTACCACAAGAAGTCAAGGTTTTCAAAACCAATATCAATTTATTAATAGTATGGGCAGTTATGAAATCCAGGGCTTGGATTTCTTATTAAACAAACAATTTGGAAACATTATAAGCAGTTGGGTTTCTTATTCCTATAGCAATAACAATTATATATTTCCATCCTTAAACGGTGGTAAAAAATTCCCCAATAATGCAGATATAAGGCATACCTTTTCTTTTGCCGGAACCTATACGCAAAAGGCTATTAAATTAGCATTAGGGCTCCATTGGCATTCTGGAAAGCCAACCACCCTTCCAGACGCAAATGATAATTCGAATGATCGGGTTATCACTTACACTACTCCTAATAGCTCTAATTTAGAGGATTATTTACGTACAGATTGTTCCGCTACTTATGCTTTTAATATTTCTGATACTGCACGGGCAACTCTTGGCGCATCGGTTTGGAATGTTTTAAATAAAAAAAATATTATAAATACATATTATACTTTAGATGACAATAATGAGGTTAACACTGTTGAAAACGAATCTCTGGGTATCACTCCTAATGTAAGTTTAAGAATACACTTTTAAATACAACACTTTATATTCAAATGGGTATAAATGTTTATTTTTGTAATATGCTATCTTTAAAAAGAATACAAAATATATTGAGCTGCCTCACTTTACTAATTACTTTAGTATCGTTTTCGGGTTTTACCAGTGTGTCTTCTAATTACGAAAAACCACAGACCGAGCTTCTTGTTAGCAAATATAAAAGCAATCATTCTACAGATAAACAATACAAGCCTTTTACTAAAAACTTTCAAAAAGTAATATGCAATCAGTACCTTGTTTTTAGTTTTAAATCCTTACTAAACATTCATACTTTTAACTTTAGTATTACTTTAAAATCCCAAAAGGAAACCATTTTACAGTTTGAGAACTACAACAACCTTCTAAAGCAAAATCTTATTGCTCAAACGCATACCATCAAGTCTAAAAGTGTCTTCATAGAGTAATATTCTATAACCTGTTGCCAACATTCTGGCAATATTTCAATTTATTTTTTAATCTGCGACATCATTTTCGATGCTGCATCTACTATTACCATAATGAAGACTTTAAAAAAAGCATTAAGGCTTTTCGCTTTAATACTTATGATTGCTTTGGCATCCGTATTACCTGTGCCCATGACTTTTTATAAAAAAGACCATCTTCCCAAGTATACCATAGAGCTTGTTGATAAAAAAGAAGATGACAATGAAAGTGAAGATGTTAAAACAAGTATGTGATTATAAGCTGAAATTTATACAAATAGTTTTAAGCCGAGAAAAACCTCTTAAACATTGTAAGTATTTATGTATATTTGAATCAATAAAGGGAATAAATGTAATATAGTATTTTTCAATAATTAAGGACAATAAGTAATGACTAATATTGCCAATGAATATAAGTTATGATTAAATATTTAAAAATATTAACCTATTTAATTTTCGCTTTTCTGTTGGTAGGATGTTTAGAAAATAACAAAAATAATATGAATGATAATGTTGGTCATACTAATTCAAGGTTTGACAATCAATCGGACTTAGAAAACGTAAAGGTTGACCGATTTGATGAATTAGATGAGATATACTCATTACTAAGTTATTCAATAGTTCAAAAATACTGGGAAAGTGATGACCTAAATGGCCGTGGTTATAATGTCGGGGTCGTACTGGTCGATGAAAACCAGAATGTGGTTGACTGGGACATAAACTCAGTTAACGTAAGCAAAAACAGTACTCAACATGGAGAAATGAGATTAATCTCTCGGTATCTAGATCAAGAGAATTTGTACTCCTTAAAAGGATACACCATTTTCCCTACACTTGAACCATGTGCCATGTGTGCAGGGATGATGGTCATGACCAATATCCATCGTTCAGTAAATGGACAAATGGACTACTATTATTCTAAAGCTTTGGAGCGATTGTCTATTGACACTGAAGCATGTGGAGGATATCCACCTTATCCAAGGTCCGTAATATCCCAAATTAGCCCTTCTTCAATTGCAATGCGCTTAGATCAAGAGTACAAGAAGTATATCGATAGAGGGAATTCTCCAATAATCACAAAGTTTTTGTCTACCCCAGCTGCAAAAATCATATACGATGAGGCAATACATCAATTTTTAAATTTTAAGTGCAAGTTTCCTGAAAATAAGTTAAAATATGAAAACGCTATTAAATTCTATAATCACCTTCCAGAATCAATCTAATATGGTCGCAGAACATATAGATTTGATTTCTGGTATTATTGGTATAATCACTGCCATCATTGCCGTGTATAAGTATATTCAAGAAAAACGTAAAAACAAGGAATTAGAAGAAGAAGTTCGTCATATAGCTTCAACAGGAGTAGCTCTAGGGTATTACTATAATTTTGCGAAAGATATTTTTTTAATTCTTAGGCTAGCCAGACTAAAGGTAGAACTATACAAAGAGGATGGCAAAGAAATAGATCAAATCCAGGAGTTTAAGACTAAAGATGTAACATTGAGAGTCATCATGCCCAGAAATTTAGAGCAGGAATCCATCGATGAAGCTATAAATTACATGTATTCATATCCCAAAGCTGATATTGTAAGATTAGATAATGAAAGAAATATTGGCATAAATTACACTTTAGACGAAAACGGAAAATTGATAATCATTGATTTCCCTAAGCCACTAAAAGCAGTACGAATGCATTTGTTAAGCGAGGAAGAATTTAAAGAGATTATAGCTAAAGGTAAATTTACTAATGATGAAGATATTTTTGATACACCTGAATGGAAGAAAGCCGAAAAAGATGAGATGGAGAACTTTCAGACAACAATTATCAAATTGATAAAACGAGATGATTTTGGAGTACCACTTAATAAAATAGAATTTATACCCATTCAAAATATGAAGAATGCCATGTAGAACAATGTATAGGACAATCATGCTTCCCAACGACAGAACACATTAAAAACTACATCCGTTCCGGAACTTGGATTCCCAACAACCCAAACCCATTTTTAATCGTATTGGCCACCGTATTGGAAAGTTGTACTCTAAATGTTTTTTCGTTATCGTTATCTGCACCTAAGATAGATACATTTTGATAAAAAGAATTGAACTCCTTAACCAAATCGTAAGTATAATTAGCAATCAATGCAGGACTGTGCTGTGCTGCTGCATTTTGCACAACCTCAGGAAATAGCTGAATCTGTTTTAAAAGTTCTTTTTCTTTTGGGTGCAAAGACACTTCGACTGCGCTCAGTGTGACAGCAGGTTTTAAATCAGCCTTTCTTAAAATGGATTGAATCCTAGCATAAGTGTATTGAATAAAAGGCCCTGTATTGCCTTGAAAATCGATGGATTCCTTAGGATCGAATAAAATACGTTTTTTGGGGTCTACTTTTAAGACATAATATTTTAGAGCCCCTAAACCAATGGTTTTATATAAGGTTTGCTTTTCATTATCAGAATAGCCATCAAGCTTTCCTAACTCTTCGGAAATCTCGCCAGCGGTAGTGGCCATATCGTCAATTAAATCATCGGCATCAACAACCGTACCCTCTCTACTCTTCATTTTTCCACTAGGCAGATCTACCATCCCATAACTTAAATGGTATAAATTTTTAGCCCATTCGAAGCCAAGCTTTTTTAGAATTAAAAACAATACCTGAAAATGATAATCTTGCTCATTGCCAACCGTATATACCAAACCACCAACATCAGGATAATCTTTAATACGCTGTATGGCCGTACCAATATCCTGGGTCATATAAACCGCTGTACCATCGGCACGCAATACTATTTTTTTATCTAACCCGTCCTCGGTTAAATCGCACCAAACAGAACTGTCTTCTTCCTTATAGAAAACGCCAGACCTTAATCCTTCCGCAACAAACTCTTTACCTAATAAATAGGTGTTACTTTCATAATACAAGGTATCAAAATCTACTCCTAAATTTTTATAGGTTATATTAAAGCCATCATATACCCAACCGTTCATTTTCTTCCAAAGCGCCACTGTTTCTTCATCACCTGCTTCCCATTTTAGCAACATATCTTGGGCTTCCAATAGAATAGGTGCATTCTTTTTAGCTTCTTCTTGGGGTATCCCTGTCGCAACTAGTGCTTCAACCTCCTTTTTATATTCCTGATCAAACTTTACGTAATAATTCCCTACTAACTTATCTCCTTTTAAACCTGTACTTTTTGGGGTTTCCTCATTTCCAAAACGTTTCCAGGCCAACATACTTTTACAAATATGAATCCCTCTATCGTTTATAATTTGAGTTTTGTAAACTTTTGTTCCTGCCGCTTTTAAAATTTCGGCAACACTATAACCTAAAAGATTATTTCGTACATGACCTAAATGTAATGGTTTGTTTGTATTTGGTGAAGAATACTCAACCATCACCGCTTTTTCTCCTTCCTTTGGCGAAACAAAACCATAAGTTTTATTGTTTTTTATACCATTAAAAAAGTCGATATAATATGAATCACTTATTTCAACATTCAAAAAACCCTTTACCACATTAAAGGCCTTAATATCTACTACATTTCCCACTAAATAGTTACCGATGGTCTCCCCTATTTGCACAGGGTTGCTTTTTATAAAACGCAACATTGGAAAAATAACGACAGTAATGTCACCAGCAAATTCTTTTCTGGTTGCTTGAAATTCTACCGTTTCCAATGCTATATTAAAACTGGATTTTACAGCTTGCTTTACTTGATTAGATAAAGTCTCTTGAAGGATCATTATATAAGTGGATTTTTAAGTGAGCAAAGATAAAACTTTTATTAAAGCATTAAGCTCAAAACGAGGCTTAATAAAACAGCCCATTCCTAAAATAAAAATCCAAATATTAATTGAAAGAAAAAAAATACAAAAACTTCATGAAAAAGTCATTATAAAAAATCCAAAGAATCATCAAAAAAAAATATGCATTTCATCGATAAAAGTGCTCTTTTTCTATGATTTTTACCGTTCATCTATTCGTCGATTTTTCTATTAAATTTCCTATACCCTTTTATCTAATTTATTGGTATTAAGACGCAGAAATTAGATTTTACTATTGCTTTTTCTAATTTTTGTTTAGTAATGCTATTAATAAATCCATTTTTTAGAAATTTTAACACTAAAAAATACGTTACAACTTAATAAAGCGATCTTATTTTCCCTCAAATTTAAGACACCTAATAATTATTGCTTGGTTTAGTTGTAATTTGAATGTTGTATGAGGAAAATAATTACTTTAATTATATTTTTATCTACATCAATCGGTTATTCTCAAACCCATGATGTAGATAGTCTTGCTATTGAGTTAGCTTTCCAAAGTGAGGATACCTTAAAAATACAGACTTCATTAAAACTTATTAAATCGCTTTATGATATAAAAGATTATGATAAAGCTTTAAAATACATTATTGAAAGTGAGAAGCTTTCTAATAATATAAATTACAACAAAGGTATTGCAGAGGTTACTTATTATAAGTCATTAATTTATGCTAAAAAAGGCGACTACATAAACGCTGTTAGTGGTTATGAAAAATCTAAAGCTTTGTATAACCAACTAGAAGATACCCTAGGAGTTGCTAAAGTAAATAACAGTATTGGCTTAATTGAAATTAAACGGGGAAATTATGCCAAAGGATTGCAATTCTCTCTTGCTGCTATTAAAGAATTAGAGAAAAGACACTTAGTACAAGAGCTAAAATTAGCTTATAGCAATTTAGCAGATGCTTATTACAACATTAACGCTTATGATAAAGCTATGACGTTTTATTTAAAAGCCTTAAGGATTCAGGAGCAATTAAATGATATTAAGGGAATCAATCAATCGAACAGTCAATTAGCTGAATTATACTCTTTAAACAAGGAACATAGAAAAGCGATAGAATATTACGAAAAAGTATTGGCCAACAAAGAAACAATCAATGATTCTATACGTGGACGTATTTACCCAAAATTGGGCGGTGAGTATTTAAAGTTTAACGATTATGATAATGCGTCTAATTATTTAGTAAAAGGTTTAAGTCTTAACAGGCGTGGGCATTATAAAGAAGGCCTATTAACTGCTTTAAACAACCTTGGTAATTTAAATTTACACCAAGGTCTATTACTCACCGCTGAAAAGCAATTGCTTGAAGCTGGTGCCATTGCTAAAGATATTGATAATAAAACGGAATTGCTTAAGCATTATAAATTGATGAAATCGTTAGATTCTACAAAAAAACGATTTGACAGAGCTTTTGTTTGGCAGCGTCAATATTATGACTTAAAAAATGAGCTTAATGAAAATGACATAAAAATAGATTCGAAAACGAATGAATCCCTGGAACTTGAACCAGATCCCGATTTTGACAAACCCCTTACCAATAAAGAAATAGTTGATCCTGTCACAAAAGCAGAAACTACCAAAACCAAAGAAAAGTTTGACAGGCTTAAGCTTATTTTTTATGGGTTGTTAGCAGCACTCGCTATTATGTCTACCTTTTTAGTTCTAATTTACCTAAAGCGTAATAACAATATAAAGTACACTCAGGAATTAGAAGAAAAAAACATTAAAATTGAATTACAAAACGTGGCATTTCAAGAGCAAACCAAACACCTTGAAAATGTTAATAATGTAAAAGACAAACTATTTTCTATTGTTTCTCATGACCTAAAAGACTCTTTATCTTCTATTAATGGTTTTATAGATTTACTTAAAGATGGTTCTTTATCTAGAGAAGAGTTTGATAATTTAATTCCGGAATTAAGTGAAAATGCTAACAACGCATCATTATTATTGTTTAATTTATTAAACTGGTCTAAATCTCAAATGCAGTCATTAGAGCCAAAGCCTAGTTTATTTGATATTCAAGAAGTTTTTGAAGATAAGGTCAACCTTATTGAGCAGCGTATGGAGAATAAGGGAATTACTTTAACCGACCACTCTTTACGTGACTTTGCCTATGCAGATAGAAGTATGTTTGAAATTGTTATTCAGAACCTACTTGCAAATGCTTTAAAATTCTGTAAAGAAGGGGATACGATCACTATTTCGAACCACATTAGTAATGGAAGTTGTATTATAAGTATCGCGGACACGGGTGTTGGTATTTCTAAAGAAAATCTAGAAAAACTATTTAAAAACAGTTCTTTTACAACTGTTGGTACCAATAATGAAAAAGGTACTGGCTTGGGGCTCTCTATTTGTAAAGAACTCATAGAATTGAATAATGGTAAAATTTGGGTTGAAAGCACACAAGGAGTAGGTAGTACATTCTATGTACAACTACCTAAGTCCAGGCCTAATGAAGATTAACCCGCATTATTCATTATTTTCGTTATGAAAAGTCAAAATATCAATAGATTTGGGAAGCGCAATAATTTTTAAAGGATAAATTGTTACACACTTTTGAGGTATAAAAATTAAGAGCATTGCCAAAGATAGCCGGTAGTTTGGCTTTGGAATAGAATAACTGTGAATAATGGGGGTTAAGCTTTAGGTAAAAACACTTCTGCCATCATACAACGGGCACTACCTCCACCACAAGCCTCAATAGTATTTAATGAGCTCGATAATATTTTGGTATGCTTTTCCAACCTCTCTATTTGAGATACTGTTAAAGAATTATAAGCTGCTTGGCTCATAATCAAATAACGCTCATTATTAGCCCCTTTTACTTGCAACATGTTACCTGCAAAATTATTCACCTGTGCTTCCGTGATATCGATAATCTCTTTGCTATTTTCCTTTAAATGACCGATCACATTTTTGCGTTCTTTTTTGTCATCAATACTACTTAAACATATAACTGCAAAGGTTTCACCTAAACACATCATAACATTCGTATGGTAAATAGCTTTGCGTTCTCCGTTTACTGTTTGGTTTGAAGTGAACACTACTGGTGTATATTCAAAATCTTCACAAAACTCAATAAATAAATTTTCATCTGCCCTTGGAGACAATGCACAGTATGCTTTTCTGTTTTCACGATCTAACAACAAACTTCCTGTACCTTCAAGAAACACGCTCTCTTCCTCGGCACTGGTATAGTCTACAATATTATTTATTAGAAAACCATTTTCTTCCAAAGTATTCAAAATATCTTCGCGACGCTCCAAACGTCTGTTTTCTGCAAACATGGGATATAAACCTACATCGCCGTTCTCATGGAACGACACCCAATTATTTGGAAAAATAGAATCAGGGGTGTCAGCAACGTCCGTGTCATTAACAACTATAACATGCACACCAATCGCCCTTAGTTTTTCAACATACGCATCAAATTCTTGCTGCGCTTTAGCGTTAACCGTTTCTGGCAATAAGTTATCAATTACTTTTTGATAATAATTATTTACTGCCGTTTGCTCATTCATCCTAAAAGCTATAGGGCGAACCATTAAAATGGTATTTGTCGTTTGTTGCATTATTTTTTCATCATTAAAGTCACAAAAGTATAACTATTTCTATTTAAAATTAATCTCTAATTAAAGGCATTGTAGAACACCTCAATAGCCCTTCTTGCTTTGCTATTTCTGCATAGGGCACTTCCTCAACGGTAAAACCTTGTTTTCTTAACCATGTATTTAAACGTGTAAAGGTTTTTTCTGAGATTATAACGTCTTCAGAAATAGAAAACACATTACTATTCATATGGTACATTTCATCCTTCGTGATTTCGAATATATTTTCCTTTCCAAAAAAATCAACTAGCCATTCATATTCTTTCTCAATTAAAAAACCATTTTTATGTATAATGGCTTTGTCCGTACCAATTGGCTGAAAACAACAATCTAAATGCAGTGCATTATCTTTAGCAACGGTATTAGACTTTCTAAGCTCGAACGATTTCACAATCTTATTGGGGAATAGTTCCTTAATGGCTATAACTGCATTTGCATTTGTACGAGCTGTAATGATATCTGGATAATCTTCACCTGAATAGGTGCCAATAAAAATATAATCATTCCATAGCATGACATCTCCACCTTCAACATGACATGCTTCGGGCAAAACAATTCTTTTATCTTCTGCGACTTGATTCCAGATATAATCAATCGCTTTAACCTCCTCTTCTCTATTTGGAAGTATGTTAGCGCGTATCATTTTATCTTCAATAACAAAGGCTATATCCCGCGAAAATATTTGGTTGCAGTCTTTTATAACTTCTGGTCTGTAAACGGTAACATTGTATTTCTTAAAAACGGCAGCAACAGCTTCCATTTCTTTAACCATGTCTGCTTCTTTTGGATAAGTTCCAGCTAATATATGCTCAATGCTTTTAGGATCGTAACAATCCTCTATTTTAGGTGTTGGGCCATTACTTTCAGCTGTTCCTAAGACAACCGCTCGCAATCGAGACGTTTCATTTTTAACATTTAGTTTTAACATACGACAAACGTAAAAAACATATTCTTTTTTTTAGAAATTATTAGCAATAGCATTTAATTTCTATTAATTCATTAAAATCGAGCAAATATAAAATAAAAAAGCTTCATAAAATATGAAGCTTTAATGTATTATAGTGTTTATTTTTTATCTTTTATCAATGGTTTTAAAAGCTCTTAGCGTTTCACCAATATAAAGTTGCCTTGGTCTCCCTATCGGCTCTTTTTTTAATCGCATCTCGCGCCATTGTGCAATCCAGCCTGGTAAACGCCCTAATGCAAACATGACCGTAAACATATCTGTTGGAATACCCATAGCTCTATAAATTATTCCAGAGTAAAAGTCTACATTAGGGTATAGTTTACGCTTCACAAAATAATCATCGTTAAGGGCTTCTTTTTCTAAGCCCTTTGCTATATCCAATATGGGATCTTCAACACCTAAATCTCCCAGTACTTCATCAGCAGCTTTTTTAATAATTCTAGCGCGCGGATCGAAATTTTTATACACACGATGTCCAAAACCCATTAATCTAAACGGATCGTTTTTATCTTTAGCCTTAGCCATATACTTTTTAGTATCACCGCCATCTTCCTTTATAGCTTCAAGCATTTCTAAAACAGCTTGATTTGCACCACCATGCAATGGTCCCCATAATGCAGAAATACCGGCTGATAATGAAGCGAATAAACCAGCATGCGACGATCCAACAATTCTAACTGTTGATGTAGAACAATTTTGTTCATGATCCGCATGTAAAATTAATAGTTTGTCCAAAGCATTTACTAAAATAGGATTTTGAATATATCTTTCTTCATGAGGCTGTTTGAACATCATCTTCAAAACATTTTCAACATAACCTAAAGAAGAATCTCCGTAGTATAAAGGTAGCCCTTGTTTTTTACGCATCGTCCAAGCTACTAAAACTGGGAACTTAGCTAAAATACGCACTACTGAATTGTACATATCTTGCTCTGAGTTAACGTTCACAGAAGATGGATTAAAGGCTGTTAAAGCGCTTGTTAGTGATGATAAAACACCCATGGGATGTGCCGATTTAGGGAAGGCGTCCAAAATCTTTTTTACATCGTCATCAACAACCGAATGTTTTTTTATATCAGAATGGAACTTTTCTAATTGCTCGATAGTTGGTAATTCTCCAAATATAAGTAAATAAGCAACTTCCAAAAAATCTGCTTTTTCTGCTAGTTCTTCTATACTATAGCCCCTGTACCTTAAAATCCCCTTTTCTCCATCTAAAAATGTAATGGCACTTTCGCAAGAACCTGTATTTTTATATCCTGGATCTATAGTTATTACTCCTTTTGTGGCGCTTCTAAGCTTAGTTATATCTATAGCAACCTCATTTTCTGTTCCATTAACTAATGGGAATTCATTTTTTTGACCGTTGATTTCTATGGTAGCAGTATTTGCCATATTATATAGTGAATTTATTTTGTTATGCGGAACGCTAAATTACGAAATATAGACTTATTTTTAAAGCTTATCCCTAATGAATTAATCAATTTGATTATTATTAAAATTGATACTAAATAAAAAAGCGATTGTTAAAAATAACAACCGCTTTTTGAATAAAATATAATCGTTTTTTTATTTTATTTTAAATGCTTTTTCTTGAGGGAAATAAGCAACTGTCCCTAACTCTTCTTCAATACGAAGTAATTGATTGTATTTAGCCATACGATCGCTACGAGACGCAGAACCTGTTTTAATCTGTCCTGTATTTAAAGCAACTGCTAAATCTGCAATCGTGTTATCTTCTGTTTCTCCAGAACGGTGGGACATCACTGATGTATAACCTGCATTATGCGCCATATTAACAGCAGCAATTGTTTCTGTTAATGTTCCTATCTGGTTTACTTTAATAAGAATTGAATTTGCAATGTTTTCTTTAATACCGCGAGATAAGCGTTCTACATTAGTTACAAATAAATCATCCCCTACTAACTGTACTTTATTACCAACTAATTCCGTTAGGTATTTCCAACCATCCCAATCGTTTTCATCCATACCATCTTCTATAGAAATAATTGGGTATTTAGCTACCAATTCTGCTAGATAATCGGCTTGTTCCTTGCTAGTTCTTACTTCTCCTTTATCGCCTTCAAACTTGGTATAATCGTACTTGCCATCTACATAAAATTCGGCAGAAGCACAATCTAACGCAATTTTAACTTCATCTCCAAATTTATATCCTGCATTTTCAACCGCTTTTGCAATGGTTTCAAGAGCATCTTCGGTTCCTCCTGCTAAATTTGGTGCAAATCCACCTTCGTCACCTACAGCAGTACTCAAATTTCTATCATGTAATACTTTTTTAAGGTTATGGAAAATTTCAGTTCCCATTTGCATAGCATGAGTAAAGTTCTTAGCCTTTACGGGCATAATCATAAACTCTTGAAATGCGATAGGTGCATCACTATGAGACCCCCCATTAATGATATTCATCATTGGTAATGGTAACGTATTGGCAGAAACACCTCCTACATAACGGTATAACGGTAAACCTAGCTCTCCTGCAGCAGCTTTTGCCACAGCTAAAGAAACTCCTAAAATAGCGTTAGCTCCTAATTTTGATTTATTTGGTGTACCATCCAGATCAATCATTATTTGATCGATTAAATTTTGTTCGAATACAGAAACCCCTAATAATTCTTCAGCAATGATAGAGTTTACATTCTCTACTGCTTTAGCAACACCTTTTCCCATATAGGCACTACCACCATCACGTAATTCTACAGCTTCATGTTCTCCAGTGGATGCGCCAGATGGTACAGCTGCCCTTCCTAATACATCATTTTCAGTTACTACATCTACTTCAACGGTAGGGTTACCTCTTGAGTCTAGAATTTGTCTTGCATGTATATTAATTATAATACTCATAATTAGTTATTTTTAAGCTTTTAATACTTCAAATTTACGGTTAAATCTTTTTTGTTTTAAGATGTTTTTGAAGAAATACTCAAAACCACATCTATAACGTTTTAGTAAAAATAAGACTATCTGAAAAGTTTGGAATTTGTCATTTTTAGCATTTCTGCTACATTCAGTAAAGGCTCTTTTAAAAAAATCTCCAATATGGATTTTACAAATTTTTACCTTTAAAGAGATTCTTCGGTCGTTCCTCCCTCTGAATGACATTTTAGACACTTTTATTTTAATGATTATTTTTTGATATTTTCTAAGAACTGATCGAAAAGATACGATGAATCATGTGGTCCAGGGCTTGCCTCAGGATGATATTGTACCGAAAAACAGTTTTTGTTTTTCATGGCCAACCCTGCAACTGTATGATCGTTTAAATGAACATGTGTTATCTGTAAATCCGAATTCGCTTCAGACTCTTCTCTATTTACGGCAAATCCATGATTTTGGGAAGTGATCTCCCCTTTTCCCGTCACCAAGTTCTTTACGGGATGATTAATCCCTCTATGGCCATTGTGCATTTTATAAGTAGATATACCATTAGCTCTGGCGATCACTTGATGCCCTAAACAAATACCAAACAAAGGTAAATCTCTTTTTATAATCTCTTTTGCCAAATTCTGTGCCTCTACTAATGGCTCTGGATCTCCTGGTCCATTTGATAAAAAGTATCCATCTGGTTTAAAAGCCTCTAAATCTTCAAATTTAGAATTGTACGGGAACACTTTTATGTATACATCCCTACTGGCTATGTTCCTTAAGATATTCTTTTTTATTCCTATATCTAAAGCCGCCACTTTATAAGTAGCATTTTCATCTCCAAAATAATAAGGCTCTTTAGTAGACACTTTTGATGCCAATTCCAACCCCTCCATCTTTGGAACTTCTGCCAATTGTTTCTTTAAGCCTTCTATATTATCAACCTCTGTAGAAATAACGGCATTCATGGCTCCATGATCTCTAATATAGCTTACTAAAGCCCGTGTATCAACATCAGAAATAGCCAACAAATTATTTTTATCTAAAAATTCTTCTAAAGACCCCTCAGAGTCAACACGAGAATAAACATAGCTAAAGTTTTTACAAATTAACCCGGCTATTTTAATAGAATCTGATTCTACTTCATCTGCATTCGTTCCATAGTTACCAATATGTGCATTGGTAGTTACCATTAATTGCCCAAAGTAAGATGGGTCCGTAAAAATTTCTTGGTAACCAGTCATACCCGTATTAAAACACACTTCTCCAAAAGAAGTTCCCTGTTTGTTACCTACTGCCTTACCGTAAAAAATAGTACCATCTGCTAAAAGAATGATGGCTTTTTGTCTTTTTTGATATTTCATTTTACTCTTTTACATGTTTCATGACTTTATGTGTAATCTCAACTTAAACTTTCAATTTATAAAAAAGCTCAATACATAAAGTTTCATATTCAATTGATGAGATTCCCACCTGCGTGGAAACTTTGGGTTTTACAAAATTGCACAAAAAAAAGGATAAACTGAAACAGTTTATCCTTTATATTTAAAATGCTTATTAACATTTATTCTTCTTCGTTTGTTGCTTTAGTTTCAACAACTGGAGCTGCAGCAGCAGGTTTAGAACCTCCTCTTCTACTTCTTCTTGTTGTTTTCTTAGGCTTTTTATCTGCGTTGTAAATCTCGTTGTAATCAACAAGCTCTATCATTGCCATATCTGCATTATCGCCTAAACGATTACCAAGCTTTATAATTCTTGTGTAACCTCCAGGACGATCGGCAACTTTAGCTGCAACATCTCTAAACAATTCAACAACTGCTTCTTTTTGTCTAAGGCGAGCCATCACAATACGTCTGTTGTGTGTGGTATCTTCCTTGGATTTTGTAATCATTGGCTCAACAAATTGTTTTAAAGCTTTTGCTTTGGCAACAGTTGTATTAATACGTTTGTGCTCTATTAAAGAACAAGCCATATTGGCCAACATTGATTTTCTGTGAGCAGTTTTCCTGCCTAAATGATTGAATTTTTTTCCGTGTCTCATGACCTTTGTTTATCATCTTGCTACCTAACCACACCAACGGCGTGGGAGCAAAATATGATTAATTATTAATTTTTGATTTACGATTTTTGATTTACGAAGGAAACTACAAAATTCGTCATTCGTAAATCTGAAATCTTCAATCGTTAATCTTTATCTAATTTATATTTACTTAAATCCATTCCGAAATTTAATCCTTTAACATTTACAAGCTCTTCAAGCTCTGTTAAAGACTTCTTACCGAAGTTTCTGAATTTCATTAAATCATTTTTATTGAATGATACCAAGTCTCCTAAAGTATCTACTTCTGCAGCTTTTAAACAGTTAAGTGCACGTACCGATAAATCCATATCAATAAGCTTCGTTTTAAGTAACTGTCTCATATGCAATGATTCCTCATCATATGTTTCAGTTTGTGCGATTTCATCCGCTTCTAAAGTGATACGCTCATCAGAGAATAACATGAAATGGTGAATCAATGTTTTAGCAGCTTCAGTTAAAGCATCTTGTGGTGTAATGGAGCCATCCGTAATAATTTCAAAAACTAATTTTTCATAATCTGTTTTTTGCTCTACACGATAGTTTTCAATACTATACTTAACATTTTTTATTGGAGTATATATAGAATCCGTAAAGATGGTTCCTATTGGTGCAGCAGCTTTCTTGTTCTCTTCTGCAGGAACATACCCTCTACCCTTTTCAATAGTAATTTCCAAGTTAAAATTAACTTTAGGATCTAAGTTACAGATAACTAACTCTGTATTTAATACTTGAAATCCTGATATGAACTTTTGAAAATCTCCAGCTGTGATTCTATCCTGACCAGAAATAGAAATAGAAATAGATTCATTATCAATATCATCAATTTGTCTTTTAAAACGTACTTGTTTTAAATTTAAAATGATTTCTGTAACATCTTCAACGACTCCAGCTATTGCTGAAAACTCATGATCTACACCTTCTATTCTAACCGACGTAATTGCAAATCCTTCTAAAGAAGAAAGCAATACTCTTCTTAATGCATTACCTACAGTTAATCCGTAACCAGGTTCTAAAGGGCGAAATTCGAATTTCCCTTCAAAATCTGTGGAATCGATCATGATTACTTTGTCGGGCTTTTGAAAATTAAATACTGCCATACTTTTTTCTTCGTTTTAATTGTTATTTAGTTGCGCGGTTTAAAAGTTTGAAGAAATACTTATAAACCCTTTGGCCAAATACCAATATGATTAATTTATTATTTAGAATATAATTCGACGATGAATTGCTCGTTTATGTTTTCTGGAATTTGAATTCTAGCAGGAACAGAAACATAAGTCCCTTGCTTTGTATCATCATTCCACGTAATCCATTCGTAAACGTGACTTGAGTTTGATAAAGATCTGCTGATAGCCTCAAGTGATTTTGATTTTTCTCTTACTGCAACAATATCTCCAGCTTTTAATTGGTAAGAAGGAATATTTACTAATTCCCCATTTACTGTTATATGCCTGTGGGATACCAATTGTCTTGCGCCGCTTCTAGAAGGAGAAATCCCCATTCTATATACAACATTGTCTAATCTAGACTCACATAATTGTAATAAAACCTCACCAGTAATTCCTTGTGCAGCTCTTGCCTTTTTAAATAGACCTCTAAATTGACGCTCTAAAATACCGTAAGTATATTTAGCTTTTTGTTTTTCCATTAATTGGATTGCGTATTCAGATTTTTTTCCACGTCTTCTGTTGTTTCCGTGTTGCCCTGGAGGATAATTTCTTTTTTCAAAAGACTTATCGTCTCCAAATATTGCTTCGCCAAATTTACGA
Organism: Flavivirga sp. 57AJ16; assembly: GCF_028736925.1. Lineage (GTDB taxonomy): Bacteria > Bacteroidota > Bacteroidia > Flavobacteriales > Flavobacteriaceae > Flavivirga. The sequence goes on along the minus strand of NZ_JAQZAT010000008.1, from coordinate 152,504 downwards.
GCGATTTTAGTTTTAGGACCAGTATATCTTGCCATTTTAAATTTATTTTTGAGAGTGATTATGAATTAAGGTCTTAATCTTATCCTTCGATAATCTTTTGGTCTCTCGTTGATACTTGTTATTATTTTTTCAGTTTGCAAATTTATGCAAAAAATTAACACCATTAGAGTTTTCCAATGGTATTAATTTTTAAATTCAAAATTATTAAACTCTTCTACGCTTTGGAGGGCGACATCCATTATGTGGTAATGGGGTAACATCAATAATTTCTGTTACTTCAATCCCTGCATTATGAATAGAACGAATAGCAGACTCTCTACCATTTCCTGGTCCTTTTACATAAACCTTTACTTTCTTTAAACCAGCTTCTTGAGCTACAGCAGCAGCATCTTCTGCAGCTAATTGAGCAGCATAAGGTGTGTTTTTCTTAGAACCTCTAAATCCCATTTTACCAGCAGAAGACCATGAGATAACGTCTCCTTTTTTGTTGGTAAGCGAAATAATAATGTTATTGAAAGAAGCTGTAACGTGTGCTTCTCCAACAGAGTCAACAATAACTTTACGTTTTTTAGTGCTTGTTTTTGCCATATTTTTTTAGTTTCTAGTTGTTAGTTGTTAGTATTAGAATCCTAAACTTTTACATTTCGAACAGATTCCATCTAACGACTAAATACTAATGACTTTTAATTATTTAGTTGCTTTTTTCTTGTTAGCAACTGTTTTTCTTCTACCTTTTCTAGTTCTAGAGTTGTTTTTAGTACGTTGCCCTCTTAATGGAAGACCAGATCTGTGACGAATACCTCTGTAACATCCAATATCCATTAATCGCTTAATGTTTAATTGGGTCTCAGAACGTAATTCACCTTCGATTGTATAAGCTCCAACAGCTTCACGAATACCACTTATTTGGTCATCGCTCCAATCTTGAACTTTTGTACTTTCGTCAACCTTAGCCGTTGCTAAAATTTCTTTTGCTCTACTTCTACCTATTCCATAGATATAAGTTAAAGAGATTACTCCTCTTTTGTTTTTTGGTATGTCTACACCTGCAATTCTTGCCATAATTACCCTTGTCTTTGTTTAAATCTAGGATTCTTTTTGTTTATAACGTAAAGTCTGCCTTTTCTTCGTACGATTTTACAATCTGCACTTCTCTTTTTAAGTGATGCTCTTACTTTCATCTCTGTTAGTTTAAAGTTTAAAGTTCTAAGTTTAAAGTTCTAAGTTTGCTTAACATAACTTATCACTTTCCTCTTACAACCCATAACCTGTTTAATATCTATAAGTTATTCGAGCCTTTGTTAAATCGTAAGGACTCATTTCTAATTTCACTTTGTCTCCTGGTAATAGTTTAATATAATGCATACGCATTTTACCAGAAATATGTGCAGTCACAATGTGACCATTTTCTAATTCAACACGAAACATAGCATTCGATAATGCTTCTATAATGGTTCCGTCTTGTTCTATTGCTGCCTGTTTTGCCATAGTATTATATATTAAGCGCTTGCCTTTCTATTTTTACCAGTTTTCATCAAGCCATCATAATGTCTATTTAACAAGTATGAATTTACTTGTTGCATAGTGTCAATTGCAACTCCAACCATAATTAATAATGAGGTTCCTCCAAAAAACAATGCCCAACCAGCTTGCACATCCATAAGCTTAACAATAAACGCTGGGAACACAGCTATTAGCGCTAAAAATATAGATCCCGGCAAGGTTATTTGAGACATTATTTTATCAAGATATTCTGATGTTTCAGAACCTGGACGAATACCAGGAATAAAACCACCACTACGTTTTAAATCGTCTGCCATTTTGTTCGTTGGTACAGTAATCGCTGTATAGAAATACGTAAATACGATTATTAATAAAGCAAAAACAACGTTATACCAAAAACCAAACATACTTGCTGGACCAAGATTAGTAACCAACCAAGCTCCTACAGATGAATCTTTTAATAAATCTGTACCTCCTATCATACCTGGCACAAACATAATAGCTTGAGCAAATATTATAGGCATCACTCCAGAAGCATTTAGCTTTAATGGAATATATTGTCTTGAACCGGCCATAGCACTTTTCTCATAACCACCAGAAGCCGTTCTTCGTGCGTATTGTACCGCTATTTTCCTAACTGCCATGACAAGCATGATCGTCACTAAGATTATAACAAACCAAATAACCAATTCAAAAAGAATAAGCATCACATTGTTACCTTCTAATCTTGTTGCTGCATTCTGAATAAATGACTGAGGTAATGTTGCAATAATACCAACCATGATCAATAATGAAATTCCGTTTCCTATCCCTTTATCCGTAATTTTTTCACCTAACCACATGGCAAAAATACAGCCTGTAACTAAAATACTTACAGATGAGAAATAGAACAAAGGACCTGTTCCTAACAAAAAGGCACTTTGTGGAACACCTAAGCTTGGTAAGCTTGCTAAATAACCTGGTGCTTGCAATAAGCAAATAGCAATGGTTAGCCAACGCGTAATTTGATTCACTTTCTTCTGACCGCTGGCACCCTCTTTTTGCAGTTTTTGCAAATAAGGAATAGCTATACCCATTAATTGTACAACAATAGAAGCAGAAATGTAAGGCATAATACCTAAGGCAAACACAGATGCTCTAGAAAATGCTCCTCCAGTAAACTGACTGAGTAGTCCTAATAAACCTGTACTAGTTTTGTCTCCCAAGGCTGCTAATTGTGCGGCATCAACTCCTGGCAACGTCACCTGAGTACCAAAACGATATACTAATAACAGACCTAGTGTGACTATGATTCTGTTTCTTAGCTCCTCAATTTTCCAAACATTTTTTAACGATTCTATAAACTTCATACTTATAATATGGTCTTATAATGTTATTGCTTCTCCTCCAGCTGCTTCAATAGCCGCTTTTGCTGAAGCTGTAAATTTATGTGCAGATACCTTTAATTTTGCTTTTAACTCGCCTCTACCCAAAATCTTAACCAGATCATTCTTTCCAACTAAACGATTTGAGAATAAAGTTTCAAAATCTACTGTATCCTTAATTTTCTTATCATCAACCAATTGTTGTAAAGTATCTATATTGACACCTTGATACTCAACACGGTTAATGTTAGTAAAACCAAATTTAGGAACACGTCTTTGTAGTGGCATTTGCCCACCTTCAAATCCTAGTTTCTTAGAATAACCAGAACGGGATTTAGCCCCTTTGTGACCACGTGTAGCGGTACCACCTTTACCAGAACCTTGTCCTCTACCTATTCTTTTACCTTGATTTTTTACTGAACCTTCTGCAGGTTTTAAATTACTTAAATCCATTTTCAGTTTTATATTATTTTGCTTCTTCAACAGAAACTAAATGTGAAACTTTAGCAACCATACCTAAAATATTAGGTGTAGCTTCGTGCTCTTTTACTTGACCAATCTTTTTAAGACCTAGAGCTTCTAAAGTTCTTTTTTGTCTTTGTGTACGATTGATTGCGCTTTTAACTTTTGTTACTTTAATCTTTGCCATCTCTGATGTTATTTTAAGCGTTAAAAACCTGTTCAAGTGAAATACCTCTATCTCGAGCAATTGCATTGGCATCCCTTAATTGTAATAAAGCATCAAAAGTTGCTTTTACTACGTTATGAGGATTAGAAGATCCTTGGGATTTTGATAATACATCATGTACACCAACTGCCTCTAAAACCGTTCTAACTGCTCCACCAGCAATAACTCCTGTACCAGGAGCAGCAGGAATAATATTTACTCTTGCTCCACCGTATTTACCTTTTTGCTCATGTGGTAAAGTTCCTTTTATAATAGGAATTCTAACTAGGTTTTTCTTAGCATCTTCTACTGCTTTTGCTATAGCGCTAGCAACATCTTTAGATTTACCTAAACCTTGTCCTACAACACCTGCTTCATCACCAACTACAACAATTGCTGAAAAACCAAATGCTCTACCTCCTTTAGTTACTTTTGTAACTCTTTGTACACCAACTAAACGATCTTTAAGATCCAGCCCACCTGGTTTTACTAACTCTGCACTTTTATATTTTTGAAACATAATTTCTTAGAATTTAAGTCCTGCTTCCCTAGCTCCTTCAGCTAATGATTTTATTCTACCGTGGTATAAATAGCCTCCTCTATCAAAAGAGATGGTTTCTACGCCAGCTTTTAGAGCTTTTTCGGCAATTGCTTTACCTACTAATTTAGCTACTTCTGATTTAGTTGCTTTCGCAGAACTAATATCTTTATCTCTTGAAGATGCAGCACTGATAGTATTACCAGTTACGTCATCTACAATTTGAGCATAAATTTCTTTATTACTTCTAAAAACAGCCAATCTAGGTCTTGCTTCTGTACCAGAAACAACCTTACGGATTCTGTTTTTTATTCTTAGTCTTCTTTTATTCTTTGTTAATGCCATCTTGATTTACGATTTTTGATTAACGATTTTTGATTTTTGATTTACTCTATAATAACTCGTAATTCTAAAATCTACCATCGTAAATTCATTATGCTGATTTACCTGCTTTTCTTCTTATTACTTCACCAACAAACTTAATTCCTTTTCCTTTGTAAGGCTCTGGTCTTCTAAACCCACGGATTTTCGCAGCTACTTGACCAACAAGTTGTTTATCGAATGATGTTAACTTTACTACTGGATTTTTTCCTTTTTCTGATACTGTTTCAACTTTTACTTCTGGAGCAATGTTTAAAACAATATTATGAGAAAAACCTAAAGCTAAATCCAATTTTTGTCCTTGGTTAGATGCTCTATATCCTACACCAACTAATTCTAATTCTTTAGTCCATCCTTTTGATACACCTTCAATCATGTTATGCATTAATGATCTGTATAAACCATGTTTTGCTTTTTGATCTTTAGAATCGGAAGAACGTGTTACTAAAACATTTCCATCTTCAACTTTAATATCTACAGAATCGAAATTTTGAGTTAACTCACCCAATTTTCCTTTTACTGTAACGATCCCGTCATTTATATCAACCGTAACTCCTTCTGGAATGGCTACTGGGTTATTACCTATTCTTGACATTTCTTTCTTCTTTTTAGATTAGTAAACGTAACATAATACTTCACCACCTACATTATCTCTTTTGGCCTGTTTACCTGTCATAACTCCGTGAGAAGTAGAAACGATGGCAATACCAAGACCATTAAGGATTCTAGGCAGCTCTTTAGAACCAGAATACTTACGTAAACCTGGTTTACTAATTCTTTGTAGCTTCTTGATTACAGGTTCTTTAGTTTCTTTATTGTACTTAAGGGCAATTTTAATGGTACCTTGTACTGAAGAATCATCAAACTTGTAACTTAAAATATATCCTTGTTCGAATAATATTTTAGTGATGTCTTTTTTCAAATTAGAAGCAGGCACCTCTACTACCCTATGGTTAGCACGTACTGCATTTCTAATCCTTGTCAAATAATCCGCAATTGGATCTGTGTACATAATGAATTGATTTTGCGATCTTGGTTTTCAACTTATGTTGAACCTTAAATCTGATTATTTAAATAATATTACCAACTAGCTTTTCTAACTCCAGGGATAAGACCTTGATTGGCCATCTCTCTAAATGTTACACGAGAAATCCCAAAAGTTCTCATATATCCTTTTGGTCTTCCTGTTAATTTACATCTATTATGTTGACGAATAGGAGATGCATTTTTTGGTAACTTTTGTAATGCATCGTAATCGCCAGCTTCTTTTAAAGCTTTACGTTTTTCGGCATACTTAGCTACTGTTTTAGCTCTTTTTACCTCACGGGCTTTCATTGATTCTTTAGCCATAACTTAGTTCTTTTTAAAAGGTAACCCTAATTCGGTTAATAATGATTTTGCTTCTTTGTCTGTTTCTGCGGTAGTTACAAATGTAATATCCATACCTGAGATTTTATTTACCTTATCGATATTGATCTCTGGAAAAATAATTTGCTCGGTAATTCCTAAATTGTAATTACCTCGTCCGTCAAATCCAGTTGCTTTTATCCCATTAAAATCTCTTACACGCGGTAAAGCAGAAGTAACTAAACGATCTAAAAACTCATACATTCTTTCGCCACGCAAAGTAACTTTAACCCCAATGGGCATCCCTTTACGTAATTTGAAAGATGCAACATCTTTTTTAGATAAAGTTGCTATAGCTTTTTGTCCGGTTATTGTTGTTAACTCCTCAACTGCGTAGTCAATAAGTTTTTTATCTGCAACAGCTGCACCAACTCCTTTAGATACAACGATCTTAGTAAGTTTAGGTACTTGCATGACGTTTTTATAACCAAATTCGTCTGTAAGAGCAGCAATTACTTTGCTTTTATACTCTTCTTTAAGTCTAGGTGAATATGCCATAACTATATTACTTCATTAGATTTTACTGAAAATCTCACTTTCTTATCGCCTTCTATTTTATATCCAACTCTAGTTGTTTCTCCTTTTGAAGTTAACAATGATAAGTTAGAAATATGAATAGCAGCTTCTTTCTCTACGATTCCACCTTGAGGGTTTTGCGCACTTGGTTTCGTGTGTTTCTTAACCATGTTTACGCCCTCAACAATCGCTTTGTTCTTATCTATTAATACTTTTTGTACTTTACCTTCAGATCCTTTATGATCTCCAGCAATGACTTTTACAGTATCTCCAGTTTTTATTTTAAGCTTTGTCATCTTAAATTAATGTATTAAAGCACCTCTGGTGCTAATGATACAATTTTCATGAATTGTTTATCACGAAGTTCTCTAGCAACAGGACCAAATACACGTGTTCCTCTCATCTCACCCGTTGGGTTTAATAAAACACACGCATTATCGTCGAATCTAATATAAGATCCATCAGGTCTTCTTACTTCTTTTTTAGTACGAACAACAACTGCAGTAGAAACAGCACCTTTTTTAATGTTTCCATTAGGTGTTGCGTCTTTAACAGAAACAACTATTTTGTCTCCTACAGAAGCGTATCTTCTTTTAGTACCACCTAGAACACGTATTGTTAATACTTCTTTTGCTCCAGTGTTATCTGCTACCTTTAATCTTGATTCTTGCTGTACCATAATTATTTAGCTCTTTCTATGATTTCAACTAATCTCCAACATTTAGATTTACTTAAAGGTCTTGTTTCCATGATCTTTACGGTATCACCAATGTTACAATCGTTTGTTTCGTCGTGTGCCACATATTTTTTTGTTTTCAACACGAACTTACCATACATAGGGTGTTTCACTTTTTTAACCTCTGCAACAACTATTGATTTTTGCATTTTGTTACTAGTAACAACTCCTATACGTTCTTTTCTTAAATTTCTTGTTTCCATCTTTCAGCAGAATTATTGTAATTCTCTTTTAGTTAATTCTGTCGCAATTCTAGCTACAGTACGTCTAATACTACGTAACTGAATTGGATTTTCTAAAGGAGATATTGCATGAGCCATTTTTAGGTCTGAATAACTTTTTTTTGTCTCACCAAGTTTCTCTTGTAACTCAGCTGTAGATAATTCTTTAATTTCTGATTGTTTCATAATATCAAATAAATTATGCTTCGTAATCGCGAGCAATTAAAAACTTAGTTTTTACTGGTAATTTTTGTGCTGCTAAACGCAATGCTTCTTTAGCAATATCTAACGGCACACCACCAATTTCAAATAAAACACGACCTGGTCTACAAACAGCTACCCAATATTCAACAGCACCTTTACCTTTACCCATACGTACTTCAAGAGGCTTTTTTGTAATAGGCTTGTCTGGAAATATTTTAATCCAAAGTTGCCCTTCTCTTTTCATGTAACGTGTAGCGGCAATACGAGCTGCTTCAATTTGACGTGATGTTATAAAAGTTGCGTCTAATGCTTTTATTCCAAAAGTACCGTTTGAAAGTTGATGTCCTCTTCCAGAGAGACCTTTCATACGTCCTTTTTGTTGCTTACGAAATTTTGTTCTTTTAGGCTGTAACATTTTTCTTTACTTTATAAAAAATTACTTTCTACGACGAGGTTTGTTATCTCTGTTTCCGCCACGTCCTCCGGCTCCACCTTTTCCTTGCTTCTTAGATAAACCAACAAGTGGAGAAAGTTCTCTTTTACCATATACTTCACCTTTCATGATCCATACCTTAACACCCAATCTACCGTAAGTAGTGTGTGCCTCAACTAAAGCATAATCAATATCGGCTCTAAAGGTCGATAAAGGAATACGTCCTTCTTTGTAGTGTTCTGAACGTGCCATTTCTGCTCCGTTTAAACGCCCACTAATTTGGATCTTGATTCCTTCTGCATTCATACGCATTGTAGCAGCGATAGCCATCTTTATTGCACGTCTATATGAAATTCTGTTTTCAATTTGACGAGCAATACTAGATCCTACTAAAAATGCATCAAGTTCAGGTCTTTTAATTTCAAAGATGTTAATCTGAACTTCTTTTCCAGTAATCTTCTTAAGTTCTTCTTTTAACTTGTCTACCTCTTGACCACCTTTTCCGATAATAATACCAGGTCTAGCAGTAGTGATAGTAACGGTTACAAGCTTTAAAGTTCTCTCAATAATTACTCTACTTACACTAGCTTTAGATAAACGCGCGTGAACGTATTTTCTAATTTTATCGTCTTCGGCAAGCTTGTCTCCATAATCATTACCTCCGTACCAGTTAGATTCCCATCCTCTGATAATACCTAAGCGATTTCCGATTGGATTTGTTTTTTGTCCCATACTTCTATCTTAGCTTTGTGTGTTATTGTTAGCTCCAACTACTAATGTAACGTGGTTAGAACGTTTTCTAATTCTGTGTGCACGACCTTGAGGTGCCGGACGTAATCTCTTTAACATAGATCCGCTGTCAACTCTAATCTCTTTTACAAATAATTCAGCCGATTCTACATCTGCTTCCTCGTTTTTAGACTGCCAGTTTGCAATGGCAGACAATAACAATTTCTCTAAACGACCAGATGCTTCTTTTTGGTTGAATTTTAAGATATTAAGTGCATGTTCTACTTTTTCACCTCTTACCAAATCGGCTACTAAACGCATTTTTCTTGGTGATGTAGGACAATTATTAAGTTTAGCAAAAGCAACATGCTTTTTAGCTTCCTTAATAGCGTCTGCCATTTGTTTTTTACGACTTCCCATAGCTACTACTTTTTACCTTTGTTTTTAGCACCTGCATGTCCACGGAATGAACGTGTTGGTGAAAATTCTCCTAACTTATGGCCTACCATGTTTTCTGTTACATAAACTGGTACAAATTGACGGCCATTGTGCACTGCAATTGTTTGTCCAACAAAATCTGGAGTAATCATACTAGCTCTTGACCAAGTTTTGATTACTGTTTTCTTATTAGATTCAACATTAACAGCTACTTTCTTTTCTAACTTATAATGAACGTAAGGTCCTTTTTTTAATGATCTTGCCATGTCTTATTTCTTTCTACGTTCTACAATATATTTATTACTTGCTTTAGTCTTAGAACGGGTTCTGTAACCTTTAGCTGGAATACCGTTTCTAGAACGTGGATGTCCACCAGAAGATTTACCTTCACCACCACCCATTGGGTGATCGACTGGATTCATAACGACTGGTCTAGTACGAGGACGTCTTCCTAACCATCTAGTTCTACCTGCTTTACCACCAACTAATAATTGATGATCTGAATTAGATACCACACCTATAGTCGCCATACAGTTAGCAAGAATTAATCTTGTTTCACCTGAAGGCAACTTGATTGTTGCAAACTTACCATCTCTTGCCATTAACTGAGCAAAAGCACCAGCACTACGAGCCATCACAGCTCCTTGTCCTGGACGTAATTCTACACAAGAAATAATAGTCCCTAATGGAATTTCACTTAATGGCATGGCATTTCCAATTTCTGGAGCAACGCCTTCTAAACCAGATACCACTTTTTGCCCAACCTGTAAACCATTTTGAGCAATAATATATCTTTTTTCGCCATCTTGATAATTCAATAATGCGATAAAAGCGGTTCTGTTTGGATCATATTCGATAGACTTAACTTCTGCTGGAATTCCAGTTTTGTTACGTCTAAAATCGATAATACGATACTTTCTTTTATGACCTCCACCTATATAGCGCATGGTCATTTTTCCTTGACTGTTTCTACCACCAGACTTTTTATTCGGAACAAGTAAACTCTTTTCCGGCTTATCAGTAGTTATGGCGTCATAACCATTTACTACTCTAAATCGCTGTCCTGGTGTGATTGGTTTTAATTTTCTTACTGACATTGTTGTCTAATTACATGTTACTGTATAAATCAATCATTTCACCTTCCGCCAGTTGTACAATTGCCTTTTTAACAGCATTTGTTTTACCATGTTGAATCCCAGTCTTTGTATGACGTGTTCTTCTATCTGGACGGACATTTATAGTACGAACTTTTTCAACAGAAACACCATAAGCAGCTTCCACCGCTTTTTTGATTTCTACCTTGTTCGCCTTTGTATTCACTGCGAAAGTATAGCAGTTTCTTAACTCGCTATTTGCAGTCGCTTTTTCCGTGATTATAGGTTTAATTAAGATACTCATGGTTTCTATTTACTTAAATTTGTTTCAATTCCTTCTAAAGCACCTTCTAAAAGCACTACTTGATTCGCATTTAAAATCTTATAAGTACTTAATTCTGAAGAAGTTATAACTTCAGATCCTTTTAAATTGCGCGATGACAAATATACGTTATTATTTGACCCACCCAACACAAACAAAGATTTTTTGTTTTCAAGCTCTAACGCTTTTAAAATCGCTGTAAAGTTTTTAGTCTTAGGCGTATCAAAATTAAAGTCTTCTAAAACTGTAATTGATTTTTCTCCCGCTTTGATACTTAATGCAGATTTACGTGCTAAACGCTTAACATTTTTATTAAGTTTAAAGCTGTAATTTCTTGGTCTTGGACCGAACATGCGACCACCACCTTTAAACACACCAGACTTAATACTACCAGCTCTTGCTGTACCAGTTCCTTTTTGCTTTTTAATCTTACGTGTACTTCCTGCAATCTCAGCTCTTTCTTTCGATTTGTGAGTTCCTTGACGTTGGTTTGCTAAATATTGTTTAACATCCAAATATACAGCATGATTATTAGGGGCAATAGCGAACACATCTTTAGAAAGGTCTGCCTTTCTACCTGTGTCTTTTCCGTTTATATCTAAAACTGCTACTTTCATTATTTTCTAATAATTACATAAGCGTTTTTATGCCCAGGCACACAACCTTTAACAACAAGTAGATTCTTTTCAGCAACTACTTTTAAAACTCTTAAATTTTGAACTTTAACTGTGTCTCCACCCATTCTTCCTGCCATTTTCATTCCTTTGAAAACTCTTGCAGGGTATGATGCCGCTCCAATAGATCCTGGCGCTCTTAAACGATTATGTTGACCGTGAGTAGCTTGACCTACACCACCGAAACCATGACGTTTTACAACACCTTGAAATCCTTTACCTTTAGATGTTCCTGCTATATCAACAAATTCTCCTTCTGCGAAATGTTCAACAGTGATAGCATCTCCTAATTTGTACTCCGCATCAAAACCTTTGAATTCAACAACTTTGCGTTTTACAGAAGTACCCGCTTTTTTAGCATGACCTAAGTCAGCTTTTGTAGCGCTTTTTTCTGTCGCGTCATCGAAACCTAATTGAACAGCTTTATAGCCGTCAACTTCTTCAGTTCTGACTTGGGTAACGATACATGGTCCAGCTTCGATAACTGTACAAGGAATGTTTTTTCCGTTGTCATCAAAGATACTGGTCATACCGATTTTCTTTCCAATTAACCCAGACATTTTAATTTACGATTTACGATTGTTGATTTATAATTTCAGAACGATTCTGATTAAACCTTCAATCTATTGTTATTAATTTACTTATTTAAAAAATTTCAGGGTCGAAATACTTTCAACCCTGAATGTATTTTTACCGTTTTTCCCGCGACCGCATCGGTGGGACATGCACGCCCTGAACTTGTTTCAGGGTCTTTTACTTTCCTGCGAAAGCAGGAATCTTAATTATACCTCTCTTTAACGTTCAAGAGATTCCCACTTTCGTGGGAATGGAAATTAAACCTTAATTTCCACCTCAACACCACTTGGTAATTCAAGCTTCATTAACGCATCAATTGTTTTTGATGACGAAGAGTAGATATCCAATAATCTCTTATAAGAGCTTAATTGAAATTGTTCTCTTGATTTCTTGTTTACGTGTGGAGAACGTAATACTGTGAAAATTTTCTTGTGAGTTGGTAATGGAATTGGCCCAGTTACAACAGCTCCAGTGCTTTTTACAGTCTTTACAATCTTATCGGCAGACTTGTCTACTAAATTGTGATCGTAAGATTTTAATTTTATTCTGATTTTTTGACTCATTTTCTTAGATTTTAAGCTTCAACACCTTTAGCCGCCTTAATTACTTCTTCAGATATATTTGAAGGTGTTTCGGCATAATGTGAAAATTCCATTGTTGACGTTGCACGACCTGATGATAATGTTCTTAATGTGGTTACATATCCAAACATTTCTGAAAGTGGTACAGTAGCTTTTACAGTTTTTGCACCAGCTCTATCTCCCATATCACTTACTTGTCCTCTTCTTCTATTTAAATCACCTACGATATCTCCCATATTTTCTTCTGGAGTTATTACCTCTAGTTTCATAATAGGTTCCATGATTACCGCTTTCGCAGCTTTCGCAGAGTTTTTAAATCCAATTTTTGCAGCCAATTCGAAAGATAATTGATCAGAATCCACGTCATGGTAAGATCCATCTGTTAATGTTACTTTCATAGCATCAACTTCGTATCCTGCCAATGGTCCATTTACCATAGCCATCTTGAATCCTTTTTCAATTGATGGGATAAATTCTTTAGGAACGTTACCACCTTTAATTTCAGAAATAAATTCCAATCCTACTTTTCCTTCTTCAGCAGGCTCAAGCGTAAATACAATGTCTGCGAATTTACCACGTCCACCAGATTGTTTCTTATAAACTTCTCTGTGTTCAGCACGTTGCGTAATAGCTTCTTTGTATTCTACCTGTGGTTGACCCTGATTTACTTCAACCTTAAACTCACGCTTAAGACGGTCAACAATAATATCTAAGTGAAGCTCACCCATTCCAGAAATAATAGTCTGTCCTGAAGCTTCGTCTGTTCTTGCTGTAAATGTTGGATCCTCTTCAGCTAATTTTGCTAAAGCCATCCCTAATTTATCAACGTCTGCTTTAGTCTTAGGCTCAACCGCAATACCAATTACCGGATCTGGAAAGTCCATGGATTCTAAAACAATAGGGTGTTTTTCATCAGACATGGTATCACCTGTCTTAATATCCTTAAACCCTACTGCTGCTCCAATATCTCCTGCTTCGATATAATCGATAGCATTTTGCTTATTAGAGTGCATTTGATAAATACGAGAGATACGCTCTTTTTTACCAGAACGGTTGTTCAAAATATAAGAACCCGCATCTAAACGACCAGAGTACGCTCTAAAGAATGCTAAACGACCCACAAAAGGATCGGTAGCAATTTTAAATGCTAATGCAGAAAAAGGCTCTTTTACATCTGGCTTACGTGACGTTTCTCCTCCTGTTTCTGGATTTGTTCCTAAAACACTATCTCTATCTAATGGAGATGGTAAGTAACGACAAACAGCATCCAATAAAAACTGTACGCCTTTATTTTTAAAAGCAGAACCACAAATCATAGGAATAATGGCCATATCCATTACAGCAGCTCTAAGTGCAGCGTGCACCTCTTCTTCTGTAATAGAATCTTCATCTTCCATGAATTTTTCTAAAAGATTCTCATCGTAAGTTGCTACTTCTTCTATTAAAAGTGCACGGTACTTACGAGCTTCTTCTTTCATATCTTCTGGTATATCGATAACATCAAAAGTTGCCCCTTGTGTTTCATCATGCCAAACTATAGCACGATTCTTAACTAAATCGATAATTCCTTTAAAGTCTGCTTCGTCACCAATATTCAAAACGATTGGCACTGCATTAGACTTTAACATGTCTTTTACTTGTTGACAAACACCTAAAAAGTTAGATCCTTGACGATCCATTTTATTAACAAAACCAATTCTTGGCACCTTGTAGTTATCGGCTAATCTCCAGTTAGTTTCAGATTGAGGCTCAACACCATCAACCGCACTAAACAAGAACACCAAACCATCAAGCACACGTAGGGAACGGTTTACTTCAACCGTAAAATCAACGTGACCCGGTGTGTCAATTATATTAAAGTGATACCCTTTAGTATCAGGAGTTGGCTGTCCATTTTCAATTGGAAATTTCCACTCACAAGTGGTAGCAGCAGAAGTAATGGTAATACCTCTTTCCTGCTCTTGCTCCATCCAATCCATTGTAGCAGCACCATCATGTACTTCCCCAATTTTATGAGACACCCCTGTATAATAAAGAATACGCTCTGTAGTAGTAGTTTTTCCCGCATCAATATGTGCAGCAATACCTATATTTCTAGTGAATTTTAAATCTCTTGCCATGTCGTATTAAAATCTAAAGTGAGAGAATGCTTTATTTGCTTCCGCCATTTTGTGAGTATCAACTCTTTTCTTAACTGCCGCCCCTTCTTCTTTAGCTGCTGCTAAAATTTCTGAAGCTAAACGTTGCGCCATAGATTTTTCGTTTCTTTTACGAGCATAGCCTATAAGCCATTTCATTGCCGTAGAAACTTTACGATCTGGACGAATTTGCATTGGAATTTGGAATGTTGCACCACCAACACGACGACTACGTACTTCTACGTGAGGCATCACATTTGATAAAGCGTCTTTCCAAGTTTCTAAAGCTGTTTTTTCTTCGTCAGTTTTTTTCGAATCTACAATGTCAATAGCATCGTAGAATACCTTAAAAGCGACAGACTTCTTTCCATCCCACATCATCATATTAACGAAACGAGTTACTAACTGATCGTTAAAGCGTGGATCTGGTAAAAGCGGTCTCTTTTTTGCTGCTCTTTTTCTCATGTCTTCTTTAAGTTATTTGTTATTTGTTATTGGTTATTGGTTATTAGCTTTTTTCAAACTTTTAACTTTTAACTTTTAACTTTTAACTTGTTTTTACTTCTTAGGGCGTTTAGCACCATACTTAGATCTACGTTGTGTTCTACCTGAAACACCTGCTGTGTCTAAAGCACCACGAACGATGTGATATCTAACTCCTGGCAAATCTTTTACCCTTCCACCTCTAACCAATACTATCGAGTGCTCTTGTAGATTGTGTCCTTCTCCACCAATGTATGCATTAACCTCGTTTCCGTTTGTTAAACGCACCCTGGCCACCTTACGCATTGCTGAGTTTGGTTTTTTAGGAGTCGTCGTGTAAACACGAGTACACACACCACGTCTTTGCGGACAAGAATCTAAAGCAGCCGATTTACTCTTCTTGGTTATTTTGGCTCTTCCTGTTCTTACTAATTGTGAAATTGTTGGCATATATATTATATATAAATTTTAAAATCCTCTTTAGAGGGCTGCAAAGGTAGAAATTAAAATGAATAATTCAAACCCTAAATCATTAATTTTCATATCATAATGAATTTTTGTTTTTTATACGATGAGGCAACTCCTCATTTCTCCATCTATTTGTCTAATTCGGCTTTTAAAACAACATAGATTGTTCATCATTTTTTTTTCATAAAATACTTAAGTAATTTCAATAGAATTTAAAAATTATCTCATCACCTATATTATAAGTCTATGTTTTCCGTTAGATTTACAGAGAGAAAATAGATACTAGATCGATAGATAATAAACACTAGACTGTTAGTCTAATAATTGAAGTGCAGCGTTTTTTTTAGTCTAAAGTCTGGAACCTAGTGGTCTATAATCTTTTTTTATTAAACAACACGAATCAACGTGCAAAAAACTTCTTTTTTACTCCTTATCATATA
The DNA here is from genome assembly GCF_028736925.1 of Flavivirga sp. 57AJ16. GTDB lineage: Bacteria > Bacteroidota > Bacteroidia > Flavobacteriales > Flavobacteriaceae > Flavivirga. The sequence goes on along the minus strand of NZ_JAQZAT010000008.1, from coordinate 136,591 downwards.
TACACTTTTTTCTTCGGAATTGTTTTGCCAAAATTTGCACCTTAAAATTAATGGCGGGAATGAAAACCAGACCAACATCATTGATTCTTTAAACTACTTAAAAACCCACAAAGATTATGCTTCTATAAAACATGAAGTAGATACTATCCAAAAAAGGCTTTTTAAAATGGGATTTATTGAAAGTGAATTAAAAAAAATCATCAAAACAAACGATTCATCGTTCAAAGCTCTAATTCATTTAAAAAAGAAATATCATACCATATATATATATTATGACAAAACAGAAATTAAGCGTTCGCTTTTAGAGACCATTTCAAAAAATATTTTTGATGATTATTTTGAATTGGAATTTAGCAAAATTGAATATGCTTTGAGTTTTATTAATTCAAAAATATCAGAAGAAGGATTACCTTTTTCAAAATTACGCTTGTCTAATATTAAGATTAAAGATGTCACCCAGAGTACTGTCGATGGCCCTAATTTATCGGCGAATTTGGTAATCGAATCCCAATCAGGGAAAAGAAACATTAGCAACATAATAATCAAGGGCTATGAAAAATTTCCGCGCGCGTACCTTAAACACTACTTAAAAATTACACCTTCCCAAGTTTTTGATTTAAACAGAATTAAAAACAAAACCAATCAACTAAACCATTTGAAGTTTGCTAATGAGACAAAACCTCCTGAAGTTTTATTTTCTAAAGATTCAACAACTTTATATTTATACCTCGAAAAATCAAAAAGTAATTCTTTTGATGGTTTTTTAGGTTTTGGAACCAATGAAGAAACCAACAGGTTAGAATTTGATGGGTATCTAAATTTAAATTTAACCAATAATTTAAACTTCGGCGAATCATTCAAATTACTATACAAAAGTGATGAAAACGATCAAAAAACGTTTCAAGCGGATTTAACAGGACCTTATTTGTTTAAATCTCCAATAGGAGTCGATTTACGTTTACGGATTTTTAAAAAGGATTCTTCATTCACAACGGTAGATCAAGCATTAAAACTACACTATCAAATAAACTCGAAGCATAAAATTTATGCCGGACTACTTTCTACCGAATCGAACAATTTATTAACTGAAAATACATCACTAACAATTTCAGATTATAAAACACAATATTATACATTGGCATACGAGTTTATAAAACCACAATCATACCATCTACTTTTTCCAACAAATTCTAAATTATATCTAGAAACAAATTTTGGAGAAAGAAAAACATCCAGCACCAAAGAAAAACAATCCCATGTTTCTGTTGATGCATTTAAAATCCTTAACCTAAACAGAAAAAACAGCATTTTTTTAAGGTTAAACGGCGCTTCTTTAAATTCAAACACTTATTTAGAAAATGAATTACTAAGGTTTGGTGGCATAAACTCTATTAGAGGGTTCGAAGAAAACAGCTTGTTATCTTCTTTATTTGGTTTAATCAATACAGAGTATAGATACCAACTTAACAATGCCATTTATATCCACTCTATTATCGATGCTGCCTATTTTGAAAATAAAGTTTTAAATGTTAAAGAAAAGCTTTTCGGGTATGGCTTTGGCTTTGGGATTCTTACACAAGCAGGATTATTTAGATTTAACTATGCAAATGGCAAAAGCGAAAATCAAAAATTCAAACTTTCCAATTCTAAAATACACCTAAGTCTGGTAGCCAATTTCTAACGCCCTTGTAATCCAACCGCATATTTGTTATGCTTTTTAAATTAAACTTATACCAGTTATGAATTAAAATACGCTATTCAAACTCATTCATTAATTCGTTTTATCTCTTTACTCATCATTCCCATAGCTTAGGCTATGCAAATAACTCGTAGCTGGCTAAAACAAATAAGCAATGTCGTTTTCTGTAGCTCATTTCAATTAATAATTGGTATTACACTAGCTTGGGCTGCCCTAAGATTAGTTCTTAAATTAATTTATCTGGTTTTTAAGCTAGTAATACCATATAAGCTTCAATAAAAATCCTTTACATATAAGCCTTTATCCCTTTAGAGTAAGTTTTGTACCCGACTTTTACCGTCGACTAATTCAAATAATTATAATAATGAAAACAAAGTTTAGTGTAATGCTAACACTATTGCTAGTGTTAGTTACGCAATTAACATTTGCGCAAAAAAAGACAATTTCGGGAACAGTTTCAGACAATTCTGGCTTACCACTTCCTGGAACATCTGTCATAATTAAAGGTACGACTTCTGGCACCTCATCCAATTTTGATGGCAAATATTCTATTGAAGTTTCACAAGGAGAAACCCTTGTGTTTACTTTTATAGGATATGCCACTAAAGAAATTGTTGTTGGCTCATCCAACACCATAGATGTACTGCTACAAGAAGACACTTCTGCTTTAGACGAAGTTGTCGTTACTGCTCTGGGTATTGAAAGAGACAAAAAGAGTTTGGGCTATGCTACGCAAGAAGTTAAAGGTGAAGCAGTATCTGATGTAAAAAGTCAAAACTTTGTCAACTCGCTATCTGGTAAAATAGCTGGTTTACAAATTAAACCTTCTGGTACTATGGGCGGATCTACCCAGGTAATCATTAGAGGGAACTCTTCGGTGCTGGGAAACAACCAGGCATTGTTTGTTATTGATGGAATTCCTGTTAACAATGGTATTAACAACAAAATTACTACAGCCATTGCGTCAGAGAGCAGACAGCAAACAAGTGGTAGAGGCGGTTACGATTATGGTAATGCCGCTTCAGACATCAACCCCGATGACATAGAGTCCATAAATGTATTAAAAGGTGCAGCAGCATCTGCTCTTTATGGGTCTAGAGCTGCAAATGGGGTTATAATGATTACAACAAAAAAAGGACGCAAGAAAAAGGGTATTGGTATTACTGTCAACTCAAGCATTACTGTTGGAGAGGTAGATAAATCCACTTTACCTGTTTATCAAAAAAAATATGGAGCAGGCTATGGTGCTTTTTATGGAGCTACAGAAGACCAATATTTTAACGATCAATTTGATATTAATGGAGACGGCACCAATGATTTATCGGTTCCGTTTACAGAAGATGCATCTTATGGTGCCGAATTCGACCCTAATTTACTGGTGTACCAATGGAATAGCCTTTACCCTCAATTAGATACTTACTTAACACCTACACCATGGGTAGCCGGAGCACACGACCCAAACTATATTTGGAAAACGTCAAGCACTTTAATTAATTCTGTATCACTTGATGGAGGTAGCGAAACTGGAGCTTTTAGATTAGGATTTACAAATATGCTTCAAGAAGGTAATTTACCCAATAGTGAAATTAAAAGAAATAGCATTAATTTCAATGGAAGTCAGGATTTAAATGATAAGCTCACCGTTTCTACAACATTTACTTTCACTAAAACTGATGGCAGAGGACGTTATGGTACTGGTTATGATTCCAACAACGTTATGCAACAGTTTAGACAGTGGTGGCAAGTTAACGTTGATGTTAAAGAGCAAAAGGAAGCTTATTTTGCAACCCGTGAAAATATTACCTGGAACCCAAATTCCCACACAAATTTAGCTCCAATTTATTCTGACAACCCTTACTGGACATTTTACGAGAATTTTGAAACGGATACCCGTTCAAGGTTCTTTGGCAATGTGGTATTGAATTATACTATAAATGACTGGCTATCTGCTTTAGGTAGATTTACATATGACACTTATACAGAGTTACAAGAAGAAAGAACCAATGTAGGAAGTTCTAATGTGCCACTGTACACAAGATTTAACAATAGCGCATCTGAATATAACTATGATGCCTTCCTTAATTTCAATAAAGATTTAACAGATATGTTAAATTTAGAAGGAAGTGTTGGGGTTAATTTAAGCAGGAAAGAATGGAACAATATATATGCATTAACAAATGGTGGATTAAATTTAGCTGGAATTTATACATTGGCAAATAGTGTCAATCCAATCAATGCTCCTACAGAATATGATGCAACCCAAATGACAGACGGTATTTTTGGACGGGCAAGTTTAGGTTATGACAACACCTTATTTGTTGAAGGAACATTTAGGAGAGATCGTAACTCAAGTTTGCCAAAAGCAAAAAACACATACAACTATTGGTCGGTTACCGGTAGTTTAATTTTATCAAAATTAATTGAAGCAGATTGGTTGTCTTTTGCAAAACTTAGAGCCAATTATGGAACTGTAGGTAATGGAACCACGCCTTATCAGGTATTTAACACATATGGAATTAATCCTCCTTTTGGTGGTTCGGGCAGTGCTTCCAACCCTTCAGATAAACAAAACCCAGATTTAAAACCCGAACAACAAGTTAACTGGGAAGTTGGCTTGGAAATGAATTTTGTTAATAAACGCCTTGGTTTTGACATCACTTACTACAATACCGAAAACCGGGATCAAATTACTCAAGTACCCGTAACCAGGTCTACTGGATACTCCAGAGTGCTTTTAAATGCTGGTACCATTGAAAACAAAGGTATTGAACTACAGTTAAATGCCATTCCATTAAAAACGGAAGATTTCCAATGGTATGTAAATATAAACTGGGACAGAAATAGAAACAAAGTACTGTCTCTGCTTGACGGGATCGAATCTTTAGAGTTAGCAGATTTCCAAACAGGCCTAACTATTAATGCTGTAGTTGGGCAACCTTATGGAACCATTAGAGGACGTGATTTTGTATATACCAATGGAGAAAAAACAGTTGGGGCTAATGGTCGTTACTTAAGAACTGCTACTAGCAATAATAATATTGGCGATATTAACCCAGATTGGAAAGCAGGTATTAGCAACAGTTTTACCTACAAAAATTTCAATTTCAGTTTCTTGATTGATATTCAAAAAGGAGGAGATGTGTTCTCATTAGACACTTATTATGGTTTTGGTACAGGTATATACGACTTTACTGCTGGAAATAACGAACTGGGCAATCCCTATAGAGATCCTGTTACTGGCACACCTGGAAACTACGGATCAGACAGTGGTGGTGTTATTTTCCCAGGAGTTAAAGAGGACGGTACTCCTAATGATATAAGAGCCCATTTACTTGATGCGGGCACTTGGGGTTACAGACAACCACAAGCAGCACATGTCTACGATGCTGGTTATGTTAAATTACGTGAAGCTACTCTATCGTATAAGCTTAACGATAAAATATTAGATAAGTTTCCTTTTACATCGGCTTCAATATCTCTTATAGGAAGAAATTTATGGATTATTGAAAAGCATGTACCATATGCCGACCCTGAAGCTGGTTTAAGTGCAGGAAATGTTCAAGGTAACCAGTCGGGAGCATACCCTTCAGTTAAAGAAATTGGTGCTAGTATAAAATTACAATTCTAAAAAAATGAAAATGAAAAAAATATTATTAATATCAGTAATCTCTTTGGTATTTGTATTATCTTCTTGTAAAACTGACGAGCAATACGAAAACTTAAATAGAGATCCTAAAAACCCAACTCAGGTTTCGGCTGACTTTTTATTTAATTCAGCTACCAAGAGTTTGATTGATCAAATGACACAAATAAATGTGAACCGTAACAGTTTCAGGTTTTTTGCTCAATATAGTACGACAACGACCTATACCGAGGAACCGAATTTTGATTTAGTAACTAGAACAATCCCAGGGTATCATTGGTCTGAAATGTATAGAGATGTATTATTGGATTTATTGACCTCGAAAGAAATAACCTTGGCAGATTTAGAGCTTACGGCAAGTGAGCAAGATGCCAGAGTGGCCCAAGCAGAAGTTTTAATGATTTATACATTTCAGCAAATGGTAGATACTTGGGGAGATATCCCATACAGTGAAGCCCTTAGCGATGTAACGCTTCCTAAATATGATGATGCCGCAACTATTTATCAAGATTTAATTACACGATTGGATGCTGCTATTCCCGACTTAAGCGGTTCTGGCTATAGTTCATCAGATCGGTTATATGGCGGAGATTCCAATGCATGGATTAAATTTGCGAATTCATTAAAAATAAGATTGGGCATCAGACTTACCGATGTGCCGGCATTACAATCTTTAGCGCAATCTACGGTCGAGTCTGGGTACAGCGCTGGAGCTTTTACATCAAATGCAGACAATGCAACTATCCCCTACGAAGGTTCAACTCCTAATACCAACCCTGTTTGGGTAGACATTGTACAATCCGGACGTTCGGACCATATTCCAGCAAATACTATTGTAAATCTTATGAATACTCTTGATGACCCAAGAAGAGCTCAGTACTTTGATGATAATTTAGGACCTGGCATTTATGTAGGTGGTAATTTTGGTACAGTGGCATCGTTTTCTGTTCATTCCCATTATGGAGATGCTATTTACAGTCCCACGAACCCTGCTTCTTTAATAGATTTTGCCGAAGTTTCTTTCTATCTTGCTGAAGCTGCGGAATTAGGTTACTCTGTTGGAGGTACCGCAGCACAACATTACGACAATGGAATCGCTGCGTCATTTGATAGTTGGGGGTCTAGTGATTTAGCCTCTTATATGGCAAACCCTGATGTAGCTTACGATACCGCTCCAGGAACCTGGAAAGAAAAAATTGGAACTCAATTTTGGATAGCCATGTACAATAGAGGGTTTGAAGGTTTTACTGTTTGGAGAAAATTAGATGCTCCAACCCTACAACTTCCTGTCGATACTGGCAATCCTTTACCTTATAGATACACTTACCCCATTGATGAGCAAAACTTAAACGTTACAAATTGGGAGGCTGCATCTACTGCTATTGGTGGAGATTCCCAACAAACTAAACTGTTTTGGGATAAAAATTAATTTTCACACAATTTAAATATATAAAGTCGTCCAAAAATTGCTCTTTAGACGACTTTATATTATGTAAGTTAAAATCACAAATGTCACTTTTAGAAGCATACAAGGATGAGATAGCCTGTAAAACTTTCTTTATCTCTTTTCTCCAAGGCATTAATATATACAGATTAACAATGACCCTTTACTGTGCCTACAGGATAATACTCTAAAATTTGACCTTCATAATTTAAAAGAATAAAAAGACTTTACTTGTTTTTAACTTTAAAAACAAGTGAAAAATTGTAAAAAAGCAACCTTAACTTTAATAAATGAATCAAAAAAACACATAATACCAAATGAATTTTAAAATGATTGGTAATAAATTTGAATTATTTTTTCTTTAGATGTGATAAAAAACATATGCATAGCCTAGTTATGGTCATGTTTTTTATTGAAATATAAAGGTAATAGTAATCGAAGATTCTTGAACTCCTATTATAAGAATAAATGATAGTGAGCTAAACGGATTTAACCTGTTGTTTTGAAGTTTATTTGGTATAATTATAACTTCTTGCTTTTCGTCCTTTTTCTTAAAATTTTTCGTCAAAAGGTAAATTTTAACCATTATTTATTGTTTTATTAACTTTTTATTAGGATTTTTGGCATTGACTAATTCAAATAATTATAAAATGAAAACAAAGTTTAGTGGAATGCTAACGCTATTACTAGCGTTAGTAGTGCAACTTGCGTTTGCACAAGAAAAGACAATTTCAGGTACAGTTTCAGATGATTCTGGCCTACCTTTGCCTGGAGCAACTGTCTTAGTTAAAGGTACTAGTTCTGGTACATCTTCAGATTTCGATGGAAAGTATTCAATTAGAGCAAGTCAAGGGGCTACTCTTGTATTCAGTTTTGTTGGATATACGACTATTGAAGCTACTGTTGGTGCTACCAACACAGTCAATGTAACATTACAAGAAGACACAGAAGCATTAGAAGAAGTTGTAGTTACAGCACTCGGTATTAAAAGAGAAAGAAAGTCGCTCGGCTCAGCAATCACTACTCTAGATAGTGAAGCTGTAAATAAAGGTGCACAAACAAACATATCAGATGCTATTAAAGGTAAAGTTGCTGGTGTTGTTATTTCTAATGCAAGTACAGATCCTGGAGCTTCATCTGGTGTTATAATTAGGGGGTTTAGCTCACTTAGTGCAAGCAACCAACCTCTTTATATTATTGATGGAGTCCCCATTAATAATAATTCAAGATCAAGTCAAGAAAACTCAAATAGTGCTGTCGATGGTTTAAATAGAACTTATGACTTCGGTAATGGTGCTAGCGATATTAATCCAGAAAACATTGAATCAATTTCGATACTAAAAGGTGCTTCGAGTACGGCACTTTATGGTTCAAGAGCTGCAAATGGTGTTATAATAATAACCACGAAAAGAGGCAATAAGGACAAATTAAGTATCGATTTCACAACTCAAGCAACATTCTCAGACCTGTTAAGAGCGCCTAACTACCAAAAACAATTTGGACAAGGTTGGGACGGTCAACACTTTTTAGGGGAAAATGGTTCTTGGGGTCCACGTTTTAATGACGAAATTCTGGTTTGGGGTAATGTTGTCAACAATGCTCAAAAAATTAAACGATATTCGTTCCAAGAAGATCAATGGAAGAATTTCTTCGACATAGGTACTGCCTATAATACAAACTTAGCAATATCAGGTGGTTCTGGTAATACAACAGGAAGGGTTGCTTTTAACAACACAACTGCTGATGGTATTTTTCCAACAAGCAATGATTCTAATGAAAGAAATACAGTTACAGTAGCTTTTAATTCTGAAATAGATTTTTTAACTTTTGGAGGTACCTTAAATTATATAGCCACTCAAGGTAAAGGTATACAAGGTGGTCAAGGAGTATCTGTGATTAACAACTTAATGCAAATACCAACTGATTTTAATATTAATGAATTTAAAGATTACAAAAATGATCCTTTTAATAATATAGACAATTATTATACACCATTTGGTATTACAAATCCTTATTTTACATTAAATGAAGACGGAGCTCGTTACAATAAAGAAAGAGTTTTTGGATCTTTTGATGTGAATGCAAAAATTACAGATTGGGTAAGCCTTACCTATCGACTAGGTATAGACCAATCCTCAGATTACACAAGACTTTGGAATGCTATTATTGATGCTACACCAGGTAGCCCTAATGATGGCACTACAACTGAACAGCCTGGTTTTTATGGAGAATATCAAAATTCGGTAAAACAAATAAATCATGATTTATTGTTAAACTTTAATTTTGACATTGATGAAAAAATAAACGTGAGTTCTGCGTTTGGTTTTAATTACAACGATAGATACAATACGAGCAATAGTGCATCGGTTGCATCTCAGGATATTCCAGATTTTTTCTCATTATCTAATTCTGCCAGTCCCGTTAATGCTGTTTCTTCTATATCTAAAAGAAGATTATACGGTATCTTCAATTCATCAACATTTAGTTTTAATAATATGCTATTTATTACTGCAAATGTTAGAAATGACTGGTATTCTACTTTGCCTAAGGAAAATAGATCTGTGCTCTATGGTGGCGTAAATGCCTCTTGGTTATTAACAGAAACTTTTCCAGGAATTAAAAATGTCCTCAGTTATGGAAAAATTAGAGCAGGTTATGGAGAAACAGGTGTAGATACAGATCCTTATCAAATTGATCCTGTTAATATTGCAGGTAATATTGACAATCAAGGATTTAGAGACCTTGTATTTCCTGTAGGCGGTGTAAATGCTTTTGAAGTTGGAAACAGAGCTGGAAACCCAGACTTAAAACCGGAAAGAAGAAAAGAGCTAGAAATTGGTGCTGAGCTTTCGTTCCTAAAAAATCGTATCAGTATAGATTTTGCTTACTATGACGCAACTGTTGAAGATCAAATTTTAAGTTTACCACTAGCTTCTACATCTGGTTTTACAAACCAAACAGCTAATATTGGTACTATATCTAATAAAGGATACGAAGCGCTTGTAACTTTAGGTCTTTTTAGAAATAGTCAAGGCTTCAACTGGGATATGATTTTTAATTATGCAACAAACGATGCTATTTTAGAAGAATTGGATCCTAGAGTTGAACAAATAGCTTTAGGAGGCTTAAGTACAATTAGCCTTGTGGCAAGACAAGGAGAACCTTTAGCTTTAATTGAAGGCAGCGTACCATTAAGAGACCCTAATGGTAATATTGTTGTTGATGGTGATGGGGTTCCAATTGCATCTCCCGAAAAAGAAGTTTATGGAGATACTCAATACGATTATACCTTAGGTATTACAAATAACTTCTCTTACAAAGGGTTTTCATTTGGATTTACTTTCGATATAAGACAAGGTGGTTTAATGTTTAGCCGTACAGCTAGTAATAGTCGTTTTACAGGAAACTCTATCACAACAACTATAAATGACAGAAACCCATACATAGTTCCTGGGTCTGTTCAAAGTGTTGTAGACCCCTCAGACCCTAATAGCACCATTTTTGTTGAAAATACAACAGCTATTGATATTGAACATTGGGATGATTATTATAGAGCAACTGCAAACGAGCGTGGGGATGTTATCGATAAATCTTTTGTAAAGTTAAGAGAAGTTACTCTTGGATATAATTTCTCTAAGAAATTAATAGAAAAAACACCTTTTGAATCGTTATCAATATCGCTTATAGGTAGAAACTTACTACTATTTACACCGGAGTCAAACCAGTATATAGATCCAGAAGTCTCCACATTTGGTACAGATTTAGAAAGTCTTTTTGGTGAATTTAGTGCAAATCCAAGTACGAGAAGTGCTAGTGTAGTTTTAAGAGCTAAATTTTAACAATAAAAAAATATAAACATGAAAAATATAATGAAATTTCTCTTTTTCTTCATACTGATTACAGCATGTCAAGAAAATTTGGATATAAATGACAATCCCAACACTCCTGTAAATGTTGACAAAAGTTTTGTGCTAACAGCAGCACAAGCTTCCTTGGCAAATGGTATTGGTGGTCAACTAACAAATTTAGGTGGCTTTTTGGCTCAATACCATACACAACCACCTAGTGCTTCTCAATATGTAAATATTGACACTTACAATATGAATATTGATTTTTCCGATCGATTATGGAACGAACTTTGGGCGGGCTGTTTAAATGATTTAAAGTTTGTTTTAGAAGAGTCTGATGAACAGAATGATACAGGAACTTATCTTATTGCAACACTATTGAGAGTTTATACTTTTCAATTATTAACAGATCTATATGGTGATATTCCTTACTCGGAAGCCTTACTTGGATCTGAAAACATTACCCCAAATCCCGATTCGGGGAGTGATATTTACGCTGGAATTATTGCTGAGTTAGACAATGCAGTGGATAAATACAATAATGACCCTGTAGCGTCTAATGTTGGTGCTCAAGATGCTATATATAATGCCGATATGGATGAGTGGATTAGATTTGCCAACACATTAAAATTAAAGTTATATATAAGAATGGCATATACTTCACAAGCAAATTCAGCTGTAGTAAATTCATTATTGGCAGACGATAATTTTATTACAACAGATGCTAAATTTGCTTTATATGAAGATGCTATTGACAAAGCCAATCCATTTTACGATGTTCAGATCGATCGTCTAGGAGATGTGAATAATATTGCCAGTAATTCTTTACTTCAGTTTTTACAGGCTTATGCAGATCCTAGAATAGATGCGATATACAGAAAAAATTCTGGTGGAATTCATTTAGCAATTGATCAAGGCGATAGAGGTAACTACACATCAGATGTTGCTTCAGATTTTTCTAGACCTAATGTAATAGCTACTTCCCCTGTGTATTTAATGACAGTTGCCGAAAGCAATTTTCTACAAGCTGAAGCATTAATACGTTACTCTTCAGGTGCGGGAGCTAAAGCAAAATATGATGCTGGTGTATTAAATTCATTTTTACTTTACGGTGAAGATGCCGCAACAGCAGATAGTTTTACAACTACTGGAGGTAGTTACGAGTATACGTCATCTGGAAATATTGAAAATGATATAAGACAAGTAATTATTCAAAAATGGGTGTCTTTAGCTTATGTCAATAATATTGAAGGTTTCTTTGAAACAAATAGAACCCTATATCCAGAAACAGTAGCTTTGGGAGACGAAGATTATACTGTTGGAAATTTTGTAGCATCTGAAAGCTCTGTTTTAACAGGTACACAAACTCCAAATACTATATTTTATCCAGATACTGAAACTACAAAGAACCCAAACATTGTTCAAAAAACGTCAATTACCGAAAAAGTGTGGTGGGATCAAAAATAAGAAGAAAACATTATTAACATAATATATACAATATAATGAAAATAAAAAATAAAATTATAGGAATATCTTCCTTACTTTGCTTGTTAATTTTAGCTTCATGTTCAGAAGCTAAATTAATTGGGTCTGAAGTAACAATATTCCCTAGCTTTGAGATTGAAGAGCCTTATACGATCATTCAAACAGGTTCTTCATTTACAGATTCTGGAGTTAAAGCATTATCTGGTACAGACGAGTTACCTTTTACAACATCCGGAACTGTTAATACTGCCACCCCTGGTGTTTATAAACTGGATTATTCCGCCACTAATGCTGACGGTTTTGATGGAACTGCCTTTAGATATGTAATTGTTGTAGATGACCCTGACTTTATTAAAACTAGTGATTTAAGTGGGAGTTACACAAGAGACACCAATTCCGCACATGTAATGACCTTAACAAAGGTTGCCGACGGAGTTTATCATGCAGATGATGTTTTACCAACAAACAACATAGCTGTATTTGTATTTCATGTTTCAGGCACAGAAGTTATCATACCAAGACAGTCAAGTCGTTTTGGAGATATTGTTGTTGATCCTAGTGATGTATCTGATAGTAGTGGAACCATATCAGGAGGAGGAGATATATCTCTTAATACGTTTATTGGGTGCTGTGGAATCTTCGCCCGTAATTTTCTCAAAGATTAACTAAAATAAAAAAATCATGAAAAATCACTTAAAATATATTCTTATATTAACTCTTGCCTTCTCTTTATTTAATTCTTGTGAAGAAGATGGATATGAAGATTTTACTGTTGAAAAAACAGGGGTTATTGAGTTATCTGGAGATTGGTACGTTGAAACCTTTTTAGAAGGGAATAAAATAATTGACTACGAAGTTATAACCACTTCAAATACAGCAAATGACAACTCAGCGATTCAAATATTTGACCATGAACATATATGGACATTTAATGTTGCTGTTCCTGCTAACTCCCAAAATTTAACTTTTGAAGGATCTGGTTTAGCCAGTGACGTGGATGGGTACGAGATCACAGTAGACATTACTAATGGAAAAGTTGAAAAGAATGCTACTGTTACATCTGGAACTAATTTACCCGCTGATTTAATTTCTTTTGATGCTGAATTTTCTGACGACCCAGGAAACGTCTATCATATTGAAGGTTATAAACGTAGTGGCTATTTAGAAGATGAACATTAGTCACTATTTGTTTAATTAAAAAAACCACCTCAGTAGAGGTGGTTTTTTTATACCTTTACCCCAATGGAAAACCAAACACAAATATTCGGTATTAGAGCTATTATAGAAGCTATTAATGCAGGTGAAACAATAGACAAGGTGTTTCTTCAAAAAGGACTAAAAGGTGAGCTTTTTAGCGAATTGGAAACTATTTTAAGAAAAAAAGCAATAAACACTTCTTACGTACCTGTCGAAAAACTGAACAGACTTACTAGAAAAAACCACCAAGGTGCCGTTGCTCAAATTTCTCCAATTGAGTTTCATGACATTGAAACGTTGGTTTTAAATACCACAGAGTCTGGTAAAGCCCCTTTATTTTTACTCTTAGATCAATTAAGCGATGTTCGTAATTTTGGGGCTATTATACGTACCGCAGAATGTACTGGTGTTGATGGTATTATTATTCAAAAAAAAGGGGGTGCACCTGTAAATGGCGATACTATTAAAACAAGTGCTGGTGCTGTTTTTAAAGTGCCTATTTGCAAAGTTGATCATATTAAAGATGCTGTATTTTACATGCAGGCATCTGGTATCAATGTTATCGCCGCTACCGAAAAAACAGATAACATGTTATATGATGTTTCTTTTAAAGAGCCCTGTGCTATTATTATGGGGTCTGAAGGTAGAGGTATTAACCCGTCTATATTAAAAGTTGTTGATACCAAAGCAAAACTGCCCATATTGGGTGACATTGAGTCTTTAAATGTTTCTGTTGCTTGCGGTGCTTTTTTATATGAAGTAGTGAGGCAGAGGATGGTTGTCGATTGAGGATTGAGGATTGACGATTGAGGATTGACGATTGAGGATTGAGGATTGAGGATTGAGGATTGACGAAGTTGGAAGTTGGAAGTTATTGACAATATATTATTTTTTGTCTTTTGGTTCTTCTTTATAAATATAATGGATCTTTGTTTGCTCCTCCTCTGTTTCGATATGCTCTATAAAATTGCCGTCTTTATCAAAGTGTTTTAAAAAAGGATCGTCCTCTTCATTATAACTTTCCTGCTCCCAAACATATTTTTTTGGCTTAGCAATCTCTTTTCTAAAGAAAAAGGCAAATAATAAGCCTGTAACCAAACCAGACAGATGGCCTTCCCATGATATACCTTCTTTCACAGGAGCTGCATACCACAACATGCTTCCATAAAGGAAAATAACCAAAAGCGATAATGCTATCAGCCTAAAATGTTTGGCAAATACCCCCTTAAAAAAGGTAAAACTCACTAAAACATAAATAAGCCCGCTTGCCCCTATATGATACGATGGTCTTCCTATACACCAAGTTAAAAATCCAGAAAATAAAATCCCGAATAACACAACCCTCCAGGCAATGGGTTTGTAGAAATAAAACAACGCCATGGAGAGTACAAACAATGGAATCGTATTGTGATAAATGTGCTGTATATCTCCATGAATAAAAGGACTCAAAATAACCCCTCTTAACCCTTTTAAAGTTTGGGGGTATACACCATATCTGCTAAAATTAAAACCAAAACGTACTTCAAACCAAAATACCAACCAAATGGCTAGTACAAAAAAAACAGGGTATATAATAACGCCTGTTGAGAATTTAAAATGGTCATCCTGCATCATTTTATAAATTTAACTAGTCTATATCAAATAATCGACCAAAAAGAGCGTATATGTTAGATTGTCACCTTTTATTTATAAATCATCTGAATGTCCGTAATCATACATAATGATATTTTTGTCATTCTGAACGAAGTGAAAAATATAATATATTGATTTTGTGATCCCTCGAGATCCCTCGTTTCCTCGGGATGACAAAATCAATATATTTTTAGGTTTATGACATATTACGGTCTATCAATAAATTATTATTAAAAATATCCGCAATAAGA
Source organism: Flavivirga sp. 57AJ16 (assembly GCF_028736925.1). Lineage (GTDB taxonomy): Bacteria > Bacteroidota > Bacteroidia > Flavobacteriales > Flavobacteriaceae > Flavivirga. The sequence continues at coordinate 121,392 of NZ_JAQZAT010000008.1, read as the reverse complement.
TTCCTGCCTTCGCAGGAATTCTTTTAATTTTACATTATGAATGAACCTTTAGCTGAACGTTTAAGACCAAAAACACTGACTGACTATGTGAGTCAGAATCACTTGGTTGGTAAACAGGGTAGCTTAACACAGCATATAAAACAAGGCTTGATTCCTTCAATGATTTTCTGGGGACCGCCAGGTACGGGAAAAACAACACTTGCTAATATCATTGCTTCAGAATCCGGTAGACCCTTTTATACACTTAGCGCCATAAATTCAGGCGTTAAAGATATTCGGGACGTCATTGAGAAAGCTAAACAAAGTGGTGGGTTATTTACTACAAAAAACCCTATTTTGTTCATTGATGAAATTCATAGATTTAGTAAGTCTCAACAAGACTCTTTGTTACAAGCAGTAGAAAAAGGTTGGATTACGTTAATTGGTGCGACTACCGAAAACCCTAGTTTTGAAGTTATTTCGGCACTTTTATCCCGCTGTCAGATTTATATTTTAAATGCATTCAATAAAAACGATTTAGAGACGCTTTTAAAACGTGCCATTGAAAAAGATGAACATATTTCCAAAAAAACGATCAAGCTAGAAGAAACAAATGCCCTTATAAGGCTTTCTGGCGGTGATGCCAGAAAGCTACTTAATATTTTTGAGCTTATTGTAAATTCTTATGAGTCCAATAAAATAACCATTACCGATAAATCCGTTTTGGAAAGGATTCAAAGTAATACCGTTCATTATGATAAAACTGGTGAACAGCATTACGATATTATTTCGGCATTTATAAAATCAATACGGGGCAGCGATCCAAATGCCGCAGTATATTGGCTAGCCCGTATGGTGGAAGGCGGTGAAGACGTAAAGTTTATTGCACGACGGTTACTCATTTTAGCTAGTGAAGATATAGGTAATGCCAATCCAACTGCCTTAGTCATAGCTAACAATACATTTCAAGCAGTTTCTACAATCGGCTATCCAGAATCTAGAATTATATTAAGCCAGTGCGCTACTTATTTAGCATGCTCCCCTAAAAGCAATGCAGCCTATAAAGCTATTGGTAAAGCACAGCAATTGGTCAAAGAAACAGGTGACTTGTCGGTCCCTTTGGAAATAAGGAATGCACCTACCAAATTAATGAAAGAATTGGGTTATGGAGATAATTATAAATATGCTCATAATTACGATCTCAACTTTGCCAATCAGGAGTTCCTACCAGATGAAATTAAAAACACAAAATTTTACGAGCCAGGAAACAATGCTCGTGAGAATGCTCACAAAGAGTTCTTAAAACAGCGCTGGAAAGATAAATATGGGTATTAGTATTTGTTGTTAGTTGCTGGTCACTGCCTACTGATCACTGCCTACTGCCTACTCCTCACTGCCCACTGCCCACTGCTCACTGCTCACTGCTCACTAAAACTAGAATTTAATATTTAAAACCTCCTGTTTTAAGATATTATTTGAATAGTATTCAATAACCCAACTATCTCCTTTTTTATAAATAATAGCACTTGCATTTTCTACTAAAAACACATGATCCAGTTTAGTTTGTTTGATTCGGTAAACTACTTTTGGGGAGCTATCGACCAATTGAAAACCATTTTCGATTTCTTGAGCGTATAACACCCCAGATAATACCTCTTCTATGCCGGCACCCATAGTATTTTCTTTTTTGATTGAAGGCACTACTACTTCAGTTTTTGATTCGGGCTCAATTGCTTTCGGCTCATTGGCAACTATTTCTGCTTCTTTTTCTTTTTTAAGATTTTGAATCTCTTGTTTTAATTGCTCAATCTCCTGTGTTACTTCATTCTTTACATCTGTTCTTGGAGTTTGTAAAGCCGTTGTGTTTTCATTAGGCACATATTTATAATTAAGGGCCTCTATGGATTTAAAAGCAGCTCTTAAAGCCCCTGCATAAGATCTAGCATAATCCTTTTCTCTACTGACTCCCAACTCTGATGTATAAATTAATTGATCATTACAATCTTTAAGCGCTACTGTTAATTTAGTTTTAAACATACCTGGGTCCTTTATAACATCAGATCTTAATGCCAAGCACCTATTTCTAGCTAAATCCTCTGGATAAGTACTTCCTTCCATCAAAGCTTCAAACCCGTATTTCTCAAATAAAAACTGCGCTAATGAATTTAATTGATATTGGTCTTTCTCCTTTAAAAAATCAAATTTATTAGGAACAATCACATATTTATAATCATTTAAATTTGATTGTGAAAAAACAGTAGTGACCATAAAACAGGCTATAATCACTGAAAAAAATTTAGTCTTCATTTTTATTAAATATATAGTTAAACCCTAACTGTAAAGATACACTTTGTGCGTTATATATGTTTTTTAATTCCAAAAAATTGTCTGCCATGATATAAAAATTTAGGCCTCCCAAGTTAGCAGATACTCCTAAACCTATGTTATTTGCAGAATAAGAATCTATCGTATAGGTCGTTTTAATCTGTAAGCCATTAAACAAACGCCTGTAATAATATGCTGTTAACGCCAATTGAGGTTGCTTAGGTCTGCTCATCGCAAATAATTGTAATCCTATGCTGTTTTGATAACTATTTTCGCTTCTTGTACAATTACAATCTTCGTATCCTTTTTTACCAAAAGCATAATTCAATGATGTATTAAGTTTTAAGGGGCGCCATGTTATGTACTTAGTAGTGGTAGTATCCAGTTTAAACAAATCCTCAAAGTTATCTTCAATTTCACTCCAATACGCTTCGGCTGTTTGCACATTTCCCGTATCGGGGAAAATAGGGTTTATGCCTTCAAAGACATAGTCACCTTCTATTTTGTAATTTTCAACATCTTTTGTATGACTTATAAAACCTATATCCAATAGACTGGCATCCCAGATCCATTGTTCATTTAACCGACGTGTAAAGCCAATATCGAATCCCAGTCCTAGATTTCCACCAAATAAGATACGTCTTTTTAAATCTTTAACAACAGCATCAGAATTAGTATCAGAATCATCATCATCAATTAAACTGGCCAATCCAGAAGTTCTAAGTTCTAAATCTAAATTAAAGATATGGTCATAAAAATTGTTTTGTCCAACTACAGTTATAAAACGACCTTGGTTTTTTGTAGATCTTATGTTTGCGATGCTCGAATATATTTTTCCTCTAACTCCAAAAGTAAAATGGTCATTTACTTTTTTATTGTACCCTAGATGTAATACTGAAATAACCTCTGCAGCAACACTTAAATGATGTGCCCTAAAAGGTCTATTGATATTATTTTGATTACCCTCTAAAGCTAAAACCGCAAAATCTTTGGGAAAATACGTTATAAAATCCAATTCTTGGTATAATCCAAAACTTATATATTCGTTCTTTTCATAAGAGCTTCCAAAAGAAAACCCTCCAGAAAGAATTTCCAATTGTTGATTTCCGTTAAAAAAGTCCCTAGGCCCCATACCATAAACAGCATTTTGAAGCTTGGTGTTAAAATCGATACCATCATTTGCAAAAATGTCATAAACGGTACTTCCCGTTATTCCTACATTAGCATGAATATGTGATAGTAATGGAATTCCAAAATACCAATCATTTTTAATGTTCCCGCCTGGATTAAGTAATAAAGACTGTGGTATATCTGAAAACCCATAAAGTAATTGCTTATTTTGTGAAAAGGAAAAATGGCATGAAATGACTATGAAAAGTAAAATGAAACGCCTCATATCTCCTCTCCTATATTCAAATAAAAGACAGCCTTGGATTCTAATTTAATTCTACCTCGTGTTGTTTGATCAATAGGGCCTCCAGGTAAGAGGCTAAGAGTGAATACCAATTTTCTAGTGCTTTTTAAAGCTGTTAAAGTGTCTCCTTCAAATTCTTCTACATGATTTGATAGGACATCACTACCGTCTGATGATGGTGAAACCCGAATCGTGAACGTATGTAATTGCTCCTCTGTGTCGTTAATAAAATCAACTTGTAGTTGAAATCCTTTATTAATTGAATTTGTAGTTTCAAATACAAAGTCTGCCTTAATAAGGTTATCTACTATAAATTCATTGTTAAAAAAATCTATTTTTATGGAGTCCTTGATAGAAATTATTTCCGTGTTATTGAGCAAAAAACTATTAGCTGGCTCGTCAAAAAACACAAGACTCGATTCCATAACAGGGGAAATTTCAAAATCATCTGCTTGGTCAAAATCAATTTCCTTAGTACAGGAAAAAAAAATCAAATATAATATAATGACTAAAAATGAATAATTGACTATCTGTTTCTGCATAGATTAGGTGTCAAGGACAAAATGCTAAAATAAAAAAATTAGTATATTATAAATATTTCTTCAACTGAATTAAATTGTTGATTCGCTTAATATCGTCATCAATAACTGTATTGTGAATATCAAAAAAAACGGCTTCCATACCAATACTTTTTGCACCAAGGATATCTGCCTCATAACTATCACCAACCATAACACTTTGATTACTAACAGAATTAGCTGCTTGTAAAGCGAAGTTAAAAATTTTAGGGTTTGGTTTTTTAACGCCTACCATTTCAGAATTGGTAACTGTTTTAAAATATTTATTAATATTAGACTGGGTTAGTTTCTTATATTGTACTTCATCGAATCCATTAGTAATAATGTGCAAATTATAATTGAGATTTAAATAATCCAGAATCTCAAAAGTATTTTCAAATAGATAATTAAACCTTGTTAAATGAGTAATATAATCATCCGACAATTTATAAATCATTGTTTCTTCGACCTGATAACCAATGGCAGAAAAAGCATCATTTAATCTTCCAAAACGCAAGGCCATTTTTCCTATTTTCTCTTCTCGGTACAGTTTCCAGTAGTTTAAATTTATAGGCTTATAATGATACAAAAAGTCATTGACGTCAATATCAATATGGTTCAATTTTAATATCTTATCAAACGTTAACGCAGAGTTTTTATCAAAATCCCATAGGGTATGGTCTAAATCAAAAAACACATCTGTAATACCTTTAATTTTCATTTGTTTCATTTGCAGATTCTAAAATAATATTAAATAACTCTTTAAACCCATACCACTGTTTTTCTGTACTAAAAGTATAATTATGAAATATCGGAACAAACGTTCCATTGACCTTCTTTACCTCATGGATAATTTCATTTACAACTTTCTTTTTGTCCAATAGGGAATGTGTTTTTAATAGGGCATAATCCATAAGATGGTACGAGTAAATCTTTAAAGGGGTCTGTACTTCGTAGTCTAAATCATAAAAGAAGAAAGGCGTACAGGATCCTGCTCTAAAACCTATATAATTTACATACCCCATAGTATAATCTTCTTGAATTTCTAACGCTATAAGGTTTCTGTACGATTCTGGTAAATTAAGCCTCGAAAAAGATTGCCTGGAAGCTTTTAATGTGGTATTTAAAATGTCTTCCATCCGTAATTTTTCTTTCTTCAAAATTGCTATCTCCTCAATAGCAAAATAAGATGTTTTTAAACCTACAGTGCAATAATCGGCAACGTGCTTTATAAGTGAAGCAAACTTCTTCTTATTGGGGCTAATGCCTTTATCGTAAGTAGAATAATCACCTATCAAGAAAAAGAATAAAAACTTAAACTTAGTGTGCTTTTGCTTATTTATTATATATTTAAAAGTATCAAACGGATCATGCATAAAGCCAAGAATGACCATACATCTAATATACAAGTTCTTAAATCTAAATCTAAATATGTCCTTTACTAGACCTCCAAGTGTTCTCATAATACCTTTCAGCCTAAAATTATAGGCATTGGGGACATCAATAATGGGTTTGATAGTATAGTTTTTTTCAGGAAACTTAAATTCCGGGAATTGCGCTTGTAAAGCATCTTTAAATTTGTACGCCCAAATATCAACCACAGGTTGATGTAAAAATCCGTGTTTATAAGCTAAACTTTCCGCTGCGGTAAAACGACCAAATTCATCTTTTACATGTGGAAAATATTCTTCGTAACGGGATAATAAATAAAAAGAAGCTGCAAAAATATCGAAAGGAATGGCCCCCTTATCTCCGTTAAAAAAGAAGCATTTTGTATTTTCCCAATCATGAATATTAATATCCAGATCACTTAATCCTTGCTCAAACAATATATCATGGCTTTTAACAAAAAACTCATTCCCAAGTTGTTGTTTTGTGTAAGACATCTTTAGACTATCGTGTGCAATAAATTCTTCTATTTTGGTAGTAAACTCTACTTTAACACCTAAAATTCTAATACAAATGTGTTTGAAAACATACTTTAATCGAGGCGATATTTTATGAGTATAAACTAACAGCATATTTTTAGTAAACAGTTTTTAGTAGCAGTGAGTAGCTTAAGATTTATTATTAAAAAATTCATTAATTTTTATAAATTCCAATTGAAGTGGTTTAAACTACCCTGCCAAGCTGGGCACATGTTTTTTGATTGAAGCGAAAAATAACAATTTCCTGCCTACCAGTAAGCAGGCATTCCCAAAATAAAGGCTTTTTTGAACTGCATAGCTTCGCTACGGCGTAATAAAAAGACAAAATATGGGGATAAAAGAGAGCTTTACAACCAATTATAAAAAGTTTAAACCATTTCATTATAAAAACACCAAATTACAAACACAAAATACCCGTTTTAATCTTGGTTTTTAATATTTGTTTTTTTGATATTTTCAAAGTAATGATTCATCCGCGAAACTAAAATATGATTTTTCTGTTATAATTAAGTGATCTAGAACCTTTATATCTAAATTTTGGGCAGCTTTTTTTAATTTACAGGTAATTTGCCTATCGGCATCACTGGGCCTTAAAGTTCCCGACGGATGGTTATGGGCCAGTATCAATCCTGTAGCCCCAACCTCTAAAGCATTTTTTAGCACTAACCGTACATCGACCAAAGTTCCTGTAATACCTCCTTTACTTAATTGATTTTTTTGAATGACCTTATTGGAATTATTTAAGTAGATAATCCAAAATTCCTCATGTTTCAACTCGCCTATTATAGGTTGCATGAGTTCAAAAGCAGACCTGCTAGATGTTATTTTACTTTTTTCCAAGGCCTCCCCGCCTCTTCTTCGTCTTCCTAATTCCATAGCAGCTGCAATAGTAACAGCCTTGGCCTCACCAACTCCTTTAAATTCCATAAGTTCTATAGTGGATAATTTACCTAATTCGCTTAAATTATTATCTACACTTGCTAAAATTCGCTGACATAAAGCGACAGCACTTTCATCTTTGTTACCCGAACCTATTAAAATAGCCACCAATTCTGCATCGCTCAATACCTCTTTGCCTTTATACTGTAGTTTTTCACGCGGTCGGTCGGCTTCCGACCAATTTTTTATTGGAAATGATACTAGTTTTTCTTGCATTGGTTAAATGTACTTGGTTGTATAAATTATATAAAGAAAAGTAATAATTCGCAAAGTAAGTTATTTCTGTCTTATTTTTTAAAATAAATTACCCAAGAAAATAAATATTGTAATTTTACAAATCAACAATTCTTAATTTACACCCATTGAAATATCCTCCAAAATACCACCAAGATAACAATATTAATCACATGATTGAAGTGATTAAAACCTACCCATTGGCAACAGTAATTTCCGTAAAGGATAATCAGCCATTAATCACCCATTTGCCTCTAATTTATAACGATGAGGGTAAACTTATTGGGCACATTGATAAATTTAACCCGCAAGCAGAATTATTAAAAGATGATAACGAGGTTACTATTATATTTTCTGGTCCACAATGTTATATTTCCCCAAGTATCTATACCACCTCACAATTACCAACCTGGAATTATATCATCGTTCATTTAAAAGCCACAGTTAAGGCTATTGAAAGCAAGGAATCTTTAAAAGCATCATTAATTGACATGACTGCATTTTTGGAAGCACCCGAACATAAATATGTTTTAGAACCTAATAACCGAAGCATGAAAGGTTATTTAGATTTTATTAAAATGTTTGAAATCACTATTACCGATTGGGAGGGTAAGTTTAAACTCTCTCAAGATAAAAAACCACGGGATGTTGAAAACGCCAAAGCGGAGCTCATTCGTGCAAATCAAGAGAGTATTGAACAGTTTTTAGAAAAAGTATTTAAATAAAAATGAAAAAACAAAAAAGAACAGAGATGAGTTCAATTATAAAAACAGAAAAGCCTTAGCAAAATAGGTTTTTAATGGAATTTTAGCCGATTTTCACGAAAGCAAAAGACTATATTGACTGGAAAGCGTTATCCCATTTTGAATAACGTGCTTTAATTTATACATTTCAGAATTCACACACTCTTACTATAATACATGTACCCTGAGATAATAGATATCCAAAACTTTATCGCAACCAAAGGAATAATAATATACTTAGGCAAAGGGGCTCCTATTGACAAAAATTTAACACCAGTAATCTTAAAAATAAACAACAATACCTTCACTATTCATGTGTTGGATGAATATGAAGACCTTAATTATTATAACCCAATATTAAATTTCATTATTGTCTTCAGGGCCTTGGTAACTATAAGTGAATCAGAAGATTTTTTGGTATGGTGCAAGCAAGCGGGGCTGGATCCTGACAACCATAAACTTTTAGATTACTATAAAGATATTTGTTACGTTATTAACGATATCAATAACTGTTTTCCAAATAACAAGATTGATTATTTTGTTTCAGATTTAGACTTTCAATTAAATGCTGGGGTTATGCAGTTTTTGAGGAGGTAGTTTTATAAAATACAATAAATGTATTTATAACATGTTACTCTTTAAAAGAGTTTTTTTGAAATAATGCTTTCCCATACTGATGAAGTCACAAACTTCATTATCTAAGAAAAATTAAATTAGTTTGGTGTTTTATATAAAAAATAACCCGTGCTGGATTTCCTTGAACTACTGAAATGAATTCAGCATAGGTAAATTCTGGGTAAATGTTTCAGTATTAAAATGATTTTATAACTTAGCAAAATTAGGTACATCTAGTTAAAACTACTTCATTATGGAGACAAATGACATGTTAAGGGAGCAAATTTTTGAAATAATAAAAAATCAACTCAAAAACAATGATCCACCAGAAACAAAAATCACCTTTGACCGATTGTTAAAGGCTGGATATAATGATTTTCAAACCAGACAAATGATAGGGCAATGTTTATCAGTTGAATTATTCGAAGTTATTAAAAATGGTAAACCCTACAACAATGCCAGATATATTAAAAATTTAAAAAAACTCCCCAAGGAACCATTTGACTAAAATTATTGAATAGTACCTATCTGGGCTCAGTCGAAGACCTATTGAAGTTCTGGTTTTTAATAGCTTTTCACCTTTAGTTTATGCTAAACCTTTCGATTTCGCTCATGATAAACTAAAGCCGAAGTTCTCTATGTGACAAAAAAGGAGTAAATTCCCTTACCCCAATAACATGGACCGCTAGTTTCCAAAACTAATGGAGATAAGGGCAAAAAATAAAAAACTCTGACAATAATAACGGGATTACTCAATTAATCCCTTGACGGCATCAAAATCCAAACCACCATAATTACCAGAACTCATTAATAAAAGTGCCTTATTATCAAAGTCCTGTGAAAATAAAAAGTTCTTAAAATCGTCTGGATTCGTATAAATAATAAGATCATCACGCTTAAAAGCATTCGCAATTTGTTCGTGCGTCACTTCTTCAAGTTTTTTAATCTCCACCGCATGCGGCGAATAAAACACCACAGCTACATCGGCAGCATTTAATGTCCCTTTATATTCTTTTAAAAACTCGGCATTTAAACTACTATAAGTATGCAATTCCAAACAGGCTACCAACGTTCTGTTTTTATATTGTTCTTTAACCGCATGGGTAGTCGCCTCTACTTTACTTGGAGAATGTGCAAAATCTTTATAGGCGACACTGTTTTTACTTTCAGCAATTTTTTCCAAACGTTTGCTGGCTCCCTTAAAAGTAGCTATGGCCTCGTAAAAATCGTCTTCATCAACCCCCATGTGCTGACAAATCCATTTGGCCCCTGCCAGATTGTTTAAATTATGTTTTCCAAAGATTTCTATCGGCAAATGACCTTCAGGAGTATCTAATAAGGTTTGTCCGTTTTCTACCCTATATTCCGGTGTATGGTATGCTAATTTACGAATGGCATTTGTTGAAGCCTCTACAACACGTTTTACCTCGGGATCTTCCTCATTGTAGCTAATACTACCGCCGTTAACAATAGAATCTACAAAAATGCGAAACTGCTCCACATAATTATCATAGGTCGGAAACACATTAATATGATCCCAGGCAATACCACTTAATAAGGCAATGTTAGGTTTGTATAGATGAAATTTTGGACGTCTATCAATAGGAGAGCTCAAATACTCATCACCTTCTAGTACGATAAAATCATTGGATTCAGTGAGCTTTACCATCACATCAAAACCCTCTAACTGCGCACCAACCATATAATCGACATCTCTATCATGGTAATGCATAACATGTAAGATCATAGAAGTTATGGTCGTTTTACCGTGACTCCCTCCAATCACCACACGTGTTTTATGTTTAGATTGTTCGTATAAAAACTCTGGATAACTATAGATTTTCAAACCCAGTTCCTGAGCTTTCAACAATTCCGGATTATCTGCTTTAGCATGCATTCCCAAAACAACCGCATCCAAATTTGAGGTCATTTTTTCTGGAAACCATCCAAAAGCTTCAGGTAACAACCCCTTGGCGTCCAATCTTGATTTTGAAGGCTCGAAAATAGTATCGTCACTTCCCGTGACCTGATAACCTTTATTATGCAATGCCAAGGCTAAATTGTGCATGGCAGCACCACCAATAGCTATAAAATGTACGTTCATAGAGCAAATATCAAACACCAGATTTCAAATTCCAAATTAAACGATGTAAAAGTGGGGATTGGGGATTGAGGATTGGGGATTGGGGATTGGGGATTGAGGATTGGGGATTGGGGATTGAGGATTGGGGATTGAGGATTGGGGATTGGGGATTGAGGATTGGGGATTGAGGATTGGGGATTGGGGATTGAGGATTGGGGATTGGGGATTGAGGATTGGGGAAAGTACAAATTTAAAGATACTACCAAAATTTTGTTTTAAAAGTATTAATGCGGATTTAGCACTGTTTGTTTGGTATATTTTCTAATAACCTAATATCTACCTCCTCACCTCTAATCCCTCATACCTCATCCCTAATACCTAGTATCACCTACTAAGTATCTTTTCCTTTTGCTCCTTAAACGGTTTTATTTTAGGAAGTTCGGCAATGGCCAACTCAATATATTTTAGAGCTTCCTGTTTATTTTTTTTATGCATATAAATTTGTGCCAAACGGTAATGTGCCCAAGCTTTAGGAACACCATCTTTGGCAGAATGATTTTCCAAATAGATTAGTAAACATTGCGCTCCCTTTTGTAGTTCTATATTGTATTCTGCGGCCACCTTGCCAATTTGATAATACATGGCGTTTCGCTGATGTTTTTTATGGGCAGCTTCAATATTTTCAATCGCCTTCTCTGGTTCTTTTTCATTTTCGTATAAAGTGGTCAACTTATTAAAACAAGTTACAGACCCGCCTTCTTTTATAGCCATCTTATAATACTTTTCGGCAAGTTCGGGTTCGTCATCATATTCATAAACATAGCCTTTTGCCAAATAGCCATCCACTTTCGAAAGGGCTTCCAACTCCTCCGCATAATACAATGATTTACTTTTACTACCACCAATAATGCCTGGTAATTGCATATAAAGCTCCACTAACGCCCAACGCACTTCAATATGGTTTTTGTCCAGCTCAGCAGCCTTTAAAAATGCTTCTTTTACATCACCTATAAAACCCAAAGCCCTTAGTTTACTCACAGACAAGGCCTTCATTCCTAATGCCCCACCATATTTGTAATGATAGTTGGCATGGTTCCCTTTATTATTTACTAACTTTTTATATTGTAAAATAGCAGCATCCCATTTTTTTTGATGCCCATAAGCATCACCTAATAATTCAATGGCCCGTAAGTCATTGGGATGTGTTTTCAAGTAATTACTAACTAATTGTTCGGCTTTATTGAATTGTTTATTCTGAAAAAGCGTTTCTGTATCATCAAGATCTGATTGACTAAAAGCCATGATAGGAAATAGGAAAAGGAGCAAAAACTTCATCATAATGTGTATAGTCGAAAACGTAAAAATAAACTTTCTATTTCACTCATAAAAACCTAACTTCACTCAACCAAAAGACGGGTTCACTCATTCCTTGTTTTTTGGTATAGCTTTTGAAAGTACTTTAGATACAAACTTAAAAAAATGAAAAACATTTTATCCTTATTAATGATTATTCTATTCGCTGCATTTTCTAATGCCCAAAACAATACATATGAAGATTTATGGACTCAAATCGAACAATTTGAAACTAAAGGGTTACCACAATCTGCTTTAAAAACTGTTGAAGATATCAAGTTATTAGCAGAAAAAGACAAGAATACACCGCAACTTATTAAAAGTATGTTTTTTAAAAGCAAATACGCTTTAGTTTTAGAAGAAGATGCACAGTTAAAAATTATCAAGGATTTTAAAGATGAAATTAAAAAAAGCACGTTCCCTGCTAAAAATGTTTTAGAAAGCATTCTGGCAAATATGTATTGGCAGTACTTTAGTCAAAATAGATGGAAACTTTATAATAGAACAAAAACTGCCGTAAAGGTAGACGCCTCGGATTTTAGAACATGGGATTTACAAACACTATTCGATGAAATTCATAGACATTACCAAAACTCATTACAAAATGGATTGTTATTGCAGTTGGAACCTTTAGGCCATTATGATGCTATTTTAAAGCTACAAAAGAGCTCTAGAATTTACAGACCTACTTTATTCGATCTTTTAAGTCACAATGCATTACTATTTTATAAAACTGATGAAACCCATATCACCAAACCGGCTTATAAATTTGAGATAGACGACCCAACTTTTCTGGGTAACGCAGAAGTCTTTTCAAAATTAAAAATAGCATCGAAAGATACGATGTCATTACAACTAAATGCTTTAAAGATTTATCAAGATCTGATTAACTTTCATTTAAAGGACAAAAAACCTTTTGCTTTAGCCGATGTCAATATTGAACGTTTAAAATTTGTGAATCGACATGCAACATTTAATGACAAAGAGTCCCTTCTTTTAAACGTTTTAAAAACAGAAAGAGACCTTTTAAAGAGTCATGAAGTTTCCACTTTATATGATTATGAAATAGCCACCGCTTACAATCAACAAGGGGCAAATTACCAACCTAAAACCAATGAAGATAATCGTTGGAAGATTAAAGATGCTATTGATATTTGCAATAAGGCTATTTTAAAGTTCCCTAAAAGCAAAGGGGCTAAAAAATGTACGGTTTTAAAACAACAAATAAAACAACAAACATTACAAATCACCACAGAAAAATTTCTGCCTATACAACAAAATGCACGGCTATTAATACGTTATAAAAACTTAAATCAACTTCAATTTAAAATATTTGAGCTCACCAGAAACCAGTTAAGTAAATTCGATAAAATATATAGAGAAGATGAACAATTGGCATTTATTAAAAAATTAGACACATATAAAGATTGGGATTATACTTTAAGAAATGAAAGTGATTACCAAATACATACAACAGAAATTTTAGTGCCTAAACTAAATAACGGCTCATACCTAATTTTTGCATCACCTAAAAACGAGGCAGAAACCTTTGCCTTTAGCACTGTACAAGTGACTAATTTAGCTTTGGTTGATACGGAAACCACAAACAATAAAATCTTTCAAATTATAAATAGAAATAACGGGAAGCCTATTGAAAATGCAACCGTTAAATTCTCTTATCATAAAAACTACGAGAAGGATAATAAAATAACAGAAACCAAAACGTCAAACCAATTTGGTGAAATGTCACTTCCAAAATCAAATGTAAATTATAACGATTTAAATATAGAAGTTATTTATAATGGTGAAAAAGCATACTTTGGCGAGTATTATGTAAGCAGATATTATAAACAGCAGCAGGAAAAAGTGAGATACAATGCTTTTCTATTCACGGATAGAAGCATATATAGACCAGGGCAAACCGTACATTTTAAAGCGATAACCTTAAAAACAGAAGATGGAAAATCTGAAGTTCTGGCCAACGAAAAAGTTTACGCCATTTTATATAATACAAATGGTGAAGAATTAAAACAGTTAAAGTTTAAAACGAATGAATTTGGTTCCATTTCTGGCGAATTTATTTTACCAAACAATGGATTAAACGGTCAATACTATATCCAATTTGGTACAGAGGCAGGCCATAACATGAATGCAAACACTTACTTCTCGGTCGAAGAATACAAACGTCCAAAGTTTGAAACATCATTCAATCCCGTAACGGAAACCTATAAGGTTAACGATTCTGTGACCATAAAAGGACATGCCCTATCTTACGCAGGAAGCCATATTACCGATGCTAAAGTAGTATACAGGGTTCATAGAAAAGTAGAATACCCACGTTGGTACTATTGGCATTACCCTTGGTTTAATAGTGAGCCCCAAGAGATTACTCATGGTGAAAGTATGACTGATAACAAAGGCATGTTCAAAATTACTTTTAAAGCCATTCCCGACCAAAGTGTGGATAAAACAAACCTTCCCATTTTTAAATACGAAGTCACTGCCGATGTTACCGATTTAAACGGCGAAACCAGAAGTGCTACGACCACGATTAATGTTGGCTACCACGCATTAACAGCAAATATGTCTATTGCTAATCTTATAGATAAGACCAAAAAAAATAATGTCCTTGAAATAGATACCAGAAACTTAAATGGAGCATTTGTACCAGCTAAGGGAACCGTTAAAATTTATAAATTAAATGCCCCTAAAAGCGTTTTAAGGCAAAGACCTTGGGAGGCACCAGATTATCAGGAATTTTCACAAGAAGTCTTTAATAAATGGTTTCCTCATGATGCTTACAAAGATGAACATCTTACTAGCAATTGGGAAAAGGGAGCGCTTGTTTTCATAGCATCTTTTAACACAGAAACCACAAAAAAACTTAATCTTGGTAAAATTAAAAAGTGGGAATCAGGTGCATATATTATCATTTTAGAAAGTAAAGACAAATTTGGCCAATTAGTTAAAGATGAAATTAAAACGACTTTACACAGTCCTAAAGATAAAACCGTAGCAGATAAAAAGTTATTCTTCATTACTACAAATAAATCAAGTTATAAGACAGGCGAAACCGTCTTAATAACATTAGGGTCTGCTGCCAGTAATTTAAATGTTAGCGTTCAAATTGAAAAGGATCGCAAGGTTGTAAAAACGCATATCATTCAACTTAGCAATAACAGAAAAACCATTTCTGTGCCTGTAAACAATGAAGATATTGGTGGTTTTACAGTTAATTACAGTTTTGCAGCTTTTAATAGTTTCCAATCAGGAGGTATAAACATCCCTGTTCCCTACCCTAATATGGATTTGGATATTGAAACCACAACATTTAGAAACAAACTACAACCTGGAACCGAAGAAACCTGGAGTTTTAAAGTTAAAGGACCACAAGGAGATAAAGTCAGCGCAGAGTTGTTGGCAAGCATGTATGATGCTTCATTAGATCAATTTAAGTCACATACATGGCCTTCTAATCTAATTAACAGACCTATTTACTACTCCCATAATCCAAGCAATGCCCATCAGAGTTTTGGCACAGGTTATTTTAGAGTTTATAATAAACAACATGCTCGAATAAATGACACACCCCAATATTATGACCAATTGAATTGGTTTGGGTTTTATTTTGGAAACAATAACTCATTTAGAACTAGAGGAGTCAATAGCTTTAGTCGTGCAGCCAGTGCATCTATGGTTCCAAACGAAATCGAAGTAGAAGAATCAGTGGCTTTAATGAATGAAAGTGATGGTGCTAATCTGGATGAAATTGTTACAGTTGGGTATGGAACAATGGAAAAAAAAGAAATAACGGGCAGCAGTACTACAGCAAATAGCGAAGAAAATATTAACCCAAACGAAAAACCAAACTTAGAGAATATCAAAATCCGTAAAAACCTTCAGGAAACTGCCTTTTTCTTTCCGCAATTAAAAACAGATCCAGAAGGGAATGTTAGTTTCAGTTTCACAACTCCAGAAGCTTTAACCCAATGGAGATTGCAGTTATTGGCACACACACAAACCTTAGAAAGTACAACTAAAACCTTAACAGCAGTTACTCAAAAAGAATTAATGGTGGTACCAAACGCACCACGTTTCCTAAGGGAAGGCGACCGTATTACGATTAGCACTAAAATTGTAAACCTTACCGAAAAGCAATTATCGGGGCAAGCAAAATTAATATTAACAGATCCTATTTCTGGAGAAGATATCTCGACAAAATTAATTAAGAGCTCCGATAATTCTTCTCTCCCTTTGGGAGAGATGGCGAAGCCAGAAAGGGCCTTCACCGTTAATGCCAAAGGCAATACACAAGTATCATGGTATTTGTCGATCCCAGACAATGTGCAAGCGGTTCAATATAAAATTATTGCCAAATCGGAAGATTTTAGTGATGGTGAGCAAAACGCCTTGCCCGTACTATCCAATAGAATGCTGGTCACCGAAACACTTCCCATGTGGGTTCGTAGTAATCAAACAAAAACATTTACGTTAGATAAACTAAAGAACACTTCGACTGCGCTCAGTGCAGGTTCCCCTACAACACTTAAAAACCATAAGCTGACTTTGGAAATAACTTCCAATCCTGCATGGTATGCGGTGCAGGCACTCCCCTATTTAATGGAGTATCCCTACGCTTGTAACGAACAAACTTTCAGTCGTTATTATGCCAATGCTTTGGCGAGTCATATTGCGAATTCCAATCCTCGAATTCAAGACGTTTTTAATCAATGGAAATCTCAAGACGTCCTTATCTCTAACCTAGAAAAAAATGAAACATTAAAGTCCATTCTCATTCAAGAAACACCTTGGCTACGAGATGCGCAAAGTGAAGCAGAACAGAAAAAACGTATGGCGCTCCTTTTTGATCTAAACAAGATGAATAATGAATTGCAATCTGCTCTCAGAAAATTAGAAAATAATCAAATGAGTTCTGGCGCCTGGGCATGGTTTGATGGTGGACGTGAAAACAGATACATCACGCAACATATTATTACTGGTTTTGGTCACTTAAATAAATTAGGTGTCACCCTGAGCACAGCCGAAGAATCTCATAATCAAATGATCTCAAAAGCCGTCAAATATCTCGATGCACAATTCGTAAAAGAATACCAAGACATTAGAAAATATAATGCTAAAATAGATTTAAACAAAGACCATTTAAGCTACACACAATTACATTATTTATATATGAGAAGCTTCTATCCAGACATTAAAAAATCTAAAGAAGTTGATAAAATCATGCAGTACTACCAAACTCAAATTCAAAAGTACTGGTTAAGTCGACCTTTATATGCAAAAGGGTTAATGGCTTTGGTATCTTATAGAAACAATGATTCCAAAACCGCCCATAAGATTCTAAAATCGTTGAAAGAAACGAGCATAACCTCTGATGAATTAGGTATGTATTGGAAAGAAAACACCAACTCCTGGCATTGGTATCAAGCACCTATAGAAACACAAGCCCTTTTAATTGAGGCTTTTTCAGAGGCTGGTCATGCCTTTCAAAGCCCATCGACTTCGCCCAGTAAAGACTCCTTGAAGCATCTTGAAATTATAGATAACTTAAAAATATGGTTACTTAAAAACAAACAGACCAATAGTTGGAAAACCACCAAAGCAACTACCGATGCCGTATATGCCTTGTTACTTCAAGGAAGCGATTGGTTATCGGTTACCGAAATGGTCGATGTTGTTTTAGGCGGACAGAACATAGCGCCTTCAAAATTAGAAAACGTAAAAGTAGAAGCTGGCACGGGTTATTATAAAACATCTTGGAGTGCTTCTGAAATCAAACCTGAAATGGCCGAAGTAAAACTTACCAAAAAAGGAAAAGGCATTGCCTGGGGAAGTTTATATTGGCAATACTTTGAAGATTTAGATAAGATAACATTGGCAGAGACCCCCCTAAAATTAAAGAAAAAATTATTCCTAAAACAAAATACAGATACCGGTGAAACCATTTCTGAAATCACAAAAAACACCCCTTTAAAAGTTGGAGACCTGGTAAGAGTTCGTATAGAATTACGAAGTGATCGAAACATGGAATTTATTCATATGAAAGACATGAGGGCTGCGGGATTAGAACCTGTTAATGTATTCTCGCAATACAAATGGCAAGATGATTTGGGATATTACGAAAGTACAAAAGATGCTTCGACTAATTTCTTTTTTGACTTTTTACCAAAAGGAATTTATGTTTTTGAATACGATTTAAGAGTTAACAATGCAGGTAATATGAGCAACGGCATAACAACCATACAAAGCATGTATGCACCAGAGTTTAGCAGCCATAGTGAAGGTATTCGTTTATTGGTTAAGTAAAACCGTTTTGACAAAATTGATAGCAAGTTAATTTTTAATTTGCTATCTTTCTGTCTAATAACTAATAAATATACATCATTATGAATTCAAAAGTTTTTATGGTCGTGAGAATACTTCTCGGGCTTTTCGTTTTGTTTTTTGGACTTAACAAGTTCTTTCATTTTATGGATATGGGAGAGATGTCTGCCGAGGCGGGAGCCTATTTCGGAGCATTAGCTTCTGTGAATTTAATTACATTAATAGCTATTGTAGAAATTGTTGCAGGATTAACATTTATCTTTAACAAATTTGGAGCGTTACTGGCCTTGATATTGATGAGCATATCTGTAAATGCTGTATTGTTTCATGCTACTTTAGAACCAGGAAGCATCGCAGGTGCATTAATATTACTAGTTTTAAATATTATTGTGCTTTATGGCTATAAAGACAAGTATAAAGATTTACTAAGTTGATAATATTTTTATAATAGAGGCTGTATAAAAGTGTCATTCAAAGCGTAGTGAAGAATATTATGTTATTGTACACTATCTCTCTTAAGAGAGATTCTTTATTGCATTAAGAATGATACTATTATACAGTCTCTTTATTTTCTTAACTTTACTCAAATTTTATTATTTGTTTGAACCTTTGGAAAAGCAAAAATTAAACAACCCCAAAACTACTATTGCATTTTTATTCTTTATAATGCTTTTAGGCTGTGTTTCTAAACAGGGCCTATCTACAAATACAGACAAAATTGAAAAAACGCCTAAGATCATCTTTCTAAACTATACCATTAAAAAAATACCGGATGGTAATAAGGCTATTCGTTTTATAGATAAAAAAGTAACCGAAGGAAAACTTAAAAACCATAACGAAAACTCTAAACAAGACCCAGTTACTGGTGATTTAATGTGTTATCAACTTGATAAAAAGTCAAACATCTTACAAAGTACAGTTATAAAAAACCCATTTACTAAAACTTTTGAGTTCGTAGATGCATCCAAATCGTTTCAAATGAAAAAGATTGATTTGGATAGCTCACGATTTTCTTTGCGGTTACAACTAAACCCCAATACAGAGTATATTAGCATACACGATATTAGTGATTCCAAAAACAAAATAATCCCTCTAATTAAAACCCAACTTAACTAACCATGAGGTATTTTTTATTTTGCATACTATATTTTTTTAGTACTCTTTTTATTTCGGCTCAAATTTTTGATGTGGAAATTATTAAGGATAACCCTGGAGATATTGACAAAAGAATAAATTTAGTTATCTTAAGTGAAGGGTACCAAGCTAGTGAATTAACAAAATTTAAAACAGATGCTGAAAGTTTAGTTAATGATATGTTTTCCCAATCTCCATTTGCTGAATATTCAGATTATTTTAACGTACATATTATAAAAGTACCATCTAATGAAAGTGGTGCAGACCATCCAGGAACAGCTACAGATGTTACAGAGCCCAAAACCCCAGTGGAAACAAAAGACACCTATTTCAATGCTACTTTTGATGCATTTAATTATCATAGGTACTTATTTTATGGAATAGATTATACTGATGCAGCCCCTGCAGAGGCAAAAATACGTTCCGTTTTAGCCGATAATTTCCCTACATACGACCAAGCTTTAATTTTAGTTAATACTAATATTTATGGAGGCATTGGAGGTGAGTTCCCTATGGCTTCAATTTCATCAAATGAGATTGCTATACACGAATTAGGACATTCCTTATTCAATTTAAAAGATGAATATTTTTTATCCGATGCTGTTTACTATAGTGAAGCTATTAATATGACCCAAGAAACCGACCCAAATTTAGTCAAATGGAAAAATTGGATCAATGAAAATGGCATTAGTATTTATCCATACGGAGCGACCGGGGTTTCTGCTACTTGGTATAAACCCCAAGATGGAGATAAATGCAAGATGGAAAAATTAGACCAACCTTTTTGCTCAGTTTGCAAAGAAGGAATCATAGAAAAGATACACAGTTTGGTGTCTCCTATTGAGTCTTACACGCCCGTTTCAAATACGGTGTCAAACCCAAGTTTTCCTATCGATTTTCACTTAAACCTCATTAAGCCCATTCCTAATAGCCTAGAAAGCTCATGGACACTTAACGCTGTAAATTTTGCCACAAATGTTGACGATGTCAATATTTTAGAAACCGATTTAAATACAGGCATAAATAATCTAACGGTAGTCGTTACAGATAATACAACACTTCTAAAGGTCGATAATCATGAAACCATCCATGTATACATGGTCACCTGGACTATAGACAACTCTTCTTTAGGGGTTAAGGCTATTGAAAGTGACATCAATAACTTGAAGCTTATCATGTATCCAAACCCAGCAAACACCATAGCTAACTTTAAAATTGAAAGCGAAAGAGATGCCCGTTTAAAAGTTGATATTATTAGTTTAGATGGTAAAAGAGTAAAGACTGTACCTATCTCTAACTACATAACACAGCAGGTAGATATTAGTAACTTAAGCGAAGGTATTTATATCGTTAATTTCTACGCAAATAAAGTATTAGTGGCAAGTAAAAAATTAGTAAAGCTATAACTCTTATTGTTTAGGAGGATATTCCATAAGTACTTTCTCTACTATAGCATTTAAACGTTCCTCACGTTCGCCCGGTATAGCGTTAGGGTTATAATTCGATTCGCTTACAGCCTGCCAAAATAATTGCTTTTTATTTTCATCTACAAAATCGATTATTATCTGTCGGTTAACATGGGTCTGCCCAACAGGAATCCCTATTGAAATGCCTCCGCCAACATGGCGTCCGCCGCCGCCCATGCCAACTCCAACCGAACTGCGCTGTGCTTCGCGGTATTCACTACTTTTAATATCAATAAAAAAATCTGGAGTATCAGACAAGCTAAACCCTTTTGTTGTCATTTTTGTATCTATGGCATTTAACAATCGTTTTGTATCCAATTCGCTCAATCCCGTATTTATATCACTATAATAATTATAGGTTTTATAATGATCAAATTGAACGGTCTTATCGTAATCGTAACTAACACGAATGGGTGCACATCCTATAACCAACAAAGCAAATAAAATAATTTTTAAAGATCTCATAGCTAGTAATTTTAAAATAAATTCAACTAATCAATTTATAAAATTGAAGTTTCACTAAGTTAATCAAAAATTATTCCACAGATATAAATCTATAGAAATCGTTTCATATCAGGAATCAAATTATTTTCAAAGCTTGGTAGATTTTACTAGAAAGACCCTAGTAAAAAACTACATTTTATAAGGTCAAATGAATATCTATATATTACGCATTCAACATTTTCCACAAAAGATCCTTTAACTCGGTAATACCTTGCTGTGCTACAGATGAGATGAATAAGTATGGAATAGGAAGTTCGTTATCCAATTCTTTTTTTAGCTCAGCCTTCAATTCAGTATCGAGCATATCACTTTTTGATATGGCTATGATCCGTTCTTTATCAAGCATTTCTGGATTATAACGACGAAGTTCATCTAATAAAACATCATATTGTTTTCTAATATCATCCGCATCCGCAGGAATTAAAAATAACAGAATGGAATTACGCTCTATGTGACGCAAAAAATAATGACCTAACCCTTTTCCTTCAGCGGCACCTTCTATAATTCCAGGAATATCGGCCATCACGAAAGTTTGAAAATCACGATATTCTACGATCCCTAAATTAGGCTTGAGCGTAGTAAACTCATAATCGGCAATTTTTGGCTTCGCAGAAGTAACCACAGATAACAACGTAGATTTCCCTGCATTAGGGAACCCTACCAAGCCAACATCTGCAAGTACTTTTAATTCCAATGTCACATACTTCTCCTCCAAAGGAAGTCCAGGCTGTGCATATCTTGGTGTTTGATTGGTCGACGACTTAAAATGCCAATTGCCTAGTCCGCCTTTTCCACCTTCTGCAATAATTTTTTCTTCCCCATCTTCAGTGATTTCTAAAAGAATGGCATCGGTTTCAGTATCCCGAACAACCGTTCCTAATGGAACATCCAAATAGACATCCTCTCCATCTGCCCCAGAACTCCTACTCTTACTACCATGACCACCATGACCAGCACGAATATGTTTTTTGAATTTTAAATGTAAGAGCGTCCAAAGATTAGAATTGCCTCGAAGAATCACATGGCCGCCACGTCCACCATCACCGCCATCCGGTCCCCCTTTTGTAATATACTTTTCGCGGTGTAAATGCACAGAACCTTTGCCTCCGTTACCAGAAGCGACATACATTTTCACATAATCAACAAAATTTCCTTCAGTCATAATTTCTGTTATTCCCGTGAAAACGGGAATCTTTTTAAATGGAGTTCTTTGTCAAAAAATCATATCAATTCATATAGAATAGTACAGCTTTTAATTGAAAAGAATTCCTTGAGGCTCAGTGTAACCTCTGGGTTTCCAGTAAAATGGTCATTCTCATTTTCATGAGAATCTAAATACAGAATTTCGATTTTTGATCCAAAAAGTCAAAACCTTGTGGCCAACTGCCTACCGACAAGGCAGGAGTTAAGTATGAAACCAGCAAAGACTTTCCTTAACTCGTTGAAATACATCTTTATCTCTCTTTCTTGAGAAAGTTGATTTCAAAAAATTCTTTATTAAATGGATTCCTGCCTGCGCAGGAATTTATAATTTATCGATAACAGTACTTAAACGCACCGTAATATCTTCAATACTACCAACACCATCAACGCCAAAATATTTGTTTTGTGCCGAATAAAAATCCTTTAAAATGGCCGTTTTGTTATAATACTCTGCTATTCTATTTCTTATAATAGATTCATCAGCATCATCAGCCCTTCCACTAGTCTTACCACGTGACAGTAAACGCTCTACCAAAATTTCATCATCAACCTCTAAAGCAATCATAGCGTTTATTTGGGAATCTTTGCTATCCATTAACTTATCTAAAGCATCTGCTTGCGCATTAGTACGCGGAAAGCCATCAAAAATAAAACCATTAGCATCCGCATTTTTTTCCACCTCAGCATTTAGCATGTCAATAGTAACTTGATCTGGAACCAATTCCCCTTTATCCATATAAGATTTAGCTAACATGCCTAAAGCCGTTTCGTTTTTTATATTGTACCTAAAAACATCGCCTGTAGAAATGTGTACCAAATGGTATTTCTCTTTTAAAAAATCTGCTTGTGTTCCTTTTCCAGCACCAGGAGGGCCAAATAGCACTAAGTTTGTCATGTGTTGTGTCTCTTTTATTTGATATATTTCTGGTAAATCCCTTCCCAATCCATTATAGTCCAAACCAAACCCGACTATAAATTTATTAGGAATCTCAATACCAACATAATGTAGTTTAAAATCTTTTTTGTATGCCTCTGGTTTGTAAAATAACGTTGCTATTTTTAGCAACTTCACCTTTTCATTTTCAAAAATCCTATGAACCTCCGCCAAGGTGTTTCCCGTATCTATAATATCCTCCAAAATAATAACGGTACGACCTGTTAAATCTTGAGTTAACCCAATAAGTCTTTGAATATCTTCGGTTGACTTGACCCCTTCATAAGATGCTAATTTTATAAACGTAACTTCACATGGTTTAGGGTACTTCTTCACAAAATCGCTTACCACCATAAACGATCCATTTAAAATCCCAACAAACACAGGGATTTCATCTCCCACGTCTTCAGAAATCTCTATCACCAACCGTTCTATGGCATCATCAATTTCCTTAGCAGAAATAAATGGCTTAAAATGTTTATCATACAGCTTTATCACGGTTATCAATTTTTGAAGGAGCAAAGATAATCATTAGATTACAAATAACGATTTTTTGAATTATGATTTAGGCGCTAATTAATATTTAAGTGTATTTTTGCGTATTCTTATTCAGTTCCAGTAAAAAAGAAATCAATGAACTACTTTTCTTCGAATTTTAAACTTGGTATTCTTGGCGGTGGTCAATTAGGCAAAATGTTACTTAATGATACTAGAAAATTTGATGTTTATACCTGTATTTTGGATGCCAGTAATGAAGCACCTTGTAAAATTGCGAGCAATGAGTTTCATCTGGGCGATTTAATGGATTATGATGTTGTTTATAACTTTGGAAAACAAGTTGATGTATTGACCATTGAAATTGAAAACGTCAATGTAGATGCTTTAGAAGCACTCGAAAAAGAAGGTATAAAAGTATACCCTGCATCTAAAACATTACGTACTATTCAAAACAAAGCAACCCAAAAATTGTTTTATGTCGATAATGATTTACCAACAGCTCCTTTTTCTCGTTTTGCTTATACTTCTGAAATTAAAGAAGCTGTAAATCATGGTGGTTTAACATTGCCTTTTGTTTGGAAATGTGCTCAATTTGGATATGATGGTACCGGGGTGAAGATTGTAAAAACACTTCAAGATTTAGAAGGCTTACCAAACGTAGAGTGTATTGCTGAAACATTAGTGCCCTTTAAAAATGAATTAGCAGTTATTGTGGTTAGGAATGCTTCGGGGTCAACAAAAAACTTCCCAGTTGTTGAAATGGAATTTCACCCAGAAGCAAATCAAGTAGAGTATGTTATTTGTCCAGCTAGAATACCAGAGGAGGTTGCAAAAAAAGCTACAGAAATAGCGTTAAAAACATCTAAAGCTTTTAACCATGTTGGGTTGTTGGCTGTCGAAATGTTTCAAACCCAGAACGATGATATTTTAATAAACGAAGTGGCGCCAAGACCACACAACTCTGGTCACCAGACTATTGAAGCCAGTTATACTTCACAGTTTGAACAACACCTAAGAGCTATTTTAAATTTACCTTTGGGAAGAACCGACAGTAAAGTGGGTGGTGTTATGGTAAATTTGGTTGGTGCTGAAGGTTATACTGGTAATGTTGTTTATGAAAACATTGAAACCATAATGAACATGGATGGCGTAACGCCTCATATTTATGGTAAAAAACAAACGCGTCCGTTTAGAAAAATGGGGCATGTCACCATTGTAAATCAAGATTTAAACGAGGCACGAAGAATAGCTGAGGAAGTAAAAAAATCAATTAAGGTAATTAGTGAATAATGTCTCCCCCAAGTGCAGTAGAGGGAGCTTCAATATTTTAAGTTTTTGATAGTCAGGTTTCGACTGCGCTCGACCTGGCATAAAATAAAAATTCATGAAAAAAGTAGGAGTAATCATGGGAAGCAAAAGTGATCTTCCAGTCATGCAAGACGCCATTGATATTTTAAAAGGTTTCGATATTGAAGTTGAAGTAGATATTGTTTCGGCTCACAGAACCCCGGAAAAATTATTTGATTATGGGAAACATGCCCATACAAGAGGATTTGCAGTTATTATTGCCGGTGCAGGTGGTGCAGCACATTTACCCGGAATGATTGCCTCATTATCGCCACTCCCAGTTATAGGTGTACCTGTAAAAAGTAGCAACTCTATAGATGGTTGGGATTCCGTTTTATCTATTTTACAAATGCCCGGGGGGGTTCCTGTGGCTACAGTTGCTCTTAATGGGGCAAAAAATGCAGGTATCCTGGCAGCACAAATTATAGGGGCTAGTGACAACTGTGTTTTAGATAAAGTTTTAATTTACAAAGAAGGCTTAAAGCAAAAAGTAAATGAATCTGCTAAAGGTTTAAAATAAAAAAAGACCCCAAACTAAATTTGAGGTCCTACTTATACCATTATGTATAATTTTTTGAGCTAGTCACTCTTTACATTATTGACTGCAAAAGTACAAAGAAATTTATTATGCATACATAACAAATTCATATTTTAACATATTTCTTGAAAATGACAAAAAACATATTAATAAAACCTTTTGAAACGGTATATAATTCGGCTCCCTTTTCCAAAATAGACAATAATGATTTCCTACCTGCCTTTAAACAAGCCATTATTGAAGCTAAATCTGAAATTGATGCCATCGTTAAAAATGATGAGGCGCCTACATTTAAAAACACCATTGAAGCTTTAGATTTTTCGGGAGAACAATTAGACAGAATTTCTAGTATTTTTTTTAATTTGAACGCTGCCGAAACTAACGATACCATTCAAAAAATAGCACAAGAAGTATCTCCTTTATTATCCGAGTTCAGTAACGATATTACCCTTAATGAAGATTTATTTAAACGGGTAAAAGCAGTTTATGGAATTAAGGATACCTTAGATTTAACCGTAGAGCAACAAACACTGCTTGATAAAAAATATAAAAGCTTTTCAAGAAATGGTGCTAACTTATCAGAAAACAAAAAACAAGAGCTCCGGGATATTGACAAACAATTAAGTAAGTTAACGCTAAAGTTTGGAGAAAATGTACTAGCAGAAACCAACGCCTTTGAAATGCTTATCAATAATGAAGATGATTTATCGGGTTTGCCAGAAGGTGCCAAAGAAGCCGCTAAGCAGTTAGCTGAATCCAGAGAAAAAGAAGGGTGGCTATTTACGTTAGATTACCCTAGCTATATCCCTTTTATGACTTATGCCGATAACCGTGCATTAAGAAAAAAATTGGCACTTGCAGCTGGGGCCAAGGCCTTTAAAGGTGATGCCTTAGATAATCAGGAAAATATATTACAAATAGTTAAACTAAGATTTCAACGCGCTAATCTCCTAGGTTACAAAACACATGCGCATTTTGTTTTAGAAGAGCGGATGGCAAAAACGCCTGAAACCGTTGAAAGTTTTTTAAATGAATTACTTGAAAAAGCGAAACCAGCTGCCGAAAGAGAGTTTAAAAATCTGGAAAGTTTTGCTAAAGAACTAGATAACATTGATCAGCTTGAAAAATGGGATGGGGCCTATTACTCTGAAAAATTAAAACAAAAACTGTTTAACCTTGATGATGAAAAGTTAAAACCCTATTTCAAATTAGAAAATGTGATTCATGGTGCTTTTACTGTTGCCAATAAATTATTCGATTTAAACTTTGAAGAAATAGATAGCATAGATACCTACCATGAGGATGTTTTAACCTATAAGGTTACTAATAATCATGGTGATTTAATTGCCATTTTTTATGCCGATTTTTTCCCAAGGGCAGGAAAACGAAATGGCGCCTGGATGACTTCGTACAAACCACAGTCCATAAAAAATGGTATCAATGAGAGACCACATATATCCATTGTTTGCAACTTTACAAAACCTGTCCTGAGCTCGGTCGAAGGGGCGACAAAAAGCAAACCGTCTCTTCTAACTTTTAACGAGGTCACAACGCTATTTCATGAATTTGGGCATGCGCTACATGGTATGTTAGCAAATACAACCTACCCTAGTTTATCCGGAACCAGCGTATTTTGGGATTTTGTTGAATTACCGAGTCAGGTTTTAGAAAATTGGTGCTACGAAAAAGAAGCGTTGGAACTGTTTGCTACCCATTATGAAACTGGAGACCTTATTCCAATGGATTTAGTCGAAAAAATAAAAGAATCTGCTACCTTTCATGAAGGTATGCAAACCCTTAGACAAATAAGCTTTGGGTTATTGGACATGAGTTGGCATGCTAATGAATCACCAGAGGCTATAAAATCGGTTAAAGCTCATGAAACTGAAGCCTTTAAAAATACAGCACTGTATCCTGACGTTTTAGAAAATTGTATGAGTACCTCTTTTTCACATATCTTTCAAGGAGGCTATTCGTCCGGTTACTACAGCTACAAATGGGCAGAGGTTTTAGATGCCGATGCTTTCGAATATTTTAAAGAAACGGGGATCTTTAATAAAACGGTCGCAGATAAGTTTAAAGAGCATATCCTATCACAAGGCGGCACAGAAAACCCGATGACGCTCTATAAACGATTTAGGGGGAAAGCACCTAAGCCTGAGGCGTTGTTACGACGGGCGGGGTTGCTTAAATAAACCTTAAGACCTAAAAAGTTAAAATCAAATGTCATTACGAGGAGAGAATCGACGTGGTAATCTTTTGAATTCAAACCAAAATTAAATAGATTACCACGCCTTCTGTAAAATCTCACAATCATAATATGTTTTAACTTTATGCCCTCTATTTTAACGTCAGCTCGACATAAATTTTATAAAAAAACAAATTAACTAACGTGAGTTCGATGTAAGCATAATATTGTTAAGCTGATTATCAACAATTTAACCTTGATTGTCAGGTTGAGCGCAGTCGAAAACCATTTAAATAGCGGTTTTAATGTCCTTTCGACTGCGCTCAAGGCGACAAATAGCATTATTAGTGAATTTATTGTTAAAAATTCCCTTGCCTGCCTGTCGGCAGACAGGTTTTAAATCGAACTCACGTTAACTATATAAAATACAGTAGTTTGTTATGTCGACAGAGCAAAGCATAAGCCTGTATACTTCAAGATGAACTTGAGATATCTTAATATGATGAGATTCCCTGCCTTTGCGGCAGGCAGGCTCCTCGTTTCTCGTCGGAATGACACGGCTTTTATTAAAGCTCCAGATGGTCAATTTTTAACATCTAAAACTAACGTTGTTTTATAGTAGTTAAAAAATACAAGAACCTAAACGAATTATTCTTTATAGCTTTTTTGTAAAGAAGCTATTATTTTTTCAAGTTTCTGGATTCTTTGCTCATGGGAAATATTCTGTTTTTCTAATCGCTTTAAACGTTCAATTTCCTTTTGTTGCTCAATAGTATAAAGCGTCAACTCCTCTATTTTTTGAAGCAGTTTAGAATCCATCTCTCCTAAAAAGAACCCGTCTTTTTTCACTTCTTCGGCACTAGGAATATTTTTTAAATGCCCTTTTTCTTTAATATGTTGTTCTACTTCTTTAAGTGTTGGTAAGTTGTAATCATTTTTAAAAACAAAATCCGCCCAATTAGCATAGGTGGCTACTTTTACTTCTTCAGCAGCTATTTTTCCTTGAACACCTAGTTTAAAACCTTTGGTATCTGTGGTGCCGATGCCAACGTTTCCATTATTCTCTATACGGATTCTATTTTGTCCACCAGAGAAAAAATCAATTCCATAATAACCAGAAATATAAGTATTTGGACGCTGTATAGATGTATTTGTAGCATCTTCAAAATCGTGAAACCCAAAACCGTAATGATTTAAATATTTTCCATCATATAAAAAATCATCATTACTTACTAAAACAATACCAGGGGAATCATTCTCTACATTATTAGCAGATCTAATTTTTATTAAACCGTTTATATCCAGTTTTTCTGAAGGAGTAGTAGTTCCAATACCAACCTTATCTCCAGTATCTGTCACCTGTGCAAATCCAACACCTCCAATAAAAAAGAGCAATAAAAAAAGTTTCTTTACCATATTATTATTTCAAAAATTAAACTCAAATTTCATTATTCCCACAAAACTACCATTCTGAAATGAAAAACAGCGAAAAATTGCCCTTACAATTTATAAGGGTTTTACCTTTTTTTTATAAGGTTTCCCTTAGCGAAAAAGACAATTACATGAAAAACATACATCTGAATTTGTTTTTTTTTAAAATTCCACTAATAACATATAATAATTAGGATAGAGATTTGTTGAAATAAAATCATTAGAAAAGCTTGTATTTAAGCGTCCACCTTTATAGCTAAAACAAAACTCTTAAACCATGCTATCTTTAAAAACTATTTTACGGTTTTTCCTCAATGAAATTCTTAGCTTTTCGATTAATGACACAAATCCTTCAATTTTAAATGTAGGATTTCGACTAATTTAATATAAGTTTATTACTGCAATTGTTAAACTCTAAACCTAATCGAAATGAAAAACAATTTTAGTATTATTAAATTATTCTTTGTGTTAGTAAGTCCCCTTATATTATTTCAAAACTGTTCAAATGATAATATTGAAGGCGTTGAAATTACACAATCAAAGGAAAATATTTATCCAACTCCTGAAGAGGCGTATCCGAACTATGTTGGAGAAACAACAACCATTAATTATCGTGGCAACAATATAAAAGCCATGAAAAAGGGTAACGAATATATATTCCAAGGAGATATAATAATCACCCAAGAAGATTTAGACAAACAAAAAAATGAGCCGTCTAATAAGTCAGCTGTTGAAACTGGAAGCTCTTATAGATGGCCCAATAAGAAAGTATATTATACCATTAATAACAACCTTCCTGCACAAAATAGGGTAACAGATGCCATTGCTCATTGGGAGGCCAATACAGAACTTACATTCACGCTTAGAACAACACAATCAAATTATATTGAATTCATTCCTGCCACTGGTTGTTATTCGAATTCTATAGGTAAAAAAGGAGGTAGGCAAGAAATTGGTTTAGCTGCAGGTTGTACAACAGGAAATACCATACATGAAATTGGGCATGCCATAGGCTTGTATCATGAACAAACCAGAAAAGACAGGGATAACCATGTACAAATTCATTACAATAATATTCAAGCTGGTTTTAGTTCTAACTTTGATAAATACACTGCTGTTACGAATACCGGTAAGGATATCGCTAATTTTGATTTTGGGTCAATAATGATGTACGGTTCTCATTTCTTCTCAAGTAACGGTCAACCAACCATAACTAGATTAGATGGTACCGTTTTTAATGTGCAACGAAATGGATTATCTTCTAGCGACATTGCTGGAGTAAATTACCTATACCCACTTCCTCCACCTCCTGGTTTCGATCCTGGATTTACGCAACTAACCTCCCCTAGCTCAAAATCAATAACAATAAATGGCAGTGGCTCTTATAAGTTTGAGGTTAAAAATAATACTGGAATATGGGTAAGTTTATTAGGGCATACGGGAAATGGTTCAAAAAATGTGACATTACCAGTCACATTTACGGTTCGTTGTAATTTATCTGGGACAAAATCAGCTACCCTATTTATATTCAACAGTAATAATCTTGTAGAATACATGGCAGATGTTGTCTCTTTTCAATAAACACCATAAACTCATTCAAACTTCTTTTTAAAGCACATTTGATATTAACTTAATATTTTTTTAATTATTAGCGCGATCATTTTTAACAAGATCGAAAAATGGTCGCGTATTGTTTTTATATATAAAGAAATCGTATGCCAAACTTTTAATTTTCATGTAATAAATCAAATATATTTCATAAATTATTGAAAGTTTAGAAATTATTATTATATTTGCATATGGAATATCAAGAAGCAAAAGAAAAATTTATAAGCACTTGGGGGAGTTTAGGAACTTTATGGGGCATAAACAAAGCCATGGCTCAAATACAATCACTTCTTTTTATTTCAACAAAACCATTATCAATGGAAGAGATCATGGAAGAACTAAAAATCTCCCGGGGTAATACCAGCATGAACTTACGCCAACTTATGGATTGGGGCATTGTTACCAAAGAGCTTATTCCTGGTGAACGCAAAGAGTTTTTTACTACCGAAAAAGATGTACAAGAATTAGCAAGACATATCGCTAAAGAACGAAGTAGAAGAGAGATTAAACCTGTAATAAAAATATTAAAGGATGTTAGTTCCATTAAAGATGATGGTACAGAAAAAACAAAGGAACTTATTAAACAAACCAAAGCATTGTACGATTTAGCCGAAACAGCAGATGCTATGATGAACAAAATAGTTAATCAAGAGCAAAACTGGATGACTAGATCCTTGCTTAAACTTATTAAATAAAAAAATTTAAAACATAGTTTCAATAATTCCTGAAAATTCAATAATATTAAAATGAATTATAACATAATCACATACTGTATCTATCTTCCTATAATATGCTTCATTACGATTAAAATTGGTTGGCTATTTTACAAATATGGCGAGGTATTTTTACTGAACATGTTCGAAAACAATCGCTCATTAGTAAATGGCATTAACAATATACTACTCATTGGATATTATCTAGTAAATCTCGGATATGCCATAATTACTATCGCTTATTGGGATTATATCGAATCAATAAACCAATTAATAAACACCCTATCAACAACACTTGGAAGCATTATAATGCTTTTGGCAGTTTTGCATTACAACAATGTCTTCGTCTTAACATATATTATAAAATCAAAACTTTTAAAATAATAAATCATGGAAAATTCAAAAATTGTTATCGGTTATTTAGTGTATTTACCAATAGTTGTATTACTGACCATTTACGTCTCAAAAATGCTTTTTAAAAATGGAAAACTATTTATGATTGACATTTTTAAAGGGAAAGCAGACATTGCGCTAGCAACAAACAAATTATTCGAAATTGGGTTCTATCTCATCAATATAGGTTGGGCCCTGTTAATTCTTAAAATTTCTTATCACCATGTCAATGGAATGGACTATCAATCACTCATTGAAATATTGAGTGAAAAAATAGGTGGTTTTTCTATTTATTTAGGCCTCATGTTATTTATCAATTTATTCTTTTTTTTCAGAGGGAGAAGTAAATCCAGACAATCATTGAAATCAAATATAAAATCTCAACCTAATACCAAATAAACTTCAAAATAACTGGTTAAATCCGTTTCTATTTCCTTTATATTTCAATAAAAAACGTAACCATAACTAGGCTATGCTTATGTTTTTTATCTCATCTAAAGAAAATATAATTCAAATTTATTACCAATCATTTTGAAATTTATTTGGTATAACCCCTTTAAAGAAGATGAAAACGCTCCATTATATTAACAGTTTTTTTTACCTAATAACCATTATACCTTATTTGACCATATACTTCGCCATGGTAGGCATGTATGCTCAATTCGTGCTTGGCATTGTTCAAGTATTAATAGCAATCATTATTTTATTCTATATAAAAAAGTACAACAAAAGCATTAAAAGGCATATTTCTTACTATTGGTCTTCGGTCTTAATTATTCTGTTTACGATCTTTCTTCTTTCTAATTCAAATAATATTGGTAATAATAGCATACAAATAATATGTGTTTTTATAATTCCAATGCTCATTGCTAGTTACTTTGTTTATATAACTTACTTAATTCAAAAACAATGAAAACAATTATTATAGCTGGAGGCAGTGGGTTTCTTGGACAAATTTTAAAGGAGTATTTCTCTAAAAAAGAATATTTAGTAAAAATATTAACTAGAAACCCTAAACACGAAAACGACATATACTGGAATGCAAAAGATTTGGGTAAATGGACAAAAGAATTGGAAAATATTGAGGGTCTCATAAATCTTACAGGAAAATCTGTGGATTGTAGGTACACCGAAAAAAACAAAAAAATAATTTACAGTTCTAGAATCAACTCTACCCATGTACTTGGGCTAGCAATTAACCTTTGTGAAAACCCACCAAAAATCTGGATGAATTCATCAACAGCAACTATTTACAAGCATTCAATGAATAAAGAAATGACTGAAGAACATGGAGACATTGGTGATGATTTTTCCATGAACATTGCTAAATCGTGGGAAAAAGCATTTAATGCCATAACAAACCCAAAAACACGAAAAATTATTTTAAGAACGTCAATCGTTTTGGGTAAAAATGGCGGGGCGTTGATGCCACTAAAAAAAATGACCAAATTTGGATTGGGTGGAAAACATGGGATAGGCAATCAAAAAGTAAGTTGGATTCATGAACTTGATTTTGTAAAAATTCTTGATTTTTTAATAGAACATAAAAACCTAAGCGGTGTTTTTAATATATGCGTTCCAAAACCCACAGATAATTGCACTATGATGAAATCACTCAGAAAAGTTTTAAAAGCTCCTTTTGGAATGCCCCATTCAAAACCTTTATTAGAATTGGGCGCGAAACTTATTGGTACAGAAACAGAGCTCGTTCTAAAAAGCAGAAATGTTATACCAAAACGATTGTTAATCAATGGTTACGCCTTTAAATACATAAACATTGAAAGTGCTTTGTTCAATTTGCTAAACCCTTAAAAAGTCATTTTTTTATCTTATTTTTGAAATTCAAAATAATTGCATAGATAATGCCCAATCATCAAATTAATCCTAATCAATGGATCGATTTATATTCCGATTACCTATATAACTATACTATTTCACGTGTTAGTGATAGAGAGGTAGCACAAGATTTAGTACAAGATACTTTTTTGGCTGGCTTAAAGTCTATGAAAAACTTTAAAGGAGAAGCCAGCGAACGTACTTGGCTTATCTCTATTTTAAAGCGAAAAATTATAGACCATTACCGTAAAATAAATTCAAAAAAAGGGAAAGCAGAAGTACGCATTAACTATAATGGCGACTCTGAAACAGAAGGTGATTGGTTGGAAGAACGTGTTGCAGATCCATTTGATAAAACGGCAGAAGATACTATGCAAAATAGTGAGTTAGGCCAGGCCATTCATAACTGTTTAGGAAAATTACCAAAAAAACAATCAGACGTTTTTAAAATGAAAACCATTCAAGGGTTTGAAACCGAAGTCATATGTAATGAATTAAATATTACTGCGTCTAATCTTTGGGTAATCATTCACAGAGCACGTACTGCTATGGCAGATTGCTTAAAAGAAAATTGGTTTTAATTATGAGTGAAATTAAATTTTTTATTCCTTGTGAAGATGCAAATCATGTATGTGATAAAACACAGTACAAAGAAGCTACACTATGGGAGAAAATAAAACTCAATATACACCTTATATATTGTAGGGCCTGTAGGGAATACACAAAAAACAATACGAAACTTACTAAGGCTATACAAAAATCTGAAGTAGCATGTTTAGATCAAAAGCGCAAAGAAGCTATGAAACTAAATTTCGAAAAGGCCTTAAAAGAACATTCAAGTTAATAGAACGCATTTAACGTTTTAGAATGATAGCGAAAATGAGTCATTTTTAGCCAATTGAAAAACTTTAAATGAGCTCATAGAATAAAAATAACAATATTAGCCATACCATGGGTATACCTTCTACCCAAAACGCACTATAATTTTTTCCTTGCTCTATTTTAGAAAACATAAGAAACAACAGTGTTATACATGTAATCATCATTAAAACAATTAATTGTACGCCACTTTTTTCGCTTTTAAAAAAAGCTAAAAAGAAGTATAATAGCAACAGTATCCCCCCCATTATCTTTGTTTGCTTCACGCCTATTCTCTGAGGAATGGTCGATAATTTTAAGCTATCGTACCTTAAGTCCCTAATTTCAAAAGGCAACATTAAAACGATAACGAAAAGATATCTTTGGATCGCTGTTAATATAACATCCATATTTATACCATAATCATTATTTATTAAGGGCAGTAATACAGTAACTCCAGACCAAATTAAAGCTATCAAATAAATTTTAAGCCCTCCAATACTTCTTAAATTATGCTGCTTATCCAAAAAGAAACGTTTTGGCAAAAAGGGAATCGCATATAGAAATGTCACGATAGCAAAACCAACGATACAAATCAGGGTTTTTGCATTCAACTTAAAGGCATAATAACACATAAAAAGAAAGCAAAAAAAAGAAAATATTTGAATCCATTTTAACCAATTTGTCAGGCTTCTATGATGAAATTTTGCGATCCCAAAATACTTAACAAAATTATACCCGGTTATAGAAGCAAAAAACACGAAGTAGAGCAGGCTTTTATCATACGGAACACCAAACTCTATAAGCGTAATCCATGTTAACGAAAACACCGATAAAGCGACATGAATACTACTGTTTAAATAGAAATTAAAAAGCTGTTTTACAAACCTCATAGTGTAAAAATAATCAAAGTGTTGATAACCCTTTCAAATGGTTGAAAAATTTCCGTTTTATGCAATAAAACACATTAAATATTATGTATTTTTGCGAATTATATAATTAATTCTATTTTAATGAATACAAACGCTTTTGCATTGCGTCATATTGGTCCTAGAGAAGATGACCAAAATCTCATGTTAAAAACCCTTGGTGTTGAATCTTTAGATCAATTGATTTATGAAACAATTCCAGATGATATTCGCTTGGAAAATGGGCTAAATTTAGAAGCACCTATGACCGAGCATGAATATCTACTTCATATCCATGAGTTGTCTAAAAAAAATAAAGCTTATAAAACATATATTGGCTTAGGGTACCACCCTACCATTTTACCAGCTGTTATTCAAAGAAACATCCTTGAAAATCCAGGTTGGTACACGGCTTATACCCCATATCAAGCTGAAATTGCCCAAGGGAGATTAGAGGCTCTTTTAAATTTTCAAACCATGGTCATAGACTTAACGGGGATGGAAATTGCAAACGCATCACTTCTTGACGAGAGTACTGCTGCTGCCGAGGCTATGAGCTTACTATTTGCAGTTCGTGAACGTCAACAGAAAAAAGAAGGAATCAATAAATTTTTTGTTTCCGAAAATATATTGCCTCAAACCCTGTCGCTATTGCAAACCAGAGCAACGCCTATTGGTATTGAATTAGTAGTTGGTAATGAGGAAACTTTTGATTTTTCATCAGGATTTTTCGGAGCCCTATTACAATACCCAGGAAAGGACGGTCAAGTAACCGATATTAAAACGTTTATTGCCAAAGCAAATGACGCTCAAATTAAAGTCGCCGTTGCTGCCGATATCCTGAGTTTAATAAAACTGGAAGCTCCTGGAAAATTCGGGGCAGATGTTGTTGTTGGCACGACGCAACGTTTTGGTATTCCAATGGGATATGGAGGCCCTCATGCTGCGTTCTTTGCGACCAAAACAGCTTATAAACGTGATTTACCAGGTAGAATTATTGGCGTCACTAAAGATAAAAACGGCAATAGAGCTTTGCGTATGGCTTTACAAACACGTGAACAACATATAAAAAGAGATAAAGCCACCTCCAATATTTGTACAGCTCAGGTTTTATTGGCTGTTATGGCGAGTATGTATGCTGTATATCATGGCCCTAAGGGCTTACGGTTTATTGCCGACAAAGTTCACAACAAAGCTTCCGAATTAGCAAATGCTTTAACTCAATTAGGATACGATCAAATCAATACATCCTACTTTGATACGATCCAAATAAAGACCAATGCTAAAAAAATAAAAGCCATTGCCAAAGAGAAGAAAGTAAATTTATATTACCCAAATAAAAAAACGGTCATTATTTCAATTAATGAAACAACGTCTATTAGAGACATTAATTATTTAATTTCTGTGTTTGCTGAGGCTGCCAAAAAAGACACTATTACTATTTCTGCTATTAGCAAGGCTAATAATATTATAAAATCCATGCAGAGAACGTCCGACTTCTTAACATTGGATGTTTTCAACACATACCATTCTGAAACCGAATTAATGCGTTATATAAAAAGTCTCGAACGTAAAGACTTAGCATTAAACCATTCCATGATTTCTTTAGGGTCTTGTACCATGAAATTGAACGCTGCTTCAGAAATGCTTCCTTTAAGCTGGTTTAAATGGGGCAATATTCATCCATTTGCACCTTTAAAACAAGCCAAAGGTTATTTAACCATTTTAAAAGAACTGGAAAATCAATTAACTGAAATAACAGGTTTTGCCGCGACCTCATTACAGCCAAATTCTGGGGCACAAGGTGAATTTGCTGGACTCATGGTTATTAAAGCATATCATGAATCTCGTGGTGATCACCATAGAAATATCTGCTTAATTCCATCGTCCGCTCATGGTACAAATCCGGCCAGTGCAGTGATGGCTGGCATGAAAGTGATCGTAACAAAGTCGACAGCGGAAGGAAATATTGATGTTGACGATTTACGTGAAAAAGCAGAATTACATAAAGATAATCTGTCTGCTTTAATGGTAACATACCCGTCTACGCATGGGGTTTATGAATCTGCCATTAAAGAGATTACTCAAATCATTCATGACAATGGTGGACAAGTTTATATGGACGGCGCCAACATGAATGCTCAAGTGGGATTAACAAACCCAGGTAACATTGGAGCCGATGTATGCCATTTAAACCTACACAAAACATTTGCCATTCCACATGGTGGTGGAGGCCCAGGAGTTGGTCCTATTTGTGTTGCGAAACAACTGGTGCCATTTTTACCTGGAAACCCCATTATTAAAACGGGAGGAGAAAAGGCAATTACGGCTATTTCGGCAGCACCATTTGGATCTGCATTAGCGTGCTTAATATCATACGGCTATATAAAAATGCTAGGGGCTGAAGGTTTAACAGCATCTACTAAGATTGCGATTTTAAATGCAAACTACATCAAACACCGATTAGAAGGTAGTTTTGACACCCTATATTCTGGTGAACGAGGACGTGCTGCACATGAAATGATTGTAGATTGTAGACCATTTAAAGCACATGGCATCGAAGTAACAGATATTGCTAAACGCTTAATGGATTATGGTTTCCATGCGCCAACGGTATCCTTTCCTGTAGCCGGCACTTTAATGATCGAACCTACAGAAAGTGAAAGCAAAGCAGAGATCGATAGGTTTTGTGATGCTATGATTTCTATAAAAAAGGAAATCGATAGTGCTTCTAAAGATGATGATAATAATGTTTTAAAGAATGCGCCACATACGTTAGATATGATAACATCAGACGAATGGTATCTTCCATACTCTCGCGAAACTGCGGCCTTTCCTTTAGAATATGTTAGGGATAATAAATTTTGGCCTAGTGTAAGACGTGTTGACGATGCTTATGGGGACAGAAACTTAATATGCTCCTGTATCCCAATCGAGGCTTATGCAGAAGCGTAAATAGCTTTTGAACATCGTAAATTAAAATAAAACCAAGCCTGCCTTTAATTAAAAACGAGTACCTTAGTTTGATTACGACCGTAAATAATTAAAGGCAAATTTTTATATATGAATATTAAGATCACGGGAACAGGGAGTTATATTCCAAAAACCATTGAAAAAAATGAAGCTTTCTACGAGCATGAATTTTTAAACAGTGATGGCTCCGTAATTAAGGCTCCCAATCAAGTTATTGTTAAAAAATTTGAGGCCATAACCGGCATTAATGAAAGACGTTATGCCAAGCCCAATTTAAACACATCAGATATTGCTTTCTTCGCTGCTGAAAAGGCTATTAAAGATGCAAAAATCAACAAAGAAGATTTAGATTATATCATTGTTGCCCATAATTATGGTGATATAAAACATAATACTGAGCAAAGTGATACCGTGCCAAGTATAGCCTCTAGAGTAAAGCATCTTTTAAAAATTGAGAAACCTAAATGTGTTGGATACGACCTACTCTTTGGATGTCCGGGATGGATAGAAGGTGTTATTCATGCAAATGCTTTTATAGCCTCGGGAATGGCAAAAAAATGTCTGGTTATTGGAGCAGAAACCTTATCGCGTGTTATTGACAAGCATGATAGAGATTCTATGATCTATAGTGATGGTGCTGGAGCCGTAGTTATTGAAAACACCAATGAAACAGGTGGTATTATGGCTCATGAAACGGCAACCTACACCTTAGACGAAGCTCATTTTATTTATTTCGGTGAAACTAACAATCAGGATGTAAATGAAAAGCGCCGATACATAAAAATGTATGGTAGAAAGATTTATGAATTTGCATTAAACAATGTGCCTTTGGCTATGAAATCCTGTCTTGAAAAAAGCGGTGTTCATATAAAAGACGTAAAAAAAATACTCATCCATCAAGCTAATGAAAAAATGGATGAAGCTATCGTAAAACGCTTCTATAAATTATATCATTCGGAAATACCTGAAGGTATCATGCCCATGACCATTGGGAAATTAGGCAACTCAAGTGTTGCCACCATACCTACTTTATACGACATGGTATTAAAAGGAAATATGCAAAACCAAAAAATAAACAAAGGTGATGTTATTATTTTTGCAAGTGTTGGGGCAGGTATGAATATAAATGCCATTGTTTACAAACATTAAAATGTACGAGAAAAACTATCCAAACAAGCGCTTTGAGCTTACCATTCAATTTTTGCAAAAACACATTTCTAATTCCGAAACTATTTTAGATTTAGGTGTCGTAAACCCGTTTACAAAAATCATGCAAGAAAATGGTTATTCTGTTAAAAATACGCTTGGTGAGGATATTGATCTAGACACTTCCACAATTGAAAACTCTAAGACCGATGTCGTTACAGCATTTGAGATTTTTGAACACTTACTATCCCCTTTTACTGTTTTACAATCTATAAAAGCGAATAAATTAGTAGCGAGTGTCCCCCTTAAATTATGGTTTTCTTCAGCGTATAGAAGTAAAACAGATATGTTGGACAGGCACTACCACGAGTTCGAAGATTGGCAATTCGACTGGTTGTTAGAAAAGGCTGGTTGGAAAATTATAGATAGTAAAAAATGGACAAATCCTGTAAAAAAAATAGGAATTAGACCCATTCTACGCTGGTTTACGCCTAGATATTATATTATTTATGCCGAAAGAGTTTAACTTTGAATAAATAAACTTCTATTTTGAATTTCTATATCGTTATTCCTGCGCACAATGAGCAAAGTTCTATAGATCTTACGTTAAATTCATTGACCAAACAAACACTATTGCCAAAACGTATCGTAGTTGTTAATGATAATTCTACTGATAAAACACAGGATATCGTTGAAGTTTACACAGAGAAATACTCTTGGATTTCCTTAGTAAATTCTAAATCGTCCAACAAACATTTACCTGGCTCAAAAATTATTAATGCCTTTTACAAAGGCTATGACACTTTAGATGATAACTATGATGTGATCTGTAAATTTGATGCCGATCTCATTTTTCCTAATAACTATTTAGAACAACTATCCAATCACTATAAAGCAAATAAAAAACTGGGGATGGTTTCAGGCTTTTGCTATATAGAAAAGAATAATGATTGGGTATTGGAAAACTTAACAAGAAAAGACCATATTCGTGGTGCATTAAAGGCATATAGAAAAAACTGTTTTCTCCAAATTGGAAAACTCAAACCATCTATGGGTTGGGATACTGTTGATGAGCTATTAGCCAAATTTTATAATTGGGATATTTTAACCGATGCATCTTTAAAAGTAAAGCACTTAAAACCAACAGGGATGAGTTACAATAAGGCTTCAAAATATTTGCAGGGAGAAGCCATGTACAAAATGCGCTATGGTTTTATTATTACCCTAATTTCTGCAATGAAATTAGCTTATAAAAAAAGAAGTTTTACGTTATTCAAAAACTATATATCCGGCTATTTTAAAGCTAAGAAAAATAATATTCCCTATTTAGTTTCTGAGCAAGAAGGTGTATTTATTCGCGACTTGCGTTGGAAAGGGATTCTAAATAAATTTAGATAGAGAATTTTCAGAAAGAACAAAAGAAGTCCAATTTATAAGATTCCCTCCTTCGAGGGAATGACAAAACATATTATTAAAAACTCCAACCTTTATAACTACTGGATGCTTCAAGCTGAGTTTCTAAAGTATCGTCTAATTGAGGAAAGAAATCTATACCGGTTAAAGCCTCAATAGCATCCACAGAAACAACAAATTCATATAATGGTCCTTCCGAAGCTTTATGTGGTATTAAAAATGCAATCATTTTCGTTTTACCCGAATTGTTATCTATTAAAACCTTATAAAACTGGTTAGGCACAGAAACAGCCTCCTCTCCAATAGTTTTCATATGGCCTTTTAAAACACCCCCAGTAACAACAAAAACACCATCATACTTACCTGCCCAATAACGCACTTTCTGTTCAAGCTTATTCCAAATACCAGAATTAAATTGATGTTCTTGGGGACTAATATTACTTGTTAAAAATGTTTCATCATGAGCTTTTTGACTATACTTCCTGTCTCCTGCCGGGCACAAATGTCCGCGATCATATCCAGAGTTTTTGTAGTTTCTCCAATGGGCTGAACCTGTTTCAACGCCTTTGTCTATTTCAAAATATGGGCGCTTAAAATGGCTATTGGATACATGTGCCTTTTTTAATTCATAAGCAACCCATTCGGCCTGTTCATGCGGTTCACTATAAGACAATGAATACCCTTCATGGTGAATTATTTGATTTGTAGTACTTGTAGGCAGAAAATATGCATTCGTATTATTTTTTACTTCTTTACCCTTATTAACAATATCAAGTACTTCCTCTTGATTTAAAAAAAACTCATAGCCATAAATCCCAAAAACAATAAGGATGGCTATTAGCGAATAAAAAGTCTTTTTAGTCATACTAATTAAAATCTAAAACAAACTCTAAAGGTTGACCCGTTGCTCCGTTAGGAAAACTAATCCCTAAAAGCGCAGACATCGTTGGAGCTATATCCGTTATGTGTGTTTTTTGAAAGGTCTGTCCCTTCTTTATCCCTTTTCCAAAAAACAAAAGCGGTACATGGGTATCATAATTTAAACCACTACCATGGGTTGATCCGGTTTTTCCATAAGAAATGTAGGCAGGATCATCTACTAACAATACATCTCCCGATCTTTTTTGATTAAATCCGTTCTGTAATAAAGCTTCGATTCCTGTAGTAAAATCAACAGA
Source organism: Flavivirga sp. 57AJ16 (assembly GCF_028736925.1). Classification (GTDB taxonomy): domain Bacteria; phylum Bacteroidota; class Bacteroidia; order Flavobacteriales; family Flavobacteriaceae; genus Flavivirga. Next base: position 78,611 of record NZ_JAQZAT010000008.1, on the reverse strand, counting down.
GCCCATCGTTGTTGCCGTATAAGCTTTTGAAATGTTTTTATAGGTTATCTGCTCATTTACGATAGCGTTCTGAACCTCATTCAAGTCTAATCCTAGTATTTTTATTTTTTCTCTATTTAAGAAAATCTGATTATTACTAATATTTTCCAGAACATCTGTTGTTCCAAAACTAGCCTTCAGAAACTCTTGAAATTTTTCTTTACGCTCAGTATTATTTAAATATCCCGCAGGAATTTTAACAGACCGTAAATATGCCGGCACGTCTATCGCTCCATGATCTGCAGTTAAAAAAACAGTATACGCCCCTTTCCCTACTTTGGTGTCAAGTACAGCTAATAATCTTTCTAAGTCCTTATCTAAACGTAGATAGGTGTCTTCTACTTCTTTTGAATTTACTCCAAAATTATGTCCAATATAATCTGTACAGGAGAAACTAATTGTCAAAACATCTGTAATCGCATCTTTCCCTAATTGCTCCCCGTCCAATGCCGCTAAAGCAAAATCTGTAGTCAAGCTATTTCCATAAGGAGTTGTTTTTAAAATATCAAAGTTACCATTCTCTTCTTTTAAGGCATCTAAATCATAAGGAAAGGTTGCCGTTTCTTTCCCCTTAAACCCACCTTCAAAAGTATTTAAATCACTTCCGCTCTCTGTATACGAATCGATATCATACAACGTATTCCAAACTTTTAAATAAGATTCTGCTGTTTTAGAGGCATTAAAATCCTTCACCCAGTTTGGTAAATCATTCAAATAAAACGAACTGGAAATCCAATGGCCTTCTTTGGATCCATGAAACCAATAGGCTGCATTTGCCGTATGCCCGGCAGGTAAAATAGCGCCTCTATCTTTAATTGAAATACCAATAGTTTTTCCTCGCATTTGAGTAAACAATCTATTTTCATCAGCAAATGTCGTCGTTTTCATTCTGTGAGGGGACATTTGCCCTGCTGCACTTTTAGTTCCTACAGATTGCACAGCATCATCCCCAGCACAATACACTGTTTTCTTAATTTCTTTATCATACCAGTGGTTCCCAATAATACCATGATATTTTGGTGTTGTACCTGTATACACTGAGGTATGACCAGGCCCCGTGTAGGTCGGGATATAATTAAAATGGTTGTTCTTGCAATTAAAACCTTCACGCATCATACGTTTAAAACCACCTTCACCAAACTTATTATAAAACCGTGTTAAGTAATCATATCGCATTTGATCTACTACAATACCTACTACCAACTTTGGATTAGACGCCATTATATGTGCCATTTCCTTCTCTACCACTTGGTTTTGTGTCTTACAGGACAAACAAAAAAAGAAAACAAAAAAGAGTGAGAATGTATTTTTTATCATGACAATCTTATTTTTACAACTCAAAAATACATATTTTGATACATCAAAATTTAAAATTAAGGTTAAATACCATTAACTTTTTTTACTTTAGCACTAACAAATTTTTATATGACATATCTTCATAATATTGGTGCTTATTTTTTAATGATCTTTGAGATGTTTCGCAAACCTACTAAATGGTCTGTGATGAAGAAATTAATATTAAAAGATATTGACGATTTGATTATAGGCTCACTTGGTATTGTGGCCTTTATATCATTTTTTGTTGGTGGTGTTATAACGATTCAAACTGCTTTAAACATAAACAATCCTCTCATTCCTAAATATTTGGTTGGATTTGCTACTAAACAATCTATTGTATTGGAGTTCGCGCCAACATTCACCTCTATAATCATGGCAGGAAAAGTTGGTTCTTTCATAACATCCAGTATAGGCACCATGCGTGTTACCGAGCAAATAGATGCTTTAGAGGTCATGGGAATAAACTCTTTAAATTATCTCGTTTTACCTAAAACAATTGCGTTATCCTTATACCCTTTTGCCATCGCTATAGGGATGTTCTTAGGAATCCTTGGCGGTATGGCTGCTTGTGTTTTTGGAGGTTATACATCATTAGAGGATTATGTTTTAGGGATTCAAACCGACTTTCAACCTTTTCATATAATTTATTCTTTTATAAAAACGTTTGTATTTGCTTTTATTCTTGCCACTGTTCCTTCTTTTCATGGTTATTATATGAAAGGTGGAGCGCTTGAGGTTGGAAAAGCGAGTACAACGGCCTTTGTTTGGACATCGGTAGTCATTATACTGTTAAATTATATATTAACCGATATGATGTTAGGCTCATGATAGAAGTAAAAAATTTACATAAATCGTTTAGTGGTGTTGAGGTTTTAAAAGGCATTAGCACAAGCTTTGAAAAAGGAAAAACGAATCTTATTATTGGGCAAAGTGGTTCTGGTAAAACTGTTTTTCTTAAATGTTTACTTGGCTTGTTTGATTACGAAGAAGGCTCTATCTCTTACGATGGAAAAATATTTTCACAATTAACTGAAGATGAAAAACGAAATCTACGTGCCGAAATTGGTATGGTATTTCAGGGAAGCGCTTTATTTGATTCTATGACTATTGCAGAAAATGTTATGTTTCCGTTGCAAATGTTCACTAATCAAAATAAAAGTGAAATGGAAGACCGTGTCAGCTTTGTTTTAAAGCGTGTAAATTTAGACGATGCCCATAACAAAATGCCTAGTGAAGCTTCTGGAGGCATGCAAAAACGTGTTGCGATTGCCAGAGCCATAGTAAACAATCCGAAATACTTGTTTTGTGATGAACCTAACTCGGGGCTTGATCCTAAAACGGCCATCGTTATAGATAATCTTATTCAAGAAATTACCGATGAATACCAAATTACTACGGTTATTAATTCACATGACATGAATTCCGTTATGGAGATTGGCGAAAAAATTGTGTTTTTAAAAAATGGACTAAAAGCCTGGGAAGGCTCTAATCAAACCATTTTTAAAACTGATAATGAAGCGGTTACAGACTTTGTATATTCTTCAAACTTATTTAAGAAAGTTCGTAAAATGTACTTAGAGGAAAATAAATAACGGTTTCTTCTTTATGTGTTTGTTATTACAAATTAAGCTTATAACACATGACCCTATTATTAAAAAAGGTAGGCACTAACAACATCTGTGTTTCAGGAATATAATCAATATCCGCCGCATTAATATTAGCTTCACGCGTATCTAGCAATAGCATTTTTTGCCAATTGGCTGCATCAATATAAAAAATTTGTCCCTTCCAATCAGACACAATAAAATTTCCATTTTCCAATCTTACAACACCATCTCCATATCCAACGCCTTCTGTAAGAATTTTAGAAGTGTTTGATTTTAAATTATAGCTTCCAAAACATTGTTTCCCAGCGTCTGCAAAAAATATATGCTCATTTTGATGTAGCAGTCCATTTAATCGCCCCTCTGTATCCATTTCAAGAATACTTACTCTTCCATTTTTTAAAACATACATCGAATTTGTATTAGATCCAGATGCATATACAACACCCTCTGTGCTCACCGTAATATCATTTAAATGAGGCTCCCCTTCTACAGCATAGCTATTAATTATCTTTTGTGTTTTTATATCTACTTCAATAATTCTATCAATATCGGTTACATATAATTTATCATTAAAAATACCCATTCCTTTGGGGCCGCTTAAACCTTCAAGCCATTTTAGCTCTAAAATATTCCCTTTCACATCTATAGTTGACAAAAAGCCATTGTTATCTTTTTCCCATGGAGAATTATTAACATTCGAGACAAAAATAATATCTAGTTTTTTATTATAAAGAACAGATTCGCTGGTAGTTAGAAGCGTATCTGTTTGCCAAACTAAATCTAAACTTAGCTTGTTCTTCGAACCATCTTTAACCTGATTTCCTTCTTGTTTTTGTTTACATGAAACCCCTAACAAAAGAACCGTTAAAACAATACCTAAAACATTATTTTTCATTTTATTCTTTTTAGATTTAAAAACTAGTTCATTCTTTTTACCATCAAAGTGTCTAAGTCCAGTTTTAGTTTCAACCACTTTTCAAGCTTGTCCCTATCCTTTTTTCTTATTTCCTCTTTAGAAGCATCTGTCCATTTTACCGAAAAAACAGATAATGTATCCATTTTGGTAAAATTAGAATTTATAACATTGGCATAAGAAAATTGCTCAATCGTTTCATAATTAATTTTAACCTCTTTTATTAATTCATCAAAAGCAATATAGTTACGTTCTAATTTTGAAAGTTGTTTTACCTTATTCTCTAAATAAGCTATTTTTTGAGTTTGAGATAGTAGATCAAGGGAATCGCGCGTACGCAACTCTTCCATGTACCTAAAATTATCTAAATTTTTAGATTTATTTTGATTTACTATAAGCCGACTTGTTGTTAAGGCATTATAATCTTTCATTCTACCCTGTAAAAGTGAGATAGTCGATTCAGGAATTTCGTCTAAACCAAAGGTATTTAATTCAATAACAGATCCTTCCTTTCCTAAATATTTGTATCCTGCATTATTTTTTAAATATTCGGCATGAGGCAAAGAATTCAACTCACTGTTCACAAAGTTCTTAGCGTCTCTGTTAAAATTACTTTCTTTTAAAACATTTAAAAATGTCCATACAGCTGGAACCATGACTACCACGGCTAATAATGTTGCCAATTTAGAAATACGATTACGCTTCTTGGAATTAACATATTTAAGCATAGGGAAACGCAGGACCTTCAGTACAAGAAATGTTGCCAAAGCAATAAAAATCGTATTTATTGTAAACAAATACATAGCACCTAAAAAGTATTCCCAATTACCTTTTGCCAGTCCATAACCCGCAGTACATAATGGCGGCATTAAAGCTGTAGCTATGGCTACACCAAAAATAACCGAAGCTATGGTTCCTTTTTTGGTACGCGCAATAATTAATGCCAGTCCTCCAAAAAATGCAATTAAAACATCTCGAATATCTGGTTTAACCCTGCCTAAAAGTTCAGAATTGTCTTCGCTTAAAGGAAACAGCCAAAAGAATAAAAAAGCAGTTAACAAACTTAAAACAATCATAATTGCCAAGTTTATTAACGATTTTCTTAAGGTATCAATATCATTAATAGCTATAGAAAGCCCGACACCAAGAATAGGTCCCATTAATGGAGAAATTAACATGGCTCCGATAACAACAGCAGTAGAGTCGGCATTTAAACCAACGGAAGCCACAAAGATTGAGCAAATTAAAATCCACGCAGTGGCTCCTTTAAAAGAAATATCTTTTTTAATAGCCTCAACGGTAGCATCTCTGTCTGTGTCATCTCTAAAATCAAGTAACTCACTAAAAAAGGTTTTAATACTTTGAAACAAACCTTTAGCGTCTTTTTTTACAGCTTCTTTTGATTGCTCAACGGCTTTATCCTGATTGGTCTCTTCTTCCGAAAAATTGAATTTGCTTTCTTCGCTCATAATTATATTTTAACCGTAATGCTCTCCAAATTTATCCTTTACTTTTTGAAGTACTTTTTTAATATCCTGCTCTTTTTTCTTAGGAAAGATAAGCAAAACTTCATCTTTGTCTACAATAATATAATCTTTCAAGCCATCAACCACTACTATTTTGTCATTCTTAGTACGAATCATATTTCCAGAAGCATCCTCTACTAAGGTTCTGGCGTTCACTATGGCATTTTCGGCTTTATCTTTATCTAACTTATCGTATAAACTCCCCCAAGTACCAAGATCATTCCAATCAAAATCCGCGGCAATGACATAAACATTACTGGATTTTTCCATAATGGCATAATCTACCGAAATGCTTTCTGCTTTGCCATAGTTATCCCGGATAAAGCCATCTTCTAAATCGGTATTGTAAACATCCATTCCACTTTCAAATAAAGTAAACAGGTCTGGTTGATTAATTTTAAAAGCTTCTACAACACTTTTTACGCTCCACATAAAAATACCCGCGTTCCATAAAAAATTACCCTGTTCAAGGTATTGTTTCGCTACTTCATAAACAGGTTTTTCTTTAAACTGGCTAACGGGTTTTACAACCTCTTTAGAAGTCTTGCCGTATTCTATATATCCATATCCCGTATTAGGAAATGTAGGTTGAATACCTAAAGTCATTAATGCATTATTTTTAGAACAAAAATGGAATGCCTGCTGCACATTATTAGAAAAAGCCGTTTCATCTTCAATCCAATGATCACTGGGAGCTACAATCATAACTGCCTCTGGATTTTCTTTTTGAATCTTTAACGATGCATATAATATACAAGGCGCTGTATTTCGCATGGCGGGCTCTAAAACAACCTGTCTTTTTGTAACACTTGGCAATTGTTCCATCACCAAACCATTATAGCGCTCATTAGTTAAAATAAAAATGTTCTCTTCTGGTATTAATTTTGCTAAACGATGGAAGGTTTTCTGAATCAACGTATCACCAGTTCCTAACATATCGTGAAATTGTTTAGGAAAGTCCTGAGTGCTTACAGGCCAAAATCTGGAACCTACACCACCAGCCATTAAAATAGCATAATAGTTTTTATTCATTTATTTATTTTTTATTTACAATAAAAATAAGGGTTTACTTGTTATAATTTAAAGAAAAAACCTACAAATCATTATATTTAGTTTCGTTTCATAAGATTCCTGCCTTTGCAGGAATAAGACTTTTCAACTTCTACCTTAGCGTTGAAAAGCTATAGCTAAATCCATATAAAATAACATGAAACTTCAGAGTAAAAAACCGAATTTCTTCGTTAAAAATACTCGCCGTAACTAGGCTATGCCTACGCTTTTTGCCTTGAACTTCAATTTTTTATTTCTAAATATTCTATGCTATTTTATAGCGACTCAGCTATACTACTTTCCTGTTTTTGCTCCGACTACGCCCTGCAACCAAATTTATGCTAATTTAATTTATTAAGCTAACTTCAGCATTAGGGTTAAACAAATAAACTCTTCCTGTGCTTATTTCGATACACTCAAAACGCTTGACACGTTTTCGCCCCATTTTAAAGACTTTACCATTATACAGCTTAAAAGTGCTATCTAAAGGAACTTCAAAAATATAGGTTTTATTATTTGGTGCGTCAAACTGTTTTAATGCCAATGCTAAATCGGTATCGGTATCGCTACTCGCTTTCGGGTTTCTAAAATGTTTTGCTAAAAGCGGCAACAAATGATCTGGAAAAATCCCTGGATTTAAAAATGGCAGCATTAAATGCTGAAATGTACGCTTCCACTCTATGCCATGTGGCTTTATAAATTTACCATAGGTTTTATAGGCTTCAAAATGGGCAATTTCATGTACTAATGTGATTAAAAACCGATAGTTGTTTAAATTGGAATTAATGGTTATTTGGTGTTTTCCATTTGGTAAACGCATGTAATCACCATGACGGGTTTTACGTTCACTTTTAATTTTCACTACTAAGTTATCATGCTCTAAAAGTTTTAAAACTTGAGACATGGCTGTTTCTGGAATATAATTTTGAAGCAGGTTCTCCATTAAGACAAAAATAAAGGTTTTATGCTTTCTTTCTCAAACGTTTTCTCACAAAAAAATAAAAATATTTAATCAATGATAAACAATACCGAGCGCTATGTGCTTTATAATATGCCGTCCAAAACCAAATCCTGCTTTTGTCTTAAAATCATGGTATAGTTTTTGAAAAAACAATAACTTTTAATAAGTCTATATATGAAATCTCTTTTTTTCCTCCTTTGTTCTGTAGTCATATTTGGGTTTAGTGCCTCCAAACTAAGCAATTTTAAAATCAATAACGGACAAGTTATTTGGCAAAAGGTTTATGATACGGACTTAACAAAGGAACAAGTTGAGGAAACCCTTAAAACTTCTGGCTATTTTGAAAATATCATAGTGGTTAATGAAAAAAAACTAACGGCTAAAATCAATCAACTTTCACCAGATTACAAAACCTACGGATCCACATATTTATCTACACCAAGTATGGTTTCCCATAATTATATAAAGGCATTCGCTGTCATAGAATTTAAAGAAAGACAATATAGAGTTACCATCAAATCCATTAAATTGGTTGAAAAACAAAGTGATACTTTGGGCAAACGAGCAGTGGAAGATATTGAGTATATGGTCTTAAATAAAAATAATAAAAGATTTAAGAGGGATTTTTTTAAGAAACCTTCAAAAATATTAGATTTCACTTTTCAAAAAATAACAGACTTTAATAAGCTATCGGAAGATGACTTATGGTAAACATTGTGATCTAAATAAATTTAGATTACAGTTCTGATTTTTAGTATCTTTGTATAACAAATTAGAAAACCTAAAATTTTGATACTATGCCCTATAATCCGACTACAATAGCTAATTATTTTATAAAGGAGCATACGTCTGATGATATGACCCCTATGAAAGTTATAAAACTGACTTATCTCTCCTACTGTTGGTATTTGGCATTAACCAAAAAAGAAAGACTTCTAAATGAAAAGGCTGTTGCGTGGGATTTTGGACCTGTTTTTCCTTCTTTGTACAATAGCATAAAAGATTACGGAAAAAGCACCATAAAAAAAGAAATACCAAGCCACGTAAAAGAAAATATATCTCCAGAAGACAAAAAATTTTTAGAGAAAATCTGGTCCATGTATGGGAAATACGATGGGGTTTATTTAAGTGCACTTACTCACCAAATGGAAACACCCTGGCAAAAAGTTTATCGCCAAGGCTCTAATTCAGAAATTAACGACGATGATATTTTACAGCATTATGGTTCAAAACTAAAAACTGCTTAAAAGTGAGCATTGATTTAAATACACTACCTGACCAAATAGAGGTACCCGATTTTGAAAGTTTAGAGGTTGCAAAAAATAATACTGCAACTTTAAACTTACATTTAAAAGAGGCAGAGATTCAGCGTTTTTTAAAGGATACTACATTAAGAACAAATCTTGTGTATATTTTTTCTGCTATCATAGTCCTATGGTTAGCTTCAGTTATAATCATTGTCTTTTTAAATAATTCTTTTGTTTGTCTTTCCGATAATGTTATTATAGCCTTGCTTACGACCACCACCATAAATGTTATTGGAATGATGTTAATAATTTTGAGAAATTTATTTCCACAGATTAAAAATGGAGAAATAAAATAATTTATTGAAATGAGCCATCCTTGGCAGGGCCATAGAAGTATTTCGCTCGCTTCATACCCAATCCCTGCTTCGTCGGCAGCTACGGTGTGTCCACGTCTTTTGGAATTGCGGGTAGACTTAAGACAAACACAAGTGCTCTTAGGTACTTGGTTCTAGTAGTAGGACAGAAATTACATACTGGAGCAAAAAACACTTTCAAAACAATTAAAAATCCGCTAGATTAGCGGTATCGACAAATAAGAAATATGCGTACCGGTACGCATATACAATTGTTACCCAACATTTAAACCGAATGAAGAAATCAAAAATAATTCTAATCCATTTTGTATTATTTATTTTATTATCATTAGTTTTTTTCTTCTCCGCTGAGTCAATTTTAAAAACCTTTGCTCCTGATTTAAATTATGTTACAGTTTGGATAACTCTTGTGATTTTTGGAATAGCTTTTATATTTATTGTCCTGCTTATATCTTGCTTAATTTTTATTTTAAGAAAAAAGAAAACCAAAAAAAGAAAAAAAATTGAAAAAATTGAACTGACTAAAAACGGATTTCAGATCAATTATGATGAAGAAATTACTCAATTCAAATGGTCAGAGATTGAAAAACTGACTGGATTTAAAGTTGACCGAATTACAACAGATGATATTTGTTTAAAAATTGAATCTGATAATAAAATATCTTTTGCGACAGAGGAATTCGAAGGTTGGCGGATTTTTATGACCGAATTGCTAAATAAATTTCCCGAAATAGATAAAAATTGGGAAAGTATTATAGCAATTCCAGCATTTGAAAGAAAAGAAACCGAATTGTATAACAGAAATAAAAACGTTGGGTAACACCGTGTAAAAAACATTGCTTATTTTAGTTTAATCGTTTGGTCGTTGCTTTGTTTGCTAGCTTCTGATTTTCCTTCGGAAAATCCTCGCACTCAAACACGCAACGTTCCTTACACAAGACCGTTGTATGCCATTAAAACCAAATGAGTAAAAAACTATTTAAAAAAAATCAAAAATTTAATGATTGGACTTTGGTTTCCTACCTTGGTGGAGGTGGGAATGGTGAAGTATGGAAATGTGTAAATTCAAAAGGTGAATTTGGAGCTATGAAACTCATTAAAACTCTTAAGCAAAAATCGTATAATCGCTTTTTGGATGAAATAAGCGTAATAGAAGCAAACTCTGATATTGAAGGAATAATTCCAATAATTGATAAAAACTTACCAAAAAAACTTTCAAAAACTGACATTCCTTATTTTGTTATGCCAGTTGCTAGTAACGCTGAAAGGGAGCTAAATGGCAAATCAATTGAAAATAAAGTTGATGCAGTCATTGAAATTGCTAATACACTAAAAAATCTACACGATAGAAAAATATCACATCGAGATATCAAGCTTCCCAACATTCTTTTGTTTAATTCAAGATTTTGTATAGCTGATTTTGGATTAGTTGACTTTCCAAACAAAAAGGATATCTCACATAAAAATGAAATCATAGGTGCTAAATGGACAATGGCACCTGAAATGAAAAGAGAGTCATCTTCGGCTGATAGCTTAAAAGCAGATGTATATTCTCTCGCTAAAACACTTTGGATTATCTTAACTGAAAATCAGAAAGGATTTGATGGACAATATTCAACTGACTCAATCATCGAATTAAGACAATTTTACAATTCTCACTATACAAGTCCAATTGACAAGTTACTAACTGCTTCAACAGATAATGACCCGGAAAAAAGGCCTACTATGGAGCAATTCATAAATGAGCTCGAAGATTGGAAATTATTAAACGAGAATTTTCACGAACAAAATCTAGAGCAGTGGTTTGAAATTCAAACTAAACTTTTTCCAACCTCATTTCCTAAAAGAGTAATCTGGGAAGAAAATGAGGATATAATTAAGGTGCTTAATGTCATTGGCTCATATGATAACTTAAATCACTTATTTTTCCCAGATGGTGGTGGTTTAGATTTAGAAGGAACAAAAAAATCATATGAAAGAGATTGCATAGAATTAGATTTTGGTGGTCTTACAGATATTGTTAAACCAAAAAGGTTAGTCTTTGAATCTTTTGGAGCTGACCCAGAGTGGAATTATTTCAGATTGGAGCTTGATGAATTGGAATCTTCAGGAGTTTACAAAAATGAAGACGAGAAAATACCATACGAAAAAAATCACGATAGAGAAAGTGTGTCCGAAATTTATCCAGGAAGTTATGATAAATACGATTTAGTTGAGCATCGCTACGATTACAATGAAATGGGATATGAAATTCCTGAAACTGCAAGACACGTGTCTAGATTTTTTAGAGGTTCATTTGTTATTTTTAATAAGAGGTCAACATATAATTTGACTTCTTCTACTTATGATGGTCGTCATAATAAAATGACTACTGACGAATTTAGAGAATATATAAATGAATGGATGAATGAGTATAATAAAGGAATGTCATTTATGGAAAGGATGATGAGGAGACATAGATTGAAAAGGAGAAAACAAAAATAATGGCATACAACAATGGCTATAAGTAATTGCTTGTTCTCACCTACTTCTGAAAATCCTCACGGATTTTCAGTTTGGTGTGTACTTGCAAAGTTAAGTGCTAACCCACGCAACTACTCTTAGCCCAAACGTTGGCAATAATTTGAAAAAGATAATCTACATATTAATTCTTTTGATTTCATTTGGCGGATTTTCGCAGGAATCAACCGACTCTGACAATCAAGGTCAAATTCTTTATTACGGATTAATGAGTTATTTGAGAATTAAAGCAATGGAATTTACTGCAAAAGAATACAATCTTGAGGTCAAAGGAGTTGCTGGCTGTATGGTTAGCCATGAACTTGTTGACAGTGTTAAATCTGTTCATTTAAGGCTTTGGAGAAAAATGGATAGTATTTATGGAATTGGAGCCAAAAAAAGGTATGAAAAAAATGTTGAGCTCGAACTTGCCCAAATTCAGAAATCCTATGACATAATAAAAGATAAAAAAGACATCAAAAAATTATTGCGTAAAGAAAAAAGAGAAAATGAGGGTTCAACAATTAGCCTTAATAATAAGTTGGGAGATGGTGTTTATTCGTGGAGCATTTATTGCTTAAACTCGGAGAAATACCCTGAAAAAAGATGGAACGCAGAATATGAGGTTGTGGTGGATTTAACTCAAATGGATTATAGCATAAACCAGATAAAATAAAAACTACTGCCAACAATGGTAGCCGTTGCACAACTCATAATTTTAAATAAAGTAATAAATTTTGATAACAACGAAAAATCATAACTCATTTAAAATCAACGTATTGTTGTTTTGAAGGCAAAAATAATTAAGCAGGAATTAGAGTGTTTTATAGTTGTGCAACAGCCACATTGTATAAAAATAATGCTAAATTAGGCGCTTAATCAAAGGTTAGTGCAATTTTGTTACGTCTGATTTTCCTGTGGAAAATCCTCGCACACAAAACCGCACTATTCTTATACGAAACCGTTGTAAAACATTTACAAAAAAATAAATTAAGATAGATATTAATTAATTTTAATAACTATCCAAATGATTTTAAACTTATTAAAAAAAACATGAAATCACCACTCCAGAAATTTAATAAGTCTTTATTAATTTTTACCACATTAATTATTTTATCAAATTGCGCTTATGAATTTTCTGAAGATTCATTCATAGAAGTTAGCCAAAACCCTCCAACTGCATCTATTAGTTTAAATGACTTAAGTGATAATCAAACTTTTTATGTCACTACAAAAATCATTTTTAATTATAATGGAAATAACAAGCATCTCCTTTATGAAATAAAAATTTACATTGATAACGTTGAAATCAAAACTAGCTCAATCAATTCGGGTGATTTTAATATTAATACAGAATCATTAGAAGATGGAAATCATATTTTAAAAGTTGAATATATTTTTTCTTCAGGATCTGGCAGTTTAGCTGACGTAAGTGGTGTTGAGGCTTATATAAAAACTGAAGAATATAATTTTATAGTTGATAAATCTCCTCCAGAGACTATTGTTATGAAAAGTGCTGAAATTATCGATGGTTCTATTTATCTGTCATGGGAACCAATTACTAAATTAAATTTTGATAGTGCTACGCTGGTAATTACTAATAATGGTTCTCCAAACTACTTTGAAATCACTGAACAAGAAATGTTAAAATTGAATTATAATGACACAAATGTGCATACATTCATTCCTGCAGGAGAAGAACAAATGGATCATGACATAGAATATCAAATCCAGCTTAAAAATACTAGAGGAAATACAGTTAGTAATAAAGTAAATATATTTATAAAGAAATTTGAAATTGAAAAGCTAATCTTAAATGAAAATCAATACAAATTAATTATTCCTCAACATACTTTGTATAGCAATTTTGATTACTATTTGTTTACCGATTCCATGAGTAACACACACAAAGTAAGCTCTTTAGGGGGAGAAATAATAGTGGATAAACTTATTATATTTCCTGATTATAATGATGTTGGTACTAACTTAACTTTATATGAAGAATCTGGAGGCCAAAACATATATAAGGGGTCGTTATTTATACCTGAATCCTATAACAAACAATTTGATTATGATCCTAGCAGTAGTTATGGAGAGTTTCTTTATAATCAATTTGATAATCTTATTTATGTGTTAAGAACGGGTTCAAGTAGAACTTCTCCAGATTATATTACTATTGAAAAACTAGATTCCGAAACTTTAGCACTCGTTGAAACGAAATTCATTACTACAAAAGGTGTTAATTATGCTAGAGATTTAACAATTACTTCTACAGGTAACTTAATAATAGATGTAGTAGATATTTCATATCTAGTCGAGGGTAATAGTCTTTCAATTATAAATCAATGGAAACTATCAGACTTTGGAGTACAAACTGGAAGTATCAAATATCGAAATAATACCATAGTTATTGAGCAAGATAATCAGATAAGCTTTTATGATTCAACAACTAAAGAATTATTTTATAATACCAGTAAATCAGGTTATTTTAAAATGTCTGATGATGGTAGATATTTCTACATCAACAATGCTTTTTTCGAAATAAATAGTAAAGTTATAAATGAAATAGTTAAAACTAATACCAACGACAATGTCAATTTGGTTGAATTCATCGTAAATCAAAACAAATGTGTTTACAATTCGTATGATGGAAATCCAATTATATTTGATTTGATGACCAGAACAAAATCAACTTTAAGTGATTTTACAAGAATTAACATTATGGATTATGACAACGGAACAAATAAGTTGTTATTTGTAAGAAGTGAATTTGGTCTAAGTAATACACAACCCTCTTATGCATACGTTTATGATCTTACAAGCACAAACTTCAAAAGAATTGAAGTAAAAAATGTTGTTTCTATATGGAGTCCAAATGAAATCCCTAGAGGTTATTGGTTACAAAGCGATAAACTAATTTATGCATATGGCTTGGGGTTTTATTTAGATCATTATATAAACGAATAACAATATGAAAAAGCAAATAGCCTTACTTTTATTTATCTGTTTTTCTTTCATGATTTATAGTCAAAATGGTAATATTATTATTGAACTTAATTACAATACATTTTCACATGCTTCTTTAAAGTCTTTTCAGCAAGAATTTATTGAAGATATCCCTGAAGTACCCATCGAAGTTAATGATAATTTCCCGTCAAATATTGGTTTTACTTTAGGTTATAAACTAAATCAAATTAATACGTCCTTATTTTTTAGTTATAATTCAACAGGAGGAAAAATATCGTATTCAGATTATTCTGGAGTTATAAGAATAACTCAGCCTTTGAATGCCTATACATTTGGAGGCGAATATCAAATTAAACTATCCAAGACTAATAATAACTTTAGCTTGGGACTTAGAGGATTTAGTATGTTGTCAAATTTGAGATTAGAAAATTACACTCAAATTTCAGATAATATCACTAATGAGAACATAAAGTTTCAATCTATTAACTTAGGGGTTGGAGGCAGATTGATTTATGAATATCCTATGTCATTTTTTATTATTAAGGCTTCTTTAGGTTTTGATATGACCTTCGGTGGAACATTAAAATTTAAAGAGAATAATGACTTTTATTTAGAAAATAATAATGGAGACAAAGTAAAAACTAATTGGTCTGGTTTAAGAACTGGTTTAGGTATTGCAATTCCAATTTAGTTTTTTTTGACTGCTTTAATCTTAACGATTATAGCTAGCTTTATGATTTGATATATTACGTTTAATTAAAAGTAAATTTGGTTGGTGATAATTATAGAATGTATAAAAACGTTTTACAACACCGGTAGCCGTTGCACAACTCATAATTTTAAATAAAGTAATAAATTTTGACAGCAACGAATAACTATAACTAATTTAAAATCAGCGTATTGCTGTTTTGAAAGCAAAAAAAATTAAGCAGGAATTAGAGTGTTTTATAGTTGTGCAACAGCCACAATGACTATAAGTAATTGCTAGTTTTCACCCACTTCTGAAAATCCTCGCGGATTTTCAGTTCCGTGTGTACTTGCAAAATTAAGTACTAACCCACGCAACTACTCATAGTGTGCCGAGAAGCAATAGGCGGCAACAATTACCTATTGCATGCTGTAAATAAGATGGTGGAATCTTTTTTTTAGAAAGACGACCCACCAAAGTCGTTGTACAGGCAATGGCTTTAAACCACCTAAAGGTGCTGTAATTAAGAGTTATGGTATTGAGCGTTTAGGAGAATCCAATCCACGAGATTAGAAGGTATTAATAAAGGAGATGAACGCAAGTGAACCATTGAAGAGGTGTCGAGAAGTTGCGAACACCCAGTCAAAAGCTGCGAAGTATGATACGGAGTGAAAAGTAGTATTATTACAATACTAAATACGGAGGTTACCTGTTTACTTTCCGTATGGCTGGCGTCATTCAGATGGCATGACCTTTATTTGGGCTTATTTATGGAACTCGGGAAATTGCCTATAAATGCAAAGAGAAACACACAATCGAAACAATCGAGAGGTGGAATACCAACGTTATAGGCAAAGGCGGACTAATCTGTAGTAGTGATGAAGTTTCTGTAATGGAAATGGAGCGAAGGGATTAGATAATACAGTTGCATTTTATGTATCAACTCAATTTTTTTTAGAGGATGAATTTATGGAATGAAACAAAATCAATACCTATAAGCCGGCAAATGGTTTGGCAGGCTTATAAAAAGGTAAGAGCCAACAAAGGGAGTGCGGGCGTTGACCAGATTAGCATGGAAGCATTCGATGCCAATCGCAGTCAACATCTTTACAAACTTTGGAATCGTATGGCATCAGGAAGCTATTTTCCTCCTGCTGTTAAAGAAGTAGAAATCTCAAAGACAGATGGAAGCATCCGTAAATTGGGCATCCCCACCATTAGCGACAGGGTTGGGCAAATGGTGGTTAAAATGTTTTTAGAACCTCGTTTAGAGAAGATATTCAGTCCTAATTCCTTTGGGTACAGACCTAACAAAAGTGCGCATCAAGCGCTCAAACAAGTTAGAGAGAACTGCTGGAAAACAGACTGGGTAATCGATTTAGACATCAAAGGATTCTTTGACAACATAGACCATAGCAAACTAATGCTAGCTGTAGAGAAACACGTGCCAGAGCATTGGGCACGCCTTTACATAAAACGATGGTTGGAAATGCCTGTTTTAACAAAGTCTAATACCCTAATCCAAAAGCAAGGAAAAGGCACGCCACAAGGCGGGGTTATAAGTCCGCTATTAGCAAACCTTTTTCTACATTACGCCTTTGATAAATGGTTAGAAAACACAGACAGAACAATACACTATGCTCGATATGCCGACGATGCCATAGTACATTGTAAAAGCGAAGCCCAAGCAAAGCAGATACTCAATGCTATACGGGAACGAATGAAAACGGTAGGATTAGAATTATATCCACAAAAGACAAAAATTGTCTATTGCCGAGATTATCGTAGGAAAGGCAAATACCCAATAAATAAATTTGACTTTTTGGGTTACTCCTTTCAGCCCAGAACAACAACATCCAAGAAAAGCAATCGTCTTTTTTTAGGCTTTGATTGTGCTATAAGTATCGGTTCAAGAAAACGAATTGCAGAAAAGTTAAGAACACTAAAAGTAGAATCCTTAAGCTTTAAAAGCATTGTAGGCGTTGCCCAATACCTAAATCCAATGATAAGAGGATGGGTAAATTACTATGGTAAATTTAGAGCCTCAGAACTCACAAAAGTGTTTAGACTTTTAAGCAATCGATTAGTGCGTTGGGCAAGAAAAAGGTATAAGCGTTACAAAACCAGTATTAGAAAAGCCTTTAAATGGTTGCAAGCAGTACGTGAACAGTTTCCGTATCTATTTTACCATTGGAGATATTCTTTTATAAATGTAATTGCATAGATTTGTATTATAAGAGCCGTGTGAGGGGAGACTTTCAAGCACGGTTCTGTGAGAGGCTTAGGGTGAAAATCCCTTTGCCTACTCGACGCCGAGACGTTGGCACACATTTGAGAAATGACATTAGTAATTGGACGAATAACTCAAGGAATTTTAAGAATCGATAGTGATTCAAAAATTACTAATCCGAAAATAGCATCTAACCGAAATAGTATTTTTTCTGGTTTATTAAAAACTATCATTCTACACCCAAGACTTTGCGTTTCATATGCTGGAGGAGTTGACACAGCTCAAGAAGCAATAGAACAAATTTATAAACTAAAAGAACTGACTATTGGGAACGTTAAAAAGTTACTTATTGAGATAAACAAAGAATCTAATTATGAGACAGACTTTTTGATTGGCTCTTTAGAAAACCAACCTTTACTTTGTAAAATCTCGAAGGGAGAAGTTAATCCGTCAAATCAAAATCATTGGATTGGAGATAGTCTTGGGTTCAATGCTTTTCAAAGAAACTTTGTTTCAAACCTAAAAAGTACTGAACCAAAACACATTCTGGACGTTCACTCAAAAGCATTTGAAAACGTTGTTTCAAGTGGAGCAATTGAAAGTATTGGAGGATTCCATATTACAGTACATACTACTAAAAATGGACTTGAATACTTAATGAAAATGACTATGTCTATTGGACAACCGACCTCAATGACTGTTAAAGCTAACCAAGCTGTTCCAATTCCTTTTGGCGATGCAAAAACTGGTGCTTTTTCATATTGCTATCTAATATCAAGCAATCCTTTTCATCCTGCAATCGGAATACACTTTCCTATGGGTAATTTTGGAACTTTATATTATCCTCGATTGACAAGAGAAATTTTGATATTAAAAAATGTTGACCCTTTCGAGTTTGCAAAACGAGTAAAAGAAGACTTTAAAATAGATTTAACAGGAATGGTTAAAAACGGAGATTATATGACAATGATTTAAATAAAAAAACGTGTGCCAACACCGGTAGCCGTTGCACAACTCATAATTTTAAATAAAGTAATAAATTTTGATAACAACGAAAAATCATAACTCATTTAAAATCAACGAATTGTTGTTTTGAAGGCAAAAATAATTAAGCAGGAATTAGAGTGTTTTATAGTTGTGCAACAGCCACACTGGCTATAATTAATTGCTTGTTCTCGCCTACTTCTGAAAATCCTCGCGGACTATCTGTCTGTGATTTAATTGCTAACTTTAGTGCTTAAACACGCAACGAAATCATACACAAACACGTTGTGTGTAATGTCGAACGAACATTAAAATTACATTAAAAATCAGTATTTTCACGATATGAAATCAGAAATAATAAAATCACTATCAAATAATTTTGAAGACCATTCTCAAACTACCGAAAACGGTATTGAATTTTGGTTTGCGAGAGATATACAGCATCTTTTAGGCTATTCAGAATGGAGGAATTTTCAGAAAGTAATAGTAAAAGCAAAAACATCTTGCGAAACTACTGGAAATGATATTTTAGACCATTTTGTTGACGTCAACAAAATGGTAAAACTTGGTTCAGGAAGTGAGCGGGAAATTGATGATATTATGTTAACAAGATACGCTTGTTACTTAATAGCACAAAACGGAGACCCAAGAAAAGAACAAATAGCCTTTGCTCAAAATTACTTCGCGATACAAACACGTAAGTTTGAGGAAATTGAAAAAAGGATAAAAGACTGGGAAAGACTTCAAGCGAGACAAAAACTTACACTATCCGAAAAAGAACTTTCTGAACTAATTTACGAACAAACTGGTAACGATAAGAATTTTGGATTAATAAGAAGTAAAGGAGACCAGGCTTTATTTGGAAAAACTACCCAACAGATGAAAAAGAAATTGGGAGTTCCCAAGGGAAGAGCACTTGCGGATTTCTTACCGACAATAACAATTAAAGCCAAAGATTTTGCAACAGAAATAACTGTCTTCAACACAAAAGAAAAAGGGCTTTCATCTGAAAGACAAATTTCTGCCGAACATATTACAAATAATCGTGGTGTTAGAAATATCCTTTTAAAACGAGGCATAAAGCCAGAGGATTTACCAGCAGAAGAAGATATTAAAAAACTGGAGCGAAGAGTGATTTCTGAACCGAAGAAACTTGGAAAAAACCCAGATAAACTTAAGTAAAAAACACTACACACAACAATGGTAGCCGTTGCACAACTCATAATTTTAAATAAAGTAATAAATTTTGATAACAACGAAAAATCATAACTAATTTAAAATCAACACGTTGTTGTTTTGAAGACAAAAATAATTAAGCAGGAATTAGAGTGTTTTATAGTTGTGCAACAGCCACACAGTATATAAAAAATTGCTATTCTGTGCTTAACCAAAGTTAGTTGCTTTGTTTGCTTAGTGCTGATTTTCCTTCGGAAAATCCTCGCTCACAAACATGCAACTTTCCATATACATAAACGTTGTAATTAATGCGGAAACAAAATGACGCTAGAAGAAAAAATTAAGTTTTTAAAAGAAAATATAGAGCCAATCGATGACCAGATTTATGGAAATGGATATCGAGCATCAGCATATTTGACTGATGGAACTTATATTCCTTGTGTTCGTTTTAGAAACCCAAAACCACTAACTGAACTTGCAATTAGAAGATTTGACGAGGAGCGAAAAGGAAAAGGAATTTTCAGTAAAAGTTCGGGGTTTGGATATGAAGATATAGTAGAAAGTTTTGTAGCGAAAAAAAACTCAATTAATGAATACGATATTGATAGAATAGAAAAAAGCCCATTTGCTTTTCCAAAAGATATTCTTGGAAAAATTCGTGGTGAAACTACAATGTCGTGGACAGGATTTTGTGTAAAAATGAATGACGGAAAAACATTCGGATTTGGGTCGAGTTTTTTATTTGATTTTTTTCAAATGCCCGAAAATTATGCTGCAGATGATATTGCGGAAATTATAAATCATAGCTATATTTCCAAAGATGGAACTATTAAAGAACATAAAATCGGATTTTCAAGCCAACGAGCTGATTATGATTTGAGCCTAATTCATAGAGAAAGACCATTTTTTGACTGTTACATTAGAGGATTATAATTGCGAAAAGCACTATTTACAGTCGAGTAGACGGGTGACGACCTAACGGTCGCCACTGCGCCTCTCACCCCCCCCCGCATCAAGTGCGGGGGGGGGGGGTCTCGTATACGGCGGTTCGTAAATCATCACACCAAAGCTCTTTTCACCCTTGAAACTATCCTCTAGTTTAAGCATAGGCTATGAATCATCATTCCTATGCGAATTTTAAAGAGAATTACGTTCGGTCCTTCGCTGCTTGTGAGACCTCTGATTTTGATATCTGCTCGTTTCCAACAACTACTATGACCTCTGCTGATTGAAAATGACGTCTTTAGCGTTACTTCTCCTTTATGCCAACTCGTGACTTTGGAGATCTCCCCAGGTAATGGCATCTTCTTTATTCACACATTCTTACTTTATATTATAGAGTTCATGATAACGCTTCGCTAAATTCACTCAATCACTGCCGTATCTACATAAATACCCTTTTGATAATCTTTTGGGCGTTACAATGATGTGCTTGCTTACCCGAGTCATTATGCCTCTGTATACGGTTTCTGCTTGGCCTGTCCTGAGCTTGACTCAGGGTCAGTACCGAGTTTTGTAGTCTCGCTTTCTTCAGATAAAACCTCACGGTTTACACCCCTGCGCATAAGGGACTTGCACCCTCTAAATTAATTTCCTACTTTCACGTAAGAGAAAGATGCCCATGCTGGCCACACACAACGGCTATAGTACATACCCTGCGGGATACACACCACAGCCACACCCTTGGCTATAATTTGGATATGATTCGTTTTTTGATGCATATTTACACCAAAAATAAAATTATGTCAAGACAAAGTATATCATTTACAAAGCCGAATGATGAGTGGTTAAAAGCCCAAGTAGACAATAAAGAATATTCAAGCAAAAGTGAGTTGGTCAACGACTTGATTAGACAAGCCCGAAAACAACAAGTTCAAATTAACTGGATTCGAGCTAAACTAGAAAAAGCTGAAAACAGCGGATTCACGAATGACAGTAAAGAAAGTATTTTAGCTCAAGCAAAGTCTTTGCAAAATGGCTAAATACAAACTGACGAACGAAGCAAAAAATGACTTGATTCGGATTCACCTTTACGGAGTTTAAAAATTTGGGATGACCCAAGCCGATAAATATTTCGAATCGTTTTTTGAATATTTCGACATTATTACTGAACGACCTTTTTCCTTTGAATCAATGGATTACATAAGAAAAGGATATAGACGATGTGTTTGTGGAGTTTATAGTATTTATTATAAAATCAATGAAAACGTTGTCGAAATAATGGCAATGGCAATAGTCGGAAGACAAGATATGAGTGAAAATCTATAACTGAACTAACAAAAAACTGTTGTCAATAACAATGAACTAAAATCAGAATCTTTTTAAGTTTATTTTTTAATGATTAGAATTTGGAACTGGTTTGTTCCTTTACTTAATACCATTTTCACTTTTTATTGGCATTTTATACCACAGAAAAAATTCATTGAAATTAATAAAGTAAAAACGCTGCATAATAGTCCTAAGGAAGTTCGGTCAAAAGGGCCGATATCCTATTCTCGTTTCCTTTTGTTAGCTTCGGGCAATAGACAATCTACCCTAACCCAGCTCACCTACTTATAGCCAAAACTGTTAAAAGAACCTGCAAAACATCATATCATTTTCAAGAATTCCGACATACTACCAAACGTCATAGTAGCCTCAGCTTCTAACTCATTATTATAATCATGCGCTGTAAACCCAAAAACATCAAAGCCGCCACGCTTGGCAGCTTTTACACCTGTCAAACTATCTTCAACAACCAAACATTCACTAGGTTTAAACCCCATCGTTTTGGCAGCCCATAAAAAAACGGCTGGATCTGGTTTCCACTTTTTGATAGTATAACAGCTAAAAATATTATTTCCAAAAAATGGCAATAAACCGGTAAGCTCTAAATTAAGTCGGATTTTATCTTCTGGGCCGCTAGACGCCGTACAATAGGGTAATTCCAAGTGTTGTAATACCGTTTTAATACCCTCAATGGCTTGATACTTTCTTTAAAGGCCTTAAAGCTTTTCGCTCTATAATCTGCTTCAAATGTTTCCGGTAATGGTTTTCCTATTGAGGTTGAAACTACGTCCATACAGAAACTAAACGACTTTCCTTTAAACAGGCTCGCTGCGTCTTCCTCTTTAATATTTGCTCCCAACTCATTAGCCATATTTACCAAAGCCCTGGCAGCTATTGTTTCGCTATCTACCAATACACCATCGCAGTCAAAAATAACGCATTTGTATTTGCCCATAAATAAACTTTCTAATACTTAACAATCTCAAATTCACTACGCCTATTTAATTGGTGCTCTTCATCGGTACAATCCAGCATAGGACATGGTACAATAGGATCTAATTCTCCAAAGCCCTGGAACTTCATTCGCCGGGCGTTAACAAAACCTTCCAATGCTAAATAATTTCTTGTGGCCTCTGCACGTCTTTCAGATAAAATCTGATTATAACGTACCGTTCCCCTACTATCTGTATGCGAGCTTATTTTTAAATAAATATTTGGATATCGTTCTAATTTAGCTGCCAATTCATCTAATATCTTTTTAGAATCTGCCCTGATATTCCACATGTCAAAATCAAAATAGATAGGAGCTAATTGGAAAAACAATTTACCATCTCTTTCAACAACAGGGGGTCCTTCAAGATCGGTTAACAATTCAAATCGCTTGGGATCTTCTTCTTTTAGTTTTTTATCAATTTTCTTTTCTACAATAATTTCCTCAACGGGATCTACTGGCGGCGGCGGTGGGATTTTCTTTAAATAAAGCACATGTTTTTGGTCTTGCTCTTCAACAACCGTTACGTTTAATGTATTGGGTAAATAAGCATCATTTTTAGCTGCAAATTCATAACTATCCGCTAGTAAATTCATATTGAAAAAAGCTAAGGAGTCTAAGGTATTGGTATACTTTTCAGTACCTTTCTTATCTTTTAATACCACTTCTGTATTTGGAATGTATGCTTTTGTTTCAAGATCCCTTACTTCAAACCTATTAATATATTCCCTTATAAAAATTTCCCCAGTTTGTTTAAACTTGAAAATATCATCGTTCTTTTTATTTCTATTTGTAGAAAAGAATCCTTCCTTAGCATCGTAATAATTTAGATTAAAATCATCATATCTAGAATTGATAGGCACACCTAAATTAATAGGCTTTGTAAACGTATCGTTAACACGTTCTGAAACAAAATTGTCTAACATCCCCAATCCCAAATGACCGTTAGATGCAAAAAACAAATGACCTTGTTCTGATATGAATGGAAAATGCTCTCTATTTTTGGTATTAATAGTTTCTCCCAGATTAACTGGTTCGCTAAAAGTTCCGTCTACTTCAATAGTTACATAATACAAATCAAAACTACCATAACCGCCTTCCATATCTGATGAAAAATAGAGCTTCTTTTCATCTGGGCCCAACGCTGGATGCTGATAAGAAAATCCATTTTTATTAAATGGTAACTTCTCCAATTTGCTCCATGTACCATTGGTTAGAGTGGTTTTATATAAATGAATATTGTTAGCGGACTGCTCATTAAATTCTTTCTTTCCATCTGTATAATTGCTTCTTGATATATAAAGGGTATTTCCATCACTCGTAAAACAGAAATTACCTTCATGTAATTTAGAGTTTATTGTTTTTGTAAGTGATTTAACGCTTCCTATCGTATCATTATTTTCATTCACCTTTACCGCGTAGATATCAAGAAAAGATTGATGTGTCCATTTATACTTTTTTCTTAAAAGCTGTTTATTATCCCTATCGGAAGTAAAATAAACACTATCGTTAAATTTCACAGCCCCAAAATCGGATGCATCAGAGTTAAATTGAGCCTTTTTAATCTTATAATCCGGGCTTTTTAATTTAAATGCTTCTATAATTTCAATAGCTTCTGCTTTATTTAAAGAAATTGAGTCGTTTTCTTTATATTGTTTAAAATATTCTAAAGCTGCTTCATAGTCTCCTAAAGCTGATAATACCTGATATAATTTAAAATTATAGGTATTGTGATACGTTTTATCCTTATCAATATATTTCCCTTTTACTAATTGCTTAAGGTATCTCGATGCCAAACGATATTCGAATATATTGTAATAGCAAACAGCGATGTTTTCTATAGTTTTTTTGCGGCGTTCTTTTTTAAGTTCTTTCTCATAATATTCAGCAGCCTTTATATAATCCCCTTTTAGAAAAAACCGATCTGCCATCGTTTTTTTTTGTGCGAATGACATCTGTGCTATCAATAAAGCTATGACAATGAAAGTTGTTTTTTTTATCATAATTAATAAAATCTTGGAGATGAATACTTTTTACTTAAGCCTAACACATCAAACTTATACAACAATATAAATTCATGACTTCCATTATTAAAAGTTTTTAATTTGCTGGTATTAAAATCGTAAGCATATCCAACTTTTAAATGCGGGGTAATATGAATACCTGCCAAACCAGAAATGGCATCCTGATACCGGTAGGACGCCCCTAGTTCAAACGTGTTCCGATAAAGAACATTCGTAGATATATCGAACGACAACGGTGCTCCCGTAACATACTTAACCACTGTAGATGGTTTTAATTTAAATTCGCTATTAATATCAAACACATAACCTCCAATTAAAAACACATGAGGTTTGTCTTTATACAAGATGCCATTATCAGCATCTAAATCGCTCGGAATAAGGTTGGGTGATGATAGCCCCACATAATAATTATCGTGAAATAAAAAGGCTCCAGCGCCAATATTTATGACCGTTTTATTTGAATTTTGAAACAAGGGATCGCCACTAACATTACTGCCTAAACTACTAAAATTTAAATGGTCGAATCCCATTTTAATACCAAAAGACAGGTTCAGATCATTCTTAATATTAATTTTATATGCTGCATTGATATTAAATATATTTTCGCTAAGGTTTATCTTCCCTCCTATATTATCGTTTAAATAGTTTACTCCTAGCTCGATTTTTTCGCTTAAAGGAATATTCGCAAATAAATTCGCCGTTTTAGGTGCTCCTTCTATACCAACCCATTGCGTACGATACAGACTCCCCACTTGTACCATACTGGGCTCGTTAATCATATAACCCGGGTTTACTAGCCCCATGTTATACATATATTGAGTATACTGGGCTTCTTGTTGGGCATATGCAGATAGACCGCATATTATAAATACTATAAATATTTTAATTTTCATGCTATAAATGGCTTATTATCTGCTTAAATAAAAATTTCCTTGAATAGGAGCAGTGACTCCGTCTTTCGGCTCGAACACATAAAAATAGACTCCAGATGGCAATGCTTCTCCAATGGTTAACGACACATTAGAAATGCCTTCAAAAAGCCGTGTATTCCTATTTCCTTTATAAACAACAGTCCCAAACCTATTGTAAATGTTCAATTCGAAATTTGGAAATACAGTAGGTAGGCCACATAAATCAAAGTCATCATTTTCACCATCGCCATTAACAGAAATACCATCTTTAAAACAACGCTCACAATCCGCATGATTTAATGGCAAAACGGTAACTATTATTTGTACTTTTTCCGACTCACAATGATCACTATCCAACGCAGACACATAATAATCTTCGCCATCTATTAAAACAGTTCCCAATGGCAGTGGATTTGTTGAAGTTGCTGTATCGTACCAATTAAAATCTATGCCATTACTTGCCTGAAGATCTGAAACTGTAGCACCTTGATTAGCGCAAAACGTTTGATTGGTGGTTGTTGGAAGTG
This sequence comes from Flavivirga sp. 57AJ16, assembly GCF_028736925.1. Classification (GTDB taxonomy): domain Bacteria; phylum Bacteroidota; class Bacteroidia; order Flavobacteriales; family Flavobacteriaceae; genus Flavivirga. Next base: position 52,291 of record NZ_JAQZAT010000008.1, on the reverse strand, counting down.
GAACTTCCACTACCTCTATTGAAATTAGGGCCGTACTCAAACTACAGGACGAATGCCCTTGAATCCCATATTGAAATCCATACGTTCCTGCTGTTAATTGAGAGACATCCAACAAGCTTCCCGAAAGGGCATTTGTAGTATCTAAATCTACAAATGTACCTCCCAAATCTGCTGTAGTACTTAAATAATCAACCAAATCTATTTGTAAATCTGAACGACATACCGAATATAAACCACTACTTCCAGCACTAGGGCTTTGGTGGAGCCTAACCGTAATAGTTGCTGAATTACCAGTACACATCACAGTACCAGTACCATCACTATTATCGGGCACTGTATAGATATAATCTCCAGCATCAGAGGATGTAGGGTCGAACATCGCATTATGATCCGTAGTAGTGAATCCGTTTGGTCCAGACCAGGTTCCAGTGGTATTGGGACTCCCTCCCAAGCTATCAAATAAATTAAAAGTTGAATTTGTATTACAAACATCTATGGTCGTACTGATACCAGATTGATATGCTTCATACACCGTAAAAGATAAACTGGCGCTATCTACACAATTATTTGAAGTGGTCGTACTATATAAGTAATTAAATGTTTGCTGACCATCTACATTTGGTAAAGTAATCGGGTTTATAACAATACTTCCCGTTGATAGATCGACCCAAGTCCCTAATGGTCCTTGATAAATGGGATCATCAATACCATTTGTCGTTAATAAAGTAAACAGGTCCAATGGACTGGCTATGGTTGGATCCGTTTCACAAAACTGCAACCCTGAAGTATCTTCTCCTGCGTAGTTTTTAGGATGAATAGTGAGCGTTACCAGAGCACGTTCTTCATTACAAAACCCGCTTAGATCAACATTAGGGGCGCAAATATCCGGGTTATAATCTAGCGCTTCAAACGAATCTGAGCTACAGTTATATTCCGGATAAACCACATATTCAAAAACATAAACCCCTGGATCTGCATTTAATAAATTAACGGTTCCTAATGAAGAATAGCCTAACGAAGGCGTACAAGGATTATCAGAAGTATTGGATACCAAACCTAAATCTGACGGACCGGAAATAAAATTCCAATCTGTACAAGAACTTCTATTATAATCGAATAAAACACCGTTCTCTGTGGTGAACTCTAATTGATCATATAAATTTATTGAAGCAGGCATGGAAACATCATCTTCACAAAACTCAAACGGATTAGTGGTTTGTTGGCTAAAAGGCCTCAGATATTCATATATTTTAAAGCTGACCGTAGAAGCGGCATCCCCACAAACTCCAGAGCGTTGATCTACCGAATAAGTGAAATTGACTTCTCTACATCCAAACTTTGGATTGCCAGATACTATTTGTTGATAAACACTTCTTATATTAATCTCTGAATCTGCCGGCGAAGTTATTTGTCCAAACAGATCTGCTTCCCAAACACCTTCAAGATCTTCCAGTAATAAGAATTGGTTATCGCTTAAGTCTATATCTGCATCATAATTTCCGTTTAATATATCCGTTTCACAAATACGTTTATTTTGGGCAAATCCAGAAAATACCTGTCTAACAACCGAAACGTTCACATCTGTTTCCACAGTAAAATTGCAGGGTCCAAAACCTGTTACGCTATAGGTAAACTCAAAAGTTTCTTCATCCACCAAAGGCGGTCCCTGTTGGTATGGAATGGTCACGGTTAAATTAGAGCCTACTAAACTCACAAAATTAGGACTACTCCCATTATATCTCCATGTACCATTAAGGTGCGGGCTGGGAATGGATTCTAAAGCCTGAAAGAGATCTATATCCGAAACTATGCTACATGCCTGCGTTGGTGTAGAACCTCCATCACAAATTTCTATATTTATATCATCTGCATTAATTACTGGCAGTGCATTACCGGAAAACGGTCCTAAAATCAAGTTAAGCGTTATCGCGGGACCGCTACTACAACTGGCATTATTAATTGTAAATTGATAATCGGTTGTCGTTCTTGAGACATTTGTTAAATCCCATAAGTGTAGATCTCCAGTTGTTTCATCAAGTGCAAAACTAAAATTAGGGTCAAACCAAGCACCAGTTGCCAGAGAAATGGGTGGGCCTCCAGATACGGCATTATATTCATCGTACAAATTAATAATACCATCAGGAGTGCCGTCGCTATCACCATCAACGATGGTCATATCACAAATAACAATGGTTTGAGGCGGATCACACTGGGCTTGAATTTTGATCAGGGGCGAAATTATTAGGGCTAAAAATAGTATTCTTTTCAATATTTTGTGAGTTTTTAAATTAATAGCAAGATAATTATTTCAACGAACTAACAGGTAGACAATTAACTAATTTTAAACAGATAAATAATACAGCAATAGGTTACGGAACGTATGCTCTTTACAACGACGAAAATATAATTGATCAAGGAGTAGAATTAGAGACCTGAAGTAGTTTTCCATTGTAATATTTACTCCCATTAAGTGAAAAATCAAAAATATACTGTGCCATTTCCAAGGCTGTAATCGGTGCTTCATACCCCGGAAAAGCGGCTTCCAACATTTCGGTTTGTACTGCCCCTAAAGCTAAAACGTTAAAACTTGGTCCTGTTTCTTTGTATTCTTCTGCTAATAATTCTGTTAAAGTTATGACGGCCGCTTTACTCGAGCTATAGGCACTTAGCCCCGGAAACTTTATACTCCCTTGCACACCACCCATCGAGCTAATCGTTACAACATGGCTATGACGCTTCATAAAAGGCAATGCCATTCGGATCATTTCTGAAACTCCAAAAACATTGGTTTTATATACTTTCTCAAAATCCACCATTGAAGTTTCCGAAAAAGGTTTATTAAGCAAAGTCCCTGCATTATTAATTAAAATATCTACGTGGCTCCAATGAGAAGCCATATAGGTCTCTACTTTTTTATAATCATCATTTTTACTTAAATCAAATGACAAAAATGTCACATTTTTTAACCGAAGGTTTTCTATGGGTTTACTGTTTCTGGATAATGCCAACACATTATGACCTGCTTTAGCAAATAGCTGAACCAACTCGAAACCTATACCTCTACTTGTTCCCGTTATAATAATGTTTTTACTCATCGTTCATTTTTATTTCTTTTGTTTTGGCATTAATCATCCCTTCTAAGGCTGGAATCATTTTATTTATAAAAGATGTCATATGTTCAAAATCCATTTTATCGGTTTCATCGTCTACATGGTGGTAATAATCAAAGTTTGTAAAATCGAAAGTAGATATAGCTTGAGCTGGCATCTTAAACTCCTTAAAAAAAGGATAGTTATCAGAGCGCATAAACAGATTATAGGCTTTGGCTTGTGGTAAAAAGCCAACGATCTCTTCTTTTGCATAATCATTTAGTTTTTCTGCCATGTTGGATTTTTTATATCCTGTAATATAAGCCATCGTTTGATTTCCTGCTCTAGTCACCCCTATCATCTCAAAATTAATCATGGTATATAAATGAAGTGCTTCGCCTTTTAATCGTTTTGCTAAATGACCAGAACCTTTTAGCCCCATTTCCTCGGCGGCATATAGTGTAAATAAAATACTCCGTTTATTGCTTTTTGATTTAGAAAAGTACTTGGCCCATTCTAAAACGGCCACCGTGCCAGAGGCATCATCATTGGCCCCATTAGCAATACTATCTCCATTTACAGGTTCTATAGTTCCTATATGGTCGTAATGAGCGCCAAGTATAACAAATTCGTTTTTCAGTTCCGAGTCATGTCCTTCTAGATATCCCACAATATTATAACCTACTATGTTATCTAAATTAAAGCTGTCCCTATAAGTTTCATAATAAGGTGCCACCTTATTTTCTTTAAAATAGTTTTCGATAAAAACAGCTGCTTTTTCAATGCCTGGGCTTCCGGTATTTCTTCCTTCTAAAGCATCGGAAGCCATATATTCCAAACTCGCCTTTACATCTTCTTTTAAAACTGTTGTTTTTTTAGAAAGAGGTGACATGCTTTCTGTATCCACTTTTGCTTCCGAGGTCTTTTTTTGCGAACCACAACTTAAGAGCGTTATAGTTATTATAATATTTAATAGTTTTTTCATTGTGAACTTTATTAAGTTTTAAAGATAAAAAAAACCTGTTTCAAACAAATGAAACAGGTTTTTTGTTTTATGAAAAGATTCCTGTCTACGCAGGAATTTATTACACGAGCATCGTTACCGGGTTTTCAATATACTCCTTTAATGTTTGAAGAAATTGTGCTCCGGTAGCGCCATCAACAGTTCTATGATCACAGGCTAAAGACAGCTTCATAGTGTTTCCAACAACTATTTTGCCTTCCTTAACTACTGGTTTCTCAATAATATTTCCTACGGAAAGAATGGCTGAATTTGGTTGATTGATAATAGACGTAAAACTTTCTATCCCAAACATGCCCAAGTTAGAAACCGTAAATGTACTGCCTTCCATTTCGGCTGGTGTTAATTTTTTGTTTCTGGCTTTTCCTGCAAGATCTTTAACTGCTGCCCCTATTTGTGGTAACGATTGCTCGTTAGCAAACTTAACCACAGGAACTACCAACCCATCTGGAACAGCAACTGCTACTCCAATGTGAACATGGTTATTTAAACGCATTTTATCTGCGAACCATTGCGAGTTTACTTGTGGGTGCTGTTTTAATGCTAAAGCACAAGCTTTAACAACGATATCATTGTATGATATTTTTGTATCTGGAATAGAGTTGAATTGTTTACGGAATGCTATAGCATTTTCCATATCGAACTCTACATTTAAATAATAATGTGGCGCAGTAAATTTTGAATTTGTTAATGCCTTAGCAATGGCTTTACGCATTTGGGAATTAGTAACCTCATCAAAATCTTCTTGCCCTGTTGGGACAAATTTGCCAACGGATGCTCCTGAAGAAGCTGGTACAAAATTCTCAATATCTTGTTTAATGATGCGGCCATTTTCCCCAGAACCTTGAACTTGAGATAAATTAATACCTTTTTCTTTTGCTATCTTTTTAGCTAATGGAGACGCAAATAATCGCCCGTTATTTGAAGACGGTACAGGTGTTGGTATACTTGGCTTCGCAGCCTCTTTTTTTACCTCTGTTTTTGGAGCCTCTTTTTTAGGTGCTTCTTTTTTAGGTGCCTCTTCCTTTTTTGCTGAACCTGAACCTACTTTAAAGTTACTTGCAACATCTGCAACATCAGTTCCTGCAGGGCCGATAATAGCCAATAGGTCATCTACTTTTGCAGATTCTCCTTCTTGCAATCCCACATGAAGCAATGTGCCTGCTTGAAACGATTCAAACTCCATAGTAGCCTTATCTGTTTCAATTTCAGCTAATATATCACCTTCTTCAACGGTATCACCTACTTTTTTGAGCCATGTTGCAACGGTGCCTTCTTCCATAGTATCACTTAAACGTGGCATGGTTACAACAATAACGCCTTCTGGCAGCGCCACTTCGCTTTCTGCCTTATCTTGAGATGCTTCATTCTCGTTCTGAATGGCATCATCTGTTTTTTCGTCTTCAACGGCTTTAGATGCACTTCCACCTCCATTTAGCAAATCATCTATATCTTCGCCTTCTTCACCTATGATCGCTAAAAGCTCATCTACTTTAGTTGTTTCCCCTTCTTGAACACCAATATGTAGTAAAGTGCCTTCGTTAAAAGACTCAAACTCCATAGTTGCTTTATCCGTTTCTATTTCTGCTAGAATATCGCCTTCTTCAACTTTATCCCCCACTTTCTTTAACCAAGCCGCAACTGTTCCTTCTTCCATGGTATCGCTTAAACGCGGCATATTAATTACTATAGCCATAGTTTATAATTTATGTTGTATAAATGGATAATCTTCTTGTTCGTAAACGACATCGTACATCACGTTCTTATCTGGAAATGGTGATTCTTCAGCAAATTTTTCACATTCTGAAACCAAATCCTTTACACGCTTATCAATCACCTTTATGGCATCTTCATCAGCATATTTTTTTTCTAGAATAATATCTTTTACTTGAGTAATAGGATCTATTTTCTTGTATTCCTTTACTTCTTCTTTAGTTCTATAATGCTGTGCATCACTCATAGAATGCCCTCTATATCGGTATGTTTTCAACTCTAAAAATGTAGGCCCTTCACCTCGTCGTGCACGCTGTATAGCTTCATCAAACGCTTCAGCTGCTTTAATAGGATTCATGCCGTCCACTGGCCCGCATGGCATTTCATAACCTTTACCTAGTTTCCATATTTCGTCATGATTGGCAGTACGTTCTACCGATGTTCCCATAGCATAACCATTGTTTTCACAAACAAACACTACTGGAAGCTTCCAAAGCATTGCCAAATTAAAAGTCTCATGAAGTGATCCCTGTCTGGCCGCACCATCTCCAAAACAACATAATGTTACAGCATCACTACCATGATATTTATCACCAAAAGCGATACCGGCTCCTAAAGGGATCTGCCCCCCCACAATACCATGACCTCCATAAAAACGATGTTCTTTAGAAAATATATGCATAGAACCTCCAAGTCCTTGTGAGGTCCCTGTAGCCTTACCATACAATTCTGCCATAACACGTCTGGGGTCAACCCCCATACCTATGGGCTGTACATGATTTCTATAAGCAGTAATCATTTTATCTTTAGTCAAATCCATAGCATGTAGAGCACCTGCTAAAACTGCTTCCTGACCATTATATAAATGAAGAAATCCTCTTACTTTTTGTTGTATATAAACAGCTGCCAGTTTATCTTCAAACTTTCTCCAAAACAGCATATCCTCATACCATTTTAGGTATGTCTCTTTAGTGATTTTTTGCATCGACTAATATTACATTTTAATTAAGCAACTACAAAAGTAATACATTGCTAGTTATTGCAAAAACGTAAATTCATTAAAGTAAAAAAAAATATCAAAAAAATAATTTACTGGCCCTTATTACTCATTCTGTTTAATCAATTTAATAGATATTTTCATATATTCGAGTGAATATACTTATAAATGAACTTTAGACAAGTTTTCACCCTACGCCATTAGTATCTATAATAGCAGGAAAACTATACTGAAAGTATAGATTCACTCATCTAAAATAGATTAACAGCTTTAAATCAACTAAAAAATAAAAAACCTATTTGTGTTTTGCCAGATATAGTTTTGACGTCTTACTAAAATCTTTGCCAGAATCCAATGAGGTCTCCTACCATTTTTTAGCGAAACAAAATTACTGGATCTAGCTATCAAACAAAAAAAACCTGACGCTCTACTTTTTAAAGGTGCAGAATTTAGCAAGGTCATTTCAAACTGTATTAGCAATAACAACTTGATATGGATTTGTTAATGAACAATATGCCCGATAGGATTTATTTTAAAGATAAAGCATCCAGATTTATTCGTTGCAATATGGCCATAGCTGAAATTTTCGGAGTTAGTTCTCCTGAGGAATTATATGGAAAGACTAATTTTGATTTCCATGATCCTGTTCATGCAAAAGCAGCTTTTGAAGATGAACAGAACATTATGAGAAGTTCAATACCAATTATAAATAAACTGGAAAGCTTCTTAAAGTGATGCATTATCCTTCTTAAAAAAACATATGGAGCAGGCAAGCCTGTTGATTTGGTATTAGTTGACTACCAGATGCCCGGTATGGACGGTGAAGAATTTGCAAAACGAATTAAAGGTGCAAAATAAATGAGTGATTTAAAATTGATTTTGTTGTCCTCAATAACTGATGCCAGACCAATACAGAAAATGAATGAGATTGGTTTTGAAGAAGGGCTCAACAAACCGATCAAAATGAATCAACTGTTGAATGTCGTCTTAAAAGTTTTGGGAATGCAGCAAGAAAAATTAGTGCTACAAGAGCACATAGAAGACAAATACCAGTACATGGAGCATAAAAACAAGAGGTTTCTTATCGTAGAGGACAATCCAATCAACATAAAGGTATCTTAAATAGTACTAAGTGAACTGTCGCCATATGTTGAATTGGCTGAAAATGGCATGGAAGCTGTTGAATTGTTTAAAACAAATGTGTTTGATGTTATATTAATGGATATCCGTATGCCCAAGATGGATGGCATAGAGGCCACTATAAAGATTAGGGAATTGGAAAAGGCTTCAAAAACGGAAAAGCCTGTAAAAATTATTGCAACAACAGCTAATACCTTTCAGGAAGATGTTGAAAATTGTATAAAAAATGGTATGGCCGCTTTTCTTGAAAAACCATTTAAAAGAAAAAATTTGGTAAATATTTTAAGAAGAATACTATAAAAAGCAACTATTCTGTTTAATTAACGTGAGTTCGATTTAAAACAAGGGAATTTTTAACAATAAATTTACTAATAAAGCGATTTGTCGCCTTGAGCGCAGTCATTAAAACTAGCTATTTAAATGGGTTTCGACTGCGCTCAACCTGACAACCAAGACTAAATTATTGATAGTCAGATCAATAATATTATGCTTACATCGAACTCACGTTAATTAGATTTATATAATACCATTTTCACTTTAAAGTGAAAATGGTATAAAACGAGCACTAGTATAAAATTATAAATCTCACTGGATTCCACGCATTCCAGCATCATAGTCATAGATATCCATCCATAGAACCTAAAGAAGGTAGTGGAATACAAAAAATTAGGCTAAAGCACCGATCTATCAAAAACTAGAGGCAATAAGTTTACAAGTGAGTTGGATTTAGCAACTTTTCCCGTTGCTCCCATAAAATAAATGGCTATAGGGGCATCCTGTTTTATTTCATATTCTGCAATGGCTTGTCTACAAGCGCCACAAGGTGGAATAGGTTTGTTTGTTGTATTGTTTTTTGAGCCTGCCGAAATAGCCATCTGAAGTATTTTTCCTTTTGGATATTGTGAGCCTGCATAATAGATCGCCGTACGTTCTGCACATAACCCTGACGGATATGATGCATTTTCTTGATTATTACCTGTAATGATTTCGCCATTATCCATCAATAATGCTGCTCCAACATTAAAACTAGAATAGGGGGCATAGGCATTTTCACGTGCTTCAAAAGCTTTTTGCATAAGCGAAACGACTTCCCTGGGAAGTTCATCTAAGCTTTCGTATATATATAAAGTAGTTTCTATTTTTATTTTCTTCATATTTTAAATTTACGAAATAATACAAAGAACTCATTTAAAGTTTTTTGATTGAAGCGGAAAATAGTGATTTCCTGCCTAAAGGCGGCAGGCAGGTATTCCTACATAAAGGCTTTTTTGCACTGCATAGCATCACTACGGAGCAATAAAAAGGTAAAATGTGGGGATAAAAGGACCGTTTGCAGCCAATTATTAAAAGTTTAAGCCACTTCAATGAGTTCAAACAAAAAACTATTGCTCATTGAGCAATAGTTTTTTAATATATAAATTTGTATCGTCGCTAATTAATACTCGTTATAGGTATCTGCACCAATATTAAACGTTAATGAAAAACGTAGCGTATTTTCTAAAGGGCTTTGTACTTTTGATGCCGAAAACAAATACGATAAATCAATATTTACAACATTGGCTTTAAACCCAGCTCCTAATGCCAAAAACTTTCTGGCTCCTTTGTCCTCGCTTTCATTAAAGTAACCTGCCCTAAAGGCAAAAGAATCCTGATATACATATTCTGCTCCCAATGCCCAGGTAAACTCCTTTAACTCTTCACTAAAACCATCTGGAGCATCTCCAAATGATTGAAACATTCCCGTTAAAAAACTCACATCTGGATCTTTACCTTCAACAATAATAGTCGGCTCATCACTATCTTGATTTTCATCACCATCTGTATCGACGTAACCATAAACAGGTGGTGTTGGCACCAATAGTTTTCCTATTTCGGCAGTGACAGCAATTTTATTATAATCATCAAATATAAAATCGAAACCTGCTCCTAAACGCAAGTTTGTAGGTTGAAAATTCTCAACCCCTCCTTCGTCATATTTAAACTTTGGCCCTATGTTTTGAATTGCAAAACCTGCACGCCAACGCCCATTAAAATCAGCATAAGCCTCTTCTTCACTCTGATAATAACCAGAAATATCCACACCAAACGTATTTGCTGGCGTTGCATCTCCATCTACGCCATCTAATCTTAAATCTGACCTTAAATAACGCATCGCTACAGACATGGCAAACTGATCTGATAACCTTAACGCATAAGAAGCATCTATAGTAAGCTCATTAGGTCTTTGTATTAATGCTGTTGAAAATTCATCGGTTACAAACTCAATATCTCCCAAGGAAAAATATTTTAAACTTGCTGCAAATGCACTACGTTCATCTAAACGATTAAAATAAGTAATGTTTCCTAAAAAAATATCATTGACCAATTTGCTCAAGTAAGGTGTATAACTTACCCCAATGCCCGATTTAGTTTCTGAAAACACATATTTAGATGAATTCCATTGCTGTGAAAATGCATCAACAGCCGTTGCTACCCCCATGTCCCCCATAGCAGCAGCTCTAGCATCTGGAGCAATTAAAACAAATGGAACTCCTGTTGTTATAACTCTTCTATCTTGATTTGGAAAAACAATGGTCTCTTGAGCATTTAGCTTTAACACAAAAAGAAAAGCCAATACTATTAATATTCTATTATTCATGTATTAAGTTTAGTTAACAAATATAATTTTATTTTAAAAACCCATCTGTTTTTAATCTGATATTTATTCTTATCTTGATTACAATATAACGAGTTTTTCGATTTTTTCTACGCTTTTATTTAATAAGTTTGAGTGAACCGTAAGCTTATAAATATAAACCCCTTTACCTATTTTGTCCCCAAAATCATCTCTACCGTCCCAAACAATCTCTCTAGATAGCGAGCTTGTCGTTTTAACACCTCCTGTTGTTTGTCCATTAATCGTTCTTACCAATTTTCCTGAAACAGTGAATATCTGTATAGAAACGTCTAAAGGTTCCGAACTATTGTGGTTAAACCAAAATTCTGTGTAATTCACAAAAGGATTTGGATAATTAAGTACATTATTTATAACCAATCCCTGATCTTTATCGAATACAACAAACTGAATTTCAGAAGTTGACGAATTGTTATAGACATCCCAAGCTTTTAAAGTTAGAGTATGGAGCCCAGGCTCTAAATCCCTAAATGGAAAACTCACAACACCTTTCTGATAATTGTCTACTTCAGTTTGATAATAATCATTAAGAACGACAGGGTTCTTTTCATCTCCGTCTATTATAGCAACGATATCGTGCCCAATGCCACTTGCTGTATTAATCCCGTTGGCATCTTCCATTTTAGCCAACAGCGTAGGGGACTCATTCGTGATACCTCCCGACACAAAGTTCTCGTCATTCATATAAAGTGTAATAACAGGCCCTATATTATCCTCTGCAGCATTTTCGTTCACCCCTCCTATTTTAACTGTATTGATACTCGCCCCAGCCTGATCTTGGGATAACGCTTCATTTTTTGAATAAAAACTTACTTTTCCATACCCAACGGGAATGCCGATGTCTTTTGGCACTACAAAATCAAACTCAAATTGACCGTCTTTTACAGATGCCTGACCTCTAAATATAATTTCCCCAAGTGTTTCAAAGTCTAATCTTACTGTTTGTCCGTTTAGTTGTGTACCATCATTAGCAAGCGTTTGTCTGTTAATTGACTTATCATAAATAGTAGTCGAAAGTGTCCCATTATAATCAGTGATTAAATTTCCAGATACATCAACTACCTGACCTGCTAATTTTACATAACTTAATGCTTTTAATGTATCTGTGGCCTGAGCAATAGGCACATCATTAATAGCCGTTAATCTTATGTTTGGCTTAGGAAAAGCTAATTTCATAGCTGGATCTCCAATAAAGAACACTAAACGCCTCTGAGAATTCCCGGATATAACAGGATCATTTTTTGCCAATCTTAATGCTTCAGCTATAGAAGGGTATTCATGATCTTGATAAGTATCATTATTACTATAAGAGAATAAATATTGCCCTAAAGTATTATTAAAAGTAATACCGAAATTAACAAATACTTGTCTAGTAGTTGTAATCAAACCAATAGCCCCTGCTTGTTTATTCCAATAAGTAAACTCACCTGCTGTCTCTCTAAATGGGTTATCAAACTTAGTATACTCGCATGTTACGGTTACAAAACAATTTAATTTACAAAAATTACGAAATCCGTTAACATCTGGCTTTAAAAGAATACGTTCTTGCGCCAAACCGTCCTCTCCTCCATGACCAAAATAATTTACAACCAATGCACCATTATCAACAGCATTTACAATCTCGTTTGTTACTTCGGGATACCTGTCTCCTCCTGCCGATGTTTCCTGCTGAAAAGCATCGGAATGTATTTTTACGACATTCATAAAAGGTTTTTCTTGGGAAACTAAATTACCTACATTATCGGTTGTTTGTTGCAATATACCTTCCCAATCTTTGTCAACATCATCCGAAATAACCACAAAATTATTACGCCAAGCACCAAACGCTTCCTTTGCATAATATGATTCTATTTTATCGACCATTTCCTTGGCCCTTTGTGGCGTATCCACTAAAATCCTACCTACTGCAATATCTAACTTATCACTTGTGGACATGGTGCCTTCATTAGCATCCATCATACCATAAAAATCATCAGAGACAAATGAACTGGTAAGATTAAAACTGTTATAAGAGTACCACGAAGGGACCATATTGGTATTGTTTGGAATTCTATCTTTATAATCAAAAGAACCATCCCCAAATAAACAGACATACTTTATTCTATTTTCTGGCACGCTCGCATTATCATAAACATACTTAATTAGGTTTCTAATAGCTCCAATATCCTGATTGCCCGAACTAAATTCGTTGTAAATTTCATCCAAACCCAGTACCTTAACATTTAAACCATATTGATCTCTGTTTATCTGTGCTAAACGCTCCGCTTCGTTAACCATATTATTTGGAGCAACTATGATGTAGTCCACATCCTGGAACACACCTTGGTTATTTTGAAAAATACTACCTTTTATATCCTGGTTGCTAATCGTTGTTTTTGAATCTATTTTCGGTTCAAAATAATCCAAAGGCGTGACTGTTACAAAGCTTTTTAAGCTCCCCAAATTAGATGTAAAGCTAAGGTTTGAAGCACCCTCCGTGTTTAAATAGTTAGAAACATTGTATATATCGGTTACATCCCATATTTCTGAAACTTGGGATGTATTAGTCATATTATACTGTCCTATTCCTGATGCGGAAGCCACTGCACTATTTTTAAATTGAAATTGTTTGTCCGAAAAATTCAGAGAACGCGTTGCCTCTATGGATATATAATCCAAATAAGCCTGTGTGCCTGGGTTGCCCTGGTTATTAAAATTAAGCCCTACTTGTACTTTTGGGCTGTTCACGCTAACGCTACCACTAAACGAAGCCTGACTCGCTAAATTGGGTGATGTTGACCCGCTCATGTTTAATGTAGAAACCGGCGTTCCGTTTACGGCCACCTCTATGATGCTCGATGTAGTTGATGCCGCAGCAGTAAACACCCTTAGGTTTATTGATTCTGATGTCACTAAATCTGGAAAATCAAATTCAAAGGTCTTATTGGTATCTACATCAAATGTATCGCCAAACCAACGCCTTCCTAAAAAAGCAATATTATGGGTATCCATTTCATGAAACCTATAATCTTCAAATGTATCAATAACTAAATCTACGGGCCCGCTGGGTTGTGCAAATTGTTGTATGCGTTTGCCCAGCCCCCCGCTCACATTTATACAATAATATGTTTTATCTGTATAACAATTTATATGCGTGTTGCTTTCTGCATGATACGCTTTTGGACCTTGGGCATAGAACAATATATAATCTTCATTGTTAAAAACACCATCCTCTTCTCCCACAAATCTTATAGCATTCTCTGGCATATCAAAAGGGTAAGCTATGGCATTAGAATAAGGGATCATGCGTCCTCCATGTCCATATAACTTTATATTTCTAGGATCTACATTGTTTACATTTACTCCTAAACGCTGCAAAAAGCTTTTTGATAATTTAAAAACCCCAGTAGTATCAACATAAAAACGGTACCATTCTCCCGAGTTTAATACCGAATTACTAATGACTTTAGACGTTTTAAAACCTTTACGCAATGAAGATGTACTATTAGCAGCTAAGCTATTTTTATAATCTAGCTGGAACGAAATAACTTTTTTATAACCTCCCCTAGAATCCTTAACAATGGGCGAGAGTTCCAAAACCGCATATTGTTTATCTCTTGCATTAGAGTTTTTTAAACTAAATTTTAATACTTCCGGAATCTTATTTAGGGCTAAGTCTTTTAAATTGGCTTTAGAAATAGAAGCATAAACAACATGGCTAACAGTTACAGAAGATTCGTTTACTAATTGATCTACCTCCCATTGGTCTACAAACAGCACCCCTTCTTCAAAACCGTAGCTGAAATTTTCATTATTAAAAGAAGGTATTTTAATGGTATAGCTTCCTCCGGAAATTGTTTTGGAGTCCTCCCAGGTAATGGTGTATTTTTTTTGTTGCCCAAATACAGCTATTGTACAAGAAATAAGCAATAAAAATAAAATGTTCTTTTTCATTGTTAAAACAACGTAGTTAAAGTCTTGTTATTATTAAAAAAATCGACAATTTTAAAAACTGTATCAAAAATACAATAATAAATTAGTAAAACATGCGTTAATACATCACAAAACAACCGTGAAAAACAACAAAATCATCGTTGTAATGTCAAAAAAATAGGGTGAAATACACTTTTTTTTGGCTAAAATGTAAAAAAGAGCTTGTGTTATTAGGTTTAATTCTTATATTGCAGCACCAAAATATTATTTAGCTTACTTAAAAGTATGGATATGAAAAAAGTAGTAGCATTCAAGATCTTATTAGTTTTAGCTCTAACTATGGCTTCAACTAGTTGTAAGAAATCTTCGAGTTCAAAGAATAGTTCAAGAGCTACAGGCTGGCAGATTAACTCCAGGGAAGGTGGTTTTCAGTACAATACAGATTTCAGGGAACAGGAAACATCTCCTGGACTTGTATTTGTTGAGGGAGGCACTTTTACTAAAGGGCGTGTTCAAGATGATGTGATGCACGATTGGAACAATAGTCCAACTCAGCAACATGTACAATCTTTTTACATGGACGAAACAGAGGTTACCAACGCCATGTATATGGAGTATTTAGATTGGATTAAAAGAGTTTACCCACCATCTGAGGAAAATTTTAGAGCCATCTATAATGGCGCTTTACCAGACACATTGGTTTGGAGAAACCGATTAGGTTTCAACGAAGTCATGACAAACAATTATCTACGTCATCCAGGTTATGGAGAATATCCTGTTGTTGGTGTAAGTTGGATTCAAGCCGTTGAATTTGCAAATTGGAGATCAGATCGTGTTAATGAATACAACTTGGAAAAAGCAGGTTACTTAAAACGTGATGCAAAAATCACCGATGTTAATGCAGAATCAACATTTAATACAGACACCTATATTAATGCCCCTACCCTAACGTATGGTGGTAATGAAGAAATTATTAATGCCGAAGGAGGTCGTAATAAAAGATATGCTAGAGTAGATGCCGATGGTAATGAATCTAATATTTATGCCACTCGTGAAACTGGAATAATTTCACCAAAATATAGGCTTCCAACCGAAACTGAGTGGGAATATGCCGCCTTAGGATTAAGCGAAATTAGAAATTACAACCTATATCGTGGACGTAAAAAATATCCATGGGACGGACAATATACACGTTCTGACAAACGTAAAATTCGTGGTGATCAATTAGCCAATTTTAAGCAAGGAAAAGGCGATTATGGTGGTATTGCAGGTTGGTCTGATGATGGAGCAGATATTACAAATGCTGTTAAATCATACGACCCTAATGATTTTGGATTATATGATATGGCCGGTAATGTTGCCGAATGGGTTGCTGATGTTTACAGACCTATAATAGATGATGATTTTAACGACTTTAACTATTATCGTGGTAATGTTTACACCAAGAATGCTTTAAATCCTGATGGTACAGTAAAAGTTGTTACTGCAGATGATATTGTATACGATACTTTACCAAACGGAAAAGTGATCGCTAGAAATTTACCTGGTGAAATAAAACAAGTCCCGATTGACGAAAACGAGACATACTTGCGTACTAACTTTGATAGAAGTAATGAGGTAAACTTTAGAGATGGTGACAAACGCTCTTCCCGTTATTATGAAAGTTTTAATGACTATGAAGGTGAAGGTAAAGGTGATGAAAAACAAGATTCTGATACCAGAAAAATGTATAACTCCCCTAAACATAGAATCTCTAGAGATTCTTTAGGAAACATTATTAGAGAATATGATAAAGGTAATAACAGAACTTCTTTAATTAATGACGAAGTTAGGGTTTACAAAGGAGGATCTTGGAAAGATAGAGAGTATTGGCTAGATCCAGCTCAAAGACGTTACTTCCCACAAGATATGGCTACTGATTATATTGGGTTTAGATGTGCGATGTCCCGTGTAGGTTCAAAATCCAAAAACAAAAACAAAACAAAGAATTAATATCCTATTATTTATAATATTATTAAAAGTCCTAGCAAATGTTAGGACTTTTTTTATACATTTAATTTTGTAAACTTAAAAGAATTCTACCTGTTGAAAATAGAACAATTACACACGCTTTTTTTAGAATGTAATTCGGTATGTACCGACACAAGAAAGATTAAAAAAAACGATTTGTTTTTCGCTCTTAAAGGCGAAAATTTTAATGGAAATGCCTATGCAGAGCTCGCTTTAAAAAATGGCGCAAAATATGCCGTTGTTGATGAAGCCCCTTTTAATACATCCGATAAAACCATTTTGGTTAAAAATGTTCTGGAAACATTGCAAAAATTGGCTTCTCACCATAGAGTATATTTAAGCATTCCTATAATAGCGTTAACGGGTAGTAATGGCAAAACAACCACTAAGGAATTAATTAATGCAACATTATCCCAAAAATATAAAACCACGGCTACTGTTGGGAATTTAAACAACCATATCGGCGTGCCATTAACATTGTTATCTATGACAAACAATACCCAAATTGGGATTGTAGAAATGGGTGCAAACCATCAAAAAGAAATTGAATTCCTTTGCGACATAGCCAAACCAGACTATGGTTATATAACTAATTTTGGAAAAGCACATTTAGAAGGTTTTGGAAGCATTGAAGGGGTTATTAAAGGGAAAAGTGAAATGTACGATTTCCTGATTAACCACGGCAAAACCATTTTTGTAAATGGCGATGATAGTATCCAAATTGAAAAAACAAAAAACGCAAATCGATTTGTATTTAGTAAAAAAAATCGTGATTTTGATATAAATATCGATTTCATTAATGCGCTCCCCTTTGTAAAATCCCAGTACAATAAACTAGAAATAGAAAGTCAGCTTCTTGGCGATTATAACTTTAATAACATCGCAGCTGCCATTGCTATTGGCCATTATTTTAAAGTTGAAAATAAAGATATAAAAAACGCTATCGAAAATTATACACCCAACAATAACCGTTCACAAATTATACAGAAAGATACTAACAAGATCATTTTAGACGCTTACAACGCAAACCCGACAAGTATGCGAGCTGCTTTATTAAATTTTGAAAAGCAACTAAGTACAAAAAAGATAGCCTTTATTGGGGATATGTTCGAACTGGGAAAAGACACAAATAAAGAGCACCAAAATATTACCGATCTAGCAGCATCCTTAAATATAGATCAGGTTATTCTCATTGGTGAAAACTTTTTTAAAACACAAACAAAACCAAACACAACAAAACAATTTAGGTCATTTGATGATTTTAAGGATTGGTTTGGCAGCTCTAAAATAGAGAACACTACCATACTTATTAAAGGTTCCAGGGGTATGGCTTTGGAAAGGATTTTGGAATGTCTTTAAATGAGTTTATATGAAGAAAAACATGGTTATATTTAAATACAAAACCATTAGTGTCCGACTAAAGACGTAAGACCGCTTCGCTATTTGAACCAAGAACAAAGACTTGATTGTTACTAACTGACAAACAAAGACACCTCTATTGTTTTACTTTCTGAAACCTAAATATTTCTTGTTTGTTTTTACTGGTATTTAAAGCAAGGTGTCTAATCTGTAATGCTTTTACTTTTACTATTATTGATGGGCTTCTAATTATAGTCTATAGTTTTTATCGGACAGCAATAATACAAAAAGATAAATATTACTCTTCTTCTTTTATTCTTTCTTTTAAATCCCCCAACAATACTTCTATTTTATCTATAATTTGCTGATTGGTCAATGTTGCCTTGTAAGGCTCTACATGTTCACGTAATACATCGTCATTTCTCAATAACCAATTAAGATCTGCATCTGGAAATTCTTGAATTATTTTAGTTAAAAAATCAATCGATATTTTCTTACCATTTATATATTGCGACAATTGCGTATAATTCATATCGAATTTATCAGCTAAATCGCCGTATCTGCTATATTTTGTCTTTATTAATTGTTTTAGTTTTTCTTTAAATAACATATTTAGAACAATTACAAATTATACTAATAATTAAAATATTTTTAATTTATTTAATTATTTGTATATATTTGTGTGTAATTTCACTCAATATTTCACAAATACATACAAAATATGACAAATTTAAACAAATTATACGCATTATACGATATCCGTATTCTTAAAGAACAGAAAGCCCTTGAAGATTTACTTATCAAGCATCTTCCAAAAGAATACACAAGTAAGGTTATAGACAAACTAAGTGCTAATAAAGTCATAGTCGATTCACAAACTGTAAGAAATACAAAGGCAGGTATCTCAAAAAACATCTTGGTCTTTAATGCTATTATTGAAGTTGCCAAAGAATATAAGGTCATGGCCAATCGTTTGAAGAAAAATCTAAAAAACAATAAATAACATAAAGATTATATGCTTCCTTGATATATGATCGCTTGATTATTATTTTTAATATCCAAAACGACAAACACCCTTGAGATCAGCCTATAAGGCATTAAAATTTAAAAAAAGAAACAAGACAAATCCTAAGTATTGAACCCTAAAAAAATACTAATACCATAATAAAATCCCGAAACCTATCTAATTAAAAATGGCTGTAAATAAAAAATATCATAAAAGAATTAAAGAAGGTTTGAAAGACATCTTTAAAACGGAGACCCAAAAAGGAAACTTTGATGGTTTAACAACCATAGTTAATGAACCTTTGGTTAAACATCAAATAATTCTATTGGCAAAACTATGTGAAGAAATACCAGTTAGTGTCACACTTAAAAACACTTCCCATGGCGTATTTATTGAATTTTGGTAAATACGCTCATTAAATTTTCATTTGATTGTGAGCAATCAAAAATTGACTATTAGTTTTATTGTGGGGAAATAGTCAAAATAAGCCTTCTAAATAGGGGGCTTATTAGTTTTTATAAAATTTACAGATGCCAACTATTTGATTTACAACATTGATTACATCAAACTCGTTAAACTATATAATTCACATTAAATTTACTCTTTTTTTTAATTACTCTTTTTTTTTAATTAAAATATTATGTAAATTTAATCTTAATTTAGATTTCTCTCGTATTTATAAGCAGTATTCTTGATATACTTATAATTAACATTTCTCTCAGTTTTATTTCTAAATAAATTTTTTATTCATATACCCAATGTGATTAAAATGGCGGAGCTATGCTTAATCATTAAAGAACACTTTAGTTAAATCAAACTTTTATTCCTACTTATAAATTTATTTTTATGAAAAGCCCCAAATTTAGAATAGGTTGGTATGTCATACATACCAAATCTAACTATGAAAAAAAAGTATACAATACATTAAAAAATAATTTCGATGTTTTCCTTCCCATGAACAAAATGGTAAAACAATGGAGTGACAGAAAAAAAAGTGTAGAAAAACCTTTATTCAAGTCATATCTTTTTATTCATTTAAAAAGCCCGAAAGATCAATTATTTGCATTGAAAACAACAGGAGTTTATGGATATATTAGTATTGAAGGAAAACCAGCTCTAGTCACAGATGTAGAAATAAACTCCATTAAACTTTTTGTTGGAGAATTTTCCAATATACAATTAGCCCCTTTTGAAATTTGTATAGGTGAAAAGAGAAGAATTAATTTTGGTCCCTTTTCTGGATACGACTGTTTTGTTATTGGTCATAAAGGGAAAGAAAAAGTTATAGTTCGCATAGACTCCTTAAAAAGCTGCATCAGTGCAGAATTAAACAAATCACATCTGGCTGTGCTTTCCGAGTAGTATAATACCTTTAAATTATACTACATCATAAAAAAACTAAGCTTTTATTTTATATAAAATGCCTTATTAAATATTGGTTTTCGGCATTAACTACTCTAAATAATAATTTAAAATATTTTATATATCCTTTTCTTTAATCAGAAAATATTACCCAAAATTAATAATAAACCCATCTTAACAACTGGCCTTTTATAGTCTTATATAAAGCGAGTTACACCTCTTAATAACTTTAATATAAACCCCCTAAACACACTACTTATGTTATGAAAACACACACCCAATTATTACAAAAAATCAAATTAACCCAAATCTTTATCTCATGAAACCAATTATGCATAGGTATTTCTATAGGAATGCCCTTTTTACCAAAACCACATTAAAAATTTTCTCGTGTTTTATTACCCTCTTACTGCTACTACAGCATCATAGAACAAATGCTCAAGTAAACACTGGAGGCAACTCTAGTACATCGAACCATACCAAGCAAATTATTGGCTATATAACCAATTGGGATGCTTGGAAACAACCTACTGCCGGAGTGCCTGCTCAGGGAGCATTAACACAACTTAATATTGATTATTCTAAATATACCATTCTTAACTACTCCTTTTTTGGAGTTGCTAACGATGGCTCCCTACACAGTGGAGATCTTAGAAATAAACAAATTTACCAATCAGGATCTGTACAACAACCTGGAGACATCCTATTTAGTGACGTTTATAGTAGTTGGGATTATCATATTCTGTTTGGTGAAATAGAACCTATTCAATATATAAGCGAAGCCGTAAAACTACGAGCCGAAGCACTTGGCTATCAAGTGACTGTTGGAGGAAACACATGGAGCCATCCAGAATGGGGACTTCAAGGTACTTTACCATTACCGCTACCAAAAGTAGGCAGTGGGGGAAAAGGGCTATTAGAATTAGCCCATCAAAATGGCGTAAAAGTAATGGCTTCCATAGGTGGCTGGAGCATGTGTAAACACTTTCCTGAAATGGCTGCAGATGCTACTAAAAGAGCTCGTTTTATAGAAGACTGCAAAAAACTAATCAGTATGGGCTTTGATGGTATTGATCTGGATTGGGAATATCCAGGGCCTTTTTCTGGAATGAATTTTACAGGCACAAATGCAGACTATGCAAATTTTGAAAATTTAGTTCAGGAAATTAGGAATGCTATTGGCCCAGATAAATTGATCACAGCTGCTATGGCCGCTGACTATAAAAAATTAGAAGGGTTTAACTGGTCTAAGCTTGCCAATACTATGGACTACTTTAACATGATGACCTACGATTTTAATGGTGGGTGGTCCAATAAAGCAGGACATAATGCACCTGTATATCCATACGATGGCGCTGAAGCACCAGATTTTAACTGGCAAACTTTATTGAATAAAATGATATCAATGGGAATCCCTTCCAATAAAATAAATTTTGGAATTCCTTTCTATGGAAGAGGTGTTGTAACAAATGGAAATGCAGCATTAAATGCGCCTACGGTTAAAAGGAATGTAACCATACAACCAGACGGCCCTGTAAGTACAGCTGCCGATTATACAAACTGGCCACAAGAAGTATATGATGGCACGCCAAATCATTTCTTTATTAAACAAAAAACTGGAGCAGGAAGTGGATGGACAAGACAGTGGGATGATCAGGCTAAAGTTCCTTATATGACCAAAGGAAATTTCTTTTTAAGCTATGATGATGAAGAGTCTATAGGAATAAAGGCACAATATATAAAAGACAATAACCTTGCTGGAACCATTGTTTGGACCGTTTATGGGGACTTAGAAATGAGTGGGTCTGTTCAATCTTTCGGAACCAAATTAAAAAGATGGTCCAACGTAAAATCGCCATTAATTAATAAGGTAAATGAAGTCTTTGCTAGTGGTGGTGTTGATAATATATTACCATCAGTTTCAATGACCTCTCCTAATTCTGGTGCCACATTTGCAGAAGGCTCAAACATTACTATAGCAGCAAATGCGAGCGATAGTGATGGTACGGTTACCAAAGTAGCGTTTTATAACGGTGATACTAAAATTGGAGAAGCTACATCGGCACCATATACATATAACTGGAATAATGTTTCTGCTGGCAATTATACGATTAAAGCTAAAGCAACAGACGATAAAGGAGGCACAGCTACCTCAACAGTATCAATAACAGTCACTGGAAGTGGAGGTAATCAATTACCTATCATATCGATCACGTCTCCACAAGCTGGAGACACATTTACCTCGGGTGCTAATATTAGCATCTCATCTACTGCAAGTGATAGCGATGGTACGATTGCTAAAGTGGCATTTTATAATGGCACTATCCTGTTAGGTGAAAAAACGAGTGCCCCTTACACCTATAGCTGGAATAATGTTTCTGAAGGAAACTATACCATCACCGTTAAAGCTTTTGATGATAAAAATGGTGAAAGTTCTTCGTCTGTTTCTATTACTGTAAATAATACAGGTGGCTCATGTACAGCACCCGCATACGTACATGGCACCGTATATACAGGAGGCGACATAGTATCTTATCAAGGGAATGAATACAAAGCCAACTGGTGGACACAAAACAATGATCCTGTTACTAACAGAGAAAGTGTTTGGGAATTAATAGGCCCCTGTAACGGCAACGGTACAACGGCTCCGCAAGTAGCAATAACATCACCTACTTCGGGAACGAACATTATTGTTGGAAATAGCATCACTATTAATGTGAATGCATCAGATAGTAACGGATCTGTATCTAAAGTAGAATTCTATAACGGTACAACCAAGTTAGGAGAAGACCTAACAAGTCCATACAGTTATACTTGGAATAATGCTGCTATAGGAAGTTATACTTTAACAGCCAAAGCTACAGATAATGATAACGAACAAAGCACTTCTAGTGCCATTTCAATAAGTGTTTCAAATGATGGCGGATGTACAGGAAATAGCAATTTTAAAGTAGTAGGATATATGCCAAGTTGGCAAGGTAGTGCCTCTAACATTCAATATGATAAGCTAACACATATTAACTATTCTTTCTTAATACCTAACAGTAATGGAAGCCTTCAAACTATGGAGGGTGTTGCAAAAATGCAGCAAATTATCACACAAGGACATACTCAAGGTGTCAAAGTATTAATAGCCGTGGGAGGTTGGTTAAATGGAAATGATTCTGCATTTACTACACTAGCAGCTAATCCAGCCACAAGAACTACATTTATAAATAACCTAGTAAATTTTGTAAATCAATACAACCTAGATGGTGTAGACATGGATTGGGAATACCCTAGAGAAGGTAGCGAACCTCAAAACTATGAGTTATTAATGCAAGAGCTAGGAGAAGCGATGCATAGTAGAGGGAAATTATTAACTGCTGCTGTTGTAGTATCTGGATGGAACGCCGATGGTATATTAGCTGGTGTTTTTGATGATATTGATTTCTTAAATATCATGGCATACGATGGCCCAGATCATTCTACAATGGCACAGGCAGAAGGTGGACTAAATTACTGGTTAAATCGTGGTTTACCTAAATCTAAAGCTGTATTGGGAGTTCCTTTCTATAGCAGATCGCAAGTAAAAAGTTATGCTGAGTTACTGGCTATGGGAGCAAGCGCTAATAGTGATTCGTATCAAGGCATGAACTATAATGGTATACCTACCATAAAAGCAAAAACAGAACTGGCCTTAGAAAAAGGTGGCGGTATTATGATGTGGGAACTGTCTAATGACACTAACGATCAAGCTACATCTTTATTAACAGCAATTAATCAGGTAGCAGGCGACCCGTGTGGAGAAAATAATATGCCTCCAACGGTGGTCATTACTTCTCCTGCATCTGGAGCATCTTTTACTACAGGAAGCAGTGTAACTATTAATGCAAACGCATCAGATAGTGATGGGAGTCTTACCAAAGTAGCCTTTTATTTAGACAATACTATGGTAAGCGAAGATACATCGTCGCCATATACTGCTAATTGGACCGCTACCACAGGAAACCATACACTTACTGCAAAAGCGACTGATAATGAAGGTGCTGTAACGACATCATCTTCAATTGCAATAACAGTAACAGGAGAAACAGGAAATGAGCTCCCAACGGTAAGCATTACGAACCCATCTGCGGGATCTACATATACTGTTGGACAAAGTGTGAGCATAGCTGCTAATGCAAGTGATAACGATGGTAGTATAAGCAAGGTCTCATTTTACCTAGGCAATACTATGATAAGCGAAGACACATCGCCACCTTATACTGCAAATTGGACTGCAATTCTAGGAAATCATAGTATTACAGCAATAGCAACCGATAATGATGCAGCTACCAGTACTTCTACTGCTGTAAATATTACTGTAAATACAGAAAGTAATTGTGACGCCGCTCAATATGTAGATGGTTCTGCCTACAATACAGGAGATGTGGTACAGAACTTTGATAAAAAATATGAATGTATTGTTGGTGGATGGTGTACTATAGGAGGTCCTTATGCCCCTGGTGATCCAGATGGCTGGGCTTGGCCAAATGCATGGAAAGAAATTGGAGATTGTACAGGTGGCGATGGTACATTTACTGTTTCTATAACGCAACCAACTATTGGAGCTAATTTTACTGTAGGAGAATCTGTAAATATAGCAGCAAATGCAAATGATACAGCTGGTTCTGTTACTAAAGTAGTATTCTACGTAGATGGAAGTATAATAGGAGAAGACTTTTCTGCACCTTATAATGCAAATTGGATTGCAACATCTGGAAGTCATACACTTACAGCACAAGCAACCAATAATACAAATACAACAGCAGATGCAACACCAGTTACAATAACTGTAGGATCAATAAACCCTCCAGGAGGAGACCTACCTAAGCGAATATTAGTAGGATACTGGCATAATTTTATTAATGAGGCAGGCCCGATGAAGCTTAGTGAAATTTCAGATAAATGGGATGTTATCAATATTGCTTTTGCTGTGCCTACAACACCAATAGGATCTACCATGACATTCACACCAGACCCTGCTATTTATCCCAGTGTGCAAGCATTTAAAAATGATGTTGCGGTATTACAAAGTAAAGGTAAAAAAGTATTAATCTCAATGGGAGGCGAAACTGGAGTTGTTGGTGTTAATACCGCTGCAGATGCACAAGCTTTTAGCAGTTCCATGATTAATATTATTAATGAATATGGTTTTGATGGAATGGATATCGATTTTGAAGGACAATCTATTTCTCTTGTAGCAGGAGATACCGATTTTAAAAACCCTACATCTCCAAAAGTTGTTAACCTTATTAGTGCCTTTAGAACAATTATATCACAATTTAATTCAGATTTTATATTATCGATGGCTCCAGAGACTTTATTTGTTCAAGGAGGTTTCAGTTCTTACGGTGGTGTAACAGGAGCTTATCTTCCTATAATTCATGCCTTACGTGACAACATGAATTATATTCATGTACAACATTATAACACAGGATGTATGCTTGGATTAGATGGGTTATGCTACAGTTCGGCTAATGCAGATTTCCATGTAGCCATGGCAGATTTATTATTACAAGGATTCCCAGTAGCAGGAGGACAACAATTTCCTGCTCTAAGACCAGATCAGGTGGCTATTGGTTTACCTGCAACTAGTTCTGCATCAGGAAGTGGATATACAGCACCCGCAGAAGTACATAAAGCCTTAGATTATATTATAAAAGGGCAATCTTTTGGAGGACGCTATACATTAAGAAACCCATCTGGATATAGTAACTTTAGAGGGTTAATGACCTGGTCTATTAATTGGGATAAAGCAGGTGGTTTTGGATTCTCTAATCCTCACAGAACATATTTAGATGCTTTGAGTGGTTTAAATGCAGATCTGCGTCTTAGCCCTGTTAGTAATTTAACAATTAATAATGTAGATGTACGTCCCAACCCTGTTATTGGAGGTACTATGAATATGACTGTAAAAGCATCTAAAGCTAATACAGATTTTAATTTGCAAATATTCAATACTAGCGGAATTAAGATGTTAGAGACTAAAAGTACACTTAAACAACAAGGAAATAATCTTAAATCCTTTGATGTAAGTAGACTTCAAGAAGGTTTATACTTTTATATTATCTCTTTACCAAACGAACAAGTTCATGGTAAGGTTATGATAAAACACTAGACCCTTATTTTTAATCATTCGGTGATATATTAAAAAAATATCACCGAATGATTAAACCTTAAAAAGAGAATTAAAATAAATATTGAATCATTAGCATCAGGATTATACATCTATAAAATCAAAGTCGCCAATAAAAGTTATTCTGGAAAAATAATAAAACAACACCCCTAACTATGCCTTTAAATTAAGGTTTTAAAATATCACTCCGAGCCTATAGAAATTCAATTACGTACAAATATTTAAATAATCTTCGATAGGCTCAAACTAACAATTACAAGTTTCTCTCTTAATACAATAACGTTGATAGAGGCTATCTAAAAAGTCTACAAACAGTTATTTTGAGCATTACTTAACTGCAAAATATTTTTTGTAAAGAAAGTAACAAGCATAACTCACCTAAAAACCTCAATACACTCACACTCATAATTGAGTATTTAATTTTAACGAGATGCTTCATTTTATTCTGAATGACACTTTTTAGTACCCTTCATCTAACACAAACCCAAATATTAACTTATAAATACTTTTAAAATGAGAACAATCAACACTTTATTTTTTTTAATTTTTTTTATGATTGCAGCTTCCGCAGTGGAGGCTCAAAACTGGCAACTGGTCTGGCAAGATGAGTTTACCAACGGAATAAGTCCAGACTGGGTTTTTGAAACCGGAAGAGGTTCTTCGGGATGGGGCAACAATGAACTACAATATTATCGTAGTGAGAACGCCACAGTCGAAAATGGCCAGTTAATTATTACAGCTAGAAGACAAGATTTCGGAACCGCTCATTACACTTCTGCAAGAATGAAAACTCAAGGCAGAAAATCATTTAAATATGGTAAGATAGAAGCAAGAATCGCTTTGCCTACTGGTCAAGGGTTATGGCCTGCTTTCTGGATGTTAGGAAATAATATTTCTTCTGTAGGATGGCCTGCATGTGGAGAAATAGATATTCTGGAACACGTTAATACCTCGCCAGATGTTCATGGTACCATACATTGGGAAGATCATAATGGTGATCATGCAAATTATGGAGGGCATACCGCTGTTAATGTTAATAATTACCATTTGTATACCATAGAATGGGACGAAAATACTATTAAATGGTTTGTAGATGGGAATCAATTCCATGAAGTTAATATAAGTAATGGCGTTAATGGAACAAGCGAGTTTCATAATGAATACTTTTTACTACTAAATTTAGCTGTTGGTGGTAACTGGCCAGGGTTTACGGTTGATGAGAGTAGACTACCAGCACGCATGTCTGTAGATTATGTACGTGTATACAGAGATGATGATAACGGAACACCTAATCAAGATCAATTAATTGAAGCAGAAAACTACGCATCTATGTCTGGTGTTGAAAAAGAAAACTGTTCTGAAGGCGGGCAAAACGTAGGGTATATAGACACTGGCGATTGGATGGCTTATACTAATATTAATTTCCCTACTTCTGGTAATTATCTTATTGAATACCGCGTGGCAAGTGCAGTTGGTGGCGGTACTTTATCTGCCGATTTAAATGCAGGAGCAACTGTTCTCGGACAAGTTAACATTCCAAATACTGGTGGATGGCAAAACTGGACTACGGTATCCCATACAGTTAATATAAATGCTGGAACACATGATTTTGGTATGTATGCAGTAGCTGGAGGCTGGAATATAAATTGGATAAAAATTACAAGTCTAAATTCTGCAACAAGAACAACACAACTCGCTTCTAAAAAATTAATTAAAAGCTCTTTTGAACAAAAAGTACAATTGTTTCCAATTCCTGCCACCAACGAATTGAACCTTAGGGGAGCTAACAAAGGATCGAATATATCAATTGTTAATCTTTACGGTCAATTAGTTAAAACAATTAAGATAGATGCATCCGATAGTGATACTAGAATCGACATTAGTGCACTAAAATCGGGCGCATATTTTATAAAGATGAAAAACGACATGTCTTCTAAAGTCATCAAATTTATAAAAAAGTAAAATAGCAAAAGAAGATGTCTAAAAAGCAGCATTCAGAATAAAATGAAGCATCTAGCTAAAATGAAACACCCAATTATGAGTGTGTTGGGATTTTTCGCTAAGCTACACTTACTTCTTTCGTAATGCTCAAAATAACAATTCGTATACTTTTTAGACACGTTCTTTTTATCACATCATTAAATATTTAAATAACAAAAACCATAACTCATGAATTTTTTCAAATTATCATTAATAGCCATAACATTTGGCTTCTTAAGCCTTGCACAGGCTCAAAGCAAAAAAGATCCAATTCTTCTAGGAACAATAAGCTCTTTTGAAGAAAGTATTACTCAAAAAATTAAAGCTACAGCTTTAAAAAAAGGAGAAAAGTTAGTATTAAAATCAAAAATTTCACAGTCTAAAAATATCGAACTGGATATTCAGTTTAAAGAGGTTACAAAAAATGGCTTTAATATTGTAGGGTCTATTAGCAATATGCCAAATAGTACATTCTTTATAAAAATGCATGATGGAGACGTTAGTGGAAACATTATACTTAGAGAAACGAATGAGGCTTACGAATATTACTCAAAATCTGGTCAGGTATTTATTACCGAGAAGGATATTAATAAAGTAATATGCGTTTCACTTCCGCAAGTTGTTGTTGACAAGGGAGAGAAAGCATCGCAAACATCGATTGATAACAA
Organism: Flavivirga sp. 57AJ16; assembly: GCF_028736925.1. Taxonomy (GTDB): domain Bacteria; phylum Bacteroidota; class Bacteroidia; order Flavobacteriales; family Flavobacteriaceae; genus Flavivirga. Next base: position 23,200 of record NZ_JAQZAT010000008.1, on the reverse strand, counting down.
GATAGCAGCAGCAAACGATCTTCAGAGTAAGCCTGGAGCCGAAGCTTGTATTTATCTAGACTATGATGGTCACTATTTACCAGCAGGATCCCGATGGAATAATGGAAATCCTATAGATGCAGCCCACTCTGGATTTTCTGATGCCCAAATTGAGGAATCATGGGAAGTTGTATCTGAGGACTTTCGCCCTTATAACATTAACATCACAACGAATAAAGCGGTTTTCGATTCTTATTCGCCTAACAGGAGAATGTGGTGTGTCTTTACACCAACCAATACAGCTGCCCCTGGTTATGGAGGTGTCGCTTATATAAATTCATTTGGTTTTATTGAGAACGAAGTATGTTGGGTTTTTCAAGGGGGCGCTAAATTTTCTGGTGAAGCAGCTTCGCACGAATTAGGGCATACATTAGGTCTGGGACATGATGGCCGTGCAAACCCTAGTGAAGAGTATTTTGGTGGTCATGGAGACTGGGCTCCTATTATGGGAGTTGGCTACGGAAAAAGTATAACCCAATGGAGTCAAGGTGAATATAACAATGCTAACAATGGACAAAATGATTTATCAGTTATGTCTGGTTTTATTATGTTTAGAAATGACGATCATGGTAATACTTTTAATAATGCTACTTACATAAATATAAATGGTTCAGGCACTATTACTCAGCAACACGGCGTCATAGAAACTAGAGGAGATCAAGACATGTTTGCTTTTGATTGTGGTACAGGTAATCTGTTTTTAGATATTAATACGGTAAACAGACATGGCAATTTAGATATAAAAGTAAACTTATATGAAGGATCTTCAGGAAATCAAATAGGTACTTTTAACGGTAGTGGGTTAAATACACACCTTGAAGCTTATTTAGGTGCCGGTAGATATTACATTAGTATTGATGGTACTGGCGCAGGAGATCCTGCTACAAACGGATATTCAGATTATGCTTCGTTAGGTACTTTTTCAATTTCAGGTACTATACCCCCAGGTTCAAGCAATAATGTTGCTACAATTTACAAGCATTGCACATATGGTGGGAATGCTGTAGGTTTAGCAGAGGGTTCATACACAAGAAGCCAATTAATTGGATTAGGGGCCGAAGATGATGATATTTCTTCTCTAAAGATCCAATCTGGATATCAAGCTACATTATACTTTGATGATAACTTTACAGGAACTTCAATTATAAAAACTGGTGATGTCAATTGTCTTGTTGACGATGGGTTTAATGATGAGGTTACCTCTATTATAATTTCACAAACCAACCAAGTTGGATCTGGACAAACAATTGAAGCAGAAAACTACACCTCTATGTCTGGTGTTGAACCAGAAGACTGTTCTGAAGGCGGTCAAAACGTAGGATATATAGACACTGGTGACTGGATGGCTTATGCTAATATTAATGTCCCTGCTTCTGGTAATTATCTTATTGAATACCGTGTGGCAAGCGAAGTTGGCGGCGGTACTTTATCTGCCGATTTAAATGCTGGTACAACTGTTCTCGGACAAGTTAACATTCCAAATACTGGTGGATGGCAAAACTGGACCACCGTATCTCATACAGTTAATATAAATGCAGGAACGTATGCTTTTGGTCTGTTTGCTGCATCTGGCGGATGGAATATTAATTGGATAAAAATAACAAGTGTATCCAGTATAAAACCTGCTAACCCCATTTTAGCTAATAACATAGAATTTAGTGAAAGTGCAAAGCAAACAAGTAAAGCTAAGTTGTATCCAAATCCTTTTAAAAACTCACTACAATTCAGTTTTGAAGAAAAAAATGCAAAAATCACTGTATTTAATACGCTCGGGCAAACCATCCTATCATCAAAAACGATAGAATCGGGAAAACCGGTTGACCTTTCTAACCTTAGCAAAGGATTATACCTAATTAATATAGAAACGGATGGCATTATAGAAACCGTACGTGTCATTAAAGAATAATCAATTATAAACTTTAAATATTACAGAATGAAAATAAAATATAACAAATTAAAAAATATAATAACCCATCTATTATATGTTGGGATATTATTCCTTTTTGGAGCAATTAGCCAAGCCCAAACACTTCCTTATGAAATTACCAATAAGTCCATTTACCCAGACAACGAGGTCTTTGTTGCTATTGTAGGTATTACAGATGGACACGTATGGGTGGATGCCGTTACAGGTCAAGTAAACCGTATGGACCCTTCAAATAACACAGTATCAGGGCCAATAATTGATGGCAACCAAGGCCCAGGAGGGAATGGAAAATATGCAAACTGTTTCCGACGATTAAGTGATATTCCTAATAAAACAATTAATATCCCTAAAATAGCAGGATGCCGAATAATGATCTCTTTTAAAAGTCAACTGTATTTGTACTTTTTTGGACATTCTGGAGATCCTAGCGGATATGCGGCTCCAAATCTGGCAAACCCAACAGACCCTAACCAAGGCATCAAATTTGAATTGGTTGAATTAACTTTCAACGATATTGGTCTTTGGTGTAATACATCGAGAGTTGATTCATATCAATACCCTATTGGGCTTGAAATATGGGGAGATAATTTTTATAAAAAAGTAGGGGAGCTAAAAGCCCATGAAGATATTATATCACAATGGCAAGCAACCGCTCCTAATGAGTTTAAAAGTTTGTTAAATACTGAAGAAGGTAGTATTCACTTTCCTACCAAAGTAGAAACTTTCCCTAAAAACTTTATGGATGGATATATTAATGCTATTTGGTCTAAATATACTAATCAAGAGCTCGCATTTACATCGGATGCAGGAACATGGAGAGGCAGCGTGCAAGGCGGAAATCAATTCGTGTTTACAAGAGATAGTGATGGCCAAATTGGAAGAATCCCTGGTAAACCAACTACAATTCAAGCTATGGAAGGGAGTGGCGTTATGGCATCTGGAGAGCAATGGGATAAAGTAGTACAATCTCAGATGGTTGCGGCAATTACAAGACATGCTTTAGATTTAAATGTACCTTCTGGAGTTCTGCAGGATTTTGGAGATACTTCTAAGTACTATCAAACCTGGCCATACAACTGGTATTCTAAATTTTTCCATCAGACAGATATTAGCTTTGAAAGCCAAACCTATACATTTGCTTATGATGATGTGTATAACCAATCTGCTACAATTCATACACCTAACCCTCAAAACATAAAAATAACGCTAGGTGGTTTAGAAGGAGGTTCAAATCCTAACCCTACAGGGCATGTGACTTTATATTTGGATTGCCCTTTTGCAGGAAACTCAGCAGCATTGTATGAAGGAAGCTATACCATGGCTCAATTAAACGCTTTGGGAATCCCTAACGATCAAGTATCATCATTACGTGTAGAATCAGGATATAAAGCAACCTTATATTGGGATGACAATTTTGGAGGAGACAGTTTAGAAAAAACTTCGGATGATGACTGCTTAACTAACGATGGTAATTGGAATGATAAAATGACTTCTATCATAGTTTCAAAAACGGGAAGTAGTGGTCCTAGTCAGCTAATTGAAGCAGAAAACTACACCTCTATGTCTGGTGTTGAACCAGAAGACTGTTCTGAAGGCGGTCAAAACGTAGGGTATATAGATACTGGCGACTGGATGGCTTATGCTAATATTAATTTCCCCACTTCTGGTAATTATCTTATTGAATACCGTGTGGCAAGCGAAGTTGGCGGCGGTACTTTATCTGCCGATTTAAATGCTGGCACAACTGTTCTCGGACAAGTTAACATTCCAAATACTGGTGGATGGCAAAACTGGACTACCAGATCTCACACCGTGAATATAAATGCAGGAACGTATGCTTTTGGTCTGTTTGCTGCATCTGGTGGATGGAATATTAATTGGATAAAAATAACAAGTGCATCCAGCTTAAAATCTGCTAAGACCATTTTAGCTAATAACACAGACATTAATGAAAAAGTAAAGCAAATAAGTAAAGCCAAGTTGTATCCAAACCCTTTTAAAAATTCACTACAATTCAATTTTGAAGAAAAAAATGCAAAGATTACTGTATTTAATACACTCGGACAAACCATGCTATCATCAAAAATGATAGAATCTGGAAAACCGGTTGATCTTTCTAGCCTTAACAAAGGGTTATACTTAATTCGTATTGAAAAAAATGGGGTTACAGAAACCGTTCGTGTCATTAAAAAATAATAATAAAATTACACTTTAACCCTTTTTCTATATTTTTTTTGATTGTCCGTAATTTGTCATAAACCTAAAAACATATTGTTTTTGTCATCCCGAGGCAACGGGGGATCTCATTGATTATCAGCAGATTCCCTGCCTGCCGGCAGGCAGGTTCACTTCGTTCTGAATGACAAAAATATCATTATGTATGATTACGGACATTCAGTATTTTTTTTAACCTCATTAGAGAATAAATCCCTAATGAGGTTTTTTTTTATCTTGATCCAATAGATATACGACCTAAATAAACTAGATCAGGACTTTCTTGCTCCTTGGTATTTATAAAAAATGCCTTTAATACCAAATAAACTTCAAAATAACTGGTTAAAACCGTTTAGCTCACTATCTTTATTTTTATAATTGGTGTTCTTGAATCTTCGATTTCTATTTCCTTTATATTTCAATAAAAAACATATCCTTAACTAGGCTCAATGTCATTAAGTTAAGGAAATTTGTTCTTTATTTGTCACATTGAACGCAGTCGAAATGCTAATAAAAACTAGAACTCCAATAGGTCTTCGACTTTAGCCTGTCTTGAGCGGAGCCGAAAGGCTCAGACTGACATTACGGCCTTAACTTAATGACATTGAACTAGGCTATGCTTATGTTTTTTATCTCTTCTAATGTAAATATATTTCAAATTTATTACCAATCATTTTAAAATTCATTTGGTATAACCCCCAAGTTTTGAATATAATCCAACTTTGAAGTTAACCCTTTAAAATCACTATACCCATCTCCATTACTGTCTTTGTAACTGGGCATATAAATTTTATAGAACACCGTTTCTTTCCACCAAACGCCTTGAGTATTTCTGTCCTTCTCAGTTTTACATGAAGCCATGCAACTAACAATCAAAATTAATAATGCCGGTTTTAAAAGTTTCATTTTTTAGATTGTTTTGAACTTCAATCAAGACTAGAACAACAAAAAGAGTCCTCTATTTTTTAAAATCAGGATCCATATCAGGTTTACGAAGTCCTGCTACTTCATTAGCCATGAGTATAAATACATTCCAACACAGGCCTCGGGTTGATTCCCACCAAGTATCTGTTGTGGTCCATTTTGTTGGAATAAATTCTTTACTATAGGGCCATTTCGGATTGAGATTGATTTCTGCCCAAGCTCTGTTCTCCATGAGTGCTTTTGCCTTTTTCCATCCATGTCGAAGTCCAACTACATAGCCACAGTATTCTGGTCGCATCCAACTCCCACCATTATAATAAAAGCCATCTCTTGCTCCATCTTTATAGTTTGCTTCTCCAAATTCCCTGAAAGGCTGATAGTCTGAGGTTAAATAGGCATATCCTTTTTCACTCTTATCCAATCGAACACAAACAGGCGCGGTTGTACCATATTCCGGGTGCGGTGAATTTGGAACTTTATTCAATATTGGCATTTGCTCTAAATGATTGATAACCATGTCATCGGTCAGCATTGGTTTATTGAACAACCACAACGAGAAAAATTCTGGTTCTAAATCGGTCATTGTAATCACATTTGGGAAATCCCTATCAAACAACACATGTTTTCTTTGTGCATCATAAAAATCAAGATAGGCAGCTTCTGCTTTTTCAATATATGCATCAGATATCTCATACCCCAATTCCTTAATGGTTTTTAGTGCAATAGCAAACATGCCTTGATTTACTGCCAGTTTATCGGTTTTAGGTTCATATTTATTAATATCAACCTGACTTAATGTAAAATGTGACTTACAGATAGCATCTCGGTCATCATCGAATTCGTTTAAAACATAATTTACCGCTTTATCGATTTTATCTTTAGGTAAGGTAACGCCATAGCGTCTTTTATTCATCATGGCCCAAATTAAAAACTGAATTGTAGCCTCATTATCCTTGCATTCTATAGTTCCCATATAAGGCGTTATAATAGTTGCTACGGCACCATTAGCATTTTGGGTTTTGGCCCATTGTTCCCATATTTTTAAATTAAGGGCTTCATTATAACTGGAAACTATGGAAAAAAACGAATCCCTATTATACATATCCGGCGCATAGTTCATGTTGGGAACATTCAAAGGTGTAAAATCATTAATTGATGTGATCCATGTTAACATGTTGAAATTTGCATATAACATTTTTTCTATCAAGGCCCCTTTAAAACCTTTTCCTTCGGCAAGACGTGATTGGGAAGACACCACAAAATCATGGTGATTGGTCCAAGGTTCCACAAATATATAGCTTGTTTTGGTATCCTTTTTACCCATATCCATTCTGTTGTAAGGCTGCTTTAGAGGCTGGTTTTCAACAATTTTCAAGTCTTTAATTTGTATGTTTGCTTCTTTTCCTGACTGTGTTCCTAAAAACATGGACACACTATCATTTTCTATATACGGCACTAGAATACTTCCTTTAAAAAGTGTCCATTCATTTTCTTTTATGGGAAATTGATCAATGTATTTAATACCATCTTCCAATTCAATGGTTTTTTTCCCATTTTTAATTCTGAAAAGCTTAAGAGCTATGGGCGAATTCCCTTTGGAAAGAAACGAGATGGTATATGTCTTTTGGTCCTTAAAAGGGGCTATTATTTCAAATCCTGCACGGCTTGATGGTTTACAATTAAGTGAAATTAGTCCCGATTGCTTTTTAATGTCGACAGCTCCAACTTTTTGAAAGTCATCACTAATTTTCAATGCCAATTCTTTACCAGTATCCAGATTGTACATCTCACCAAATTTTTGTTGGATATACTGTTGTCCTTTTGCTCTTTCTTCTAAGCTAGCAACTGAAACCAATTCGGGATCAGGCAATTGTCTCATTCCCACAAAACCGCCACCATGCCCGTTGAACCTGCGACGTGTTGTACGTGTATAATGGTTTTTGTATCCTGCATCCATTAAAACACCAATCAATTGATTATTGGGTGTTATAAAACCAGCAGATGGAAACATTTCATGGACAAAACCTCCTGGAAAATTATCATGCTCAAAAGTGACATATTTGATAGGTATTTCGGCAGGCTTGAAATTTTCTTCAATAGTATAATACAGCGATGGCATACCCGATTGAAACAAATCAATGCTCTTTTTAACCACCTGGGCGTTTATGACTTCATAGGTTACGGTCATTGACAAATTCAAGTCAAAATCCGATAAATAAGTCTCTTTTGATAGCTTTACAAGGGTTTCATCACCTGTCCATTCCGACCCTTTCCAATCGTTGATTTCGGTTGTTTCACTTAAATCCAAATTAGCGACTTTAAGTTTAAATTCTTCGGTGTTATGAATTACTAATTGGTCACCGTTATAAATATCCACATAAAAACCCGCTTCTGTATTTCCAACTACTTTTAGATTAATACTTTGACTCCATCCAATGGTTCCAATGAAACAGAACAGTTGAATTAGAAGTATTGTTCTCATTTTTTTATATAATTCAGTCATTTTTTAATATATTACTTTGCAGAAGAATATCTATAATCTATTATAACATCATCTGCATATAATTTGCCGTCCTTTTCAGATATAACGGCATCTTGAGGAACCCACACAAATAGCGAAGCCTGCTCTTTAGCTAGACTAAACGTGAAATTATTTTTTACATTTTCGGCTATAAATGCTCTTTTTATGGCATCATAAATTTTTAACTGCTTTTCTCCTATTGAAATTGTGACTTCTTTTGCTTCTGGATTAGGATTATAATATAAAAAAGAAGGAAACGCATCGTCCCGATAGAAATCGGTTGCCAATAAGTTTAATTGAAGGATGTTTTCAACATTTGTATTTGAAATAATAGCCCCTGCAATGCCCACATGGCCGCTTCCATAAACGCTAAATTGCGACACATCTGGATTTCCTTTTACCCAATGGGGGCCATCGCCTATAGCTACAGGCGCTTGCAAATGTTCATATTTTTCAAAATGCGCTTCTTTGATGAGTCCTTCATAAGCTATCACACCTTTGGTGTATTGTTTTTGTTCTGGAATGGTTTGGTGCTCATCGGCTATTTCATAAGGATAGAAAAATTTCAAGGCATTACCCGCATTCAGCATCCATTTCCCAATAGCACTGGCGTACCTTTGATCGTACCTAACCATGGGCACTAAGGGCCACATAGCATCATAGGTGTTCATTAGAAACCCAAAACCACCATGATCTACCGTACTTCCTACAATTCCAGAGATATCATATCCATTCCAGTTTCCGACTAAAACACCCCACCCTTCTCTACATTCTGGTGTGCCATTAAACGTCCAATTAAGGGCTTTTGAATAATCATAATTAGTTCCCTCTTCAGCGTTTAAACGTGCCGCCACATAAGCTCCAAAGGGCATCAATATTTCGTAAAACCTATTGTCGTTTTGTGCCAAAAGCGCTTCTAAAGACGATTTGGCACCTTGTAAATATTTAGGGTCTTGAAACTTTTTATAGGCTGAATACAACACATAAGCATGACCTGCCGCTGCATCTTGTTGCTTACAAATCCAATTATCTTTAGGCTCTAGTTTTGCATAATCAAAATAGGAATATCCATAGTTCCCAGCCATAACAGAATCTGCTTCATAAAATTTATCAGCCACTGAACGCATAATTTTTGAATAGTCCTTTTCTTCAGGGTAAAAACTAGCTAATCCATAAAATAATACATTTGGGTATACATCGTACCACCAATCCCTTGCATAACCGCCTCCCAACAATGCTACCTCAGGACACGTATTATTCATCACAATATTCCAATTGGTATCAGAATTAAAATAATTCTTCAACATGGAAACATAATTCTTTCCGTTTTGGTTTGACTTATCTATGCCTACGAGCGTTGCTCCAAAAACAGCCCCTATGGTTGCTAGCGATTCATGAAAAATACCGTTGTTATGGTTAGCTCCTTGCCTTAAGTCGCCCATAGCCGTAAAGATTCCAAAAGTTTCTTGGTCGAAATTTTTACGCGAATCGTCTTTCCATATTAATGGCCAATAGTCTCCTGTTTGGGTCTCATCAAAAACCAAAGAATCAAATCCTTTGGTTAAATTTTTAAAATCCATTATTTTAAAAGGTCTGGGCAAATTGGGCATAGAGTCAATTCGGCTCAGTTGTATTTGATTGATTGGATTTTCCATGATAAATTTGGATGGCTCCGTCTTACAGGAATAAAAAACCAATCCAACTATCAAGATTACCATATAATACCAATTTGAATATAAAATGTCGCATGTCGACTCGTTCTTTTTAAATTTAAAAGCCTTGTTCATAAATTCCGTAGAAACACTATGCAATCTAATCACAGCGTTTTTATATTTAAAAATAACATCGGCTTTAATACGACATTTTATACTCAAATTGGTATAATTTATTTTATGCATTTCCTTGTAAGTTTATATTTTTAATAATGAACTCGTTTAAACTTTTCACAATTGGCTAAAAAAGTTTAAATAAGTTCAATTAATTTTTCTTTTTCTGATGTTTCCTTTTCCAATATTTCTTGTTGTTTTAAAAGTTGTTTGGCAATAATTATGGAAAGTAATTGAAGTACACCAATAATCAATAAGGCATATCTTAAGGCAATGTCTGCATTTATAAAAAACGCAATCACTAAAAAAGTACTTGCCCCTATTAATCTACCAACAAATAACCCAAATTCGTGGTTCAATATATAAGAAAATTCATTTCTGTTTTCTATTTTAGACAAAACATCAATAACTTTAAGTTGGATAGGAAAATAAGCAATATCAAGAACCGGTCTGGCTATTAATAACAAAAACATAAATATAATAACCCCAACGGAATTAAACAGTAATCCGTTAAAAAAGGAAGCCAAAAAGAAAGCTATTAAACCAACACTAAAAATAATTAGCCGGTGTTTTGGTTGTGAATATTTCCCAAGAATGAGCATAATCACAGCAGCAATGACAGCACCAATGGATATAGCCGTACCCAAAGCGCCTTCTGAATGAAAAAATTTCATCATCAGCATTGCCGGAGCGGTCACAATAAATCCTTGAGCCAAGCCTTTTAGCAAGGCTAATTGAAACATTTTTTTCCAGAGTTTATGAAATTTAAAATAAAGGAACTTTTCGCTTTTTGGTTTTTCATATTTTCCAAAATGAAATACTATTGAGGCAATTATTGTGATAATAAAAACAATGACAGTGACTACTTTATATCCCGAGTTTACACCTTCATTTGTAGAGCCATTTCCATTCATTAGGTACCATCCAATCATGACCGGCACCACAGCTGCTATGATGGTATAGAAAAAAGTTTCCAATCCATAGTAAAAATTTCTTGTTCTATCTTTGGTTGTTGCCAACACCAGGTAATCTCTATTAGCCCAATATAATCCAAAGGACATTCCCATTATTAAACCTGCTCCTACCAGTCCAAAATAATTTATTTCTTTTAAGGACATCATAAAAACCATAGAAATACCACTTAACAACATGCCTAAAGAGAATAATCGCTTGATATTAATTCTATTCAACAAAAAACCATTAATAAAAAAGGTAATGGGTATTCCGGTATAAATGGCCATTTGATAAAAAATTACTTTGGAAGGATCATTGGAATTCCGCATGATATATGAGGCCACAAAAATATCTATTACAGGTAATACAAAGGCATAAATAATATTGGTAATGATCAATATTTTTGCGCTTCTTGTAAAATCTTTCCATCCTACTTTTGCTAAATCTAACATGATTGTTCTAGTGTTTTTAATATTTGGTTAATTGAAAAGCTAGCTAAACAAACATGTTCATCTGATGCTCCGTAATACATTTTAATAGTGTCTCCATCAACTAAATGTCCATTAGTAAAAACCACATTTCCAAAAAAACCGGTTTGTTCATAAGTGGCTATTGGTTCCATAATGGGGTCTTCAGAACGTGCAATGACAATAGATGGGTCTTTCAAATCCAACAGCAATGCCCCTAGGCAATACCGATGTTTTTCTGTTGCTCCATGATAAATTGCCAACCAGCCTTTATCTGTTTTTATGGGGGCTGCTCCCGCTCCAAGACGTTTACTATCAAATTTTCCTTTCCGGGTTTTAGCAATGCATTTATGATTGCCCCAATGAACGCCATCTGGTGACTCTGCTAGCCATATATAATTCCCTCCTAATTCCGGGCTGCTCGGTCTATGCAGAGCGAAATATGTATCGTTTATTTTCTCCTCAAAAATGGCACAGTCTTTATTGTGAGGACTAAAAATCATTCCTTTTTTTTCAAAAGTCTTCCAATCCTTTGTTATTCTTAATCCTACGCCTACACCATTATCTGAAACCATGGTATAGGTTAAATAATAGGTGTCCTCTATTTTTGAAACGCGACAATCTTCTATGCCATAAGATTCATAGTCTCCTTCTCCAAAAAGTGACGGACACGCCTTGTCTTCTTTAAAGGTTACACCATCCTCACTAAAAAGCAATCTCAAATGCGATATGGTTGTTAAATAGTCCTTCCCATTATAATTGATAACCCTGGCATCTGAAGCATCCAGTTTGGGGTCATCAAGGTTGAAATGTAAAATTTCAACTTTACCGATAGAATTATATAGAGGCACAGACAACAATCCTTCTTTTTGAACTGTCCGCTCGGCCACACGCACTAGAAGTCCTATTTTTCCTTTAAATTCAAATACCCCAGGATTAAGCAAACATTCAATAATCATGTTCTTATTGCTGGGGTTTAAATCTTTTGGTGACAAAAGCGGGTTTTGATCGCTTCTATGTGATATGTCTTTCATAAAAATTTAAATTTATAATGGTTCGCTATTTTGTTTTTTCTATTTCCAATAGCATGAGTAACATTTCTAAAGTTGATTCTGCCCCTGAGTTTTTATTGACTTCATTTAAACCAGTAATACCATCAAAACAAACTCCTGTACTTGGGTTATACATGGCTTTATTAGCATCGTTTTTACCAGACATCCATAATTCTAGTTCTTTGGCTATAACCAAATATTTATCGTCATTTGAATAACGATATGCTTCGGCCGTCGCCCAAAGCATGGGTCGAATGCCATAGGCAATTTGAGGATACTTATTCTTCTCTACTTCAATAAAATTAGTATCTACTTTATGTATCCAAAAAGCTTCAGCAAGCCCATTTTGCAACAACCAAGGATAAAAATTTTCAATCTCCATGAGAGCGCTATCAATATAGTCTTGGTTATCAAAAGTTTGACCTGCTCTCAATAGTGCATAAGCTTGGTTGTTTCCCCAAGCGTGCCATAAATTCTCAGCACTTAAAAAAGCACCATAAGGATACTTGTTAGCAGCGCCCTTTTGCATAAGGATAATGCCTTGAGCTAGATGATCAATTAAAGTTTTGGAATCGTTATCTCCTGTCCTTATATAATTATTCAACAATCCCAGAATTAATATCGCTGATTGGTCTGAAGCTGATTTTCCAGGCAACCATGTTGGCAATTCAATCGTATTAATAACTTCTGTAGTTAAATAAGATGTTGGAAGGTCTCTTTTAATATTTGCTATCAATCTTTCTGAAGCCATGGCTATTCTATTTGCCATATCCTCATCAGACTTCAAAAAAGGATACGCAGACTCTATGGCCCATAATGCCCTGAATGACCACCAATCAAGAGTAGCCGTTGAAGTCCGGTAGGTCGTGTTTACTGTAAGGTCATTCCATATAAAATTATTAAAGTAGCCATTTTCGTTTTGCATTTGTAACACAAACTCGGTAAGGTTTTTAAGCTTTTCCCTTGCTATGTCATCATCCCCATATAATTCTAAATATTTGGTTAACATGACCATGGCCCTTGATACATCATCTACACAGGTAAAGCCCTCGTTTGGTTCAATGGCATACGCATAATTTGGATATTCACTGTAGATATGAATGATCCCAACTTTTTTACCATTAAAATTAATCTCATTATAAAGATGGTTGAAATGGCTAAAATTTATTGCTCCATTTGGTAGTGGTTCAGAAGGGATGATCTCCATATCAGGATTTGAAATATTTTCTGCAGGGGCCTTATCAGGAAAAGTGGTGTTACTATCATGGCATGATGACACTAACAAAAGCAACATAATTAAAAAATGGGTATTTATTTTAAACGTAAATATCATGTATTGAAATTTGTATTTATAGTTATTGGTTAGCCAACTAGTTATGACCGCACTTAAACAAGTGTAGATTGTTTTAAAGATGAAACCACATGATATTTGGTTAAAAGAGAAGTAGCAAACTAATAACTACTTCTCTTTAAACAAATAAACTAAACTCAAAAATTGACTATTTTGAAAGACAATTTAATAACTAGGATTTTGGGTGATAGTTCCCCCTGACTTATCAATTTCTCCCTGTGGAATTGGGTACAAGTAATTTTTGTCTTGAAAATTCTTTCCAAGGCCTGTTAAAACAGATTTTGCAGTTCCCCATCGTTTTAGGTCATTGAATCTTTGAGACTCAAAACCTAATTCAACTCTTCTTTCAGACATCAGCCATCCTTTTATTTGCGCTGGATCTGTTGAACTTGGTCTGTCGGCTAAAGTCCCTACAGGAACCATAGAGCCATCTGCAGTGGGAGTTGTTCTTGCCCTTGCTCTAACTTGATTTATAATTGCAATAGCTCCAGGATAATCTCCTGTGTCGTTCAACGCTTCTGCTTTCCAAAGTAGTACATCGGCATAACGGATATAGATTTTGTTGTTAGGCGCATCATCATTTCCTTTATAATCCCCAACGGTATTGCCCAATAATTTTGAAACATTTTGATTGGCTACATCTACGGTATACAATAACCTAGGGTCATTGGGTTCAAAAGCATTTATAAAGTCCGCACTTGGTGCTATGAAGCCCCAACCCACTAAAGCACATAAGCCATTGCCTTTTCTAGGGTTTTGATCTGATATATGATCGTAAGCAAAAATGACCTCGTTTTCGGAAAACTCTTTGGTGACGTCAAAACTATCAAAATAATTAGTGTTTAAACTATAAAACCCAAGGGCGTCCAATTCATTGACAAGGCTAATCACCGTTGCCCAATCTTCATTAAATAAGGCTGCTTTAGCTTGCAATGCAATGACGGCTCCTTTTGAAGCCCTCCACGGTTCAGAAGGAGATGGGTATTTTGAATTTGGCAATAGCGTTTTTGCTTCTGTCAAATCTGAATTTATCTGTGTCCAAATGTCTGTAGCTGGTACTCGTACTGCAACGTCGAAAGCTTCTTCAAATGATTTTAATGGAACGGTTAAAAGTGGTACATCACCAAAATTATTTACCAAATCAAAATAATAGAAGGCTCTTAAAAAATAAGCTTCTCCCAATAATTGATTTTTACGGGCCTCTGCAATACCAACTTCCTGGATGACTTCAGGGTTGGTTAAATAACTTATGGCCAAGTTTATCCTGTTAATTCCTTCATAATCATAAAGCCAAATTCCGTTAAAAGCACCATTATCTGGTGTAAAACTAAATGCACTCAATTCATCCATCCATGCTTGATCGCCATCTGGGTTCCATTTTTTATTCATGTCATTGGATGCAATGTCCTGTAATATAAAATCATTTCTAAGAACGGCTCCTCCATCCCAATTCCACTCACCTATAAGGTTCAAAGTGCTAGCGAGAAGTTGATATGAGGAGCTTACAGAAGACTCAAGCGTTGTTATGGTTGGTGTTGTATCGATTTGATCCAAAGTAAGTAGACCTATGGGGTCTTTGGTTAGTTCATCATTACAACCTGCAAAGGTTGTTATGATACAAATTGCGATTAAACTATTATATATTTTTTTCATAATTAAGCTTTTAAAATTTAACATTTAAACCGAACAAAACCGATGATGATGAAGGATACGTTCCTCTATCCATTAAATCTGTGGATTCAGGATCCATACCTGTATATTTGGTTGCAGTAAATAAATTTTGACCAGAGACATAAAGACGGATGTCTTGAACTCCTTTTACGCTATTTATGGTATATCCCAACTCAATATTTTTAAGACGTAAGTAAGAAGCATCTTCAACAAAAATACTTGACACTTTACTGCTTCCATTATCTTCAAAAGCGACACGAGGAATTGTGTTGCTGGTTCCTTCACCGTCCCAAGCACCTAAAATGTTGGTTGTATAATTAAATGGGCGCGTATCGTAGTCTAATATTTTCTTCGAGTCATTATATCTATCAACGCCTTCTACACCTTGAAAAAGGAAAGAAAAATCAAAGTTCTTATACGATGATGAAAACGACATTCCATAAGTTAAATCTGGTATGGAGCTTCCAAGGAATTTCCTGTCATCAGAATTGACAATGCCATCATCGTTTAAATCCTCAAATTTAATATCCCCTGGTTTTACACTAGGGTTTAAGGTGCCGCTTAAATGACTGTCAATTTCAGCTTGATTTTGATAAATTCCAATCATTTTATAACCGTAATATGCATTTAGGGGTTGACCAACTTGTGTTCTTGTCACTTCTCCAACAAGGTTTGGAACATTAGGATGTAATTTCTCAACATTGTTTACTACAGTTCCTAAGTTTGCGTTTATGCTGTATTGGAATGCTTTGCTTGACTCTCTATAGTTTAAAGAAAACTCAAACCCTTTGTTGCTTACCTCTCCAGCGTTTACAATGGTAGGGGAAACATCTCCAACAATACTTGGCAAACCAATTGGCAATAGAATATCTGATGTGTTTTTTACATAATATTCCGCTGAAAAAATCAATTTGTTTTTTAAGAAACCTACATCAACACCTATATTGGTTGATTCTGAACTTTCCCATTTTAAATCTTCGTTTCCATATCGGTTTACAACAACCTTTCCGTCTGTTTGATTAATTAAAGTTAAAAAGGCATAGTTGTCAATCTCTTGATTTCCCAATTTACCCCAACCTGCTCTAAGCTTTAAATTGGATAGCCACTTCACATCTTTTAAAAAGGCTTCATCAGAAATTTTCCATCCAGCAGAAATTGAAGGGAAATAACCCCATCGGTTTTTTTCTGAAAATCTTGAAGATGCATCTGCCCTCATATTGGCCGTAACCATATATTTACTATCAAGCACATAGGATGCCGAACCAAAGTAAGAGAACAATGCCCATTCTGAAGCACTTCCTCCATTCCATAAATCGGCTTCTGTTGCACCATAATCAATATATCTAAAGGTGCTATCCGTATTATCAAAACGCGCTCTGCTCGCTCCAATTGAAGAGCTATAATTATCAATATATTCCATTCCTATCAAAGCACTGATATCATGTTTATCATTAAAAGCCTTTGCATAGTTTAATGTATTATTAAACGTAATGGTACGGGCTTCGCCTCGTTCTTCACTTAAATTATTGGGGCGATTTTGTCTTCCCAATCCTTGGTCGGTAGCATTTCCACCGCCATCATCATCACCAAAATTTTCACGAAATGCCTTATTGTGAATAAATGATAAATCGACACCAACATTAGTTCTAAAAGTCAGTTCTTTATCCTTTAAAAAAGAATACTCGGCATATATGTTTCCAAATGTTCTAAAATCCTTTCTTACATCATCTGTAAAATAAGCCAATGCAATCGGGTTTTGTGACCATTCGTATTTATCACTTTCCCATCCGCCATTATCTCTATCATTATGCAAATAAAAAGGCAAATCTGTAAAAGGATCTCTTTGAGAATAGGTAGGATCGTTAACATTCTTATAAACCCCAATAACTGGTGGTCTCAATAGTGCATGTCTTATAATTCCAGGCGCATCACCCTTTGATGATAATTTATCTTGTGTGGCATAAGTTAACTGAAGATTGGTTCCAATTTTTAAACGATCTGTTAAATCGACATTAAGGTTGGTTCTATAACTTAATCTTTTGTATTTGTCATTATCAAATATGACCATACCATCTTGACCATAATACCCTAATGACATTAAAAATTGGATTTTATCACTTCCTCCACTTGCCGTAAATTGCAGGTTTTGGGATCTTCCTGTTTCAAATAATTCATCGAGCCAATCAGTATTAGAGAAATCAGCTCTTCCCTTGTCTGCCGTATAAGGATTTACACCTGTTCTATCAGAATTATTCCATGCCTTTTCAACAGTATTCATGTATTGTTCTGCATTCAGCATATTTGGTAAGTTAGAGGCATAATGTAGTCCTGTAAAATAGTTTACATCAAAAGTTATTTTCCCCTCATTTCCACTTTTTGTTGTAATTAGTACTACACCACCCGAAGCTCTTGAACCGTATATAGCGGCAGCAGATGCATCTTTTAAAACGGTCATTGATTTTATATCAGCCTGATTCAAAAACCCGATATCCCTTGTTGGAATACCATCTATTACATATAATGGGTTATTATCACCAATAGTTCCTAATCCACGAATACGCACTTCAATCGGGTCACCAGGAGCACCCGTACTGGATGTTACTTGTACACCAGCAATTTGTCCTTGTAAGGCTTGTGTAACATTTACCACCCTTGTTTTTTCAAGGTCTCCCATGTCCACTACAGAAACCGCACCTGTTAAGGTTGATTTTTTTCTTGACGAGTATCCCACAAGCACCACTTCATCCAATGACTGCAAATCTTCCGTCAATTTGATATTGATTTGGGATTGTCCGTTAACACTAACCTCTTGAGTTGCATAGCCTACCATACTAAAAACAAGTACAGCATTTGAAGCCACATTTTCTATAGTGTAATTTCCATCAAAATCTGTTGCGGTTCCTAACGATGTTCCTTTTACAATAACATTTGCACCAGGCATGGGGCCATTGTTATCTGTTACAATTCCCGTTACGGTTTGTGCACATAACGCACTTCCAAATAACATAAATCCTATAAAATATAGGTTATATATAATGCGCTTTTTCATAATAAAAGAGAATTAAATTGATTAATAATTTGAGTACTTGTTTTCATGATATTAATTAGTTTAGTGAGTTAATATGTTATCAAATCTGATTTTGAAAATCTGATGATAAATATAGATTGAGAGCACAACAAATAGTGTACACTATGTCGTCAAAAATGTACACTAACTGTTAATAACCTCTTTTTAAGACAATTAAAATGAGTTATTCTTGATTTATACTCGAATTATTTTTGATTTGATAATTTTTAGGGGTTTGATTATACATTTTTTTGAACTCCCTATAAAAATAAGATCGGTTATTAAAACCTGATCGATAACAAATCTCTGAGACGGTAAAATTGCTTTTTTTCAATAGTTC
Organism: Flavivirga sp. 57AJ16; assembly: GCF_028736925.1. Classification (GTDB taxonomy): domain Bacteria; phylum Bacteroidota; class Bacteroidia; order Flavobacteriales; family Flavobacteriaceae; genus Flavivirga. Next base: position 4,847 of record NZ_JAQZAT010000008.1, on the reverse strand, counting down.
GGCTGCATACTGTAGCCTTATGGTTCGAATTAGATCTCCTGGAGAAAAACCAAAATTTTGTTTAATTTTTCTATATAATTGTGAATTACTAATACCTAGATTTTCTTCAATAAACGAGCTTTGCAGATTGTCATTTTCTATGTTATTACGAATTAAATCGATAACATTTCTTAACAATTCCTTATCGTCATTATGTACTTCAAGATCTTTAATGTTTTCAATAAGCGTATCTTGAGCCAAATGTTTTAAAATAAGTTCCCGTTCTTGTAAAAGTTTTTTAATCCTGATAAGGATATGCTCTGGATGGAATGGTTTTGGAATATATGAGTTCGCTCCACTCTCCAACCCTTCAATACGGTGTAAAATAGAACTCTTAGCCGTAAGCATTATAACAGGAATATGGCAGGTCTTATCATCGTTTTTAACTTTTTTGCAAAATTCAATACCATCCATTACCGGCATCATAACATCCGTAATAATGATATCGGGAAGATTACTTTTTATCTTTTCCAAAGCCTCCAAGCCATTATTCGCAATAATGATTTTATACTTTTCTTTTAATAATTCATTCAAAAACAACTGTATTTCCATTTCATCTTCAACAATCAATATCACTTTACGCTTTTCTAAAAAGGCCTCAAGTGATGACATTTTGTTAAATACTCCTTCTGAGTCATTTGGACTTTCATCAAGTATATTTTTAAGATAATCTGAAATTAAAACTTGACTTTCCTCTATATCAATTTCCTTGCTCTTAAATGATTCCTTACTGCATGGAATCATGATTGAAAAAACAGTCTCTTTATTTGGTTTGCTAGACACATCGATGTCTCCCCTCAACACCGTTACCAGTTTTTTAATATACGCCAATCCAATCCCAGTTCTAAACAAATCCCTATCTGATTTATCTGCTGTATCCGTTAAAAAAAACCGATCAAATAAAGAGTCAAGTTTTTCTTTGGAAATTCCTTTTCCTGAATTGGATACTTTTATGGATAGTATTTTTGATTCATCCCCCTCTATATTGAACTCTAATTTGATATGGCCATCTTTAGGTGTATATTTAAACGCATTGGACAACAGGTTAAAAATTATTTTTTCAATTTTGTCCTTATCGTACCAACCTATTAATTCTGTAGGTAATTCTAAATCATATTCAATATTTTTATCTAAAGCCCATTCATCAAACAGCTCTGCTATTTGCTCTATTAAATTGACCAAATCAAACTGCGTTACGGTAACTTCCAAATAATCATATTCAGCCTTTCTAAATTCAAGTAATTGTTGTGTTAAAAAAAGAAGCCTAGAAGAATTTCTCTGAATCATATTTATAAACTTCTTACTTCGCTCGCCCATATTTTCAGATTCGACAAGCTTTTGTACAGGTCCTACTATTAAGGTTAGAGGTGTTTGAAATTCGTGGGCAATATTTGTAAAAAACGTCAGTCTATTTTGATGAATTTCCTCCTCTTGTTTTTGGAAAAGAATAGTTTGTCTTAATTTATATTGTTTATTAAAATAGCTCCAAACAAAAAGGAGAAATAAAAACAGTAAAATAAAATAAACGAATATGGCCACATTTGATTGCCAAAAAACAGGTTTGATTTCAATATCAATAGCATGAACGGGGTTACTCCAAATACCATCACTATTGGACCATTTAATCCATAAAGAATAAGATCCTTTTGGCACATTGGTAAAAGAGATGATTTTTCTGTTATTGATGGAATTCCAATTTTGATCAAAATTGTTTAATTTATAAGCGTATTGGCATTTTTCACTGTTTATGTATGTTAAAGCTGACAGTTCTACATCAAAAAAGTTTTGATTGTGTTGCAAAACTATAGAAGGAAATGTTTTTGAATTTGGAGATACTACCAATCCTTGATAGTATGGGGTTTCCTGATTTTGACCACTAATTTTATCAATAAGAATGTCGGGGACAACTTGGGATTCTTCTATTTTAGAAGGCAAAAAATAATTAAACCCCTTTATTCCTCCCATAAAAATAAAATCCGAATTATCATTTTGATAAAAAGCACCGTCTGCAAATTCATTGTTTTGCAAACCCTCATTTTTACTATAATTAATGAACTTTGATTCTTTGAAAACAAAATTAGACAACCCAAAATTTGTGCTTATCCAAAGATTGGATTCTGTATCTGAAACAATCCCGTGCACCGTATTGTTTGGAAGACCTTCTTTTACAGTAAAATTTTTAAATCTAGGCGCTTCACCGCTATTAAACGCTTCCAGTACATTTAAGCCAAAGCTAGTTCCTATCCAAAGTCTTTTTGCTGAATCGGTATGAAGACATAAAATATCATTGTTTGACAAGCTTTGAGGATCATTTTTTTTGTTTTTGAATGTTTCAAAAATACTAGTCGACTTGTTGAAAAGATTCAAGCCACCTAACCTGGTTCCTATCCAAAGCTCATTATTGTTTTTGGGTATTATGGAAAAAATAATATTGCTGCTTAAAGATTTCTTTGCGCCATTTGCAGCCAGATATTGTTTAAAGTCCGTTATTTTTAAAGCCTCTCCAGAACGTGAAATTTTAAACCGAATCATTCCATAACCATTGGTTCCCAACCAAATGAACCCGTTCTCATCTTGATAAATAGCGTAAGTAGACTTAAAATATGAGCATGCTTCATGTCCAATAATATCAGGCCAACCAAGAAGTTTTGATTTTTTTAAATCAAAAACATTGATTCCTGCACCATCAGTACCAACAAAAACCAGATCGTCTTGGCCCTCATAAAGTGAAAATACCGCATTGTTGATGGAGCTATTACTCTCATTGAAGTTTTGATATGTTAATGGTTGGTTGGTGTTTAAGTAGAATTTTGAAGGAAAACGAAACAAGCCTTTCCCTTTTGTTCCTACCCAAAATGAATTTCCGTTTACTTCTAAAAATGCTCTTACAATACCACCATCTATTTCAGGTATTTGCGCTTTAGAAACCAAATTAAACACTTTTTTTTGTGGGTACATTTTAAAAAGGCCATCACCATCGGTTCCTGTCCAAATAACATTTTCAGTGCCTTGCAACAAGGTTGTTATTTTTTGGTTCTTAAGTTTTTTGGTCCAGGTATTATGTATTGTCCTTCCTAAACTATCAATGACAAAATACCCTGAATCATTATATAACAAAAGCCCCCCTTTAGTTCTAGACACAACCTTACTAATGTTGTTTTCATCTATTTTTTTCTCAGTTTTATCATTAAAAGAATACAAAACAGGATTGCCAGAAAGGGTGATGAAGCACAATTTCTTTTGAGGTAGAACATCAAAATCTCTTACATTCGTTAAAATCCTTTCAACTTTAGAAACTACTTTTGCGCCTTCCGTATTGGTCTTTATTTTCAAGGAATAAAGTTCATTGTTATCTAATAGTAAAAGTAATTCGCCGTTTTGCGAGAAAGTCATTTTATTAACAGCATGACTAGGAAGGTTTTTAATTTTCAATAATTGAAAACTGTCACCATTAAAATACCCAATTCCCCAGTCTTTAACTGCACAAAAGACCATTTTGGAATTGTCAAGGGCCATATTGAATTCTGATTCAGAAAAAGGAGGCTTGTCTTTTCTGGAAAAATAATATCTGTTAAATGTGTTAGATTTTTTGTCATATCTATTTATGCCATGCACGGTCAATACCCAAATATGTCCAGTATTATCTTCATTAACTTTAAGGATTACTTGGTTGGTAAGACTGTTATCATTATTCAATTCAGGTCTGAAAATCTTAAAACTATGACCATCGTATCTGTTTAATCCATCCCATGTACCAATCCATAACAAATTTTCAGAATCTTGAAAAATGGTATTTACCGAACTATTGGAAAGTCCATTTGTATTATCTAATTGCTCTATAGAGTATTTAACATCAAAAGCGTTTGATTTATCAATATTAGTGTCTTTTAATGAAGATATTTCAATTTTATTTTTAGGGAGAATATTTAATGATGCTTGCCCATGTTTTTTAGTACAACCAGTAATTGATAAAAAAATGATTGCTAATAATAATTGACTAGACTTCAAAACTAAATTTGATTGATTAAAACTTAGGAAAACAAATAAAAAACAACATTTTAGACAATTGTTACCCCTATATACACAAGAATACGAATTTTACAAAAATATTGTTTGGTTTTTAATGATTATTTAAAAATATCGACCAAAATATTGATTAGTCATTGTAGGACGAATAGACATACGTAAGTCTTTTGAAAACAATATTATTCCTAATACTGCTGAAAGCAATGTTCAAAGTCCAAACTAACTCCTTTTCTTTTACCAATTTTAATATATTTTGGTTGTGATATTTGCATAACCTATTATGGTTTTTCTTGAACATTCTATTAAATAAACATGGACACTCTATAAGGCTAAAGTGTCCATGCTACAATCAAATAAACTATGACTAACAGTTTATTGAAATGGTATGAAAAAAACTACTATTTATATATTATTTTCTATTCTTTAAAAAAACACGACACCCGATCCACTACAACGAATGTCGTGCTAAATACCAAACATCAATAGAATCTACTGAAATAAAACACCCTTTTTCCCATTCTAACTCATTAGAAAAAAAACCGTAGCTACGGCTCAATGTCATTAAGTTAAGGCCGTAATGTCAGTCTGAGCCTTTCGGCTCCGCTCAAGACAGGCTAAAGTCGAAGACCTATTGGAGTTCTAGTTTTTATTAGCATTTCGTATCCTATGACTTTAGCAAATTTTTTATCATAAATTTTCTCTATTGTCTTAAGCGGCATATCCCATTGTATCAACATATGGTACCCCTCTGTTCACTACAGCAAAAACCCTTGCCAATAGTT
>NZ_JAQZAT010000007.1 GCF_028736925.1 Flavivirga sp. 57AJ16 | reverse complement strand
TCGTAATCTTCCTGAAGGGGAAAAAAGAGAAAGACGACCCTGTAAGTCAGAAATTCTTTGTACTTTCATAATTATCGAAGATAAAAACCCCGTTTTTGTGCCTTTTTGGCCTTTTTCGGGGTTTATTAGTACTTCAATATACAATAAAAACCCAGTATTTACAAGGGTTTTATGGTTTTATGAATGTGCCTAAAATAAGTTACACATCTTGATTTTGCATTTTTTAAGACTAAATTCGTTTATCATGTCGTTAGCCATAATTATGACTACACGCTGATTAATCAAATTGTATTTTTTTCTTGGAGTCATCCAAAGACAATTTATATAAATCTTCCGACTCAATACACTCTAAAACTTTCTTGTATAAATATGCTTTTGACTCGTCTGTAATATTTTCAGAACCTTGAGTTCCTGTTTTAGGATGGACAAACATTAAATAAAGTGATTCATTTTTAATTACTAATAAAAAATATATCCTAAATCCACCTCTTCCACCAAGTCTCTTCTTTATATATGGAACTTCATCACTATGATTGAGTCTGGTTCCAGAACGAAGCAGTGCTAATGTTTTATCAAAAAAGTAGTTTATTATTTCTTGTTCTATTGTTCGATAGGATTTTTTAGATTTTAATTTTTCAAATTCAACCTTGAAGTCTTCTAAACAATATAATTCCATTATTAAACAAGAGACAATTTTTGAGTAGTTTCTTCGAAATCTGGCATTTTAGGTAAAAAGAAAAATACAGATTCTAAATCTTCATAAGATTCTTTCAATTCATCAATGGAATTTTTAAAATCTTTAATTTCTTCTTTGGCAATGCCTTTTTTTCTCAAATAATTCATTGAAATATATTGTCGGATTAAAGAAGTTCTCAAATCTTTAGCGGAAGAAATAATGTCATTTAAAATCATTAGACATTCTTCATCTAAATCATTTAACCAACTAATACTTTCAATTTTTTCATTAACATCGTAAATTCTTTCAGTTTTATCTTTTAAACCACTTTTAAAATCAAGTATAACATCCAAAAGAGTATTCACTCTTTCTTCATCTAATAAAGGTGCTTTCTTTTCTTCGAAAGAAAAACTTCTCAAATTAGAAAAAGTATCCACAATTGCTGATTTAGGCGATAAACATTCCATTTCTGCTAACGGTTTTATAAATTGAATTTACAAAATATTTGACAAATATAACTAACTATGGCTAGCAACGTATATAAAAAATAGCTAATTATATGCCAAACAAGTTTGTATAGCATTCTTATTAACGGTATTTTAGTCGGAAAAGTATGTAATTTGCTACACGCTACTTTTCATATACAAATCGATAAGCGTAACCTAAAAAATATCTATAATTTAAGCTTCTAAACATACCAAAATATATTTAAGAGAAGCTTTTTCTATGTTTACTCATTAACCAAACTCCCCCACTCGGTCCAAGAGCCATCATATACCGAGATGTTTTTATAACCAGCGATATTGGCTCCTAAAGCCAATACACAGGCCGTTATGCCCGAACCACAGGAAAAAATAATGGCGTCGTCTTTATCCGCTCTTTTGTTAAGCGCTTTTCCTATGTCTTCCTTAGATTTTAATGCGCCATCATCCAACAGATCTGTAAAGGGCAAGTTCACCGAATTGGGAATGGTTCCCATGCGCAAACCTTCCCGGGGTTCTGGTTCCAAGCTCTTAAACCTACCTTCGGACCGTGCATCAATAATACGATGTGTTTTATTTTTTGAAGCCTGTTTCATGTCTTCAAAAAAGGTCATATGCTCTGGTTTGTAATCAGCTTCAAAATCACCTGGTTTCCCATCATAGCTTTTCATGGTTTCAGTAGCATAGTTCGCTTTTTTCCAGGCTGGAAACCCGCCGTTTAAAACAGCAACGTTTTCATGCCCAAAAGCTTTGAACAGCCACCAAACACGAGCAGAGGAATAAATCCCCTTATCATCATAAATAACGATAGCACTGTTTTTGTTTATCCCTAGCGCCCTGGCCTCTTTTTGAAATTGCTCCTGTGTTGGAAAGGTGCTGGGAAACGGTGCATGAGCCTCGCTAAATTTATTTTTGATATCAAAGAATCGTGCCTTTAGTATTTGAAGCTGTGAGGTGTCAAATACTTTATTTATAGTACCATCTAAAATAACAAGATTACTGGCTCCTAAATTATTATAAAGCCATGCTACTGAAACTATCGGGGTTTTAAAAATAATGTCTGAACTCATTTGATTTCTGATTGACGATTTTTGATTTTTGATTTTTGAATACTGACAACTACGACTGATTACTGATTGACGATTGACGATTGGTGATTAACGATTGACGATTGGTGATTAACGATTGACGATTGACGATTTTTGATTTATGATTTTTGAATACTGAATACTGACAACTACGACTGATTACTGATTGGCGATTAACGATTGACGATTTTTGAACACCAAACACTGAACACTGAAAAATACTATTTCACTTTTTCATAATTATCGTCCCATTCTTTAGGCTTAGGGTCATGCAACTTGCCTAAAGATTTGGCCACCATCATGGATACCGTGGCATCGCCCGTAACATTTACAACCGTTCTGCACATATCCAAAGGCCTGTCCACTGCAAAAATAAGTGCCAATCCAATAGGTAATAATTCTGCAGGAAAGCCAATTGATTCCAAGACGATTACCAACATAACCATACCGGCACTCGGTACTGCAGCACTACCAATAGAGGCTAACAATGCTGTAGCAATTATAACCAATTGATTTGTAAAGGTTAAGCCCTCCGGCCAAATAACCTGCATGATAAATACGGCCGCAATGCCTTGATACAAGCTCGTTCCGTCCATATTAACCGTGGCTCCTACTGGCAAAACAAACCCGGACACTTCTTTATCTACGCCAAGATGCTCTTCTACACGCTCCATGGTCACTGGTAAAGTAGCGGCACTACTACTGGTAGAAAAGGCCAATAATTGCGCAGGACTTATTTCCCTTAAAAACCACATAGGTGATTTTTTAGTATAAACACTTACTAAAATAAGGTAAAAACCAATCATTAAAATTAAACCTCCAACAACACATAAGGCGTAGTTTAACAGTTTAAGAAGTATTTCGGTATCATCAAAAGCTATAATAACATTGGCCATTAAGGCAAACACCGCATAAGGTGCAAAAAGCATAATCAAGTCTACCATTTTCATGACAACCTCATTTAACGAATCGAAAAAATCCACTAAAGGTTTTGCTTTTTTCCCTGGAATTAACAACAGACAAATACCAACAAATAAAGCGAAGAAAATAACCTGAAGCATTTTCGCGTTTCCTAACGCTTCAAATATGTTGCTTGGAAAAATATCGACCAGTGCTTGTAGTGGCCCCGCATCTTTATGTTCAGATGCTTTTGTAAGTTTATCGGCGACCCCTTCATCACTCTCATATTTTGATTTGATTTTTTCAATGGTATCTTGTGGCATACCATTTCCAGGTTTTATAGTATTTACTATACTTAGACCAATGATTATAGCTACTAAAGTGGTCGTTATATAAATACCTATAGTGCGCAACCCCATACTTTTAATTTTGGAAATATCTTTTAAGTCTGAAATTCCTTTTATTAATGATGCCAAAATTAATGGTACCGCTATAAGTTTAAGCAAGTTTATAAAGATGGTTCCAAAAGGTGCAATCCAATCGCTTACAAAGTTTTTCCCTCCAACGGAATTCATAATGAAACCAAAAATGATTCCAAGAACCATTCCTATAATAATTTTCCAGTGTAATGCTAATTTTTTCATACAATAATACTTCTATATAATTACGTGTAAATGAACTCAAGATAAGTATTTTTTGCCCAAGCTTTTAAAACCAAATAAAATTGGTAACAAACTAATACCAAATAAACATCAAAACAACCTATAATGTTTGTTTAGTTCACTATCTTTCATTTTAAAAATAGGTGTTCATGAATCTTCGATTTCTTTTTAGCTCTTATTTCTATATAAAACATGTGCTCAGCTTGACTGGGTATATAACCGTAACGAATGCTATGCTTAGATTTTCTATTTCATCTGATCTAAAAATAATTCAAAATATTTACGGTTATTTTGAAATTCATTTGGTATAACACATGTTACAATACAACTCCGCTCTGTATAAACTAATTCCCTCATCTCTTTAACAAAGTTTTAAAAGCGTAAGATGAGATTAAAAAACAGTTAACTAACTATACATTTTATTCAGCAAATAAAAATCTGCTAAAACCAATGCTGCCATCGCCTCTACAATAGGTACGGCTCTTGGAACCACACATGGGTCGTGACGTCCTTTACCTTGCATTTCGACAGTATTCCCTTCTTTATCTATAGTTTCATATTTCTGAATAAGTGTCGCTACAGGTTTAAAAGCGACATTAAAATAAATATCCATCCCATTACTGATCCCTCCTTGAATACCTCCTGAAAAATTAGTTTTTGTAGTACCATCATTATTAAAGGCATCATTATGATCGCTACCATACATGGTACTACCTTCAAATCCACTACCGTATTCAAACCCTTTTACAGCATTAATAGAAAGCATGGCTTTGCCGAGCTCTGCATGCAATTTATCGAAAACAGGCTCTCCTAAGCCAACAGGGACATTTTTAATAACACAACTAACAATACCACCTACAGTATCTCCCTTGCTGCGCACTTCTTTAATATAAGTTTCCATTTTTGTTGCCATAGCTTGATCTGGACATCTTACAATATTCGATTCTGCCTTTGTTAGATCTAATTCGGTATATGGCTTGTCAAGTTTCATCGTACCTACACCAGAAACATAGGCAGTAATGTCGATGCCTTTTAGTACTTGTTTAGCAATAGCACCAGCAACCACACGACATGCCGTTTCTCTTGCAGAACTTCTCCCTCCACCACGATAATCTCTTACACCGTACTTTTGGTCATAGGTGTAATCTGCATGACTTGGCCTGTAACTATCTTTGATGTGTGAGTAATCATGGGATTTTTGATTGGTGTTTTCAATAACAAAACCAATAGGGGTTCCTGTCGTTTTACCTTCAAAAATGCCCGAATGAAATTTAACCGTATCTGGTTCCTTACGTTGTGTAACAATGGCAGATTGCCCAGGCTTTCTCCTGTTAAGTTCGTTTTGAATCGCCTCTAGATCTAGCTCTATTCCAGATGGGCACCCATCAATTACGCCGCCTAAAGCTGGCCCATGAGATTCTCCGTAAGTTGTTAAATTAAATAGTTTTCCAAAGGAATTACCAGCCATAAATAAAATTTTGTCGCTAAAATAAAGCTTTTTTCGAAACCTTCTACCTTAAATAGCAAGCCATCATAGTATTTTTTAATACATCTTAACTTATACATCCATACCCTGTATTTTAAATATCTGTTTTTGCTCCGATTTCTCTTGATACCATCTATTTTTAATGATGATTTTAAAACATTAGTGTCCGACTAAAGACGTAAGACCGCTTCGCTATTTGAACCAAGAACAAAGACTTGACTGTAACTAACTAACAAACAGAGACACCTCTATTGTTTTACTCCCTGAAACCTAAATATTTCTTGTTTGTTTTTACTGGTATTTAAAGCAAGGTGTCTAATCTGTAATGCTTTTACTTTTACTATTATTGATGGGCTCCTAATAATAGTCTATAGTTTTAATCGGACAACAATAATTTTAAATAAATACTGAGGCCTACCTCTTATAAAATCCTTTACTATTTTCTGGAAATTCCGTAAGCAAAAAAATATACAATTATCGGTTATTGTAATAATTCCCCTAACAATTGTTTAACATAACGCTGATATTTAAATAATTAAAAGATAATATAAAAACCTGTACTTTGTAAAGTAACCTTAAGACATTATCATTGAAAATTAAACGTAAAATAGAAATCGCAGTAATCTCTGATGTTCATCTAGGAACTTATGGCTGTCATGCTAAACACCTTCTCACTTATTTAAATAGTATTGAACCCAAGAAATTGATTTTAAATGGTGATATTATTGATATATGGCAGTTTAGTAAACGTTACTTTCCTAAACCCCATTTAAAAGTTATTAAGAAAATTATAGACATGGCTTCAAATGGTGTTGATATTATTTACATTACTGGAAACCATGACGAAATGTTACGTAAATTTAGCAATACTACCATTGGTAATGTCTCTATTGTTGACAAACTTGTTTTAGAATTAAATGGTAAAAAGGCGTGGTTTTTTCATGGGGATGTTTTTGATGTTTCTATACAAAATGCCAAATGGATAGCTAAACTTGGTGGTTATGGCTACGACTTGTTAACACTTCTTAACCGTTTGATAAATTGGTATTTAGAAAAACGTGGAAAAGAACGTTATTCGTTATCTAAAAAGATAAAGAATGGTGTTAAAGGTGCTATTAAGTATATCAATGATTATGAAAGCGTTATTTCTGACCTCGCTATTGAAAATGGTTATGATTATGTGATTTGTGGGCACATCCATCAACCAAAAATGACTTATATAGAAAATAAGCACGGTAAAACCATGTATTTAAACTCCGGAGATTGGGTTGAAAACTTCACCGCCCTTGAATATCAATTTAACCGTTGGAAAATATACAATTACAATAATGACAAGTTTGCCCCTTTTTATCTGGATGAAGATATAGAAAACTTGGAGATCAAAGATTTAATTGCTGCTATTACCATTGTGGAACAACACAAAAAAAAAGAATAGATAACTTCTTTACTATTCTGCTATAGTATTATTCTTTTTTGCCATAAATCTGTTAGTTTTGTTTACCAAATCCATAAATAGCACATGGAAATAAAATGTATAGATGCCATAGGGCCATACAAAAAGCTTGGCTATTCAATTTCTGGCAAATTTGGTGCTAATAAAGAAGATTCTTTAAGTACTTTTATGGAAAAAAATGAAGTGAAACCAACAAAACAATTTTTTGGTTTATTTTGTGTTGAACAACACATTTAAAACGCATCTAATAACACTAAATCATTTAATGAACAGGCTCACCAGAATAACCTCCATCCTCATTCAATTACAATCTAAAAAAGTGGTCACGGCCAAAGAGATAGCCAACAGGTTTGAAATTAGCTTACGAACCGTTTATAGAGATATTAAAACGCTTGAAGAAGCGGGTGTTCCCATTGGTTCAGAAAATGGCATTGGCTATTTTATTGTTGATGGTTACTCCCTACCTCCCGTAATGATTACTGAAGAAGAGGCAAATGCATTAATTGTTTCCGAAAAACTAATTGCCAATCAAGGAGATGCTTCGCTAAAAAAAGATTTCAATTCAATACTTATAAAAATTAAGTCCGTTCTTAGAAGTTTCGAAAAGGAAAATATTGCCAAATTGGAAAATAGAATCACACCTTCTTTCAAGAAAGATGTATTTGAAAGCAATTCGTTATCCCTAATTCAAAAATCAATTACAAATACAAAAGTTCTGGCAATATCCTATCGTTCAATTTATAAGGATGAAAAAACGGTGAGACACATTGAACCTTTAGGGGTATACTATACAGAAAAAGCCTGGATAGTGATCGCATATTGCAGATTAAGAAATGACATAAGAGAGTTTAGATTGGATAGAATTTTAAAAATAAATCCTACCTCGCAAACCTTTGATTATCAAAAAGATTTCAGTCTTTCTAAATATTTTAGCAGATATACAGAACCTTGTTGACATAAGGTTGTCACTCCCCCATTTTATTTTTGCTTTATTATTAACTATAAATAAATAAAATGGCAGAAAGTGACATCATTAAAATTTCAAAAAAAATACCCGTAAGCCTTAAAAAACAAGACCTTAGTTTAATTGATCGTTTTTTACTAAATTATAAGAGAGGATACTTGGTTAATTAACAGAATTATATGTCAAAGTATTCTTTAGGCCGTACCTGTAGCTTCCCATTGGTTGGTAGTTTGATAGCTAGACCAACCCTTATCCAAAATTGAGCAAGGGCAAAAAACGTCTGTACCTAGATCCCAAAATGAAACAAATAGCCATATTATCAGGCTTCCTAATATTATTTGGCTGTAACAATCAAACAAAAACAAAAATGCAAACAGAAAAAACAGAAAAAAAGAAGACATCGGAACCATTGTTCTTGTCACAACAAAAACCAAACCCGAATATACCAGAAAAGAAATAATAAAACTTAAAGATAATATTATAAACAAAGATGAACATTTTAGTTTTTAAGACAAATATTGATAACATGCAAAAACTTGCATCTGTAAAGAACTTCTTCGCCAATATCACCGAAATAGACCGTTGGTCGGTTGATATGGAGGATATTGATAATGTATTGAGAATAGAAACCTCTGGGAACATGCTAGAATCTAATGTTATAGATCTACTAGGTGAGATTAATCTTTATTGCCAAGATTTAACCTAGTATCAACATTTAAGTTAACCTCCTTGGAGTGAGCTCACACAGCGTGATATAGAAAATAATTTTTAAAATTCCGAAGTATGCTTCGGGGATATTATATCCAAAGATCCCGTGATACTGAAACAAGTTCAGCACATGAAGCGGGATTAGTTCAACTAATCAATTTTGAAGGCTTTGCTTCGCAACTTTTCAAAATTAAATTTCACTAATAAAAATGGCCGAATTATTAAAAAACATATACCATACTAAATTCTTTGATCGCTTTATATCCTCTGTTCAAGAAGTTGTTCCAGATTTTAATAAAGTATCTTTTTTAAAGAATATATACGATAATGAATGGGAAAACAGAGCGCTAAAACAACGCATGCGATGTATAACCCTGGCACTTAAAAATCATTTGTCGGATGATTTTAACACGAATGTCGAAATTATAATAAAACTCATTCCCATATTAGAAAAAAATGGGTTCAAGCCACAAGGTCATTTAGAATTTATGATTTTACCGGATTTTATAGAAATTTATGGCTTAAAACATTATCAAGCATCGATAAAAGCCTTTGAAACGATGACGCAATTTGTAAGTTGCGAATTTGCCGTTAGACCCTTTATCATAGAATATCAGGATAACATGATAAAACAAATGCGACTTTGGGCAAACCATAACCATAGTTCGGTTAGACGACTGGCAACAGAAGGCTGTAGGCCAAGACTCCCATGGGCTATGGCCATTCCGTCGCTAAAAGAAAATCCGGCTCCTATTATCCCTATTCTTGAAACATTAAAAAATGACCCTTCCGAATATGTACGAAGAAGTGTTGCCAATAATTTAAATGACATCTCTAAAGACCATCCAGCAACTGTTGTTAACCTTGTTAAAAAGTGGCAAGGAAAAACAAAAGAGACTAATTGGTTAGTTAAACACGCAAGTAGAACCCTTTTAAAACAAGGTAATACAGAGGTCATGACATTATTTGGTTTCGGAACTATTGATAAAATTAAAATAACAGATTTTAAAATACTCACACCGAAAGTCAAAATTGGAGATGCTGTTGAATTTACGTTTAAACTGGTAAATACAAATAATAATGCCTCTAAAATCCGACTGGAATACGGACTTTATTATCAAAAAGCAAATGGATCTTTATCTAGAAAGGTATTTAAAATAAGTGAAAAGGACTATCCCAAAAACTCGACTACAAGTATTAAGAGAAAACAATCGTTTAAAATAATCACAACGCGTAAATTTCATGCAGGGAAACATCAAGTTTCTATCATAGTAAATGGAAAGGAATTTGACACATTAGATTTTGGGCTTGTTCTATAACAAATACCTTTCTTAAATTTAAGCGTAAGGCATGTTCTTCCTTAACTGTAGGATATATGACATTATTTTTTAATAATATGTTTATAAGTATGAAAAAATATTAAATATAAATACAATTTTAGCGTTATTTTTGTTAGTACGTTCTTATTTAGAATAGTCTTTTTTACAAAAAATATCGTATATCATTTAATCAAACTAAATTTTAAATTTATGAAGAAATTATTTTTATTATCAGTTACTATTTTAGGGTTCGCTTTTGCCTCTAGCGCTCAAAACATTTCAGAAAATGCTCTTGGATTACGATTAGGGGACAGTGATGGGTTAGGTGCAGAAATCTCTTATCAACGTGCTCTGGGTGATAACAATAGACTAGAATTAGATTTAGGTTGGAGAGACGGAAATAACTATGATGGTTTTAAAATTGCAGGATTATATCAATGGCTATTTCCTTTAGATGGCTCTTTTAATTGGTATGTAGGTGCTGGTGGTGGTATTGGCTCTTTTAGCTTTGATGTTCCTGGCGGAAGGGATGTTTCTGATACATTCGTTTTTGCTGCTGGTGACATTGGTATTGAGTACAACTTCGAGATTCCTTTATTATTATCGTTGGATTTTAGACCAGAAATTGGTTTTGGGGATGACACTTACAATAACAATGACTTGGATTTTGATATTGCTTTAGGAATTCGTTATCAGTTCTAAACTGAAATTTATATATTTAAAAAGCGCCTTTTGGGCGCTTTTTTTATGAAATCAATTAAAATTTTACTGAATGTCCGTAATCATACATAATGATATTTTTGTCATTCAGAATACTTCGACTACGCTCAGTACAGGCTATAGTGAAGAATCTGTTGATAATCAATGTGATCCCTCAAGATCCCTTTGCCTCGGGATGACAAAATCAATATATAGCTAAATCAATATAAAATAACATGAACCTTCAGAGTAAAAAACCGAATTTCTTCGTTAATAATACTCGCCATAACTAGGCTCAATGTCTTTAAGTTAAGGAAATTTGTTCTTTATTTGTCACATTGAGCGCAGTCGAAATGCTAATAAAAACTAGAACTCCAATTGGTCTTCGACTGCGCTCAGACTGACATTACGGCCTTAACTTAATGACATTGAACTAGGCTATGCCTACGCTTTTTGCCTTGAACTTCTATTTTTTATTTCTAAATATTCTATGCTATTTTATAGCGACTTAGCTATATTTTTAGGTTTATGACATATTACGGTCAATCAAAAAAAAAATTTATTAAAAATCTTAGAAACCCAGACTAAACTATTTATAATACCAAGCACTTAGCCAAAGTATCCTCATAAATAGTTTCATATTGTGGTACAATGGCATGTAAATCGAATTTCAAAGCTTCTTTTCTGGCATTATCTTTAAAAGCCTGTAACCGTTTTTCATCACTTAAAATATAAAGGGCATTTTTAGTCATATCATCTACATCACCTGCATCGCTTAAAAATCCAGAGACCCCATGCACATTAACTTCGGGGATGCCTCCTGTATTACTTGATATAACAGGAACACAAGACGCCATAGCCTCTAACGCAGCTAATCCAAAACTTTCTGTTTGTGAAGGTAACAGGAACAAATCACTAAAGCATAATATCTTATCTATTTCATTACTTTTTCCGAAGAAAATAACTTTATCTAAAATACCTAATCTCTGGCAACGCCATTCTATTTTTTCACGCTCTGGCCCTTCTCCAACCAGCATCAATTTTGCTGGCATTTCTTTTTGAATATTGTAAAAAATAGAAATAACATCCTCTGCACGTTTTACTGGGCGTAAATTACTAATATGCGTAATGATCCTCTCATTATTACTGGCCATCATTTCCCGTTGACAATCCGTAAAATTGTGCTTATATTTATCTAAATCGATAAAATTTGGCACCACATGAATCTTATTTTTAATATCGAATAATCGCAACGTATCGTCTCTTAAACTTTGTGATACTGCTGTTACTGCATCCGACTTATTAATACTGAATTCTACTGCTGATTTATAGAATGGATGACTTCCTACTAGTGTTATATCGGTACCGTGCAGTGTTGTAACGATGGGCACATAAATACCTGCTTCTTGTAGCATTTTTTTAGCCATATAGGCTGCATAAGCATGCGGAATTGCATAATGGACATGTAGGATTTCTATTTTATGGAGCTTCACCATATCTACCAATTTACTAGATAAAGCCAACTCGTAGGGCTGATAGTGGAACAATGGGTATTCTGGTACATTTACCTCATGGTAATGTACATTGTTACTTAACAACTCCAATCGTACAGGTTGGTTGTAGGTAATAAAATGGACCTCATGCCCACGCTTGGATAATTCCAAGCCTAGCTCTGTGGCTACCACACCACTTCCTCCAAATGTTGGATAGCAAACAATTCCTATTTTCATCTTTTTAATTCTAAGTATCACAAATTTTAAAACCTGTTGATTTTCAACTTTAAGTACTCTTAACTTACAACTTTAAGTACTTCCAACTTATAACTTTAAGCACTTCCAACCTATAACTTTAAGTACTTCTAACTTATAACTTTAGGCACTTCCAACCTATAACCTTAAGCACTTTCAACTTATAACTTTAAGCACTTTCAACTCACAACCTTAAGCACTTTCAACCTATAACTTCAGGCACTTTCAACTTATAACTTTAGGCACTTTCAACCTATAACTTTAGGCACTTTCAACCTATAACTTTAGGCACTTTCAACCTATAACTTCAGGCACTTTCAACCTATAACCTTAAGCACTTTCAACCTATAACTTTAGGCACTTTCAACCTATAACTTTAGGCACTTTCAACCTATAACTTTAGGCACTTTCAACCTATAACTTTAGACACTTTCAACCTATAAATTTAGGCACTTTCAACCTATAACTTTAGGCACTTTCAACCTATAAATTTAGGCACTTTCAACCTATAACTTTAGGCACTTTCAACTTATAACTTTAGGCACTTTCAACCTATAACTTTAGGCACTTTCAACCTATAACTTTAGGCACTTTCAACCTATAACTTTAGGCACTTTCAACCTATAACTTTAGGCACTTTCAACCTATAACTTTAAGCACTTTCAACCTATAACTTCAGGCACTTTAAACTTATAACTTTAGGCACTTTCAACCTATAACTTTAGGCACTTCCAACCTATAACCTTAAGCACTTTCAACTTATAACTTTAGGCACTTTCAACCTATAACTTTAGGCACTTTCAACTTATAACTTTAAGTACTTATAACTTTAAGTACTCTTACTCCTCTATCGCTTCATAAATTAAGCGTTGTATTTCGGTTCTAATATTCTCTTTTAACAATAAATTTTTTCCTGCTTTTGGATATGTTCTATTGGCCAAAAAGATATAGACTATTTCTTCTTCGGGATCTGCCCAGGCATACGTTCCCGTAAAACCTGAATGTCCAAAACTTGTCATGGATATACAACCACAAGTTGGGCCATCTTCTCCCAATTGGGGTTTATCGAACCCAAGCCCCCTTCTATTTCCTTGTGTACAATAATAACAAGTATTAAATTTATCGATGGTTTCCGGTTTTAAGTAGCGTTTACCTCCATAATATCCTTTTTGCAAGTACATCTGCATAATTTTTGCCACATCGTTTGCATTACTAAAAACACCAGCGTGTCCCCCTATACCATTTTGCATGGCAGCCCCCATATCATGTACATAGCCATGTATTCTTTGGTGTCTATAATAATCGTCTACTTCTGTTGGAACGATTTTCTTACTGCTTATTTTATAATATGGGTTGTACAATGTATTATTAGCTCCTAATGATCGATAAAAATGATCTTGTACCAGTTCATCAAGTGTTTTGTCGTAATGAGTTTCTATAAATTTCTTTAAAATATAATATGGGAAATCGCTATATCTATATCTTAGTCTATTTAATAATTCCGAATCTTTAATAATATTATTTATAGAATCCTTATAGTCGGAACGTAAAAATAAATTCTTAGTAACCTCTATATTAAATTTATTAGTTCTTTTTCCTCTATAATATTTTTTAGCCGGTCGTTTGGTAACAGTGTCCAAAGTACGGAAATAAAAGGGCTCCCACGGTCTCAATCTCGCATAATGGGACAACATATTTTTAATGGAGACTCCTTCCTTATTTGAGCCTTTATATTCTGGTAATATTTCTGAAAGTTTAGTATCTAATGATACAATACCTTTCTCTTCTAATTCCATGAGCAATGGCAATGTTGCTAATATTTTTGTTAAAGATGCCACATCATAAATATCATCGAACTTTACCTTATTTTTTCCTTTGTAAGTATGCTTGCCAAAATTTTTATTGTAGATAACCTGTCCTTTCCTTGCAATTAATAATTGAATGCCAGGTGTCATTTTTTGTTTAACTGCATATTCTGCAACAGAATCTACTCGCTTTAATTTTTGAGAGTTCATCCCTACACGCTCTGGAACAGTATACCCTAGTCTTTTAATAGCATTGATATGAAACCCTTCTCCCTCTTTAAAAAAGTCCCCAATAGATACTGGTAATTGCCCTTTGGCAGGAATAGCACCAAAAATAAGTTGTGCCGATTTTTGCTGTGCTATTTCACTGTTTTGATAACTAAGAACCATACCTTCTATGTTCTCGATACTTTTTAGCTCTGAAAGCGCATAAGGTTTAACAAAAGCATCTAAAATAACCGTATGATTTCGAGCTATTTCTTGCAACCAAACCAATTCTTTATTAGTGAATTGATATGGTTTCCAAGGACTATCGTTAGAACGGTGCAAACCAATAATTACGGTATTATACACTTGAAGCTTTTTAATTAAGTCATTTAATTTTTCTGCTTCTATATGGTGTACTTTCGTGTATTTTTTTAATTCATTAAAAAATGCCGAACCACTATCGTCACCCATATTCACATAGGCTATCGTCTTAGTTTCCAATTCTTTTAAAGGCATAAAATGCTTATCGTTCTTTACGACGGTAATAGCATTCTCCATCAACTCTTCATATAAAATATCATCTTCTAACCTATTTAAATCTTTGGTCAAATTAAACAACCCTATAGGCTCATAATTATTTAACCCTACTTTATACTTGGTTTTCAATATCTTTTTAACAGAATGCGCCAAACGCTCTTCGGTAATATCGCCTTTATTGCAAGCTTCAATAATTTTAGAAACACCTATGCCAACATCTTCAGACATTAACATGACATCGTTCCCAGCATTAAAAGCAGCCAAGTCTATATCCCCGGTTTCACTAAAGTTTGATACACCTTTCATGGTGAGTGCATCTGTAAATATGAGTCCTTGAAAACCTAAAGAATCTTTTAAAATGTTGGTAACAATATGCTTTGATAATGAAGATGGATAGCCAGAACGAGGCTCTAAACTGGGGACGTTTAAATGTGCCACCATCACGCTAGATAAACCTTCCTTTATGAGTCTTTTATATGGATACAGTTCTATAGAATCGATACGCTTTTCATTAAAACTTATAGTGGGCAATCTTTCGTGTGAATCTTGATCTGTATCCCCATGACCAGGAAAATGTTTTGCACTAGCTAAAACGCCTGCTTTCTGCATACCTCTCATAAAAGCTGATGCTTTTTCGGTGACATTATCCCTGTCTTCTCCAAAAGACCGATTGCCTATTATTGGGTTTTTAGGGTTGGTATTAATATCGGTAACTGGTGCAAAGTTAAAATGAACCCCTAACCGTTTACAATGTTCCCCTATCTTTCTTCCTGCTTGTTCTATAAGATCATTGTCTTTTATAGCCCCTAGTGTCATATTCCAAGGAAAGGCATAGGTCGAGTCCAAGCGCATACTCAACCCCCACTCTGCGTCCATCCCAACCAGTAACGGTGTTTTAGAAAATGATTGTAGTTCATTATTCAATTTTGCCTGTCTAACGGGACCGCCATTAGAATAAATAATACCACCAATGTGATAATCTTTAATTAACTGAACAATTTTATTTTTAGAAGTAGCATCTTGGTCGGACATCACTTGCACCATATATAACTGTCCTACTTTTTCTGCTAAAGTCATAGATTCATAAATACTATCTACCCATTTTTGTTGCGCTTCTACATCATCAGCCCATAGCGGGTTTTTAGTCGCTTGACCAAACGTGAAAAAGATTGTAAAAAATAATACTACTGTAAAAAAAATACGGTACATAGAAAGAATTAATTAGAGACATTATTAGTAACTAACTTAAGAAGTGATTTAAACTTTTTTTATTGGCTACAAAATAGTTTTTTACATTCTTTTGTTGTCTTTTTACTATTTCGTAACACAGCTTTGTACCACAAAAAGTATGCAAAATGAACAAAGTTCGACTATTTTTTACTTCAATAAAAAAGTTTATACCTCTTCAATGCTAATAATGCCAAATTAATACTTTTAAAGAGAAGATGAAAAGACTTTTAAAGAGATTTTAAAGAAGTAATGAACTACATTTCAACAAACGAAATACCTGCTCTTATTGGCAGGTTCTTCTTTATTTTTCTTAACCTTTTTAATATGAGTCATAAACCACTCAAAAACAGAACGGTATCTGTTTTTTTTAATTATTCGATTAAATCTATATGTCTGTCGTGATATCCCAACAAATACAGCACGCCATCTAAACCTATACTCGATATAGAGCTTTGTGCATTATCCTTTACCGTGGGTTTGGCATGAAAAGCAATCCCCAACCCGGCAAGATTAAGCATTGGCAAATCGTTTGCACCATCACCAACAGCTATAGTTTGACTAATATCTATGTCTTCATTTTTAGCAATTTCCCTAAGATACTCTGCTTTTTTATCGCCATCAACAATATCACCTATATAGTCACCAGTTAAAACACCATCCTTAATATCCAATTGATTAGCATATACGTAATCCATACCCAGTGTTTCTTTTAAATAGTGACCAAAGTATGTAAATCCACCTGACAGTATAGCCGTTTTAAACCCGTAACTTTTCAATGTATCGATAAGTCTTTTGGCGCCTTTAGTTATGGGTAGATTTATTGCCACATCATGAAGCACTTCTTCCTTTAACCCTTTTAAGAGTTTCATACGTCTTTTAAAACTCTCCTTAAAGTCAATTTCTCCTAGCATTGCAGATTCTGTAATTGCTTTTACTTCATCGCCAACACCCGCTAATTCTGCCAACTCATCGATAACTTCAGTTTGTATTAATGTAGAGTCCATGTCGAAACAGACCAAACGCCTGTTTCTCCTGTATATATTATCTTCCTGAAATGCTATATCTACATCTAAATCACTCGAAATTTGCATAAATCTCTCAGTAAACTCAGCTTTATTATCTATTTTTCCTCTAATGGATAGTTGGATACAAGCCCTAGGATACTCCTCTTCTTTAATAAGTGATAAACGTCCAGTAAGCCTTTTTATAGAATCTATATTTAAATTCTTTTCTGATATTATTTTAGTAACTTCTGATATTTGTTGGGCAGTAAGCCTTTCCCCCAAAATAGTAACAATATATCGATCTTTACCTTGTAGTGTTACCCAATTTTCATAATCTTCGTGTGAAATGGGTGTAAATTTAGCATGAATACCAAGTTCATAAGCCTTAAAAAGCAAATCTTTTAATACGGCCGCTGATTTTTTTCCTGACTCAATTTTAAACAAGATCCCTAAAGACAATGTATCATGGATATTCGCTTGTCCAATGTCTAGGACTTTGGCACCATATTCTGCTAAAACAGATGTTAAACTGGAGGTCAACCCTGGTTTGTCTTGCCCTGAAATGTTTAATAATACAATATCGTTAGCCATAATATCATTTTTATACTTTATGAGCATAAAAATGATTATTCTATTTGATATATAAAAGTTTTTTAAGGTTTAATAGTCTTGTTCGCTTAAATTTTATAGTTCTCATAAATTTTAAGATTTACTTTTAAAAATTAACTAATTAATTCCTGCGAAAGCAGGAATCTTATTAATTGAAGCTATAATTTATTTTGTTTATCAGAGCCATGAAACTTCGAAATAAATTTGGAATGACGCAAAAGATGCGCTTATGAAACAAAACGGGTATTTAATAAAGAATTTCTTGAAACGAACCCTGCCTTGCCGGCAGGCCCGACACAAAGCGTCGAGGAATTCTTTTCGATTAACGTAAACAATACATCAAGGAATTTATGCTAGCTTGAGTGTCAAAACTGTGATTTAGTGTATTGGAAACGAATAAATTTCTTATCAAAAAGAACTTTTCGATAGTTAATGAGATTCCTGCTTTCGCAGGAATTAGGCTATTTAACGAACCTACTATGCCAACTCTCACTAGCGGGAACTTCCCAGTTTTCTTTAAACTCGGCAATATTGGTAACTAGGTTATTGAAAACAATGGTGTTTTTAGAAATGGCTTTATCTTTTGCCATTTTTTTAAAGTCAACAAGTGGCTTATAAGCAATATAGCCTCCTTGCTTATAGGAAACATTCATCTTGTCCATTAAATCGACATTATAATCTTTTTCCAATTGCTGAATAAAATGTACCGAGGCATCAATAGAGCAACCTGAAGCATTATGTGAATTTTGATTCACCCCTATAATTATAAAGCGTTTATATTTAACTAAGTATCCTGCTTGTAAATCACTTCCGTGTGCAGTCCAGTTCTCAAGAAACACACCTAACTTAGATTGTATTTCTTCAATTTCCTGCTCTGTAAAAGATCGGTTCGCTTGATATATCCAAACACGGGATTCTTCTGGTAATGTATTAAAGTTTACTAACATGCTTTAATTTTAGAATTACGATTGATGATTTTTGAATTTAGAACTTAAAAAAGCCCTTCTCCTTATCATACAAAAATACGGATTTACATCCAATCTTTGTATTGTGATTCCTCCTTAAATATAATCACTACTTGCTATACGCTTTTTATCGTTATATGTGAAATAGAACAGTTAAACCTTGAACTCTTGAAGGCATAATACCAAAAATTTAAGAAGAAAAAATGGAATTAATAGCTCTTATAACCCATTATAACTAAATGAGGCTATTATTTAGTATTCCAAAAAGATCATATAAAATAAAAATTGAAGACTAGTCGTTTTTTTTTGCTTTTATATTATAGATCTTGTGCATTAGCTATCAATTCGGCGATATCCATAACAGCCACATCGGCTTCTTTTTCTTTAGCTTTTACGCCATCGGTCATCATGGTATTACAAAATGGGCAACCTGCTGCGATGATTTCTGGTTTTACTTCTAAAGCTTGTTCGGTACGTTCAACATTTACTTCCTTGTCTCCCTTTTCAGCGTCCTTAAACATTTGCGCACCTCCTGCCCCACAACACAAACCATTACGTCTGCAATTTTTCATTTCGACCAATTCTGCCTCTAATTTCTGAATGAGATCTCTTGGTGCCTCATACACATTATTAGCACGCCCTAAATAACAAGGATCGTGAAACGTAATACGTTTTCCTTTAAACTTTCCGCCTTCTATAGTTAAGCGCCCATCATCCAGTAAGGCTTTTAAAAACTGTGTATGGTGCATCACTTCATAGTTACCTCCTAGTTCCGGATATTCATTTTTTATAGTATTAAAACAATGTGGGCAGGCTGTTACTATTTTTTTCACTTCATAAGCGTTTAGCACCTCTATGTTAGTTACCGCCTGCATTTGAAATAAAAACTCGTTTCCGGCTCTTTTTGCAGGGTCTCCAGTACAGCTTTCTTCGGTTCCCAATACTGCGAATTCGATATTAGCCTTGTTTAATAGTTTAACAAAAGCTTTTGTTATTTTTTTTGCTCTATCATCAAAACTACCTGCACAACCAACCCAGAACAATACTTCAGGTTGCTTGCCTTGAGCCATAAATTCTGCCATCGTTGGCACTTTTAGTAATTCGCTCATGTCTTATTTTGATTTTTTTTGAATTTATAAAATAAACTAGTCGTTCTTCCAATTTAATCTGTCCATTTGGTTATAGGGCCACGGTGCACCATTATTTTCAATATTGGTCATCATATTATTTAGCTCGGCAGGGGCAGCAGACTGCTCCATAACCAAATAACGACGCATATCCAAAATAATGGACAATGGATCTATACTTACGGGACAAGCCTCTACACAAGCATTACATGAAGTACACGCCCACAGCTCTTCTCTTGTTATGTAATTATCCAATAGTTGTTTTCCGTCGTCTTTAAACGTTCCTTTATGGGCATCCATATTTTTACCAACTTCCTCTAAACGGTCCCTGGTATCCATCATGATTTTACGAGGTGATAATTTTTTACCTGTTTGGTTAGCAGGACACTCACTGGTACAACGCCCACATTCTGTACATGTATAAGCATTTAATAATTGCACCCAACTTAAATCCTGTACATCACTGGCACCAAATTTAGCGGGTACTTCCCCTTCGGCGCCTGCTGCTGGTGCTGCGAACGGATCGATGTTTGGATCCATCATCATTTTTACCTCTTTTGTAACAGCTTCTAAATTATCCAACTGTCCTTTGGGCCGTAACTTTCCGTAGTAGGTGTTTGGAAATGCTAACAATATATGTAAATGCTTTGAGTAATAGAGGTAGTTTAAGAAGACCAATATACCAATGATATGCATCCACCATGCCCCCCGTTCAATAAAATGTAATGTACTATTTGATAGGCCACTAAACCAAGGTGCTATGAATTGGCTTATGACATTCCCTGAGTTTAAATCTTGAAAATGAACATCTGTAGCATTCATGACTAAAAACAGCGTCATTAAAACCATTTCAAAATACAGAATGTAATTGGCATCATTTTTTGGCCAACTGGTCATCTCTGATTTCCAGAAGCGTTTTAATTTTATCATGTTTCTTCTAATCCAAAAAAGGATTACAGACACAAAAACCAAAATGGCCAGTATTTCAAAAGAACCAATTAAAACACCATACAAGCTTCCTATTGAAGAAAATATACGGTGTGTCCCTAATACACCGTCAATAACAATTTCCAAGACTTCAATGTTGATTATTATAAAGCCAACATATACCACCACATGTAAAAAGCCCGCAATGGGCCGACGTACCATTTTACTTTGTCCCAAGGCGATCATCGCCATGTTTTTCCAACGTTGCGATTTATTATCACTAACATCCACTTCTTTTCCCAGTTTAATATTCCTGGTAAGTTTTTTTACATTTTTAACAAAAAAGCCAATACTGGCTATTAGTGCAATAGCAAAAAGAATGTTAGGTAAATAATGCATAAGGTTTATTTAGTTTCTTCCTCTTTATAAGGAATTTCCTTTCTTGATAAAATTCGGAAATAACGTTTAGGATGCAACTTGATATCTCTCAATAAGGATTCCATCTCTTTAGTAGCGCCTTCTAAATTATTATACAAAGTTTCGTCCTTAAGAAGTTTTCCCATAGAACCTTTTCCTTCTTTAAGACCTACTAATATGCTGTTTAAATTATCAAGCGTATTTTTTAAAGAGGCTACGGTTGTACTAATTTCAGCATTTTTTAATTCAGCAGTCAATACTGCTAAATCATTACTGGATGCTTTAAATTTTTCAAGGATATCAGCTATATTCTTATCGTTTTTAGAAAGTACATTATTAACCGTATTTGAAGTCGTTTTAAAGGATTTTAAAGTTTCATTTAATTCTTTAATAGTCCTTTTTAGCCCTGTTTCGGAGTTATCATTAACGAACTTATTTAAACTCGTAAACAGCGTGTCTGTTGCTCTTAATGTGGAATTTAATTCGCTACTAATTCCCGAAAAGTTTTTGGATAGACTGGATACCAGTCCGGTTTCTACTTCAGATTTTAAAACATCACCAGGTTTTGCCATGTCACCATCTTTGGCTAATATGATGGCTATAGCATTTCCGCCCATTAAACTCGTTTCATAAAGTCTAACGACACTATTTTTCGAAAATTTCAATTCTTCGTTTACAAAAAAGGCTACCTTGGTTTTTCCTGTTTTATAATCGTAGGTAATATCTTTGATCCTTCCTACTGAGTTACCTTTAACGGTCACTAAGGACGATTGGGATAAGGCATTATAATCAAACTCCGTATAATAAACATTCGTAGAATCGAATAGGTTTTGCCCCTTTAAATAGTTAAATCCAAAAATAAAAAGGACGATTCCCGATATAACTAATATGCCTGTTTTAACTTCTTTTGATATTTTCAAACTAAAATGTATTAGAAAACAAATTTAAAATAAATTTGAAAGAAACAACTTAATTCGTAGTAGTTTTTAAAGCATCTATCAATGCTATTTTTTTCCCGGCTTTAAAAGCCACAACAAAACTAGAGGTATATCCTTTTTCTGCAGCCTCCTCTTCGAGTTCTTTTATTTTATCATAATTTGGTGTAGCGCCGTAAAAATACTTGTAAACATTACCATCTTTTAAACGGGAAATCCCCTCTAGCCCCTTAAAATTATAAGGTTTTGTTTCTAGAGGTGTTGAACCTGCCGCAATTTGTACTTTAAAAATGATATCATTTAAAGTTGTTGACTCTACAGTTTCTGCTGTATCGTTTATTATCGAATAATCATTCACATTTTTTTCTAAACTACTCTTATATTCTAATATAGCGCTAACAATAGAATTGGACATTTGTTGTTGCCCTTTTTTAGAATTCAAATAAGAACCTTCTTTTTTATACGATAAAAACCCTGTTTCAACCAATACACTTGGCATAACGGTTTGATGTAAAACAATAAACCCGGCTTGTTTAACGCCTCTATTTTTACGCTTTAGTGAATGCGTAAACTTGTTTTGTATTAAACTTGCCAACATAATACTTTGATCCAGGTACTCTTCTTGGCTCAATAGTATACTCATAACAGATTCTGGCGAATTAGGATCAAAGCCCGCATAATTTTTCTCGTAATCATTTTCAAGAAAAATTACTGAATTTTCCTTTTTTGCAACTTCAAAATTGGTTTGGTTCCTATGGGTTCCTAATACAAATGTTTCTGTTCCATGAGCTTGCGAATTATGAGCATTACAATGCACCGACACAAATAAATCGGCATTTGCCTTATTGGCAATTTGCCCCCTAACGAACAAATCAATAAATACATCTTTTTTTCGTGTATAAACGACTTTTATATTGGGGTTTTTCTCAAGTTCCTTCCCTACTTCCAAAACGATCTTTAAGGCAATATCCTTTTCTTTATAACCATTACCTAAATTGCCCGGGTCATGTCCGCCATGCCCAGCATCTAAAACAACAACAAACTTACCATCATTTAAATTCCCATTTTTTTTAAATGAAGAAAGTGTTAATACTATTATAAAGGATACGAAAAGTAATACTCTGTGCGTTTTCATGTGATATATAAATTAATTTTAATCGAAGAATCTGTCTAAGTAAGAAGGATATCATATAAGAGTTTCATCGATTAAAAAACCCAGTTTATTTTAATTTTAAATTTTTAATTGATTATTAAATCAATCACAGAAAAATATATGTAATTTTGGCAATTCAAAAACCGAGCCATACTTTTACAAAAATACATTTAAAAGCGTTGCATACAAACAACTTTAAAATACTTTTTGCATTAAGTTTTACAGTGTTTATTAACACGTTTAGCTTTTCCCAGGACATCCCAAAAAAGGGAAAAACCATTAACCGAAGTGTTAGAGATAGCGTGATTGTTAACACGGATAGCCTTTTAGTTCCCGAAGTAACTGAAAAGAATCAAGATTCTACATTAACAGATTCTATGGCTCCTAAAAAAGAACTTTTAGAGCATATTGTGACTTATCACGCAGATGATTACACCAAATTCAATCAAAAAAAACAAAAGCTTTATTTGTACAATAATGCTAAGATCGACTATGGTGACATGAATATTACTTCTGGTAGTATTGTTATTGATTATACTAAAAACACGGTGTATGCCAAAGGAATAACAGATTCTATTGAAGGATACACCCAAAAACCCGTTTTCACTCAAGGAAGCAATGTTGTAGAACCGGATTCTATTGTTTTTAATACCGAGTCAAAAAAAGCACTTATATTTAATTCTAAAACAGAACAAGGTGAAGGTACGGTCATTGCCCAAGTTACCAAGAAAGAGAATGACTCTGTTTACTTTTTAAAAAACGCTAAATATACAACTGCTGTTGATCTTGAGGATCCTGAGTATTATATTAAACTTAGAAAAGCCAAAATTGTTCCTGGTAAAAAAATAGTTACGGGACTGGCCAATTTATTTATATATGATGTTCCCACACCTATAGGGTTGCCTTTTGGTTTTTTTCCACAAAGTGAAAAGCAAACTTCTGGGGTCATCATACCTTCATTTGGTGAACAGAACGATCGTGGGTTCTTTTTACAAAATGGCGGGTATTATTTTGCGATAAACGATTATGTCGATTTAGCGGTTATAGGGGATTACTATACCAATGGCAGTTATGGCCTTCGATTAGAAAGCACTTATGCCAAGCGTTATAAGTTTAGAGGTAATTTAGGTTTTAGATATGAAAATTTAATTAATAGTGAACGTGGTTTCCCCGATTACTCCAGAAATACTATTTACAACTTACGTTGGTCCCATAGCCAGGATAGCAAAGCAAATCCTAACTCTCGATTTTCAGCTTCGGTTAACTTGGGTAGTAGCACCTATTATCGTTCATCTGTAAATCAAGTCAATACCGGTGCTTTTTTAAATAACACCTTATCATCGTCTGTATCGTATTCTAAAACATTTCAAGGGGAACCGCAGGTGAATTTTAGCGTCACAGCGACACATTCCCAAAACACGAATACCGAGAGCATAAACATGACACTTCCTACATTTCAAGGTAGTATTGGCAGAATGTACCCATTTGCTTCAAAATCAGGATCAAAAAAAGGGGTTATTCAAAATATAAACTTACAGTATAATGTGAGGGGTGAAAATAGAATTCAAACAACCGACTCCCTTTTCTTTAAAAAGGAAATGTTTGACGATGCCAAAGCAGGTTTTCAGCATACCATCCCTTTAAGCACTAATTTTAAATTATTTAAATATTTCAGTCTCAGTGCCAGTACCAATTTTAATGAAGTTTGGACTTTTAAAACCGTGGATAAGTCATATGACCCTATAGAGCGTAAAGAAATCGTAGAAACCATAAATGGTTTTGACTCTTTTAGGACCTATAATTTTAGCACCAGTTTAGGTACTACTATTTATGGTATGTTCAATTTTGAAAAAGAAGGCAAGGATACTAAAATAAAAGCCATAAGACATATCATAAGGCCTTCAATAAGTTATAATATTAATCCTGCCTTTGATAAATATTATGACAGTTATGAAGTTATTAGTGCAGACAACCTAACAACCAGCGATGTTGAGTTTTCTAGATTTGATGGCGGTGTTTTTGGGGTGCCTAATAAAAACTTTTCTAGTTCTATGGGAATCTCCGTATCCAACAATATAGAAGCAAAAGTTCGTGATAGGGACAGTACTGCTACAGAACCTAAAAAAGTCATATTATTAAATAATCTAAACTTTTCTACTTCTTATAATTTTGCCGGTGATTCACTACAGTGGAGCCCAGTTAGAATGAGCGGTGGCACACAGCTTTTTAACAATAAAATGAGCGTAAATTTTGGAGCTACTTTAGATCCGTATGCGTTGGACAACAACAATAAAAAAATTAATAAATTCAATATTGATAATGGCGGCAGCCTTTTTAGGTTAACAAGTGCAAACTTGACCACTAGTTGGTCTATATCCAGCAAAAAAGGGGGTAAAGAAAAAGATAAAAATATAGATGAAAATTTACGGAGTGGTGGTCGTGCTGATGATCTATTTGGGGTTTCTGAAGATTTTGCCAATCAGCAGATCAATAATGACGAAGATGACGAAGAAGAAATTCCAAGTGAACACTATAATTATAAAATTCCTTGGAGTCTACGGTTAGCCTATGCTGTAAACTATTCAAATTCCAGGAGGCAAAAAGAAATTTCATCACATTCACTTATGTTTTCTGGAGACTTAGAGCTCTCACCCAAGTGGTCTATTGGCGCATCGTCGGGTTACGATTTAAAGAATGCGGGCTTTACTTATACGCAATTGCGTTTTGAACGTGATTTATTGAGTTGGCGTATGAATTTTAGTTGGGTACCTTTTAGTTCAAGAAGTTCTTGGAATTTCTTTATTGGTATTAAATCGAGTATTTTAAAAGATTTAAAATATGAAAAACGTAGACAACCAGATATTAGGCTCTAGCTCTAGGGATTTATTCTGCTGTTGCTTTAATAATTTAAGAAAAGTATAATAAGATTTCCGCTTTCGCGGAAATAAAAAATATATATTTTTATGAAAAAAATAATTACAACATCTAAAGCACCAGCTCCTATTGGTCCTTATAATCAAGCCATTTTAAGTGGTAATACTTTATATACTTCTGGACAAATTGCCTTTAATCCAAAAACGGGCGTTCTTGTTCTGGACGATATAAAAACTGAAACAGCTCAAGTTATGCAGAATCTTAAAGCGGTTTTAGAAGCAGCAAACATGACTTTTGAGCACGTTATAAAAACGTCTATTTTTATTAGTAACATGGATGATTTCAACCAAATAAATGACATCTACGGCAGCTATTTTAACGATGATACAGCGCCTGCACGAGAAACTGTACAAGTAGCCAAACTACCCAAAAATGTCAATGTAGAGATTAGCATGATAGCTGTTAAATAAAAAGACCAAAGGTATAAGACCGCTTTGCTTTTAGAACAAAGACTTAATTGGAACTAATACCAAATAAACATTATTTTCAATAAATCTGAATTATCCAAATAATCTTAACTAGCATTAAAAGCAAGGTGCTTAATTGTAGAGCTTTTATTAACTATAGTTATAGCCAGATTTCAAACTGTATTCAATAATTTTAATCGGATAACGATAAAAAAAGATAAAAGGATAAATTTAAATGGATGTTTCTTTATCCTTCTTAGAGTATTTAATTAATAACTCTTTTAGCCTGTCTGTTTGTATTGGCTTCGCTAAAAACTCATCGATCCCTGCTAGTTTGGCATTAGTGATATCCTCTTCAAAGGCACTTGCCGATACTGCAATTATAGGTGTGTTTTTATGAGCGTATTTTTCAGTTTCTTGAATGGCCTTGGTTGCTTGATATCCATCCATATCTGGCATGTAGATATCCATAAACACCATATCGAAATCTAAAATCTTGTATAGTTCGACCGCTTCAATACCATTTTTCACAAAAGTACAATCGGCACCTTGGCGTTCTAGCAAAAATTTAATGACCTTTTGATTGGTTCGATTGTCTTCAGCTACCAAAACATTAAACTTATCTTGAAGAATAGGTTTTAACGCAATATTTTCTGCTTCAATATTTAATGTCTTTTTTAACTGTAAACTAAAATAGAAAGTGGAGCCTTCATTTTCTTTACTTTCTAATTTCAACTCGCCTCCCATTAGTTTTATTAGTTGATACGAAATAGAAAGTCCGATACCCCCTCCCCTATAATCTCTTATCATAGACGGATTATGCGGATTTGAAGCGTTATTAAAAATTCGTTTAACTTCTTCTTGTCGCATACCTATACCAGTATCCTTAATATAAAATGTTACTATTTGGTCGTCATCAATACCAATAGATTGATCAACTATAACCGAGATCTTCCCTTGGTTAGTAAATTTTATAGCGTTGTTAATCAAGTTAATTAATACTTGTTGAATTTTAGCCGAGTCTCCCAATACAGAAAACGTGTCTTTTTCTTCATACAAAAACTCAAAATCAAATTCCAAACCTTTTTCCCAAGCTTGATATTCAAAAACCTTAAAAAGATGGGACAAATCCGATTTTAAATCTATTGCCAATAAATTTAATTTAAGGTTTCCTGTTTCCGCATCAGCATTCTCAGTTACCATGTTCACTAATTGCAATAAATGCTTTGAAGAATATTCTGCTATTTCAACTTGTGCTTTCTGATCATCATCAAGTCCTGTCTGTTTTAACATATTTAGCATACCTAAAACAGTATTAAGCGGTGTACGAACCTCATAACTCATGTTTGCTAAATAAATTGATTTATGCTCAATTATTTTTTCAGATGCTTCTAGAGTTGCTTTCAACTCATTAATCCGCCTGTTTAGATTTAATTGTATGGTCTCGTTTTTTAACTGATTTTTAAAAAAATACTGTAATACAAAAACTTGTAGTATGGCTAGAATAAATAAAAATAAAGTAATAGTTTGTAATTCAATTTTCTTTTCAATAAATAAACAACTTACCAATAGTATTATGGCCATGGATATAAAAATAAGAAAAGACAATATCCTCCTTTTTTTTATAGATTTAGTAAATTGTGAGAAAAGACCCATTTTTTGATACGTTTTAACAAACTTATTCAAATTATATTAAAACTTTATAATTCCTTATATTTTTATTTCTCTTAACGCCATTATCTTGTTCTGAAATTTATAAACCAATATAGTCTTTATTGGTTTTTTTCACTAACTCTTAATGCTGAACTACAGTTATTTAAAACCCTTTACTTAGTATATTGAAGTCACTCATTACTATTTTTGTAATGATTAATATATCGGGTTATGAATTCATGCTAAACATGAATAATTGGTAAAACCTTATTAGCGAGCACATTATTGAAACGCTACAGTTTTGGAGTTTTATATTTCCATAATCTCTTCGATGATGGTATGTTTAATAGATGCACAAATACTAATCTATTAATTAAATCAATAAAGCCATAAACATGTTTCACCCGTTCCATACCCAATCCCTGACTCACTGGCAGGCAGGTCCGAGGCCAGCCTCGAGGAATTCTTTAAGGTTAATTTTTATATGATAATGGGAACAATGAATTCATGAATCTTTAGATTTCATAGAAAAGACAACCTTAACGCAATCTTTATAAGCCGCGTCTCATAGTATGCTTATCAAACTAAAGCTTATAGGCTTTTAGTGTGATAAGACACTAGGCCTTCAATGGGTCTTCGTTCAAAATTACCAACTCTAAATCCCATTTCTTGAGCTACAGCTTTGATTTCTTTCTGTGAGAAAAAGGCAATAGATCCTGCAAAATGAACTGGAACGGTTTTTAGTTCTTCTTTAAATTGCATAATCATATTAGTAGCAAATAATCGGATGCCTTTCTTTATAAGATTGACAATATATTCTGAATCCTTATTTAAAAACATAAACTCAGCAAAATTGGCTAGATAGGCATTAGGGTTAGGTTGTTTATATAAATTATATTTTATATAATCGGACTCCATATTAAATTTACTGCCTATAGCGATTTTAATATCTTCTGGCATATGATTAAAATAATAATCTCTAATCAATTGACGGCCATAGTAATTACCAGAGGCATCATCCATAATAGAATATCCTAAAGAAACAACGCGCTGATCTAATTTCTCGCCATCATAATAACTACAATTAGATCCAGTTCCCAGGATACAAACTACCGCTGCTTCTTTATCATGGTTAATAGTGGAATAAATGGCAGCCATGGTATCTTCATTGACTTCAACATGGGCGTTAACAAATACCTCCTCTAATACTTCTTTTAAAAGTGCTACTGGTTTCACGGTACCACAACCAGCTCCATAAAAGAAAACATGTGTGACACTTTTCTTATGTTCTTTTAATAAACTATTGGATTTAATTATTTTTTTTAATTTCTTTTTTGGCAAAATAGCTGGATTAAGCCCTTTAGTACGCATTTTTTCCAGTAATTTATTCCCATTACTATCTACCGCTATCCAATCAGATTTTGTAGAACCACTATCAACAATTAAGATCATAAGTTTTCACATAAAAAGTCCACAGAGTTACTTTATTAATAAAGTAACTCTGTGGACTAAATTAATAATTTATATTGAACCGATATGTTGTGCTAAATCAACCAATTTAGTTGAATAACCAAATTCATTATCGTACCATGATACTAATTTAACAAAATTATCATTCAATGCCATACTTGCGTTTGCATCAAATGTACTTGTTTTTGGTTCTGATACAAAATCTTGAGATACCACACCTTCTTCAGTGTATCCTAAAATACCCTTTAATTCATTTTCTGAAGCTTCTTTTAAAGCGGCTTTTATCTCTTCGAAAGAAGCACTTTTTTCTAAGCGACATGTTAAATCTACAACAGATACATCAACTGTAGGAACTCTAAAGGCCATACCTGTTAATTTACCATTTAATTCTGGAATTACCTTGCCTACTGCTTTTGCTGCTCCTGTAGATGCTGGTACAATGTTATTTAAAGAAGCTCTACCTAATCTGTAATCTTTCCTTGATGGACCATCAACAGTAAACTGTGTTGCTGTAGCAGCGTGAACTGTGGTCATTAAACCTTCAACAATACCAAATTTATCGTTAATTACCTTTGCTAAAGGTGCTAAACAGTTTGTTGTACAAGATGCATTAGATACAATCGTGTTCTCTGCAGTAATTTCGTTGTGATTAACACCCATTACAAACATTGGGGCATCTGCAGATGGTGCAGAGATAGCTACTTTTTTAGCACCAGCAGTAATATGCTTTTGAGCACCTTCTAAAGTAGTGAAGATACCTGTACAATCTAAAACAACTTCAGCTCCAACCGCATCCCATTTTAAATCCTCTGGGTTACGTTCTGCCGTAATTCTTATTTCATTACCGTTAACGACTAAGTTACCGTTGTTTGTATCTATAGTTCCATCAAACTGTCCGTGAACAGAATCGTATTTTAATAAATATGCTAAATGATCTACATCCAGTAAATCGTTTATTCCAACTACTTCAATATCTGGTCTAGAAGCTGCTACTCTAAAAGCAATTCTTCCAATTCTCCCAAATCCGTTAATTCCTAATTTTAATTTTGACATAATCTTGTTTATAAATGTTAGGTGCTCATGATGTCTGATACACGCAATAATTCTAAGTTAATTTTTGACTTTCCTTTTATGGCCTTTTCTAATGGTGTTAATTCTATTTGGTTGTTCAACAAACCTACCATATAATTAGTTTCGCCTTCTAATAAAGACTCTACCGCACTTACGCCCATTCTACTGGCTAAAACACGATCGAAACATGATGGCGCTCCGCCCCGTTGCATATGTCCTAAAACAGATACTCGAACATCATAACCTTCCATGTTTTCATCTACATAATCTTTTAGCTCGAATATGTTTTTACCAATTTTATCACCTTCTGCAACTATAACAATACTTGAGGTTTTTCCAGATTTCCTACTTCTGTTCAATGACTCTACTAATCTATCTAATCCTAAATCTTCCTCGGGAATTAAAATCTCTTCAGCACCACCAGCTATACCTGTATTTAAAGCTATATGTCCTACATCTCGTCCCATAACTTCTATAAAGAACAACCTGTTATGAGAACTCGCTGTATCACGAATCTTATCTATGGCATCTACTACGGTATTTAGAGCGGTATCGAATCCTAATGTATGGGATGTTCCATAAATGTCATTATCTATAGTCCCAGGTATTCCCATAACTGGAAAATCAAATTCTTGATTAAAAATTAATGCCCCAGTAAAAGAACCATCGCCACCAATCACAACCAATCCATCTACATTAGCATCCGCTAATTGTTTAAATGCCTTTTGTCTGCCTTCTACTGTTCTGAATTCCTTAGAGCGTGCAGATTTTAATATCGTGCCTCCTTTATTTATAATTCCTTTTACGCTACGGGCGTCCATTAACTTAAAGTCGCCATCTATCAAGCCTTCATAACCACGATAAACACCTACGCATTCTACATCATGATAAGCACATGTTCTAACTACCGAGCGAATAGCAGCATTCATTCCTGGAGAATCTCCTCCAGAAGTTAAAACGGCCAGTTTTTTAATTGCTTTTGGCATAAAATTTTTATTATTTATAGGTAAAATTAGTAAACAAAAAGCACATATCTATAGCATTTATCTTATTTTAATTATAGTTGTTAAACTATAACGTTTGAGTTAATAAAAAAAAACATTTTATTATGAAAACAGCTATAAATAAAGCAAAAAAAGACTGTTTATTTTTGTGTGGAAGGCTTCATTTTAATGAAATTTGGCAATGAATTAGCGTCTTTTTCTTCAGTTTTTTCTTGAGGGCCTATCGCTTCTTTTTTAGATTTCTTAAAGAAATTTTGAAGTAATTCCTTAAAGGTATCAAAATCGACACTGTATGAAAGTCCAACACCTTGGGTATACCCTATCGCCTCGCCAAAATTTCTTATACTATTTTCTCTATTGAACACTTTGGCCGTTAGTGTGCCTTCTTCATTTAACAGAAAATTAATTTCCACGTCTCCAGCAATAACGGTTTCGGTTGCTCCAGCTCCACCTACTGGCACCCCTACTTTACCATTTATAAGTACGCGATCACTAATTTGTGTTTGTATGGTGGCAACAACCCTGTCGTCTGTTTGATAATCTGGTCTGTTCTGACCTGCCTCATAGTTCACACCAAGATTAAGTTTACTATCGCCATTTGTAAAAATACCACTAATAATACCATTAAGCCTTTCTGCTATAGTGCCTGAAAAATTCAGTTCATTTAATCCTCTGGAAAAAGATCCTGTGGATATTAAATACAAGGCTTGATTTTGCTTATCATCTTCAGATTCCAATCGGTATTGAAGTTCTGATTTAATTGTTGAGCTTACATTAGGAAACTCAAAACTGAAATCCGGATCGGGTTTTTCTAAATTTCCTTTTAAACTAATATTTAATTCAACAGGAATACTTCTGTTTATAGGATTATCTAATAATGGTGAAGGATTTGCTTGTGTCTTGTATATAGCGCTTATGTTCATGATAGCATCTAATGGATCACCATCCCATGATAATGTACCACCAGGTTGTACAATAAATTCTTTTTGGATTAAACCACCATAAGCAAAATTATAAACACCTTCAAATACAGAGAAGTCCCCCCACATTTTAAATTTACCATTCGTATTGATTTCGACCAATAGCCCCCCTCGACCACGCCCCTTTAACGAATGTCCTGTATTTTTATCAATAATAATTTCAACCTCGGCTTCTTCGGTAAGATCTAAATCAAAATCCAATTCCAATCCTTTAATCTCATTAAAAACAACTTCTTCTCCTTTTTTTCTGGCTTCTTTCTCTTCTTTTGTTATAAAATGAATAAAGGAATTGTCTCCAAAAGATTCTGCATCACTAAGTGGTATTTTAAATACGGTTCCGTGTTTGGTTTCTCCTACCACGTCAATCACTAATTCCTCTGTTGGCCCAACAATGCTTGCCCTTCCTCCTATAAAGCCTGTCCCGTAATATAGAACATCTTCGTCCTCTTTAGTATCAAGTACTAATAATCGAG
This sequence comes from Flavivirga sp. 57AJ16, assembly GCF_028736925.1. GTDB lineage: Bacteria > Bacteroidota > Bacteroidia > Flavobacteriales > Flavobacteriaceae > Flavivirga. Next base: position 226,523 of record NZ_JAQZAT010000007.1, on the reverse strand, counting down.
ACGTTCTCAAGTCTAAACCTAAACGCCATTTAGAAAGGTTAGCATGGCTCAATACGCCATTAAGTTGCCCTTTAGAGTTAAATTTTGTATCTGTTAACTGAATATTATTAAAAATAAAGCTTTGATTTTTTAGGGTTACTGAAGCATTTTCGTTGAAACTGTAATCTACATTTAAATAAGGGATACCAAAACCAGAATTCGTTAATCTTAAATCGCCATTTATACTTGGTCTCTTAAGATTTCCCAGAACCTTAGCCTCTCCATATACCAGGCCTCTAATATTGTTTAACACCCCATCCAATAATGGGTTTAAAGGTTGTAAATTGAATTCGTTAAAGATTAAATCAACATCTATTTCAGGTAGATCATTACCAACATAAATATTCCCCTCTGCACTAAAAGAACTAGATTTATCACTCTTAATTTTTGCGTCTACAATATAATTTGTAAGGTTTTCATTTGCTGTAATGGTAGCATCAAAATCTCCTAAAAGAAAGTTATTGACCTTAAAATCATTTATAATGATTGTAGAATTTGGTAAATAACTCCCTTTTTGCTGAAGGATATCCAGCTTGCCATTCACATTGCCCGCTAAAGCAATACTATCTATATCTGGCGTTATTTTTGCTAAATCAACATTTTTAAAGTTTAGCTTTAAATCCTTTTCCGTAGAATCCCTTATAAAGCCCGAAAGCTTAATTTCTTCATTTTTATGATTAATTTTAAACTTATCGATATCTACATTTGTTAAGTCTTTATTAAATGAAATTTTATTAAATCTGTCTTTGTCTTCGTTGATAAACCATTTATTGTTTTTAATGGTAAAATCGGATTTTTTAAAACCTATGACGGATTTATTTTCTTTATCAATGGTATGGTAAAAGCTTAAATTATAACTATCATTATTATGTGTACCCCCTTTAAACTCAGAGCGCATAAACAAAGTATCATTTACAGTGACATTAATTAAATTGAATTTAGAAACATTATAATACTTTGTATTTAAACTATCTACTTCTACATAAGTATTGAAAAGCGGATTACTATTATCTACTTGCAACTCAACATGATTAGCAAAATTATCCAGTAATCTTATTTTTGGGGATCTAAATGTGAGCTTGAAGTTTTTCTCATCACTTTCAACACGCCCTCGTATGTAGGTATTTTTACCTAATTCAATTTCAGGGTAGATCACCTCAATAATCTTATTATAAATCTTAAAGTTAAAATCTATTCTTTGATTTGCAGCTACTTTATGTGGAACATAATTGGTATAAATATACCCTAATGAATTTTCGAAGAGTTTTCTTAAATCTTTAAATACAAAGCGCCCTTTTAGATCACCTTCAATAATATCTGGGGAATTAAATTCAATGAATCGTGTTTTACCTTCAAATCGGGAAAACACATCAAACTTATCAAAGTAATAATTATCATTTTGATTTTTATAAGATGTTTCCCTAAAAGAAATTTTACCATAAGCGTCATCATAACCACTTGCATTCATATTCATTTTAACCCGGCTTCTAAAGATGGAAATACTGTCTTTCTTTACAAAGTTTAACACCTTTAAATTCGCATATTCAACATTCGCATCGAAATCATACTTCTTAATAGCTTCAGAAAAATCAATGAGCCCGGCAAAACTTAATCTCAAATTACTGTCATTCACAGCCAGGTTTCCATCAAAAATTTTGTTTCTAACGTTTCCTGCTACCTTCACGTCTTTATAGTTGTAATTGTTATAATCAACTTTAAAAACATCTCCTTTTACTTGTGTATTAATATTCTCTGCAATAAACCCTTTTCCATTTACATCAAAATTTAGAGAGGCGTTACCAACTGCTGGATCATTAAGGAACGTCCCAAAATCAAATTCTTCAAAGATCACATTTCCTTTGTAAGAAGCGTTATCGATATCATTAATTCTTGATATTTCTAAATTCGAATCAACAAATCCCAGCTCTGTAACTATTTCTATATCTGCAATAACTTTAGAGGAAGTGACTTGTGAATTTCCAACAATGATAAACATGCCCAATCGATCAAGGGACGAGGGTATGGATTTCCCTAAAACATTTGGTAATAAACTTTTTAAATCTTTATATGTAGAAGACAGATTTCTAAAATTTCCGTTCATATAAAAATTGTCTTCTTCTTTATTAAATAAGTTTTTAAAGTTAATATCGCCATACACCCTGGTATTTCTACTTGTATTCAATTTTAAGTTTGTTGCTTGCAAATTGTTTAAAGTACCAGATAAATCAACACTAAACTCAGCAGATTGGTTCACTCCAAACTCATTATAAAAGGTGTTGAGTTCATTTAAAAACACCTTAGACTCTCTAAAACGTGCCGAAACCAAAACCTTATCTGTAAAGAACTGCAAATCTTTTCTATCGTAAGAAAACTTTAAGTCGCCATTTAAAACAGAATGTGGGGTTTTTACTTGAAGATTGGCAAAGGTCATATCTTTTAACGTATATGCAAAATCTGTCATTAGATTTTCCATAACCAAACCACGCCTGTCTTTAAGGGACAGTGTATTAATCCTAGCACTTACGTCACTCCCTTTAATTAAAAAATTGGTAGCATTAATATTTAAATTATTAAAATTCAGGACGTTTGTGTTCTCTTTATTTTCATCAGACAACCTAAAAATACCATTATAAATAGACACGTCACTAGAGGATAGTAAAAAGCTGGCATCGCCTTTGGTTGGATTGTCTCCCTCTAACTTCGCAACAAAAATATCCAGATTGGTATCTTTTGCCCCTTTATAGGTCTTTACATTGAAAACCAAATCTATAATATCGATATCTCCAAATTCTAATTTGCCATTGGATAGATTACCGTAATTTAAAATAGAAGTGTTTAATTCTGCTATATTTATAAGGGTATCTTTTTTGTAATCTTCTATATATATATTTTTAAGCTCAACATCGCCATTAAACTGCAAGCCAATTTTAGCAATACTTATATTAGTTCCAAAATCTTCATTTATTCTTTTTGTAGCATAATTACCTAAACTCGTTTGAATTGCGGGAATAGAAAGTACTAGCACCAAAATGATGAAAAGCAGCAAGATAATGCCTACTATTTTTGATACTATTTTTAAGAATTTTTTGATGCCTTTTTAAATTATAATTTGAATTAAGAATACCTTATTTTTGTACTTACGAATAAAAACGATGTGTTAGATTTTTATTCTGTTTCAAAATTAACAATTATTGTGCCTAATATTTACTAATGTCCTCACAAAATATTTACATTCTGGGAATTGAGTCATCATGCGATGATACAGCTGCATCTATAATACACAACGGTAAAATTTTAAGCAATGTTGTTGCGAGTCAAAAAATACACGAAGAATTTGGTGGTGTCGTACCAGAATTGGCCTCCAGAGCGCACCAACAAAATATCGTTCCCGTAGTGCATCAGGCATTGAAAATAGCAGGTATCACTAAAGATCAACTGCATGCTGTTGCCTTTACTCGTGGTCCGGGATTAATGGGCTCTTTATTAGTGGGAACTTCTTTTGCAAAATCTTTAGCTTATGGCTTAAATATTCCGTTAATTGATGTTAACCATATGCAAGCACATATTTTAGCACACTTTATAGATGAAGCGGGTTTTAATAAACCATCGTTTCCTTTTATTGCCATGACCATTTCTGGCGGACACACACAAATTGTTAAAGTGAAAAGCTATTTTGACATGACGGTCATTGGTGAAACCATTGACGATGCTGTAGGGGAAGCTTATGATAAAAGTGGCAAAATTCTTGGTTTGGGATATCCTGCGGGACCTGAAATTGATAAAAGAGCACAAATGGGAAACCCGAAAGCTTATCCGTTTACCAAACCAAAAGTAGACGGTTTAAACTTTAGTTTTTCTGGTTTAAAAACGGCTATTCTCTATTTTATACAAAGAGAAGTAAAGACAAATCCCAATTTTATTGAGGAAAACCTAAATGATATTTGTGCTTCTATACAATATACCATCATTGGTATTTTAATTGATAAGCTAAAGCTAGCTTCCAAACAAACTGGTATTAAACAAATTGCTATTGGTGGTGGCGTTTCTGCAAATTCCGGTATACGTAAAGCCTTAAAAGATGGTGAACAAAAGTTTGGCTGGACTACATATGTTCCAAAATTTGAATTTACTACAGACAATGCCGCTATGATAGCGATAGTAGGCTATTTAAAATATTTAGAAGGTGATTTTGCCGAACAGCATGTTACGGCTTCTGCTAGGCTTAAAATATAGTTGGCGGTGTTCGGTATTCAGTGTTCGGTGTTCGGTGTTCGGTGTTTGGTGTTTGGTGTTTAGTGTTCAAAAATCGTCAATCGTTAATCGCCAATCAGTAATCAGTCGTAGTTGTCAGTGTTCGGTGTTCAGTATTCAGTGTTCAATTTCAACTTCATTCTTTAACATCTTTGAGCCTTTGCGTCTCCACGAGAAACATATTTTCAGTGTTCAGTGTTCAATTTCAGCTTCAACTTCGATTTCAGTTTCGATTTCAGCTTCAATTTCAATTTCAGTTCAAAAATCGCAAATCTATAATCATAAATCGTAAATCATTTTTATCTTCGCTTTATGCAGTTATTTTACAACCCGGACATTACAGAAAGTACAACACAATTTTCTTTTCCTAAAGAAGAAAGCAAGCATATCGTAAAAGTATTGCGAAAAAATATTGGGAATACCTTGTATATTACAAATGGTCTGGGCTGGTTATTTACCGCAGAAATCACCATACCTAATATTAATAAGTGTATGGCTACGGTGGTTTCTAAATCGTTACAACCTAAAAAAGACTATCATTTACATTTAGCGGTTGCACCAACAAAAATGAACGACCGCTACGAATGGTTTTTAGAAAAAGCTACCGAAATAGGCATTGATAGCATCACACCAATTATTTGTGACCATAGCGAACGTAAAATCATTAAACCGGAACGTTTCGAGCGTATTTTACAATCGGCCATGAAACAATCCCTAAATTGCTATTTACCAAAATTAAATAATGCTGTTTCTTTTAAGGATTTCATTAAACAAGATTTTAATGGCGATTTGTTTATCGCTCATTGTGAAGAAACCGATAGAACATCTTTAAAAGAAGTCCTAAAAGCAAAACAAGACATGACGATTTTAATTGGACCTGAAGGTGATTTTTCTGTTAAAGAAATTGAGCAAGCACTTCAAAATAACTTTACCCCCGTGACTTTAGGAGCAACCCGGTTACGCACAGAAACAGCTGCCATTGTCGCTTGTCATTCGGTGGCTTTTATAAATGAATTATAATCTTATTTTTGAATCTATGATAGTTAACAGGGTGAAAACAAAAAATCTTATAAGAGTTCTGGTTATAAGTATGTACTTGATCACAGGCAATTGCATGGCTCAAGAATTGGCCATTTTAAAATATAAAGGAGGTGGTGATTGGTACGGTAATCCGACAGCATTACCAAATTTGATCGCTTTTTGTAATCAAAATATAAACACCAAAATAACACCCAAACCACAAACCGTAGAGGTTGATAGTCCTGATATTTTTCAATTTCCTTTATTGCATATGACAGGGCATGGCAATGTCTTTTTTAGCGAAGCTGATGCCGAAAACCTAAGAAACTACCTCATATCTGGCGGCTTTTTACATATAGACGACAACTACGGTATGGAGCCTTTTATAATTAAAGAGCTAAAAAAAGTATTCCCGGACAAAGATTTGATTGAACTCTCTACAAGTCATAAAATATTTAATTCGCCTTATAAATTCCCAAATGGCTTGCCTAAAATTCATGAGCACGATGGCAAGCGTCCACAAGCTTTTGGGGTCTTTCAAGAAGACCGATTGGTCTTGTTGTTTACTTACGAAAGTGATTTAGGCGATGGTTGGGAAGATGCCGAAGTTCATAACGATCCTGCAAATGTTAGGGAGAAAGCACTTAAAATGGGTGCTAATATTGTTAAATATGTTTTTGAAAATTGAAGTTGAAGTTGAAATTGAAGCTGAAATCGAAACTGAATACCGAACACTGAACACTGAACACCGAACACTGACAACTACGACTGATTACTGATTGGCGATTAACGATTGACGATTTTTGAACACTGAACACCGAACACTGAACACTGAATACTGAACACTGAATACTGAATACTGACAACTACGACTGATTACTGATTGGCGATTAACGATTTTTGAACACTGAACACCAAACACTGAACACTGAACACTGAATACTGAACACTGAACACTGAATACTGAACACTGAATACTGAATACTGACAACTACGACTGATTACTGATTGGCGATTAACGATTGACGATTTTTGAACACTGAACACTGAACACCGAACACTGAACACTGAACACTGACAACTACGACTGATTACTGATTGGCGATTAACGATTGACGATTTTTGAACACTGAACACTGAACACTGAACACTGAACACTGAACACTGAACACTGAACACTGAACACTAAAGATGCAACTCACCCACTACAATACAAATTTTACCAAGCACTCCTTCCCTATCACTTTAGTTTGTGATCATGTTACAAATGCTCCAAACATTGGGAGTCTGTTTAGAATTTCTGATGCTTTTGGGGTTGAAAAACTTATCCTTTGTGGTGATCATATACCGTTAGGACGAAAAATGACGAAAACTTCCAGGGCTACCGAAAAAGTGGTTGATTTTGAGGTTTTTGAATCCGCTTCAAAAAAGGTTGAGGATTTAAAATACAAAGGTTATCAAATCATTTCATTGGAAATTACAGATTCTAGTCAACCTATTCATAATTTTAAATTTTCAACAGAAAAGCCTATTGCTTTGATTATTGGTGATGAAAATTTTGGAGTTTCTGAAGCTATTTTAAATATGTCTGATGCCGTTATCCATATAGATATGTTCGGGCAAAACAGTAGTATGAATGTGGTGCAGGCAACTAACATTGCACTATACGAAATAACAAAACAACGTCTTTAATCAACACGTAAAAGCCGTCTTAAAAAAGTTTGTCATTTCAGTTCATAAGATTATTTCATTCCTTACAATGGGTGCAATAACAAATAATATTATATTTACTAAATGAATATATTCCTATGAATTCTAACACAATTTCTAAAGGTATCTTAAAAGCTATTGCTGTTGTTTTAGGTATTGCTTTATTACTGTTTTTTTTATATCAAATACAATCGGTTATTGGTTACATAGCGATTGCAGCAGTTATTTCGTTAATTGGAAGACCCATCGTTCTGTTTTTAGAACACCGATTAAAGTTTAAAAACACGATGGCTGTTATAGTCTCTATGGTAGTTCTTCTAGGATTATTTTTGGGCTTAGTTGGTTTATTTATTCCTTTGGTTACAAAGCAGGGCCAAAATTTATCACTATTAAACATTGAGGAACTACAGGTAAATATTGAAAATTTATACGCAGAGATTATTGGTTATTTCGATATACATCAGATAGATTTGGAGCAGTCCATTAAAGAATCCAATCTTTTATCTAAAATAGATTATTCATTGATTCCAAACTTCTTAAATTCGGTAGTTAGTGGTTTAGGAAGCTTTAGCATTGGTCTGTTTTCCGTGCTTTTTATTTCCTTTTTCTTTTTAAAGGATAGCCGATTATTTGAAAATGGCCTCTTAACCTTTATACCGGATAACAAAGAATCGCGTTGGAAAAGCTCATCAAATAAAATTAAGGATTTACTTTCCAGATACTTTGTAGGGCTCATTTTGCAAATATTAATTCTATTTATTATCTATACCATCGGCTTGCTTATTATTGGTGTTGAGAACGCCATCGTTATAGCATTCTTATGCGCCTTGTTAAACCTTATCCCCTATGTTGGCCCTTTAGTGGGGGCCTTATTAATGATCACATTAACCATGACGAGTCATCTTGGTGAATCTTTTAGTGAGGTTATTTTACCAAAAACATTCTGGGTATTTATTGTGTTTGCTATCGGACAGTTAGTTGACAATTTTGGAAGTCAGCCCATTATATTTTCAAAGAGTGTAAAATCACATCCTTTAGAAATATTTTTAGTGATCTTAATCACTGGTATTTTATTTGGCGTTATTGGCTTAATAATAGCTGTTCCTGCATACACGGCTATAAAAGTGATTTTAAAAGAGTTTTTATCTGAAAATAAGATTGTAAAAAAGCTCACAAAAGACTTATAACATTATTTGAACACCTCTATTTTAAATACTGAAATACAAGAATTTATAAATACTCATTTAAATTCTGATATAACCTCATTACTTCTAAAAGGCGTGACTTTTCCATTAGTTGAAGCTAAAGAGGTTATTGAACAAATTGAAGCAAAAAAACGCTGCGAAAAGAAATTACCAACATGGTTTAGTTGCAAAAAAATCTATTACCCAAATAAATTAAATATTGAGCAAACATCTTCTGAAATAACGGCCCTATATAAAGCTGGCTTAATTAACGGTGCAACTATTATAGATTTAACTGGTGGTTTTGGGGTAGACTGTTTTTATTTTTCAAGAGTATTTAAAACAGTAACTCATTGTGAAATCAATGAAAATCTATCAAAAATTGTAACCCACAATTACAAACAATTGGGCATAGCTAATATAGCCCTCCAAAACACCGATGGTATAGACTACCTAAAAGCTTCTAAAAAACAATTTGATTGGATTTATATAGATCCTTCCAGAAGACATGATAGCAAAGGAAAAGTCTTTTTTTTAAACGATTGCCTTCCCAATGTCCCGGAACATATTGATTTGCTTTTTACGCATGCACAAAACATCATGGTCAAAACATCTCCTTTACTTGATCTATCTGTGGGGATCAATGAATTAAAACATGTAAAAACAATTCATATCGTCGCTGTAAACAATGAGGTTAAAGAATTGCTTTGGGTTTTGGAAAATGGTTTTAAGGGGGACATATGTATTGAAACTGTAAATATAAAAAGGGAAGCAAAAGTATGCTTTCATTTTTCAATAGCCGATGAAAAAAAATCAGAATCAAAATACCACAAGCCCCTTGCCTATCTATACGAGCCCAATAGTGCTATTTTAAAAGCTGGCGCGTTTCATACTGTAAGCAATCAACTAAACATTTATAAACTTCATAAGCATTCGCATTTATATACAAGTGATTCGTACATTGATTTTCCTGGTAGGTCTTTTAAGATTGAAAGCATAGTGCCCTATAATAAAAAGGCATTAAAAAAGCTTGGTATCTCCAAAGCGAACATAACAGTCCGCAATTTTCCTGAAACGGTTCAACAAATTCGAAAAAAATTCAATATCAAGGAAGGTGGTAATCTGTATTTATTTTTTACCACTGAGACCGATGACAACAAAATTATATTAATGGCTTCAAAATTGGATTAAAATATAAAATGTCATATTTCCAATATCTACGACAATCTTCGTGTGTCTAATAAAGATGATTAAATACACGTTAAAATCTGGAACCATAATCACAAAATCAATATCCACAGTACCTCTAGTTGATTTTATGTCTTGCTTAATTGAATACATACACTCACAAACAAAGTATAATATGGAACACATTAAAGAAAATATACCTACGACCAAACAGCTACTCTTCATGGTTTCTATTACCATATTAATGGCAAGCTGTAACAACAAAAAAACAAATGACACCTCTTATGATTATGTGCATACTAAAATCAAAGCCGTTTCATCGTTAATTGGCGAATGGAAACTGGATTCGGTGGTTTTTATGAATGATAAAATAAGAGGAAAGCAACAAATACCATTTAGTACAACCACATGGTCGTTTACCGACAAAGGAGAATACATGGTAAAAATTCAACAAAACCAATACGATGTTACCATATTAGAAGATAGTATTGAAAGAAAAACATCACTTACAACAGAAATTCCTTATTCAGAAATGAAAGGCAACTATAAGCATTCAAACCAAGAACTAATCACAAATATTTTGGGAGGAAATACGAAGTACACCATTGTAGAACAATCTGATAGCCAACTTCAATTAAGTTCTCAACGCATACATATACCTCCTAATTAGCAAAGAGGATGCAGGCAAGTTGGCTGAACATTACTTTACTATTATAAAAAAACAGTCTCTGTTTTTTTGGTTCGTTAATATTTTCTGCATTTTCATTGTTAATAAATAAAGTGTCCCTTATTCATTAAAAAATGTAATCAATAGTGAAGTTATTTTTAAACTGGTTTTTATTAAATTTTATCTAACCCTCTCTAAAAACCCATTCTTAAAGTGTATTCAAATTTTCACTAATTCTACCTTTTAGGTCACTTCTTATTTTAGCCTCCTTTGCATATTTATCCCATAATTTAACAACACTATTTATTTTATTGATAATTTTTTCACCTTTCTTGATATTGTTATCCTTTGCTATAGTCATTAGATCATCCTTGGATATGTTAAGACGCTTTCCATTTACACTTAATGTTTGCTTACTTACCCAATGATTGCTTTCATCAAAAGAAAAACACAAATCGTATGCAGGTGCCAAAGACCAATTTTCATTTTTCTTTAAAAGAAATGAAAAGTTTTTAGTATGATCGTCATAATTGGTAGCCAACACATTAAAAACCATTCTACGAAACATCTCTTCTGCATCAGGATATGTTAAACGCATTAATCGCATGGTTTGAAATACTTGTTCGTAACTATAACCGTACATATCATTAAAGTCATAGTGTTGTAAACCACATAAGGATTGAATATGATGTTTTCTATTACCTTCTCGATCAAAACGTTTAGTCATAAAATGTGCACGACCATTTTCTTCTAGTAATTGGCAGTCGCTCATATGTATCCCACAATCTTTTGCCATAAGGTAATAGGCGTATTCTACACGGCCCCATCCCGAACTTTCTCCAAATTGCTCACCACTTACACCATCCAGCTTTATAAGCCAATGTTCAAATCCTTTTGGTACATTTCCTTGTCCAGAACGAATATCCCTGGTTTTTGGATTATAAGCGATCACTGCTTTAGGTCTCGCTCCTCCTGCAGAAGTTCCAATTTTAAGGATGTCCTGCATCGCTTTTTCTTCTTCTTTATCTATATTTATCAAAAATTCTTCTCTTTGGCTTAACATTTTTTTTGCCACTTCCACCAAACTATCTAGCTCTAAAGAAAAACTATTTTTACCAGCTCTAATTTGTGCAGGTTCAAATTCCAATGCGCCCATACCTCGTATTCCTATAAAGCATAGTTTCTCCACTGGATTCATACTGTTTTCTGGTCGACCTTGCCGTGCTAACCAAATATTAATTAAACGATTACCATATTTATCTGGCAAAGCATCCGATAACAATCCTGGAAGCCCTTTAAATGTATCTTCTGTTTCACCTCTTCCTTTTCTCAACTCTGGAAAACTGTAAATAACTGAACCGTTATCAATTGGCATTTTAATGGGTGACAAGTCCCATCCCTTTTCAATAAAATTAGGATCGTACTGAAAATACCCTAACTGCTGGTCTTGATCCCAACGTACTGCTCCAACCAATTCTCCCCATATTTTAACTTCAGAAACATCTACCATCCTAAATCTTCTTTATCCTCTTTATCGGTTGTCTTATTTCTAACACGTTCTTTATATTGTTTCTTTTTAAGCTTAGCATACTCTAAAGGACTAATTTCTTCAGAAAAACTAAATGCTTCTAATATGTAAAGCTGATCTAGTGCTCTTAATATTTGGATTAAACTAGAAAGCGTTATAGATTCACCATTCTCTATCTGACTTAATGTCCAGCGGTTTAGTCCCGATGCTTTAGCTACTTGTGCCTGGGTTTTATTTTGTTTAACCCTAGTATGTTTCACAAAACGACCTATTTGCTCTACGATACTAGCGTCTGACATTATTGAAAAATCAATGTTAGTTTTTCTCATCTTTAACACTATATATTTATGTTAATGTTAGTATTTCCTAACAAATATACTAAAAATATTTAATATAAATATGCTTGTCTGTTGGTTTTTACTTGCATTAAATTAGTAAAACAACCTTAGTGTTGGTTTTTACAAACATTATTGAATCAACTTTTAGTGTTTCATTACACTGCCTACCTTGGGTTCGGCACGGGTGGTTAATAAATATAATGGCTTAAAGTACAAAGAGATAGCTGATGACTTAAATATATCTGTTAAAACCGTAGAGTCGCAAATGTGAATCGCTTATCAAAAAATACGGGAAAAATGGAATTAATGTTAGTCTTCTTTGCATAAAAAAAGATATAATACCAAATAAACTTCAAAATAACTGGTTAAATCCGTTTAGCTCACTATCTTTTATTTTTATAATTGGTGTTCGTGAATCTTCGATTTCTATTTCCTTTATATTTCAATAAAAAACATATCCATAATTAGGCTATGCTTATGCTTTTTATCTCATCTAAAGAAAATATATTTCAAATTTATTACCAATCATTTTTAAATTCATTTGGTATAATGTTATTATTTTTGATTGTCCGTAATTTATCATAAACCAAAAATATATTGATTTTGTCATCCCGAGGCAACGAGGGGTCTCGAGGGATCTCATTGATTATCAACAGATTCTTCACTATAGCCTGTACTGAGCGTAGTCGAAGTATTCTGAATGACAAAAATAGCATTATGTATGATTACGGACATTCAGTATTATTTATACATAAAGTACATTTCAAGAAAAGAATACAAATAGGCATCAATTATTTTAGACTATTTGCCTATACATAAAGTTCCTTTATAGTATCTACGAATCCTTATACTAATTAGGTACATATTTGATACCTATAATATGGTGGGTAGTTCTATGCGTAAAACTATATAGCTAAATCAATATAAAACAACATGAACCTTCAGAGTAAAAAACCGAATTTATTCGTTAAAAATACTCGCCGTAACTAGGCTATGCCTACGCTTTTTGCCTTGAACTTCAATTTTTTATTTCTAAATATAGTTTGCCATTTTATAGCGACTTAGCTATAAATGTCACTTCTTTTTGTCAAATCAAATATAGTAACCAATAATACTAGAGTATGAAAATAGGCCGTGTTTTGCTGAAGGAACCATAAGTTTAGCCCAGCAATTTATCTACAATAATTATTAATATACTGATCGCTAAAAACATACGTTTTTTTATAATTCACTATAAAATTACCAATACTAAAATGACAATTAAAACTCATTTCATCCCCTTCCTCAATGAGGTTAAAATTAACATCAGGTGCTAAAGCTGGGTTACAAGTAATTGGCTTAGAATAATCTTCCAAACGATTTATAGAAATTGCTTTAATTTCATTTTTAATACTGTTTAAAGAATTTTCATTATTTAATTGGTCATTTAACACTTTATCATTTACAAATTCAATATCTCTACCAAGTGCTTTTCCTGTTCGTTGTATAAAACTACTATCTATTTTGAATTCTGTTCTAAAGAATGTATGAACGTAGGCTATTTTCACAAAGTTGTCATCTTCATCTAAATTTGAAAAATTATATAGTTCTCTTATTTGGGTATTGGAACCTTTGGTCAAAAAAGAATCTATGGGAAACTCTCTTTTATCATACCAAATTTCATGTTTTTGATATTCATAACCTTCAAAAGATTCACCCCTATCCCCTCTTTCGTCCATACATCTGGCATACATTATAGCTTCTTTTGCTACATAATGAAATCCGTTTCTTTCTCTGTAGAATGGAATCTTATATTCATTTTTTAAAATCCATTTACCTTGATATTTATAACATGGGTAATAACAATCATCCGGCAATTCTTTTAGCTTAACATAAGGTTGAATAAAGTTATTCTCAAAACTCCATTTTAGCATATCATATTTCGAATCACTGACTATGACTTTAGCCATTTTTGTAGAAAAATATTCTTTAAAATATAAAAATGATACTATTGCTAAAGAAACAATAACACCAGTAGCAACGATTAAAAAACGACGCTTTATAACTATCTTTTTTTTAGTGCTTTTCAAATCACTAGGCTTACTTGTTTTTAGCTTATCTAAATCAAGTAAGCGTTCAATATTACCTAAAGCTCTTTTAAATTCCCCTTCTGATGCAGTGCCATTAATCAATCTTGAAAACTGAGAATCACTATAAAATAAATCCCTTGCTATAATAGAGTTACTGGTAGATTCAAATTGGTTTCTTAAACCATCAAATGCACCATATCTTATTGAGAGTTTATCAATAAAACTTCTGTGCAGTTCTTCGGTGTTTTTATGACTTTCCACTTAAAATTGTAAAGAATTAAATTTAGTTAAAACTAATTAAAATTGATAAAAATTGATAAAAATTGCTAAAACATCAATAATTAATCAAAAAAACTATATAATTGACAAAAAATTACCTTTACGATTAGTAATTCATCACTAAGCTTCACATTCGACTAAAGGGTAATTTTAGCAGTAAAACTAAACTTTTAAAACTAAAACAAGATGAAATGTATAATTAAAACAATATTTTTTCTATTCCTCTTTTCATTTCAAACATTATTATCCCAAAATGTTATTACGGGTGTCGTAACAGATGAAAAAGGATTCCCTTTGGCTGGTGTCAGTATTATAGAGAGCAACGTATCTAACGGAGCCATAACAGATTTTGATGGGCTTTATTCCATATCACCAAAAACAGAAAATCCTAGTTTAACATTTAGCTTTATAGGTTTTAAGCCAGTAACCATAGATGTAGGCACGAAAAATGTTATCGATGTTATCATGGTGGAAGCTATTGAAGATTTAGATGCTGTTATTGTAAATGCTATAGGGTTTACTAAGAAAAAAGATAATTTAGGTTATGCCAGTTCTACCGTAAAAGGAGGAGCTGTTTCAGAATCTGGAGAGGCCAATGTTTTAAATGCGCTTTCGGGTAAATCATCTGGAGTTCGAATATCCAGAAATTCTGGCGATCCTGGAGCTGGATCATTTATCCAAATTAGAGGACTTTCGTCAATAACTAGAAATAGTCAACCATTAATCATTTTAGATGGCATCCCCATAAGTAATGATGTTCGTGGAAATAGTGATAGAGGTGGTGTTAGTCAAGAGTCAAGACTTAACGATATTAATCCTAACGACATAGAATCCATTACGGTTTTAAAAGGTGCCGCCGCTGCTGCTTTATGGGGAACACAAGCCTTAGGTGGTGTTATTAATATTACAACAAAAAGCGGTAAATACAATAGTAAGCTTAATATAAGTTTAAAATCTACGTATTCTTTAGATCAGATTAATGTGAAATACCCAGTTCAAACAAAATATGGGCAAGGAGACAATGGCGTTTATGACCAAAGGGCAAGAGACTCTTGGGGAGATTTAATATCTGATCGTTCGGGTGGTCATGATGACTTTGATACTTCAGGAGAATTTTATTTAGATCAGAACGGAAGCATTTATTATCCTATTTTAAATAAAAACTCACAAGCCATATACAACGATTCTAACTTTGACCAAGTTTTTGGCAATGGGCATTTTTTAGAAAATAATTTGAGCTTAAGCGGGGGAACTGCAAAAAGTACCATGTTTTTTAGTTTGAGTGATTTGGACCAGAAAGGAATTATAAAAAATAATTCCGATTACCGAAGATCTACAGTTCGGTTTAATGCAAAACAAAATTTTACTGAAGCTACGAGTTTAAAAATAAGCTCAACCTATACAAGAACCTCATCAAACCGTATTAGGTTAGGTGCCAATTCATCTGGGCTGTATTTAGGACTGCTCAGAAATCCAGCAGATTTTGATATTTCTGGTTATCGAGGCGATTACTACGCATCAAGTGATAGTTCTCCAATTCCTAATAGGCAAAGGTCTTACAGAGAACCATTGGGCGCAGATGGGTCCGCTACTTACAATAATCCGCTTTGGACCATTAATGAACAAGAAAATAAAGCAAAGGTAGATCGCTTTATCACAAATTTTGAGTTTATGACATCGCCAAATAGTTGGCTAACATTCATAGCAAGAGCTGGTGTAGACCATTACAACGAAACAAGATCTGAATTTATAACACCAGGATCTGCAGCAGGAGATTTTACAGCAGGTTTTATAGATCAATCTACAGCTTCGAATACCATTTTTAATACTGATTTTATAGCAAAAACCACTTTTAATTTAGAAAACATTGTTGACGGTTCTTTTCTCTTAGGATTTAACTATAATAGTAAATCTAGAACCGTTAATGGTGTTGAAGGCAATGGTTTTATTCAATTTTTAGATGTAGATAGTGGTATCCGGGATATTGATAATACGCTTATCGAAAATACCGTTGTAAGCAGTACGTTTGGACAAGAGCGAACAGCAGGATTATACTCCTCATTATCGTTTTCACTTTATGATATGTTTTATATTGACAGTACCATTAGAATTGAAAACGCATCTACATTTGGAGACAATTCAGACACCCCCTTTTTGTTTCCATCCACATCTTTAGCATGGCAATTCTCTCAATTAGATATATTTAAGGAAAGCAATATATTGTCCTTTGGTAAAATAAGAGCTTCTTATGCAGAAGTAGGTGTTCAACCTGCACGCTATAATACCTCTAATATTTTTGTGTCACCAACATACAGTGATGCTTTAGGCGGCGGTTTAAATTCTGGATTGTTTGGTAATGGCGCATTTGTGCCAAGTACTAACAGAGGAAATTCATCACTTAGACCAGAACGAAAAAAAGAATTTGAAATTGGGACAGATTTAAGGTTTTTTAATAATAAACTATCTTTTGGTTTAACCTATTTTGAAAATGTAACTGAAGATGTTCTTTTGGATTTCCCTGTAGCGAACTCAACTGGGTATTCTGCCATCTACACAAATGGCGCAGAAATAGAAAATAAAGGTCTAGAATTGGATTTAGGTTATAAAATATTAAATACCAATGATTTTTCTTGGTCTATTGATGCCAACTTTACAAAAGTAAAAAATGAAGTTACAGATTTAGCTGGTGCAGAATCCTTAAATTTAGGAGGATTGGCAGCGATAAGCTCCAGAGCTGTTGAGGGTCAGCCTTTAGGTGTTTTATGGGGCTCAAGAACACTTAGAAATGATGATGGATCTATAGTTTACGATGAATTTGGTTTCCCAGAACAAGATCAATTAGAAGGCGTTATTGGTGACCCAAATCCAGATTGGCAAGGTGGTATCACAAGTACATTTAAATATAAAAATTTCAGGTTATCTGTTTTATTCGAAACCTATCAAGGTGCCGATATTTATGCAGGAACAAAATCCGTAATGAGAGATTTAGGTACTTGGTACGATACTGGCAATGAAGTAACTGCCACAAGAAATTATTTTGAATCCAATGGCAACATCATAAATATTGGCGAAACCTTTCGTGGTAATATAGCCGATTTTGGAGCAGGGCCTGTAGCATTAACAGAAACTTGGTATAATGGTGAAGGAGGTTTTTTTGGTGCTGGTAATGATGAACTATACATCGAAGATGGCTCTTGGACAAGATTAAGAGAGCTTGCCCTATCTTACTTATGGAAGTCCGATTGGTTAAAAAAATCAACAAGTTTAAAGTCTATAGAATTTACTGCAACAGGAAGAAATTTATTTTTATGGACTGATTTTGAAGGAAATGACCCAGATACCAATTTATCTGGAGTTAGTGCAGCAAGAGGGTTAGATTACTTTAACAACCCTGGCACAAAGTCTTTTCTTTTTAGTGTAACATTAAACCTTTAGTACTATGAAAGCGTTATCACAAATTTTTGTCGCAAACACAAATGAAGGTAAAGCGACTTCATATAAAAAAACACATAATAAATATTTACTTATGAAATCATTTATTTTATTATCCCTTATACTTATTCTAACACAGTCTTGTAGTAAACTGGTAGAAGACCTCAATAATGATCCTAATAACCAAACTCAAAGTGCTTATCAAAATATTTTAACTGGGGCCGAGGTTGGCAATATGCTTTTCCAAACTGGAGAAAATGCTAGAAGGGCCAGTATTTTTGCGGGACAATACACAGGAATAGATAGACAACATCTTGGTTTTAGTCAATACTCAGTAACCACAAGTGATTTTGATGGCCTTTGGAATGATGGATTTAATGATGCATTAAGAAATGCCATTGTAGCAGAACAAACAGCACAAGATGATAATGCCGGAGCCATAACCATTGGAATTACACAAGTTTTACAAGCTCAAACTTTTGGAACGCTAGCTTCACTTTATGGAGACATTCCATATGATGAGGCCGTTAATGTAGAAATTCAAAACCCTATGTTCGAAAATCAGTCCCAAGTCTATTCTAAAGTACAAACGCTATTAGATAGCGCCATTTCAAATTTACAGCAAGGTTCGGGAAGGCCCGCAACTGGTTCTGATATTTATTTTGACGGTAATGCGCAAGCTTGGATTGAATGTGCATATACCTTAAAAGCTAGATTCTATATGCACATAAAAGATTATGGAAGCGCTTATGCTGCTGCGCAAAATGGCATTAGTTCATTAAACAATAGCATGCTCGGGCCTCATGGTACAGCTGCTGAAGATTCGAATTTAAATTATCAATTTTTTGCTATTGAAGTAAGACAAAGCGACCTTGTTGTATCAGATTTCATGGCTGGTTTAACAGACCCAGCAAGCTCTACGTACAGAGGAAATTCTAAAACCAATGAATTAGGAAGACATCATTTCTACTTTACAACAAACGCTTTAGGTGTTCAACCTAACATTACTAACGGATATGCTGCTCAATCTGCATCAGCAGATTTAGTAACATATCAAGAAAATCTTTTAATTTTAGCCGAAGCTGGGTTTAGAACAAATGGTTTTAATAATGGCTTATCCCACTTAAATAATTTTAGAGCCTTTATGGCTAGTGGGGGTTATTTAACGAATGCCAATACTTCTGATATTTTGTATGACGCCTATATTGGAGCAGATTTTGCTTCTGGTGGCATTGAAAACCCAGATAGCATTAGTGCTGATAACGCGCTTCTAAGAGAGATCCTTCAAGAGCGTTACGTTACCTTATTTGGACAGATAGAAGTGTTTAATGATACTCGAAGAACAGAAAGCGAGTCGATAGTTCGAGTCCCTATTACACCTAACACAGGAAGTACTTTACCTCAACGTTTTATTTATCCACAATCAGAAATTGATAGAAATAGTAATATTCCTAA
The DNA here is from genome assembly GCF_028736925.1 of Flavivirga sp. 57AJ16. Lineage (GTDB taxonomy): Bacteria > Bacteroidota > Bacteroidia > Flavobacteriales > Flavobacteriaceae > Flavivirga. The sequence continues at coordinate 207,363 of NZ_JAQZAT010000007.1, read as the reverse complement.
TCCCATACCCGACTTTTTTGAAAAAACACCAATAAACCAATAGATCCCATTTTAAGAATATGACACCATTTATAATTATAAAAAAGAATTTCCTTTTAATTATTGCAATAGTTTTGCTATTACCCTATTCTGCATTCTCACAAGAGGAAGCCCCCCTTAGAATACTATTTGTAGGAAACAGTTTTACCTATTTTTGGAACATGCCCCAATTGGTAAAAGCCATGGGAGAAACTCAAGATGTTTTACTTGATATTCATCAATCTACAGTTGGGGGCAGTAATCTTAAACAACATTGGAACGAGGAAAAAGGCACTGTTACAAGAAAACTTTTAAAAGAAGGTCATTGGGACTATGTCATTCTAGGAGATCATAGCATAAGCACCATAGACACACCAGAACGTTTTGAAGCATATGCGAAGAAATTTTCAGAATTAGTTCGCTCGCTTGGAGCTGAACCAATCTTTTATTTAACATGGGCATATAAATCAAATCCTTTAATGCAGCCTACTATTACAAAAGAATATTTAAAGTTAGCAAATGCGTTGAATACCAACGTTATTCCTGTTGGACCTATTTGGATGAAAGCTAGAGAATTAAGACCTGATTTAAATTTATATTTTGATGATAAACACCCATCTTCTGATGGTAGCTATTTAATAGCACTCATTGTTTATAAAACGCTAACTGGAAAATCAGTATCCGATATACCAAATAGGGTAACAACCACAGATAAAGACGGTGAGAAACTATATCTCTCTTTTGTTTTACCTGAAAATGCGGCCTTTTACAAACAACTCGTAGAAGCATCCCATATTGAATCCATTAATACAGAAAAGAAATGAAGTCCATACAAAAAAGTTTATTTCTAATTTCTGGACCTTTACTGTTTATTCTTCTACAGTGTTTTGATCCACCCGTTGGAATGCCAGATGCAGCTTACAACTTACTTACAATAACATTGTGGATGGCACTATGGTGGGTAACAGAATCTGTTCCAATAGCTGTTACTGCTTTACTACCTATTATATTATTTCCAATGACAGGAGCTGTCGACTTACAAACAACAACAGCATCTTACGGTCATAAATATATTTTCTTATATATGGGTGGCTTCATACTTGCCATTGCTATTGAAAAATGGAACTTACATAAGCGTATTGCCTTAAATATTATTAAAATAATAGGCACTAATGTTTCCAAAATTATTTTAGGGTTTATGGTAGCCACAGCATTTCTTTCTATGTGGATATCTAATACAGCTACAGCAGTAATGATGCTTCCCATAGGAATGTCTATAGTGGCACAGCTTCAAGATAACCCCAACACCATTGAGGATGAAAATTTAATTTTTGGCAAAGCACTTATGCTCAGTATTGCTTATAGTGCTTCCATAGGAGGTATGGCAACACTTATTGGCACACCGCCAAATTTGGTTTTTGCGGGGTACGTAGAAGAAATTTATGGCATTGATATTACCTTTTTACAATGGTTAAAATTTGGTTTACCTATAGCAATTCCGCTATTGATCATAGCATGGTTATTTTTAACCAAAGTGGCATTTAAGTTTAAGCAAAATGAATTTCCGGGAGGGAAACAAGAGATTAGTAGGTTGTTATTAGTGCTTGGACCGATGAAGAAAGAAGAAAAAATAGTATCGGTCATTTTTGTATTAACAGCCTTTTGTTGGATAACTCGATCCTTTATTTTGCAGCGTTTTTTCCCTTTTATTGATGACACCATTATAGCTATGGCTGCTGGTGTATTATTGTTTGTAGTACCAGCTAGCGATTTTAAAAAACGCATAATTACTTGGGAAGATGCCGTGAAATTACCCTGGGGCATTATCCTTTTATTTGGGGGAGGCATGGCACTTGCTGCTGGGTTTGAAATTACAGGATTGGCATCATGGTTAGGCTCTCAAATGACCATGCTTCAAGGGTTATCGTTAATCTTACTGATACTTGTAATTATAGCTTTGGTAAACTTTTTTACAGAGTTTACTTCTAACTTAGCAACAACAGCCATGTTATTACCCATTTTGGCTCCCATTGCTATATCATTAAACATAAATCCATACATACTTATGGTTTCTTGTACCATAGCAGCGTCTTGTGCTTTTATGATGCCAGTCGCCACACCACCAAATGCGGTTGTATTCGGGTCAGGTTATTTAAGAATCCCAGATATGATAAAAAGTGGTGTTTGGATGAACATCATATCGATTTTATTTTTAACCATTATGGTCTATTATTTTTTACCTACAGTTTGGGGCTTTGATTCTAGTGATTTTACTGAATTTATAAAACCAAAAAGCCCTTAAATCGAAAAGAAATATTAAAAAAACTAAAACTAAACATATCATGAAATTCATTAAAAAAATTACTTTTTACTTTCTTATCCCTTTGGGATTACTTTCTACGTTAATTGTAGGGTGTGAAGACGATGATACTACTACTATTGTTGACAATACCATAGCAGCGATGGCTAAAACCATTAATGGTGTAAAGTTTGTTAATGGCATAGAAAATGTAAATATAAACGCTACCATAGAAATTATTTTTTCACATACACTAAAAACCGATTTACTCTCATCTTCCCTAACATTTAGCTCAACTTCTGGAGCAGTAGATTACACTTTGGATTTTTCTAATACAAATTCAACAATTACAATAATTCCAACCAGTTCTTTGGATTATGAAACAACTTATACCTTAATGCTACCAGCTGGTGATTATGGTTTAACAGGAGAATCTTTAGAAGCATCTTTATCGCTTAGTTTTACAACAGCTGCTTTTGTACCACCAGTATTAAGTCTTTCAAGCGACGTAACAGATTTAGAGGAAGATGGCAGTACAGCAATTATAACAGCTGGTCTTGATAAAGTATCTCAAGATGATGTCACAGCAACTATTGTGTTAGGAGGAACGGCATCAGAAGCTTTAGATTATAATGTTAATGGCAGTCTGGATATCACTATCCCCGCAGGAAGCACATCTGCAACTATTTCTTTAACCACAATAGTGGATGGTGAAAATGAAGGAGATGAAACTATATCCTTATCGCTGAGTAGTGTGGTAAACGCAAATAGTGACTCCCAAGAGTTAACAATCCTATTAAAAGAGCAATTACCGGCAATATCATTAAAGGGTATTATGGCTTTAACTTGGGATGGATCGGGTAGTAATGACGGAAAAGCTATTCATTTAATTGTAAATCAAGATATTGCAGATTTGAGCATATATGGTTTGGGCGTTGCCAATAATGGCGGTGGTACTAATGGTATAGAGTATACTTTTCCTGCGCAATCAGTTTCTGCTGGAGACGATATTCTTGTAGCTAGGGAGCCTACATTGATTTCAGCTTATTTTGGTGGTTGTAATAGCGAATTTGAACATATACTCCAGGCAAATACATCCATTAGTCAAAACGGAGATGATGCTATAGAATTGTTCAGTGGCACTACGGTTATTGAAACCTATGGAGATGCCGATATTGATGGAACCGGTGAGGTATGGGAATATAGTGGCTCATGGGCCTATAAGTTTAATGGCACTTGGACTTATGGAGGCATAGATTGTTCAATAGGCTCTACAACCTCGCAGGGTTCTGCTTGTGTATACCCCATTTGTTCACCTGCATTAACACTTCAAGGTATAATGGCAATTTCCTGGGATGGAAGTGGTACTAATGGTGGTAAGGCTGTGCATTTAAAAGCACAAAAAAATATTGCAGATTTAAGCTTGTACAGTATAGGTGTTGCCAATAATGGCGGTGGAACCGATGGCATAGAATTCACTTTTCCTGTGATGTCCGTATCAGAGGGAGATGATATTCTTTTAGCAAGAGAACAAGCCACAATTGCTGGTTATTTTGGATCATGTATCAATAGTTTTGAGCATATCATTGAGACTGGCTCAATGAATCAAAATGGTGACGATGCCATAGAACTTTTTCAAGGTAATGATGTTATTGAAACCTATGGTGATGCGAATGTAGATGGCACAGGACAAAGTTGGGATTATGAAGGTTCTTGGGGCTATAAACTAAATGGTAATTGGATAACAGGCGGTATAGATTGTGCAGCTGGTTCAACAAGCACACAAAGTTCAGCATGTGTCTATCCTGCTTGTAATTAATTTGAATTATAAACTTAAGTCATGGTAACTAAATAGGGTTACATCTTATAAATAAAATACTTTATGAATACAACAAGAAATATTTTTAATAGGGTTCGTGTATTTTCATTCATTTTCTGCTTATCATTTTTGGTTGGCTGTAATGATGATGACAATAATTTGCTCTCATTGTCCGTTTTGTCCATCACTGCAAATGGCAATCCCCTTGAAGACGGTGCCATAAACATCCCCGTAAATTCAATTATAGAGATCGCCTTTTCCTCACAAATTGAACCTTCTAAATTTGAAGGATTACTTTCAATAACAGATGGATCTGTAGCGCTTGATTATACAATTTCATATTCGAATGCTACCACAAAGGCAACAATAATGCTTGCTCAAATGGAAGTTAATGCAATATATAATTTATCAATACCATCAGGTGATTTAGGTCCAAATGGAGAATTTTTTCAAAGTGGCATAGCACTATCTTATGTAACCAACTTAGGAAAAACACCCTGTTTAAACGGAAGCGATGCTTGTATACAATCGATGCCGTTAACTAATGGTTCTGGAGCAGAATTCGATTTTGACATGTATAGTAATTATGATTTTATAGATGATTCAGCTTTTACTTACAATTCAATAAACCAGCTCGTTATTGTTGTACATGGTCTACAAAGAAATGCAAACGATTATTTCTCATATATGGCTTCTTCCTTAAAAAGTCTTGATATGGAGGAAAACACATTATTTATATCGCCATATTTTAAAGATAGTTCAGCAGCAACCGGCAATGATTTATATTGGGATAATGGATGGAGAGAAGGTGCAAATTCGAGTAATCCCAGTGCTTCTATAAGTTCGTTCACAGTTATAGATGCTATCATTGAAAAGATAGTTGCTTCAGGTAATTTCCCAAATTTAACAACCATATTTGTAACAGGACATTCTTCTGGAGCAGCGTTTGTACAACATTATGCTTTGGCCAATAGAGCCGAAAATACCTATGCAGATATTAATTTTGAATACAGCATCGCTAATAATCAATATTTTTATTATCCAGATGGGTTAAGATATGATGAAAACTCACAACAATTTATAACACCTACAGGTTGTTCGGGGTATGATTTTTGGCCTTATGGATATGCATTTTCAATACCATATCTCGATGGTATTGAGCAGTCTGTAATAACTGAGCAACAAGTAACCAGAAAAACAACGTATTTATTGGGCAGTAATGACACCTCGACCGAGGGCTCATTGAACACAACAGATTGTCAAGCCACACTTTTAGGAGAAAACCGATTAAAACGAGGCGAAAACATTTACTTATATATGCAAACTTTTTATGGGGCAACAAATAACCATGAAAAAATCATTGTTAATAATGTAGGGCATGATGCCAATGGTATGTATAACTCCTCTGAGTTTAAACAATACTTAATTGATCGTCAATAATTTTTGAAGCTATAATCTTGTGAAGATAGATTGAAAGACAGCCTAATGTCCCTTATTTTTTTATAACCTATTAAACTTAAATTCAATTATTATGAAAAAACTTTGTTTTTTACTTTTTTTAATGTCATTTACGAGTTTTGCTCAAAAAAATGTCACTATAACTAAAATTATTGAAGCTGATTGTTCAGACCCGTTTGTTAAATCTGTAGAACTATATGTTGATGGGACTGTTGATTTTAGCACGGAAGTGGTTTTAAATTACATGTTAAATGGAGGTTTGTGGTCTGATAATCAAATAGACGTTTCAGGCTTTGGGGTAATTTCCAATAAATTTGTTTACATTATTAGGGACTTAGGTTTAATGCAGGCAGAATTCCCAGGTGTGGTTTTTGAAACTAATAGTGCTATGGCGGGTTTCAATACTATTTTAACCAGCACTTCTACAAATGGCGATGATGGATATCAAGTAGTTTTAAACGGCAATGTGGTAAGTCAATTTGGCAAAACAGATACCGATGCCGATGATGATACCATATGGGAGCATGATGATTCAGTAGTATCAAGAAAATCAGGTATGGAAGATGGCACATGGAACGAGAATCATTGGGATTATAGTGGAAAAAACTCCCTTGATGGATTAACAGCATGCCAAGGAGGAGCTGGAATAGAAGCTTTTTTAAACGGTTTGGGAGGCACTTATCCTCTAGGTTCTGGTTCTGGTTGGACACTATCTACCGAAACCTTTTCTAAACCAGAATTGACCATATACCCTAACCCTATAAATAATGGCATTGTAAATATTAGCTCTACTTTGTCTACAGTTAAAAATGTAGAGCTATTTGATGTCATGGGAAGAAATGTTTTGAATACGCAATTAAACTCCGATGTGCTGAACGTTAGTTCTGTTGGTTCTGGGCTGTACATATTAAAAGTTTCAATAAGTGGTCGTTCTTCAACCAATAAAATAATAATCAGGTAAAATTATTATAAAAGAGCCATTCATTTACATGCTTTCTAGGTCTTCAATATAAATTCCAAAAGGAAATGAATCTGTCTAAATCAACTTCAGTACTTTAAGATTATCAACTTTTATAAAAAGATAATACTCTACAACAGCTATACTTTTCAATGCAACATTTAAAATCACCTTAAGCTATAAAAGGTGGTTTTATTCCTCAAGGATTATACTAATATTTATAAATATATTCAAAATGAGTTTTTCTAAAAAACACCATTACCAAGAATCAGAAACAAATTTGATTAACCATAGTGTCAATAAGTTAAACGAAGACCTAACATATAACGGTGTTCTGGCCATTAAAACGGGCAGCTTTACGGGTAGATCCCCAAAGGATCGCTATATAGTTAAAGACTCCTTAACAAAAGATAAGGTTTGGTGGGGCGCTGTTAATATTCCCTTTTCAAGTTTACACTTCCATAACCTTAAAGTAGACATGTTAGATTATTTTAATGATAAGGAGGTATTCATAAGAGATTCTTTTTTAGGAGCAGACGCCAATTACCAAGTTTCTATAAAAACGTATGCTGAATATAGCTGGAGCGATTTATTTATTCGAAATATGTTTATAGAACCTACGGCTTCAGAGTTAGAAAATTTTAAAGCTGAATGGGTCATATATAATGCCCCTGGGTTTAAAGCCATTCCCGAAAAGCATGGCACAAGCAATGAAAATTTTTCAATCATTAATTTTACTGAAAAAATAATTTTAATTGGAGGTACTGGATATACAGGTGAAATTAAAAAAGGCATGTTTTCTGTTTTTAATTTTATACTTCCTATCCAAAAAAATGTGCTACCGATGCACTGTAGTGCCAATGTAGGCAACAATGGTGAAACGGCTATATTTTTTGGTTTGAGTGGTACAGGTAAAACCACGCTATCTACCGATGCAAAACGAAAACTAATTGGTGATGATGAACATGGCTGGACTCCCGAAAATAAAATTTTTAACTTTGAAGGAGGATGCTATGCAAAAGTAATTAATCTTGAAGCATCTAAAGAACCTGAGATTTTTGGTGCTATAAAAAAAGGAGCTTTATTAGAAAATGTCATCATAGACAATGAAGGCCATGTTGATTATTCCAATAGTGCCATTACAAAAAATACGAGAGTTAGCTACCCAATTTCCCATATCGAGAATATCCAAATACCATCCATTGGCAATAACCCAAAATACATCTTTTTTTTGACAGCAGATGCTTTTGGCGTTCTCCCTCCCATGTCCCAATTGACCCCAGAGCAAGCGGCCTATCATTTTATATCGGGCTATACAGCTAAAATCTCAGGAACGGAAGAAGGCATACAAGAACCGCAACCAGAGTTTTCAGCCTGTTTTGGAGCTCCATTTATGCCTTTACACCCATCTGTTTATGCAAATATGCTAAATAATAAAATTAAAGAGACAGGAGTTAAAGTATGGTTAATTAATACAGGTTGGACTGGTGGACCTTATGGAGTTGGCAAACGCATGGAGTTAAAATACACGAGAGCAATGATTAATGCCGTTTTGAGCGGGTATTTCCCTGATATTAATCCTAAAGATTATCATACCCATAGTGTCTTTAAAGTAGCCCAACCAAGAAAGTGTCCAAATGTTCCAGATAGTGTATTAAGTCCAAGACAAACTTGGAACAATGATGAAGCTTATTACAAAAAGGCTTATGAACTTGCTGGCGAATTTCAAAATAACTTTAAAAATTTTGAGTCTGAAACAAACCAAGCAATCATAAATGCAGGGCCTATTCGACATTAATTCGTTTGGATATACCTCAGTCCAAATAAGGTAACATAACGATTTCCTCTTTATTTGAAATTGATTTAATTGGATGTAGTTTGTACTAGTTACTTTCTGATGCAATAAGTGATGCACCGATGGCCCTCCATGGCAAAGACTTGCTGTCCAAAGAATAATCTTCGGCGTTTTTTTTGATGTCTTTTTGTCTCTAGAACCCCATAACCCTACCCCTAAAAATTCATATATCAAAACTGATGATAATTAGTTTCTCTATTTTTATAATTTTAAAAACATTTATTTTTGATTAAAATGAACTTATTTTAGAGTTAAGCTTTTGATTAAATCAACTTCTTCCTGTTTATAAGGTGTTCCATCTGGATGAAAAATTTCATGAAACCAAAGTTCCGGTTCACTGCCATCTGGAATTGGTTCATCCCAAGCATATTTTGTGTTTGATTTTCCTGCAACCAAGCCCCAATTAATTGCTCCTACATTTTCTTTGGCAAGTATGGGCATAATATTTTGAAATAAACTATTATTTCTTCTTGCCATATACTCGGTACATACAAGGGGTCGATTGTACTTTTTTAAACTATCAATAGCCTCTTGATGAGCTTTAGGCCCTCTATAATTATGATAAGTTATGATATCCGAATTTTCTATTTGAAATTTATTTAATTCGGTCAAGTCCTTTCTCCATACACCTGCAGAGATTGGTTGTGATGGACGTACTTCCCATGCCCATTTAAAAACATTACGAAGCAAGGGCATTGAACTATTTTTTAGATTGTTGTTTCCTGGCTCATTGTATAAATCCCAAAGAACGATTCTCTTGTCGTCTTTAAAAGTCGTTAAAATATCCTTTACATATTCTTCTAAAAGAGGCATCAGGTTTTCATCTAAAAAAATTAATTCACCTGGATCCCTCACCCAACCTGAATTATGCACACCAGGCTTTGGATCTGGTTGTTTTCCCGATTGATATGTAGGGTTCCAACAATCATCGAAAAACACAAAAATTGTTTTTATTTTATGACTATCCGCAATTTCCAAATACTTATTTATTCGTTTTTTTAAACCTTCTTTATCTACTTCCCATGCAAGGTGGTGGAGATAAACCCGCATGCAATTCAAACCTATATCCTCTGCCCAACCTAACTCTCTATTAATGGTCTCTGGGTCGAATGTCTCAGCTTGCCATGTATCTAATTGGTTAATAGCCGTGCTGGGGTTAAAATTACTACCTCGCAGCCATCCGTTTTCATTGTTCCAAGTTTGAGCTTGTTCTAGTGTCCAGATTTTTGGCTTTTCCTCTATAATGGTTTCAGTTTTCTTAACTTCTTTATCGGTTTTTGTATTACAGCTAACAAGGCATAAAACGGCAAGTAAATAGTATAAATTTTTCATGTCTTTTTTTAAAGGTTTATTAATAAATTAATTGTGTAATGATGTATTTAGCATCATGGTTTTTATTTTTAACGGTTTTATATGTGCTATGATATCAAGGTATTATTTCAGTGAAATCCAATCAATTTTTACTGTTAGGTTATCAAATAATGCAGTAGTCAGATTAGACCTAAAACCTACCTCCTCCCATGAAGGGAAATACATCTTCATACTCCAAAATAGCGTTTTCCATATCATCATCAAAAACACGAATCTTATTACCAATGACTTTTACTTTGAGGTGGTACAAATCTTCTAACAACGGCATCATTTTTTTACCAGTGCGGGTTTAATGACCGCATTCGATTTCACATTGAATTTATAGATACCTGTTTTTGCATCCCACGCCTTGATTACAGGAACTATTCGTGTTCTTCTAGGGCTTACCTGGTTTTCACTAAAGTGAACGTGATATACATAATACCATTGACCATCTAAGCCTTCGAAAAAATCACCATGACCAGAACCGTTTTCTCCAACAATGGATCTGTGAATAATCGGGCTATTTTTTTGCTTAGCCCATGGCCCGTATGGAGAATCAGAAACTGCATAACCAACAGAGTAATCGATATTCTTGAAGTGGTTGGCTGAATAAAACAAATAATATTTACCTCTTAATTTGATTACGGTCGGACCTTCCATAATTGGTGATGATTCAAAATTAGGGGTAGCTTCCCATGGCTCAGTCTGATCAAAACACTTCTTTAGCGTTTCGGGCTTGATGGCCCCCTTTTTCTGGTCGAACTCAGCCACCCATAAGTAATTTCCTTTATTAAATCGAACATGGTAGAGGTAAAATTTACCATCATCGTCTTTGAAAACATATGAGTCGATATTTTTTGTAGACCCATCTATAGGGAAAATCTCTTTTTGTCTATAGGTCCCCAATACAGACTTTGACTGAGCCAAAACGGTTTGCTCATTGGCTGTATATGATAGATAATAGGTGTTATCTTCTTTGTATATTTGTGGTGCCCAAAAGCCTCTCTCACCATAGGTATGATCTCCCTTGGTTAAAATCATATAAACCGAGTCATTTGCCACTTCGGGCACAGTCCAAGTTTTAAGGTCTTTGGATTCCAAAACAGAAAAACCCGATGGCCCACCTCTCCTTCCTCCAGTACCCGTTAAATAATACTTACCTCCATCGATATATATAGTTGGATCTGCATAAAATATTTCCTCTCTTTCCTGCGCAGCTATATGAATTGTAGAAAGTAAAATAATGGCATAGATAATAATAGATTTCATTCTCTTATAATTTAAAGGTTAAAATTTTTAAAGCTCTTTACGTTGAGTTTCATAAAAACATGGTTTAGCACCAAAAAGTATTAAGAGAAAACTCAGTAGATATTTTTTCTTCATATTATTATTTTAAACATACTATCAATTACATTATTGATTGACCGTAATATATCATAAACCTAAAAATATATTATTTTTGTCATCCCGAGGCAACGAGGGATCTCATTGATTATCAACAGATTCTTCACTATAGCCTGTACTGAGCGTAGTCGAAGTATTCTGAATGACAAAAATATCATTATGTATGATTACGGACATTCAGATTACATTTAATTTATTCCGAAATTCCAAATTTTTGTATCAATTGGTCATATTCCTGTTTTGATATAGTAATCATACAACCGTGGCGCACCTTTGCGGGCATCGTGTATTTATCCCAATCTGAAAAAAAGGTATATCCAGAAATTTGATACCATGGCCCTTTTAATTGACCCGCTACCGATAACCCATAAGACACCCCAGGATATTGCTCGTAGTATAAGTACCAAGCTTTGTTATTTGGAGAAGGAATCAACATTGGTGCTTCCCGAAAATTTGGACTTATAGGATCTGATAAATTATCATAAGGACCTAATAACTTATCAGAACTTGCTATTCTAATGGTTTTTCCAGTTACCCAATCCAATGTTGGATAGGTTTCGTCTTTTATGATTGTCCAATATTTACCTTCCTCTTTTCGTATTAATACATCAATCGTCCCCATATCCCATTCAAGCAAGCGATTAGGTGTTTCTGAAAATGTCTTCAAATCTTTAGAGGTAACATAAAGTGTTCTCTGGCTAGCCCAATATCTTTCAGGGTCTTCTTTGGTTCCTGGCAGATGCGGTGTATGCCACGTCATCACATATTGTTTGCTGGCATCATCATAAAAAAGTTTAGGAGCTCCTATTCTTTGCAAAGGACTATAGTTAGGTGTTTTTTTTAAATCAGGAGTAAATACACTGTGTTTAGTCCAAGTAATTAAATCTGCTGATGCCCAAATATTTATATCTGGAGCCCCGTCATCTTGATTTCCTACAATATAATATCTCCCATCGTGGCCTTTAACAATGTCTGGATGGCCATGATAATTCTCAAACACACGCTTTCCTTTATTAAGTTGCTTCCAATGCAACCCATCTAAACTCACCGTATAGTAAAGTTCGCCATAATCACCATGCATCATATGCGCAAAGAGGTAAGCTTCATTTACAGGTTTCTCTCCATCTTTTAATTGCCCTGGAGGATTAGGTTGTTGGGCCATCAAACTCACGGATACAACAAAAAAAGCTGTTAAAAATATATTCTTCATTTTTTGTACATTTTTCATAATTATTAAATCTATGTTTTCTAATTCCCTTTATAATATTATGACTGGATTTTATTGATGTCACATTTTATAAATGCCTTTCTAATGCATATTTTTTAATATTTAAAGTTTATCATTTTATTTAATTAAAAAATTTGGCAAACCACATGATATGATTTGCCAAATAAACCAAACTAACTCAAATAATTATTTAAAAATCGTTTGTAAATCATCAATATTCAGGATGTTGATCTAGGTTAGGATTGTTTTGCACTTCATCCTGCGGTATAGGTAATCTATGATGCTTGCCAACTACAAAATTGTTAAAATCAGGATCCCTTTGGGCTATTACGTTAACACTGGCTTGATTATCCAAATCCCCCCATCGTTTTAAGTCAGCCCAACGACCACTTTCTCCACAAAGCTCTAAAACTCTTTCCATTTTTAATCGATCTCTAAATGCTGTTTTATCATTGCCAATTGCTGGATAAGCACTTTGTAATGTTGCCATATTAGCTCTCGCTCTCACCCTGTTCACGTATTGATATGCATCTGATGTCATATCAAGTTCATTAAGTACTTCTGCATACATCAACAAAACATCGGCATATCTTATTAACCGATTATTTACCTCAGACCAGTTGCTTTCACTATCTCTATAATAGTCTCTTTGGTATTTTCTAAACCAAGCTTCTCCATCTTCCCATTGCCAAGTTCTACCATAAGTTAATAGTCCCCAATCTGCTTGCATATCATCGTAAATTAAGGAATAACGTAAACGCATATCCAAACCTCCATCTAAATTAGCTTCTTTTTTAAATTCATCAACTAACCAATAACGTGCTTGACCATCAGACCATCCAATACCACGTGGAGCAAAAAACTGTGATCTTTGTGTAGATACACTGGCTACGGCTGCTTCTCCCTGATCGCCTTGACGGTTAGGATCATCTGCGAATTGTATTTCAAAAACAGATTCTAAATTGTTCTCATTATCTCCTCTAAAATTATCTTGGAAATTTGCTACAAGATCATAATTACTGCTCCCAGCACCTGTAACCAACCAATCCAATGCTTGTTTAGCTTCAGTCCATTTGTGTTGTTGCATATATACTTTACCTAGCAATGCGTACGCTGCTCCTTTGGTTGCTCTTCCTTTATTATCAGCATCCCATTGAACTGGTAAATCGATAATGGCTTCAGTTAAATCTTTCTCGACTTGAGCAAAAATCTCTTGTTGGGTTCTTTGTTCTGGGATATCATTTGGTGAAGATGGTTCTAAAACCAGTGGTATATTTTCCCATAATATAGCGGCATAATAATAATGTAAAGCTCTAAAAAATTTAGCCTGAGACAGAATTTGATTTTTCTTTTCTTGACTAGTAAACTCAATATTTGGAACATTCGCTAAAACTTGATTACAACGAAATACGGCTTTATAAGTATCCCTCCATGTCTCACCATTACCCTCAAAGAAATTGTAGTTGATATAATTGAAACGCGTCCAATCAGCAAGCTCAATCCATGGACTTTTACTAAATCCCTCATCAGAGGTAAGGTCTAATCTAAAGTAAATCCATCGCGTCCATAATCCTGCTTTATAAAACATCGCATAAACAGAATTAATACCTAATTCAGCATCGTTTTCACTTACCCAAAATTCTTCTGTAGCTAACTGGTTTGGGTTTTTTTGAACCAATTCTTCCTCTGAACATGATACAAGTATTTGCATTATGAAAGGGAGTATTAATAATAAAACTATTTTTTTCATTTTTATTTTTTTTAGAAATTAAATTCAACTCCAAATGAGTAGGTCTTAAGATTAGGAAAAGCAAAACCATCGACGCCTCTTTCAAAAATATTCGGTCCACTAAACTCAGGATCTAACCCTTGGTAATCTGTTATAGTGATAATGTTTTGAGCTGACAATGTAAATCTTACACTATCAATACCAAATTTTTCAACAGCGTTAGAGTTTAAATTATATCCTAAACCTATATATTTTAACCTAATAAAATCACCATTCTCTAACCATCTATCTGTATCTCCTCTAGTATTCAATGTGGTTGATTTAACTATTCTTGGAAAATTTGTATTAGGATTTTCAGGTGTCCATGGTTGTACACCAGATCTGTAATTTGTATCATCGTCAAATCGATCTACAACACTTCTATAGCTATTAAATACAGTGGCTCCAAATGATCCAATCCAGTTCATTGAAAACTCAAAACCCTTATAAGAAGCACTTGAATTTAATCCCAAAGTAAAATCTGGCCATGGACTTCCCACTACCTCCTTATCTACATTATTTATTTGCCCATCATCATTGATGTCTTTAAATCTAATATCACCTGGTTGAGCCCCTGGCATTATTACCGTACCATCTGAACTTGTATAATTTTGAACCTCGGCATCAGATTGAAATAAACCATCTGTTTGCAAGACATACCACATACCAACCGGTTCTCCTACGGTTGTTATGGTATTTCCTGAAAAGAACTCATTCAAACCAGTACCTAATGAAATTAATTCATTACTTAAAGTTGTTACATTTATGGAACCATTAAATTTAAACTCATTCCAACTTTTATTATAGCCTAAAGATAATTCAAAGCCTTTGTTCTCTACTGTTGCAGCGTTAGATATTGGGTTCCCACCATCGTTTCCTGTAGATAATAATATGGGAGTTCCAAATAATACGTCTTCTGTTTTTGCTACAAAATACTCTGCTGTTATATTTACGGCATTATCAAATAAACTTAAATCAACACCTATATTTTTTTGAATAAGTCTTTCCCAACGTAATGTAGAATTAGCTAAACTGACTTGAGTAGCCGATGGATATGTTGTTTGATTAGTTCCAAAAACAGCTCCTCCAAATGTATTAATCACTCCCTGATAGTCATAAGGTCCAATATTTCCACTACCCAACTCACCATAACTAGCCCTTATTTTTAAATCACTAATAGCTTCTACATTGAAGAAAGATTCATTGCTTAATCTCCAACCCAATGATAAAGATGGAAAATTCCCCCATTTATTTAAATCATCAAATCTTGAAGATCCATCTCTACGAAAAACAGCATTCAATAAATACCTATTATCGTATTGATATTCTAAACGTCCGAGATAAGAAATAAGTGTTGTTGCATTTTTAAAGCCTCCAACAACCCCATCACCAGCTTGATCCAATACTTCGAAATATTCTCCCGTTGATGAATTAATACTAATATTAGTTTTACTACCATTTATTTGTGCATAATCACCCGATTGATACGTCTGTCCTACAAGTAACTTAACTTCATGTTTACCAAATTCTTTATCAAAACTTAGTGTGTTTTCAATAAGTTTCGATTGAGATCTTGCCCTATTTTCATTATAGTAAGGAAGGGCTATTGGTTGATTAAGTGTCCAACTACCTGCTTTTCTAAGTTCTGTTCTATTATCAAAACTTGTTTCATAACCAACGTTTAAACGATATTTTAAAGATGATATTGGATTAATTTCTGCCCAAAAATTCCCTCGGATTCTGAAGTTATTATTTCTTACATCTATTAAATTGTTTATAGCTACTGGGTTTGTACCAAAAGTATTTGCCACACCTTGCTCTCCATACCCATAACCTCCTGGATTATTTGGATTTAAAACAGGTATAGTTGGTAGCATACGGACAACATCTAGTATTGGATTACCAGAATATTCATCGACTTCAGCAAAAGTTAGAGCTATGTTTTCACCTACACTAAAAATACCTCGCTTTCCACTTGTATTTATACGAAATGATGTTCTATTAAATTCTGAGTCTATAACTGTTCCTTTATTACCAAAATAATTAGCGGACACAAAAAAGGTTGAATTATCTCCACCGCCAGAAAAACTCACATTATGATTCTGAATAAAACCAGTCCGGAACATTTCTTCTTGCCAATTTGTATTATTTTCCAACTGCAAATTAGGAGGTGTTTCTCCTGCATTTACATATGCCATAGTATTTAAAGCTGCAAATTCTTCTGTTTGTGCTAAATCATAACGTGGCAACTCAGTAATACTGGTATTGGAAGAAACTTCAATTTTCAATGGCCCTTTCTTACCTTTTTTAGTGGTCACTATAATAACTCCATTTGCGGCTCGTGACCCATATATTGCGGCGGCAGCTGCATCCTTGAGGATTTGAATGGATTCAATATCATTTGGATTAAAATCTCTATTAGCAGTTGTTATCAAACCATCAATAACATACAATGGATTTGCACTTTGTAAGTTTTTAAGCCCCCTTATTTCTATAGTAGCTTCTTGCCCCGGACGTCCACCACCTCTAACATTAACACCAGTTGCTAAACCTTGTAAGCTTTCAGCAAGCGTTGTTACTTGTCGCTTTTGAATTTCTTCAGATTTCACTACGGAAATGGCACTTGTTAAATTTTGTTTTCTTTGGGTTCCGTAACCCACAACAACAATTTCGTCCAGTTGGGCTAAATCTTCAGCCATTTGAATATTAATTGTAGATTGTCCATTTACCGAAATTTCTTTAGTAATAAAGCCTACATAGCTAAACACTAAAGTTGCATTAGCAGGAACACTTAAAGTGTAGATTCCATCAAAATCGGTTGCCGTACCATTGGTTGTACCTTTTTCTAATATAGTAACACCGGCCAAAGGGATATTGCCTTCAGTCGATTTCACTACTCCGGTAATATTCGTTTTGTTTTGCCCAATGATTTGATATGGACTCATAAAAACCATTAGCATTGGTAAAACGATATACCAATTGCCCAGTTTTTTTAGGAATTTTTTCATAAATTTTTAGTTTAATTGTTATTTAGTTATTTGACGATTTCAATTTGATATTTATCAAATAATGATGTCTTATTTTGATAAATATTCATTTTAGATGTATGAATATCTTCAAAGTGTTAAGATTCAAATGTAAATTGCTTAACACATGCGCAGCTTGAATATCGTTTCTTTTTTTCTTCAAAACATTTCAACTTGTCTCTTTTTTAGCTTTGATGCTTTTTTTGATGCTTTTTTAAAACAATATGTATAACCATGAACCAAATTGGTAAAATCAATTCAACTTACTTTTCAATGTTGCACGTAAATTTTATATTGAAAAAATCACTTTAAATATCAGTGACTTTGTTGTATTTAACATCTGCGATATTGAATCATGTAGCTTTGGTTCAAACTCAGAGTTGCGTGCTATTGCCAAAGTATATGCTTGTGATGGTATAAGAAGTTTGAGTCATCCTAAAATAGGTTAACAGTTAATATTAGAATAAATTAAGAGGTTATCTGAAAAGTAATATATTTTGTCATTCAGAGTACTTCGACTACGCTCAGTACAGGCTATAGCAAACAAACTTATTGTTTTATAAATCAATATATTATGTTTTCAAGAGATTCTTTACAGCTTCGCTGTTACCTTCTGAATGAACTTTTCAGACCTCTTTTGTTTTTGTAAATAGGCGCACTGTTTAGCTTGATATTATTGGATTCTAAGTTAGAACCTCATTCACTAATATGGAATGAATTCATGTACTCGGTAGGAGTCATCTTAAATTGCTTGCTAAAGCTTCTTCCAAAACTACTTTGAGATTTAAAACCAACACTTTCTGCAACCTCATATATTTTAAATTCTCCCGTAGAAAGCAATTCTGCCGCTTTTTTAAGTCTGGCTATGTTTATAAGATCATTTGGGCTTAAGTTTGATAGATCATTGATTTTTCGATAGAGGGTAGAACGACTCATGTTCATTATTTCTGCCAAAATATCAACGCTTAAATTATAATTTCCAATATTTTCAAAAATAACATCATCTAATTTTTTAATAAAGATCTCATCCGTTTTTGTATGTGCTATACTTCTAATGTGAGCCAAGGGCGAACTAGAATAATATTCCATAATATTTTTTCTGTTTTCCAATAAATTACCTATTTGTATTCTTAGGTATTCGACTGAAAAAGGTTTTTCAATATAAGCATCTGCTCCAGATTCCAACCCTTCAATTTTGGCATTCATTGTATTTTTTGCTGTTAATAGAATGATTGGGATATGGCTAGACTCTAATTTTGTTTTTATTGTTTTACACAATTCAAACCCATCCATTCCAGGCATCATAATATCACTTATAACAAGTTGTATTTTTTCTTCTGCAATTATTTGTAATGCTTTTTCTGCATTTATTGCCTTAAAAACAATATACTGCTCCTTTAAGTCTTTTGCAACAAAATCTAATAAATCAAGATTATCCTCTACCAACAATATAGTGTTTTTTTGACTTTCATCTTCTAAATTAAATACATCAGTATCTTTATCATTTGGCTCTAATATATCTATGGAATTGTTTTTGTAAAATTTAAATTCTTTTTCTTGATGTAGGGGCAGAGTTAAAATGAAGTTATTCATTTTCCCATCACTGGTATCAAGCTTTAAACTACCCTTATGCAGTTCAGCAAGAGAATATGCCAAAGACAATCCAATTCCGGTACCTGCTTGGTTTTCCATTTCAGGAGCTCTATAAAAGGGTTCGAATATCTTTTCTTTAATTGATGACGGAATAAGTGCTCCATCATTTTTAAAGCTAAGCTCTATTGATTCTTGATGGCTAACTAAATTTATAATAAATTGCTTATCTGAATATTTAATAGCATTATTAAATAAGTTACTCAGTATTTTCTTAATGGCTTCTAGGTCCACAAAAGCATAAACATCCTCTTGTCCTAAATTTAAACTAAAATTAAGATTCTTTTCTTTTATGGATTGGCTAAATCTGATAAATGTATTTCTAGTTAATTCTGAAATATTAACCTCGGTAAAAGTTAGGGAAATACTTTCCATTTCTGTTTTTCTAAAATCTAATAATTGATTTACCAAATCCAAAAGTCGTGAAGTATTCTTTTCCATTATAGAAAGATTATCATGAAGACCTGTGATATGATTGAACTTATTTATGATTTTTTCTAAAGGACTTATTATTAAAGTTAAAGGTGTTCTTACTTCATGGGCCACATTGGTAAAAAACTCTATTTTAGCTTGATATATTTCTTTTTCTTTTTGATTGTTTAGTTGCTTTATGGTTTGATTGTTTTTTTCTTCGTTTTTTAAGTGGTAATATTTCAATCCAAAGAAAACCAGCAAAACACATAACGCACAATATATAAAATAAGCCGTATTAGTTGCCCAAAAACCTGGTAGTACTTCAATTTCCAATGAGGCTTCCTCGCTCCAAACATCATTACTGTTTAAAGATTTAACTTTAAAATTATAATTTCCAGGTGGCAGCTCGGTAAAATATACTTTATGGTTTTTTCTTAAATTTATCCAGTTATCATTTAACCCTTCTAATTTATACCAATATTCGATCATCTTGGGAGCACTAAAACTTAAGGCAGCAAAATCTAAATTAAACGAGGATTCTTGATTTGATAATTTAATCTTATCTGCTAAAATTATAGATTTCTTTAAGGGAGATTTTTCCTTATTTACTAGAACTTCTTGATTGTTTATTTGCAACCCAGTAATCAACATGGGAGCTTTGAATGTGTTTTTTTTAAAATTCTCTGGGTTAAAACTAATCATTCCCTTTGTGCTTCCAAAATACATATTGCCAATAGAATCCTTATAAGCCGAATTGTAGTTAAATTGGTCACTTAAAATGCCATTAGCTTTTGTATAAACTTTAATTTTTTTTGAGTTTGGATGAAATTCAACTAATCCTTTTGAAGTGCTGATCCATAAATAATTTTGCTTATCTTCTAATATGGAGTACGTTACGTTACTTGGGAAACCATCATTGGTTGAAAAGGATTGAAATCCATTATTTTGCTTGTCATATAGGTTAAAACCGTTCTCTGTTGTAACCCATATGTTTTTGTTGGCGTCTTGAAATATACCATTAATAGAGCTACTACTAATGCTAAGCGTATCTTGAAGGTTTTCTTTGAAAACTAGTTTTTCTTTTGTCTTTGGGTTATAAAAATACAAACCGTCCCTGTAAGTTCCAGCCCATAAATTACAATTAGTATCTTCAAGAAATGCTGTGTAGTGATAATTTTTTGGAAAGCCCTCTAAAAACTTAAAATTATTATGTTCAGCATCATAATACTGAATGCCACGGGTAGTAAGAATTATAATTTTTTTGGACACGGTCTCGTGCAAAGCATAAATAAAATTGCTGCTCAATGACCCCTCTCTTTCATTTGTACTAAAGTGCTTTGCAATTTTACCAGTCTTTATATCCATTATATCAAGACCTCGTTCAAAGGTCCCAATCCATAATTCATTACCTTTTGGTAATAAGGCATGTATATTATAATGAGAGAGTGACCCCGAAGATTTATTAGGTTGGTAATTTGTAAATACTCCGGTCTTTATGTTGAATTTATTAAGCCCAGCATCTTCTGTGCCTATCCATAAATTCTCAAATTTTCCTTTTTGAATCTCTCTTACAGCGTTTCCGCTAATAGAATTTTCACCTATTTTTTGATAGTATTTTTTAAATGGTGTATATTTTTTGGCCAGGTAATTAACGCCTCCAAAATATGTGCCTATCCATACACCTTCATCACTGTCTACAGCAATAGAATATACTGCGTTGTCTGAAAGTGAATACGGATCATTATGTTTTTTTTCCAGCACTTGATATTTTCCACTTTTTATGTTGTACGTATATACTCCAGATTCTGTTGCAATCCAAATTTCATTTTCTGATTTCTTAACAAAATTTCTTACAAAAACAGGCTGTGTTTTATTGGCAAAAACTTTTGTGGATTTTTGACTTTCAATATTATAAGATATAACGCCAAGATTTTGTGTTCCAATTAAAAGCGTGGTATTATTTACAATAAATATTTTGTTAATTAATAATGATTTTTCATCAATAGACTCAAGGTTTAATTCAAATTTCTTAAATGAATTACTTTTAGGTAAATATCTATAAATTTGATTTGAGGAAGATACCCAAACCATTTTATTGCTTGCAGAAATTGAGTTGGCTTCAAAAAAATGAGCTTGTTCGTAGGTATTAATTTCTTTTGTCTCTACCTTATATTTGGAAAGTGTTGCTCTTGCTATAAACCACAGGTTGCCCACTTCATCACTTTCTATTTCTGTAACTGGAGCTTCATTTCCAAAAGTATTATTAAAGTTTTCATATTTAGCATCATAGCTGTAAAGCCCTCTATCTGTTCCTACCCACATCACACCATCATATTCGTGAAGGGCGTGTATAAAGTTATTACCTATACTCGTGGAGTCTTTTGGATTATTTTGAAAGAGTTTAAAATTATAACCATCAAAACGATTTAATCCATCTTTAGTGCCAAACCACATAAACCCAAAATTATCCTGTAAAATACTAGACACCGTGTTGTGCGATAACCCATTTTCAACTTGATAGTGCTCAAAATAGTAATCTTGTGCAAAGGTCATGTTTAAGGAACAAACAAATAAAACAAGTGCAACTAAATAATTTCTCAAAATCTCAATATTTAATTTTTAAAATTAACAATTATACTTTGACAAAATAAGTTATCATTCGACAAATAGGTTCAATAGTTGCCAACTATCAAACTCCATTGGGAAATTTGAACAATTAAAACCAATTAAAGGAACAAATTGCCAAGTTGGTATTTGGGGTAATTCTAGAAATTTGCGATGGTAGCGTTTGATACTATTTTATCACTTGAATCAGACTCACCAGTTTAAATTCAAGATTTTTTTAAACAAAATAAATTCACAATGAACAAGACACCACTAAAAATAGTTTTTTTGATGCTTAGCGTTTTTATGCTAAACTGCAATAATGCACCTAAAAAAGATGCCGTTTCTAAAACAGAGACACCAAATTTAAGTGAAGAAAGAAAAGTTTGGAGCGTAGAACGAGCCAACGATTGGTATGACAATCAACCTTGGTTAATAGGTGCCAATTTTAATCCAAGTACAAGCATCAACCAACTAGAAATGTGGCAAGCAACAACCTTTGATGTTGAAACAATTGATAAAGAATTAGGATGGGCAGAAGCTATTGGCATGAACTCTATGCGTGTTTATCTTCATGACCTATTATTTATGCAGGATGCAGAAGGTTTTTTTAAAAGGATGGATACTTTCTTAGGGATAGCTGAGAAGCATCGCATGAAAATTTTATTTGTATTATTTGATTCTTGTTGGGACCCTTTTCCAGAATTAGGCAAACAACGTGCTCCTAAACCACATGTACACAACTCAGGATGGGTGCAAAGCCCAGGGCAAAAAGTGTTACAAGATACAACACAATATAATAGACTTGAAGATTATACAAAAGAAACAGTAAAAAGGTTTGCAAACGATTCCAGGGTATTAGGATGGGATGTTTGGAATGAACCAGATAATATGACCGGGCCATCTTACGAAAAAATTGAAATCTCCAATAAAGTTGAATTAGTTGAAAAATTACTTGCAAGTGTCTTTGAATGGGCAAGATCATCTAATCCATCACAACCATTAACATCTGGTATTTGGCTAGGAGATTGGTCTACTCATGAAAAATTGGCAACCATACAACAATTACAAATAGAGCAATCTGACGTTATTTCATTTCACAATTACGATGACAGGAACTCCTTTGAAGAACGCATCAATTGGCTATTGCGCTATAATAAGCCTTTACTATGTACTGAATATATGGCGAGACCAAACGGAAGTACTTTTCAAGATTTTTTACCAATTGCCAAAAAACATAAAGTAGCTATGTATAATTGGGGCTTAGTGGATGGAAAAACTCAAACTAAGTATCCGTGGGATAGTTGGACAAAAACTTATACCGCTGAACCAGAAGTTTGGTTTCATGAGGTGTTTCAAAACGATGGTACGCCCTATAGAAATGAAGAGACAGCATTCATCAAACAAATATCATCTATAGAAAAGTCAATCTAAACAATAACAACTATAACTAAATTTTAAAATTAAATGTTGTGAAAAAAACTACAAATATTTGCATTATTAGTTATTATTGATAATCCTTTCAGGATGGTCTCAAAACACAACTGTAGCCATACCAGATGATGCTTTTAAAGCCTATTTAGAAGGCGCATTCGCTGCAAATATAACTCCATGGCAGTACAACAAATAATGGAAATAACCGCTGCCGGGTTTAACAATGTGAAAGCCGAAAATGGTATGGAATATTCAGAAAAACCTGTTAAAAACCAGTATTGAATTTATACAGACAGAAAAGCTTCTTGTTTCCCAAAGAGGATTTTGCCATATAAGCTACAATTATTTAAAAAAATGTTATGAAGAAAATTAAATTTTTATTAAAAGCAACTGCATTAATTATTTTGTGCTTTTATTTGAGTTCTTGCTCAGGAGGAAGTAATGATGACCCCAATCCTAATCCGGATCCAGATCCAGATCCAGTGATAGAAAATATCGAATCTAAACCTTCCATATCTGGTATTCGCCTTGATTGGGATTTTAGTTCACAGACAAAAATTTCTAACGGTATTTACTCTAGAGTTATTCAGCTTAAAGATAATTCTTTAATGGCCGTATATGAAACTGCTGGCAACATAGCTGTTAGAAAAAGTACAGACATGGGAACCAATTGGTCTTCAGAAACCATCATTTTTAACAAGATTAATGGCATTAATATGGCAACACCAGATATCTTGCAGCTAAATGATGATAGTATTTTAGTCTGTTACAACCCAAGACCACCACAAAGCAACACGGATACGAGTAAAAAATACGCCATAAAAACCATTAAAAGTTATGATGGAGGGGCAACATGGACGGATGATAGACTGCTGTACGAGGCTGGCCATACTTTTGAAGATGGTTGCTGGGAACCATCTGCGCTTCAACTACCCAGCGGAGAAGTGCAATTATACTTTTCTAATGAAGGGATTTATACAACATCTAATGAACAAAACATTTCATTGTTTCGGTCACTAGACAATGGCTTAACTTGGACAACAAGTCCACAACCAATTAGCTTCAGAATAGGAAAACGTGACGGCATGCCGTCCCCAATTCTATTAAAAAATGGGGTCGACATCGTATTTTCAATTGAAGATAATTTTGTTCAAAAATTTAAACCTTTTACAATTAGAAGTACTGTTTCAGAAAACTGGGCTAGTATTGTTGATGGATTTAGTAACAAAAGAGATTATGCTTTACTAGAAACCTTAGATAATGCTATTTATGCAGGAGCACCATATTTAAGACAATTGAGCACCGGTGAAACTATTTTATCTTATCAAGGTACTGAAAATCGTAATGGAAACGACCTGTCCAATAGTGTCATGAAAGTTACAATAGGTGATGATAAAGCCTATGATTTTACTAAAAAAACGGAGCCATTTAATATCCCTTTAAATGCATCTGGGTTATGGAATAGTATTGCTGTAACTAATAATGATACTGTAATAGCCGTAACTTCAACAAGCGCATTCTCACCTACAAGCTCGAGCGAGGTTTGGATGACCAAAGGTTATGTTATTCCAGAAATTGAAGCCACTAATTCTACAATTACTGTTGATGGCAATACAAACGAAAGTGTATGGAATGATAATTTTCCAATTTTTATAGGACATAAGGGATTAACCAATATGACGTCAAATGTTTTCTACGATAACAATAATTTGTATTTGATCTCTAAAGTTAAAGATGTTAATGTTACAGACAATGATGGTATAACCATTTATATAGACACCAAAAACAGGTCGCTGGTAGCGCCAGGAAAAAATATTTATAAAATTTTCTTGTCCGCTAATAATAATATTGTTTTTTATGAAGGAAACAATAAGGTTTGGAATATTATTAATGAGACGAGCGGTATAAGTTTAAACGCTAAAAACATTACTTCAGGCTACCAAATTGAGACAGCTATACCTTGGTCTTTACTTGGTGAAAAACCCGCTTTAAATACACGTATTGGCTTTACGGTTGAACTTTCTGAAAAAGGCAATGCAGATTATAAAGATATTATTTCCAATACGGATGCTAATATGTCTTACACTTGGAGTACGTTAAAATTAAAATAAATTAAATACAGATTAATACTAAAAAAACCCTGGGTACATTTATTATGCTCAGGGTTTTTAATGAAATGATTTAATTCGCTTTTGAAATATTATATTAAAAATCGATTGCAAAAGTTAACAGACAATTTAATCTCGTTTGATAAGCTTGGTATAATTCCGTTTTGTTTTTTCATTAAGGTATAGGGCATTGATAAGTGACAGCACCTTATCTTTATGAGTCGTCATATTTTTAATTGTTTTCTTTATCTGATTTTCTGGAATACCGGCTAATTCCCCTAGTCTAAAAAATTGCTCTTTATTTTTTCCTTTGGGTTCCCTTGGTGGCAGTAGTCCATCATCCAA
Organism: Flavivirga sp. 57AJ16; assembly: GCF_028736925.1. Classification (GTDB taxonomy): domain Bacteria; phylum Bacteroidota; class Bacteroidia; order Flavobacteriales; family Flavobacteriaceae; genus Flavivirga. Next base: position 181,622 of record NZ_JAQZAT010000007.1, on the reverse strand, counting down.
TGCAAAAATCCTTATCTTCTATATGGATGCTCTTTATTATATAAATCCTCAAAGATTGAAACAATAGTTAATGTCAATTTTGCATTAAAAATCACTAATTGCAATACCTTTAAAACTCAACATCCCTATATTATTTTGATTAAAAATATAAAGGGTGTCACTCAGTATTTCACCCAAATATGTAAGCTCAGGATTAGATGTACCAACAGTACCAGATAGTGTTAACGTAACTTCATTACCACTTATACTAACATTAGTAACCGTTATGCTGCTGTTTTCTATTAAAAAGTCGTCGTTAATATTACCTCCAAGCGTGTAAGTATCTGTTGCTGGTAACAAATCAAATTTAATGGTATTTTTTGAAGCGCTTCCAAACCTAACATTAGTTACATCTGGTGATAATATACCAGCAGTACCCGTAGCATTGTAATACCTATAATCCATAAGGTTATAAATACGCTCAGCAATAGTTTCGTAACCATCAGTGCCATAATAATGACATTGGTCTGATCCTTGTAAAGCACCATTACTCGACACGACAGTAATATCTGGATAAGTCAACCCTAATTGTCTATGTGCTTCTGGTATTTCTGATGTAATATCAATACCACAACCCACTTTATGCACTTGAACTACATAATAATGATCAGGATTAAAATCTTCTTCCCAATCATTGTACAGTTCATTAAATAAACTATTATAATCTATTAGTGTTGTATCCGTTCCATTGGATTCTCCCTGATACCAAATAAAGGAAGTAACGTCTGTTGGTAAATATCCTGCATTAACAAAACGCGTTAGTAACAGACCATAATTTGTAGATGAGTCATATTTATCGGCATCATTTCTTTGAAAAAATTGAATAGGCCTACCACTTCTACCTCCATTAAATACCAACACAGGTATACCTTCGTTATTAACAATACGATCTGCTACATGAAATCCAATATCACCAATACCCTTTGTACTTAAAATATTTAAATTGTTTGTAAAAATATTTGGACTACCAAAGGTTTTTACATAACTATTTGAGTTACTAGTTGGGTTGTTTTTTGTGCCTATAGAATTAGATTGACCAGTTACGATATATATATCTCCAGCCATGACATCAGATGCTTCTCTTAATACTAAATCTGTATTTGTTTTTAGCACAAATTTGTACGATGCTAATTCTGCGGTAATAGTAGTACTAAAGGAAAACGAATATTTATTATTTGAATCCAAGCCCGTTAGTGTTTCCGTTTGGGTGGACTGAAGGACATTATTTCTATAAATCTCTAATATTACACTACTAGCACCATAATTATAATGTATTTTACCTGCAATATTTATAGGTGCTATATTAGTTATCTTATCTCTTTTATAGATTTTTCCTTGTACCGGAAAATCAGACAATTCAAAAGTAGGTTCTTCTGAAACGCCTATAAAAGTATTATCCATGTAAACATTAATCCCTTTAGGGTTACAATCTGTACAATATACCATTAAACCTTCTGTGGGATTGCTTATATTATTTATCTGTGATTTAGTCATTCTTGGAATAAGAAAACCTTTTGTTGTAGAATTTACCTCTAAAACAGCAGATGGATCCGGATTTATTGTTCCAATACTTATTTGTGCATAAGACATTTGGGCTGTAACTAATAAAATTGCTAATATTTTCTTCATTGTATTTATAGTATTTTATGTCTAGTATTTAAGAAATAGTTTAAATATCTCAATTAAAAATCTTGTTTAACTTTTTTATGTTTCCAAAATCACATTTTATACTTAAGCCAAGTATCTACTTGTTCTAATGATATTGGTTTAACTAATATTTTTTGTTCTTTATCCAACAAAAAGTAACTCGGTGTACCTGTTATATGATAATCTTTAACTGCTTGACTTTCCCAACCTTTATAATCACAGTAAGTTTGCCAAGGAGCATCTTTATACGCTGTCTGGAAAAGTTCTTTATTACTATCCATTGATATATATATAATCTCCAGACCTTTAGATTTCCAACCATCAAAATAATTAAGAAGTTTCCATGCATCTTCCTTACAAGAAGGACACCAACTAGCCCCAAATACCAACAAAGTATTTTTATTATAGTTACTTAATTTTGTGCTGTCTGGAAAAATAATTTCCGGGGCTGTATTTCCTACCTTTAATTTACGGTAAGCTTCAAATTTATTTATTAGGCCGTCTGTTAAATCACATTGGTTTTTTGACAGCATGGATCCCGCTAAATGCTTAGATGCGTTAAACATACTTCGCTTTTCAAAATAGTTAAACAATTGATTTGCAATATTATTTAACAAAGCTTTATTGCCTTCTAAGTTTTTAATTAAATAATCTGTGCTTAAATTCATTTGAGAAGCAACACTATCTAAAGGTTGCCCCATGTTTTCTATCAACATATAATGCCCCTCTATTAATTCCTTTAGCAACCCAGAAGTTTTAAATTTAGGATTATTGAAATCTATTTCCCTAAATTGTTGTATGTTCTGTGAAATTCTTTCGTTATAATTAAACACAGTTTTTGGCATATCATTAATTAGGTTACGTAATGGCGCAAACCAACGCAAATAGCTTTCTTTTGGTAATTCATCTATAATTTCTTTATCTACCGTTTCTATACGCCTAAGCTCTTGCTCAACAAGTCCCAAAACCTCTTGTTGTTGATGTAATAGCTCATTATTTTTATAAATTGGCTGTAAATACCTCCATGCTTTATATATATTTGAGTTGAGATTGTAACGGTTTGCTAAATCTATAAGTTGATTATTTTCAAAACTGTTTAAAAAGTTTATACTATCTCTCTCTCTAAGATGTGTTCCATTTAAAATTATGTTTGGTTCGGTTAAAGACACCACTAAACTGTTGTTGTCCTGCGTGGTTAAAATAGCCATCCCCTTATAATCTTTTGGATACATTAAATTAAAATACCCTTTACTATCTATAGTATCTTTTGATAGTATATAACTTTCGTAATAATTAAACCCCGTTAAAGTGACTTCTTGATTAGTATGATGCTTTAAATTACCTGAAAAAGTTTTATCAGGTAAGCCATACGATGATAATGTAACTATTAATGATATTATAAAATGAAACTCCATATACTTATTGCTTTGCTATTTATATTTTATAGTATTTAATAACAATTCCAACACATCATATTTTAATTAACTCCATTATAACTATAAGGTTCATTATTATTTTGATTGAATAATGGTATACCTGATTTCATTTCATGAAATCATATAAAAATTGATTTATTCATCTTTAATACAACGTACAGAAAAACCAGCTGCACGAGAATAACTAGAGGTATACGCATCATTAATTGTAATACGTAAATTACGCGATGAAACGCCATCAACAGTACTGCTCCAATAACGACCAGTAACACCAACATTGTTAAGTAATCCATCATTGTATATGCGAGCTCCTGCTGTAGGCAATTTTAAAGGGCTGTTAAAAGCTCCAGCAGCATCATTAGTTGAAAACTGTAATCTTTCATTTCCTAATTCTGCTTCTGTTGGTAGTCTATAACCTGTAGGACACGGGTCGTTAGCTCCATTTTGCCATAAATTATCTTCACTTGCATAATCTGTCCAGTTATTATCTGTAGCAGTTGTTGTAAGAATGTAATCTCCATGACCAGGGTTTGAACTAGTTGCTGTCGTGGTAGTTGTACCTGAAGACCCAGCAGCAGGTGTAGAATCATTTGGCAATACAGAAGTATCTCTTACCACCACTTGATGGCCATCAGCAGATCTACCCCATTGGTACAAATCACCATACGCATTATAATCTGTACTAGATGTAGCTACTTGTATTGCGCCTAAATTTTTATCCAGCCATATTTTACCTGTGGTGCTTAATACTTCACCTGAAGCCAAACCGGTTGGAGAACCTGTATTTGAAATACTTTTAAAGCTTGTTCCATCATAAAAATAGATGCCTTTTGGGGAACAGTCTGAACAAAATACTATTAATCCTTCTGCTGGGGAAACAATGCCATTCATTTGTGTTTCTGTTAAACGTGGTGGCAAAAAACCTTTATTTGTTGAACTTACGTCTAGTGCTGCCGAAGCATGTGGAGTTTCTGTGCCTATTCCCACTTGGGTAAAGGCTGTTAACGTTGTTGCCATAAACATGGCTGCAATTACTTTATTCATTATCCTTGTTTTTTTAATTTAAAAACCTCTTAAGTTATTAATATTATTCTATTAATATTTTTTTAATAATCTGTTGTTGTCCTTTATTGAAATTAAATCGTATTAAATACATTCCTTGATCAACTTTAGGTTTCACTAAAGAGTTAACCCCCATATTTACAGGCACATTGTAATAGGTTTGTATTTTTTTACCTCTAACATCATAGATATCTATACTTAATTGTTCTATACCATTGGGCAACTGGTAGTTCAGGGTATTAGTCAAACTATTTACTGGATTGGGGTACAACACAAAATCTTTTACATTAAAGTCTTCAGTACCTAAAGATGCTGTTTGAGCCGCAAAACTTGCAACACCAGAAAGGGTATCATTCCATTCGCTTCCAGACCAATATACTATTACAGGCGAAGAAACACTTGGTTCACTATTATACTGTGTTCCAGATAAAGGTGTTGCAGTAAATGTCGATACATCTCCTGTAAAAGTATAAACTTCATTATCTGCCAATATTCTAAGAACACCAAGATTTACCGTTTCATTACGTCCTGTGGCCGGGTCTGTAGTCGCACTGTAAAATATTGTTGCTGCTCCTGTAGTGACTACATTAGGAACCCTCGATTCCGCAGATGGCCCAATTGAAATGTTATAAGTTCCCCCTTCTGTAATTGCTACTGGTCCATTTACATAATTTCCATCATCATGCACAAAATTCTCACTAATAGAGAATGTCCCCCCATTATTATTATTAATAACACCAGACACAAAAGTACCTCCAGAATAGTGTATTTCAGCTCCACTAGCTACGTACACTTGGGCTATAAGCCCACTTGGTATTACAATAAACAACAAGCACATATACTTGTTCATAATTGTTTTTTTCATATACAAATCGTTTTTAACATTTTATAATAAACTTAAAACCAACAAGGGTTTTATTAATAATAGCTCTCTAGAATTTCTTATCTTTCAACAAGACACCCTGAAGTTCTTCTAGGGTCTTTCCTTTGGTTTCAGGCATCATAAAAATCACAAAAATCAATTGTAAAACCATCATACATGCAAAAAATGCAAATACAGCTCCGGCTCCTATTGTAGAAAACAATACTGGAACCAATGATGGCACTATAGCAGCTAAAACCCAATGTACAGAACTTCCAAATGACTGCCCAGAACCTCTTAGGTGATTTGGAAAAATCTCAGAAATAAATACCCAAATAACAGTACCTTGTCCTATGGCATGTGCCGCAATGAAAAGAAATAAAAATATTGGAATATAATTAGCTTCCCAATTAAATAAAAATGCCAAAGAGACTAACGATAACGAGATAATGTACGCTATGGATCCCATGTACATTAACTGCTTTCTTCCTAATTTATCTATTAAATAAACTCCTAAGAGGGTAAAGATTAAATTTGTGACACCAACTCCTATACTGCTCAATAAGGCTGAACTCTCCTCTAGACCTGCTTCTGTAAAAATTCGTGGAGCATAATACAACAAAGCGTTAATACCTGATAATTGGTTGAAAAATGAAATCAAAAAAGCAAGAAGTACAGGGAATTTATATTTTTTTATAAAAATGGATTCATTGGGTACGGTCTTATCCATTTCGTTCTTTATCTCTTTAATCAGTTTATCCGAATCTTCATTAGGGTTGGTTATTTTCAAAACCTCTTGAGCCTCTACTACCCTATATTTGGTCAGTAACCATCTTGGGCTTTTTGGTAATTTTAAAGCCAATAGCGTATAAACTACTGCAGGAAATGCTTCCACTCCTACCATCCACCTCCAATCGTTATCCCCAACTCCATTTAATAAGTAATTAGACCCAAATGCTACTAGAATTCCAAATACAATATTGAATTGGTATAAGCTTACTAATTTCCCCCTATCTTTCGCAGGAGCGATTTCTGAAATATATGCGGGAGCAGCTATAGTTGAGGCTCCAACCCCTAACCCACCTATAAATCTAAATATCGCAAAAGTGATAGGATCATTTGCCAAACCAGACCCAATAGCTGATATGGCATATAGAACCCCAATCCAAACCAAAGTTTTTTTCCGTCCCAATTTATCAGTTGGTATGCCTCCAAAAAAAGCGCCTACAACAGTTCCCCATAATGCCATTCCAATAACAACAACACCATGAAACATATCGCCAGATTCCCATAAAGTTTGTAATTTTTTTTCAGCTCCAGAAATTACCACAGTATCAAATCCAAACAAAAAACCGGCTAGTGCTGCTGTTATGGACCACAATAATATTTTTTTATTCATATTATATTTTTTTATATTTCAATCAATATAACCACTAAGCACATAGGCCCAATGCTTGTATCCTTCAGCAGTTAAATGCAATCCATCATATGTATATTTTTCTTCTAACTTCCCTTCTTCGTCCAAAAAATTAGAATACAAATCGATGAGATATACATTTTCTTCCTTTGCTATCTGTTTTAATTTTTCATTTATACGAAGTATTTTTTCATCTTTGTTATAATGTGCTTTATGCCTGTCAAAATCTTTGTTTACAGGTAAAAGCGTTTGTAAATATATCTTGGTATTAGGTGCATGTGTTTTTAGGTATCTCACGATTTTTAAATGGTTTGTAGAGGTTATGGAATCTGGTATGTTCCTTGCTACATCATTAATTCCAATAAGTAAAAAAACTTTTGCAGGGTTCCCTTCTGCTATCTCTTCTATTCTCTCCAAAACACCAAATGTAATATCACCCGATATACCCCTGTTTTGAACCTTTGAATTCCCCAAAAGTTCCTTCCATTCTACACCTGCCGTAATACTATTTCCTAAAAAAATAATATCATCATTAGAATTTGGAAACATGTTAAACTGTGCCACACGAAGTTTATAACTACGCGGTCTGTATGTACTATCCCATTCTACATTTTGTGTTTGGGCCATACATAGACCACAGAACATAAATAAAATAATTGAGTTTATAATTTTCATTCTTTCTTCTTTTTATAAATACCTTATTTCTTGATAAATTTCACCGTCTCAGTTTTGTTTAAATACTGAAACTTTGCAATGTATAAACCAGGTGATAATGACTTACGGATAGGGTACATGTTAGATCCTGAAAACACTTCTATATTTTGCTTAAATTTTAAAAGACCTGACAAATCATATATGTATACAGTAGCTTTATTGTTTGCATTAGCCTCAAACAAAAGACTTGTTTGTTCGTCATTCGACAAGACTTTAAAACTTTCAACATTACTTGTTTCTTGCATTTCGGTTGTTTGACTTGCACAACAGCCTAAAGTTGTCTCACTTCTAAAAATGGATATATCGTCAATACTAAGGCGCCCAATAGTTGTAGCCTCAAGTCCTACTTTATTTATCCTAAAACGAACATTGCCTTGAATGTCTGTTAAAAATACGGCTTGCTTTTTTGTTTTCTCTATAGCCGAAATTGTATCCCCTATTTGGCTCCATGTACTTCCTTGATCTGTAGAATACTCAAGTATCCATTCACTAGGTACATCACCAGAAGCTCCGTAAGAGCTATACCAAACCACTACTTTGGATGCCCCATGTGGTACATCAAAAAGCATCTCGAGATAAGAGGGTGCTGTATTTGAACCACGCATTCTGCCAGCATAAACACCACTTGATGGCCTATCATTGGCTGTGTTCTGCAATACAGTCTCTTCAAATAACCATGCTCCAGTTTGTAATGTTACGTTGCCTGCCGCATAAAGTGTTTTTGGAGCTGTCGCATTTTCAAAATCCTCGGGAAACTCCCAATATAGTTCTCCTTTATCTGTCTGTCTAGCTTGTACATTTGTATTCACTGCAAAGTGATCGGACGGAAAATGGTCTCCATTGTATGTGTCGGTATAAACCTCATACGTATTCGCCTTAAAATGATTGGTTAGAAAGATATGATCGATACGTTCAACGTCATCAAGTTTATTCACATTAAAACTATTAAAAGTGCCTTGATAAGGGTTTATTTGATTATGGGCCAAATCATAGGCATTTTTAACAATGCCATTATTGTTTATATCAATGTAAAGCGAGTCGAACTGATCAATATTTAAATCTCCTGTAAAAATTACCGGATCGTCACATGCCATAGTATTCATTTTATTGAATATCAAATTAACCCCTTCCTCTCTTGCAACTACACCAACATGATCCAAATGTGTATTAAAAAAGTAAAAATGCAGCCCAGAAATATTATCCGTAAATTCTCCCCAAGTACAAATCCTTATGTGTTGTGCATCCCAACCATAACTGATTACGTCTGGGGTTTCAGAAAGCCAAAAGGTACCTGTATCGTGCAATGTAAACCGTTCCACATTATATACAATAGGTGAATAATATCCATCTGTTCCTCCTTCTGTTGTTTCTCCAATCAAAGTATGCTCAGGAAGCAGAGGCATAAGCTCATTAGACATGTTATAAGATATCTCTTGTACACCAAATATGTCCATATTATGGTTTTTAATAAGGTTGGCTATGTGTGGGTAACGCGTTTCCCATAAATCTAAAGCATCTATGGTGTTTGCATATCTTACATTATATGTTCCTGCATTGAACTGTGGTGTTATTGTCTGGCTTATACCACCATGAACTTCTAAACTGTTGACCACAGCCCCAGAAACGTGACGCCCAATGGCAAAGGTGCCTGTATCGGTTGTATTACCCCAGGCATACAAACGAAAGGTCACAGTTGTTCCATAGGTTAAATTTTGTAAGGCAGCTATTGAGCCTAGGTCTATTTCAGGCTGATCTATCCCATCATAGCCACTTGTAAATGGAACATTTCCCGTTCCCATATCTGTAAAATTAACGCCGTCTAAACTATAGCTCCATCTATATGCATTGCACCCTGAGTTGCTTCTTCTTAACCTCACATTTAATGAGGTCAACGAAGCGGTACTGCCTTCCTTAGGAGACAGTGCAAACTCATAATAATTGCTATTTGTTAACGCATCGCTTTTAGTCCCGTTAAGGGGAAGAAAGTTCCTTGCCGTAAAACCTCTACTTAATCCTGTATTACTATCTTCGGGAATTCCTGACCCTCTATTTAATGTTGAACTGTAAACTCCTAAATTATTGGATGTAGATGGGTAACTCTCTTCATTACCACTAGAGTTTGGAAGGGCAAATTGAAATCCAATCAATGACTCATCTCCATTGCGGACTACCCTACCTCCTATAGACAGACTAGGGCTTGTATCTCCCGATGAAAAGCGTCCAAAAGCAACAGTACTTGTAGATGTTGTAGCTCCCCATAAATATAGTCGCAATGTTATAGTCGTACCAAAAGAAAGGTTTTGTAAAGCGTCTATGTTAGATAACATCACTTCTGTTTGGTAAGCACCGTTTGTATCTGTTGGATCAAAAGGAACATCGGTTGTATTGGCATTTAAAAATGTGGTACCATCCAAACTATACATCCACCTATAAAAACTCGCTCCTGAACTACTCCTTCTCAGTTTTGCATCAATGTTATACAATGAAACCGTATACCCCGGCTGAACAGAAAAAGAGACTTCATAATAATCATTATTATTAATCGCATCGGACATAGTCCCATTAATTGTAAAATCACTGGAAGAGAATCCCCGGGATAAACCAATTGGTAAAATCCCACTGCCTCTTGTTAGTGGGTTTGCTGTTATGTGTGGGTTAACATGGGTTGGAGCATAAGATCCCTCATCTCCACTTGAAATTGGATCTCCAAACTGCCATGACAGTAGTTGGGCACTTGTGGTTACTGTGCTAAGAACCAAGCTTAACAGTAGAATGGTTTTTTTCATAATATTTGGTTTAGTTATTTAGTTTATTTTTTGGATATGTGGTAGTTTACCAAACTATAAACGGGCTTTTGAATAAACTCTCCCACAATGAACCCTTGCTCTTTTAATAATTCTTTTATCTGCTCTTTTGCAAAAAATGCTATCGAACCAACAAAATGAACTGGATAATTCTTTAATTCTTCCTTAAACAACATAAGGTGGGTTTTTACAAACAGTTTTAAAGCATCTTCTAAAAGTGCTTTCATAAATGGTTCTTCAATGTTATCGAATAGAAACCTAGCAAATGAAGATAAATAGGCATTCACATTTGCCTTTTTGTAAAGTTTCTTTTTTACTTTGACCGGGTTTGGATTATACTCCATACTAAATCTATGAGCCAAATGCTCCGGCATTTGATTAAAATAATAAGCCCTTAACAATTGTTTCCCAATAAAATTACCACTCGCATCATCCATTAAGGTAAAACCCATTGGGGGCATTCTTGTTATTATTTCATTTCCATTATAAAAACAACAATTAGATCCTGTTCCAAGAATACAAACTATTGCAGGTGTTTTAGTACATGAATGGACCGCTGCAGCTAAATCTTCTTTAACCGTAATTTCATTAGCTTTTGTAAAATATTTCTTAAACCCTTCTTTAAGGGCTTTTTGTTGTTCTTCAAACCCACATCCAGCACCATAAAAGTATATTTTATTGATGTCGTTCTTGTTTGATGACAACTCTAAAGAACCTTGTAATATTTTTAAGATTTTTGTTTTAGATAATAATGATGGGTTTACCCCCTTTGTTTTTGCTCTTAATTGAATATTACCATTGCAATCTACACCTAACCAATCACATTTGGTAGATCCACCATCTGCTATTAATATCATAGTTTAACACTTTTTTAATCATATGACCAGTTATTTACTTCTTATTAGTTTCAAAAAGCACCATAGGCTTAGCCCAGTAACATCAACTAATTTTTAAGGAAGTTTTTAAAAATGGTACCTTATTAATTTGAAAACCAACCATTAATAAGGCACCTTTTTAATTAACTAAACTAACTCTAATAAATACTTATACTATTTATTGTTGGCGTTCCCCGCACCTTCTTTTAACTGTATATCCAATATTATCGGAAAATGGTCTGAAGGGAATTTTCCACTTGAATACGTATTTAGATCCAGTTCATAGGTAATGACCGTGAAGTTCTTTGATAATAAAACATGGTCAATCCTTTCATCGGTTTGTTTCGCCTTTCCAAAGCCATTAAAAGTTCCCGTATTTTCATTCTTTAGGTCAAGCGCTATATCATAAGCATTATAAAATTCTGGATACTTATTAAACTCCTCATACCACTTGCTTCGTTGTCCTATATTAAAATCTCCGGTAAGTACAACTGGCTTATTGCCTGCTATGTTCTTTATCTGCTCAAAAATAAGGTGAATACTATTTGCTCTAGCTATATCTCCCTTGTGGTCAAAATGTGTGTTAAAGAAATAAAATATAAAGCCTGATTCTTTATCACAAAACTTTGCCCAACTACATAGTCTCTCAAATGCAGCATCCCACCCCTTGCTTAATTTTTCTGGGGTTTCAGATAACCAAAAATCGCCTGAATCCAATAAGATAAACTTCTCTCTTTTATACCATATGGCTGAATGCTCTCCTTCTCTTGCACCTTCTCTACCAAGCCCCGTATATTCGTAATCGGGCATGGATCTTAATAAATCGGAAAGTTGCCCAAAAAGCCCTTCTTGTATGCCGAATACATCTATATTGTGTTTTTTTATTACGTCTACAATATGTGGATACCTATCTTCCCAGGCATTATCCGGTCTGTCACCTTCGTTATCGTACCGTAAATTGTAGGAAGCTATACGATAATTCTGCGCCTGAAGTGTAACTGAGATAGCTATACTTATAATAATTAACAGAAATGTTTTTTTCATTTGAGATTTAATTAATCTTTAACATTAGATGTATGCTTATTGTTTTTTCCGCGCATTGGCCACGCATCTTCTGCCAAGCCTTCTGCAAACATTTCAAAAGCATAAAGATTACCATCATAGGCTCCAATGTATACCGTGCCATCATCTCCGATGGATACTCCAGACCATATTCTGTTTCCAGTAAGATATTTATATTTTAAAGTTCCATCTGGATTAACAGCATAAAAATAATTGTCTGCAGATCCGAAATAAATAGTTCCATTTTTATCTACAGCAGGTGAGCAATCTATAATTCCACCCACAGTAAATGTCCATAGTAGGTTTCCACTAGAGGCATCAATCGCAAGCAAATTATTGGTATCTTTAGTCCCTACATAAACAGTTCCATTTGCTATTACAGGAGAACTTACTTCTATTCTTCCAAATGTTGGAAGATGCCATTTTATTGAACCGTCATCTGGATTAAAGGCATATACAGAACCATCTGTACCTCCTTGACCTACCGCAACAATTACGGTACCATCAGTATCAATAGCTGGACATAATTGGGAATTACCACCTATGTTAGCCGACCATTTTTCGGTACCATCTGGATTTAATGCATAGAAATTATCATCATCAGAGGCAAAAAATATGGTACCATCAGAACCAATTGCTGGTGATGATTTCACATTGTTTGTCGTTTCAAAAACCCATTTTCTGCTACCATCTGGGTTTATGGCATATAAATTATCCTCATCTGATCCTAAATATAAGGTACCATCATCAGCTATTGCTGGTGTTGAATAATTAACATTATTATCAACCGACGATATCCATTTTTGTGTACCGTCTGGATTTATGGCATGTAAATTATCATCTCTGGAAGCTACGTAAATAGTGCCATCAGTTCCAATAGAAGCTGAAGCATATGAATAATCTGTAAACTCTGTATATTCCCATTTTAAAGTACCGTCTGGATTAATAGCATAAAATTTATTGTCGCTTCTTGCACAAATATAAATAGTGCCATCATCTGCCAACGCAGGTGCTTGAGGTCTTACCTCTGCTCCAATTGCGAAGGTCCATTTTACTCCCCAAACATATAAATCTGTTTCGGTCACATAAACAAGTCCTGCATCATCTGTTACCGTCATCTTTACATTATAAATGCCTGGCGTATCATAAGTGTGTTCTGGGTTTTCCATTTCAGAAGCGTTTCCATCTCCAAAATCCCAAGCCCATGTTACAGCAGTATTCGTACTTAAAAATGCTGGATTATATGTAAAGTCTATTGTTTGCCCGCTCATAGTAACCTCACTTGTTGTAAAAGGTTCTACAGGACCTGGTATAACTTGGGAAACAACCTCAACAGGAGAAGCTATCCCATCATATACAACTGATAATGTTACGGTATATTCTTCGAAATTTTGAAGCTCTGTAATTTGATAAATAGCGATATTTTCATCTAATAATACGCCGGTTTCTCCTCCTGGAGTCCAGGATAAGTAATACCCGCTAATATCTGATCTATTAGGTTTTTCCCATCTTGCTATAACAAATTCATTCCCCGGATATACTTGAAGATTAAGTTCATCGGGTAAAAAAACTGAAACAGGAACTTTTAAAGATTTTTCATCTTCACTAATTATAGATTCAATCCAAATTTTATGTTCTGTATTGACCTCTAGACCTGTAATTTCATAAGAAGTAATGCTTCCATCGAGATCAGCTACCAATACGTCAGCTACATAAATTCTGTATCCAATGGGGGTACCCTTACTTGGTTTGTCCCAAGATAACTGTACTTTTTCATGTGCCACTTGAAATTCAATGTTTTCTACAACCAGCCTTTTAGCTTCTATTGGCGGAACACTATCATTTTCACAACCAAAAATGGCTAGTGCTACAACCATTGTTAGTACTATCTTTTTGAGTATTTCTTTCATGTTTAATGATTATTTAGTTAAAATTCTTTATGATATAATGCTTTTCTAATTATTTATAAAAAGGGCTTCTATAGGGCTCTTATCACTTGCATTTGGTAAGGGAATGTCAAGTATAAAAGCTATAGTAGGTGCTACTTGCGTGATACGATAGGGCTTTACCGATATACCTTGTGGAATATCCCAACCGTACCAAAGCAGAGGCACATGGGTATCACTGTTATAGGCAGTACTGTGAGTAGTGCCATAGTTTCTACTAGCCATCCAACCTGAGTACATGTGGTATATAATATCACCCGATTCATTAGGATCAAAACTGTTTCTAATTAATTCTCCAATGGAACTATTAGCCAAAGTCCAGCTGTTTAAACTTGGTGCATAAACCTCTTTTACACCTGGTATCTTTTTTAAAAAAGATACCGCTTCATTTATAAGGGTTTCTTTTGGTATTTGTACTTCATCAGTAAAGTATAATTGGGTATTGTCTAAATATGCTACATAATCGGCAGTCCCATATACTTCTGATAAATGGTTGTTTAACCCGGTCTTTATATCTTGTACACTAAAAAACTCACCTGGTAAATGATTCGATTCTAAAAATTGTGGATGGTCGCTCGCACCATGATCAGCGGTTAAAAACAGCAAATAATTACCTTTTCCAACTTGGTCATCTAAAACCTTTAAAAGTTGAGCTATTTCACGGTCCATACGTACATAGGTATCTTCCAATTCTTTGGATCGAATTCCAAAAGCATGTCCTACATAATCGGTACTGGAATAGCTAATAGCTAAAAAATCGGTTTCAGGACCTTTTCCCAACTTCTCTCCTTTAAGTGTTGCCTGAACCATTTTCGTTAGCAAACTATTTCCAAAAGGTGTTTCTGTAAGCAATGCATAATTACCGTTGCTTTTTCTTAATTCTTTTAGATTATAGGGGAATGTGCTTTTCTTCCTTCCTTTAAGGATTTTTTCAAAATCATCATCATCTGCATTGCTATTTATATATTGATTTATTGGTAACAAGGGAGCCCAAGTTGAATTAAGCAACGAATCTGCTTTTTTGCTCTTATTAAATGCCACCAACCAGTTTGGCAGTGTTTTGGTATAATAAGAACTAGTTATAAAATCTCCAGTCTTATTATTATACCAATAAGCGGCATTAGCCAAGTGTCCAGCTGGGGAAATAGCGCTTCTATCTTTAATGGATACCCCTATAACTTTCGAACGACCATTGGAAAAAAGCTTAAGTTCATCAGTAATAGTGGTCGTTTTTATGTTTTTTGGCGATCTGGAAAACCGATGGTTTACAGTTGATGTATCTATCCCCAAATTGTTTACTAAAAATACAGTAGTGTCTTCTACACAATACATTTTTCTTTTCAGCCTCCTATTATACCAATCGTTTGATACAATACCATGATTGGTTGGAGTAGTGCCGGTATAGATACTGGCATGGCCTAAACAAGTTGCTGTTGGAATGTAATTGTAATGCGTGTTTTTTGCATTAAAGCCATCTTTCATTAATCTTTTAAAACCATCATCACCAAAGTTCGCTTTAAACCTATTTAAATATTCGGCACGCATTTGATCTAAAATCACTCCCACAACCAGTTTTGGCTTTTCTTGATGTTGGATTTTTTTGGCTGTTTGAGCATTTATGCCCATACCCAAAAAAAGTAAAACATGGATTGTAAAGTATTTTATTATGTCTTTTTTTAGATTCATTTTTCGTTTTGCTTATGGCTTTAAAGCCATACATTACTATTTTTAATGATGTATTTATCCCTTATAATCATTCTTTTTTACAGGAATGTTATTCTTAAAAACTGTCTTTATGTTTAGGTTTTTTGTTTTTCTAGCCTGTGAATTTTTGCTTTTTTATGAACCTAGCAGTTAATTCGTTAAAGTGATAAAACAGTTAATACAGGAAAATGATCGGAAGGATAATAATTGCCTTCATAATCTGGAATAACTTTATAAGCATTGCACGAAGTTACATTCCTAGTAAAAACATGATCTATTTTCTCTCCTGAAGTGAGAGGACCAACATCCATACCCGTTTTTGTATACGAAGGTCCACTAGGTGAGGTTTGAGACACACTTTTAGTATCAATAAAATGTATTGGATCTATTTCATTAGTCATTATATTATATGAGGTGTCTCGATTGGGGTCTGAATTAAAATCACCAACTACAGCAACACTTTCACCTTCTTCTATGATCTCCTCAACTTTGCTCATTAAAAGTGATGCTTGTTGCTTACGAATATTATCATTTAATGAGAAGTGAGTATTGAATATGTAAACAACCTCGCCATTATCAACATTTTCTTTGAACTTGCCCCATACACAATTTCTAAAATGTGTATCACTCGTACCTTCACCAAATCCAACATTAGGAGTATCAGGGTCATTTGAAAACCAAAAGACCCCTTTTTCTAAAACGTCAAAGCGTTCTGCATTATAAAAAATAGAATTTACAATCTCGTCTGGAGTTGGAGAATTGTTTTCAGATTTACCACTTTCTGTTCCATAACCAAAATAGCTAAGCGATGTTTGATCCTTGATATATTTGGCTTGGTGTGAAAAGGCTTCTTGAACTCCAATGAAATCGGGGTTATGCCTGTTTATCAGGTTTACTAAACTTACCCGCCTTGTCGACCACTGCCTAGACCCAGTTTGTCCTTTGTCATTTAAAACATTGTACGTCATAACATTGACTACACCACCAACATTGGTCGCATCTGTAGTTGTTTTAGAACTTTTTTCTGGAATCACAGGTGTGTCATCACCGCCACCACCAGAATCACTACTACAATGGCACAAAACAACAACGCATAGCGCAAAAAATAGTTTTTTAATAATTTTCGAAAACATAGCTTATAATATTTAATTTTTTAAATTATCCTTCTTTGTTGTGCTAATCAGTTATAAATAGACTTTAAACCGCATAACACATTAATTAAAATCCTGTACTATCTGTCCAACCTGGGTTTTGGGTTAAAACTCCTCTTGAACGTACACGCTCGTCTGCTGGTATAGGCCATAAGTAATCTCGACCTTCTTCCCAAATTAAATTATTGTTTGGATAGGCAAAAACATACCCTGAAGTCCCATCAGACAGTATCAAATCAACGCCAGCTTGCAAACTAGTTCCACCTGATATAGTTTCTGGTGTTCCAGACCAAATCACCAAATCATCAGAACCATTGTTATCCATGTCGTAAGTATCTAACCCAGGGAAATAACAGCCATAAAAAGGTCGGGTAAACAATTGCCCTTCTTTCCAACGAAGTAAATCATATTCCCGGTAACCTTCTAAAGCCAACTCAATAGTTCGCTCACGACGAATTTCTAAAATAACTCCCATATTGTCTCCTTGTGTTACATTCGTATAATAGGATACTAAAAATGGATCGGGTGTCGTATTTGCCGCTGTTAAAATTAAGTTAGGCATATTTACACGAGCACGAAGCTTATTGATTGACATGTCTATATCTGATTGATTGATTGTTCCCAATTCAGCTTTAGCTTCAGCATAATTGAGGTAGACTTCAGCAGTTCTAAACAGTGGCCAATCGGCTATTCCTTTATTATTACCATCATAATCTGGAGTGGATACAAATTTTATACTTGGGTATCCTGTTAATGACGCAAGGTTGTTTATGGTAGGTGTTGAAGTCCCTTTCTGTATGTAACCTGGTGTTAGAACAGTTTGGGCTAAACGTGGGTCTCGATTTTGGATTTCATCTGGAAAAATCATTGTTTCCCATCCTGATTGTGAACTGAAACGCTCCCCATTGGTCATTAAATAATGATTCATAAAATTTCGGGTAAACCCTTGTTTATCTCTATCTAAGCCAAATTGTACACTATTCATTACTAATGCTACAGAGCTATAAACCCTTGCAAGAATAACTTCCTGATTGATAGCTTCATCACTTATAAACAAATCTCTATAAGGCTCAGCTCCTTGGTTATAAATTGAATAACCACTATTCTGGATGAAATCCAATCCTGCATCAGCTACATGTTGTAAATATTTTTCCCAATCACTTAGACCATGGTATTTACGAAATGTACCCTCATACAATGCCATTCTTGTTTTTAAGGCTAATGCTGTCCATTTGGTAACCCTAACGGAGCTTTTAGTTGCTGGTAGTAATTCTATAGCTCTATCTATATCTTCGATGACCTTGTCCATTACAAAACCACGGTCATCTCGAGGTTTAAAAAGAAGGTCTTCATCGGCAGATCCCAGTACTTGATCATACCAAGGCACATCGCCATAACGTCTTACTTTTATAAAATAAAAATAAGCACGCATAAAATAGGCAACTCCATCAAAGTGCTGTCTTGCTGTTTCATCAGGACAATTAGACGAATTTTGGAGATAATAATTTATGTCTCTTAACCTACCCCAAGTCCATCCATCTTCACTTGAAGCATCACGTCTGCCTTCCATTAAAGAGCCCAAGTTTATATCTATATTAACATCGGAGTTTGAGCCAACTGATCCATTTGCCCCTGCAAGCTGTGTATAAAATTGATTAGTCCAAAGTTCCAACTCTTCAGCGGAAGAAAAAAAAGTATCTGGACTTAATGAATCTTCTGGAACCAATGTTAAATCTGAACATCCCCAATAAAAGAATGTAAATAACATTAGTATAATAGCCTTTATTTTTTTCATCTTAAATTATTTTATATTTTATTACATTGATATGTTAACACCTAAAGAAATTGTTTTAGAATAAAAATACCCTAGTCCTGTATTTGCATCGTAAGTAGCATTGGTATTTGTAAGTTCTGGATCAATTGTTAAAGTATGACGCTTTAATTTACTCCAGTAAAACAGATTTTCTCCAGTAGCATATACCTTAACTTTGTCTAAACCTTTTAACTTAAATGGAATTGTATATCCAATAGTCAAGTTTTTTAGTCTTAAGTATGATACATCTTGAAGATATCTATCCGATATAACATTTAAAGAACTACCAGCATATGCTTGATAGCCTCGTGGTCTTGGAAAATAGGCATTAGGGGTTTCTTCAGTCCAATATTTAGAAGCAAAATCTTTATGTATAAAAGATGCTCCTGGATATGCAAAAGGCCCCCAAAGATCTGTTGTTTCCGGTTTTGCAAACCAATCTTGTTTTGCCACCCCTTGGAAGAAGGCCGATATTTCAAAGCCTTTCCAGTTTGCGCCAATTCTAAAAGAATAAGAATAGCGTGGTAAACTATTTCCAACTATTCTCTTATCTCCTGAATCACTTACAGTACCTGAACCTTCATTAATAACGTTATCTCCATTAAGATCTATAAACTCGACATCTCCTGCTTGTAAGTAATTGTTTACCGATCCACTATACACTCTCCTATTTACAGCGCTATCATCTATTGCAGCTTGATAAGCTGCAGCATATTCATCACTTGCAAATAATCCTGCTACTTTATACCCCCACATTTCACCTAGTGTTTGACCAACATAAAATTCATCTATTAATTTATCTGGATTATTGTATTTAGTAACTTTTGTTACGTAATCCCCTAAAGTAAATCCTACATTATATTTAAAAGGCTTTTCTCCCAAATTAAACTGATCTTTCCATGAAAGGTCTAATTCCCATCCTTTAGTTTGTAGATTTGCTGTATTAGCCGTAGGCGTATCAGCACCATATACTGCAGGAAGTGTTAATGACTGTTGCAACATATCTTTTGTATCTCTTATATAATAATCGTATGTTAAGTTTAAACGATTATTTAAGAAAGATAAATCCAGCCCCGCATTAAGCATAGATACGGTTTCCCATGTTAAAGAAGAAGAAATAGGATCGGATATTCCTGCTCTACTTGCTCTTGAAATTCCATCAAAAGTATAATCCATTTGAATATTAGGTGATATTTCATCAAAAGTGGCATAATTGTCGACTTGCTGATTACCTAAACTTCCATAAGATAATCTAAGCTTACTGTTGTTTATTATTGGGGTTATTCCTTTCCAGAAACCTTCCTCGCTCATTCTCCATCCTAATGATGCAGAAGGAAAGAAGCCCCATTGTTCTCCTTTTCTAAATCTAGATGTTCCGTCAAAACGCCCACTAACCTCAAAAAGATATTTCCCTTTATAATCATAATTTAAGCGTCCAAAGAAACCTAAGTTCTTAAATGCATTTATCGATTGTGCTAATTCTATTTCTCCAGCCCCTACTGCGAATGTGCTTAAATCTTCATTTAACAAGTCATATTGTCTTACCGACAAATCTGTATTTCGGTACTCTTCATATTGAGTTCCAACAACCACTTTTAAGTTATGATTATCGTTCAAATAAGGGTTATATGTGGTATACAAGTTTATGTTATGATTATTTCTGCCTCTATGCTGTTCTCTGTAATAATCATAAATAGAACCTGCCTGATAGGTATTAAACACATTTAGCTCATCAGAATATTCAAATGTATTACTACGGTATTTTATTAACCTATTTTCATATTTATATGCATAATTCATTGTAACCGATAAATCTTTCCTTAAATCAAAATCAAATTGATTTGATATAATAAAAGTCTTTGTGCCTCTAGAATTTCGTGAATTATCTGCAGTTAAAAATCCTCCATGACCACCACCTATAGGAGAACCTGGCAGGAATTGAGTGGGATACTGTACTATGGATCCGTCTGGATTTCTTGGCACAAATGATGCTATGGCTTTTCTTGACAATTCACTAACTGTTCCCTGTTCTAGAAATCTTCCTGCGTATTTATAAATTCTGTTGGAATAGGTAATACTACTAGTGTATCGAAGCCATGGCTTAATCTCTGTTTTTAAATTTGTTCGAAAGGTTCCTAAAGTCATATTATCATGGTAAATATTATATATACCATCCTGCTTCATTTGCCTTCCACTTACAAAATAGGTTGTTTTGTCATTGCCTCCACTAATTGAAATATTATGTTCATTTTCAGGACGCGTTTTTCGGTAGAAATAATTAAACCAATCAAAATTACCATAATATCTATATTTATTATCGTCACCTACAACAACCCATGGGCGGTCTGGATGCTCAACCCTATCATTTCTCCTATCGTATAGCATTTGCATTTCTTCAGCATTATAGTCTAGCATTTGTCTTCCTTCGTGTGCTTCATAAAATTGATTTACGATACTAACATGGTCATAGCCCGTAGTTATAAAATCCGTTGATGTTGTATTTTGAGCAAACCCTGTTCTAGTATTAAAATTAATCTTAACCTTATTATTAGTATTTTTTCCTGATTTTGTAGTAATAAGAATAACACCTGCCGATGCTCTGGCTCCATATATTGCAGCACTTGAAATATCCTTTAGAACAGAAATAGATTCGATATCATTTGGGTTTATTTGGTTTAAATTTACCTCTATACCATCTGCAATAACCAAAGGGTTGGATCTATTCAAGGATGCAGACCCCCTTACATCTATATTGTATCCAGAATCCAACACGCCTGTATTAAAAGTAAGGTTCACGGAAGGATCAGCTCCTTGTAAAGCTTTTGCAAGATCTATAACGGGCCTATCATTGATTTCTTCCGCAGTTATAACCCCCACAGCCCCTGTTAAATTAACCTTTTTTTGTGCACCATAACCAACAATAACAATCTCATCTAATTGCGCTGTATCCTCTTCTAAAGTTATAGTAAACGAGGTTTTTCCATTAACAGGAATTTCTTTAGTAACAAAACCAATGTAAGTGACAACAAGTATAGCATCTTGGTCACGCACCGTTAAAGAAAAGTTCCCATCAAAATCTGTTTGGGCTCCATTATTGTCAACCTCTTTTTCAACTATATTGGCTCCTGCCAAAGGAAGACCCGTTTGGTCTCTGATTGTGCCAGACACCTCATACCCCTGCAAACTATTTATCGATGCTTTTTCCTGTGAATCAATTTCTTGAATAATAATTACGCCTTCATCATTTAGTTTATATTTAACATTACTACCAGAGAAGCTTTTTTTCAACAACTCTGTTATAAGTATTTCTCCTTTTTTTAATTGCACTTTTGGTGCATCTTTAAAAATCTTTTTTCGATAAATAAAATTATAGTTTGTTTGGTTCTTAATAATCTCAAAAACCTTATCAACAGTAACAGTTTGGTCTTCTGTGATCTTTATTTTGTCTTGTGAGAAAGATTTATCAGTTGAGAGACTAAAAACGGTTGTACACAATAGAAATATAAATGTTCTCATAATATTAACTAGATTCGTTTTTTGAAAACAACAACGAACTAGTATTAAATTAATTTTCATAAATTTACTTTGTTTAATTAGACATTAGTTTAGTTATACAAGATGAAGGGACGAAATTGAGCCACGACCAAATGTTCATTTCGCTCCCTTTTTTTATTTTATTTATTACCTTAAGTTGCACTCTTTATTCACTACCAATATAATTATTTTTGACTGGGAAATTTTTCAGTCCCTAAAAACTTATTTTCCCCTGAGGAATATTTTCTTTAAATAAATACCATTATTATCTTGAATTCTTACAAAATAAATACCGGTTGATAAGTTTGTTAAATCAATCTCTTTATTATTTAATAAACTTTCACTTGCTATTTCCTTTCCTAATACTGAATACATTTTAAGATTAGCATTAGAATCCTCTAACCCTTTTACTTTTAGTGTATTGTATTTAGTTTGGTAAATTAATAAATCTTGTGATATTCTATTTTCCTTAGTGCTTAAAGTAGTTCCATCTGCATTAAATAAGCCTGGTGAATACTTTACCGGATTAGTTGCTATAGTAGTGTGAAATACAAATGCTCCTGAAATATCAGGGTTTCTTGCAAAAGACCCATCGGAAAGGTTTGGTGTAGCACCAAATACATGTTGTAACAATATATCTCCTACACCATTGTAAAGTGTTACCGTATCACCACCATTATTAAGAGCAAAACTGCCCGTACTTGCTGTTTGCACTAAACCACTAATACCAGTTGGAGTTCCTCCACCAAATATTACTATAGATCCTCCTGCTGGAATTGTTGTAGAAAGAAACACATGTCTCATTTCTGCACCATCGTGAATCTCATAATTTGAAATATCTATACTCGAACCACTGTTATTAATGATCTCAATAAACTCATCTTCTGAAGAACTACTTGTTCCATCTCCATTAGCGTCACTGTCCGGTCTAGTTAAAACTTCATTAATTACTAAAAAGTCATCATCTTGAATAAAAATAGTATGTGTATCTTTCAACAACGTACTACCTGTTGAGGTCGTTTCAGACATAACCAACACTAAAGACTCTAATTCACCAGTATCGGCATCGTCATGAATGTCAACTAAAATATTTTGTGTTCCATTCCCTGTAAAAGTAAGCGTACTCGTATTTAAAGTATAATCTCCTGCATCTGCTGTACTAGAACCATCTACAGAAACACTTAAGGAAACATTACTACCTGAATAGCCCAGCAACGTTACTGGAATTGATATTGATTGTGTAGCATCTGTTTCTTCTAAGTTTGTGGTAATAGTATCAAAACCCACAGATGGAGGCACCCCATCTATAATACGAAAATCATCAATAGCAATGTCTTCCTCTCCAGAAGTGAGTGTAAATGTTATTAACACATCCATTACAGTTCCTGTACCTAAAGGTGCTGTAAATTCTGCAAAAGCACTTGTAAGGTTTTGTGTACCATCATTAGTGCCATCAAAATCTGCATCCAATCCAGGAGTTCGATTACTAGCGGAATTGTCTGCAGCAAATTGCAATACTTTAGTAAACGTACCACTATTATCATAATCAACAGCAATTGAAACCATATCTTCAGGATCCCAATCTCCTAATCCATCATCTGCTTGGTCTTCTGCAGCAAGAAGCGACAATGCTAAACTTGTATATCCTGATATATTAATATCATCAAACAATAACGTTTGAGTAATATTTCCACAATCTCCATCTAAATCTTGAGCTGCAAAAAAGTAATCTCCTTCCTTATCAGATACCTCGTAGTTTGAACTTATATCTGAACCATTTGTTCTGATAAAAAAATCGCTATCCCCGTCATTACAATTTTCTACAGATTGTGTTGCTGAATTGCCTGTTTCAAAATTTTCCTGAAAAACAGTTGTTTGGGCGTTAACAATAAAAGTTGTTAAGCATACTAAAATAAATAGTGTAATTTTTGTCATTCTGTTTTAGTTTTAAATGTTTAGTCATAGTTAATTATATAAAATAGACAACACCTTTATTATTGCCTTATCTCAAAATCCCTTTAGTTGAGTATTACTTTTTTACCATAGACTTCATAATTATTTATTGTTCCTGAATTTTTCATTGTTTTTAAAATGTTTTCTATGCCTTTATCTTTACTAAAAAGACCAACGAACTCCTCCTCTTTCTTATCAATTCCATTTTCAAAAGTTACATCTACATCATACCAGCGAGACAAAACCTTCATAACTTCTTGAAGCGTCTTTCCATTAAAACTAAATACACCTTCTTTCCATGAAATCTCATTATACACATCAACTTCATTAACAGAAATAGAATTATCTAAAAGATTTAGTTTTGATTGCTGATTTGGCTTTAATACTTTATTTGTTTGTGCAGAAGACACTGACACCCTACCTTCTACAAGAGTTGTATATATGGTTGTTTCATCTTTATATGCCTTTATATTAAACTCAGTACCCAATACCTCTATATCCTGCTTTTGATTTCTTACCACAAATTTTGAACCTTCGTGCTCGGTACTTGGTGACACATCAAAATAGGCTTCACCATAAACAAGCTCTACTTGTCGTATTTCTCCTTTTATAAAACTAATTGGGTATTTTAACTGTGTTTCTGAATTTAACCATACTTTAGTACCGTCCGATAGCTTAATGTTAAATTGCCCTCCTCTTGGTATTGTTAAATAATTGTATGCTATTTCGGATGAGGTTCTCTGTCCAGACTTATAAATTATCTGTTCGCCATTGCTACTAGCTTCATTAGTGTTGTATGATTCTCCCTTTTCCAAAACAATATGGGATCCATCATCTAAAGTCAAAGTAGCTTTGTTTGTACCTGGTTCAATTGTATCAATATTAACTATTACCGGAACAACTTTTTCTGTAGAACCGAAATAATTGATTTTTATTAAATAGACTGAAAATAAAATTCCAATAATTGTTGCAGCAACTGCATACTTAATCCAAGGCGTTCTTTGTAATGGAATAACTGCCGGGTCTTTTTTAAGTACTTTATCCTCAATAGCTTCCCAAGCTTTGTCTTTGTTGATTGATGAATACTGTTCTACCTTGTCCATTAAGGACTCTATTTTAATATCCTTTAAAAATGGATATTGAACACTGAATTTATTGAACTGATTTTTATCGGCTTCATTTAAAACCTTCAAATACTTTTTAATAATTAGTTTTGATATCGTAAAAAAATCAATCATTCCGTTAAATTATTTATTTATATAACAACCATGTTTTAATAAGGTACTATTAAAAAGTACTTTTTTTTAGGAAATAAATAAATTAAAAGGGGTAAAAATCAGAAAATATCAATATAACACTCTTGAAAACAAATTATTAGAAGATTATCTGTGGAGTGCTTTTTTTTATTTTTTTTAAAATTTATTTTGGGTATTAAGGACTATTCTAATTAGTCCATCAATAAAAAGTAGATAAAAGTGCTTAACTCTGCAAATTGTTCCCTCAGAATTTTATACGATTGAGACTTTAATGTTTTGACCGTTTGGAGTTTTATACCTAACTCTTCAGCAATCTCATTATTTTTTAAACCTTTAAGGCTTAACTTTATGATCTCTTTTTTTCTTTCTGGCAGTTTTTCAATAGCTTTATATAAATGGTTTACAATTTCTTCCTCTACTATTTGTTTTAAAAAAAGATTATCATCCTCAATAGCATGTTTAATATTTTCAGCATATTTATTTTTTACTTTGTTATGCTTTATAATATTATAGCATTTATTACGAACAACTTTATATAAATAGGCTTTTAATGAAACTTCATCAGGAAATTTCACCTCCTTTTCCCATAGTTCGACAAAAACATCTTGAACCAAATCTTCACATGCATCCATAGAAAATATAAACCTCTTTGCATACACCACCAAAGACTCATAATGTGAATAAAATATTTTCTTTAAATCTTTACTACTCAAAAAATTGTTATCTAGTTCTTTCACAAAAATATGCTATGATTGGGAGTCAAATTAACCGCAATAATAAAAAAAATCATAAAAATTGAAATTAAATTATTGTCAATTTTTATGCTACTACTTTAAGATATTAAAAAGTTAAGGTTAATAAATAACACCTTTTTTAATTTTAGTTGTTATTATAATTAAAACTGTAATTTTATACAGAATACATAAAAAACATTAATATTGGATGCAATATCTAACTTTTTTGGCTTATTATCTTAATAAATTAATAAACTGAAAGATTTTAAATGTATTGCAAACACGCTTAATAACTTGTAAATCAAATAAAAAAAGACTAAAAGCTATTATTTTTTTATAGAAATCAAATTATTATCAAACCTAGTTCTGTCACATCTATTAAAAGCTTAAAATGGTTTAGCTATTAAGCAGCAAGGAAAATAGATTATTTGTAGGTTTAAGCCTTAGCATTCGGCAGTAGAACTTTCTTTATCATTCTTACTGTTTCCATGAGGGCTAAAAAAATAACAATATGCTGTCTAAATATTATTATACAGCCCTGATTTACTCTTCTATCATTGTTTTTTTTAAACCGCTTGAGTTGGGAAATATTTTGCGATTTAGTGCTTATATTGGAAGGTTTTTTTATTTTAATACTCTCATCCTTAACCCTCTTTCCTGCCAAAGCACCCATGTTTAAAAACCCTCAAACGCTATTGGCTGTTTGGGAAATTGCTCATAAAAACAAACTGTTTCTTTAATGCCTTGCTACCATACCATTTAAAAAAACACGACACCCCATCACTGGAGTGCCGTGCAACTAACTCAAAATAATCCAATTTAAGCGACTAACTCAAAAAAACAACTATAAAATAATTTATGATCATTTTAAATCAACATGGTTATTTCAGACTACTATTTTTGTCTCTTATGCCTTAAAGGGAATGATTGCTTTAACTAAAATTAAGATTCATTATCAATCGTTTTCTGTTTTTTTGGATCTATACAAAAAAAATCTGCTTCCCATTCCCTTTGTGGACATTTCAATTATTCCGTTTATTACTTTAAAGGCTTGAACACGATCTCATAGGTTTGTGCGCCATTTAAAATCTTGCCCGCCATTTCCTGAACGTCCTTAGCTACCATCCCATTTACGATGTCCTCAAAATTCTTTGGGTCATCTATGTTGTAGTTATATCTAAAGAAGTTCACAAGCAATGACATGTCATAACCGTTCCTGTCTTTTGACTGTTCACGCTCTTTTATGAAATTTGTTTTGATCTTGCCCAGGTCTTCTGGCCTTATGTTTCCATTGCCTATGTCCTGAAGCTCTCCCTTGACCATTTCCGTAAGCTTATCAGCCAAGTCGGGGTTGCAGTCAAAATTAAAAGAAACATAGGCCATCGGTCTGGGCTCTCGATAAAACTTGGCCATCGCTCTTGGGCTATAGGCCCCTCCTGTCTCTTCCCTGACGGTTTCGGTAACACGTAACTGCAGAATATTACCTAGAGCGCTTGTGTAAATATCGTCCTTAAGAGAGTAAGGCATCTTCTTTTTATAGGCCATGTTCACCGATGCCTTGGGATCTTCCATTTTTAAATAGATGTCCTTGTCTATATTGCTTGACACCCATTCTGCACCGTTGTCCTTAAAGGTTTCTTTTATGTGGCCTGTTGGAATACTGGCCAAATATTTCTCCAAAAGGGGCCTTAGGTCGTTTTCCTTTACGTCCCCCACGATAAAGAACTCAAAATCCGAGGCATCGGCAAAGCGATCCTCATATACGGCCTTGATCTTTTCAAAAGAGATCTTATTTGTGTATTCTTGGTTGAAAATGGCCCTTTTAGGATTGTCTTTTCCATAAATGGAAACTGTTAAGCTGTCCCCCATTATTTCACCGACATCCTGACTTCTTCTGGTTATGTAATTGCTTATGTTATCATTTAGGACATGGAATGCCTGTTCATCAAAACGCGGTCTCACAAAGTACAGATAGACCATTTGCAGCATGGTCTCAACGTCTTTTGTGTTTGATGATCCCGAGACACTTTCGCTGATATCCCCCAAGCCAATACTCACATGGGCCGTTTTACCTGCCAAAACCTTTCTTAGGTCTGTTGCCGAGAAATCACCCAGCCCGGACATCTGGATCAAATTACCCAGCAAACTGGCAGAAGGCAGGTCATCATGGCTTAACAGTGATGTCCCTCCATAACTGATCGCGCTCAAGGACACCTTGTCCTTATCTTTATCAACAAATCTGTAATGTACTTTTATACCATTGCCCAACACAAAAGTAGTGGCTCCAATATCCTTATTTGTTTTGGTGTTTGTTATCGTTCCATCTTTAATATTTAATCCTGACACCAAACTTTCTCCTTGCAAGTCTTCTGTATATGGGCTAATGGCGCCATCGTTTTCTACACTGGATATGATTTCAATAGCTTGGTCTTCCGTTAGATTATCCTGTCCCTTGACCCCTGTAACGTTCAGGTACCTATTGTCCTTGGCGTACAACCGCTTTATGGTTTGGTGGAGCTCTTCTTTTGTAACGTACCCCAATATGTGTTTTGATATTTCATATTCCTTTTCTACGTCCGAAATGGTCTTGTTCTCAAGATAGTTGCTCTGGATGGCTCGCTCTATTTGTCCATGGCCCCTATCGTCCAATCTGGAAATCTGGTTCTCGTAAGAACTCTTTAGCTGTGCAACGACCCTGTCTATCTCTGGCTGGGTGTACCCATATTTTACGGCTCTTTTCACTTCTGTTAAAACTGCACCAAAAGCTTCTTTCTGCTTATTCTCTTTCGGATAAACACTGATGCTGAACACTTTGGAGGTCCTGGACATGGACCTATAACTTACCCCTGCTCCCAAAAAGGGGGCGTCCGGTTTTTGGGCCTGCTCCGAGATCCTTGCCGAGAGCATGCCAATCGCCATGGATTCCAACAGCTGGCGCTTTAGATCCCCGACGGTCTCTTGTCCCAGTGATTTTTTATGCCGAATACCAAAACTGATGGAGGCCGTTGAGACCTCGGGGTCCGTTCCCAAACTGTACAGCATCTCATCATTATCTGGAATATCTACAACAAAACGCTCCCTTTGGTTTTCTATAGCTGGAATTTCCGAGAATTTTTCTATTATTTTCTTTTCAACCTCATCAACATCAATATCGCCTATCACAGCTATAGCCTGTAAATCGGTTCTGTACCAATCATGATAAAAATCGCGAAGTGCCTTGTATTCAAAATTTTCCACTATTGACATTAACCCAATTGGCAAGCGATTAGCATATTTTGAATGATTGAACTCAATTGGCAATGATGTTTTATATAAACGCATCTGACCATTTTGACGGGTACGCCACTCTTCTTTAATCACACCACGTTCAGCATCAATCTCTTCATCGGTTAACAATAAATAATTAGACCAATCCTTTAAAACCGTTAAGCAAGTGTCTATCAATCCATCCTTGGTTGGAATATTACTTAAGTTGTAAACGGTTTCATCAAAACTGGTATAAGCATTAATGTCCTTTCCAAATACTGCCCCGTGTTTTTGGAGTGTATTTAAAATACCTTTGCCAGGGAAATTTTTAGTTCCGTTAAATGCCATGTGTTCTAAAAAATGTGCCAATCCTTGCTGGTCATCATTCTCTAAAATAGACCCTACATTTTGTATGATGTAATAACTAGCAGCATCCTTAACGACATTAGTACTTTTTATGTAATAGGTCATACCATTGGGCAACACTCCTTTTGTTATAGAGTTATCTTCTGGTAGCCGAT
The DNA here is from genome assembly GCF_028736925.1 of Flavivirga sp. 57AJ16. Lineage (GTDB taxonomy): Bacteria > Bacteroidota > Bacteroidia > Flavobacteriales > Flavobacteriaceae > Flavivirga. The sequence continues at coordinate 151,846 of NZ_JAQZAT010000007.1, read as the reverse complement.
TGTTATAGTTCAGTGATTGTGACTGTCCTTTTTGACCGAGCCCCAAGAATAATAGAATTGTAAAGGTTAAAATATGCTTCATGATAGTTCTTATTATTTTTCTTTTTTTAGGTTATTTATATAATGATTCAATAGGCAGTAATCCCTATCAATTTTTTGTTAAAATTCAATTCTTTAGTTAATATTCCCATTGATAATATCCAGTATTTTTTCATTTTGGATGATCATCATGCCTTGGCGATCATCTGTTATCCCCTCATGTAAAGTATAAGTATAGGTTGGTACATTTCCTTTTACTATGGTGGGCAGATATTTAAAGAACAATTTATTGTTCGTTTTTCTAAGAGCTTCTCCAGCTTCCATAATATGCGTTGAAATAATAAATGTTCCATTTCTTTTGGAAAAAGCATCAACGATGGCTATGGTTCCATCTGAAGCATCTTTTACATTGGTTCCTTTAAATAGTTCATCAAAAATGACTACTAACTGTTTGTTGGTGGCTACTTCTTCAGCTACATGTTTTACACGTAATACCTCAGCATAAAAGTGACTATATCCTTTTTCTAAATTATCTGGAACATTGATAGAAGTATAAATCCCCTCGTGAATTGAAAATGTCATGTCACTTGCAGCTACCGGAAACCCCATATGTGCTAAATAAACAGCAACACCAAAAGATTTCATAAGAGTAGATTTACCAGCCATATTTGCACCTGTTAAAAAGAAAACATTTTGCTTTTTACAGATGTGTACATCATTTTTGACAGCTCCCGATAAACACGGATGATACATACCTTTTATGTCAATGAATTCCTCTTTTTTATCTACAGCTTTTGCGTAACTAAAGTCTTTTTTTATTGATACATCTGAAACAGTTATATATACATCTAATTCATATAGTTCTTTTAATAAGCCTTCTATTTCATTATGAAACAACCCTCTAAAAATGTAATCGAACTTTAATATATTTTGAAACGTTAAAGGAAATGAAGGGAGCACAGATTGTTCCATAACCAGATCAAAATGTTTACTGCTCAAAAAGTCAGCAATCTTTTTTGCTTTATTGTAGTATGGCGTGTTGATAGATGCTTTTTCAATGGTTTTCATCAAAGGCTTTAACTTAGAAAAAAGGGGTATTGTTTTTTCTAAACCTTCCCGCAATAACTCATATTCCCTATCATGAGCTATAAAATGCAATAGTTTACTTTTGGTGATATTAAAACCAGCAACTATTTTATTTTTAGATTCAGGGCTACGTAGATAATTCTCTACAATTTCAAACTCTTCTTTATCAAAAGGCAAAGACACATTTAGTGTTTCAAAAAATGAAAATATTTTGCTACGTTCATTAATGGCTTCAGCATGGGTTAAAGGTTGCTGAAACATGTTTTCCAATAATCTGCCACCTCCAATAGTTATCGTTTGGTTAAATATGCTGAAGATAGAATTACTTTTATAGCGCCCTAGGATGTTTAAATCATCCAATGTTTGTTTATCGGTTACAAACCCCATTTTTTAATTTTTTAAAATGTCCAAAATCTTTTCATTCTGAATAATGATCATTCCATGACGATCTTCTGTTATACCTTCTTTAATGGTATAGGTGTATTTAGGAGTCTTACCTTTCATTATTGTGGGCAGGTATAAAAACTTAATATTGTCTCTTAATTTTTTCAAATCTTCTCCTGCTTCAACAATATGCGTAGAGATTATAAATGTGCATTTTCGTTTAGTGGCAAATGCTGATACAATGGCCACGGTAGCTTCATAAGCATCTTTTACATTGGTCCCTCTAAAGAGTTCATCAAAAACAACAATTAAACGGTCATTGGTATTTACAGCTTCTGCTACTTTTTTTACTCTGGAAACTTCCGCATAAAAATGACTAAAACCCATGTTTAAATCATCTGCAAGATTAATGGTGGTGAACATGCCGTTTTGGATATTAAAACGCATGCTTTCAGCTGGTATTGGAAATCCCATGTGTGCCAAATAAACAGCAATACTGAAGGTTTTCATAAAGGTGGACTTACCGGCCATATTAGCACCGGTTAAGAAAATCATGTTGTTGTTTTCATCAATAGTAATATTATTGGGTACGGCATTTGGTACTAATGGATGGAATACACCTTGCATCTCAATAACATTCCTGTCATTTTTGTTTATTTCTGCAAAGGCAAAATTTAAATTTTCAGACACTTTGGCAACGGAAATGAAAACATCTATTTCATAAGCATAATGAAGTAATTTTAAAATGTTTTCTTTAATGGTAAAACGGAATAATTGGTCGTACTCAACTGTTTTATCGTATGAAAGTTTACCAACGCTATTTATATCCTTTATAAAAGTTAAATCTGACGAATCTAAAATTTCTTTAACCTTGTTTACATCTTTCAGAAAATTATTTTTTAAAGCTTTGTTTTCTATTGCTGAAACAAAATGGTTTAAATCGACCATAAATTGTAAAGTATCTGAAACACCTTTATTGATTTGTTGATATTCTGTGTCTGATCCAATAATGCTTTCAAACTTACGCTTTACATTATCTTGATGATGGGTGAGTCGTGTGCGTTCGTCGGTATTACTTAAATAAAATTCAATCGTATCAAAAAGGGCATTGTTAAAAGGAAATTCAATCTTTTCTTCTTTAAAGAACCGAATTGTATTTACCCTATGCATAATTTCCTCTTCTTTCGAAGATGGATACTTAAACATATCCTTTAGGATTTCTGCACCACCTCTTGTGTTGGTTTTGTTAAACAAACCGTAAATATCATTGCCTTTATTGTTGCCAATGATTTTTAAGTCACTTATGGTTTGGTTGTCTACTTTAAATGCCATGTATACTTTTTTAAATACTTTTTAGTATGCACCTTTTAATTTTGTTATCTACCTTTTCTGCGTAACCAGATTAGTAAGAAACCAATGGCTAATATTGCAGGAATGATTATTTTAAATAATAAGTTAATAAATGAAATATCATTTATTTGAGTGGAAATTTCATCGTCTGGCGGTGTTGTGCGACGTGCATCTATAGGGATTTCATTGTTTGAAAGCCAATGAAAAATACCAGTTGCCATGTTAAAGTTTCTGGCAGCTATTTCGTTTCTTCTTCTTGAGAGTTCATCATTGCTCAAAAAATCTGCATCACCTAAAATCATAATCCGTTGCTCTTTATTTTCTACTTTTCTATTAAGAGCCAAACCTGTTGTTAGTGGCCCTTTAATTTCACCTTCTTCTGCATTATATTGAGCTATATCGTCAACAAAATCAGTAGTTTGTAACTCGTTCCATGAACCTATTGAATCAATCGTAGAATTGGTCATTACATCTGAATGTAAAACTGGAGTATATTTAAAATTACTTATTTCTTCATAATTAATTCCAACTGCTCCTGGCATTGAGACAACTTGTTCTTTCTCTTTCATTTCTTCAAAATGATAAGAGAGGGTGCTATTTTCGTTAGTTAACTCGCTGGTTATCAAGTCTAAATCGTACCCTTCATTTCTCTCAACCACTTGTCCTTTCATAAATTCAATTCCAAATGGCCTTACTAAAGGGTTCATGATATCCTGCCTGTTTAAATCACAAACTATAAGTAAATTACCTCCTCTGTCCACATACTCATTTAGGTTTTTGAGCTCTTCATCGGAAAAAACTGTTTTAGAATCGGCAATGGTAAGAATGTCTATAGTTTCATTTATGGGTTTTGATAGTGAACATTCGGTAAAATCAAAACCATTGTTTAATAGTGAATGACGAAATGGCTTTTCCATGGTTAACTTATGATAACCACGAGCTCCAAGATCGTTTATACTGCGTTCTTCATGACCTGTAACAAATCCTACTTGAGGTAGTTTCATTGTTAATTTTTTAAATGCTGCAGACATTCTGGATTCAAATGGATGGACACCTACATCGTCATACAATCTTAAATGAACAGATGATCCGTCTTCCAATTCAATTTTTCTTACAAATCGGTTTAGCTCCGATTTTAAATCTATCTCATCACTATAATAAGAAGCAGGTTTAAAAATATCTTTATCAACACCATAGCTTATTGTTATTCTATCTACGGCCTCTTCAAGGGTAAGCCCTTTATAAGTACTATTGTAGTTTTTTAAGGCGCGACCTTCAGGAATAGCATAATAGTACTTGTATTCAAATTCCATGTTAGGATGGAATCTTAAATAAGGAGCGAACTGCTCCAAATCATAATTTTTTGCACTAGGAGCTCCAAAACTAAAATAGTTTCCAAATAAGTTTACATAGGTGGTAACTTTTACCTTACCTTCTATTTTGTCCATTATTTCTTGGCTATTTACAGTGAGTGTATTTACCTTAGTTCGGGTAGCATCGTAGTATTTCATTAAAGAAGGTCTCATACTTAAGTAACCTAAAAGAGCAACTAAAACGAAGACCCCGGAATATCTTAAAAACCCAGTTAATTTAGATTTGTTTTCTCTAATTCCTTTAAATCTAAATATGGTGAATGCTAAAAATAAACCAGTTACTAAAATAAAATACAAAATGTCTTCACTACAAATTAGCCCTTTTATAATATTTTGGGCTCTACCATTAATAGAAAGCCAGAAAGTGATATCCCTAACAAAATCAATGTCCTGCCACATTCTACCGGAATAACTTAAAATAAAGAAGACAGCAAAAGTCCCTATAGCGGCTACAATTTGATATGAGGTAAGAGATGACATAAACAAACCTATTGCAGAGTATGTACACAATACTAAATAGAAACCCAATAAAGAAGTAAATATCAATCCAAAATCAAAGTCTTTTATAACAAAAGCTCCATACACTACTTGGAAAAACATAATTAAAGTTAATGTTAAAGAAAATAGCATCATGGAAAGAAATTTACCCAACACAATTTGTGCGTTTGATACAGGCGATGCGTATAATAGTTTTATGGAACCGGAACTAAACTCCCTGCTCAATAATCCCATGGTAACCAATGGGAGATAGAGGTAAATGTTTGATAAGGAAGTATTAAAAAAGCCACGTCTAGCACTAAATAAACTGTTGGTTAAATCTCCAACTTCTCGTCCTAAAGCAATTGTTCGAACCAATCCATCTATACCATTCGCAAAATATAATCCAGCTTGAACCCCAAAAATAATTAGCACTAACCATGCTATAGGAGAGTAGAACATTTTTTGAAGTTCCATTCTGGCAATTTGAAATATTGTTTTCATACTTTTTTTAGCTTTTAGATTTAGACAATTCGGAAAAAACATCGTTTAGAGAAACCTTTTCAACTCTGATTTCATCCAAATTCCAATTCCTTTTTACACTTTCTTGAACAATACGTTGAGTAGCACCGTTTAAATCAGAAATTATCAAACGATAATTTGCTCCACCAAGCTCTTCCACATTTTCAACGCCATTTATTTCCATCAATTCATCAATAGAAGGTCTTTCCAATAAGCGAACAAATACACTATTTGGAGCCAAATAGTTGTCAAAATCTTCCATTTTCCCTGAAAACACCATCTTTCCTTGTTCAATCATTAGAATATCATCACAAATAGCTTGAACCTCGCTAAGCATGTGTGTTGATAATAAAACCGCATGTTCTTTGGCAATTTCTTTAATTAGCTTTCTAATTTCAAGAATTTGATTAGGATCCAAGCCATTCGTAGGTTCATCTAAAATAACAAACGATGGTTTGTGAATAATGGCTTGAGCTAAGTTTACACGTTGCTTGTAGCCCCCTGATAAATTTCGGATTAAACGATTTTTAAAATGTGAAATAGCACATTTTTCTAAAACTTCATCTACAGATTGTTTTACTTGATTAAAAGGAATTTTACGTAAACGAGCGCAATTTGTAATATATTCGCCCACAGTAGTATCTAAATAAAGAGGAGGGCTTTGAGGCATAAAACCCAATTGCTTTTTTGCCTCAATTGGATTTTTAGACATACTTATTCCATTAATAAATACTTCTCCTTCGGTTTGGTTTAATACCCCGCTCATGATATTTAAAGTTGTAGATTTTCCGGCTCCATTAGAACCCAACAAACCATACACACCCTTAGAGTCTATATTGATATTAATATCTTTAATAGCCCATTGTATGCTATACTTATGGGATAAGTTTTCAACTTTTACTAAAGCATTTTCCATAAAATCTTTTCTAGATTATAATTAATAGTTGATTACTTTATTCAAGTAATGTAAAATGTAAATGAAACTTTTATTATAAATGAAAATCCATAATTCAAAGTATGACCCCTCCTCTATCTCTATATGAAGAGGAGCCATAAAAAGTTTTTATACTCTAATTAGAGTTTATTGAATTATGAACATGTTAACCCATTATGGATTATTTTCCATATTTGGATTTTGGTCAATATATGCTTGAGGAATTCTTAACGTAAGTCGTTCTGGTCTTAAAGTAAATGTTTCCAACACAACCGTTTCCCCATCAACATAATCATACAAATTATGTGTATATTTAACAGTGTTAGCCAATTCTGTGTTAGAATCTACAGACAACCTGCGCATATCGAACCAACGGTAGCCCTCTGTAGCAAACTCCCGAATTCGTTCCTCCAATATGAATTTAATGAGACCTACCTGATCTGAGACAATTGATGCTGGAACTTCTGCATCTGCAACAGGCATTCTTTTTTCTCTTAAAAATTTCACATCTGCAACGGCACCGCTTAAATCATTTAAACGAGCCTTACATTCAGCACGCAATAAGTACAATTCGGATAATTCCAAGCCATAACGCGTGTAAAGTATTCCATATTTTCTTAGGACCCCATTAGGATTAATATCTAAACTATAATCCCCATAAGTATCTGAATATACATTTAAGCGTAAATCACTACTTTCATAAAGAGATGCTGCTTCAGGGCTTAAAACAAGCCCTTCATTACCTGCTCCATTTCCACTATAGGGACCAGAATAACAAACCCTTGCCAAAACAGATTCCTGAAAATCATAAGGGTCATTGCCTGGACCATTAGGTCCATCATATGGACTTATTGGCAAAAACGATCCCCCAGCAGCATATTCTACATTATAATCATAAAGGGATGGCGGGTTTGTGCTTGAACTCAAATCATCAAAAGCTTCATTTAATAAAGGTAAAGCCTCATCAAACCTACCCATGAACATATAAATTTTTGCTAAAAACCCTTTAGTGGCAGGTTTTGTAAAACGTGTGTTAAATGAACGTTCCATTGGAAGATATTCAATTGATGACATTAAATCTTCAATAATAAAGTCATATACTTCTTGAACAGATGCCCTGGTAAAGTTATTTTCATAAATATCAGGAGTTGTTATAATAGGAAAGCCTAAATCACTGGAAGCTGTTGATGCCGAATATGGCTTTGCATAGAAGTTAATAAATTGAAAATATTCAAAGGCCCTATTCGATTTAGCCTCGGCCTGTAATGCCATTTTTTCTGCTTCGGTTCCTTCTTCAGCCCCCATAACTTGATTAATAACCTTATTTAAGGTATATACTCTTGAAAGACCATTTCTTAAATCCCATGCTCTATCATCTTCTGTTGGGTAAATTTCATCTTCCCATTGGAACAATAATTTCGCTTGTATATCATAGCTATAAACATCATGGGCATCAGCAGCTATTTCATCTCCCATCCATCTAGGTGCCTGCCAACCTCCCGTGCTATGAAAATAATAAGTTGGATTATTCAACAATAAATCATAATCTTCAGTAGATCCAGCTACTTGAGAGCCTTTGGGTACAATATCTAAAAAGTCATCGTTACAAGAGACCAATATTGAACATGTTAGTAATAAAAAAAATATTTTGTTGCTATACTTTTTCATGCTTGTGTTTTTAAAATGTAATATTCATACTAAAATTAAACGGGTGGTTACTTGGAGGAAGAGTTCTTGAACCATATCTGTATTCATGAAATTCCGGATCAATTCCCTCATCGTTTTCAGTCCAAAGCAAAAAATTACTTACTTGAGCACTAAAACTCAATCCTTGAATATTTAATTGACTTGTAACCTTCTGTGGCAGACTGTAAGTAAGTGTAACATCACGTAGTTTTACATAAGAAGCACTTAAAACATTGGTGTTTGCCAAAGTATAGTATTGTGTATTACGGTTAATGTAATCATCATAAGAATCGGCATAATAACGTGGTATATCTGTAAACCCTTCGTCTCCTGGTTCTTTCCATCTATTTAAAAAAGAAGTCGATATATTGCCGCTAAAAGAGGTGCCTCCAGTTAATCGACTTGTAAAGAAAGTGTTCACGTCATTTCTCATTACATGTCCAAAATTGTAAATGATGTTTGCTGTTAGTGAAAAATCCTTGTAAGAGAAAATATTTGTTAATCCTCCAGTAACTTTAGGAACCGTACTTCCCATGTACAAGATATCATCAATAGTCAACTCATCTCCAAAAGGGTCTGTGGTTTTGGTACCATCGGAAAGCTCGATTTGAGGATTTCCATTTTCATCCAACCCTCCATAACGATATGCAAATAATGGGTTTAATGAGTATCCTTCTACATAAGGGGCAGATATTCTTCCATTAGTTGTACTGTAATATGAACTTGCTCCCGAATAGGAATCCAATTTATTTTTATTATGACTGAAAACAAAATTGGTAATCCAGTTGAAATTATCTGTTTTTACATTATGTGTTCTAAGCGACAGTTCAACTCCTTTGTTGGTAGCATTTCCAATATTTGAAAGAATGCCTGAACTAAACCCTGTGAACGGATTGGGTCTTTCTGTCCCTAATAGATCTGTTGTTTTTTTCCAATATAAATCCAGACTTCCAGTAATTCTGTTTTTCAATATTGAAAAATCAAGTCCTGTATTTATAGTCTTGGTAATCTCCCATCCTAACTTCTTGTTTGCAGCTCCAGAAAGATTTAAATAATTTCCTGTTACAGGGATAGAGAAAGGTGCTGTTAAAACATCTTGGGAAGTAGCTGTTCCTGCAAACGGGGAATTACCAGAAACACCAAATGTTGTTCTTAATGCCATTTCATTAATCCACTCAACATTTTGTATAAAATTCTCTCGACCAAGAATCCATTTACCACCAACACTATAAGTAGGTTTGTTTTGCGTTGATTTATCGTTGCCAAAAAGATTACTATGATCTCTACGCCAACTTAAGTTAATTCCATATTTATGGTTGAGCAAATAATCCGCTAAAGCAAAAAAGGACGTAAAGCGCGATTTTTCTTCATCAAAGGTAAAAGGAGGTGTTTGATATGCCCCAAAACCTGTAATTGATGGATATATATACTCGTTTGCAGCTGTGTAATAATCTATTAGTGCATAGGTTTGCAGATGCTCATCATAACCTTCTAAAACACTTGTTTTATTAACTGTTAGAGCTTCATTAGCTTCTTGACCTACTTGGATATTTAGAAAATCTTTTTCATTTCGAAGACTTGTAGAATAAATTAATTGATTTCTAACTGTCCAATTATGCTGTTCTATATTAGATGAGATGTATGTTCCGCCTGTAGGTGCTTGTGTTGTACCTTGTGTATTTGGAAAAAAATAGGTGGTTTCTGGCACATATGGCGGCGCCATCGCCATACTTAATATAAATTTTCTTTTACTAAGAGTTTTGTAATCTTCGTAATTAGTAGATGTTCCTGGAGTTGTAATATAACCATAAGTCCCGTGAAAACGCAACCCTTTCATTATTTTAACATCTAAATTACCCGTAAGATTAATGTTCCAATTGTTATTTTTACCATGCTTGTAATCAATTTCCTTTAGAGGATAGTAATCTAAATTAATGCCACCCAATTGTTCGTATTCCAAACGAACATCTTCAGACCACCCGAACATATATGGCATATTTATATCGTTGCCATTCGCATCTTTAAATAACAGATAAGGCAATGCTCTATTACCAATGGAAAGTGAATTTTTTCTACTTGAAACACTATTTGAAATAGATGTATTTAAAGCTATGTTAATATTGTCGTTAAGTTGAAAATCTTGATTTAGGGCTAAATTATAGGTGTTATTTTTAGTTCCTGGTTGGTTGTTTACTAAACTTCTATAGGCTAAAGCTCCATAAAAAGAATAGTTTTTGCTTCCTCCTGATACTGACATGGTATGCCCTAAACTATAGGCATTTCTGTACCAAAGGTCTTTAATTTGATCTATATTATTTATAGATGCTAGACTATCTAAACGTGCATTGGCCTCAGGCTCTGATATAATACCACGATACTGGTCATAAAGTATTTGTTCGTGAGGTGCTACAAACCTTGTTGCCAATGAACCCCAACTGTTAATATCTGGAGCAAAAAGTTCTTTTGCCGTTTGTATATATTGCTCGCTACTTAATACAGGATCGTAATCAAAATCAGGTTTTCCTTGAAAGTTAAAAAAGGTTTTATAGTTAACCTGTATTTTATCATTTTTCTTACCTCGTTTTGTGTTTACTACAATGACACCATTAGAGGCTCTTGCACCCCAAACCGCAGTGGCAGCGGCATCTTTTAATACTGTTATATCCTCAATATCCTCAGAATTTACAATATCAAAATAAGGAACTTGCACCCCATCTACAACATAAAGCGGATTAAAGTCTAAAAGCGGGCTATTTCTTCCTCTAATAATACTGTTTCGCTTAGTAACACCATTACCTATTGGATTTGCAACTTCTGCATCAAAACCAGTAATAATAGTAAGCCCTGGTACTGTGCCTTCTAATCTGCTCACCAAATCTGTATAAGCACCATCTCGGGAATTTAATATTTTCATATCTGGCTTAACATATGAACCCGTAGCACGTTCTTTTTTAAGGGTTTGATAACCAGTACTAATTACCGTTATCTCTTCTAATTCACTGGCTTCCTCTTCTAAAACTACTTTAATATCATATTGATCTCTAATAACAACTACTTGAGTTTTATAACCAAGGTGAGAAAACTGCAAAACATTTTCCGGGTTTGGAATTAAAATTCTAAAACTACCATCAAAATCGGTAGATGTACCTTGTGCTGTTCCTTTTATAAGCACTGTAACTCCTAGAATAGGCATGCCTTTTACATCGACAACTTTACCAATAACAGAAATTTGTTGACTTTCGCTTTTTTTCTTTATGGTAATACGATCATTTACTCCCAATATTATATTAAACTCATTTTTTGGCAAAGTTTTCTGCAACAGCTTACCTACACTTATTTTACCTTGTTTAACTTCTACTTTTGGCGCATCTTTAAATAGATTTGCTGGATAAATGAAACTGTATTTGGTTTGGTCAATAATAATGTTGAAGACCTCGTCTACCGAAAGTATTTTGTCATGGTCTATAGTTACTTTTTCTTGTGCTAGACTATTTTCTATATTGAAACTAAAAACAGTTGTACACAATAAGAAAATAAATGTTCTCATAAACGTTAAGAGTAGCCGTTTTCGAGAGAGAGAACGGGCAATAGTTAATTTAATTTTCATAAATTTGCTTGTGTTAGTTAGACATTGTTTTAATTAATACTTTGAAAAGGGACGAAGTTGATCCATCGCCAAATGTTTGACTTCGCTCTCTTTTTTGTTTTATCGATATATTTGTGTTCTAATACTTTTCTCTTTTTTTAAAAAGTATTAAAATTATTTTTCATTCACTCAAGTGTTATAGTTTTATTATGAATGTTATAATTTTTGATAACTCCAAAACTCTTGATATCATTGAGAACATCAACAATTTTTTGGTTTTTATATAGTGAGCCAATAAACTTGATATCTTCTAGTTCCTTGTTTTCAAATACCACATCCATGTCATACCAACGGGACAATGTTTGCATAATGTTCTTTAAACCCTTGTCCTTAAATATGTATACCCCTTCTTTCCATGCTGTCTCTGGCCTTATCTCAACCGAAGTTACTTTTATCGTATTATTTACTGCGTTATAAACCGACTGCTCTCCCGGTGACAAAGTATTGTTACCCAATTGTGTGTTTATCTCCACTTTACCTTCTACCAAGGTTGTGTAGATATTTGCTTCATTATTATAGGCCTTAATATTGAACTCCGTGCCCAATACCTTTACTTCCTGCTGGTTATGGTACACTTTGAAGTCAGAACCTTTATGCCCTGTACTTGGTGACACATCAAAATAGGCTTCACCATAAACAAGCTCTACCTGCCGGCTTAAGCCGTCGGTAAAACTTACAGGGTATTTTAGTTGGGTTTCGGAATTCAACCATACATTGGTACCGTCCGAAAGGGTTACTTGGAATTGGCCACCTCTTGGAATGGTCAATGTATTATAGTCTATTTCAAATGTACTTTTATCTCCAGCTTCATATACGATTTCTTCTCCGTTGCTTTTGGCGTTTTGGGTTTGGTAGGTTATGCCTTTTTCGAGTGCTACACTTTCGCCTGTTTCCAAAGTTAAGGTTGCTTTGTCTTTACCTGGTTGGATTTGGTTGTTCACGATGATTGGTGATGTCGGTTCGGTAGCATTATTAAATAAGGTGTTTCTCAAGAAGTAGGTTGAGGTCAGGGCAATGATTATGGTTGCAGCAGCGGCGTATTTCCAATATATTTTCACTACTGGAATATCCATTTTAGATCTTAACTTTTTCCAATCGGCCTCCTTATCTATTTGATTTGCTAGATTAAGACGTTGCTTTATGGGTTCATTGTTTGTTAAATTATTTAGAATATATTGTTTGTCTTGATCATTAAACAACTCTGAATTCTGTAGATCTGTAGGTTGCTCATCACGCAATAGCGATGTTGCTACACGTTTAGAAAGTGTTATAATATTATTAAAAATGGAGTTCATGCCACATTGGTTATTTATAGCTATGACGATAAACTGTTCAAAGTGGGTTAAGAAATGGTTAAAAAAAATTGAAATTTTTTGTTTTCAGCCTTTTTGTTAAGGAATTGATTAAAGTAAAAACGCGTTATTTTCATTATGCCATTTTTGTTTTGATACATAAACGAACCAAAAAAGTCAGGGCTGACTTTTAGTTCCTTGAAAATCGGCACCAATTGCTTATCATGCGCATCCCAAAACGCTCAGCTAGGGGGATGCTCCACTGTCCATCACCATCAATTACCTTAATTTTACCACAGAATTAAAATGTAGGTTGGTATTTTCCAATTAAACATTTAAGTCTAATTGGCAGCGTCGAAAATGAAGGCAATAAGAATAAAATAATCTTTTAAGAGGGGTTTGAGACGTTTGTAAGCGATTTTTTTTTGAGCCTTAACCGTGTTGACCGAAAGATTCAACTCTTCGGCAATTTCAGCATTTGAATAATTTTTAATGCTTAACCTTATAACCTGTGCGCAACGGTTTGGGAGGGTATTGATAGCCTCTTCAATAATCTTGGAGGTCTCTAGAATGACTACCTCCCTTAAAAAGAAGGGCTCTGTTTCAAGTTGTTCCATTTCATCTATTGAAAAATGATCGGTTGTTTTGACTCGCTTGCTTTTAAGATAATCCAAGGATTTATTTTTTACTGATGTATACAGATAAGACTTGATGGTGTTTTCATTTTTAAATTCGATTTTGTCCTCCCAAATTTTTATAAATACATCTTGAACGATGTCTTTTGAAACTTCTAGGTTTTCTAAATAATTGTTGGCAAATAGGCACAACGAGGTGTATAGCTTATTAAAAAGACTTTTGTATTCTTTCAAGGTCAACTTATACATTTTGTGTTCTGCGCTTTACAAATGGATTAATCCCCGCCCAAATCTAAATAAAAGAATTCAATTTTTATGAATGTAGGATGATATGTATTCAAAACAGTTTTTGCAATTTGCTTTTAAGGCCCCCTTTTTTTTGCCTGAATAATACTTTTTTGTATAATAATTTAATACCCCCTGCATCTATCTGAGGGGTTAATTATCAAAAAAAAGTAATTAGAACTTTTAGAATATGACTTTATGTTATATTGATTAGCTGAAGCATAGCAAACTTGAACATTCTCATTTTTTATGGCTAATAAAGCAACCGATAATGTTGAAATTTTATTATTGAGAGGAGATATAACAATATTATAATCATCTAGATATTTATCAACTAACTTATCTAATATATTCTTAGTTTCTAAAACATTTTTACATGAAAACTCGAAATCTTCACTGATTAATGAATTGGATGTGTTTGACAGCCTTTGTTTTTTTGCTTAAAGCGAATATAATAACCCTGTTCATCCGAATGTTGGACCTCTTTCCAAATCAATTTATTAATATCTGACCAACGTAAACCAGTCAATGCACTGAATAAAAAAGCTTGCTTTAGAATAGGTATTTCACAATCGGTTTTAGATGCTTTTTTAACTCATCTAAGGTTAAAAATTCTCTTTCAGATTTTCCTTGCTTAAACCCTGTGTTCATCTGTTTTTTCAGAAAAACAATTGATGAAGTTCTTATTCAGATTCTCTTTTACAGAATTTGAAAAACCATGCTCTTCATACTGGATCCCTAAGAACTTCTTGGACCGAATATTCTCAGCTAATAATAAAGTCTTTTTATATTGATTATTAGTATTTTATATGGAATCATACCTGATAAGGTTTCCTTTTTCATCAAATTCTTTATTGACTTCTATTTTCTCTTCAGGTTGTTTTATGGAATCTTTTTTTTGCGCATTAGCAGTTGCACTAAACCGTAAAGAAAATATCAAGAGTATTGCGCTTAACTTTTTCATGATATCTTAGATTGATTTTATTTTTCAGGAAGCTTCAAAAAGCGCTATTGCCTTTTCTACATTTCTCTTTTTTGTAAGATGAATTCGTAACGTATTATTCTGATATAAAGCTGAATTTATATGCTGGTATTGTTTATCGGGTAGTAGAATATCAAAATCAACATATCGCTCATCAGGCTTAAATTGTGATATCTTATTATTAAAACTGAAAGTTCTTTTAGGTTGTTTTATCTTAAGGCAAAGCCTACCATTTTGAACATTTATTTTATAATTTTCTTTTTTTAGAAAACGAGCAGAAATAAGTATACGAATTCCTGTAGTATCGAAATCCATTTTAAATTTTTTAAACCTTAGTGAAGAAAAAGCCTTAGCTCTAAATTGATTATTCTTTTTTTCAATAGTATTTAATGGTTTCATGACTATTTTTTTAAATTATACTTTATTACTTAGTATTCGTCTAAAGAAACAGAATGAAGAATGATGTTTCTATAAAAAAGATAAGACTATTTAGAAGAGTCTCTTAATGAATATTTTTTAGATGATTATCTGTAAAACTTAAATTCAAAACATTTAATTCCCAAAAGAAGCATAGGAAAAATTAACCAGAATAATCTTTGAGTAGATTTTAGTTCCGAAATAAACCCGCAAATAATATTCTTTAGCATTAGTTTGCCTAATACTTTTCCAATTGACCAAACTGAAAACGCGGGTGTAAAGCTATTTTCTCGTTTAATAAATTGCATAATATTGCTATTTTAAATTTTGTTAAAATTAAAAAATCAAAGAAAATATCAAAAGTTAAAAAAAGTTAAAATGTCAGTTTTGAACTGACATCTATCTTTAATCTGAAAATGATTCTTATGGCAACCTCTTTAAAAGGTCTTTTATTATTAACTTTATTTAAGAACAGTATAAACAATTAATGTTATACCAATTATAAGGCTTTAAATAAATACTGACCAATAGCTATAGTGTTTACTATCTGCAATACTTCTCCGTCTTCCGTTTGGCGTCAAGAGTTTAATTTTATCCATTTTCTCTTTTTTCGTTTCTAATTTCTTTAACAACTTCCTCTTTTATTACTCTAAACATTAAAAAGAATAAAAACAACAACATTATAATTACAAAAAATAAAATACTGAAGAAAATAACTTTTAATTCAAATTGATTTAAGCTCAATATCACTTTTAAAATATTTTAATTGCTGTTTAAAGCATTAACCTAATTGCTTCTTTATGGTCATCTATTCAAAATCTAAATCGAATGTAAAAAAAGTGTATAATAACCTTAATCATAAAGTAATAACTGTACAGTATAGTCAAGAGAAGGATTATAGATATGATATATTCAGCTTATTTACCAAATATATCTTATAAAAATGTTCGGAAAGGATGCCTTTAATATGTATTTTCATATAGTTTAACTAACCTTAATTGCTTTTCACAATAGATAAAACCCCAAAACCTCCATTTCTAATTAAATAAGATATATACCACTTATTACTTATGCTTTTCCAAAGCAGCTTTTTGTTTTCAACTTGTAGGCAAACTACTTGTTTATGGCAAAAAAAACAATACTGAAATGGGCTATATTTTTATACTCCTTTTTATACATCTTTTCTTGTACCACCGTTGAAAATATGGATAATGATTATAATATAGATTTGGCTCTTGTTAATCAAAATAATTGGTCTATGTCTAATGATATATTATATTTAATTAATCAATATAGAGCTAAAGAAGGAAAAAGTGTTTTTGTAAAGGATACTTTATATGCAACTGCCTATGCTGTAAAACATACTAAACATATGATTTCAACCAATAATGTTAGCCATGACTATTTTTATTATAGGAGCAACGGGTTAAAAGACAAAGGGGCCATTAAAGTAAGTGAGAATGTTGCTTATGGATATTCTTCGGCTAATTCTGTAGTAAATGCATGGTTGGGTAGTGAATCTCACAGAAAAGTAATAGAGGAAGATTATTCGAATGTTGGATTTGGAGTATTAAAATCCTTATCAAACAATAGATATTACTTTACAATGTTGTTCTACAAATAAATTTAAATTCACACTATACAACCATATAGGTTTGGTGCTTTTTGAGATTATTTCTTGACATGCAATTCTTTAATTATACCCATAGCCATAGCCATAATTATAATTGTGCCCCTTACTTTTTTTTATGCCATTAACAATTAATGCCATGTGCAACATTTTTTTGGTTTCATACACATTTTTTATATGCTCAAATATTCTTTTTTCTGTATACCCAGATCTAACAACATATAACATAAGATCTGCATATTTAGAAATAAGAAAAGTGTCTGAAACTAAAATTGTGGGGGCCGTGTCAACTATAATATAATCATATTTCTTTTTGGCTTCTTCCAATAACTTCTGGAATTTTCCATTATTTAACAATTGTGGCGCATTTGGAGGAATTGGCCCTCCAAATAAAACACTAAAATTCAAATGATTTTCCGATCTATTAACTAAATAGTTATCCCAAGACATGTCGTCATCTGCTCCATATAAATAGTTTGACAAGCCATTATAATCTTTACAAAAACCATCAAAATAATTATGGATTTGCGGATTTCTCAAATCGGCCCCTATTAATAAAACTTTTTTATTATATGATGCCAAAGTTAAAGCCAGATTGATACTTATATAGGTTTTTCCTTCTCCTTTAATGGATGATGTAGAAAAAATAATTTTCGGTTGTTCAGTAGGTCTGAT
Source organism: Flavivirga sp. 57AJ16 (assembly GCF_028736925.1). GTDB lineage: Bacteria > Bacteroidota > Bacteroidia > Flavobacteriales > Flavobacteriaceae > Flavivirga. The sequence goes on along the minus strand of NZ_JAQZAT010000007.1, from coordinate 134,433 downwards.
TAGATTAATATTAGAAATCAATAACCTGAACACTTCTGTCTGTGCAGTATTTTGATTGGGATTAACTTGAATTATCTGTTCTTTAAAATTTTTAATTTGTGGAATTTCAGCTATCACAGGTATTTGTGGCATGATTTTTTTCAAATCTTTTGCAGAACGAATTTTTGTATCCAGACCGAAGATAAAATGTAAAAACCCAAATGGAACCAACAAACCAAATAAAATGGCAACCGAATAGATTACAAATGGTTTAGGGTATATGGCATCGGTATTAGATTTCGCATATTCTACAACCTTAACAGAGGGTTCGGTAACTGACAGGTTAATAGCCGCTTCTTCTCTTTTTTGAAGCAATAATAAATATAAATTTTCTTTAATTTGCTGTTGTCTCTCAATAGAGCGTAGCAGCTTTTCGTTTATAGGCAACAAGGATATTTCTGAGTTGATTTTTTTATTTTGTTTTTTTAACCGAGATAATTGAAATTGAAGTTCATTTATATAAATGTCTAATGATTTCCCCAAATTGATTTTTATATTTTCAAGCTGTTCTTTAATATTTATAGTCAACGGATTTTTAGTTCCTGCACTCAAATTAAGTTTTTTATATTCTAGTACTTTTGCATTATATAAGTCTATGGATTTATTTAATTCTCCCCCACTATCAAACCCAAAATTTGCTGGCAATAAATTTATAATTTCAGAATTGTCTACCAATTTATCTTTTAAGGCATTAACTAAAAATAATCTGTTGGACATATCGAATATAGAAGAGTCTGAACTATTAAGTTCCAATATACTCTGCGAGGCATTTTCTTTTATATCCAAAAGTTTACTTTGTAGTTTAAAATCTTTCTTATTATTTTCAATAGAATCAAGTTCACCAAATAAAGCAATCATCCTTTCTTCTATAAATTCTATAGTTCTTTTAAAAACCAATTGCCTATCTATTATACCTACTTGTTTATATTCTTCTGATATGGCATTAATTATCAATTCTGACTTAGCTGTATTTTCATCTTGTAAACTCAGGTTTAATATGTTACTTAAATCCCCTATTTGTTTAATTTTAATATTTGACTTTATCTGGTTTATTATATGGTCTTTAGGCGTGAATCTTATTTGGTATGTTTGACCTATAAGAGTGTTCATTTTTTTTGCGTTTTCTATAATTTTGAACGGTAGTATATTATTCCCATCTGTTTGGGTATTATACCCTATTATTTTTATTGGTTTTTCCTCGTCTTGTTTTAATATGTTCAAGCCAATGGGGGTAATAGTAATTTCAAAAGTTTTTGTAGAACGAATACTATCACTTTTTATAGTTGGTATAAAATTAAAAGGCAATTTTAACAACTCATAGTCCCTAACATTTCCTTTACGAAAAAATAAAATATTTAAATTATTCTTAACAACTATATTTTCTATAATTGGATAGGATTTTAATAGCTCTATTTCATTTTCCAAGTTTATATTTGGTCTATTAAAAAGATAAGAAGATTGCTTTAATTCAAGACCTTTCGACTTATCCAAAAGTTGTATTTTACTATTAGTGATATATTGTTTTTTGCTGTATTTTAAATAGAAGAAGCTTACTGCAACTGCACATGTTAACGCTATTAAAAACCAAGGCCAATAATTAATGTATTTTCGAATTTCTGCTAAAACATTTAGTCTTTTTTCTTCACTATTGAGCATTAATTTAGTTTTATAATCTTCCATCAATTTGGTTAATTGTTTTTAATTTTGAATAATTACAATGATTTTTAAACATGTCCTTTTATCGGGCCAATAGGACAATGGTTGATATTAAAATAGAAGTTACCGATAAAACAGTTCCAAAATTATTTATATAGCCTGCACTTTTAACTTTTGCCGTATTTGGTTTAACATAAACAACATCATTCTTTTGTATGGTATAATATGGCGTATTCAAAAGATTGGTTGCTGTTAAATCTATATTAGCTATATGTCTTATGCCGTTTTTTTCCCTAATAACCAAAACATCATTTCTTTTTCCATTGATAGTAAGATCTCCTGCATAGCCCAATGCTTGAAATAGCGTAATGGACTTCTCACTAAAATCGTAAGTTCCAGGGTTATTAACCTCGCCCAAAATTGTAACTTTAGAGTTTAATAACCTTACATCAACTATGGGGTTTTCTAAATGACTGTCTGTTAAAAGCTTGTTTTTAATTATTTCTTCTAGTTGCTCGAGTGATTTATTTTTTACAGAAATCGTTCCTATTACAGGGAGTTTAATCGTGTGTTTTTCTGATACTAAATAGCCTTCTAACTTTAGGGTTTCTACACTGCTTGCAGCTAAAGCTTTAGATTTATTATATGGTATTGCTGCCTCAGGCACTGATGCCCCAATCGTAATTTTAAGAATATCATTGGGTTGTATGTTAGTGTTATAATGTCCAACCTCTGAATAAGTTTCATTGTTAGCATCTTGAAGATATAAAATGCTTTTTTTGCTCGAACAAGAAAATTGAATAGTTATAATTAGAATAAAAATAAAAAGCTTTTTAGGCATCGTTAGATAATTTATCAAATTCGTTTATCAATATTTTTAAAATCCTTTTTGAAGTTTTTCCATCCCATAAGGGGATTTTTTTTAATGTCTTCCATTGACCATTGAATAATCTATCCAGATATACTTTTATATTATTTGGGTCTGTGCCCACTAGTTCATTGGTCCCTAAATCGACAGTTATTGGTCGTTCCGTATTATTGCGAAGTGTTAAACAAGGAATATTTAATATACTGGTTTCTTCCGTAATGCCCCCAGAATCTGTAATAACTGCTTTAGAATGCTGGATTAAATAATTAAATTCCAGATAACTCATGGGATGGACCACATGCAACCTTTTACAATCTATTTTTAAACTATTAAATACTTTGGCTGTTCTAGGGTGCATTGGGAATACAATAAGAAGATTTCTTGTATTATTGATTATTTCTGTAATTAATTTGTTTAAATTTTGTCTATTATCCACATTAGAAGGGCGATGTAGTGTTACTACAAGATAATTTCCAGATTTTAATTTAAAGGAATCATAAAAATCAGGTTTTTTAAAATAAGGCAATCTTTCCATTAATGTGTCAATCATTGTATTACCAACAAAAAACACTTTCGGTTCATTAATTTTCTCATTTATTAAATTTTGACTTGCACCACTTGAAGTTGTAAAAAGATAATTTGATATACTATCGATTATCAACCTATTTATTTCTTCTGGCATACTCCAATCACTAGAACGTAACCCTGCTTCAATATGTGCCACTTTAACATGTAATCTTTGGGCTGTAATTGCACATGCCATTGAGGAAGTTACATCTCCTACCACTAATACTAAATGTGCTTTGTTAGCCATTAATTCCTTTTCAAAAGCAATCATTATATGGGCTATTTGTTGTATTTGGGTTCCGGTATGGCATCCCAAATTAGCATCAGGGTCGGGAATTTGTAGTTGGTCAAAAAAGCAACTAGACATATTTTTATCATAATGTTGACCTGTATGTACCAACCTAAAATCTATTGGTATAGACTTGAATTGCAATCGTTGTATTTCGTGAATAATCGGAGCTACTTTCACAAAATTTGGTCTTGCTCCAACAACTATGGTAATTTTATATCTATTCATAAACAAATTGGTCCTTTAGTACTTAAGAACCAAATTAAGGGCAAACCGAATTAAATGTATTTGTCGCTTAATTCTTGATGGTTGTTTAATCAATCTATTGGCCCATTCCAAATTATTATCAACCCACCATTTGGGGGCCCTTTTCACAGCCCCCACATATACATCAAAACTCCCACCTAATCCTTGGTAAACCGCCTGATGTTCTTTTTGGAGCAATTCCATTAATAACTCTTGTTTAGGAGACCCCATGGCAACAAAAACAATATCGGGCTTGTGTTTCTTTATATCTTCAATTAAAGACTGTTGTTCTTCCTCGGTTTTTATATATCCATTTCTGTAATTACATATATCGATACCTTCAAAATCTTTTTTTAATTGTTTAACAGTCGCAGCAATAATGTGTTGTTTGCTCCCTATAAGATAAAATGATTTAGTTTTATAATAGGTCTTAATTATTTGTAACCATAACTCACATCCCGGAATTTTAACAACATTTTTTATCCCTTTTTTCTTTAAAATTTGAACCGCACCAAAACCATCTGGATACCCTACGTTTTTATTTATAAATTGTCTACTTTCGTTCGATGCATAAAGAATTTTTTCTGCATTGACCGCTATTAAAATACTTTGTCTTTTAATAGCGTATTCTATAAGCTCTTCTCTAGAACCAGGCGCAAATGTTTTTATGCCATTTAACAATTTATAGTCCATAACAAGTATTGTTTTATCTATAATTCTCAATTAGAATAATCATGTGGCTATCCGAAAAAATGATTAACTTATAATGCGAAAATAACAGAGGTACATGCCACTTGGCCGTATGAAGTAATATGTGGAACATATACCTAATAAAGGTGCTTAAAACTTTCTTTATAGGGAATTATAATAATCCAAACGCCTCATGTAAATCTCTCACACTCAATAGAACAAATGTGTTAAGGATATCATTAATAAACTTCAAAAAATATTATTGCGATAAACTATATGGAGTATATATAAGTTAAATTGTATTTCTTTGAATTTCATGTTCCAATAAATAACAGGACATGGCATTGAACATAAAGGCATTGCTCCATCTCATATATGAAATTTTTGAGTTTATGCCTCTTTTTATTTGATAATGAAAATACCCGTTTTTATTTTGCATGTTTTGTATTGTCCATTGCATTACATCTTCTATCAAAACATTATGTAATTTAAAAAGATTCAATTTTGATATGGTGACAAATAATTGTCCCGGACAATGAATATCTATTGGGTACATTTTATCATGGTAATATTTGGGTGTTCCATCTCTTCTGAAAAAATTTTCCAAATAAAAGTATACGCCTTTCTCCAAATAGGTTTGAAATGTTGAATCTCCTGTACAATTATGGTATGTTTGTATAGCTTCTAGATTGTACCCCGTATGAAAACTATCTATCCAATTCTGCACCGGTAGGTTCCCATAAACCCAAGATCCATCTTCTCTTTGGGCTTCACAACAGGCCTTAATTGTTTTTTGGGCGGTATTCTTCAATATAGTATTCTTGTTAAAAAAATACACTTGGCTAAGAATTTTAGCACCTAACAAACTAGCATTAAATACTGTATTATTACCCTTTAGAGGTGAATAAGAAAATAAAAAACCAGATTTATACTTCGCTCTTTTTAAATCTTTTAACACAAATTTAGTGGCAGATATACAAGTATTTAAATAGTTCTCATTTTTTGTAATAACGTAAGCTTTTAACAATGCATCTACAGCAAATGAAGTAGCCACTACAGTAGGTGTATTTTTTGGAAATAAAAATAAGCGTCTGGCTTGCCAATCAAAATTATAACCCCAGCACGAACCGCTATACCCCTTACTTTGTAAGGACAATAAAAGATTTGCCAATCTAATAATATGCGCTTTCAGTTCTTTGGAAGAACCGTATAAGGTATTTTGAAATTTTGAAATATCATAAAGATTACAATATCCCGATAAAAATAAAGCAATCCCTTTAGCATTATAAGCTTTGGGGACTCTTGTTAAGTTTCTAAAATTAATGGGGGAACGCTTGAAAAACTGAATCCAAATTAATCTAGCTATGTCCCATTTTTTAAGGGGCAATGCTTGAAAAAGCTTTGAATTAAGTCCGTCGTATGGATCCCATCCCTTATAATTCTCAGCTTCACAATAGGATTTGAGTTTTAAAAAACTGGTCTCTACTTTATACTTCAACTTGCTTTCCTCCTTGCTTTATAGATTCTAAAACCCTAAAAGATGCTTTGGTAACTGCAACTATATCATTAAAAGGAATTGGTGGACGGCTGTTATGACCAATTAAACTATTAAAAAATTCAGTTAACATTTTCTTCTGCCCTTTATTTTGATTGAAAAGCTTAAACTTTTTTGGTTTACCCTTGCCATAGATTTTCAATGCTTTAAAATCATTTAATGTTACCGATGTTCCACCAGAAAATACTTCTATATATTCTTTTGTCATAGATTTTGATCCATTGGCATAATAAGCCACAACCCCCATAGAACCATTTTCAAACTGAATTAAAATATTAACCGTATCGTTTAGTTTATTGGCATCGGGTAACGTTTCTGCTGTAACCTTCACTGGAACACTTCCATTGATAAAGGTTAGATAGTCTATAAAATGGCATACTTCTCCTAGTATTCTTCCCCCTCCAATTTCTGAGTCTTGTATCCAATTATCAACAGGGACGGCACCCGCATTAATTCGGTACAACATAGTCATTGGGTTATTATTACCCAGAACCTTTATTAATTTTCTCGTCAATGGTGAAAAACGCCTGTTAAAACCCACCATTACCATTTTTTTACTTTTGGCTTGTGCTTTAACAATAGCGTCCAATTCGGATTCCAACAGGCATAATGGTTTTTCTACAAAAACATTTTTATTGGCATTTAAACTTTTTAAAACATAATTTCCATGAGAATCGTGACGTGTTGCCACAAAAACAGTATTGGTTTTATCATCTAGCACATCTGATTCTTGAGCTGTACAAAATTTAAATTTAAATTTCTCCGCTACCCGCTTAGAAGTGGTTCCCGTATTGGTTAACACCCCAACTCTTCCAATATCCGAAGACTCTGGAATATTTGGCAACAAATTACCTTGGGCATAACTGCCAGCCCCAATAAATGATATATTTACCTTGCCCTCTGCCTTAAACTTTGAAGTAGTTATCTTGGTTTTTGATTGTACTTTTTTCGTGTTGTATTTCAGCGCTATCCCTGTAAAGGGTTCTGTTTTAGAAACCACCAAATCAAAAGCAGCCTTAGCATTTTCAAACTCAAATTCATGAGTGGTTAGATACTCTATATTGATACGATGGTTGGCAATTAAACTTTGAAACGCTTCCATATTACGTTTTTCTGTCCAGCGTACATAGGCCACAGGGTAATCGATGCCTTTTTCTTCATAGTTTAAATCATACCTACCAGGGCCATACGAGCACGCCATTCTCAACTCCAACTCTTTTCTATACCAAAATGGATTGCGGCTAAACCCTGTAGGTACATCTCCTAAAATAACGACCTTTCCTCTTTTACGGGCAATGGCTCCAGAAAAGTTTATAGGGTCAAGACTAGACGTTGCAGCTGCAATAATTACGGCATCTGCCCCATAGCCACTAGTTGCATTTAAAATCTGTTCTTCTATTCCCAATGTATTTCTAGCTAACCCTAAATCGACAACGGCGTTTTCTATAGCTTGTTTCACTGATGCTTCAGATATATCCACTCCAATAACCTTCACTCCAGATGCCTTTAAGATTAATGCTGCCAATTGCCCTAGAAGGCCAAGACCTATGACCACACACGTCTCTCCCAATCGCATATCTGCACATCTTACAGCTTGCATAGAAATAGCCCCCAAAGTATTATATGCAGCATGTTTTAAGTTCGTTGTGCTTTCTAATTTCACACAAAGGTTTATAGGTATTGTTACCACTTCTGCATGATTGGCATAACCTGCTCCCGCACAAGCTACCTTATCCCCAACTTTAAATTCCGTAACCCCTTCCCCAACCTCAATAACCTCTCCTGCCGAGCTATACCCTAATGGTGAATAAGCATCAAGTTTTTTTATAACTGCTCTATATGTTTGCATTGGACCTTGTTTTTTTAAAGTGTCCAATACCTGTTTTACTTGTTGGGGGCGTTCTTTTGCTTTTGCAATTAAGTTTTTACGGGCTGCCTTTACTGTAGACCCCTCCGTTCCTACACTAATAATAGAATAATGGTTTTTTACAATGACCATCCCTTTTCCTACTTGTGGAAAAGGAATATCTTGAATTAACATGTTGCCAGAACCTAATTTCTGTGTGAGCTGTTGCATTTATCTTTTTTTTTAAGTTTTTTCCAGTAAATCGGATTTTAATAATAATAACCCTATAATGCCCCATACCAATATGTTGTAATAATAATAAACCCCAGAGGTTAACCCTAAACTATCTATAAGAAACATTCCTAGCAACATCAAACCAAAGACTCGTGTTTTTTTATTAATCTCAAAAACATAGCTTATGCTTCTAAAAATGGAAAAAGAAAACAAAACCAGTCCAATGATACCATTAGCTAATAATACCCTCAAAAACTCATTATGTGCAGGTCTATTTATACCGTCACCGGTCCATTGAAATATTGGTATCTGCTCATTTAGCCAAAATTCCCATAAATCGTTCCATATATAGCCACGTCCGGCAAGGGTATACTTTATATCTTTGTAAGTACCATCATTATATCCTATTTCTTTTCTGAAAAGTTGTTGGATATTATCATATATAACATCTCCAAGATTAATATATATATAAAGAGCAAATACGACCAAAAAGAATATATACTTAAGTTTTACTTGTAAAAAAAGAAGTATTAACAATAACCATAAACACATAATAACTATTGCAGCTTTACTGAACACCAAATAGACTGAAAACAAGGCAGCAGTACATAGACCTATTAGAATAAACGTATAAAATTTATTTTTTGGTTTAAAAACAAAAAGGTATAGAATACATGAAAACACAGTAAATAACCCATAAAATCTAACAGGAAAGGCATCATGATAAAATCCGACGTAGCGTAGTAAGCCTACTGTTTCTCGAACGCGAAACACAATACCTGTTTGAAACTGAAAAATACTGACACCAATTGGAAATATACCAGAAATTATAATGGCTATTAGTAGCTTTTGGAATTTATAACTATGGTCAACCAGCAATGGAATCAATAAAAACCCCATAAAAATATTAATGTTTATCAAAAGAATTTCGAGGCTTTCCAAAGGTTTTACCGTAAAGGCAAACAACAACCCAAAAGAATAAGCTATAAATAATAATTTGGCATTCGAAATCCACTTACTAGGCAAGTATTTTATTTTTAGTAATACAGGATAAAATAGTACGGGCATTAAAATCCCCCCTACAGAACTAAAAGACAAAGGACCAATCCTTACATCCCAAAATGCATCCATTATTGATTTTGTTGCAACCAATACCAAAAAGGCAGCAAACATGCCTTTGAACACCCGAACAATTACAATGGTTATTAATATGAAAATTGGAAATATAATCATCTTGCCGGTGTATGCTTTTTGGGCAGTTTTCTATAAGGCTTTGGTAACTCTTTTATAATCCTAATAGGGTTGCCAACTGCCACTACACCTTCTGGTATATCTTTATTGACTACAGAACCAGCTCCAATAATGGCATGATTACCTATGGTAACATTTCGCATGACAACAGTATTAACACCTATAAATACATGATTACCAATAGTTACGTAACCAGAACCATTATCATTAGGATTTATAGTATGTGCAGCACCATCATGAGATAAAATATAACAACCATGGGTAATTAAACAATGATTACCAATAATAACTTTTCCTCTCCTTACATCTATTTTAGCTCCTAAGCTTATCATGGTATTCTTGCCAATCTTTGCACCAGATATTCTAAGAAATGATAAATAAAAAACCCTCAGTATATTACCCAAATAGTGAATCATCATTTTAATAAAACTTTTCATTTTTCTAGTGTTTTAAAAATTATAGATTTAAAATCATTCGCTATTTTATCTAATGAAAAATTGTTTTTTGCATACGCTGAATTTGCCTTACCTATTTCCAAAAGTTCATCTGGAACAGTAAGCATATGGGTTAAAGTCGCTTCTAATTGATTTAGATTCCCTGGTTCAAAACTAAAACCATGTACTTTGTCCATTAGTACTTCTTTATGTGCGCCTACTGGGGTATAAGCAACCGGTTTCCCTACAGACATAGCTTCTAATAAAGCTCTTGAGAACCCTTCGGAATATGAAGCTGTTAAATAGATCTGTGTGGTTTTTAAGTGCATCATCTTATCCACACCAGTAACAACTCCCAGATTTCTATAATGGTTTCTATAGGTTGAATTTTGAATACTCCTTTCAGCCAGAAAAGGATCTTCATATTTCAATTTTTCCCCCGTGAGTTGATTATAAAAAACCCCTCGCTCTCCTTTTCTCATATTACCGGCGAAATAAAAATGCACATACGGAAACTGTTTACAAATATTTGGAATCACCTTTAGTATATCTGTGTAGCCCTTAGCCTGTGTCATATGCCCAAGAACCAATATTTTGCCTTTTTCTATTTTATAAGTATCATCATAAAAATATGTATCGACATCCATCGCTTGATATAAAACACAGACATTATCTTTTTTAATAAAAGGATAAAACTGGCTTCTTAAATATTTGGCCTGTACTATAGCCTTATCTACTTGCTTTAAACTATAAGCAACCGTATATCTTATTATCGGATTGAAATGTGTGAAATTGAGTTTAAAATGACTCCCCCTTAAATGAATAATAACTTTGGCGCCAAATAATTTACTTATCAAAATAGTCCACACATCTCTACCAATCCAACCTATTTGTGTTGGTGTAATAGGGTAGTATACACATTTTGGATGTTTAACAATTAATAATTTTACTAGTCTAAAAAAGAAAATAAAAAAGTTCGCAACCATTAAAAAATCCAGTTTGCCTTTTCTTTTATTGTCAATCCTAAAATTAGTTTTTAAAAAACTAATTGATAATGAGCTATTTAACACATCAGACTCTAAAAATTGTTTCATACTCAATTCTGGACCTGAAAACGGTGGTGGTGCGGGCCCTATAAATAATATTTTAGGCTTTTTAGTATTCATTTAACAGGTTAAATCTCATTTGTTGTACCCAATTTTTTGTGGATAATATTTCTCCTTTTGTTTTGGCATTTAGGCAAAACGTATTTAATAATTCTCTATCTGTAAGCAAATTCAATAAAACATTTATGTTTTCTTTAAAGTTTCCATTAAGTTCATAACCATTTATACCATTTTCTAAATAACTTATTTCTGGGGCATGGGCGCCTTTTAAAGTGACGTATGGCCGACCATAAGCAAACGCATGATTAATTGATAAGCCTGTATGGCCTGGGATAAATACCAAAGAACTTCTTTTTATGATTTTTGATATTTCATTTTCGTCAATCAATATCCCGTGGTGTATTATATCTTTATCATTTTTTATTGCAGGCAAAACCTTCGAACGTTCTGGACCATCACCAATAATCTCTAATTTTAAATTAGGCAGGTGTTTTTTCAAATAGTTATAATATGTTATTAAAACATTTATTTTTTTTGATTGAATAAGGCGTCCTATAAATAAAACCGTGGGGCTCTTTAAAGGTGGTAGCTCAAAAGAGTAACACTTATTAACTGCATTTGTATCAATAGTGTTATTTGCCCAAAATGCCTTTTTGGGATTAATCAATTTCTTCTGAATAGCCCATTTACAGCTATATTCTGTATAAAAAACAACACGGTCTAACTTTTTGTAGAGCCATTTTGTTAATAACTTATCGAATACTGTTACCTTATTCCCGTTAGATTTCAGAACTGGATGATTATATGAGAAAAGCTGAACGTTTTTATTCTTATTTCTCAATTTTAGAGCAAAAACAAACAGTAATAAATTCTTTTTTTCTGCAGGAATCAGTACCCAATCAAATTCCTTAAAGATGTCTTTTAACTGCTGTCTAACTTGTTTAGATACACCAAATTTATTTTTAGGTACATGTACCTTATACAGTTTAAAGGACCATCTTTCTTTAAGTTCCCGATCACCCATGCCCTCACGCCCAGTGCCTGATAAAATAGTCAAAGCGATATCCGGTTCTTGAGCCAAATGGTTTAAAAATCGTGCTTTATAATGATTAAAAACTGGTGCAAGCCAGAGTATTTTCATTTTTAAATATTTTTATATAAACTATAATAATCCCGTTCCATTCGTTCTATGCCAAAATTTTCTTTAGCATAATTTATTCTTTTTGAAGCTGTGGCAGTGATTTGATCTCTATGTTGGACATAAAACAACAATCTATTGACCAATTCTTCTTTGTTTAAAACAATATTTTCAGGTTCTAATGGCGCTACTACTTCTTTTAGACCGCCTGAATCCTTAAAAACAATTACGGGTTTACCGTGCAAATAGGCTTCTACTGCTGCTAAACCAAATGGTTCATTTTCTGATGGATACACAACAACATCAAAATCGTTATAATACGCTGCGACATCTTTTTTATATCCTAATAATTTCACAGAATCTTCAATATTAAAGTTGTTTACCATATTTTGAATCCTGTTAAATTCGAAACCGCCTCCAACTAAAATTAATTTGCCTAAACCTCCCTTTTTTTTATATGCTTTAAAAGCCAAAATAAGTCTATCGATACGCTTTCTTTCCGTAAAACGGGATACTAAGCCAATTGTAAATTCGCTCGTACCAGAAACTGTATTCAAACTATAATCCGCCAGCCTAATACCATTCAATATCACTTGGTTTTTCACTTTTTCCAAACCATAGTGCTTTTTTGCTAAACCTAAGGTAAAGTGTGAATTTGCTATTACAATAGATACTGTATTAAGCAATCTTTTTTTTACCAATTCCCTAATAAAATATTTTAATACACTTTCTTTTCTTACCTCCTTAGAAAGTCCATGAACAGTATATATGGTTTTTACTTTAGAATATTTTGCTGCAATAGAGCGCATAAACGAAAAATTATGCAAATGAATTATTTGGAATGCTTTAAAGCTCCTTTTTAACTGTTTAAATGTTTTGTAGTTGAGGCAAAACCCATTTTTAATACCTGAATCCAAAATTGGGATATTTTGGTTTAAAAGGTATTCATAATATTGGCCTTCTCGGGTATCTAAGATAATTGCCACTTCAATACCCTGTTTTTTTTGTTCAATGGCAAGATCAATAACCAATCGTTCTATTCCTCCTATTTGTGGACTATTAATACAATGCAACACTTTCATGTACTTATTACTTTTAGAAAATTGTCCGTCATTGTTTTAACACTATGTCTTTTACGTCCATAATCACTAGCATTATTAGACAAAACTTTATAAACCTGATAGTCAGTCAGCAATAAAGTTACTTTTTCAATGGCTTCATCTAAAGATGCTACATTGAAACCTAATTGTTTTTTTTGAATAACAGCATCAGGGTCGGCTCCCAATACTACAACTGGCAATCCTCTCACCCATGATTGAATATAGGTGTTGGAAAATCCTTCACTTACAGAAGTATTAATCAGTACAGTAGCTTTATCAAAATAACTCAGTGCTTTTTCAAATGGTAATTGTCCAGTACAATATAGGTTTGAAGGTTTATCTTTTAGAACACTATCCATGTAGGCTTTATTTCTATGACCACCTACCATTACAAACTTAAACGGGGTATCTAGCATCTGTCTTGCCAATGCTATGAATTGTTCAGGACGCTTATGAGCTCCAAAGTTAGCACACCACAATACCGTTTGACGTAGAAACTTTTGTTTTGTACTATACTGATTTAAGGGTATATGATGTCCAGTAATTATTTGGCGGGTATTTATACCAAAACTTGATTTTATAATTTTTCTTTGAAATTCATTTTGTGAAAAACCATAATCAATATATTTCATTCCCGCATTACGATAACAATCCATTATTTTGGCATTTAACACATAAACCACAAACTTTAATAGAGATATGTTCTTTGAAGCTATCTTCTGTTTAAATTTTTTTACATGAAAGTCTTTATAAGGGCTTAGGTTATCGGTACAAATCCAATTATAAATAGCGTTATTCTTTTTACAATAGTTTCCTATTATATAATTAACATTTGAGGATAATCGCTGAATGACGATATCAGGTTTTATGCCATTTAAAGGTTTATAATACTTATTTTGATCCAGCCATTGGAAACGTCCAGAAGGTTTCAACCAAAATATGCTTAGTCCGTTAATACTTTCAAAGCAATTAACCTTTCTTTCATGATGGGTCTGACAAATATAATAGACCTTAAAACCTCTATTTGACAGCTCAACAGCTAGATAATTTGCTTGTACCTCGGCACCTCCCCCTCGCTCGGAAATATGCCAAGGCATTACAAAAGCTATTTTCTTATTAGCGTTCATTTACGGGTACATTAAACAGTTTTATGTAATTCTGTATTATAGTACTATCTGTAAATGTTTTTGTAGCAAACTTTACAGCATTGTCACTCATAGTTTCTAGCATTTCTGGTTCGTTTATTAATCGTTTTAGCTTTTCCTTTAAAGCATTAAAATCACCTTTTGCGGAAAAACCTATATTATGAGTGCCCATCCAATTGTTTGGGTCATGATGTAACGACAAAACAACGGTACCACTTAACCAACTCTGGATATAAGCGTTAGGCAATCCATCTGCATCAGGTTTACTTGTATTTATATATATTTTAGATGTTTCATAGTATTTGAAAGAATCTTTAAATGCTACTTCCCCTAGCACTCTAACAGAATTTTTGTTAGTTATTAAACTTTTAATTTTGCTTTCATACATTTTATTTTTTGTACCTCCTCCTAAAATGGCTTTCCAATCATTCAAGTCACAAGTATCTATAAGCCTTAAAAACAATTCAGGCTGCTTATTTGGTGACAAACTTGCCAACCATAGAATGTGATTTTTTTTTACCATGTTAGTCTTTCGATAAAAGAAGTAACTTGGCAATACAATTCCATTTTTATTTAAGATTCGTTTGGTCTCTTGTTGTTGGTGAAGAGATTGATTAATTATAACATTGGCCATTTTCATTCCTTTGTTAATAAAAAAATCTTCTACAATCTTAAACGGGTATAATCCTAATTTTTTGATCCCTATTTTTTTGGATAGTTTTAAACGCTTCGTATTTTTCCAAAATTCGGCACTATCATCACCATTAGTACCCCAAACATATTGGATATTATTTTTTTTAGCATAGACCCCCGCTACATATTGCAACACGTTTCTACCTCTTACATATATAACACTTGGTTGGATTTCAATAAGAATATTGTAGTACAAAGGCATTATTTTTTTCCATAATAAAAGTCTTGATTGTATCTGTACCCAATAAAAATGAATACCATCAATAATCGATTTCTCTGGTTTGGTTTTATCTTCGGTTAGAGCAATATAATGTACTTCAATGCCTGCATGTTTAAATCCAAAAGCGAGGTGGTGTAATTGCACCAAAGTACCATTAATCGATACTGTATTATCATACAAATATGCCTGTGCCAATATAGCCAACCTCATAATACCTTCTTATATGTTTGCTTCATTTGATTGGCTACGTTTTTCCAAGTGAGGTGTGCTACCGAATCTTTAATTAGTTTATCATTTTTTTTTATATACGCTTTCTTATTGTATAAATCCAATATCATATCAGCTAAATAAGAGGGTGTTTCTTTGTCCATTATCCAGCCTGTTTTTCCTTCATAAATAACGTCTTTAACACCATGTTTTTCACCAATAATAACTGGAATACCACAAGCCAAAGCTTCTGTAGCCGCTAAAGAGAATGCTTCGACATAAGATGTTGATACGTAAAGATTTGCCGAACGGTACAAGTTTATTAAATCGGGAAACGGCGGGTGAGCTATTGCCTCTTTCTGTTTTGGAATTTGACCCGTAAAAATTACTTTATCAAGCACATCATGTTTTTTTGCTAGATCAACAAGCTCTTCAAAAGGTCCCACACTTATACACTTTATTTTCTCATAATCTTTCAACTTTTTAAAAGCCTCAAAAAGTAATTCAATACGTTTAACAGGCTTATTTCGCCCTACACTTATAACTAAAAAATCATCCTGTTCGACTCCCAGAAAAGCTCTTTTACATTCAAAGGGAATAGCATTAATCATATCCATATGTATACCGTTATGTATAATAGAGATTTTACTTTCCTCGGCACCTAAATCGATCATATTGGTCTTGTTAATTTGGCTAACTGCAATTAAGTGGTCGGCATTTTTAATAACAGTTTCTACTCTTTTTTTCAAATTATCATCAAGTAAAGCTCCATAGCTTATAGGAGCAACCGTCTGTACATCAGAACCATGGGAATGGGCTATAAAAGGTATATTATGTCTAAGACTTTGATTGTAACAATAGTAGCCCCCACCATGTAACATGGGACCATACAGTAAATTGACTTTTTGCTCTCTAATCATTTTGTCCTGGTTATATTTAAACAGCCAAGGTGTTAAATAAGATAAACTTTTGGCCCTATAACAGTTATATTTATAAGCAACTTCTTTGGATATTCCTTTTAATGAATTACAAGACAAGCTAACTTGTATACTACTGCTTTTTTGTAATTCGTTTGCTATAAAGTGAGTAGCATACTCCATGCCTCCAAGCCTTGGATAATGATGTGCCGTTAAAATCCCTAAATGAACCATGTTGGTTTATTCTATAATTATTGCCTTAAAATCAGTAATAAATATTTCAAAATTTATAATATCCAAAAAAATACATTCATCATAACTTTAGAATTACACGAGGGATTTCAGACAACCCTACGAAACACACTTCCTTATTACTTGTAACCCATTCCAAATAACCATCTAAGCGTTTAATAATCCTGTTCATAGACTTTTTTGTTAAACTATAGGGGCTTGTATTTACCTCAAATTCATTACTATGAAACATCATACATAAAAAAACATCTTTCTCTTTTGCCATAGAAACAAAATCGTTAGTTATCATTTTCATAGTTTTAATATTTGAATAAGTAGGTCTCAGCCATACAGGTTTTGAAAAACCAGTTATATAATTAAATATAATATGGTGGTACGATTTTGTAAACGAAATATATCTTTTAAAGATTGGTGGCAACTTTCTTAATCTTCTATTAATTAAAGTTACTGGCACTTCAAGAATATCCATATAGCCCGCTTTTCTAAAGTCGGTACTCTCTGGATAATATGGCTGGTAAAGACTTCCCATAAAATTAACCGAATTACCATTTTTACTTTTCCAATACATATCTGGAGTTACAGAACTATCTACCTTATACCCTAGTTTTTGTAAAAACTGTAAAGAATAATTGCTTATTCCAAATCGCCCTGCCCTAAATGATAATGGATTATACCCAAACTTCTTTTCAAATAAGTGGGTTAAATTTTCTAACTTCTTTTCCTCTATATCTGGTTTAAAATCTTTTTGGTAGTAATTGGTGCTTTCTGAATTAAAATTAGCTTGGGGCTCTATAAATTCCGAATGCAAATGGGTTCCCAACTCTACTTTATTTCCTAACCCTTTGAATACCGTTACCGATTCCTTGTCCATCATAACTTCTGGACTTAACAGATAAGTTGCCTTGACCTTATACTTATCAAAAATAGGTTGTAGGTTATTTACAAGTCCATTATAAATATTTAAAAACCTTAAAGGCTGTTTTACTTTCCAGTTTGCTCCTTTATCACATTCTGTATCAATTGTTATTGCAAAATATATCTTGGCCATAATCTATCTAAAGTTTTTGTCAAAAACACCTAACAACTTGCCATATAAGTCTTTGTTATTATATATTCTGAATCTATAATTAGAGCGGCAGGTTTTGGTCCATTTATTTTTATACCCCGATTCTCCCCTCATAAAGTTGAATTCTCTATAATTATTTTTGTGCATAAACTCTAGGACATAGTATTGAAGCAACCTACTTGGGTAGAAATTTTTATAATCTTCTTTAAACGCTGTGCTCCACCAATAAAAAATATTGTCTATATAAAAACCTAACATATATCCTATATAGACATTATTAAATTTTAACCAATAGGTATTAAATTGATTATTTTCTAAATGGTACGTTAAGATTTTTTTAAAAGCTTGCAAATCGCCACCTTCATCCGAAAAACGACTTTTTCTACCTAAAGCCTTTTGTCTTTCTATATGTATTGGTCTAAATCGTTTGATAATTTCGTCCTCATCAATGTTTGGATTATATTCTATCTCCCAATTTCCAGCTTTAGTTATTCTATTTTTGGCCAATTTGACATTTTTCCAGACAAAACTTTTACTGGTATCATTTATAATAGCTTCCCAGCTGCGTTGTAAATTAATGTAGAAATAGCTCCCTATTGTAAGCCTGTAATTAGCTTTTTTGATTGCCAAATACCTCTCAAGAGGTTTTATAATATTAGTATCAGACAAAATATCATCAATAATCATTTCTTGCCACTTAAATGGTCCGTTATAGAGCCAATTCATTGATGTCTTAATAGTAACTTCCTTATGTTCTGGTTTGGCATAAACATCATGAAAATCTGAAAATGTTGAACCAAAAAATCTCAACTTTTTGTAAGGAATTATTTCTTTCCGCTTAAAAGTTTTAAACATTAAAGGAATAATCCCAACAACTATATTCGAGCTCGTATTAATGCATTTAATAAATAGTGGTTTCCATCCATCCAATAAAAAATCATTAAAACATTTTATAAAAAAAGAGGAGGTATTAATTTTTGGAACGTTAGAATAGACAATAAGTTTTTCAATCTGGTTTAATAAACTATCTTTTAATACATATTCTACTTCTACTTTTAAATTAGTCATGATTTTGCCTTCTTCATTTTAATTATTATATTATATAATATGTCTTGTTTGAAAGACCAAACCAGCATGATATAGATAACCAAACCCATTATCAACTGAATGACTAATGTTGTTAGAATTTGCAATCCAAATGCATTAACACCATAAACCATTAAAAAAAGAATTAATGAAATAGTGACACTTACCTTTATCGTCGACCAAACCCCGCATCTTAGCTCAATTATTTTGTTATAACGATTACTTGTATAAATCCATCCCAAAATAGCTCCAAAAGCATACCCCAGTATAAGCCCATAAATACCGTAATATGGCATTAGTAAATACATGAGAGGTAGAGAAGGTATTAATTCTGTTAGCGTAGAAATAAATATAATATTTGACTTTCCTTTTGCCAGAATGGCACTTCTTAGAATATGTGAAAGTCCTCTTATAATACCGACTAAAGACAAAAACATTAGCATGTTGCCGGCACCTTGCCATTTTGCACCATAGATTATAGGTATCAGATTTGTACTAGTGGCCATGAGCATAACCATAATAGGTATAAAAAGCAATGATGTTAAATCTAATGCTTTGGTATAATTATTTCTGAACCTTCCTATACTATTTTGAATTTTAGAAAATCCAGGGGTTAAAACAGAAGTTATAATGCTTTGTATTTTAGTTGCAGGTACTATAGCTAAATTATAGGCAATATTAAATAATCCTAAAACATCTTTCCCCAAGTATTTGCCTGTTATTAAAGCCACTAAATTTTCAGCAAAATAATATGTGAAATTAGAACCAAGCATATTAATTCCAAATCTGAATAAAGGTTTTATCCCTTTAAACTCAGGTTTTGTAGGTACCCACTCGCTATAATAAAATGAAAAAATTCCAAAAATTAATCTCTGAACAATTAGCCTCCATACCAATGCCCAAACCCCAAACCCTCTAATCGCTAAAATGATTGCAATACTATTGGAGATAACCATTGACATTATTTCCAATAATGAAAAAGATTTAAACATTAACTCTTTTCTTAATAAAATATTAGGAAATTGCAACGATTGTAAAATAATCACAAAAGAGAATGTCTTAATTAGTAGGGTTAATTGTGGTTCATCAAAAAATGACGCAGCCAAATCGGCATTAATAAACACTAGAATTGTCAAGAAGATATTAAGTGAAAGTTGGACGAAAAAAATGGCCGAAATTTGCCCTTTTGTGATTGTTTGACTTTGAATGATAGCATTCCCAAACCCTATATTTGTTATAGTAGTTACAAACCTATTGACAAGTAACGCCATGGCAGCTAAGCCAAAATCTCCTTTGGAAAGCAATCTAGCCAAAATAACAGTAAAAACAATTTGTAGGACATGCTGCACAATATCTGCCCCTCCTCTCCAAGCAATTCCTGATAAGACCTGTAACCTTAAGGACTTGTTATTCAACATCATAAAATTTTTTATACCAATCAACAAATTTTTTAATTCCTTGTTCTATAGGTGTTGAGGAGCAATTATTATAATTACTTCTAAACTTAGTGGTGTTAGACCAAGTTTTAGAAACATCCCCTGGCTGCATAGGCAGCATACTCTTTATTGCTTTTATACCGACCTCGGTCTCAATGGCTTTAATAAAATCCTCCAACTTAACAGGAGATCCGTTTCCTACATTATATATGGAGTATTTAGAATTTGCTGGTTTAACCAATGTGCTTATTATTCCATTTACGATATTATCTATATATGTAAAATCCCTTAACAAGTTTCCGTTGTTAAAAACCTTAATTGGCTTTTTATTTAAAATAGCTTCAGTGAAAAGAAAAAGTGCCATATCTGGTCTTCCCCAAGGTCCATAAACAGTAAAAAAACGCAATCCTATTGTTTCAAGGCCATATAAATAACTATACGCATGTGCCATCAATTCATTCGATTTTTTGGTCGCCGCATATAAACTTATAGGCAAATCCACATGACTCTCTTCAGACAGTATCTCTTTGCTAGAATTGCCATAAACACTGGAACTACTAGCATATACTAGCTTTTTTACATTAAAGTTTCTGCAACACTCTAAGATGTTAAAAAAACCCACGATATTTGAATTTATATAAGCTTGTGGGTTTTTAATGGAGTATCGAACGCCAGCTTGTGCTGCAAGATTACATACAACATCAAACTTGTTATTTGTGAACAAATCAACAAGCTTTTGCTCGTCTTCAATATCCATCTTAACAAATTGCATATGCTTTTTATAAGTTCTACTAACACTAAAAAAACCATATGCCTTAATGTCTTCTTTTTGAATCCCCAATTCATTTAACCGGGCATATTTTAGATTAACATCATAATAATCATTAATATTATCCAAGCCTATTACCCTATGGCCCAGTTTTAATAATTTTTCGCATAAATGATACCCAATAAATCCAGCTGCACCAGTAACTAAAATAGTTTTTTGAATGTCCATTCTTATCAAGATAAATAGTTACAAGTTTTTATTACGTCTACATCATCAGTCCAAAACAGACCTTTGTTATTTGAAGGTTCTGAAACCCATACCGTTTTTAAAAGCGGGGCACTCATTCCTAAGGTGGTATCAACACCATTGCTTAGCTCTGCTATGCTTGTTTTATCTATATCAAAATATTTAGTTGCAAATAATCCAGCTAATGGCAAGCCAACATATTCTAAACCAATTATTGTTATTTTAGGAAAAAAATCAGTATTCATTTTTTTTATAAAATTTAGATATAAAGGGTATAATATAAATCATCAAAGAAATTGAGAAGACAACA
Organism: Flavivirga sp. 57AJ16; assembly: GCF_028736925.1. Classification (GTDB taxonomy): domain Bacteria; phylum Bacteroidota; class Bacteroidia; order Flavobacteriales; family Flavobacteriaceae; genus Flavivirga. The sequence goes on along the minus strand of NZ_JAQZAT010000007.1, from coordinate 113,067 downwards.
AAAAAATGGGTGTTTATATCTAAGAACCTCAATTTAAAAGCCAATAGGAAAAGTAAAATGGTATATGTAATAATAATGAGTGTACTTTTTTTATGGGTTAAATGTAATTTAAGTAAATGATGATGGATATGGTTTTTGTCCGCTCTAAATGGACTCCCCCCTTTCATTACCCTAACAACAAAAACCCTTAAGGTATCCAGCAAAGGATAACTGACAATCGTTATGATGATTACCTGTATATTTTTAAAAAGGTTTTCATCAACTAAATCACTAATTAAATGTGGTTGATTTGTTGCCTGTATAATGCCATAAGCACTAATTAATCCTAAAGACATAGAGCCATTATCCCCTAAAAAAATTTTTTTGGTTAATTTACTGTTCATATTATAAAAAAGAAAAGCAATGGATGCTCCAGAAAAACTCAGCATTATGGTTGCGTTAAAAAGCAAGCCATTTTTAAAAAAGTAATAACCAATCAAGAAATTGCTTAGGGAACTTATTGATGCAGAAAGACCATCAATACCATCTATTAAATTAAATGAGTTTATTAACAAAATCATTAAAAACAATGATAAGATAAAACTTACATAATAATTTAAGTAATAAATACCCAAAAGACCATTCATATTAAATATTCTAATATCAAAAATGACAATTAAATAAGTAGACAAGAGTATTTGTATGGTTAGCTTTTTTAAAGGGTTCACCCCATAAAAATCATCTACTAACCCCAATACAATAAGAACCAATAAAGTTAAAAACAGCCCAAAGGCGAGCTTAAAATCAAAAGCGGGAATACTAAAAACATTCATTATGCTAAGCAACAACATAATAAAGACGACGGTAAAAAAAATACAAACCCCTCCTAAATACGGTATTCCAAAATCATGGGACTTCCTAAATGTTGGCTTATCCAATAATTTGAATTTCTTTGCATAATTAATAATATATGGCATTTGAAAATAAGTAACAATCATAGACACAAAAAAACACACAAACATAATTTCATCTTTCATTTTCAATTAAATGTTTTATTTTTTAGGGATTGAATTACTTCATTAAAAGGCATGAGGCATATTGTTTTACAGATTAGTTATTAAAATCGCTTCAATAAACCTTTAGCACTTTTTGAGGGGATAAGATTTTTTGAGTATCTCAATTAAAAAACAAGTAGGGGGTTTTACAACTGTTTATCATCCTTTAATATTTCCACCCTTCTATTTCTTGATTGTCCTAGTTTGGTGCGGTTTGAAGCTATTGGCATCAATTCACCCCGTCCTATAGATACTATGTTATTTGGATTGACACCTCCTGAAATTAAATAATTCCTTACGGCACTCGCTCTCTTTTTTGATAATTGTTGATTATTACTATAGGAACCAACACTATCTGCATGCCCTTCTATTTTAAATTTAACTTCTGGATATTTTAGCATTATGGAAAGTATTCTTTTCAATACTGGATAGGATTGTTGTGTGAAATTATAATTCCCGGTATTAAAATGAATTTTCCGTGAAAGATTCAATAAATAGTTAGCAGAATTTTTATCATATTCATCTTTATCTGGAATAAGTGAGTCATTAGAAATAATATTTTTAGAGCTATTTTCTTTTTTCAACGTCACCTCTTCCAACTGATTATTACTAATTGTGCTTTTGTTCATTGCCCCTTTTGGGTGATTAACCTGAGCTAAAACAGAAGTGCCGTCAATAGCCCCATCACCTTTTTTCTCATCTACAATGATGCGACTTCGCCTTTTTGTGTTTGACAATTTAAAAACAATACCTATTGAAATCTGAAAATGGTTTGTTTCATATATTGATGGCTCTGAGTCTAACACAAGTTTAGCCTTCCCATCAAGATTAAATCCAAATTTTGGTGTCATCCATATATTAGTCCCCGCACCAATATTCCCACTAAACCCTCCTTGAGTTATCTTAAAATATCCCGCTCCTCCACTTATGTACAATTCAAGCCACTCTTCATTTAAAAACCAGTCAAAAGCTTCATTTAAATAAAAATTAGTATTAATATCCAAGGAAAAATAATCCTGATTTTCCTCTAAGATATTACCATCAATCTTGGCATTGGGCACTTTCCAAGTATTTACACTCCCATCAAGTCCTAACGAAAGAAATTTACTAAACCTATACTCAGCCCCTATTTTGAAAGGCGAGTGAAAAGCTGAGTTTTTAAAGCTGCTTAAAGAGTTGAATATATTTGACTCTCCAGAATTATCTACAGCATTTACCCCAAGCTTCAATAACACTTCTTTTGAAGCACCGTTAAAATCCATACTAGCATGGTTTTGGGAAAACGTATAACAACAAAAGAATAAACTAAAAAAAAATAGTAAACCTTTTTTCATAATAAATTATTTTAACACAAATAAAGCGAGCTTCATTTTAACATAAATATTAAAGTAATAAGCGGTCTCTATAAGTGATATATGGGTTATTTAAAATAGTACCGGTTTTGCCCCTCCCTTTATACGGCTTATGGTATTCTAAAATCAAAAAGGAACATTTACTTCACACAAATTATTATTAGTAAAGTATAGTGTAGTGTACCTATATAATTAGGAATAATAGTATCGCAATCATAGATATTATGAATATTATAAATTCCTTAATTAGGAGTGAAACTTTCCAACAGTGTTCATCCTGGTTTCTTACTATCTTCATATTATTTTTAGTTTAATTTTTTAATAGTAAGACATTATTAATGATTCAAAATAAAGAAAGATACAAACGGACATTATCTGTAATAAACGAGTATAAAATTGCAAAAGCGCATGGTGATTGAAATTAAATCAATATTGGACTAATTTTAAAAACAGAGATAATTGATATCATGCTTAAACCATTAGTCAATTATTAAGTCATACTTGCAAATGAATCATATTATGAGAAATACAATATTAACTACAACCGGGTAATGACCAGCAATTAAATTTAACACAAACAGAAAAAAATGCAATTATTGCGTTTATAAGAACTTTAGGAGGGCTGATGTTTATCTAAATGACAAATGGAGTGATCCTTTTATCAATTAATGTAATTACTCACAGTATTAAGTCTTTACTGAAAAGAAGTGTTCAAAAAATGATAAATGCGGTTATTCTGCCTTACCATAATCTAAATAACTTTCATGTTTTGTTATTGTTATAATCACTTCTTAGAAACATAAAGTAGAAATAGTTAAATTTTATTGTATTTATCTATTATTCACTAAATTTATCACATAATACTTATCCTCTTCATTGAAAAAATTACTGTCCTATACCATCTTTAGCATTTTTCTAGTAAGCTATTCTCAAGAAGCCACACTTAAGCACAAAGTGGAAAGTCTTAAACAACAAATTGCTGTATCACACGGAGGCGAAAAACTTAAGTGGATGGACAGTCTCTGTAAAATTACGAAGTACAAAACAGAGCATAAATATGATTCCATAGCACAAAAAACAATTGCTTATGCCCTTGAGTTAAATGCTGCACAATTGGCCTTGCGTCATGCAAAATCATTGATTCTCTATCTTTCCGTTAAAATTGGAAAACCAGAATTAGCTATTGAAGTTTTCAATGACATAAAAGATAAAGTTCCCAAAAATGGATGTTATCGACGTTTGGCTTCCTTTTATTCTGAAGGTGGTGATAGTTATCAAAGTTTAAATCACCTAAAAGAGGCATTATCCATCTATGAAGAAGCACATAAGTTTGCCCTTATGACAAATGATTCAACCCTTATAGGAAAGCTCAAATCCAAAATAGGCAGTGTACTGTGCTTAAAAGGGGATTTTTTAAGAGCCGCAAAATTTTTGCAAGAGGCCAGTGAAATTTTTGCAATAAGCAATCCCGAATTGGTTTGGAGATCAAAGAGAACATTATCTATTTTGTATTCTCAGAATGGTCTTCAAGAACAGGCAAAAAAAATACGTTTGGAGATAATCGCTAATGGAAAAGCACAAAAAAATTATAGGGCCGTGTACAATAGTTATTACAATCAGGCTTTTGACGAAATGCTACACGGTAGCCAAAAGGAAAGACTTCGAAACATTGATTCTGCAAGGATATATGCTTTAAAATTCCCTAATAATGATTACGATTTTCAAGAGGTTTTGGTTGGTCAGTTAAGCGCTTATGCTGAAAATGGGTTGTTGGAGAAAGCAAAAGCCGTTAAAGAAGAACTTGAAAACCATAGAAAGAATAGTGAATACTTTGAAATAGATGAATATAACTTGTCTATGGCTCATTATGAATTCGCAATGGGCAATTACAACAATGCTGCTGTCTTAGGTGAAAAAGAATATAATAAAGTAATAAATACACTGTTTTATGAAGGCATTTACATGGCCAATAAGTTCTTGTCCAAAGTGTACGATAGTCTAGGAAACCATAAAAAAGCATATGAACACTTAGAGGCTTATTCCAAAATAAAAGATTCTATTGAAACGGTTCAAAAGGCAAATGGATTTTCCTATTACCAAGCTTTACATGAAACCGAAAAAAAAGATGCCGAAATAATAATAAAGGAATCAGAAATAAAATTACTAAACTCCGAAAATAAATTACAAACTCAATGGATATTATTTGGGGGCATAGGTTTAGCTGGATTATTTTCAATAGTATATTTATATAAAACAAAACAGTTTTCAAAAAAGAAACAAAAGCTTCAAGCAGAATTCTCTCGTAACCTCATAAGAAACAAGGAAGATCAATGCACTCATGTATCAAGGGAGCTACATGACGGTATAGGTCAAAAATTGATCTTATTGACCAAAAAAATTAAATCCCTGGGAAATGATAGTATTGAAGCTTTGGCAACAAATACACTAGGTGAATTAAGGGACATAGCTAGAGGATTACACCCTGCTTTACTTGAAAGTCTGGGAGTTAGTAAAGCTATTGAATCTTTAATAAATGAGGTAGACAATAACACTGATATTTTTTTTACAAGTAGCATAGAAAATATCGATAGTATATTAAGTAAAGAAGAAGATTTACATTTTTATAGGATTATTCAGGAAATTCTTAATAATATAGTTAAGCATTCCAAAGCTAAAGCAGCTTCCATAATAATAAAGAAAAGTAAAAATAACGTCCATACCATTATTGAAGATAATGGTGTGGGGTTCGACACAATAAGCGTTATTAGAAACCCCACAAGTTTAGGGATGAAAACACTTTTAGAACGTGCCAAAATTTTGACATCAAAAATCAATATAGATAGTACTATCAACAATGGTACAACAATTAATATTCTAACCCCCATAAAGTGATGGATAAAAGGCTTAAACAAAACATATCTATAGTTATTGCTGATGACCATCCGCTACTTTTAAAAGGATTATTTGAAGAGCTATCTGAAAACAATTATAATATTGTTGGTCAAGCCAATAATGGCGTACAAGTTTTAGAATTAATTGTGAAACAATGTCCAGATCTAGCACTACTAGATATAGATATGCCCATGTTAAACGCCTTTGAAATTATTGGCATTGTTAAAGAGAAACAAATTGATACTAAGTTTATTTTATTGTCTTTTCATAAAGAAAAAGATTATGTAACACAAGCTAAAGCATTAAATATAAATGGATATCTTTTAAAAGAAGATTCTTTTATGACTATTGAAAAATGTATTCTTTCCGTTGTCAATGGAGGAAGCTTTTTTAGTCCTTCGTTAGACGAAAATTCACTTTTGAACGCAGACAATGATTTAAGGTTATTATCACGCTTAACAGGTTCTGAGAAAAAAATTTTGAAACTAATTTCAGATAACTTTTCGTCCAATGATATTGCAAACCATTTGAATGTATCACTTAGAACAATTGATAAACATCGAAGCAATATTATAAATAAATTAGAATTAAAAAAGACAACTAACTCCTTGACCAATTGGGCTCTTATACATAAGAATATTCTTACATTGACTTAATCACTATAAATTCTCTTGAGCAAAATAAGTACTACTACTTAATAATTGGGTACCAACACTTATTTGATAAAAAATATAGCGATTATAAATTAGCTACATCAAAATAGCCTTCCTTAGGATTAAGGAAAAAATGAATAGCACAAGTACCCCTCTATTTGTTTACAATAATTCACTGTTAGAGTATATTTTGCTAAGGAATATTAAAGGGTGCTCTAACCTTTGTAAACCACCCTAAGGGGTGGTTTTTTTAGGTTCTGAGTAGCTATTACCTGAAACAATAAGTACAATTTTGTTCTTATGTAACCTATAGTTGATTTTAATAAATCATTACCTATTCTTTGATTGATAGTAGCTTTTAAGAGGAGAGTGAGTGATCAATCATGAGCCACCCAAAAAGGGTGGCTCTTTTTTTTTATAAAATCCACCAAAATAGCATTATAAATACTTAAAATAATGTGTACTTTTTTGCTCATTAAAAATGATACATGCAATTCCTTTATAGATAGTTCTTTAAAAAGCTTTTTAATTTGAACTTGGAGATATCAAAAAAAGGTAGTGAAAAACAAAACTCATTCATAAGTATTGAAACTGTCAAGAACATATTGTTGATAATTTGACACCCATACTTTTTTGATTTTAAAACCTAATAAGTGTTACTACTTATTATTTAAGCAATCACACTTATTTGATTTAAGGGGCGCTCTCAGTATTATTGTTATCGAAGTAAAATTATCCAAAGTACCCAATACCTTGATATCTAAATATGAAAAACATCAATAATTATTACTTATCATTTATCACCAAAAACTTATCACTTATACCTTATATAAGCCTAGTATTTATTTTATTGGTATTACCTAGTTATTCTATAGAAATTAACATCATAATAAAACCAAATTTATCTATTTAAATGAGCAAGATTGAAGCCCTAATAGTTGAAGATGATATTTTATCTCTTAACATACTAAAAAATCAATTAAGAGTACATTTTAAAAACATCAATATTTCTGGAGTTGCAAAAAATATAAAAGACACTCTTAATTTATATAAAAAAATAAAACCGAAAATTTTGTTTTTAGATATCAACCTAGGTAACGAGAATTCTTTCTCTATTCTTGATATCATTGAAAAAAGTGAATTTAATACTCAAATCATATTTACAACTTCTCATAAAGAGTATGCCATCAAAGCTATAGAGCATAATGCTACTGATTACATTCTAAAACCTGTTTCAAAAAAACATCTTATTAAGGCTGTAGATAGAGCATTAAACAATATAAATGATTCGTATAAATTGGAATTATATGAAGAAGAAAGTAAAAGAAATATAAAATACCCGAAAATAATTGCTATTCCTTACGTTGATAAAATTGAACTAGTTAAAACTGAAAACATATTATATTGTGAGGCTGATGGTAGATATACAAAATTTCATCTAACAAACGGGGATATAAAAATAGCCAGTCGCAACTTGGGTGAATACGAAAAATTACTAGACCCCAACATATTTATTAGAATTCATTATTCATGTATAGTTAACATTCTTATGATTCATCATATCAATAAAACCGATGGCAATTATTGCCATTTGGTTAATCATAAAACATTACCAATTGCAAAACGAAGGCAAAATGAATTAAATAAATTCTTAAATCTAAAATAATATAGTAGGAAGAAAATCTGTTATAAAATGTGGTAATAATTAGTAAAAATAATGTTATGTTGGTAGTATCTCACTAAGTGTGCAAAGTTAAACCCTCGATTTTTAACTTACGCTCTTTACGGGATAGTGTCGCTATGGTATATTATTTCGTTTTTACTTGTTTTTAAACAAAAGAATTTAAGCGTGTTTGCTGTAAATCAATCATTCAACAAACAGGAAAAGCTTACTTCCCCAAAAAAAGCCAATAACTCTGTATAAACATAAAGTTGTTTCTGTTTTAAACTTATCTCTTTCAAATTTTCTTTTATGTGTATTATTTTTTTAACACAAGTATGCGACTCATTTTCTATAGTTTTGAAATAACAAGAAGACTTAAAAAACCCTAGCTGATAACATATTAAAAATACATTAAACCAATTATTAACACCTAATTTTGTATAAATACTCCGTTGAATAGCCTCTACACTTTTATCTACAACCAATCCTAATTCGTCTTTGATTTCTTTATTATTTTTAAAATTAAAAGCTTTAACTCTTATATAATTTAGTTCAGATTTAGTTAATGCGCGCGCGCTTTTTAACTTATTATTAGATTCATAAAACTTTACTTTGTAAGAACTGTGAAAATCTAAAACGCTCTCTCGTAGTTTAAAATATAGCGTACTATTATTTGGTATATCAAAAAAATCAGAAATAATTTCTTGTGCTAGTTTCAATGCTTCTTTTTTTACAACATCGTTCAAATAATCGTCCTTTATCAAAAACTTACCTCTAAAAGCTTTAACTAATAGCTCTGTTAAATTTTGGGATTTAAATTTTGCTTTTAAATCACACTTAAACAAATACAATTCATCAATATTTATTTCTAAAAAATCAGATATTTCCTTATTTGTTAAATTATGCATATAAAGTCTCAAATAATAATGCTCCAATACCGTTAACTCTATATCCAATTCATTGTTATCTCGTTTTAGATTATAAACAGCTATAGGTGATTTTGGTGTATTAAGCACCCTTCTTGGTGTATTTATATTTAATGTACCCATAATCCTTTAATTGCTTTATAGTAAAAATACATCTTCGTTGTCTGCCTTTAAATGGCGACGTATTAGTCGTTCCTAATAGACAATAACTGGGGTTAATACATTATTTTCTTCACGGGTAATAATTCATTTTTCATTATTACCCCAACCAATAAAATTGATTTGACTTCTATTGGGCTTCCTATATTAGACTGGACATTAGGATATGAGATTTAGAGTTAGAAGCATTAACTTTGAACCATAAAAAAAAGAAACAGGACTTATAGACCATCATTCAAGCAAAAGGCAGTAGAATTAAGCGGCTATGAGTGATAATATTTCTGAAAATGCTTTATTTAAATCTGCCCAGTGGTGAATGGTCAACATTGCCACAACACCGTCGATACTGTTTTGTTCTAAATCTAAATTTTCAACTGTTCCCAATCGCCAATCAATGTCATTAACACCACTTTGTGCCTTTTCAAGCATTTTTTGTGATGGATCCATCCCTATAAAATGAACTCCAGATTTTCGAAACTCTTTGGTATAATTTCCAGTACCACAACCTATATCTAGGTATATCCCTCCTTTTTTTGGCTCAAGATGCTCTAATATTCTTTGAGTTATAAAAGGGTCTGCTTTTCTTGTTTCGTTGTAATTACTCCCTATTTTATTGTATTTAATTTCCTTTATTGCCATATTATTAGAGTTTGAGCTTTAAACCATATACTAACAAAGTATTCATATAAAAATCTATTTTAGGAAACCTCTTAAACCCCATTTTCTCATACATTCTCCAGGCATTATTCATTGATTTTGTTGTATGAATGACTACTTGATTTCTTCCTTGTTTTATTGCATACTGAATACAATAGTTTGTGAGTAGTTTGCCTATCCCTTTTCTTCTAAATTTATCATCAACAACTAATAATCTAAAAGCTCCAGCATTACTGCATGAATCTGGAAATTTTGTTTGACCATATGAATTAACATCATTTATATAAACGACACCACCTGTAAGCACATCCGTATCACTGATACATACAAATATTTTTATATCAGTATGACTTGTTAGGTCTCCAATATTCTCTAGTGTTTGGTAATATTGTGGTGCACTTTTTTGACTAGGAAAACCGTCAAGGTTTTCATAGCTCCTAACCATCATTTCACCTAAACGCTTATGCTCTTCAACTTTAATCTCTCTAATTTTAAAATTCATTTTCTGTATATAACTTTAATCAAACGGATTAATTAAAAAATTGATTCATATAAAATTTTAAAACCCATTATTAAGATAACTATGACAAAAACCTTTTTTGTCCATTTATCTCCTTTTTTAACTGCTGTACTTGCTCCTAAATAGCCTCCCAATGATGAGCCGATAAGTAGAGGAATTCCAATATAAAAATCTACATAACCATAAAATATTAGTGATACTAAAGAGCTAATAGTAATAAAAAGCCAAGCTACAGAACTTGTAGCATTGGCCTGAATTATTGTTAAACCAAAAAACCACATGATAGCATACAGGACCATTGGACCAGAGCCAATTTGAATTGAAGCCCCATAAATTGCCAAAATGAAATACACTATATAACCTGCTATTAATTTTTTCTTTTTAGGAAAGGATTGTTTAATACCAATTTGTCTATTTAAAAAAATTAATGGCACCATCATAAGTATAACAATTCCAATTATTAAGCTTAATTGTTCTCTATTAATAAGCGTTAGTAGTTTTGCCCCCAGTAAACCGCCTATTAGTGCAATGGGAATCAATGGTATTGCGTATTTCCATACTACTTTTTTAGACCTAACAAACTTATAGGTAGACAAAGAAAACCGTCCTAAATCGCCTAGCTTTATAGTGGCTATGGCTATTTCTACTGGCACACCCATAAAAAGAAGTGCTGGTATTGATAACATTCCTGCCCCTCCCGTAATACTACCATAAAAACTTGACAATAACCCAATAGCAAAATAAGCTAACACCTCTATTGTATCAAATTCATACCCAAATAACTCAATCATTCTACTAAACTTTAATTATTGCTTTAAAAGCCATTGTACATGTGCCCCCAACATTAACTTCAACTTTTTTATTGGTATTTACATCTACATAAACAGTTCCTTTTCTATGGAATGACTCTCCTTGTTTACACAGAATTGGTGAATTAAAAAACTTGTTATCTACAACTTTGTGGTGATGTAAATATTTTGCCAATGGAATACAAGAGTTTCCATTTACAGGATCTTCATCAATACCGATTGTTGGAGCAAACATCCTTCCATTACATATTAAACTTTCTACATTATTTATAGAATTTATATTGAACAAGAATATTGGTGGTAGATTATTACATTGCTGAAATGCCTTTAATTTGTTAAAATCAGGGATGAAATCAAAAAGACTTTCCTCCTGCTTAAGTAAAATTAGTAGTTTATCACTTATACTTTTTACAATTTGAATGGGATATTTTGAATCTAGAGAGTTGTTATCCAAGTTTAGAATTTTTAATAATCTATTTTGAATACTGTTATTTAATTCTTCCCCCATTTGGGCTGAATAAGAACCATAATAAAAAACCTCATTAGAAACTTGAACCTTAACAACATTTTTATTTGTTATGAACTCAATTGGTCCATAATTTCCAACTTGTTTAGCAAAAACAAAAGCAGCTGCAATTGTTGCATGACCACAAAAATCAATCTCTTGAGTAGGTGTGTAATATTTTAAAGTTGGTGGTAAGTTGTCTTTATTAAAACACACAAACACAGTCTCTGAATTATTAAATTCCCGCGCAATTTTAAGCATCAAATCTTCTGGTAATTTACCAGAATCCCATACCACAGTAGCTGGGTTACCTTGAAACTTTTCGTTTGTAAAAACATCTACTTGATAGACATTTAAAATTTTTCTCATACTCTTATGACCAAAAAAACCTCAATTTTGTGACAATTTCTTATAAAGAGATTATATAATTATTTTAATTGGTTGTATATCTGCTTATATCCACCCAATATACCTCACCTTTTTCCACCCCGTTCCAACTTTTGTCATTTGGATTGTTGTATCTTCTTGAATAAATAAGGTGCTTTCCATCTGGTAATACATAGGGACACATATACACCCAGCCTTCTTCAAAATTAATTCCCACATCAAGAAACTTTAATGGCTGCCATTTATTATCCCTTTTGTACGAAATGTAGAACCCTTTAGAATTCTTTGGTGTAGTAACCAAAAATTGTTCATCTGGTGATACATATGTCGTACCGTCATTCTCAACAGTGCTAATTGGCGGGCCCAAATTTTCTGGCTTTTCGAAAGTTCCATTTTCATTATATTGTGCTCGGTATATATCTCTCCCACCAAAACTATCTGGTCGATTAGAAGTGAAATATAAACTTCCATCGGCTACAACAATTGGGTATGATTCTACATACTCATCTGTTGAGACTGGATATGCAACTTTTGATGCTTTTTGCCATTTACCTTTTACTTTTTCACTTTTATAAATATCTGATGGGTTTTTGCCCGTAATATCTTGTGGACTGACTCCCAAGAAATACATGGTATTGCCATCTTGGGTTAAAGTCATGTCTATAGCGTGTGAAATGGAATCTTTATTGAACATATAAATGGGCTCTGGTTTAGACCACTTTTTTTGTTTTAATTCTGTATGAAATATTAAAAAATGCTTATTAACTATTCGCATAAAAAAGCACTCATCCATAGCATTATTAAAGACTACGTTTATTTCAACACTATCTGTATTTATAAAGTTTGGGGCTATGAGTTGAGGTTTATTAGCTGGAAGTTCAAAATTAGGTTGTACTTGACTATTTCTACAACTGACTATAAGTACAAACCATAAAAAAGATATTTTAAAAACAGATGAAAATCTCATAACTAGTTGAATTGTTTTTTTTCTTTAAAAATTAAGTATTCCATTATTATCCCTACAGAGATAAAACCAAGTGACATTAACCAAGGTTTTTGCATTGCATTATCTCCTGTTTGAAGGATTAACTCGGGTATTACTATCAATAAAACTCCCTTAATAAAGAACATAAAGCCTAAAGAGGAAACTAATATCTGCAATATATTTTTCCACTTGCAATGGATTACTAAAATGATCATCCCAATAAAAAAATGAACCATTCCAGATAGATTAATCAAAATAGGGTTTGTTGCTTTATGAGAAATTAGAGTTTCATAAAACTCACCTGATATCAAAAAACCGATACCTGTTATTATTAAATATGCTGACAAAATTTTAGCAATCTTTACTGTCATCTTTTTAAAAATTTTTGAATTTCCTTAATAGCTTCTGTTGGTTTTTCTTCCTGAACAAAATGCCCACAATCAAATTTCACAACTTTTGAGTTTGTCAATCTTTGTCTCCATTTTTCGAGGTATTCTAATGTGACAAACTCATCTTTGATTCCCCATAAAATCAGCCATGGTTTAGATTCCAAATCATGTAATTGCTCCCACTGTTGCTCATACCAACTGGAAGACCCTACTAGAGATTTCCCAATGTTTAATAAAGACCATCTTGAAGATTTATTTGGGAATGGCAAAATGTATTGCTTATGTACTTTTTTAGTTAATCTCTTCTTGCCATAAAAGCCTTTTTTAAGCAATACTTTTGGCGAGAAATTCATTCGCAAATAGAGAAACTTACCAATTGTACTATTCAATATTTTATCTACCTTTCGAGCGCCTTTATTACTCTTTGTTTCCCATAGCCAAGTATTAAACATTATCACTTGTTTAATTCTATTATGATTTTTAATCGCAGCCCCCAAACCTATAGGCCCACCAAAATCGTGAACAACCAATGTGATGTTTGATAAATTCAATTCTTGTATGAATTGAGATAAATTATTGGCATGAGCTTCAGGTGTTCCATCAAAACCTTCTGGTTTATCGGAAAGACCAAACCCTAAATTATCTACAGCAATACACCTGTATTCTTTTGATAATGCAGAAATAAAATTCCGGTATAGAAAAGACCAGGTAGGTGTACCATGAACAAATAGTATTATTTCTCCCTCACCTTCGTCTACATAATGAATTTTACCACTCTTTGTTTGAAAGTAATTTGATTTAAAAGGAAATACATTTTTATCTACCCAATTGTATTGATTAATTTTTGAGGCCATTAAAACTTTTTGTTTTACTCGTTTAACTAGTTCTCTATTTTTATTTTATCCAACCGACTGATTTTCTCCAATTATCATATTCTATTTTTCTTTCTTGAAAATCTATTGGTGGTGATTGATTCTCTTTCTCAACTCGCTTTTGCATTACTTGAATTTGTTCTTCAAGAGCGTTAAGACCGATAGATTTTCTTCTTTTGTTTACTTTGATTAAATCATCATATTGGTTTGGTCTTAAGTCTCCATTTTTGTTCCAGTCAAATTGCGTTCCATAGCGTTGAGGTTTTCCTTCAAAAACGGCTATACGATCTGTTAAGTAAGCCAAACTTATAGGGTTAGCCTTTTTTTGTTTAACTGCTTCCGATAATAACTTTGCACATTTTCTCATAAAGTTGGGTTGACTTATGGTATGTTGTATTATTAACCAAGCCGCTTCACTTGCTTCTTTACCCACTTTATCTTTGGTTGGATAACCAATTTCATCAATTAATTGATTTAATTCTTTTGCATTACTATTGTGCAATGCCTCCATTTCTTTGTTGTACCCTTTAGAAAGATTACCGCTTTTTATCAGTTCATTTCTTAATTTTTCATCTTGATTTTTTAAACCAATAATTTTTTGTGCTATTATTTTGGTATCCATATAATTGGTAAAAAGTGCATTGATTCAAGTCAAAAATTAATAAAAGCTAAAGTTGTCTTTTTACTTGGTATAAAAGTATTATTCTTTAACTCGAAAAAAATTAAGCTGGTTTAAGAAAGTTTATTTTTCCTGGTTTGTATAAATTAATTCAATCTAATTATATCATTGTCATTCGGAACCAATATCTTATTTATTAGATCATTAGATTTAAGAAACAATTTAATTTCTTCTCTAGTTAAACTACAGTGATTTATAGACTCAAGATGTACAGCTATAATTTTTGCTTCTGGCATTAATAGGCTTATTTGCTTTAACTCTTCTTTAGACAAGGTCATTAACTGACCTGGCTGAAGAACAGGATTTTCTTTGGTGAATTGACATTCTCCGGTATTTGCTATTATCCAACTTGGGCTAGACTTTTTTAAACTAGCAGTAAGCTTTTCATCTAGAATAGCATCACCTGTAATAAAGATTGAATTGTCATTAAATTTCACACTAAAGGAAGAAGACTCGCCAAAAGGGGGTTCGCCAGTAGCTCCAATATGATGGCTAGCTCCATATCTGCTTATAATAACTCCTTCCCAATTAAATTCTGAATTAATTGGGATGAGATTTTCAAATCCTTGATTTTGCAATGATTCCAAATCTGAAGGCTGACAAAAAAATGTTATGTGTTTTGGCAACGCATTAATTGCAGTACTGTCTAAATGGTCTGGATGATTATGAGTTAATAAAACAGCATCTATATTTTTAATGATATCTTCTACGCTAGTAGGTAAATTAGCTGTTGGATTTCTTATTTTATTTGAAAAAGGAATTGGGTCGTTTTCTCCTTTAGCTCCTAAAATAGGATCGATTAAGATGGTTTTATTGTTTACAGTAAGTTTTACTGTTGCGTTTCTAACAAGTTGCACTTTAACATCATTTTGAATTATTTCTTTAACTGATGCACAGCCTACAATTAGAAAACTTAAAAGATATATTATTTTTTTCATTTCGATTCAATTAATTATTAGCACTTAAATTTTTATTAGAATGATGTTTAAGTAAAGGTTAATGGCTTAATATTGCCTTTTAAAAAAAGTTTTGATTCCTCTGCATTTTTTACTTGAAATACTAGCAAATCATCATCAGAAAGCTCAAACTCCAAGATAGGCTCATTTGGTAATGTGATTGCATTATGAAAATTCACATGAATTTCAGATGCGCTTTTTTTATGCACCTTATTATAAATATGTTCAATTTCACATATTGAGTACCAACCATGAATTATTGAGCTTTTAAATCCTAGCATTTTAGAGAACAAACTAGATGTGTGTATAGGATTCTTATCTCCTGAAATTTTTGCGTATTCTTTTGCAATACTCGAATCTAATTTCCATTTTAGGCTTGAACTATATGTTTCAATACTCTCTTTTTCCTTATTGCTTCTTTTTGAGTTCTTTCTTGATTTTCGCTTAACTATATAAATACTCTTACAGCTACAAATATGCTTCCCATTTTGGTAGATTTCAACGAAGAAGACCGGTTTTAATGATCCTTCCGCTTTATAATCAACATTAACAGTTACTTTTATGTCTATTGGATGATTTGTGCTATAATCTAAATACATAACAAGATTATTCTCAATATGAATCATTCCTGGTATTGCCAAAGTAAATTTCTTGTCAAGCATTAAACTTGTTTGAGCTCTTTGTGCAAAAACATATAAATAAGAAATAGGTGTCTTGGTTGTAAAATTGAAATAATTAATGAACCTATCTAACTTAATTTTATCGATCTCTACTTTGTTGTAGAAATGTTTTAAATGAATACCCTCTTTTGATATTTTTTTCCCTTTTAATAGCGTTTTAAAAGCAGGTATAATTAAAGATTCCATTTTAGATAACCCCTTACTCATAATATTACTGTTTATAATTGTCTTTTTCCAATTGAGCTATATTTACCATCATTGAAACAGTATGATAAAGACCTACTAAAAAAATAATATCAATTATTTCACTTTCTGAAAAATAAAGCTTGAGGTTTTCTACTATATGATCTTCCACTTTTTCAGATTGCAATAAGGGCGTAATAACATCAAATACAGCAGCCTCTTTTTCATTCCATAATTCTGAATTGTATTTTAGGTTTTTTATATCCTTCAACTGTTCATTGGTAACCCCCATTTGAGCAGATATAGTATCTTCATGCAAAGAAAACTCATAATCATTTTTTGAGATTACACAGACCCTTAAAACTATTTTCTCTCTTAAATCTGGGGCTATTCTTTTTCTATCATATAGTCCTGTCTTTCCTATAAACTTACTTTCTACTAACTCACCAAAAAGCGCTTCATTTTTAGCAACTAACCGATACAAATTTGGGCTTGGAAGAACACTTGGAAATATCTTATCCATAAGCTCTTGTGTACTCGCACTAAGAGGCTTTTCTAAAGGTTTTATTCTATTTTTCATTATTCCTAAATATGATGTTTACTAAATTATTCTCGCTGGTATTTAAAAATTGTTGTACCTTGAAAACCTTCATCCAATATTGATTCTGTTACCATAATTGTCAAAGTATTGTTTAGCATGTTAACATTTATACTAATCATACTTTCTTCACTATCTACATTTGTTGGCTTTATTATAACCTGCCCTTCTTCTACATACCATTTCGCATTTGAATAGTATAATATATCGGCCAACGAAAAGTATGTTTGATGAACCAATACATTACCAGATGCTGTTACCTTGTATTGCTTTGATTCAAACTTTACATAACCTTCAGACTGGATAACTTTTGGGGATTCTAAAAATTCAATTTTATTGGTAGATTCTGTATATAACTCAGAAATTAAATACTCATTTGAATCTCTATGTAAAGTATATTCGCTTTCATAATCAATAAGTACCCATTTACCAATTAATTCCTTTGAAACCAAGTCATCAGGACTTACTATATTTTCTTCTGTACTACATGAAAAATTTAATAATGAGAGAAATAAACAAACTAATAAATGAACATAAAAAGAGAATGCATTGTGTTTTTTAAATATCTTTTTCATTATTTGTATGTTTTAGCAGTACTGTTATTAAATCATTTATTTCTGTTTTCACCCCATATCTCTTGCCATATGAAGAAATAACCCCATTTTTAGCATTAACTTCAATAGGTTTGCCGTTAAGCCTGTCAGTTAGCATAGAACTTCCTTTTGATCCTGATGAGCTTTTTATGTCTTCTACTAATTCCCTTAAAAAGTCATCTTCAATTTTAGCCCCAGATAGATTTGCAACATCAATGCCTTCGCTGATAATTTTAGCACATAACTTCAGGATTTCAGGATCTTTTAACACCCAGCTCTTTTCACCAATAAGCGCCAGAATACCACCTGTTGCACTACTTATAATTATCTTTTTCCAATTTTCGGTTACATAATTATCGGCCTCATTAAACGACACACTTTTATGATTAAATAGAGTTATAAAATCTCTAAATACATGACTATTTTTTGATGTAATTAATGCTCTGTTTAATTGTTTATAAGTTTGATTACCCATTTCTTCTACAGGACAGTCTATCATACACTCGATTACTTTATTTTCATCTACAAGTCCTTGAATAGACTCTTTTAAATTGATACCATTTCTTACTAAAGCGACTTTAGTATTTGAACTGATTAATTTCTTTAAATCACTTAAAGCACTTTTATAATGATACTCTTTCAAACAGATAATTAACCAGTCTAGGTTATAGCTTGTATCTACATTGGATAATTCAATTTCTTTTTCATATTGAACTCCATTACACAAAATTTTGATCTTATCTCTGTTCGATCTATTATAATAATACACCTTATGCTCGCCATTGATTTTTACGGCTAGTGCAGAACCTATGGCACCAAGTCCGAAAATTCCAATTTTCATTTTGCTTGTTTTAAATTGTTAAAATGAGGATAAACTAAATATTTGCACTAAACTTTATTATCAATAAAAAGCCCTCGATGTATTAAGTTTACATTTATTGGTTTAATACCAATTTCTCTAGTCCAAACTGATATTTGCCCCATATGATGTATTTCGTGAGCAATAATATGCCTTAAAGCTTCACCATATGTACATATTATTTTATCACCGTTTAGGGTTTTTATCTCTAGGATTTGATATTCATAATCAGTCGTAATTCGACGTACAACATATTTTACAGCTTCATGATTATTGTTTGACAACCTTTTAATTTTATCTAAAGTTTTATAATCATTAAACTTTTCATTTGAAATTGGAAAACCTTTTAAATCTTGAATCCAGTTATGCTCCACTTGTATAACATGAAATAATGTCTTTGCAATACTGCCATGTCCTCCAGTCCGCACTTTTAAAAACTCATCTTTTGGAATAGTTTTTAAAAGTTCGAACCATTCACTTCTTATTTGCCAATTGTATTCAAATAGATGCTTCATTACAAAATGCTCAATTAACCAACACCTAGCCTTGTACTTATTGCAATTCTATTCCAAGCATTGATTATTGTTGCAGCCATAATGATCGCAATAATTGTTTCTTCATCGAATAAACGTGTAGCTTGGTTATAAGTTTCATCTGTTAATTCTTTTTGTTGAATTAAAGTGATCTCTTCTGTCATTTTTAAAATGACCTTTTCTTCTTCTGAAAATAAACTTGATTCTTTCCAGGCATTAAGAAGATGTAAGCGTTGATGAGTTTCGCCCGCCTTTAGAGCTTCTTCAGTATGCATATTAATGCAATAAGCACAACCATTGATTTGTGAAGCACGCATCTTAATCAATGAAATCTGTTTTTTGTTTAAAGGGGAATTGTTAAGAAAACTTTCTAAAGCAAACATTCCTTCGTACGCTTTAGGTTGAGATTGATAAATATTTACTCTACTTTTCATATTGAATGAGTTTTAATTTTAAACAAAATTAAGTGTAAAGATTATCAATCTTCTTAAGCTGGTTTAAGAACGTACTTTTGCTCTTATTTCACTAACATACTCTGGTGTTAACCCAAGATATGAAGCAATTAAATATTGCGGAACTCTTTCTGAAAACTGTGGAAAATGATCTGTAAAGCAGAAGTACAATTCTTCCTTTGAAAATTTAAACATGTGCATCATTCTAAACTGGAAAGCGCCATAAGCAATTTGATAAGTTTGCCTAAAATAAGATTCTAACTTTGGAAATTTCTGTAACAACTTTTCATAATTATCATATGTAATACTCAATAGTTTTGAAGCTTCAATTGATTTTACATAAAAACTTGTGGGACTTTGATTATAGAAAGCCAAAAAGTCACCTATCCACCAATTTTCTATAGAGAATTGGATTGTTCGTTCCATCCCTCTATCATCTATAAAGTATAAATTCAAGCAACCTTTAGCCGTAAAAAAAATATGATTGCATTTCTCACAAGGCTCATAGATTATCTTTTTTTTACCAACGTTTATTTCTTCGAAAAAACTATTTATTTCTAAAAAGGTAGTTCTATCTATATCTGTGTATTGATTGAAATGATTATACAGTTCCTTATTTTTCATTTAAGTCAATAATTATTTTTTAGTTTGTTTTATAAAAGTTAATTTTTAAATGAATCATTAAAATCCCATTTACAGATTACCTTTACCTTGCTTTTAGCACCTAATCTATTATAAAACCTCAAAGCAGATTCATTCTTTTCTTCGACTTCCCATTTAATAATAGCTATTCGATTTTCAACACAAATTTTCTTCGCTTCAATCATTAGTTTTTCACCTACTCTATTGTTTCTATAATTTTCATTTACGTACAAATCATCCAAAAGCATATGCCTTCTTCCTATCCATATACTATAATTCCAAGTAAACGATAAATAGCCAACGGCTTTTTCTTTATTGTAGGCCAATAAGAATGAACAATCAGGATTTTCTTTAAATATTGCTTTCCGCAATAAACCTACATTTGTTTCAACATATTTATCCGGATTTTGATTAGCCGCCAGTTGCTTAATTAAATCTATAATAATGTATTCATCACCCTTCTTTGCTTCTTTTACTGTAATCATTTAACTTTTTGTAATTTCTTAAACTCGTTACTTAACAATCCGTAATAAATTAAATCAACAATCTTTCCTGATGATGTTTTATAATCGCATCTTAATTTACCTTCTTTAACAAATCCACATTTCTCTGCTATAGTTTTCATAGGTAAATTAGTTTCATGCGTTCTTAAGAATACTTTTGTGAATTTAAACTTGTAAAAACAGTATTCCAAAAAGTTATGTAATAAGGTTTCTGTTAGTCCTTTTCCTTTATAATTTCTATCGATGAAACATCCTAATTCTGCCTTTGGTATTGACCAATCAATATTTTTAAGATCGAAAAACATGACAATATTATTAGTTAAAGAGTCAATAATTAAAAATATATAGTAATTCTTTTTATAGCTACTAATTAAAACATCATCAATGAACATTTTTGTTTCAATTAATGTTTTTGTTTTTGATGTTAATCCAGATAAATATTCTTTAATATCATCTCTATTTTCATCAATTAATTGATAAAAATTGTTCAAATCATCCGATTTTATTTCCCTTATTAAAAACTTATCATCTTTTATCATGAGACTTTTAACATCAATTGTATTGACAATATAAAAGTAAAAAATGTGACAATTAATTGAAAAATTTTATTTTTTAGTCACACAAATACTATGTCTTTAGTCTAATAAATAGAGATTTAATAAAAAATGAGACAAATAAAAACTTTTTCTATTTCCTATGAAATTGAAAAAAAGAACCATATTGGATTTATTGCCTATCCAACTCATATTACCAAGCCTTTACCTGCCATAATTGTAATTCATGCATTTGGAGGAATTTCAAATTTTGAAAGAGATAAAGTTATTGAGTTAGCAAAAGAAGGCTTTTTTTCGTTTGCGCTTGACCTCTATGAAAATGGTAAAAATGCAAAATCTGAAGAAGAAGCCTACAAGTTGATGAATAACCTATTAAACAACAAAAACGTTTTATTAAACAAAATCAATCAGTCTATTGAGGTATTAAAAGAATACAGGCAAGTAAATTTAAATCAAATAAACGCACTTGGTTTTTGTTTTGGTGGACGGTGTGTTTTGGAGTATGCTTTATCAAAAAACACTCTAAAAAATGCTATAAGTTTTCATGGGGAATTTCCTGAAAATATATCTTTAGATAGAGTTTCGACAAATGTATTAGTTGCTCATGGATATAATGATCCATTAACACAAGACAATAAATTAAATAGTTTTTTAGAACTCTTAAACATGTACAATGTAAATTGGGAACTACAACTTTTTGGTAATACAGGACATGCTTTTACCAATCCTAAAGCCCAGTTTCCTGAAAAGGGCATGTTATATAATCCATTAGCTACAGAAAGGGCATGGACATCTATGTTAGACTTTATAAAAAAACAAGATGAATAAAGCTTTTATTTTTGACATGGATGGCGTTATAATTGATACCGAATCCTTTTGGGAAAGTGCAGAGTATAATGTTTTTAGTAAATTAGGTGTCAAGGTGTTAAAAGAATATTCACATATTACAAAAAATATGGATATGAGGAGCGTCTGTAATTTTTGGTATGAAAAACAGCCATGGGGAAATAAAAATTTTGATATTATTGAACAAGAAGTTTTAAATGAAGTTAAATCTCAAATTAAGGACAAAGGAGTACTAATACCTGGAATTAAAGAACTTTTAAAGAAAATAAAAACAGAAGGTTATAAAGTTGGTATTTCCAGTAATGCACCATTAAGCTTAATAAAATTTGTAGTAACAAATTTTAAAATAGAGAATTATTTTGATTGTATTTGTTCGGCTGATTTAGTAGAAAATGCAAAACCCTTCCCAGATGTTTATTTGTTGTCTTCAAAATTACTGAAGATACCTGTTGAAGACTGTATTGCTATAGAGGACTCTATTACTGGCCTAAAAGCTGCAAAAAGAGCAAATATGTCAACCATTTATTTTAACAACTTTTTATTTAATATAAACTATAAAAAAGAACTCATAGACTATCATATTTCAGATTTTAAAAAAATTAACATCAAAAATATAATATAATTATGTCACATTTAACATAGGAGATATTGTCTTATTATAATATTTTGATTTCATTATGAAAAACTACCAACAAATTCTTATACCATACGCTTACAATATTCTTGGCTCTCTTGAAGATGCGAAAGATGCCATTCAAGATGTAATACTAAAGTATACGAATTTAGATAAAGCGCATATTGAAAATGAAAAAGCCTATTTAATAAAAAGCGTCATTAATCACTCGATAAATATTAAAGAAAGAAAGAAAAAGTTTCAAAAAGTTGAAGTTTGGCTTCCTGAACCAATTACCACAGAAGAATCTGATAAAAATCTAATTTTAACCGATTTGTTATCGTATTCCCTACTTATTCTTCTTGAAAATTTGAATCCTAAAGAACGAGCAGTATATATACTAAAAAGTGCGTTTAATTACTCTCATGAGGATATAGCAAAAGTTTTAAACATCACAAGCAGTAATTCACGAAAAATATACAGTAGGGCAAAAATTAAATTGAATGAAGACAAATCCATTCTTCAAAATATGGGCGAAAATGATACTAAATATTTAGAAGACTTTATTGATGCAGTACGAAATAAGGATTTAGTTAAAATGGAACAGATTTTAACGGATGATGTTGCCTTTTATGCAGATGGTGGAGAAAAAATACCAATTGTAGCTGGAAAATGTTTTGGTTTAAAAAAGGTTTCTGAATTGTTGATTTACGTTTACCATAAATTTAACAGTAAATGCATTGTAAAGTTAGGTAGCGTAAACCACAACCCTTGTTTGTTTTACTTTACAAAAAAGGGGAAGTTGAAAGTTTGTCAAGTAATAGAAATTTCAAATAAAGAACATAAAATAAAATCTATTAGTAGTTTATTAGATCCTAAAAAATTAGTGACTCTTGAAAAATCTTTATTTAACTAAAAATTTCTTTTTACATCTAAAACATTTTGAAATTATAATATAATACTTACAAAATAATCACTTTATATATATGTGTGTGTAAAAATCAGCATATAAAACCATAAATAAAGAATCATTCCTACGGAAATTTATGAATGGGATTTTAACTAAAAGAATTTTGATAGAATTAAACAAATTGTTCTTTCAGAGAATATAATTTACCTTGACACAAATACCCTTAATACATTCAAAATCCAGATAAATAAAAAATTATTCTTGATTTACAGTTTTCTTTTCAAGATAATAAGTCACATTTTTTTTTAAGTGTTTGTCATATCTAAAAATAATACAAATAATTATGAGAACATTATTAAGAATTGACACAAGCCCTAGAATGGAGGGCTCACACTCCAGAGAACTAGCTGAATATTTCGAATATAAATGGAGACAAAAAAATCTTGGTGGCAAAGTTATTAAAAGAGACCTTGTTGAAACTCAAATACCCCATTTAACAAATAATACCATAAGTGGGTTCTATTCTTCTGAAGAAAGTATGACTGCTGATATGAAAAAAGAAACTATTTTTTCAAACCAATTAATAGCTGAACTTTTAGATGCGGATGATATATTAATAAGTAACCCCATGTATAACTTCAGCATACCATCGAGTTTAAAAGCATTTATTGATCAAACCGTTCGTATCAACAAAACTTTCAGTATTGATACCGAAGGTAATTATGAAGGTTTACTAAATAACAAAACAGCATATTTACTTAATGTAAAAGGTGGTGTTTATAAAGGCACCCCAAGTGAAGCATATGACTATCAAGAGAATTATTTAAAAGCAATACTTGGGTTTTTAGGTATAACGGATTATCATACGTTATCAATAGAAGGCACAAGCAACCTTGAGCAATTAAAAACAAACAAAGCAAAAGCTTTAAGTAACATAGATAAACTATTTTAAAACAATTTCAATGAATTATTTCGAAGACACTTTAGAAGACAATGCAACAGTAGTTTTACCTCATGAAGGTAATGAGCTTAATATCAATGAAATGATTTTAAACTTCAAAATCACCAGTAATGAAACCAATGATCAATTAGGAATCTATAAAATAACACTTCCCCCAAAAAGTATAGGTGCCAAGTTGCACTATCATAGGTTCATGGATGAAACTTTTATGGTTACTGAAGGGATAGTAACCATAGAAGCCGGAACGGAAGAATATAAAGGAGATGTAGGAACTATTGTGTATGTTCCTAGGCTTACACCTCATGCTTTTAGAAACGACACTAATAAACCCGCATCGATAACACTTATATTTAACCCTGCCCAAAAAAGAGAAGGTTTTTTTAAAGGTTTATATGAAACTTTAAATGAAACACCAATTAATCCGGAAAAGTATTTAAAGTTGTACAATAAATATGATAGTTTTCCTGTGGACAAATCAAATATGCTTCCTGTGTATAAAGAATAATATTACAATAAAAACAAGAGTGATATATATTTATTTCGTCATTAATATAGACTATAGGGGTTGTGAAATAGTAGCTAATTACATTTTCGAGTTAATATTCTCTTCATTTTTTATTTTACTGTAACAGGCTTCATTTTAATGTGTCTAAATAACAGAAACAATTAAAACAATTAAAATAATTAAAATGAAGAAACAATTGCCAGAAAAAACATTTGACGTACAAAGCATCGAAATTTATGCTAATTACAAAAAAGCTTTTGATTTTATAGCTGAACCTAAAAACTTACCGTTATGGACAAAAGCTTTTACAAAAGTAGAAAAAGAATCTGCAACAATGGTCACAGAAAATGGAGAGATAAACATTAAATTAGAAACTATAATATCTAAAGATTTAGGAATTATTGATTGGGTTATGACAATGCCTGACGGCAGTATAGGAAAAGCTTTTTCTAGAATTTCTGAAAACGGCAAAACTAGCATTTACACTTTTACTTTACTAGCGCCACCTGTACCTTTAGAAGAATTAGAAGGAACTTTAAAAATTCAAAAATTATTGTTAGCACAAGAATTAATGAAATTGAAGAGCATTCTTGAAGTAAATTAAATTGATCAAGTATTTGGTCATTATAATATTAATAATGAATAGGACATTTGAAAATAATAATTTAAAAACAGAAGACAATATACTTATTGACCAAGTTTTAAATGGTAATAAAATTGCTCTAGAAAATTTAATAAAAAAACATCAAAATTGGATTTATAATATAGCTATTGCTATGGTAAGTGACCATAACGAAGCAGCCGATATTACCCAAGAGGTTTTAATTAAACTTATAACAAAATTAAGTTTATTTAAAAAAGAAAGTGATTTTAGAACTTGGTTATATCGCATTGTCAAAAATCATTTCTTAAATATGAAAAGAGGGAAGTATGAAGCTAAAGCTATCTCTTTTAATGAATTTGGAGAAGGTCTTGACAAAATTCCTAATGAATCTTTTTCAGGTAATTCTTGGGAGGCAGAAAACAAGATTTTAGTTAAAGAAGCTAAAATAAGTTGCATGAAAGGAATGCTTTTGTGTCTTGATAGAGAACAAAGAATGATTTTTATTATTGGTGAATTATTTGAATTTAATGATAATATTGGAAGTCAAATAATGGAAATTTCTAAAGAAAATTTCCGAGTAAAACTACATAGAGCTAAAAAACAACTTTACAACTTTATGGATGATAAATGTGGGCTGATAAACAAAAAAAATCCTTGCCGTTGTGCTAGAAAAACGGCCGGATTTATAAAAATGGGGTTTGTGGATCCTGTCAATCTTTATTTTCAAAAAAATGTCATTAGTAATATCAATAAAGTAATAGTTAAAAAAGTAGAAACTTACCAAGGTGAATTAATATCAGAATATCAAAAAATTTACCAAGAGCACCCATTTCTAAAAAGTCCCGAAAATTTAGAATCAATAAAAAAAATGCTTTCATCAAATATTGTAAAAGAAACTTTTAATTTTAGCTAATAAGCATAAAAAATAATGCTAAACTTTTTAATTTATCAGAAGAAAGTATATTAAAAACATTATAAATTATTTGAATTTCCTTTACCATAGATTAATAAACATATTAAATATGACCACAAACGAAATTTTAATATGGAATTTTAAAGAAACTAGGAGACGAAGCGAAAAAATTTGGGAAAATATTTCCCCAAATAATTACCATTGGAAACCAGACGATACAGCAATGAGTATTATTGAAATGGTAAGACATGTTCTTGAAGGTGAACATTTATTTCACAAAATAATAGAAAAAAGAGGAAATCTTGGAGATTATGAAACGCCATGGAAAGACTTACCCTATAAGAGTATTGAAAAAGAACTAGAGTTTGCAAAACCATACAGAGAATCATTTATGAATATGATTAAAAATTTTAATACTGAAGATTTTGAGTCTATCATTATTAAACGAACTGAAGTTGGACAAAAGAAAATACTGGGTGACTATTTAAATAGAATAGCTTATCATGAGGCTGTTCATTGTGGGCAAATGTTATCTTATTTAAGAATATTACAAGTTGAAAGGCCCTTAATTTGGGACTAAATTTTATAATAGAAGGTTATAAAAAGTAGTTTGCGTCCTTCTTTAAATTATTTCGTCTTACTATTGAAACATAATTTTTTAATTTAAAATGAACAAAATAGTAAAAGAAATATGGAAAGACTTTAATGATGAACTTAAAATTTTCATCCTAAAGAAAGTTAAAGATGAAGACATAACCAATGATATTTTACAGGACGTATTTATTAAAATAATAGATAATGCAGACAAAATAAAACAAGCTAAAAGTGTACAACAATATATTTATGGTATTGCCCGAAACACCACAATAGACCATTTTAGAAAATCTGCCCAAAAAGCTGTATTTAAAAACGATTCTTCTTTTATTTCTGAAAACGAAATTAAATCTTTAAACACTACTATTGCAGATTGTTGTATTAAACCTTTTATTAAACAGCTTCCTGAAAAATATCAAGTGGCTTTGACCAAATCGGAATTTGATAATATAAGTCAAAAAGATTTGGCGGAACAGCTTAATATTTCCTATTCAGGTGCAAAATCAAGAGTTCAGAGAGGTAAAGAAAAACTGAAAGAACTCATACTAGCCTGCTGCAATTTTCCAAGCGACAGTTATGGAAACTTGATAGACATAGAAGATAATAATTGTAGTTGTGATTAATTTTTTGCGTCTTTTTTAATTGTTCTACGTGTTTAGGTAAACAATTAAATTTCAAAAAAATGAAAACAGAAACAATTAAAGAAGAAATCAAAAAAACCTATGGAAACATTGCAAAAGGCAACATTCAAGTAGGTTGCTGTTCAACAGATGTTGCATGTTGTACTACAGACGAATTTAGCTCTTCAATGGCTGTAAACTACGAAAACATAGAAGGCTATGATAAAGATTCGGACTTATCCTTGGGTTGTGGACTTCCAACAGAAATTGCAAACATTAATAAAGGCGACACAGTTATCGACCTTGGTTCTGGTGCAGGAAATGATGCCTTTATTGCTCGAAGAATAGTTGGTGAAACTGGAAAGGTAATTGGTATTGATATGACCCCGGAAATGGTTATAAAGGCTTTGAAAAACAATCAAAAACTAGGTTATAAAAATGTAGAATTTGTATTAGGCGAAATCGAGGATATGCAAAATATTTCAAGTTCCACAGCAGACGTAGTTATAAGCAACTGTGTTATGAACCTTGTTCAAAACAAAGCTAAAGCATTTAACGAAGTTTTCAGGACTTTAAAAACTGGTGGACATTTTAGTATTTCAGATATTGTTTATGTTGGGTCTCTTCCCAAAGGGATTTTAGAAGCAGCGGAAATGCATGCCGGATGCGTATCAGGTGCCAGTGAAAAAGGTAAGTATTTGGGAATTATCAAATCGGCAGGTTTCAAAAACATTCAAATTAAAAAAGAACGAAAAATAGACTTGCCCGACGATTTGTTATTAAAATACCTAAATCAACAAGAATTGGGCAATTTTAAACAATCGGGTTCTGGGATTTATAGTATAACAATCTATGCAGACAAATTGGAAGAAGGCAGCTGTTGTGAAACAACAGATAGTGGATGTTGTGGAAGCGAAGAAAATACCACATCTGAAAAAATAAGTTGTTGCGGAACGGAATCTAGTACAGAAACTGGGTGTTGTTAACTATTAAATGAGCCATAGTTAGTTTTTATTACTCTCTATGGCTCTACTTCTTTAATATTTTACAAAGCAGCACCTTCCAATAATGAAAATTCTATTTCTAACATTTCGTTCTTGCTAATTTTATTAAGCAGATCTTTATTAAATGTAATATTTGAATTGCTAATGGTATTAATTTTTACAAATTTTTGTGTTGTTCTACTTAAAATTTTGCGTGAATTTTGCTCATCAATTTTTATAAGATTTGCAATTTCTTTATGGCTATAATCAAACCCATATTTTAAAATAAAAATAGCTCTATCAACTTTATTTATCCTTTCTAATTGAGCAATTAGTGGAGAGTGTATAAAATTGTCTTTTTTGATTAAATTAAAATCTGACGAATCACCATTTTCAACTAATGTATTAATTTCCTCTATATTTTGAAATCGATTTCTATTGAACTTTTGTTTAAAAGAGATTGACTTATTAATTGTACTTTTTATTAAATAGTTTTTATAATTTATTATAAGGCTTCTGTCCTTTTGTATAAAAGCTAAAATAACATCTTGAATAACATCCATTGCGTCATCATAAGAACCTAAAATTGAAATGGAATAAGGAAGTAGTAAATCTGGATAGCTTTTTAGAAATACTTTCATTTAGTAACATTAGATTTTTTCTATACCGTAAATTTTTAACAAAAATTAGCTCGAATAGTATTTACTGTTTTTGGTTTATTTTTACTTTCATTGATTAGAGAGGCTATAGCAATACCATAGACACCTGCAGAAATCAATGGATTTATATCTTCTAATTTAATACCACCAATAACCAAGAGCGGGATTGGCTTTTCAAAAGTTTGCCTCTGTGTATCTATCAAATCCTTAATCTGCTGTAAGGATAAAAAATTCTCAATTTCAGGTTTTGTATTTGTTTTACGAAAAGTTCCCAATCCAATATAATCTGCAATTCCATTTGATTGATGAAACTGGACTTCTTCCTCATTATAGGCAGTTGCTCCAATAATTTTGTTAATCCCAAACTCTTTTCTAGCAATCTTATGGTCCACATCCTTATTACCTAGATGAACACCATCCGCATCAATTTCAATTGCAATATCTAGATAATCGTTAATGATTAAAGTAGCATCAAAATGTTTACAAATTTTTTGCGTTTTCAATGCGATATCAAGCATTTCCGCCCTTTCCATATCTTTAAGTCGAAGCTGTACTAAATCAACACCAGCTTCACAGGCTTCGAGTGCCAACTGCTGATGGGTTTTATTGTTCATATTTTGAGTGATATGATGAATTCTGGATATTCTTTTTTTTATCATAACTTATCTGGTTAAGCATTACCTAATAAAGATTTACTACTCAACATATATTGCTATTTTTAATTGGCTGAAAATAGTTTCTTTTTTGTCCATTCGTTTTTTGAACAAAAGTGATTCAATAGCTTTTAATAAGATAGTACAAGATGGACACAAAATGAATATGTCTAACTTATACTATTTAAAATAGTACGATTTACCGTAATTTGTTGTTTTGATAGATTTAAAATAAATGAATATATACATAATTGGTGCTGGGGCCATTGGTAAAACATTGGCTGTTTGCTTGACAAGACACGGAAAAAACGTTCAGCTTATTCGAGGAAGTGTTGACGATGGTAGTTTGTATAGCGAAATGCTAACGCTGACACTTAAATCAGGACAAAATTTAACAGCGAATGTAAGGTTTAATTCTTTAAGTAACTTTACCAAATTTAATGGTCTGGTAGTGCTTACAAATAAATCCTTTGGCAATAGAAAACTTGTTAAAAAACTGAAGGATAAAATTTTCAATACTCCAATTGTTATCTTGCAGAATGGTTTAGGTATAGAAATACCATTTATTGAACATGGTTTTAATGAAATCTATAGATGTGTTCTTTTTACAACTTGCCAAAATATTTCAAAAAATGAAGTTAGTTATAAACCTGTAGCGGAATCTCCCATTGGTATAATCAGACAGAACATTACAGTTTTAGAAGCAATTGTAAAGGAAATGGATACACCTGAATTCAGATTTATTGCTGAAAAACAAATCGATAAAATTATATGGAAAAAGGCCATTGCTAATTGCGTATTCAATTCCATATGTCCCTTATTGGAAGTTGATAATGGGGTTTTTTACAGAAATACAGGAGTCTTTTCTCTAGCCAAGAGAATCATTAAGGAATGTGTACTCATCTCAAAGAAAAAAGGGATTACTTTAGAAGCTAAAGAAATCGAGGATCAGATAATTTTCATCAGCAAAATGTCCGATGGTCAATTCATTTCAACATGGCAAGACATTCAAAATAAAAGGGAAACTGAAATAGACACTCTCAATTTGGAAGTTATAAGAATTGCTAAACAAATGAACCTTGAAGCACAAGTCCAAGAAACAAAGTTACTTGGGGAGTTGGTTAAAATAAAATCAGAATTAAATAGATAGATGTATCAAATATTTTCTCCACCAGAACATTTACGCCATATGATACGCTATTATTGGCTACTTGATTTAAGCACAAAAGGGCAACATGGAGTAACGGAATATATTTTTGCCTATCCTTATGTGAACTGGGTGTTTACACTTGGATCACCATATACTGTTAAAGACAATCAGTCGGGATTACTAGTTATAAAAGACACACGCATTCTAGGGCCAAGAACCAATTTTGCAGAATATTTACACCCCGAAGGAAATCTGGCTTTTGGAGTGACCTTTCAATTTGGAAGTACACGTCCTATTTTCAAAGAAGAAACGAATATATTAACCAACAAAATTATTTTACAGGACGACATTTTACCTCATTATAATTGGTTAACACCTTTTTTTGAAGACGTCCAGCCTGCTATATTTATCAATTCTTTTAACAAACAAATTGAAAAATTTTCTGATGAACAAGATAGTAAAGGACAAGCATTGTGGACACAATTTATAAATCTAATAATTCAAGGTAAAAACTTTTCAACATCGTCTATTAAGATGGCCAAAGCCCTTCAAATAAGTCAAAGACACCTTCAGCGCATATCTATGCAGTATGCAGGATTATCGCCCAAACAAGTACAATCAATGATTCGTTGCAGGTTGGCTATTAAGCATATTCAAAGAACCAGATTTATACCAGATTTTTTTTATTACGGCTTTTATGACCAAAATCACTTTATTAAGGAAGTAAAAAGATGGTCTGGTTATACACCTAAAAACTTATTGCAAATGCTGCCTACTAGTTAAAGATTTTCAAACATTTACTTTCTTAAAAAAGATGTCACAAAAATGTCTATTCAGATGTCTTAAAAGAAAACTAAATTATGAAAATAAAAAAAATAGCCAAAAACTGTATTTTATGCATCCTACTTATTCTTTCAAGTTGTGATTCAGATGATAATAATAGTACAACAATATTAAGTAGTGATAATTTTATTACCGAGTTTGTTTTTACTGCAATTCTCAATGATGAACTTTCACAAGACGTTATTGCCAGTATAGATCAAGAAAACCAAACGATAAGTGCCACTTTTCCAGCAAATACTTCAATAAACTCACTAAAGCCCTCTATTACTATTTCTAATTTAGCTTCGGTAGATCCAGAATCTGAATTAAGTATAGATTTAAATTCAAACATTACTTATACAGTTACGGCAGAAAATTCATCAAAACGGATTTACACATTAGAAACAACTGTTTTAGAACCATTGACAGATAGAGAAATACTCGAAATTTTTTACAATGCTAATCCAAATAATACATTAGATTGGGATTTAAGCTCTAATAATATGAGTAATTGGACTGGTGTAACAATCGTTAATGATAGAGTAACGGAATTAGATTTACATTTTAAGAATATTGAAAATATACCTTCTGAATTTGGAGGATTGACTGCTTTAGAAAAGTTATTTATATACTTTAACCAAATAAATAATTTACCAGATACGTTTGGAAATTTAACGAAATTAAAGGTATTAAATATAGATGATAATAATCTTGGAAATTATCCGGAAATACTTGAAAATCTAACAAGTTTAGAAGCTTTAAGCCTGGGTAATAACCAAATATCTAGCCTTCCTACTAGTATTGGCAACCTTAGTGATGAATTGATAATGTTTAATGTATCTCAAAATAATCTAACTAATATCCCTTCAGAAATTGGCAACCTTACAAATCTTGCCAATATTAATTTTGCATTTAATAATATATCTGACTTACCTCCCGAAATAGGTAATTTAAATCAAGTATGGAAACTAGATTTAAGTGACAATAATTTAGTTCAGTTGCCAACAGAAATAGGTAATATGACAAGTTTAGAGCAATTACATTTAGAATACAACCAACTAACTAGTTTACCCGAAACAATTGGGAACTTAAGTAATCTTGAAGTGACATACTTCAATAACAATCAAATTAATTCAATTCCAGCATCTGTTGGTAGTTTAAATAGCTTGATTATTTTACGGTTAGATAGTAATCTTATAACCAGTATCCATCCCAATATTGGTTTATTACAAAACATTATATCTATAAATTTAAGTGACAATCAAATCTCATCAATTCCTTCAGAAATGGGGAGTCTAAATACGCTTCAGAGTTTGAATTTAATGAACAACAATTTAACAACGATCCCTCAAGAGGTTTGTGATTTAGAATTAACAGGAACATCTATACAGAAAGATGATAATGTAAACTGTTTGTAAACATGGTGTTCTACAGAAAACAATATTAAAAAAGAAGCAAACTGAAACTCATCTATTATTAATACAACAAATATGCTTTAATTATGAACAAAGACAAACAAACAATATCAAAACAAATAATAGTACAAATAATTAACACTTTAATTTGGGCAATAATTATTATTTGGATTTCTAAAGAATTAGATGGTACAAACTATCACAATGATGTTCTCAATATTTTAATATTTGGAGCTACCACTAATTTATTATTAAGTTGGAGTATAAAATTAAGTAAAGTAAAAAAATAAACACAAAACTTATGATAGTTAAAAAAAAAGATGCCCAAATACGAGAGTTTTTAGGCGTAAAATTTGAATTATTAGCCATAGGCGAAAAATCTATGGTTACAAAAATGTTATATAAAAAACATAATAATGTCCCTTATCATGAGCATCCTCATGAGCAAAGCGGCTATGTTATTTCTGGTAAATATAGACTTCAGTTTGGTTCCTATGATGAAATTTTAGAAAAAGGAGATACTTATTCGATTCCGGGTAATACACAACATACACTTGAAATTCTTGAAGAAGGGGAAGTAATTGATTTTTTTAACCCACCAAGAGAAGATTATCTTTAAATTATTTAATTTAATGAAACTACAGATTTTAATCATTATAGCTTTTAGCCAAATAATATTATCTTGTAATAACAACAATCAAAACATGACTTTTAGAGTAGCTAGACATACAAACAACTTATCTGAAATAGAAGCCTTTTATATAAATGTTATAGGGTTTGAAAATTTAGGTTCTTTCAAGAATCATGATGGTTATGATGGTGTGTTTTTAGGATTACCAAGCTCTGATTGGCATTTAGAATTTACATCGACAAAAGAACCAGTTAATCATGAATTTGATGATGATGATCTTTTAGTTTTTTATCCAAGTACTGAAGAGGTTTTTCAAAAAATAATGCAAAATATCAAGATTAATAACATAAAAATAATCAAACCTAAAAACCCATATTGGAAAAAAAATGGAGTACACATTTTAGATCCAGATGGATATGGATTAATTATCAGTGCTCAAAAAACAAATAACCAAGGTTAAATATTAAAAATCAAACCTTGGTTATTGTTATTTTTATTATAAGGCAAATGTTTTTAAAACACCATATGTTTGAAAACCAATTTTACTATATATTTTCTCACCTGATTCAGAAGCTACTAAAACTATATGATTACTTGAATATTTTTTAGCCTCAAATAAAAGTTTATTAGTCATTATTTTACCAAGGCCAAAACCTCTGTAATTTTCTAATGTTCCAATCATATGTAAACCAACATTTCCTAATTCATCGATAAATATAAGCCCACAGCTCACATACTCATTTTTGTATTTCTGTATATATAGTTCTATTGTATTGCTATATTTAATTAAATTCTTAAAAATCTCAAATGGTATGTTGTATCTAAAGGATTTCGAAGCTATTTTAGAAAATAATTTTACTTCTTTATCTGTTTTCACTCTTTGAACAGATTCAAAATTTTCATTTTTATTAGCAATTGATTGAGCATCAAGAACCATTGCTTTTACTTCAGATTTTAAATAGAAATTAGAATCTTTGAGTATTAATTCTAGAAAGTAATCGTCAGGAACACATATAGAGTTTGGAATTTCATCTATCGTAATTTTACTTTTAAGCTTATTTAAATTAATCGATTTAGAATCAATTTTAAATATAGTTTTTGGCCAAGATCCATTTTTAGGCAGTGAATAATAATACTGATTATTCTTAAATAAAAACTGATTCTTATCAGCAACAAACCCCCAAAATTCAAAAAGGTTATTAAATACTTTACTTTTCATACTTATTTATTGTTTTAATTATTATCAATGAAAAACTTCCAGCCAATAAAAAACTTACTGGAAGTGTGTTATTATTATACTTAAGATAATAGTAGCCTATTAAAAGAGAAACCGGAACAGATATTATTGTAGAAATTGCACCAACTAAAGATGATGCTAGTCCAGCAACATGACCTAATGGTTTTAATGCTAATGCACTAATATTTCCAATTAATATTCCATAACAGAAAAATTGAATTAATAATACTCCAAAAAACACGTTTAGACCAATTTGTTCTCCTTGAGCATATTTTAAACTGTAAATTAAATGAAAAACA
This sequence comes from Flavivirga sp. 57AJ16, assembly GCF_028736925.1. Classification (GTDB taxonomy): domain Bacteria; phylum Bacteroidota; class Bacteroidia; order Flavobacteriales; family Flavobacteriaceae; genus Flavivirga. Next base: position 77,617 of record NZ_JAQZAT010000007.1, on the reverse strand, counting down.
GACGCTATTATACTTATATATATACTTTTATGAACCAATGATTTCATACTATACCTATCAACCCATCTTCCATTAAAAAATGATGCCAATCCAATACTCAAGGCTAATAATGCAAAATACAGGGTATATTTATTTCCTAGGTTATAATCAAATTCAAAAATCTTTTGTGATAAATTTAGAATACCAATAAACACGCTAGAATAAAGACCCAAAATAAATATAAACCCACAAGATTCTTTATTTTTAATTATTATTATAGCTGCTTTTAAAATTCTAGTGATAGAAAAGAAAACTCTATTAGGCTTCTGTAATGTTTCTGGCATTTTAAAGGCGAATACAATTAGTACTATTAGCGTTAATACTATAAAAAAGAGATAAAGCCATTTCCAATTCATAATTAATAAAAGTGATTTTCCTAACGTAGGTGAAATAACAGGTACCAAAATATAAATCATCATAACATAGGACATTATTTTAGCCATCTTATTACCCTCATATTGATCCCGTACAATTGATAGTACTAAAACTCTAGGAGCTCCTAGACCTAATCCTTGAATGATTTGTCCTATTATAAGTTCATTTAATGAAGACGAAAAAAGAGATTGCAAGCAACCTATAATAAATAGAAACAATCCAATATACATAGCCTTTTTTCTACCAGTAGTGTCAGACAAAGGACCGTATAACATTTGCCCAATAGCTAATCCTAAATATAATAAGGATACAACTGAATGAACTTTATCTGGGGAAGAGGGTTTAAAAGTATCATTAATATTAGAATATGCTGGAAGAAGCATGTTTATAGTTAATGACACTAAAGCCATTAGTGAAGCAATAATAAAAACAAACCCAATATTGTTATCTCTTGTAAGCATTACACAAAAATAGTACCGGGTAAAATCTTAAATCTTAATCCAGATTAAGAAATCAGTTTTTCAATAACCTGTGTCGAATTTTGCTTAAATGCTCTGGTGTTATATTAAGATAGGAAGCAATAACATATTGAGGAACTCTAGTTTCAATATCTCCGTAATTTTGTTTAAAAGTTAAATACCTTTCCTCTGCAGTAGATGTAATTTGATTTAAAGTTCTTTCTTGAAGAGAAATAAAAGCTCGCTGCAACTTCAACCTTATAAACGTTTCAATTACAGGTTGATTGGTATATGCCTTTTCTAGATCTCCCCTTCTAATTTGATAAATTACAGTCTCTTCTATTGCCTGAATAGTTAAAATAGACTCTCTCTTTGTAAAGAAATAGTATAGATTATTAACCCACATATCTTCACTTCCAATATGAATTGTAATTTCCTTACCCTCTGAATCTGTATAAAACACTCTAACTACACCAGTATTTATATACATAAGACAGTCATTTTTTTCTCCAGGTAATAGAATATTTTCATTTTTGAGATAAGACTTCTTTTGAAAATTTGAGGTAAAACTCAACAAATCTTTTTCGTCTATTTCAATTATACTATCAATATGTTTCCTTAAATTATTCATAAAACTAATTTATCAAAAGTAATAAAACTATAAACTAAAATTCAGCAAGAATTGGGTTTTAAACAACTCATTATAGACCTTAATTTGTACTCTAACAATAAAAAAATTAAATGATGCAAATTTTTAAAGACAAAGTAGTTTTTATTACAGGAACAAACAGAGGAATTGGAAAATCATTAGTTAAAGAAGTATTAAATAAAGGCGCAATAAAAGTATATGCGACTTCAAGGGACTTAAGTAAGCTTCCTAACTTTAATGACGACAGAGTTATTCCTTTAAAACTGGATATTACTAATGATATTGAAATAGAACATTGCGCTGAAAAAGCTTTTGACACGCAAATATTGATTAACAATGCTGGTGTATTAAGCCAAGGTAATGTTTTAGAAGGAAGTATCGATAACATGAAGTATGACATGAATATTAATTATTATGGAACTATTAATATGATGCGAGCTTTTGCACCGATATTAGAAAAAAATACTCCAGCAAAAATTATAAACATTGTTTCAATTGCGGCATATTCTTCCCTTCCGTTTATTGCTGGATATGCCGCTTCAAAAGCCGCTCTTTTTTCAGCAACTCAATCAGTTAGAATAGAACTTGCTAAAAAAGGGATTACGGTACATGCTATTAATCCTGGTGCTATAGACACAGATATGAACAAAGGAAGTGACTGGGATATGACATCGCCAAATGATGTTGCAAAAAGCATTCTAAATAAAGTAGAAATGGGGGTTTTGGATATAATACCTGATGACATGGGGTTAGGTATGTACAATGCCTGGAGGGAAGACCCTGAAAATTTAGCCAAAATTTTTCACGATATGTATTACCAAATATGAATCATAAAATAATTTAATTTATAAAACTTATATAGGGTATTAAATTTTTCTTAATACCCTTATTCATTTTAATACTTTCGTAAAGAAAATTAATAAAAAAGCTAAATATTAATGATTAAGCAATAAATGGGTTTCTTTAAGCTTTAAAACAGCATAATTTTGTTTGAATAATATATTTATTATGTCCAATACACAACATGTTAACTATATGCGCATTGCTAATGCTATTGAATATTTAAAATCAAATTTTAAAGAACAACCATCTTTAACAGAAATTGCAAATACAGTTAATTTAAGTCCCTATCACTTTCAGCGTTTATTTACAAATTGGGCTGGAGTAAGTCCCAAAAAATTTATGCAATACTTAAGTATTGAGTATGCAAAACAATTGTTAAAAGAACAACAAGCTACTCTTTTTGAAACGGCTTACGAAACAGGTTTGTCAGGCACCGGTCGCTTACATGATTTATTTATTAATATAGAAGGGATGACACCAGGAGAATTTAAAAATGGAGGAGAAAACCTGTCTATAAATTTTAGTTTTTCTGAATCTCCTTTTGGAAAAATTATTATTGCCTCTACATCAAAAGGTATTTGTCATATGTCTTTTTTTAACAAAAAAACCGATGCCATTAATAGCATCAAAATAAAGTTTCCTAACGCAAAATATCATGAAATAACAGACCTTAATCAGCAAAAGGCTTTATCTATTTTTGAAAATGACTGGAACCAAATAAACGAAATTAAATTACATCTGAATGGAACACCATTTCAAATAAAAATATGGGAGACATTATTAAAGATTCCAACGGGCAATTTAACCACTTATGGAGCTATTGCAAATCAAATAAATAATCCTAAAGCATCAAGAGCTGTAGGCACAGCGATTGGCAAAAACCCTATAGCCTTTATAATTCCTTGTCACCGGGTTATTCAAGCTACAGGAAACATTGGTGAATACATGTGGGGAACTACAAGAAAATCAGCAATAATTGGTTGGGAAGCCGCTAGATTAAGTAGATAAGATTATATGGATAGCTTGAAAAATAAAATTGAACAAGTAAATTGGAATAATATTTCAATAAAAATGCATGAAAAAGGATATGTTATTATTCCAAATTTTTTACCTAAAAAAATAAATGAAGAATTAATTAGTCTTTATAATAACCCTGATGGCTATAGAAAAACGGTAAAAATGGAACGATTTCGTTTCGGCAAAGGGGAATATAAATATTTTGATTATCCATTACCTGCTACTATAAAATTTCTTCGAGAAAACATACATCCAAAACTTGTTCCTATTGCTAACCTGTGGATGAAAGTTTTGAAAGTCGACAAAAAATTTCCAGCAACCTTTAAAGATTTACAGCAAATGTGCCATAACAATGGACAAAAAAAGCAACAGCTCTAATCTTGAAATATAAAAAAGGTGACTTTAACACACTGCATCAAGACTTATATGGTGAAGTTTATTTTCCAATTCAATTGGTTCTCTTTTTAAATGAACCTGAAATTGATTATACTGGAGGGGAGTTTGTATTTACACAACAAACACCTAGAGCACAATCAAAAGCTATAGTGATTAGACCAAAAAAAGGTGACTTACTCATTTTTTCAACAAACTTTAGACCTATAAAGGGCGTTAAAGGATACTATAGAGTTATGATGAAACATGGTGTAAGTGAAATACATTCTGGAAAAAGACATACACTAGGAATAATCTTTCATGATGCCATAAATTAAAATGATATACCATAAATATACTTCAGCAAAACATCTATACTCAAAAATAAAAAATAAAAAAGTTTCATATGGGGGAAACATCAATTTGAAAATTTACGGTAAGCTAAACTGTAAATCAGGTAAAAGAATGAAAAAAGAAAATCGTATATTTTTTTCTTCAAAAGAAGAAGCTTTAATTTTTGGTTTTATACCATGTGGACACTGTATGAAAACAGAATATAATGAATGGAAAAATGAAGTTATTTAAAGGGGAACTTGATTTATCAATAAACCTTCTTCCATTTGAAGGTGTAGTTAATTATTATGGAAAGATAATAAATGAAGATGCCAATATTTATTTGAATCGTCTTTTAAAAGAAATCAAGTGGACAAATGACATAGCTATAATATTTGGAAAAAAAATATTAACAAAAAGAAAAGTAGCTTGGTATGGAGATGAGAGTTACTCTTACACTTACTCAAAACTACAAAAACTGCTCTTCCTTGGACCAAAACCTTATTAAATATTAAAGCTCTTGTTGAAAGTATTTCAGGAGAAAAGTATAACTCCTGCCTTTTAAATCTCTACCACAATGGAAATGAAGGAATGACTTGGCATAGTGACTCTGAAAAAAATTTGAAAAAAACGGAGCAATTGCTTCTTTAAGTCTTGGCGCTGAAAGGAGGCTCATGTTCAAACATAAAAAAACAAATAAAAAAATTCAGCTGGTTTTGGAACATGGTAGCCTTTTAGCAATGAAAGGGGAAACACAAGCTCATTGGCTTCATAGTGTACCAAAAACAAAATTAGTAAACTCTCCAAGGATTAATTTAACGTTTAGATATATAGAATAAATGAATGAAATCATTAGTTTTATAAAAAGTCAAATTTTGGGAATTTGAAATTACAACAAAATGAAATACAAAAATTTTTTCCTCTTTATAAAAATGCATAATTCAAGTTTCTAGGTATATCTAAATTTAATTATAAGGAGCGTTTAACTGAACACTAGCTCGCTTATTTGAAATAGATTTAATAATATATTTATACATTATAACAAAAAATAAAATAATTTCAACCTTAATAAAATTTAGCTTCTAAATAACTATTAAATGCTCATTAAAAATAAATAAGATTTGAAATTATATACTTTAAAATTTTCACTCAATCACAGACCCTAATAAAATATTAATACTCAAAACATTTGGAAAATAATTAATTTGCAAGTTTTAAATAATTTGTGATATTTTACAGTAGAACAAATTAATAATTAAAAAAGTTTTACTTAAGAGCTACCTAAAATCGGGGAAACCTCTAAAGCTAATAGATAAAATCTAAAAAATTTAAGAGCCTCTTTCGTTAACAGTAAATCTTGTAAATTTTACAAATATTTAATTTTCATAATTAAATTTGGATAACTACTTCCCGATACAAAAATTAGCAAAAATATTCCCCAATAAATCATCATTTGTGATCTCACCGGTAATCTCACCAAAGTGAAATAATGCTTGGCGAATATCTATAGCCAATAAGTCCCCAGACAGGCCAGAATCCAATCCGTATTTAACTTTTTCGATTTCCTCAAAAGCTTTTAAAAGGGAATCATAATGACGTGAATTAGTAATAATTGTATCATTATTTCTTAAGGCCCCCGTATTAACAAAGCTTAAAAGTCTATCTTTTAATAAATCCACACCTACTCCTTGTTTTGCTGATAATAGCTCTACATTTGAGATCTCGGATTTGAGGTTTGAGATTTCTTGCTCGGTTAGCTTGTCAATTTTATTGGCAATAACAATTAAGGGTTTTTGCGGGTATTTATTTTTAATTTTTTCTATTTCTATCTTAACGCTTTGAAATTTCTCACTAGAACCTGTTTTGGACGAAGTCGAAAGGTTAGAAATGACATTCGATTCAAAAAGGTAAACTACAACTTGCGCTTGTTCAATTTTTTCAAAGGTCTTTTTAATACCTATGCTCTCTACTACATCTTTAGTATCTCTTATACCTGCTGTATCTATAAACCTAAAACCTATCCCTCCAATTGATATTTCGTCTTCAATAGTATCTCTGGTAGTTCCTGCTATTTCACTTACTATAGCACGCTCCTCGTTTAAAAGCGCATTTAATAATGTGGATTTTCCTACATTAGGTTCACCTACTATCGCTACAGGAATGCCTTTTTTAATAACATTGCCAACAGCAAACGAATCTATTAATCTCTTAAGTACAAACGTAATCCGTTCTATTAAATCCTTAAACTGCGTTCTATCTGCAAATTCAACGTCCTCTTCTGCAAAATCAAGCTCTAACTCTATTAAAGATGCAAAATTTAAAAGTTCCTCACGAAGCCTCGCTATCTCTGATGAAAAACCACCACGCATTTGTTGCATAGCAATTTGGTGCGACGCTTCATTATCGCTAGAAATCAAGTCTGCTACAGCTTCTGCCTGGCTTAAATCCAACTTACCATTTAAAAAAGCTCGTAAAGTAAACTCGCCCGCAGTTGCCATTCTACAACCTTGACGTAAAAACAATTGAATGATTTCCTGTTGGATATAATTAGAACCATGACAAGAAATCTCAACAACATCTTCACCAGTGTATGAATTAGGGTTTTTAAAAACCGATACCAATACTTCATCTATAGTGCGACTATCGTCTATAATATGTCCCAAATGAATAGTATGGGTATCCTGTTCCCTTAATTGTTTTCCAGAAACCGATTTAAATCGGCTTTCTACGAAGCCTATAGCATCTTTCCCAGATAGTCTTATAATAGCAATAGCTCCAGCTCCCGACGGTGTTGCCAATGCCACTATGGTATCTTGATTAATCATCTTACAAAAGTACTAAATTTGAAATGCCAACACCTAGAAATTAAACTATAAAAAGATGTATTTTTAAAATGAAAAAAAAGCATTATCGATTAAGATTTTTCGCATAACAAAGGGGGTGGCGCCTTTTTATTACTCAAAAAACCAAGTATCAAACCCTTATTAAAAATAAACATTTAATAACATTTTAAAAAAAATGTTAACAATAACATAACACAAAACTCAAAATAAAGAATTATTCACAATAATGAAATCGAAATATATTTAACCTTGACTATAATACGCGCTCATAGTATATTTACGTTCTGTCATTTTTATAATCGTTGTGATATAAATTAACAGAAATTATAACTTCATTCTCCCAACCCTAAAAGAAGTATATAATAGTATATGAAAATTGCAGAATCTGATTTCTCAAGCCATATTGTAGAATCTGTAGAAAAAGAATTAGGAAACATATTCTTTTTTAAACACATAGCCGTTATAGAATTTAACGAAGGTGTTCACATTGATATAGAAAATTCATCTGAGTTTTTTGATGAGCTAATAAGCTATTTTGGTTACTCTAGGCCATTTGGTGTCATCGCTAACAGAATAAACTCCTATTCTGTAAAGTTATTGGATGCAGACCTATTTAGTAAGAAAATTAAAAACCTATGCTATTATGCTGTGGTAGGTCACAACAAAGCAAGCAAAATGAGTGCTGAAATTGAGAATAGATTCTGTAGTTCCAATAAAATTAATTATGATACTATTCACGAAGCCATGAACAGTATTTACAGTAAAGTAAAAAATGACATCTTACTTTCTTTACACTAGATAAATACCATTAAGACTTAATTTCTATTTGGTAATAAAAGAATTTTTTGAAACGAACTACTCCTACCTAGTTGGCAAACAGGCTCAAATCTTGAGTACTTCGGCTGCGCTGCATAAACTCTAGTCGAAAGGCTCACTACATGTTTCGCTCGTTCCTTTTTGACCTCTATTACTAAGGAGCTTATGGCAAAATATTAGAATAATTATTTGATTAAAGCATCATTAAACATCTTCTAGATTTATTAAAAAATATCATAGGTTTTAAAGGTTTTTTGAATATAATGCTCTCGAAATCTTTTAAATCATGGACATATTTCATAATCCATAATGATTGTGTTATAAAACATCTTCAACATTTTTAAGTAAAACACAAATATTTCTCAATATTAAGATTAAAATCAAAGAAGGTTATCAATCTATTTAACAAAAGGTTAAAATTTATACAAAAACATCAAGTATATGCAAATATACTATGCATTCATAGTATATTTGCAGGCTGAAAAATTTTAAAACAAATAAAGGCTTACCAATTAACAATCAAACTATTATAATTTCAACCAAAAACAATGAAAGTTTAAAAAGTAACATATCATAAATTAATGAGTATGAAAATAATTGAGTCTGAAATTTCTAACCATATTCAAAAAGTTAAAAAAAAAGAACTAGGAACTATCTTTTTTTTCAATCACATTGCCGTTGTTGAATTTAATGAAGGGGTACATATAGATATTAATAATGCTATCTCTTTTTTTGATGAATTCAAATCATATTTTGGAGAATCAAGACCATTTGGAGTCATTGCAAATAGAATATATTCATATTCCGTAAAACTTATGGATGCAGATCTATTTAGAAATCAAGCAAATAATTTATGTGCTTATGGTGTTGTGGGCCACAACCCTGCCAGCAAAATGAATGCTAAAATTGAAAACAATTTCTGCATCTCCGAAAAGATTGATTATGACACGCTATATGAGGCTATTAATAGTGTTTATAGTAAAGTTAAAAGTCAAATTATAGCTACATTAAACTAAATAAATACCATCAGGTTTAATTTCAATTTGGCGTTGTTTATATAAAGTACCAACAGCCTTTTTGAAATTTTTCTTACTCATTTGAAGCATTTCCTTTATAACTTCTGGGCTCGATTTATCTGTGAGATTTAAATAACCACTATTATCATGAAGTTCATTCATGATCCGTTCTGCATTAGGTTCAATATTCCTATATCCTATTTGTCCCAAAGAAATATCCAGCTTATTTCCCGGACGGATTTTCTTAACGATACCTTTTAACTTATCACCAATACTAAGGTCTGAAAAAATGGCATTCTTGTAAATCAGCCCAGAATGTGTTTTATTTACAATAACATTCATTCCTATGTCTGATGGATGCGATACAATTAAATCAACCTCATCAAATTCCTTTACAGTAAGATCTTTATTATCTAAAAAACGATTCGTTTTACTTGAAGCTACTAACCTATTCGTTCTTTCGTCCAGATAACAATAAACCAGGTACCAACCTCCTGGTTTCATCTTAAAAGCTTGTTCTTTAAACGGACAAAATAGTTCTTTAACTAGCCCCCAATCTAAAAATGCACCATAATCTGTTACTTGATTACAACGTAATAAGGCAAAATCATCACGTTTAATATAAGGCATGTCTGTAGTAGCGACCGGGCGCTCTTCATTATCCAAATACACAAAAACCTCTAATTTGTCCCAAATTTTAAAAGCCTCTGGCACATACCTATTTGGTAACAACACTTCATTATCTTCATCGTCAATTAAATACACCCCATGATCTGTTTCACGAAGTATCTCTAATGTATTTATCTGTCCTAAATGTATCATGCAGCAAAGGTAATAATATTAGACTGAGTCCAAACTATTTATATGAATAAGATAAGTATTAAAAAAAACAAAACCCTGAACTTGGTCCAGGGCAAAAAAACACTACAACAATTGTCATGTTTTTTAATATTTATATGAACTCATCTCGACTTTTTCTGTTTCCTAAAACCTGCCCCAGGCAACTACGTGTACCCACAAATATTAATGAATAGACATATTTAAAAAATAATGCGACATAAAAAGGCACCTATTAATTTCAAGAATTTTCCTTATCGACGAGTCTACCAAGCCAAAGGTTTGATAGGTTTCAAGCCTGTATGGCTTAAATCAGACTGAAAGTCTGATTTGCGTTTATGTTGGATATAGACCTCAACCACAAGAGACTCTATTCGTGTAAATTTGTGCAATTCGTGTCTTAACTATCGTTTGAGGCTCAGGGTTTAGTTTGCAATCGTAGTTTATATCAATTAAATTCCATAAAGCAGATAAGAAAAAATAACTTAAAAAAGATATGGGTACACCGTAGCTCTGACAGGTAGGAATGGTTTAAATTCGTTCATATTTCGTTACTTTTCTTATTCATATCGATACTATGACTTTCAAAAAGCGTCCTATCTGAACAAATTTTAGCTCATTTTAGTTCACTTAACTCTTATTATCATAAATCGGAGTTCATGAACCTTCGATTTCGGTTAAAAACAAAAAATCAAAATAAGTTCTATAAAAGATCTTACTAATAAACAGATTCTTTTTTAAAATGCTTGGTTAATAAATAATACACAACTACCCTATATTTATTACGGTTGGATTGACCATACTTATCCATCACATCTGCAATGACTTTATCTAAATCGGCACTGTCATTCAAGCCCAGTTTTTTAATTAAAAAATTATTTTTTACCGTGGCAAGTTCAGACTCATCAGAACCAGAAACTGTTGCAGAATCTGCATTGTAAATTGATGGACCACAGCCTATGGTCACTTTGGTCAATAAATCCATATCTACATGAACCCCGAATTTGTCTTTTAAATCTGCGGTATACTTTGCAATAAGCTCATCTCTTTTACTCATAATAATGTGTTTTGTGTGTTTTAAAATACTTGTATTGATACCTGTTAAAGATACCTATTATTTAGACTCAAAGCATGAGAGAATGTTACACATTATTCTCACCAATAAAATTAAAATAGTTTAAAAGCACTTCATCATTAAGGTTCTTTGGTGTAAAAATCTCTAATAATTTAGGCTGATTTCCTTCTCGATAAAATGAATGTAATGATGATTTCAATGCCTTTTCATCTGAAACAGATTTATATTTAAAACCATACATATGGCACAGATGTTCTGCTGTTAAATGATGATTTGTTTCAAAATAAGTATCAAAATTTTCGGTGTTTTTATGACCTGGAAGAATCCTAAAAATACCACCTCCTTGATTATTAATAACAATGATTCTAAAATTATCTGGAATATAATTATTCCATAACGCATTGCTATCGTATATAAAACTTAAATCACCTGTTATTAAAGTCGTTTGTTTTTTATTAGCAACAGCACAGCCAATGGCCGTAGCTGTACAACCATCAATACCACTGGTGCCACGATTACAAAATACGTCTAACGTTTTATTTAGATCGAATAATTGTGCGTAGCGTACTGTAGAACTGTTACCCAATTGTAAAATAGTACTATCCGGTATTGAACTCAATATAATATCAAAAGCTTTTAAATCACTAAAACCTATGTTATTCAAATAATCATTATGCTTAACAAGTCTTGATGCTTTTATATGGCTCCAATATGAATTATAATCACTTTTAACTAACCTGGTCTGAGGCAAAAATTTAGAAAAGAAATAATTTGGTGTGGTCTTCACAAAATGACTTAAACTAAAGAATGTATTATTTGCCTTGTTTAAATCTATGTGCCAATGTTGCTTCGGACTATACGCTCTTAAAAAGGCTTTTACTTTTTTTGAAACGATCAAACCTCCAAATGTGAGCAAAATATCTGGCTGTAACTTTCTAAAATCCTCGCTCCTTAAAGGTGCTATTAGCTTATCTATACTCGGAAAAAAGGCATCATGATGCAAATTTGATGTTGTTTCGGTAAATACAATCACACTATCATCTGCAGCTAAATTATCTAACCACCGTTGCTCTATTTGATTAGGTTGATTCACGCCAACAAGAACTATTTTTTTCGAAGCAGCGTTCCAGTTTTTTATACAGTCACCCAAAATGTAATCATCAATCTCCAACGGTTTGTTTTCTGGACCGATGGCCTTGGGCTTTACAGATAATTCATTAACCATAGTATACAACGGTTCATCAAACGGAACGTTAATATGCACAGGCCCATTTTTAAGAAGCGCTATATTTATAGCCTTATCGATCTCTTCTTCATTATATTCCTGAATGGTTTTTTTTAGCCCCGATAAGGTTTCAACCTTATTCTCCATACTTTTAAAAACAGGCAAGGCTTCTTCTATATCAATTTCGTCTTCTTTTAAATCAAGTTTTAAGTTTGATGAGTACAGCACATGATTTTCAAATACATTTTTCTGATTAATGGTTTGGCCATCTCCTATCCCAATTAAATGCTTTGGCCTGTCTGCAGATAGCACGACTAAAGGAATATCACTATAAAATGCTTCAGCAACGGCCGGGTAATAGTTTAACAGGGCGCTTCCTGAGGTACAAACAACGGCTGTTGGCTCTTGTAGCTGTTGTGCAATTCCTAAAGCAAAAAAAGCAGCACAACGTTCATCTACAATACTATAACATTTAAAATAATCGTCATTAGAAAAACCAATGGTTAGTGGTGCATTTCTACTACCAGGAGAAATAACAATATGTTTGATACCTTTCGCTTTACATAACTGTACAACGGTTTGTGCTAGTGGGATTTTTGGATAAATCATGTGGTAATAATCTAGCACAAAAATAAGAAATAGGTACAAATACCTAACTACAAAACGTTTTTAATTACTAAAGATTTAGATACGGTTTCCTCCCATTCTCTTTCTGGATCGGAATATTTTGTAATACCACCACCAACATAAATAATCGCTTTTGCTTCCTTTAGCTGCATGCATCTTAAGTTTACATACAATCGTGTACTTTTTTTATTTGTGGTGTAAGCCCTGTTTTCAATATTGCGTTTTGCAGATCTGGACTGCCTTTGGGTTACCATGTTCAACTCCCCTAAAAAACCCGTGTAAAATGCTCTGTGATAATGTTCATTATCTAAAATAAACTGCTTGGCACTTGGCTTGGGCAAACCACAAACTGCAGGTGTTGGGTGTAATAAGGAAATAACTTTTTTTAAATTTGATTCCGATTTCAACTGCGCAGAAATCATCGTTTTTAAATGTAACAAATTACCTGCTTTTACCGTCTCTACATCAGACACTTTAAACCTCTCAACTGAAGATCTTAAATTATCTATTATAAAATCGGTAACGAATTGTTGCTCTTGTTTTTCTTTATCTTGCCAAAGCACATCTAGAGTTCCTTTGTAATCTTGTGTTCCTGCCAATGCCATAATTGAAAACCTGCTACCTTCAATTTTTATGAGTGTTTCTGGCGTAGCTCCTAGCCACATCCCTACTTTTGGATGGTACCAACAGTATACAAATGCCGACTTATAAGCTAATAGGTTTTTAAAAACAGCTACAGGATCAGGTTCTGAAATGCTAATTGATTCCTGTCTGGAAAGCACTACTTTTTTAAATTCATTATCAGATATAGCTGCAATTCCCTTTTTAATTAGATTGAGGTGCTGCTGCTTTTCACTAAGGTTTTCAATAATTTCGAATCTCTTTTCTTTTACAGACGTTCCATGATCTTCTGAAACAAAATCCACTTGAATGTTTTCTGAATTCCCAAAAGGTATTAAAACTGTTTTTTCAGTATCATCAAATGGAGAAAACACAAAACCTTTTTCCGTGAAATCGCTTGTAAAATATAAATCACTAGTTTGTTGCAATAAACCGTTTACCCGAGTCTCATTTGGCTTTCTGTAAGCTACAAAAGGCAATTTGCTCTTGTATTGGGTTTCAATACGTTTAAAAAAGTCCAGCGTCATTAACGATCTTTTTTTGGTAAAGCAATAGTGGATAATTTACAAATTGAAATTAAATTATCAGCTTCATCCGTAACCCGTATATCCAATAATTGCGTCGTTCTACCTTTATGCAAAAAGGTCGCTTTGGCATACACAAACCCTTCTTTTATGCTTTTTAAATGATTCGCTGTGATCTCTATGCCCCTCACAAAGAATTTTTCAGTATCAATAAAAATATGTGATGCAAAACTACCAACACTTTCAGCTAGAGCAGCTGTCGCACCACCATGCAATACGCCATCAGGTTGATGTACTCTAGAAGTCACGGGCATTCTAGCTACTAAATAGTTTTCCCCAAAATCTACAACTTCAATATTCAAGGTTTCCATTAAAGTATTTTTACAAGCAGCATTAGCTCGAGCCAAAACTTTTTCCTTAGATAATTGCATAGAATAATTTATTTTTAAGAACTCGTACAAACGAGTCCAATATCTGAAACAAAAATACAAAACCAGTTTAATAAATGAATTCTAGCGAAAAAGAAATATCATATCAAACTACAAATACCTATTCTACTTTAAATATACTAACTGATGAAACAGAGCATGTTTGGTTGGTATGTCATGGTATGGGCTATTTAAGTCGTTATTTTTTAAAATATTTTAAAGAGCTAAATGCTAAAGAAAACTATATTATTGCGCCACAAGCAAGCAGCAAATACTATTTACATCCGCAGTTTAAACATGTTGGTGCTAGTTGGTTGACCAAAGAAAACACCTTAGCAGAAACCGAAAATGTGCTGCGTTACTTAGATGCCGTTTTAAAAGCTGAAAATATTCCAAAGGATAAGAAACTAATCGTTTTAGGATATTCGCAAGGCGTGAGTATTGCTACACGTTATATCGCTAAAAGAAAATTACAATGCAGCCAATTGGTGCTGCACTCCGGTGGTATTCCAAAAGAGTTGGTTGCAGATGATTTAAAATTTTTAAAGGCTAAAGTATCGCTAGTCTATGGAACCAATGATGCCTATTTAAACAAAGAACGTATAGAAGTTGAAACTGAAAGGGCCATTGAATTATTTGGGAACGATATAAATATAATTCCTTTTGATGGTATTCATGAGGTTAATGTAAAATTGATTAATGGTTTTGTTTAAATGCCAACTTGCGCGGGCATCTTATGATGCTAAAACAGCATTATAAATTCCTAAAATTGTTCTATTATTCTATTCTTTTGCCTGTTACTTCTCGTCCGCCTTGCAAAAGCGTGACACCAGCTACCTCTCCCTTGTCATTCTTATTAAAAGCTAATTGTGCATCGACCACTTTTAAGTAAAATACATTATCAATAATAAAAGAGTTTGATTGTCCGTAATTTGTCATAAACCTAAAAATATATTGTTTTTGTCATCCCGAGGCGACGAGGGATCTCATCGATTATTAACAGATTCTTCACTATAGCCTGTACTGAGCGTAGTCGAAGTATTCTGAATGACAAAAATATCATTATGCATGATTACGGACATTCAGTTAAAAGAGTATTATAATAGTTTTTTTAAACAGTAAATAATTTGATTTCATAAGTTAACATTTTGATTGATCAACCTTGATATAGAACTCATAAGACATAAAACAACCAAAATAAGTTACATAATATATCAATAATTCTTAAATTCATTTTTAGTGAACATGATGAACCATTACTATTCAGCAAGTTTGGAAAAGTTTCTATCTTGATTACTAAATACATTTGCAATACTACTTATACCAAATGAATTTTAAAATGATTGGTAATAAATTTGAATTATATTTTCTTTAGATGTGATAAAAAACATAAGCATAGCCTAGTTATGGTTATGTTTTTTATTGAAATATAAAGGAAATAGTAATCGAAGATTCACGAACTCCTATTATAAGAATAAATGATAGTGAGCTAAACGGATTTAACCTGTTGTTTTGAAGTTTATTTGGTATTAATCAATACTTTAAAAATGACACAGAAACAAACCAACAAAGCATTTTATGAACAAAAGCTAAACTTAATTATTGAGTACATTCACAATAATCTGGATAGTAAAATAGATCTAAAAATGCTGGCAGGGATCTCACATGTTTCACCGTTTCATTTTCATCGTATTAGTAGAGCGCTTTTAGGAGAACCCATTGGAACATACATTTCTAGAACCCGTATAGAAACTGCTGCTAAAATGATTCGTTATACCTCTTTAGATATTGAAAGCATTGCCTATAATGTGGGTTTTGAAACACCGTCGTCCTTATCTAAAAAATTTAAAAATCACTTTGGAGTGTCCCCTACTGCGTATCGTAAAAACAAATTATTCACAATTAAAAAAATGAACATTATGGGAACAACATTCAAAACTGAAAACAAACAAAGTCTAAACATTAAAAAACCAAAAATTCTAGATATAGAAGACAAAAAATGCATCTATATTCGTATGCAAGGGGCTTACCAATCTTTAGATTACCCTGCTGCCTGGAAAAAACTTTGGGAGCAAGTAAAAGAACAAAAGCTATTCACAGCAGGGATGGAACATATAGGCTTGCCATATAATGACCCTAAAATAACCGACGAGGACAAAATTAGATATGATGCTTGTTTGGTTATACATAAAAACGCCAAAGCCACTGGCAATATTGGAGTTAAGACACTTAAAGGAGGTAAATTTGCAGTGTTTTTATACCAAGGCAGCTATGAATTTTTCGCAGATGTTTACAATTATATTTTTAACGAATGGCTATTGAATAACGATTACCAATTACGTGATGAGGTTGTTAGGGAAAAATACATTAGCAATCCAGAACGTGTAGAACCGCATAAATTAAAAACAGAATTTTATTTACCCATAAAATAGACCTTATAACCAATTATTAGTTTCATCGAGTTTATATTAAAACTTCATCATGAAACGCATCCCTCCTTTTAGTTTTTTAACCAAAAAAGAGTTGAAATTTGACCAGATAAGGTCATTTTTGACAACTATTGCAGAGCTACATTTAATTATAAAATTAACAGCATGCTTATCCAAATTAATAAGGGCTTTATCTTTAGCCCTTCCCTTGGAAAATCCATATATAGCTAAAAAAATGGTTCTTAATCAAAGAAAACTGTAGTTCATCAAGTAATTATGGACTGCATAGATAATATTATCTAAAATTACGATCAGGAATCTTAATAGTGATTTAAATGAAAATAATTGTTACCCTTATATTGGTGTCCTTTGCAGGTTTGTGTAGTGCTCAATCTATTTCGACAGATGATAAACTACATTTTGGAGCTGGTGCCATAATATCAGCAACTACATATACCGTGGTCTATACCACAACTAAAAATAAGAAAAAGGCTTTTTGGTATAGTTTAGGGACTTCTGTATTAGCAGGTCTTGCCAAAGAAGTTTATGATAGTAGTAAAGAAATTAATCGGTTTGATACTGGGGAGCTAGTGGCAACCTCTTTAGGGGGTTTGACTGCAAGTGCTACCTTAAGCCTATTTGTTGGAAAAAATAAGAGTAAAAGAAACGCTAAAATTGCTTTGGTCAATTAACCAAACGATTAATTATTTCTTTTGTTGGTAGAATGGCTTTAGTATGTTCGATACTTGGTCCTGCTACCCAAACCGTTTTATAGGTTGCTTTTGTAGCCGCATTTTTAGTGGCATTCATACCAATGGAGAAACGAATCATTTTCACCCACTTTTTAAGCTTTTTATTTTTATTTAAAACCGATTCCAACCACGTTTGTTTTGTACCGATCTTTTGAACATAAGGAGTATTTATCACGGTGCATGGCGTTCCTGAAATACGCTCGGTCATAACAATATCATCTGCACCATATGTAACACAGGCTTGTTTATATTCATCGGTAACATTAGCTTCAACAGAAGCTATAAAAGGACTTCCTACCGATACGCCTGCGGCCCCATAACTTAACATTTTGTCTATATCGGCTTTAATACCTACACCTCCAGCAGAAATTATAGGAATATTACAATTTGAACTTAATTCTTTTATTAAATCTTCCGGCGATTCACCACCTCGATGGCCACCGGCCTGATTATTTACGGCTATAATAGCATCAGCTCCAAGTTGTTCTACCTTTTTTGCAAATTTTAAATCGACCACATCACAGAATACTTTAATTCCGACTTTATGTGCCCGATTGATTGTTTCCTCTGGGCTTCCTAAGGATGTGATAATAAAATCGCAACCCATTTCGCAAAGAACTTCTAACTGTCCTTTATATTTTACATTCGATTTATTAACGATTAAGTTAAACCCGAAAGATCCTCCTTCTACGCTATTTGCCTTTAATTCTTTTATTGCTGCTCGTAATTCTTCAAGTGTTCTATAGTTTAACGCAGGAATACAACCAGCAATACCACCTTTCATAGCCTCTTTAACCATGGCAACGTTAGAAACTAAAAACATAGGTGCTTGAATAACTGGGTACTTTATATTTAAAAGTTCGGTAAGTTTAATAGCCATGGGTCAAAGTTTGAACAAATATAATAATTATTATGCATGCATAGTTATTTTTAACGATACTATACTTAAATTAATATCATTTCCCTTATAAAATGCTGTTCTTAAAACAGGAAGACGAAGTAAAAATAAAAAAGACGATAAAATCATCTAGATATATAAATCCTTTTATGTTAAAAAAGCACCTAATTAGAAAATTTATAATACCCACATTTTAGATAAGCGCCTTCTGTAAACCCAATAGGGTGATCTAAGTCGTGATTCGTTTTTAATATTACTTTAAAACCTCTGTTAGATGACAATAAAACTTGTGAATTAATATCGAAAAAAGCTTGGGATAAAACTCTAGATGAGCAAGATGCCAACACTAACAATCCATTTTTGGCAGTTAGTTTTTCTCCTAATTGAGCTAATTGGGCATACTTTTTCTTAGCTAATTCAATTTCTGAAGCTTGTTTTGCAAAGCTTGGAGGGTCTATAACAACGACCTCAAACGTGATCTTCTTTTTGATGAGTTCTTTAAGCACTTCAAAAGCATCACCAGCAATCGTTTTATGCTTACCAGTATAATGGTTCAGTTTTCCATTTTGTATGGCTATTTCCAATGCCTGCTTACTAATATCCAGACTTGTAACTTCTTTAGCACCATTATATAACGCATGGACAGAAAACCCTCCAGCATAGGAAAAAACATCTAAAACTGTTTTACCTTTACTCCAGGCCCCCACTTGCTTTCGGTTAGCCCGGTGATCTAAAAAATAACCTGTTTTATGACCTTTGATCACATTTGCAGAAAATTTTACACCATGCTCAATAAACTGAACGACGTCATTCCCTAAAACCCCGAAAACGACTTCACCATCTTTTAATTGATGCTTTTTAGATTGTTGCAACCCGCGGCTTAAACGAATAACGATAGTATTAGCATTAGAAACTACCTGCACACTTTTTAAAATAGATTCTAAATAAGGCAACCAAATCTCGGAATATAATTTTACCACTAAAACAGCATCATAAACATCAGCAATTAAACCAGGGAATCCGTCATTTTCTCCAAATAACAAGCGATAACTGGTCGTGTTTGTTTTTAATAAATCTAATCGTTTCCGATACGCTTCTTCTATTTTGTGATGAAAAAAACTGGCATTTATTTCTGCTTTTGAGGAATCGTTATGAATCATTTTAATGCGAATAGGTGAATGGGCATCATACAGACCTAAACCAATAACGCTATTTTTATTCTTACCAAAAATAACCGCTAAATCCCCTGTTTTGGCTTCACTATTAATCTTTACTATATTATTTGAAAAAACCCAAGGATGTTTTTTAACCACAAATTGTTCCCCTTTAGCATTTAGTTTAACGGCTAAACGCTTGGGTTTGTAATCTGATTTAATTTTAGAAGAAAAAGACATACTTAAACATGGTTAGCTTAAAAAAAATAGGGCATTAATCCAATTCAAAGGAAAAATCATTAAATGACGTTTTACTCCATGCTTTGTTTTGCGTTTCCGGTGAAATGGCAAAAAATGGAGAAAATGTATGCATTTCTACAGTTTTTTTATCGGGTAAGAACTCAAGTATACGCAGCCAACCATTACCGCCATTCCCGTTCCATCCGCCACCCAGTGCTTGTGCATTAAATGTTATTTGATTCACTTTTTTACCAGCATGATTTATATCAGTTCTGTAACCAACATGTGCTTTAAAGTCATTTGGCGCTCCAATATGTCCAGAAAAAACCATTTGAATATTTGTTGATGGTTTAACTAACTTTTCCCAAATTGCCTTTCCATAATTACCATCTTTAATGGGGTAGTTCTCTTTTTCAATATGCTCATTTTGAGCATTCAAATAGGAGTGTGTTAATACTACAATGGTATGATTTTTATATTCCTTTCTACTCGTTAGGCTTTGGCCCCACTCAATAACGGTCTCTCTTGGTGCAAATTCCAGGTTCAAAAAGAGAAATTTGCGGTCATGGGGAGAAATAAACTCAAAAGCCGAATTTTCCAAGGTAGGTATGCCATCAATATTATAAGTCACTTCCCTAAGAAGTTGAGCATTTAACAAGTTTCTATGGGCTGGAAAATATGTATTATAATTTGATTTTCTGTTTTCTATATTTTTATAACCAAAATCGTGATTTCCGGCGGCTAGTATATAAGGCACTTTTCCATCTAATTTATCAAACGCTCTTGATATGGCCATCCACTGTTCCCTGCTTGGTCTATTCCCATTAATATTATCGGTGACCAAGAGCTCATTTTGTTCTACCAAATCACCTGTACACAATACCATTTTAATATTTAGAGTGTTGATATTTTCTTCAATCCATCCCGTCATAAGTTCAAATACCCCCTGATTTCGTCCAAATTTCATATAAGATTGCGGATCTGGCAATAAAATTAATGTCCAAGAATCCGGATTAGAAAGCTTAGGTGGTTTGTAGGCTTCTTGTGAATAAATAGGATTTATTAAAAGGAAAAATAAAAGTAGTCCACTAATATTTTTAAAAACAGTCATAACGCTTCTACTTGAAAATAATTGAGTCGTAAATATACTAGGATTTTATAAGTTTAAGAACGACTAACTAAATTTAAAAATTACAAACCTCTAATATATTTTGATTACTCTGTTTTACTGAACTCACTTAAATCAAAAAACGCAATCAAATAAATGATTGCGTTTTTTTAACATCTATATTTAACCTTTTGGTTATTTTCTATATGAGACCCTTCGGCTCTGCTCAGGACAAGCTACTTGACTTCTTCGAAGTCTACGTCTTCTACATCACTGCCTTCAGCCTGAGTCTGTTCTCCTGCTCCTGCATCTGGTCCTGGTGCTCCCCCTCCTTGTGCCTCAGCTTGTGCTTTGTACATTTCTTCAGAGGCTACTTTCCAAGCTTCGTTTATTTTATCTAATGCAGGCGTGATCACTTCTAAATCCTTAGTTTCGTAAGCTTTCTTCAAGGCTTCTAAAGCGGCTTCTATGGGTTGCTTTTTATCATCCGATAATTTATCACCAAACTCTTCTAATTGTTTTTCCGTTTGGAAAATCATAGAATCTGCCTCGTTTAATTTCTGAGCACTTTCAGCTGCTTTTGCATCTGCCTCGGCATTCGCTTCAGCATCAGCTTTCATTTTTTCAATTTCTTCTTCCGTTAATCCTGAAGAGGCCTCAATACGGATATCTTGTGATTTATTGGTCGCTTTATCTGTAGCAGATACTTTAATGATACCATTAGCATCAATATCAAACGTTACCTCAATTTGTGGTGTGCCACGTCTTGCTGGTGGAATACCATCTAAATGGAAGCGCCCAATGGTTTTATTATCTGCCGCCATAGCTCTTTCTCCCTGCAATACATGGATTTCAACTGATGGCTGATTATCTGCTGCTGTAGAGAATACTTGTGACTTTTTAGTCGGGATTGTTGTATTTGCTTCTATAAGCTTTGTAAATACATTACCCATGGTTTCTATACCAAGAGATAATGGAGTTACATCCAAAAGCAATACATCTTTTACATCTCCAGTTAAAACGCCTCCTTGTATTCCAGCTCCTAATGATACTACCTCATCTGGATTTACACCTTTACTTGGTGCTTTTCCGAAGAATTTCTCAACAGCTTCCTGTACAGCAGGAATACGTGTAGAACCTCCTACTAATATCACTTCATCAATATCGCTTTTTGATAAGCCTGCCGCTTTTAAAGCAGATTGACAAGGCGCTATAGTACGCTTTACTAAATCGTCAATTAATTGCTCAAATTTAGAACGTGTTAATGTACGTACCAAGTGCTTTGGGCCACTGGCTGTAGCCGTAATATATGGTAAGTTGATCTCTGTTTGTGCAGAAGACGATAATTCAATCTTAGCCTTTTCAGCAGCTTCTTTTAAACGTTGCAAAGACATAGGGTCTTGTCTTAAATCCATAGACTCCTCTGCTTTAAACTCATCTGCCAACCAGTTGATTATTTTTTCATCTACATCATCACCTCCTAAATGTGTATCGCCATCAGTGGAAAGCACTTCAAAAACACCGTCTCCTAGTTCTAGGATAGATACATCATGTGTTCCGCCACCAAAATCAAATACAACAATTTTCTGGTCTTTGCCTTTTTTATCTAAACCGTAAGCTAATGCTGCTGCTGTAGGTTCGTTTATAATTCTACGAACTTTTAAACCTGCAATCTCTCCAGCTTCTTTAGTCGCCTGACGTTGTGAATCGTTAAAATATGCCGGCACAGTAATGACTGCTTCACTTACATCTGTTCCTAGGTAATCTTCTGCAGTTTTCTTCATTTTTTGAAGAATCATGGCCGATAATTCTTGAGGTGTGTATAAACGACCGTCAATATCCACACGAGGTGTATCATTATCTCCCTTTACCACTTTATAAGGTACACGCTCTGCTTCTTTCTTAGATTCAGAATATTTATTTCCCATAAAACGTTTTATAGAATAAACCGTTTTTGTTGGGTTAGTAACTGCTTGACGTTTTGCTGGATCACCAACTTTAATTTCGCCGCCTTCTACAAAAGCTATAACCGATGGCGTAGTACGCTTACCTTCTGCGTTTGGGATGACAACAGGTTCGTTACCTTCCATCACAGAAACGCAAGAGTTGGTTGTTCCTAAATCGATTCCAATAATTTTACTCATAATATTTTATTTATACTTTTATTTATGTTCAATGTTCATTTTTAAACTCGACTTGTAATAGTCAATCATTATGCCATTTGAGAAATACTGACAAGCTGTCATTTATAACTCATATATTTTAAAGAATAGACTTAGATGGAGCAAAACAAATCAATAACCAACTAAGCACATAAGCCCCTTTGTTATTAGAACAAAGATTTGATCGTAACTAACTGACAAGCTAAAAATACTTATAAATATGATTTTCTTTAAAAAACATGAATCATTTAAACAGTCATATAATATGTCATTTTCACATTAAAAGTTAAGACATCTAACCGTAGATTTCTTACTAATTATGGCTATAGAAAGACTTCAAAATATATTCGATAATTTTAATCGGACAGCAAGGTAAAACAATTTATATTTGCACTACTAAAACGATATAGGGGCATGGAATGTATTTCTGTTTTTGATATGTTAAAGATTGGTATTGGACCATCGAGTTCGCATACCCTAGGACCTTGGAGGGCTGCAGAAAGATGGATTAAAGAACTAAAAGATAACGATACTTTTGATACCGTTGAAAAAATATCTGTAGATCTCTATGGTTCCTTATCATTAACAGGTAAAGGCCATGCAACAGATTATGCTGTCATGCTTGGGTTAAATGGTGCTGATCCGGAAACTATGCCTATAGAAAATATTGCCTCTGTTATTTCTGAAATCAAAAAAAGCAAAACCTTAAGCTTTAACAACGAAAAGCCCATCACTTTTAATACTGATACCGATATTGTGTTCAATAGGGATTTTTTGCCATTTCATGCAAACGGATTAACCTTTACAGCTACCATAAATGGAAAAAATGCAAAATCTACTTTTTATTCTATCGGTGGTGGTTTTGTAGTTAAGGAAACTCTTGAAAATTCTAAGAAAAATTTTGAAATTAAACGTTCTTTTCCCTACCATATTGATAAAGGCACAGAACTTTTACAATTTTGCAAAACTTTGGGCAAATCGATCTCTGAAGTTGTTTTAGAAAATGAAAAGTCGCTTCGTTCGGAAAAAGAAATAGATAAAGAACTAAAACGCATTTGGGATACCATGCTCGAATGCATATATATTGGTTGCCATACAGAAGGTAATCTTCCTGGAGGACTAAATGTAAGACGTCGTGCTTTTGATATGCACCAAAATTTAAAAGGTGATATTGCTTATACAAACCCTGTTGAATGGGTTTATGCCATAAGGGATACGGAAGTTAAATTTCGACAGATCTTAAAATGGGTGAGTTGTTTTGCGCTTGCTGTAAATGAAGTCAATGCTTCTTTGGGCAGAGTTGTTACTGCTCCTACTAACGGAAGTGCTGGCGTTATTCCTGCCGTTTTATTATATTATTTAGTGATTGAAAATCACGATGCTAATTTTGAAGATATTAAGCGTTTTTTATTAGTTGCAGGCGAAATTGGTAGTATCTTTAAAAAAGGGGCAACCATTAGTGCAGCCATGGGAGGCTGTCAAGCAGAAATAGGTGTATCATCAGCGATGGCCTCTGGTGCGCTATGTGAACTTTTAGGAGGCACTCCGGAACAAGTACTGATTGCTGCAGAAATAGCTATGGAGCATCATTTAGGATTAACGTGCGACCCTATTGGAGGCCTGGTACAAATACCATGTATAGAGCGTAATGCCATGGGGGCCATTAAAGCCATAAACGCTGCTGAAATGGCTTTAAATACAGATCCTAAAAATGTAAAGGTGCCACTGGATAAAGTAGTGTCCACCATGTGGGAAACTGCAAAAGATATGCATACAAAATATAAAGAAACTTCTGAAGGAGGCTTAGCTGTTGGAGTAAATCTAACAGATTGCTAGATAAAAGGCAAGCAGTATTCAGTGGCAGTAAGCAGTTCGCACCATATAACCATAATGCTCTTAGCGCCTTTGCAGCTTAGCGTGATATTTTAGTATACAGTGTTCAGTGGCAGTAAGCAGTTCGCACCGTATAACCATAATGCTCTTAGCGCCTTTGCGTCTTCGCGAGAAACATATTTCAGTAGGCAGTGTTCAGTTAACAGTATTAAGTTGGCAGTATTCAGCTTCAATTTCAACTTCATTCTTTAACCTCTTTGCGCCTTGGCAACTCAACAATTAAACGGTTAAACGGTTAAACGATTAAACAACTAAACAAAAAACCTATTCCCCACAAGTAGATTTCCTCCGAGTATCGATCAAGTAAATGATTTTCCACTGATCACCATCTTTAAATAACTGAAACGAATTAACACCACAGTGACTAAATGTGCCATTAAACCAAAACTCGTAAGGCGTCCATACATTTGCCATATTGCCGTCCACCTGAATGCTGTAATCCAATAAACGCTCGTCCCATTTTTGGTCATCTGGCCTGTTTGCAATGGCTTTTATAAATTTTTCAGAATCATCCGTAACCAAAATATCCTTTCCTTCCTTATTTCTATAAGCAGTTTGCATGAGTATCTTATCCATCATAACAGATGTCATAAGAGCTGTATCTTTTTTATGAAATCCTTCAAAAAATGTATTTACTGCAACTTTTACTTGAGCTTGCTCATCTTTTTGAGCATATATAACAGATGTCATTAAAACGAATAAATAGAATATTGTTCGAACCATAGGATGTGAATTTTAATTAATACCAATTTAACTTTGAAATCGAGCATAAGTAAAAAGAAATGGTTTTTATGTGCTATTCAAAGTTAAATACCTATAAATGTAGGACAACCTATGCAATGATGGCACATCTTAAAGAAAAGTTTAACATATACCATATAATGCAACATATAACTCGTTTGTTATTCACTTTTATGCATCATAAAATCAATCGTATCTATGACTATGATTGATTTTTATGCTTTGAACCAGTAAACACTCATTCAAATTATTTATATCGCATTTTATAACAAAACTGGTATAATTCATTACTTTTACGTACTATTTAAAAAATCAGAAAAATTATGTCTGTAGCTAAAACAGAGTACAAGCGCGTCACAGTAAAAACATTGGTTGACATGAAAGCCAATGGTGAAAAAATATCGATGTTAACTGCTTACGATTATACAATGGCAAAAATTGTTGATGGTGCTGGTATCGATGTGATACTTGTTGGTGATTCTGCAAGTAATGTCATGGCCGGACATGAAACCACATTGCCAATTACTTTAGATCAAATGATTTACCATGCATCTTCTGTAATTCGTGCCGTATACCGTGCTTTAGTAGTTGTGGATTTACCATTTGGCAGCTATCAAAGCGATCCCAAAGAAGCCTTGCGGTCTGCTATTAGAATTATGAAAGAAAGTGGTGCACATTCGGTTAAATTAGAAGGAGGCAAAGAAATAAAAGACTCTATTAAACGCATATTGAATGCTGGTATCCCAGTTATGGGACATTTAGGCTTAACACCGCAGTCTATATATAAGTTTGGTACTTACACGGTAAGAGCTAAAGAAGAAGAAGAAGCCCTGCGCCTTATTGAAGATGCCAAAATGCTAGAGCGCATTGGGTGTTTTGCTATTGTACTTGAAAAAATACCTGCCAAACTTGCTAAACAAGTCGCAGAAAGTGTAACTATACCTATTATAGGTATTGGTGCAGGAAATGGTGTTGACGGCCAAGTACTGGTATTGCATGATATGCTAGGAATGACCCACGAATTTAACCCTCGTTTTTTACGCCGTTATATGAATTTATATGAAGATATGACCAATGCGATCTCTCAATATGTTGATGATGTAAAAAGCCTTGATTTTCCAAATGATAGTGAACAGTATTAATTTTAGTAGGCAGTGGGCAGTAGGCAGTAGGCAGTAGGCAGTAGGCAGTAGGCAGTAGGCAGTAGGCAGTAGGCAGTAGGCAGTAGGCAGTAGGCAGTAGGCAGTAGGCAAAATTAAATTATTTGTGTATTAGTGATTAAAAAAATGATTTTAAAATTTAAATCAACCCTAAAAATCCAACATGTCTAAAATTGTCTCCAATAAATCCAATCTACAAGTTCTTTATGAAGACAATCACATTATTATCGTTAACAAACGGGCGGGAGATATTGTGCAAGGCGATAAAACAGGAGACAGGCCCTTAAGCGATGTCGTAAAAGGATATATTAAAGAGAAGTACAACAAACCTGGCAATGTATATTTAGGGGTTGTTCATCGCTTAGACAGGCCTACTACAGGTCTTGTTATTTTTGCAAAAACAAGTAAAGCATTACCCAGACTTAATAAACTATTTCTTTCAAAGGATATAAAAAAAACATACTGGGCCATAGTAAAAAACACGCCTTCTAAACCTGAAGGAACTTTAATAAATTGGCTAAAAAAAAATCCTAAAAACAATAAATCCACTGCGTATACAAAAGAGGTTAAAGACAGTAAAAAAGCTGTTCTTCACTATAAATCGTTAAAAACGTTAGACAACTATTATTTGCTTGAAATTAATTTAGAAACAGGCAGGCACCATCAAATACGATCTCAATTATCCAACATAGGATGCCCCATTAAGGGCGATCTAAAATATGGTTTCGATAGAAGTAATAAAGATGCTAGTATTCATTTACATGCTAGATATATTGAGTTTATCCATCCCGTTAAAAAAGAGCTGATAAACATTTCTGCGCCATTGCCAAAAGACGCCATTTGGGATGCTTGTTCCCCATAAAACCAATTAAACTTTAAATAATACCAATTAACAAATAAAATAAGCCAAATAATTCGATTAGTTCACTATCTATCTTTCATTTTAAAAATAGAAGTTCATGAATCTTCGATTTCTTTATTGGTATAATTTGAATATCTTTATAAAAAACACTTTTGGATACCATACCCATAATACTTTCAAGACAAAGGGATTTTTTCAAGTCCCAAAAAATGAAAGATGTCCCTTATAGACTATCACTTTTAAAGGCGTTAAAAAAAGAAATAATTGCTAGTGAACATGCTATTTACGATGCTTTAAAAAAGGATTTTAAAAAACCGGAATTCGAAACTTTTATTAGCGAATTTGGATTAGTTATGTCCGAGTTGAACTTGGCCATTAAAAACCTTAAAAAGTGGGCAAGACCAAAACGAGTAAGATCATCGATATTAACATTTCCTGTTCGAGACTATATCTATAAAGAACCTTACGGAAACATATTAATTATCGCCCCTTGGAACTATCCTTTTCTATTAGCAATAGAGCCTTTAATCATGGCCATCGCAGCCGGAAATACGGTTATTTTAAAACCCAGCGAGCTCACTAAGCACACATCACAGCGCATCGCAGATATCGTTCAAAGGACATTTCCTGAAGCTGTTGCAACAACCATTGAAGGTGGTGTAGAAATTGCTACAGAACTATTAGCCCAAAAATGGGATTATATATTCTTTACGGGGAGTGTTCCTGTTGGAAAAATTGTGGCACGTGCTGCCGCTAAGCATTTAACACCTGTTACTTTAGAATTAGGCGGAAAATCGCCCTGTATTATTGATGACACGGCTAATTTAAAACTGGCTGCTCGACGCATATCCTGGGGGAAGTTTTTAAACGCTGGCCAAACATGTATTGCTGCCGATTACATCATTATAAAATCTAATATTAAAGATGTTTTCATTGATGCTTTAAAAATCGAAATTGTTAAAAGATATGGTGATAATCCAAAAGATTCTAGCGATTTACCTAGAATTATCAATAAGAAAAATGTGCAACGAATCGCAGATATGCTAGCAGGTTCCCAAGTCATTTTTGGTGGTCATGTTGATGTAGAAAATTGTTACATAGCTCCCACACTAATTGACACCCCCCATTTAGATAGTAAAATAATGCGTGATGAAATTTTTGGTCCTGTTTTACCTATTCTAACTTATGATACCGAGCAGGATATTGAACATATTATTTGGAATGGCAATAAACCTTTGGCGCTCTATGTGTTTTCAAAAAATAACACTTTTGTTGAACAAACTATAAAAAAATACAATTTTGGTGGCGGTGTAGTAAATGATTTATTGATCCATTTTGGAAATCACAGATTGCCTTTTGGAGGTGTTGGAGCCAGTGGCATGGGAGCTTATCATGGAAAAACGGGTTTCAATACATTTTCACACCATAAAGCCATATCCAAACGAGGAAATTGGCTCGATCCAAGTGTGAGATATGCACCCTATAAAGGGAAATTGGGACTCTTAAAAAAAATGTTTAAATATTTCTCTTAAATAAAAAAATTCTTGAAACCGACTATCCCTCGAGGAATTCTTTAGATCCACTAGGAAATGGGATAATCCAATAGTAATTGTACACCTTCATTTGGTTTGGACAACAGCTCAAACTCTGCATTAATTAATAATGCCCTACTCTTCATGTTTATTAACCCCGAACCTTTTTCTATCCCATTCATATCAAAGCCCTTACCATCATCTGTCGCAATGATCATCAAGCTTTTTGTTTGATATTCTATGGTAATAGCTATATTTTCGGCCTCAGAATATTTTACCGAATTAGATAAAAACTCCTGTATTATCCTAAAAATAATGATCTCATGTTTTCTGTTTGTAAACTCTATTTTCTCACCTACTGTCTTAAGTTCGGCAGAAATGAACTTCATCTTTTTAAGTCGGTCTAACTCATTTGTGATAGATTTTTCAAAACCAATATTTAAAACAACTTCGTTATTCAATGTTTTTGAAAGCGCTCTTACTTCAGACAAACTATTTTTAAGGGCCTCGGTAGTATCCTTAAATTTATCCTTTATATCGTCGGCTACCTGCATTTTTAAAATACTTAGTTGCATACTCGCAAAGGATAATAATTGACCAACATTATCGTGCAATTCCCAGCCTATATTCTTAAGGGTTTGTTCTTGTATTTCGGTTTGAGCTTGTGCTATTTCTTCTTCAAAAGCCTGTTGTTGCTTTATTTTATCCAACAGCAATTTATTCTTTCTTTTTTGAAATACAACAAAAAAGATAATGACCAATGACGTTACAACTACTAAAACGGCAATCATATAAATCAATAAATAGCGTTCAGCAGGTGTACTTGCTAATTGTTGTCCGGTTTGCACCATATTAAAGCAAATGTAAAAGTTAAATACATAAATATATTAGCAAATAAGAAAATTTCCCATTGCAAAAAAATAAAATTCCAATCTCTATTAGGGTTCCCTACTTCATAAGCAAAATAAACATCATAAAAATCTAAAGGCGTAATAATTAACCACCAGATAAATATGGCGAAACTGATATAGAAATTTATAGATCTATAAAATGTTAATACCTTATCACTTTGCAAGATCTCAATAAAATAAAATACGGTACACAGTAATATGATGATAGCACTAAGAATACTCAAGATTGGGAAAAACTTATAAAAAAAGGCATCCCAATTTAAAATAATGTAGATGATAGAAAAAAAGAAATACGCATACCCAAAAAACTTAACAATAGCCCTTGACCTCTTAGTTTTTAAAATTTCATGGTAATAAAAAGAAAAAAATAAAATGGCGCCTATTTGCCAATAAGATGTAGCCCACCAATGGTTCTTTTCAAAAACAGTTCCTATAAGAAAGCTAAACATTTTTTCAGGGTGAACGTACCATGTATAAAAACTGAAAAAATCACAAATGGTTAAATAAACTAAAAAATATATAAAATATTTAGCAGCTGTAAATTTGTACTTTTTATAAAGCAACAAACCTGTTACAGCTGCTAACGATTCTGTTATAATTGTAAGAGTATAATAATTCTGTTTTATAAATTCTTCCACAAAAAATTATTGAGGGTAGCCACCAGAGCCTCCACCACCTCTATTCAGAGGAGGTGTAGGAATATCTTCCTCTTCATCACCTCTTAAACTAGATGGAAGCATACTAGCTGTGTCATGTAATTTTTTACCCGTAGGTACTATAAACATGGTCGTTAAATTCTTTTTACTTGATCCGGCATTTTCTCCATAAACACCTAAATAAACACGAATACCAGTCATATTGTATCCTAATCTTTCGGCTTCATTTTTTGAGTAAGCCAAATAATTTTCAATATCCTTTAACTTCCAGGAAGTCCAACGATTATCTTTTTTTCTTCCTTGTTGCTGTGCTGCAGAATCTACTGCTGCTTCTCTGTACTCAGTCCAATTATTATTTAAGTTTTGGGCTCTGTCCCTTTCAATAACACCATCTGGTATTTCAAATTTTGTTGACATTGATTTCACATCAATGTCCATTGAGCAAAAATAATACGTTAATACGGCTCCAATAATAAATCCCAAAATAATGTAACTAAATTTCTTCATGTTTTTAGTATGGTTGTAGTTAATAAATAGCTAGCCAAAAATAAGAAAAAGATTTAAAAGCGTCGTATTTTTGCACAATTAGTAAGGCCTTCTGGAAATTATGTAGGAAAACCAAGCATACTTCCCATTCCCACTGTAAATAACCAACAACCATAAATAGCATGTTCTATAGATACCAAGAGTGTAGATTGTGTATTTTTATAGGTTGTCGCAAACAATAAGCCCCCTAAAAAAGTGAGGGCAATCACTAAATAATTTTTGAAAAATATATGCCCTAAAGAAAATACAATAGCATTTACAAAAATGAACAGCGTATCGTTTTTAAATAAACCTTTATAACGTTGAAAATAAAAAGTTCTATAAATTAGCTCTTGTGGATACACCGAAAAGAAACTATAAATAAGCAATATAAAAATCCATAATTTAGGTTTATTGAGCAATACGCCAAAAAGCGATTCTTTATCTGTTAACCCAACAAACAATATAGTAAACATGGCAATAACAGCTAGTTTTAAAATGGTTTGCTTCCAGAACACAAGCCATTTTAGACCCGGGGCGATTTTAAACTTTTTCTTCTCAACCCTCAACAAAATATAAATGATGTATAAAAATCCAATGAAACCAATACCCATTTTAAGTTTTATAGAATAAGTAAAAGCAAAACTAACAGGTAATAGAATAAAAACAATTAAAAACTCAATGCCCTTATAGATTGCTGTATTCATAATCACATGTTAATTGCCGTGGTATGCCTTACTTCATTTATAACAAACATACTATGTGTACTACCTATATGATCGATGGTTGTTAGCCTTTTAACCATAAACTCACGAAAAGCCTGCATGTCCTTAACTAAAACTTTTAATAAATAATCATAATCACCACTAACATGATAACATTCTAGCACCTCTTTTATATTGGCAACCTCTTTTTCAAACCTTATAACATATTCTTGACTGTGCTGTACAAGCTTGATATGGCAAAATGCCACAAAAGCTTTATCCACGCGTTCTTTATTTACCAATGCAACATATTTGTTAATGTAGCCTTCCCTTTCCAGCTTTTTTATACGCTCATAGACCGCCGTTACAGAAAGGTTTAATTTATTGGAAAGTTCTTTATTTGTTTGTTTACTATCTACTTGTAAGTAATCCAATAACTTTCTATCGATCTCATCAAAAATCATAATTGAAAAATTTTCATCAATATACACAAAAACACATAAAAAAATATAATATAATCTATAAATGATCTATAAATAAGTTTTATTTTCTTAATAACAAACCATCTATTGTTTTATAATCTCAAAATATTGAGTTTTGCTATAAATTTTTTAAACATAAAACATCATGGCTTTTAAACCCGCAAATAACATACAGGACTTACAGTATTTTGGTGAATTTGGAGGCGTAAACCCTTCCATTTCGGATGCTTCGACCTATACATTTTTATCTGCAAAAACCATGTTTGATACTTTTGAGGGCAATGCCGATGGCTGCTATTTATATTCGCGTCATTCCTCGCCTTCAAATTTATATCTCGGAGAAGCTTTGGCTGCGATGGAAGGCACAGAAACCGCCAATGTTTCTGCATCTGGAATGGGCGCTATTACGCCTGTAATACTGCAATTATGTGGTAGTGGGGATCATATTATTTCTAGTAGAACTATTTATGGGGGTACTTATGCATTTTTGAAAAATTTCACACCACGATTTAATATAAACACTTCTTTTGTCGATATTACTAATTTAGAAATGGTCGAAAACGCCATCACAGAAAACACAAAAGTACTGTATTGTGAATCTGTAAGCAATCCGCTTTTAGAAGTCGCCAACATAAAGGGGTTAGCAGATATTGCCAAGAAGCATGATTTAAAATTAGTAGTAGACAACACCTTTTCCCCGCTATCTATAGCACCAGCCATGTTAGGCGCCGATGTCGTTATACATAGCTTAACAAAATTCATTAATGGATCTAGCGATACTGTTGGAGGTGTCGTTTGCGGTACACAAGAGTTTATAAATGAATTACGCAATGTAAACGATGGCGCTTCTATGTTATTGGGTTCCACAATGGACAGCTTAAGAGCTTCATCTATTTTAAAGAACTTAAGAACCTTGCATATTAGAATAGAACAACATAGTTATAATGCCACTTATTTAGCCAAAAAGTTTGAAGCCGATGGTTTAAAAACTGTTTATCCAGGGCTAGAGTCCCATCCATCCCACGAATTATTTAAAAGTATGATGAATGAAAAATATGGTTTTGGAGGTATGTTGACCATTGATGTAGGCTCTTTGGATAAAGCGAACGAACTTATGGAAATGATGCAAGATAAAAACTTAGGCTATTTAGCTGTAAGTCTAGGGTTTTACAAAACGCTTTTTAGTGCTCCAGGAAGCTCTACATCGTCTGAAATACCAGAAGAAGAACAAAAGGAAATGGGTTTAAGTGATGGGCTAATTCGTTTTTCCATTGGACTGGATGCAGATATTGAACGTACCTATCAAACCATGCGGGCATGTATGGAAGCTCTCAATATACCTGGTTCTAAATTAAAGACTGTTTAACCCGGATTACACATGAGTTGTCGTTACAAAGGTTAAACTTAAAAAGTAGAGAAGCTCTATAGTTTTAGGCATAGCCTGAGTTAAATCCCCTTGATACGTGTCCATAAACCTAACATGATGGTTTCAAAATTCTCAAACTTAGGCTTAAAAGGTTTTATATTTAATCGGCCATTGTCCTTGTAAAGTGTTAAACTAAAAACGGATGAGTTTGGATTGTTTGTATCTAAAATAGGATACCTTAAATCGTTGTATTGATACGCATTGTCCGCAACCTTATAAATGCTATAATAATGATTACTAAACCACGCCAAGTTTTTAATATCATTAAATTCAATGGGCTTTAAATCGCGTTGTTTGGGTAAACTTTTAAAATCCAAAAACCTGTTTTTTCTATCCAATAAAGAATAGTTGGCTACGAAATACAAAGAATCCGTTTCAATAATCCCATACCATAATATATTATTAAAAATAGCTGGCTGCGTACTATACCGCTCGGCACTAATATTATTTTCTGCCATAGATTTTCTAAATACAGCATCTATATAAAACTTGTTTCCTATAGTGAATAACATATAAGCAGAGCTAATTCCCAAACCTAGCTTTAACCAAAGCTTTCTTCTATTCGATGCGCTATTAAAAAACATTAAAACAATCATACAGATGAGAAATGGCAATGTATAAATGGGGTCTACTACGGCAATATTATTAAAAGCAACACGATAATTACTAAACGGAGCAAACAATTGAGTACCATACGGCGTAAAACAATCTAAAATAGGATGTGTGAACAATGACCAAAAGAACAGTTTAATCCAATCATTTTTAGTGGTAGTATGTATGCGTTTACCCGAATTATATAATTTATAAATGCCCCATCCCAAAAGAAATGCTGCAAAAACCGAAAACAAAATAGAATGCATAAAACCTCTATGGAACAACATGGCATCAATTTCATTGTTGAACAGTAAACTACCAACATACACATCCAAATCTGGAATAGTACCCCCAATAGCACCAAATAGCAAAGCCTTATTACCTATTTTCTTTCCTAGAACAGCTTCACCACAAGCTGCACCTAAAACGATTTGGGTTAATGAATCCATTTTTAATTTTAAAATACATGCAAATGTACGCAACTCATATCATTTGCATAACTTCATTGAAAATCGTAACATTACGCGACTAAAACGCAATAGATGCAAAACGAAAATAACCTTTCAGAAATAAACATTGAAAATCAAAAAATTATTGACAATAAAGCATTAAACATATGGGAAGCCTTAATTCCTGTTTTATTTTTAATGGTATTATTAGCCTACAATATCTTTTTTGCCGATGGCAGTATGCTGGGAGATTATTCTAATCAATTTATCTTATTAATATCTGGAGGTGTTGCAGCATTGGTTGGCTTTTTTAACAAAGTTTCTTTTAACATCATGTTAAAAGAAATTTGGGAGAACTTAAAAAGTGTTTTCGTTCCTATTATGATTTTATTTTTAGTAGGCGCACTTGCTGGAACATGGCTAATTAGTGGTATTATCCCAGCTATGGTATACTATGGCCTACAAGTTTTAAACCCATCCATATTTTTACCGGCTTCTGTAATAATAGCTGCCATAATTTCCATAGCAACAGGAAGTTCCTGGACGACTTCTGCAACCGTAGGTATTGCACTCATAGGCATTGGTAGCGCTTTGGGCATCCCTTCTGGGATGATCGCTGGTGCTGTTATTTCCGGAGCTTATTTTGGAGATAAAATGTCCCCTTTAAGTGATACTACAAATTTAGCACCTGCTATGGCCGGAACAGATTTGTTTACCCATATTCGCTATATGACCATTACCACAGTACCAACCATACTTATTACATTAATAGCATTTTCTATTTTGAGTACCACTATTGACACTACAGGAAGTACAGACACTGCTTTTATATTAGAAACCATAAATAACAACTTTAATATAACGCCGTTATTGTTTATTGTGCCTTTGGTTGTCGTTACTCTCATATTACTAAAAACCAAACCATTAATTGCCCTAGCTTCTGGTGTTATATTAGCTGCCATATTTGCATTGGTATTCCAACCAGAAGTATTAAATAAATTATCTTCATCTAAAACAAAAACAATTCTCACTTCTGTTTTAGCCGATACTCAAATAACTATTGACTATAAAAAATATGTTGCTACCTATACGGATGAGGAATTAGAGGCCATAAAATCGAATGCAGACTTAAAAAACTTATTCACGGACGATGATTTGGGAAAAATCTATACTAAAGACGATTTAGCAAAAGTCTTCTCTTTTAAATCATTGGACCCATCCACATTGGCCAGTAAAGTAAACAGTTTAGACAAGCTAATAACCTTAAAAAGATTAAAGAAACTCCTTAATTCTGGAGGCATGAACGGTATGCTTTGGACGATTTATTTAATATGTTGTGCCATGGTATTTGGAGGCGTTATGGACGCTATTGGTGCTTTAGCCAGAATTACAAACGCCCTATTGTCTATTGCAACGACTGTATTTGGTTTATTTTCCAGTACCGTAATAAGTTGTTTAGGTTTAAACGCTATTGCTTCAGACCAATATTTAGCCATCGTTATTCCAGGAAAAATGTTTAAGCAAGCCTTTGAGGACAAAGGGTTAGCTCCAGAAAACCTTAGTAGAACCCTAGAGGATTCTGGAACAGTAACCTCTGTTTTAATTCCTTGGAATACCTGTGGTGCTTACCAATCTGGAGTCCTGGGTGTTGGAGTTGGTGAGTATTTTATATATGCCATTTTTAATTGGCTTAGCCCTTTTACCACACTCTTATTTGCTGCTTTTTCAATTAAAATAAGACAACTGAAGAAAAAATAACAGTATAACATACTCATTTACAGATAGTATAAACAAATACTATAAGTCAATAGTTATTTAAAATTTTATTCTTATTTCATTTTCTCTTGTTATAGATTATTTTTGCATACTTAAACGCGAATTATTAATTAAAAATTTAAATACAAATGGCATTAGTAGGAAAACAATTTCCAGATTTGAATGTAGACGCAATGAACGAAATGGGTGATACTTTTAAAGTAAACGTTCTTGAAGAAGCAAAAAACAACAACAAAAAAGTATTATTATTCTGGTATCCTAAAGATTTTACTTTTGTATGTCCAACAGAATTACATGCTTTTCAAGCAGCATTAGCAGAATTCGAAAAACGTAATACCATTGTTATAGGAGCTTCTTGTGATACTCCAGAAGTACATTTTGCATGGTTAAACACAGCAAAAAACCAAGGTGGCATTGAAGGTGTTACATACCCGCTTTTAGCAGATTCTAATAGAAATCTAGCCTCTACTTTAGGTATTTTAGATATCACTAACGAGCAATACAATGAGGAAACCGGTGTTGTAACCGTAGAAGGGGACAATGTTACTTACAGAGCAACATACGTTATAGATGAAAACGGTATAGTACAACACGAAGGCATAAACAATATGCCTATTGGTAGAAATGTGAATGAATTTTTACGCATTATAGACGCTTTAACACATGTACAGGAAAAAGGAGAAGTTTGCCCTGCTAACTGGGAAGAAGGTAAAGAAGCTATGAATGCAAATAGAAATGCCACTGCCGAGTATTTAGCTGCTCACGTAAATTAAGAAATTCCAATAATCTAAATACCAAATTCCAATCACTTTGATTTTGGAATTTGGTATTTGTATATAGAAAATAAAAAAACATTATGATTCAAGAATTAAGTCAGGATAACTTAAGTGAATTGGTTGCGAGTAACAAGACCGTTGTTGTGCAATATTCTGCAACATGGTGTGGCAATTGTCGCATTATGAAACCTAAAGTTAAAAAATTAGCTTCAGAGTTAGAAAATATAACTTTTATTATCGCAGATGCTGAAAAATTTCCTAAATCCAGACAATTGGCAACTGTTGATAATTTACCAACGTTTGCTACTTTTAAAGATGGCGCATTTGTAAATCAAGTTCAAACCAATAAGTTTGATGTTTTAAAAGAACTTGTTGAAGAAGTTATCTAAAAAAACTAATTGATGAAATTACCAATAATTAAACACCTTACTCAATTCATTGAAGACAATGATGAAGATTTTGTAGTAGAAACTATTGAAACCTTAGAAGCTTTAACCGAGGTCCCATCTCTTAAAGATGAAGAATTAGATATTATTGGTGAACTTATTTCTAATATGTATGGTGCTATAGAAGTGAATAAAATGATAAAAGAAGGCACACCACAAAAAGAAGCTTTAAACCGTTTTATGAAACGTGTTTTAGGCTCTATTGACAAATAAAGAATCTCTTGAAACCCGAGCTATCTTCGTATTCTTATGATTAAATCATACTACCGCACTACCGTACACTTTCCAAAAGCTTTTCAATATCGGCAAATCCCTTTTCATTAGCATAATCTAAAGCCGTTTTACCTTCACTATCTTTAATAGCCCTATCAACGCCATGTTTTAACAACAATCCCACTATTTGGGCTTGATTGTACATGCAAGCATATATTATACCATTTCTACCATAAAATACAACATATAATTCGTTTATTTTTCACTATTTCTACATTATAAAAATAAATCGTAGCTAAGGCTATGATAGATTTTCATGCTTTGAACTAGCAAAAACTAATTCAAATTATTTATATCGCATTTTATAGCAGAACTGGTATTAAAGGTGTTGTACCATTATTGTTCTTAGCATTAACAGCTGCCCCTTGTTGTATTAAATATTCAGCTAAAAATTCATTTCCTTTAAAAGACACACCTATCAAAGCCGTATTTCCAGAATCATCAACGGTATCTATAGCTAAATCAATATAAAATGGCATAGAAAATTTAGATATAAAAAATTGAAGTTCAAGGTAAAAAGCGTAGGCATAGCCTAGTTACGGCGAGTATTTTTAACGAAGAAATTCGGTTTTTCACTCTGAAGGTTCATGTTATTTTATATTGATTTAGATATATATCCGCATTATTCTCGATGAGTAATTTTACAATATCTATTTTACCAAAATAAGCAGCAAAAATTAAAGGTGTAAACCCTCTTGAATCTTTAGCGTTTATCAAATTGGGATGACATTTTATAAGTGCTTCTACCTGCTCCCTATCTCCAGATTGAATAGCACTTTGCAAAAAATTTATAGCATTCATATTAATTTCAAAATAAATGGGGGCACATGTAGTTAAACACAACCCCCTATTCAAAATATTTAATAAAAGAATTTCTTGAAACCAACTATCCTTGAGGCAGAGCCATAGTGGTACACTTCGGCTTTAGTTTATCTTGAGTACTTCGGCTGTGCTCTGCATAAACTCTAGTCGAAAGGCTCAATACATGTTTCGCTAGTTTTTTTTGACCTTAGAGTCTAAAACCGAAATGACAATCTCAACGGAAACCCTGCCTTTGCCGGCAGGCAGGCCCGACGCAATGCGTCGAGGAATGCTTTTCGATTAAAAAAATCAGTCTAAATCAAAACGGTCTAAATTCATAACCTTTGTCCAGGCTTTAACAAAGTCATTTACAAACTTTTCCTGAGCATCATCCGCACCATAAACCTCTGCAACTGCTCTTAACTCTGAATTTGAGCCAAAAATTAAATCGGCACGAGTTCCTGTAAACATCACCTCTCCTGTTCTACGATCCCTTCCTTCAAATAATATATCATCATCTGTGACCGCTTTCCATGTATAAGCAAAATCCAAAATAATCGTAAAGAAATCATTGGTAAGATAACCTACACGATCTGTAAATACACCATGGTTAGAACCGTCATAATTAGCCCCTAATACACGTAAACCACCTACTAATACTGTCATTTCAGGAATAGTAAGTGTTAATAAGCTAGCCCGGTCCACCAATAAATTTTCTGCAGCTACTTTCAAATCTGACTTTATATAATTTCTAAAACCATCTGCTTGCGGTTCTAAATGACCAAAAGACTCTATATCTGTTTGTTCTTGAGAAGCATCTCCTCGACCTCCAGTAAAAGGCACTGTTACATCATGTCCCGCATTTTTAGCAGCTTGCTCAACACCTACGGTCCCTCCCAAAACAATTAAGTCTGCTATCGAAACAGTACCACTAAATTCTTTCTGAATAGCCTTATATACAGCAAGTACTTTTTCCAATTCCATAGGGTTATTTACTTCCCAATCTTTTTGAGGTGCTAAACGGATACGACCACCATTGGCGCCTCCACGCATATCCGAACCTCTAAAGGTAGATGCCGAGGCCCAAGCTGTAGATACTAATTGGGATATTGATAAACCAGAAACAAAAATCATGTTTTTTAAATATGTAATAGCACTGGCATTCAATGTATAGTCAACCCTTGGTATAGGGTCCTGCCATAACAATTCCTCATGAGGCACTTCTGGTCCCAAATAACGAGATACCGGTCCCATATCACGGTGCGTTAATTTATACCAGGCACGAGCAAATGCATCTTCAAAAGCTTTGTGGTCTTTATGGAAACGTTTTGAAATTTCCAGATAAGTGGGATCCATTTTCAGAGCCATATCTGCATCGGTCATCATTAAAGCCTGTCTTTTTGATGCGTCCCCTGCCCTAGGTGCCGTTTTAGCTTGCGATTCTTTTGTCGGAGTCCATTGGTTTGCTCCTGCCGGACTTTTAGTCAACTCCCAATCGTAATTTAATAACACATCAAAATATTCATGGTCCCATTGTATAGGGTTAGGCGTCCAGGCACCTTCAAGACCGCTTGTAATCGCATCATCCAAAACACCCGTGCCATACGTGTTTTTCCACCCTGTACCCATTTCTTCTATTAAACCCCCTGCAGGTTCGGCACCTATATATGTGTTAGGATCTGCAGCGCCATGTGCTTTTCCAAATGTATGGCCTCCAGCAGTTAGCGCCACCGTTTCTTCATCATTCATAGCCATACGTCCAAAAGTTTCTTTAATGAGCTTAGCGGTTCCTAATGGATCAGGTATGCCATTCGGGCCTTCCGGATTTACATAGATCAGCCCCATATGTGTCGCTCCCAAATGGCCCTCAATAGCTTCTCCACCTTCAAACCGTTCCTTATTTCCCAACCACTCTGTTTCCGACCCCCAATAAACATCCTGTTCTGGCTCCCAAATATCTTCACGACCACCAGCAAAACCAAACGTTTTAAAGCCCATAGACTCTAAAGCACAGTTACCTGCAAGAATCAATAGATCTGCCCAAGAGATTTTCCTTCCATATTTCTTTTTTATAGGCCATAGCAATAAACGTGCTTTATCCAAATTTCCGTTATCGGGCCAACTATTTATTGGAGCAAAACGTTGGTTTCCGGTGGCAGCTCCACCACGTCCATCCCCAACACGATAGGTGCCGGCACTATGCCATGCCATACGAATCATAAAGGGGCCATAATGACCATAATCTGCAGGCCACCAGTCTTGTGAATCCGTCATTAAATCTATAACTTCTTGTTTTAAAGTTGGAAAATCAACACTATTAAATGCTTTAGCATAATTAAACTCCGCTCCCATTGGGTTGGATTTTACCCCATTTTGACGAAGGATGTTCAATTTAAGTTCATTTGGCCACCAATCGCGGTTTCCCGTACCACTACCGGCTGTTTTTTTGTGAGCCCCGCCCATAAATGGGCATTTGTTTATGTCACCGTTATTTGTATCCATTTATATTAGATTTATTAGTTATTTGATTCATTGAACTCCTCTTGACTTTTTGTTTTTAACCGAAATCGAAGATTCATGAACTCCGATTTATGATAAATAAGAGTTAAATGAACTAAAATGAGCTAAAATTTGTTCAGATAAGGCTCTTTTTGAAAGTCATAGCATCGTTACGTGTAAGAAAAGTAACGAAATATAGACGAATTTTAGCCACCTTTTTAGGAAATATAAAAGTCAAAATGAGTTCATTTACACAAACTTAATTTTTATTGCTTAAAAATTAATGTTTTATTTATATTTATAAGCTATAAATGCATAGTTAAAATTTATTTAAAAAAAATTTTTAATAGTTTTTTGTAATGATTATAATAATTTCAAAAAATTAATATTTCTAAACAATTTTATATGCTTACTTTTAATGTTTAATAAAAAAATACATAATGGCAACAGTTACTTTAAAAGGAAATCCCATAGAAACATCTGGAAACTTACCACAAGTAGGAAGTTTAGCTCCAGATTTCACCTTAACAGCAATCGATTTATCAACTAAAACCTTAAACGATTTTAAAGGACAAAAATTAGTTTTAAATATTTTCCCCAGTGTAGACACGGGTACTTGTGCGCAATCTGTTAGACAATTTAATAAAGAAGCCAGCCAATTGGAAAACACTAAAGTTTTATGTATCTCTCACGATTTACCATTTGCACATGCTCGTTTTTGTGGTGCCGAAGGTTTAGATAACGTCATTAGTTTATCCGATTATAAAGATGGTAGTTTTGGAAAAGCCTACGGGCTAAATTTCATTACAGGTCCATTAGAAGCGCTACATTCCAGAAGTGTTATAATAGTAGATGAAAACGGCACTGTAAAATATACCGAACAAGTTCCAGAAACTGTCGATGAACCTAATTATAAAGCAGCTCTTGATGCTTTATAAAATATATTAAAACGGCCGTTTAATACATGACAAAAAAAGACTCCTTTATAGTAAATCGGCTTAAAAGTATTGGTTACGCTTTTAAAGGAGCCTTACTACTTTTAAGAACAGAAGCTAGTGTCAAAATTCAGTTTGCAATTGCCCTGATACTTACCTTTATTGGGTTTTATTATGAAATTTCGTCAACCGAATGGCTTGTTCAACTGTTATGCATAGGTGTCGTCATGAGTATTGAAGGTATCAATACAGCTATAGAAGCCATAGCCGATTTTATTCACCCAGAACACCATAAAAAAATAGGTTTAATAAAAGATATCGCTGCTGGAGCTGTATTTATAGCTTCCGTATTTGCTATTATCATCGGTTTTATCATATACATCCCAAAGATTTTTTAAAATACTATTACTTTAGGATAAACGTTAGTAATTTGTATTTTTGTTTAACTTAACAACGCATTAATGGCGAAAAGAAAAACCAAGACCAAAAAACCACCTAAACAAAAAATTAAAAAGCCAAGTTTTAAGCTATCGAGTCAACAAAAGTTGGTTTTTGGTAGTTTACTTGTTATATGTGGTGTTTGGTTGTGCATAGCCTTAGCTTCTTATTTCTTTACTGGAGAAGCAGATCAAAGCGTTATAAGCACATTTCCGTCCAGAACCTCAGAAACTCAAAATTGGGTCAGTCAATTTGGTGCATGGATCGGTGAGTTTTTTATTCAACGTGGTTTTGGTATTGCTTCATTTATATATTCCGGATTGATCTTTTTATCTGGAATTTATGTTTTGATGAACCTGAATAAAGCCAAATTAAGAAAACATTGGTTTTGGGGAATTTTAATAGCTGTATGGTTGTCTGTTTTTTTTGGTTTCTTCGGGAACAAAACAGATATCCTCGGTGGCACTATTGGTTTTGAAATTAACACGTTCCTACAAGATTACATTGGAAAAATAGGTACTTCCCTCCTACTTTTATTAGGACTAATCACTTATTTGGCCATTCGTTTTAGGGTTACTTTCGAAAGTTTCATCAATATCTTTAAGTCTGCAAAAAAGGATATTAAAAATGAGATTTCCGATCTAAAAGAGGATTTGATTATCCCTTTGGACAATAATTTATCTGAAGAAGCCGAAGCTATTAAATCTGCCCATGAAATTCCTTTACACAATGATGGGTCTCCAGTAAAAAAAGAAACTAATTCTGCTCCGCTTGAAGTTGAAATAGCACCAAAAGAAGACGAAGAAGAACAGGATCTTGAAATGAAGGTTGAAAAAGTTTCTGAAGAACTTTCTGAAACGGATAACCTGGCCAATAAATTAGTGGAAGACTTTGGACAATTTGACCCCACGCTTGAGCTGGCAAAATATCAATTTCCACCTCTGGACCTTCTAAAAAAGTATGACTCTGAGGGTATTACCATAAACCAGGAAGAATTAGAAGAAAATAAGAATAAAATTGTTGAGACTTTAAATAACTACAAGATTGGTATTGCTAGCATTAAAGCTACTATTGGTCCTACAGTTACTTTATATGAAATCGTTCCCGAAGCAGGTGTTCGTATTTCAAAAATTAAAAATTTAGAGGACGATATTGCTCTATCATTATCTGCTCTTGGTATTCGTATTATAGCCCCTATTCCCGGAAAAGGAACTATTGGTATCGAAGTTCCAAATAAAAATGCCACTATTGTTTCAATGCGTTCGGTTATTGCCTCTAAAAAGTTTCAAACTTCGGACATGCAACTTCCTATAGCTTTAGGAAAAACGATTAGCAACGAAACCTTTGTAGTTGACCTTGCTAAAATGCCTCACTTACTAA
Source organism: Flavivirga sp. 57AJ16 (assembly GCF_028736925.1). Taxonomy (GTDB): domain Bacteria; phylum Bacteroidota; class Bacteroidia; order Flavobacteriales; family Flavobacteriaceae; genus Flavivirga. The sequence goes on along the minus strand of NZ_JAQZAT010000007.1, from coordinate 33,517 downwards.
TGGCCGGTGCTACCGGACAAGGTAAATCGGTAGGTTTAAATGCTGTTTTAACATCGTTACTATATAAAAAACATCCAGCAGAGGTTAAATTTATTTTAGTAGATCCTAAAAAGGTAGAGCTAACGCTTTTCAATAAAATAGAACGTCATTATTTAGCTAAATTACCAGACAGTGAGGATGCCATAATCACAGATAACACAAAGGTTATCAATACATTAAACTCTTTATGTATTGAAATGGATAATCGTTACGAATTGCTAAAAAATGCCATGTGTAGAAACATTGCAGAATACAACGTAAAATTTAAGGCACGTAAATTAAATCCAAATGATGGGCACCAGTTCTTACCGTACATTGTTTTGGTGGTCGATGAATTTGCAGATTTAATTATGACAGCTGGAAAAGAGGTCGAAACACCCATAGCACGTTTGGCACAATTGGCCAGAGCTATTGGAATCCATTTAATCATTGCAACACAACGCCCATCTGTTAACGTTATTACTGGTATAATCAAGGCAAACTTTCCAGCTCGTATAGCATTTAGAGTAACCTCTAAAATTGATTCAAGAACCATTCTAGATGGCTCTGGTGCCGATCAATTAATTGGTCGTGGTGATATGTTATTTACACAAGGCAATGATGTTATTCGTGTACAATGTGCTTTTGTAGATACGCCTGAGGTTGAAAAGATAACAGATTATATAGGCTCTCAAAAAGCATATCCAGACGCTTACCAATTACCAGAATATGTTGGCGAAGAAAGTGGCACAGGTATTGATATAGATATTTCAGATAGAGACAAACTATTTAAAGATGCTGCTATTGTTATTGTAACAGCACAACAAGGTTCTGCTTCCTTATTGCAACGAAAATTAAAACTGGGCTATAACAGGGCGGGAAGATTAATAGACCAATTAGAAGCAGCAGGTATCGTAGGGCCATTTGAGGGCAGTAAAGCAAGACAAGTCTTGATTACCGACCTTACAGCTTTAGATCAACATTTAGAAAACGAGATATAATTTAAATATGAAAATGAAACGAACATTAACAAATTTTAAGCATTTTTTCACAAAAGGGAATGTTTAAAATTTTTAATGTGAGAACGGAGTGGTTACACACGTTCTCAATTTTATAATCAATTTAATATCAAATAATTACTAAAATTTAAACGTGTGAAAAATACTATAACATTCCTATTGATTGCTTTTACAATTAGTAGTGGCTTAGCACAAAACAACGCCAAATTATTGTTAGATAAAGTTTCTCAAAAAGTAAAGGGCTATCAAAATATTTCAATAGCCTTTAAGTACACTCTTGAAAACGCTTCAGAAAATATAAAACAAGAAACCAGGGGTGATGTTACCATGAAAGGTGATAAATATAAACTAAACATCCTTGGAGTGATACGCCTTTTTGATGGTAAAACACTTTATACCATAAGCCCTGAAGATGAAGAAGTGACTATCTCTTCAGAAAATGATAATGAAGAAGATGCCATTACACCAAGTAAAATGCTATCTTTTTATGAAGATGGCTATACTTATAAGCTAGATATTGAACAAAGCATAAAAGGCAGAAAAATACAATACATCAAACTAACACCTATAGATTCAAACTCCGAAATAAAGTATATCCTATTAGGTATCGATGCACAGACCAAGCATATATACAATTTAATTCAACTTGGAAAAAACAGTACAAAAACGACTTTCACTGTTAATTCCTTTAAAACAAATGAGCCTTTGTCAGAAACCTTATTTACCTTTGATGCCAATAAATATAAAGATTATTACATCAACAAATTAGATTAGGTAAATACTTGTAAAACGAGTATTAACAAATTTTAAAGAACATTTTTATTTTTTAAAGATTTTTAATATGAGAACGAAGTGCTTACACACGTTCTTAATTTTATAATTAAGCTTGTTAAACAAATAATATAAATTGAATTATGCATCATTTTGAAATTCAATTGGTATAAAATTTAAACGTGTGAAACATTTATGAATAAAAATTTAATCATCAACGAAAATGATTGTATAAATGTTACATCTGACCATAAAAAAACAATCCGTGTGAACAGATGAAAATATTAGACCGATACATCCTAACTACATACCTTAAAACTTTTATCAGTGTATTTATAATACTCATGCTGATATTTATTTTGCAGACCATTTGGTTGTATATCAAAGAACTTGCCGGCAAAGATTTAGACATTGTAATCATAGCCAAATTTTTAATTTACTTTATGCCAAAACTAATTCCTTTGGTATTGCCGCTTACCATATTACTGGCATCCATTATGGTATTTGGGTCCTTTGCAGAAAACTATGAGTTTGCTGCCATGAAATCAACAGGCATTTCTTTACAACGCGCCATGTCTGGCCTTAGCATCTTTATCGTTATACTTGGATTTGTTACTTTTTTATTTTCCAATAACGTTATTCCCTGGGCAGAACTTAACTCCTATAACTTACGTAGGAATATAGCAAAACTGAAACCTGCCATGCTACTAGCTAAAGGGCAATTTAATGAAGTTGGTACCTATAATATAAAATTCGCCGATAAGTATGGTGATAGGGATCAATATTTAAAGGATATTACTATACATATTAAAGGAGCAGACGGGAAAAAAAATGAGACAACAATAAAATCCAAAACAGGTGAACTAGCGAGCGAAAAAAATTCAAATGTCTTAAAACTTATACTATTAGATGGTAATTACTACTCAGACATTACCAATACAAGATCAAAAAACCATAAACCGTTCGCAAAAAGTATATTTGAAAAATATATCATTAATATAGATTTGTCTAAACTTAACAAAGTCGATTTTGACGAAAAATCACAAACAGACAAATACAGCATGCTTAATATTAGTAGTTTAAATAAAACTATTGATTCTCTTACAGAAAAAAGGCAAGCTGATTATCAATCATTTTCAAAAAATTTATTACAGCGGTCTGGTGTTTCTAAAAAAATCAACCCCATCACACCTAAAGAGCCCGTTAATGATTCTATATACACTGGGAACCTTTTAGATCTTTTTAGTCCTAAAAAAAAGTCTGAATTGATTAATGTTACCGATAAATCAATAACCAGTGCCAAACAAATCATTATTTCTAAAGAAAGAACAAAAAAAAATGCTGAGATTTTAATCAACAGACATGTTATTTCATTACATGAAAAGTTTGCATTGGGCTTTGCTTGTATCATCTTATTTTTTGTTGGTGCGCCATTAGGAGCTTTAATACGCAAAGGGGGGATTGGCCTCCCTATGGTTATAGCCATACTACTATTTTTAACCTATCACTTTATTGGTATTTTTGCCACTAATAGTGCAAAAAGTGGAAATCTCGACCCTATTTTAGCAAGTTGGTTTTCAACCTTAATGATGCTACCTCTTGGAATCTTTTTGACTAAAAGGGCTACGGCCGATAGAGGTATCTTTGAATTAGGCAATATTATTGAACCGCTAAAGAAAGTTTTTAATATTAAAGAAAAGGATGCTGTCGATTATAAGTTTCTGGCTCCTTATAAAAACGAAGAACTCTTTAATATAATCAATAACTATAAAGCACTTGGTCATGATGAAAATATCCGATATGAAGCTATAAAATTATTAAAAAGCCGAGGACTTTCAATAAAGCAAATTAGGGAGAAAGGAATAAATATCAATGCTGACTATGATGTTTCAGAAGACATCGTTAAAAAACAAAAAAGCCTCTCTAAATTTGCTATCATTTTATATAGCATAGGAGCCATATCGCTTATACTATATTTTATTTGTAACAACAATAAGTTACCAGCATTAGCATCTGTATTGATCAAAGTGAGTATGGGTGCATTCTTATTATTTGTAGTTTACTATATCAGGTTATTAGTTAATACATTTAGGTTTTACACCCATATTAAAAAGAAAGATAAAAGGCCTCATTTTTTCCTTTTATTAATCGGGTTCCCTTTATACATAGTTTCATATGCATTTTTAAATGTAAAAATTAAGGAAGACTTAAAGCTAAATTGTTTAAATTCTTTAAAATAAGCAATATCTTTGCATTATGATTGATACCATGACACAAAAAACGACTACTAAATTAAATACTATACACGAAGCCATTGATGATATTAGAAATGGTAAAGTAATCATCGTTGTCGATGATGAAAATCGCGAAAATGAAGGTGATTTTGTTGCAGCTGCAGATATGGTAACCCCACAGATGATAAACTTTATGGCAACTCACGGTAGAGGGCTTATATGTACACCTTTAACAGAAAATAGGTGTAAAGAACTCGAGCTTAATATGATGGTGCGCAATAATACCGATCCTATGGAAACTGCTTTTACGGTATCGGTAGATTTAAGAGGTGGCGGGGTTTCAACCGGTATTTCTGCAAGCGATAGAGCAAAAACCGTTAAAGCTTTAATCGATCCAAATACGAAGCCATTTGAATTAGCACGACCTGGACATATTTTTCCTTTAGTAGCAAAGGAAGGAGGCGTTTTAAGAAGAACAGGACATACAGAAGCCGCCATTGATTTTGCCAGATTAGCAGGTTTAAAGCCCGCTGGGGTCATCGTTGAAATTATGAACGAGGATGGTACGATGGCACGTTTACCCGAACTTATTAAAGTCGCTAAAAAACTAGACCTTAAAATAGTCTCCATTGAAGATTTAGTGGCTTATAGAATGCAACACGATTCTTTAATAGAGAAAAAAGAAGATTTTCAAATTGAAACCCGATTTGGAAGTTTTAGATTAAGAGCATACAAGCAAACCACTAATAATCAAATACATATAGCATTAACAAAAGGACAATGGAAAGATAATGAAGGGGTGCTTACAAGAATAAATTCCACCTTGGTTAATAATGATATTTTAGGAACCCTTACAAATAATGTTGACAAACAACTAATCAACATGTTTAAGGTTATTAATAATGAAGGCAAAGGCGCCATCTTATTTATTAATCAAGAATCCCAATCTATGAATATTTTAAAACGTCTAGTTGTTTTAAAAGAAAACCAAAGCAGTGATAAAGTATATAAAGCCCCTAGAATAAGTATGGATGCCAGAGATTTTGGTATTGGTGCACAAATACTTCATGATTTAAATATTCATAAATTAAGATTAATTTCTAACGCCGAAGCACATACTAAACGTGTTGGTTTAATAGGATATGGCTTAGAGATTGTAGATTATGTGAAGTATTAATATATAATTACTTTTTTAGTCGTTTTTTTAGTATCAGAGAAAATTTTAACTAAGTATATACCAGGACTTAAACGAGATACTTCTAGATTTTTAACGTTTCCTAGTTTATCTAAAACAAGATTCCCTAAAATATCATAAACTTCTACTTTATCAATAATTTGATTTGATGCTATAATAATTCGTTTATTAGCAGGGTTTGGGTATATTTTATAGGCTTTTTTGCTAATTTCATTGCTATGTAATGGTTCGCTTTGATATACTCGAACATAATCTATAACCATACTACTTTCAATAAAATCAGGGCTTATCGTACCTGCTGAACCTCCCATCGCTAGATTCAGTAAAATATATTGATCTTCGAAAAACGGCCACGTATTAATATCTTTAACTGGTGGGTTATAAACATAAAAACTTATGCCATCAATTAAAAAAGTTATTTGATCCGGAGACCAATTAACCGAATACACATGGAAATTGTTTGCAACATCACTAATTGTTATTGATTGTGTATTCATCGTATTTCCTGAGCAACCATTACAGGATGTATGTATTGCACTTGAGACATGGTTATCCAAGCCTAAACCATGTTCCATAATATCAACCTCTCCACAAATAGGCCAGTTAACAGTACCAAAGTCACCATCCCAAAAACCACCATCTTCATTAATATTTTTACCTAAAGTCCATATAGCAGACCAAATGCCATTGCCTAAAGGTAGTTTTGCCCTAACATCTACACGCCCGTAAGTGAATGCGAATTTTGAGTTTAACCTTGCTGATGTATATCCCTTTGTTTCTCCTTGATCAGTAAAATTTTCTTTAATAGCTTTAATATACAAGAAACCATTATCTACAAAAGAATTCTCTATGCGGTTCGTATAATGTTGCTCTTCGCCATTAAACCAACTATTTCCAAGAGGAAATTGGGTTTGGTGAAACCATTTACTAGAATCAACAACTCCATCAATATTAAATTCATCTGCCCAGACTAAATGAGTGTATTCAACATCAATAGCATTAGACCCTATTTCTTTAACAACCTCATCTATAAAGTCATTGTGTTGCGCTAAAGACAATTGACAAGCGAATAGGATACTTATAATTATGTAATAGTTAGATTTCATAATTCAATGTTACCATTTTAACAAAAGTAATTATTAAAACCCTTATGTTTTAATTTTTAATCTATACAAAACCATACACAGGAATAATGTATAATATGATCTTACTGCACGAGGAACTAATTATAGATTCTATTTTAAAACAATTGATTCTATAACCTCTACCATTTTCGCTGCTCTACTTCTAACCTCTTCTTCGGTCCAAGATAATTTTATTAAACAAGAAATATTTCTGGCTATATAATAATCTGACTGGGTAAACGCTTTCGTTTTTAAATAACTGAGTCCTTTTTTGACTTCTTGAGAAATAGGGAATAATGATTTCAAATTTGTTAAATGATCCCATTTCCTAATGTAATGCCAATGGTTGTCATAATAATGAAAACAGGCATCTATAGCATTCTGCTTAAAGGCTTCCGATACTTTTCGAGTGGTATCTATATCTGGTAAGAAGAAATTTAAAAAGGCACAACTTTCTTCTCCTCCCTCTGGAACTGTTCTAAAAACCACTTCTGGAATTTGAGATAAAGCGTCTCGAAGTATCGTGTAATTTTTCTTTTGAATCGTTAAAAATTCAGGCAATCGTTTTACCTGTGCTAATCCTACTGCAGCATGGAGTTCAGAAATTCTAAAATTATAACCTAAAAAAGGATGTCTTTCTGCCCCCCTGTCATGACCAACATGGTCATGACCATGATCGCTATAATGATCTGCATTTGTATAATATTCTTTATTATTTGTAATCACAGCACCACCCTCGCCACATGTAATCGTTTTTACAAAATCAAAAGAAAAACAACCAAGATCTCCAATGCTCCCTAGTGGTTTTCCTTTATACACCCCTCCTATCGCCTGACAAGCATCTTCTACCAATAATAAATCATGGGTATCACAAATGGCCTGTAAAGCATTCATATCTCCCATACTCCCACACATTTGTACCACCATAACTGCTTTTGTTTTAGTAGTGATTGCAGCTTCTACAGCCTTAGGATCTAGAGCAAGTGTATCATCAATATCAACTAAAACCGGAATAGCTCCAAGCATCATAATAGCTTCAAAGCTAGCTACAAAAGTAAATGCGGGCATAATAACTTCGTCTCCAGCCCCTACACCTGCAGATGCCAGCGCAACAGAAACTGCAGCCGTGCCACTCGAAACAAGTTGTACGTGCTTCGTATTAAAAGATTGCTCTAATGCGATTTCAAGTTCTCTAGATTTCCAATGTCCTTTGCGCATACCATCAAAACCATAACGCATTAAAACGCCATTATCTAAGACATCATTAACTTCCTTACGTTCTAATTCTCCAAATAATTCAAATCCTGGCATAAATAATATTGTATATTTTTAATTTATAATTCGATAATCGTATCATCAATAGATTTTCTAACTTTTTCAAATTCAGAAAACATATCATCATCAGCTCTATAGCCAACGGGTAACAATAATACTGATTTCAATTTCATTTTATCCAACTCTAAAGTCGCATCAAATGCCTCAGGCAAAAAACCCTCCATCGGACACGAATCTATACCTTCTACAGCACATACCGTCATTAAATTTCCTAATGAAATATAAGCTTGGTTTTTTGACCATTGTTGACATTCCTCTGCAGTCATTTTCTTCATTATGTTAATAAGCTCTAGCCTATAAGGCTCTAAAATAGTGTCTGATGTCCCCCTGATGGATTTAATATTATCATAATAGTGGTTAATGTCTGTTTCACTAATATCATTTTGAATACAAATGACCAGTAAATGTGAAGCCTCTAAAACTTGTTTCTGGTTAAATGAATGTTTAACTAACGGTACCCGTAAAGCTTCGTCTTCAATAACTATTAACTTAATAGTTTGGAGCCCAAAAGAAGTTGCCGTTAAATTAAAGGCTTCTTTCAAAATATTAAGTTTTGCACTCGAAAGCTTCTTGTTCTTATCAAATTTTTTAGTAGCATAACGCCACTGCAACCGCTTTATAGTATCCATTTCATCTGTTTAAATTTATTATTTTTTATCGGTCAGATGTAATTCGCTGTTAGACATCCCAGTTGGTATCAAGAATTGTTATAGCTCATTTCAATATTAATATGTGTGCAAAAATAAGGTTTGAGATTTTGTTTTTACAATAATAAAAGAATTTCTTGAAACCAACTATCCCTACCTAGTCGGCAGACAGGATCGAGGCAGAGCCATAGTGGTATATTTCGGCTTAGTTTACCTTGATGTACTTCGGCTGCGCATAAACCCTAGTCGAAAGGCTCTGTACATGCTTCGCTCGTTTCATACCCAATTCCTGTCTCGCCGGCAGGAAGTTGCATACAGGTTTTTAAAAATCTAAATGCCTTGTTTATAAATGCCATAACGATGCTATGCAATCTGATCACAGTGTTTTTAGATTTTAATATAACTTCGCCTTTAGTACGGTGTTTTACGCTCAAATTGGTATAAAAATTATTTTTTTAAAAAGTTTGTGTTTTATTTGAAAGAATTAAAAAAGGGTTCTATATTTGCACCCGCCTACGGGAAAGGAATTTCCCTTCAGCGGGATAACCCGCTAAAAAGTAAACGCAAAAGACACTGGAGAAATGGCAGAGTGGTCGAATGCGGCAGTCTTGAAAACTGTTGAGGGTCACACCTCCGGGGGTTCGAATCCCTCTTTCTCCGCAAAAACCCTTGTAACCAATTGATTTACAAGGGTTTTGTTTTTTAGTTGACAGTATCGTTGACAATACTTAATAAATTAGTCTTATTTTTTAGAAAAACTTCAGTAAGTACTTCAAATCAATTAAATCGTTATTTTCATCAGGTAATAATACTTCTAAAGTAACTTCGCTTTGGTTTTCATTTTGTTGTTCAACCTCAATTAAATCAAATTTTAGGTCATATTTTGCATTAATGAATTTAATAATTTCATTCATATCATTTCTATCAATTAAGTCTTTCTCAATGATTAAATGTATTTGTTTTTTAATAACAATAATTAGTGAGTCATAAATATTTTTTTGAAAAGGAGAATTAATTGATTTTACTAACATTGCTAAATTATCAATGTAACGTATACTTAATGATATATCAACTAATTTTGAAAATGGGTTGGTAAGTTTGTCTAACAGACAGTTATAGTCTGAACTGTAGGTTAGTGATAGGTTATTAGGGGTTGCTAATTGGTTAAGATTTAATACTTGAATAGTTATATAACCACCAACAGAATTTGTTACCGTTCCATCTTCACCATTATCATGCTTTACATCTACATTTCTGCCCTGACATATAACTTCGAGCATTACATTGTTGATAAGAAATAAACTATCTTCTAAACTGTTGGTCAGTTTATAATCATTTTTAATTTGGTATATTATTGTCTCTACAAAATTTGATTGAGCTTTATAAAAGCACTCATTAAATTTGAACTGCACATCATCAAATGATAAGTTTGAGATACATGGATGCTCGTCTTTGCTATTTTTATCAGATGTTGAGACACTACCTATTTCAAAGTTCTTTTTATCCACTTTGACATAAATAGCGGTAGCATCTATTTTATCTCTTGCACTTATAAACTTTTGTAGATACTCAAGCTTATCTTTTACATTAAAGGAAGAAATTTTTCTAAATAATAGTTCATCTTCATCATACCTGTCAGCACTGCCATCTTCCTTAGGATGATAAAAACTCCATCTACCTAAGATACCTAATAAGAAATCCTTTGATGGTCTAAAAACTTTTAGTTGGGTTCTTCTCTTAAAATTACCACGATTTAAATCACCTATTGAAAGTTGTGTATCACCGGCGATTATTCCAAAATCAGGTGCTATACATCCTATAATTAATGTCATTTTATCCCTCTTCTTCTTTGTGACTAATTATTTTTGAAACTACTCCTGTACTTTGCTTAATATCAAAATTATGATCTAACTTTATATTAGAATTGTCAGATAACCAATCTGAAATACTTTGAATAAACAAATTTTTATTAGTCACATAATCATTTACTAATAACTCTGCATCTTCCCACTTAGTCGGATTACCAACATCAGAACTAAATTGATTATAGCTGTGGATAATCTTCCACCAAACATCTGTATCAACCTCAGTATGATTATACTTAAGTTTTGCATATTTTACTAATTCACTATCATTATTATTTAATCCTTTAGATAGTCCTACAAATTGAAAAAATTCAGCACTATCTTTAATTTCTTTTGGCATATAATAGCTATTGCAAATTTTAATTATTGGCTCTATAAAATCATCTAAGTCCTTTCTTCTTATTACTAATGCCATTCCTGACATATCTAAATAAAACTTTTCGGAAAAAATACGATTATCATCTAAGGTAAATCTTGAAATAAATTGACGTCCATTAGCACCAATCCAAGCCTCTTTATCATATATTAAGTCGACAAGTTCTAATATTTTATGTGTTTGTTCTTCAATTAGTATCGAATCGATATTAAATTTCTGATAGAGTATAACTGCAATTATCAAAGTCAAAACCCCGGCGACGGCAGATAAAGCCTTAAAAGAAGTTCCAAATATTTCTAATAAAGTAGAGTTTTCTTCTGCTATGATGAATGGAAATGAAAACGCAATCGCGCCTAAAAACAATCCTAATATAATTATATTCCTTTTTTTCATATCATATTATTTACCCCATCCCATTTATAAATGTCTCTATAAAGTCATTTATTTTAGTGATGATTCGTTTCGATGATTTTGCTCTTTCTTTTAGGCTTGGTCTTTCATTCATTACGCCAATAACCTTATCCCTTAACGGTTCTTTTTCAGTAAATAGGTAGTTGCTTACTAAATCGACTAACTTTTTGAAATCTAAGTTTTCTTCCTTACTCAAATTAACAATTGCACTCTTTTTCTCGATAGTCCAAAAGTCTTCAAAAGCATTCGGAATTAAATCCGAGTCGGTAACCAATGGAAGATTCTCTTCAATGAATTTTTCAATAAGTTCCTTCTTACTTCTTAGCTGAATTTCAGATTCTAATATGTCGGAAATCTGTTTCTTTTGTTTCTCTTGTTCTTGAGGTTTCTTAGCATCTGACAGTTTTGCTAATAAGGATAGAATATAAGTTACATTAATCTCATCTCGCCTAATTAATTCCAATTCAAAATCTATATCATTAAGTATAGATACTTTCTCTTTTTGGCTTTCTGATTTTATGGCATCATACAGGTCGAGGTATTTACTTTTATAATTTTCAAAAGTTTGTTCATCCATATGTAAATCTTCATGACTGAACTCTGTAAAGGTGCTTAAAACATTCTTAACTCTCATTAACTCTCTAAATGCCTTTACAAACTCCAATTCTTCAGCTTCAGAAACCAAATCATTAACGCTTTCAAATGTGGGTGTAATAGCTTGAACACGCTCTACTGCCTCATTAAAACTTTTTATATAATCTTCATAGGGTTGAATTATAATATCTTCAATAGCATCCTTATTTGAGAAAAGGGTTATCGCTTCATCTGTGGCTTCTTTAAGGTTTCTAAAGCAAACTACATTCCCTTGTGATTTAACTTCATCTAAAACCCTGTTAGTACGTGAATAAGCCTGTATTAAGCCATGATACTTTAAATTTTTGTCAACGTAGATGGTATTAAGTAACTTACTGTCAAAACCGGTTAAAAACATATTAACAACCAACAATACGTCTACCTGCCTATTCTTAACCCGCTTGCCTATATCTTTATAATAACTATAAAACTCATTAGTAGAGTAGTTAGTTTGGAACATACTATTATAATCAGCAATAAACTCTTCTAACCTTTCCCTTGTATGTTTGGTATCATATTGTGATGAAGGTTCTGCAACAAAATCCTCATAATCTTCATCAGGTATAAACCCATTTGCATCTTCGTCTAATTGGTTGGCTTGGTAAGAAAAAATAGTACCAACTTTCAAATCGTGTAAACCTTCTTGTTTTTTTGATTTGAACAATTCATAATATGCTATTAAAGTTTTAACGTTATGAACACAAAAAATAGCCGTGAATTTTTTATTATGAGTTTTGCGACTATGATTATTGATTATATAATTGACATTATTTTCTAATCTAATTGGGTCTTCAAATACCTCAGTCGTATTTATGTCTTCAACTTTTATATCAGTAACGCCCTCTTTAACTTTTAAAGTACTCATATACTCAATAGAGAACTTTAATACATTTCTATCCCGAATAGCGTCTGTAATAACATACTTATGCAAACACTCATCAAATAAATCTTTGGTAGTCCTTTTACCTAAAGCATTTTTAACTGAATTGTCTTTAAATATTGGTGTACCCGTAAAACCAAACATTTGTGACTTATTGAAAAACGCTTTAATCCGATTGTGGGTATCACCGAACTGACTTCTATGACACTCATCAAAAATAAATGCAACCTTTTCATTTTGAAGATTTTCCATCTTTTCAAAATGCTTTGTTTTACTTATAGCTGTATTTAACTTTTGAATGGTAGTAACAATAAGCTTTGTATCATTAGATAATTGTTTAACTAAAGCATTGGTGTTATTAGTTGCATCAATACTGCCTTCACTAAAACTATTAAACTCTTTTATCGTTTGATAATCTAAATCTTTTCTATCTACAACGAATACAACCTTATGAACGTCTTCTAAATTGGTAAGTATTTGAGCCGTTTTAAACGACGTTAAGGTTTTACCTGAACCTGTTGTATGCCATATGTAACCAAACTTATTACTCTTCTTAACGCGTTCTACAATAGCTTCAGTTGCATAGTATTGATACGGTCTTAGCACCATCAATGTATTAGCTGTATTTAAAACAACATACTTAGTTATCATTTTAGATAAATGACAAGGCTCTAAAAAATACTTGGAAAACTCACTTAACTGCGTAATGATTTTATTATTTACATCAGCCCAATAAAACGTTTGTTTAAAAGAGCGTGCTTTAACAGGGTTATTAGCGTAGTACTTAGTATTAACCCCATTACTTATAACAAAGAGCTGTATAAACTGAAATAACCCTTTACCTGAACCAAACGAATGCCTTTCATAACGATTGGTTTGATTAAAAGCTTCTTTAAGTTCCAAACCTCGACGCTTTAATTCTATTTGAACCAAGGGTAATCCATTTATTAGAATGGTAACATCATAACGATTCTTATATTTACCCTCCATGGTTATTTGATGGGTAACTTGGTACTGATTCTTACACCAATGAATTTGATTAATAAGCTCTAGATAACCGGTTTCTCCATTATCTTTAGTATAGGTAATTCTATCACGCAAGGTTTTCGCTTTTTCATAAATATTACCCTTTGATAAATGATTTAAAACCTGCTTAAACTCAGTTTCAGAATAAGATACACTATTATGTTTTTCGAGCTGAGTTTTTAGATTATTGATGAGGTCATCTTCATCTTTTATAGTTACTTTTTTATAGCCTAACTCTTGAAGTTGATTAACAAGATTCTCTTCTAAAATATATTCGGGTTGTGTTGTCATTTAATTATCTTCGAGTTGATTTTGCTCCCATTGCTTATAAGTTGTTTTGCTTCCTTTTAATTTCCAATTTTGAGGTCCGGAAATAGAGTAACCTGTTAAAAATGCTGCTGCTGTTGAGGTACTTGATGCGTCAAAATCTTCCGTAACGATTATCTTCTTACCTTCTACCTTTAAAATTCCTTTATCAATTAAAGCTTGACGTTTTTCTATAAAACCATTGGTTAAGGAATCTTGTATTTTGTAATTACCATATGAGCCTTTTCTTAGAACAAATTGTCCTTCTTGAATATAAGCCGTTCCTTCAAACCCTCCTCTTTTACTTATCAAAACAAACTCTGCTTCGGTTTTTGAAGTATCCTGCTCTATAGTTACCGATTGCAATACTGTAATACCTAAAGCAGGTAACATAAATCTTAAATTCTCCAAAAACACTTCCATATCATTAATATCAGGACGTGGTAATATCCCTGTATAATCTTTTGGTTTTCTTGGGTTTTCAATACTAAAAAGAGAATCTTTATCAATAATTTGAGCACAACGATATTCTAAATAGGAACAATGGGTTTTAGTTAAGTTATTGTCTTTGTTTTGAACCAACACTAATTTATCCCAAAAATCTTTTTGGTCATCGTGGGTTTTCATCCTATGTACACCATTCATCGTTTCTCCAACATATACTTTTTTATCATCTTCAGATACTAAAAAATAAATTCCTGCCTTATCAAAGCCATCCATTTTGTAAAGAGTCGATAACGCCGTACGAGGTGCAACTAAAGCGAACCCTGTCCAATTTATCATTTCGGCATGAATAATACCCTGGTGATTACCTTGCTCATAAAATAGTTTTACCGTTTTTCCTTGTTTATTACTCATTCCTATCTCTTTAATTTAGTATGATACATCTACTACTTCAATATCTTCTGCATTTTCAATTTGGTATTCCTTTTCGTTAGAATCAAAAAGTAAATTAAATCTTGAACCTATTCTTAATGTTAAATCACTATCGGTTGTTGCATTATCGTTGATTATCAATCGAACTCTTGCTGTAAAATCAACCCTCGTTATAACAATTATATTTCTTATTTCCGATTCATCAGTTTCTACATGAACATTAATGAAATTAACCCTATATACATTAGACACTAACCTCCCTTGATTACTAACAAACCCATCCGAAAGTATATTTTCGATAGCGATTACAATAGGTTTACTAATTAACTCTTGCTCCTTTTCAAATAATTCTTCCATAATAATTAGCTTTAAATCATCTAATTAATAAACTTACCAAATGCAAAACCAACACCTATTCCAACAAAATGGTTTTTATTTACTTCCTTCCATTGTAATTCAAAATTTACTGTTGGTTTACCTTCTTTATCTTTTAAAGAAAATGGCATCCCTAATTTCCAATTCAAAACATCATATTCTCCAAAGTTTTGTTCTATTGCGCCACTTAAACCAATACTTCCTTTTCTCAGGAAGTATGTTACCCCTTCAATCTTAATATTTGTGGTCACAAACTGCTTGAAATCTCCAACAAATACTTCTGTTGTTTTTTCTATAACATCACTATTTGTCCCATTTGGTTGTTGAAGGTTGAATTTATCTAACTTTTCTATTTCAGCATTGTTATTATTAAATACAGAGGCGAATGCGCTTAAATAAATAATTTGTTCGTTTGCCTTTTTCCAAAAGCTCGTATATCCTAAAAGTGTCTTCCAAGGCATAAATGTTTCAGTCGAAGTAGTTGACTGACTTACATCAGGTAAAAGATCATAACTTCTTTCAGTAACAGGCAATAAAGCTTCAAATGTCACATAATGATCCCATAAAAAATTATACAACTTTTCATTTCGTATAAAAGTAATCTCTTCTTCTGCCATTTTAGAATAAATTTCTTCATATTTATCTTCATAGAATGAATCCAATTTATTCGGCAAATCTGCTCCATAAACCTTATTATAAACACCTATTTCCTTTTCATAAACCTCATTTTTAATATTATCTTTTACTTCTTTTACATTGTTAGGAACAATAACCTCTTGTTTTAGATTATCGATTTGTCTTTCATAACCTCTAAAATCAATGATTCCTCTACCAACCCAAGTATACTTTAAATTAATACCTATGTCATTTTGAATATCTCCATTCTTAAACAACGTTGTAAAATTGTCTTTCAATTTTGCTTTTAGCCCTAATGTAAACAGATGAGTTAATTTGTCTGTTTTCTTCTCTCTAACAAGTTCAAAAGATCTTCCAAGAAATAAAGTTTTATCTTCTGTTGAAATAACTGCATAGGATCTTTTTAACGATAAATCTTTAGAATCGTTTATGTAACCCGAAACTTCTTCTGAGAAGAAAATATTCATCATTTTAGAATTAAACTTTTTACTTTGCTTTTCTTTAACCTTTCCTTCTGAATTGAAAAAGTATCTTGTTTCAAATAGATAATTACTCTCTATTGCCTTTAACAGTTTATCTTCATCATTAATATCCTGATAAAATGAATAAACATTATTATCTACATCAGTAACTTCAACTTTATCATCTGTAACAGTTGCCTGAACAATCTTATTTTGCGAAAAGGAATTAATAGTAAATAATAAAGGAAGAAATAAAACTTTATAAGTTCTCATTATGGTTAGTTTTTTAGTTAAACAAATCAATTATGCTATTAATTAATTTTTGAGAGAACTTTTGATAAATATATGAATTCTTAATTTTCGTACAACTCAATATCGCTTTAAATTAATATTTTAATGAATTCGGTACTATTTATATTTTCTAAAAGCTTGTATTGTTTGGTATATTCCATAGCCAACGAATATTCTTCCTAATATATCCCATAAATAAAAACCATGATCAATAACTCCATCATTACCAAAGTACTTAGTAGCATAATCAAATCTATGAGTTGGTATAATAAATTGAGCAAATGCACCTAAGTTTTCTTTGAAAATATCATTATCTATAGACCAAGCAAATTCATACAAACCAAAATTTAAAATTGATAAATAGTAAAACAAGCCACCGATTCCAATCGTAAACAAAACACCAATTATATATGATGAGCCAAACCAATTAGAAATAGCATTTAAGAAAAGTACTATTATGTTAGACAACGGTCTTGTAATAGTATGACCATTTATAAGCTTTTTATACGATTCTTTTAAATGTGTTTTACTCTCCATCACCTTAAAAGGAATAGCATTAATGAAGTTTTTTTCAGATTCAAGATGATTTTTTAAAATACGGTATGTTTCTCTTTTATTCTCTATAGGGATTTGATTATTTTGGGACACAGCGCGTTCATATACTGTTTCGTAAGCTTTAAAATAGCTAATTTTATTTTTTGTCTTATACAACTCTTCATTTGTATCGGCATAAATTTTACCATAAGAGTTATAATCATCGAACTTAAAATCGAAAACGCTTAATTTTCCTGAAATTATAGCTAAAGATAAATCGAAACCTTTTTCAGGGTTTGCCTCTCTCAATATCATTAACTTATCTATTAATGAATAAGTAAAAAGAACATTCTCTTTAAAGTTCACTGCTGAAAAAACAACAATGTCTCTAAAATCTGTTTTGTAAAATGTTATTGGGTTATGAAATGTACAACTCCAAAAATCAGCCAAACTATTAAATGTAGTATTTCTAAAATTAGCTTCATAAAGATCACAGTTATGAAACCTTACTTTTCCCTTTTTATCATTTTTATTCTCTTCAACTCCAAAAATAGCATCTTCAAAGTCCATGTTTTTAATTACAGAATCTTTAAAGGTTAAATTATTCTTATACCTCCAAGACCTCAACCTTCCGGAAAAAACACAATTATCGGTAAACTCAATATCTTTATCAGAAGAGCCAATATAAAATTTACGCAAGAACTTACAATTGTTGAATCTTAGAGTGCCTATGTTTTGAAATAAAGCCATTTCCATGTCATCAATAACTTCTTTGCTAAACGGTAGATTTAAATCAAAATCAATATCTATTTTGTCGAAACTATATTTATCTGCGTAGTAAGAAAGTGGATTACCATCTTCATCAAAATCATCAACATCAAAATCGATGTCTGATTCCCATATCTCAATTAATTCTTCAATATTTTTTGCAACTTTTCTTTCCATAATTTATACAAACATCTGTTGCAATAAGCCTTTTTTAAACTGTTGGGTATTTTCTATTTGGGTGTTTACTAATTCTATTTTAGTATCGATAGCCGATAAGAAGTTGGCTATTTTGGTTTGCTCACCTAAAGAAGGAAGTAAAAAACTAAAAGATTTCAATTCTTCTGCATTTAAGCCTGGTTGTCCAGAACGCATGGACATTACTGAAACCCACCTCCAATACTTAGGTCTTAAAGTATTGTAGTATACAAATTTTGAATTTGCGTTAATAATAGAAAATTTTATCAAAAATCCAGCATAAACTAAAATCCCATCTTCTTTTTTATATAAGTACGATTTACCAACACTGGCTCCTGTTCGAGCAAAAACAATATCATTCTCTTTTAAGTAATATTTTTCATCTATTGTTCCTTCTGGTGATGTTAATGGCTTTGGTTTAAAGGAATGTGTTGAATCCTCAATATCAGTAATTCTTAAATATTTATTCTTGCCATCAAACTCTTTTGCTGCACTACCAATACCATAATTTACATCTGAGCTTATTTGACTCAATCTTGCTTCTTTCCAATCCGGATAATCATTCCTTTTATCATCTTTAAACCGTAATTGTTGATTAAAAATTTGTTGCAATACTCCTTTTTTATATCGCTCTAAAAGGTTTTTCTTATGTTGTAGTAATTCTATTTTTTTATTTACTGATGTAAGAAATGATGATATTTTTTGTTGTTCTTTTAAATCAGGTAAGTTTAAATTTAACCCCTTTAATTGGTGATTATATAAATGCACAACCGAATTACCTTGAGCCAACGATGCTATGGCTTTCTTTTTTGCACTATTTAGGTAATAAGCAATAAATAATCCATCTTCTTTTGTTCTTATTATATTTAAATCACCTCCTAAAGCAATATCATCTTTTAAAACACATGAAGCTGTTGCAATATCTAATTGTGTTTCTCCTGAGGAGGGTATAATTATATCATTCTTCTTACTAAAGACTAAATCTTTAGTAGGCAAATTAGTTTTAGATACAATTTCTTCTATAATTTCATTATAATCTGTATAAAGTTCACCGTATCTAATACATTCTGTTGCTCCGTCTACAACTATATCTGATTTAGAAATACTCTTACCCTTTGAAAAAGTTGCTATATCATTTAAAAGAACCTTACTCCAACTATCTAAAAACTCTTTAAACCTCAACTTTGGTATTTGCTTCACTTCACTCATATTAAAATGGTGTTTTTATACCAAGTTGCTTACAAAAGTCTGAAATGATAGCATCTGTTTCTTTTATATCTTTTTCTAATATCTGTAATTCATTAGAAACTAAATCTAAATCAATAGGTTGTTCTTCCTCAAACGTATCCACATAACGTGGTATGTTAAGGTTATAATCGTTTTCTACAACCTCATCTAAATTTGCCAGATAACTAAATTTATCTATGGTTTTACGCTCTCTATAAGTATTAACTATTCTATCAATATGTTCATCTAAAAGCTTATTTTTATTACCATCCTTCTCAAATTCCTTTGAAGCATCAATAAATAATATATTATCATCGTTTACACGACACTTACTTAACACCAATATGGAGGTTGGAATACCTGTACCAAAGAAAATATTAGGAGGTAAACCTATAACTGCATCTAAATAGTTTAAATCGTTTATTAAATACTTACGTATAACACCTTCAGCTGCACCTCTAAATAATACACCATGAGGTAATACACAAGCCATAGTACCATTATCTGCTAATTGGTAAAGCATGTGTTGCAGAAAAGCAAAATCCGCTTTACTTGTTGGTGCTAACTTGCCGTATTGACTAAAACGCTCATCATTTTCGTTTAAGGGATTATTTTTACCTTTCCATTTAGCAGAAAACGGCGGATTTGCTACTACCGCTTCAAATTTCATATCAATATGTTGCGGATGTGATAAGGTGTCTTCTTGCTTAATATCAAAATGACGATAATGCACATCGTGCAAAATCATATTCATCCTACATAAGTTATAGGTGGTTCGGTTTAATTCTTGTCCGAAAAAATCATCAACCTCAACTTCCCTCGCTACACGCAACAATAAAGAGCCACTACCACACGTAGGGTCGTAAACGCTTTTTAAACGTTTTTTACCGGTAGTAACAATTTTTGCCAATATTTTAGATACTTGTTGAGGTGTATAAAACTCCCCTGCTTTTTTCCCTGCACCACTTGCAAACTCCCCGATTAAATACTCATAAGCATCCCCTAATACATCAGCATCAGCATCTTCTAAAGCGAAATCTATTTTATCTAAATGTGATAACACTTTTGCTATCAGCTCATTCCTTGCCTCTGTACTTCTACCTAACTTGGTGCTTTTTAAATCTAAATCCTCAAAGAGCTTGTTAAAATCGTCTTCACTTTCTGTACCCATTGTACTTTGCTCAATACCATTTAAAATGCTTTCTAAGTCTTCTAAAATAAAATTGCTTTCATTTTCAGTATTGGCGTTACCTTTTTTAGCTATAGAGCTGAATAACTCGTCCGGTTTTAAAAAATACCCTAACTTAATTAAGGATTCTTCTTTAATAGCATCCAAATCCTCTTCATCAGTTACTTTAAGATAATCCTTAATGGTTTCTGTTTCTAATAACTTGTTAGCGTATAAATATTGTTTTTCTGAAAGGTATTTGTAAAATATGAATCCTAATATATAATCTCGAAACTCATCGGCATCCATTTTGCCTCTTAGTTCATTTGCAATATTCCATAATTGTGCTTCGAGTAGTTTTTTTTGTTCTTCGCTCATTGATTGATTTTGGTTGTAGTAAAAAGCTTCTCAAATATAGAAAAAGAAATTAAGCTAAATAAGTATGTATTAATGTTATTCTTTAAGTGTAAATACATTTCATAACCAATTAAATATTTATCCCTTAATACATTTTCCCAAACAAGTTAGCCAATTATAGTACTCTCAATAAATTATAGTGTTGAAGTTTGTCTTTTTTGCTATTTTTATCCATCAGGCGCAAGCTAAAAAATACATATTCAATTTTGAAAAAAGCCTTACATTTACGCTATGGACATAAAACTAACAGAAACCGAAAAAATCAAAGTATTAAATTCCGATGACATATACGGAATTATGCAAAAGATTCTACTTCGAGAAAACAAAATTGACCAAAACAGAGAACATTTTTGGGTTATTGGTTTAGAAAATAACAATCGTATTCTTTTTATAGAACTTATAAGTCTGGGAACTGTAAATAAAACATTAGCAGACCCTATGGAGGTATTCAGCTTTGCGTTACAAAAAAGGGCTGTAAGGATTATTTTATGCCATAACCATCCAAGCGGTGAGTTAAAACCATCTGAGGCAGATAACGATATTACAGATAAGCTCATTCAAGTAGGGATTATTGTTAACACTGAGGTTTTAGACCATTTAATAATATCGGACAAAAGTTATTTGAGTTATGAAGATATTGGGCTTTTAGATGAGTTGAAAAAAAGCACAAAATATGTTCCTAAATATGTACTGGAACAGCGAATAAAAAAAGAGGCTACTGAAATTGCAAAACGAAATGAAAAAATTGAGATAGCTAAAACAATGAAAAGAAACGGAATTGACAAACACACTATTTCTGAATCAACAGGACTTTCATTGGAGGAAGTTGAAAAATTGCGGGTTAGAAGGAAATATAAGAGATTAGACTAAAGAACTATTGATATTATTCTCTAAAACTGCATTTAGATAGGGAGGTAATTCATATCCGCACAACTTTTCACCTGTCAATATATTTATCCAATCTGCTGAGGCTATGTCATACTCCCATTCATTATAATCAGATAAAAGTTTAGCCGGAATTTCTTCCGTATTTAAACTTTTAGGTAAGTTAAATCCAAATCGGTCAAAAATACGCTTTCCTTTCATTCCTGTTAAAATAGTATTCAATGCCTTTATATATATTTGAGCATTCCCTTTTTTATTGCTTCTTTTTTTAAGATCAGGTTCTGTAAAAATTTTACTTCCATATTTTATAATCTCAATTAATCCTGATTCTAGGTCATCCACTCTTTGCATATTCTGAGCAGGTCTTTTTGCAAACCTGGGTGTCCATAATTCCAGCCATTCGGATAATAATACCTGAGCTGTTTCTTTATCTTTAGTTATTATATGAAAATGTGGGTTGTAAGTTTTCTTAACAGGGTTAAAATTACATTCTAACGATCGAATGCCCATTAGCCTTTTTCCCTTACCTCTTTGAAACCGCTTTCTATGTTTCTCAGTTATTCTCTGAAAACCAAATATAAACTTCTTTATATACCTTGGCAAATTATAAGCGTTACATGATTTAACCGTTAAGGTTAAAAAATAAGGTTCTTTCCATTGTTTCAATATCGGATAATATTTATTAATCAATTCAGCTTTTCTAATACTACAACACAACGTACAAAATCTATTTTTGCAATATTTACCATAAAGTCTACCATCTGCCGTAAAAAGGTTCTGTTGACAGTAATAAGTATTCCAATACGATTTTTCTAATTCGGGTTCTCCTTCTTCCTGAGCAATTTCAATGAGTTTTAACATCATTATTTGTGTGATTGTTTTCCGTTTCGCCCTACCTTTTAAAGCATCAACTTTGCTGAGGTCTGAGCCTTCACCATTGACCATAACATTATTTTGTCCCGATTTGTTTGTCCTACTATCTACTAATGTATAGATATTCCCTGCTTTAGAAATCATAATAAATTAATTAAGATTAATTAGTTTCTTTTGTATTTCAGGGATTTCACTTCTTTTAGAGATTGCTCTATATCTACTCTTTTTAGAAGTAATATTCTACCAACTTTTTGAGCTGATAAAAATCCTCTTTTTATGTAATTATGAATGGATTGTTCAGAAACCTTAAGAAGTTCAGCAGATTCTTTTACGGTTAAGTTTTCAGATTTTTTCTCTTCTATTGGCTTATGTTTAATATCCAATAAAAGTGTTTCGATATTTGACAATCTTTGGTTGATTGTCTCAAATGGGTTATTCATAACAAATCGTTTTAGTAATTTGTTACAAACTTATTCGTAGATTGAGGAAGTAACTTTAAAGTAACGGTTACCTGTTTATGGTTACCTATTCTTTGTTTTAGCTTCTTTTAATTCTAATAAAGCTATCTTTTTAGCCTTTGGAAAATCTTTAAGCATTGTATTTGCAACGAAATCTATATTTGCTAATTGATTTTTTGCAATTCTATTCGTTGTATAATGAGCTATTTTATTATAAACTTTTTGAAAATACTTAATCGTTGTATTTAACCCTTCATTAGTAATTAACTCTTGAATAGCTTTTACCTTACCTTTAGGATGATTCTCAAAATAACCAAAATCCCCACCCATTTGTAAGTAGTAATAATAAAGAGCATATTGAAGTATTGATGGGTCATTTACTTTTTTAGTAATGTTTCCCTTTACCTTTAAGGAACGGTCTTTTTCTTCAACAAAAATTTTCTCTTTGTAATAGCGCAATTTATTTTCAAAAAACTCCTTTTGTAATTCAATATAGTTTTCATCTTTTCTTTGCAAAACTTTATTTTGTAAGTCCTCATCATTAATACTGTCCAATGTTTGATTAATAATTGTATATGCATTAAGTGTCTCGGATTTTGCGAACAATTCAGACAATGAAAGAAATCCAAAATTTAATGCTGATCGACACATTTGATCCAAATCAAAATACATTAGCCCCTTCCCTTCTATAAATCTAAAGCAATTAAAAAACTCAATAGTTAGTTTTTGTAAATTAGATTTATTATTGTAGATAAATCTATTTTTGAATACTATGTGAATAAATTCATTAGCAGCTACCATGAAAGTCATCTGCATCTGTAATACGTACTTTGTGCATTTTTTATCACATTTGTCCTCACTCTCACCGTTACAATATTGACATTTCTTTTTAATCTCTTTTGGCAAAGACCTTTCCATCGCATCATGTATAGCATTAATCGCTATTTCATAATTTTTCTTTGATGCAAGAAATTCTGTCAAATAATCCGTATGATTTTTTTTAGGGAATAATGATCTAAGATATGCTTTTGTCTTTTCAGGTGGTTCAATTATAGTGACCTTCTCATCCTCTCTCATAGTAATTTCAAAACCTATTGTTTTCTTTTCCATTTAATTTACCTTTTTTAACTGAGTATCGTTCATCTTCCAAACCGTTTGCATAAAGTTCTTTTTATCGTCATTATTTGGTTTATAATACTTATTAAAAACCTCTAAACTCCTATGTCCCGTGTAACTCATAATGACCTTATCAGGTATCTTTTTATTCTTCATAATAGTAATAAAACTTCTTCTAGCTGTATGCGAGGATATGCGTTCATGCAAAGGATTTATTTGCTCTATCAATTCCTTGCCTATTCTAATCGTCTTTTTAACATTTTCATCATAGCCTAAAAGCTGAAAAACTTCTTTGATATAATCATTGAATTTTTGATTAGATATATTAGGTAATTTGTAATCATATTTTTTAAGAATGTAAACAGAAAAGTCGTTTAAAGGTATTTCTAAGGTTTTATCAATATTCTTTTTATCCCTTACTTTAATAAAACCGTTTTGAATATCCTTTCTTTCTACTTTTGAATAATTGCTTATCCGCATACCAGTAGCACAACCAAAGACAAACATATCTCTTACCTTTTCCAATCTTAGGTTATTACTTAAATCAAATTCAAAAACTTCCTGAACTTGGTCTAAAGTAAGAGCAACCTCATCAGTCTGTTGTGATTTAGGTGCTTTGAATTTTTGAAAGTCCGTTTTATAGGTATGCCCGCTTTCTAAAGCCCAATAGAGAAAGGTTTTAAACAACCCAACATTTCTACGAAGAGTATTTGCCGAATGTTTCTTCTCAGTAATACAAAAATCCACAAATGAATTATAAAAAGACTTATCTATTTGATTGAAGTGTATTTTCTTATTTCTATGCTCTTGAAATTGAAAAAGTAACTTTTTATTGTATTCGTAGCGTTTAATAGTTGTTTGAGAATTAGCATCAGCCGTATAATCGTTTTTCTTTTCAGTTAAAAATATTTCATAAACTTCAAAAAACTTACTGGATATGGATTTGGTTCTTTTAAACTCAATGTCAAAATCATCTTTAATATCCGAAATAATTATTTCTCTATTAGCGAGTTTATAGTTTTGAATAGTATCCGAGAAGAAATTAGAATATCGATCTAATTGCCTTTTTATAGCCCTATGGCGATTAGCTACTTCACTCCTACCGTTGAGGTTATTGGGCTGCCTGTTTTCAAAATCCCATTGCTCTGGAATGATAGTTTCTCCAGTGGAGTAAACAAATTTACGCCCTTCATTTTTGAAGTAAGCTGAAAATAGTATTAAAGTTTCACCAGATTTATTGGGTTCTTTAAGATTAAATGTACTTCTCATAACTTTTTACCAGTTGACAGAATCGTTGACAGTAAAGTTATGATTTAATACATTATTTGGGTATAAACTAACACTAACATTATTAACAAGTTATTGACATTTAATAAGTTAAATAAAACTAAGCGTATCTAAACATAAAAGGTTCAAATACCTCTTTCTCCGCTAAGAGTTTAAGAAAACTCAATAAAAACGCTGTAAAACTTATGCTTTACGGCGTTTTTTCATTTGTGACCATCCCATAAAGTTTATTAAATGGTATGCTTTCAGTGACCTATTCCAAAAATTTCAAATAGGTCACTAGAAAACGCTGAAACACTTGTATAATACCAATTATTATTTAAAATGAGCTATAAATAATTTGAATTATGTTTTGTTCTGATATGATAGAAAATTCAATCATAGCCTTTGTTATGGTTTTATACCCTGTCAAGCTGAGCTCATGTTTTATATTGAAATATGAGCAAAATTGTAATCGAAGATTCATGAACTCCTATTTATCAAATTAGATCTGTGAGCTAAACAAATTATAGGGGTTGTTTTGAGTCATAATTGGTATAATAAGGAGTTTACGTTTTGAACATCTTGTTTCAAGTAGTTTTAAAAGATAGTTTTATCAACCTAAAAAGTTACCACAAATGACCAAAACATTCAATTTACTTTTTCTAATCAAAAAAAGTAAAACTAAAGCCGATGGCACAGCTCCTATTTATTTACGAATTATAATAAACGGAAAGCAAAAAGAAATTGCATCAAAAAGATATATAGAGCCTGAAAAATAGGATAATAAACTTCAAAAAGTGAAAGGTAAATCAGAAGAAGTTAAATCCTTAAATACATACCTTAAAGCATTAGAGCAGCAAGTTTACGATGCGCATCACGAAATAATGAAAGATAAAATTGTTGCAACCTCAGCGGTTTTAAAATCAAAACTTCAAGGAGTTGATAATAATACAAGAATGCTTATCCCAATTTTTCAAGACCACAATAATAAGATTGAAGAATTAGTAGGTAAAGAATATGCTCCAGGAACATTAGAGCGATATAAAACGTCATTAAAACATACCATTGCTTTTTTAGAATGGAAATACCAAATCTCAAATATTGACATTTCTAAAATAAATCACGCATTTATAACCGATTACGAATTTTATTTGAGAAGTGTTAAAAACTGCAATAATAATGTTTTAATGACCTTTCGACTTTAGTTTATGCTGAGCGCAGTCTGAAGTACTCAAGGAGACAAATCGTTTTATTAGTGAATTTATTGTTAAAAACTCCCTTGTTTTAAATCGAACTCACGTTATTTTAAGAATCGGAGGAGAAACTATCGATACAAATTCAATTTCAATACAACTTAAAACCAAAGGAATTGAATGTGAACTATTAGAAGATAAAATTTGCGTTTAATATGACTGAGTTTAGGGAAGATAACTTTATTGACAAGCAAGAAATACAGGTGTCAAAACCTACAAAATCTGCTGTATTGACAAAAGATTTTTTTTACGGAAAAAGGAATACAGAACGCACTTATTCCAAGCATAGGTTATGCTCGGAATGCCCAACCTTTTATTGAAAGTGGAATGACAGTAACCGGAATTGAGATTTCAAAAACAGCCATTAAACTAGCAAGAAAACATTACGGAACCGAAATGACCATTTATCAAGGTACCGTAAGTGAAATGCCTTTTGACAGCAAAAAGTATGATGGGATTTTTGTTATACTTTAATTCACTTATTGGATAGGGAAGAAAGAAAAAAAGCTAATCAAAGATTGTTATAATCAACTAGCAAAAAATGGTTTTATGGTTTTTACAGCCATAACCAAAGAAGCACCCAATTTTGGAAAAGGCGAATTGATAAGTAAAGCCCAATATGAGTTTCACAAAGGAGTGAAAATATTCTATTACAACAGAGAATAAGTCAAAGCGGAATTTAATGACTTCGGCCTTTTTGAAATCACTGTAGTAAGCGAAAATCAACCGTTCTTTTTAATAAAATGCAGTAAAATAGGAGAGCAACAATTTCAGTTACAACAATCATAGATTCGGTTACATTACCTAAATGTGTTCTTCGGAATTTTGTATTATTAATTTAAATACAAAAAAATGGACACAAAAAAAGTTTGGTTAGTAACAGGAGCTTCAAAAGGTTTAGGGCTAACATTAGTTAAAAAATTATTGGATAACGGTTATAAAGTAGCAGCAACCTCTCGAAATATCGAATCATTGAAAAATGCGGTAAATTATTCAGGTTCAGATTTTTTGCCACTTCAAGTAGATTTGATAAATGAACAAAGCATTGAAAAGGCAATTGCTAATTCCATAGAAAAGTTCAAAAAAATAGATGTCGTTGTAAACAATGCAGGTTACGGACAAGCAGGCACATTAGAAGAATTAAGTGATGCAGAAGCCAGAGAAAATTTTGATGTAAATGTATTTGGCGCATTGAATGTTATTAGAAAAGTAATGCCGCATTTTCGCGAGCAGAATTCAGGACACATTTTCAATATTGCCTCGGTAGCTGGTTTTATTGGCAATTTTCCAAGTTTTGGTGTGTATTGTGCTACAAAGTTTGCTGTAGTAGGTTTAACGGAAGCATTATCGGCAGAAGCAAAACCTTTTAACATTACTGCAACAGTGGTTTATCCAGGTTATTTTAGAACTAATTTTTTAGATGAGGGTTCTTTGATGCTGCCTAAAAAACCTATTGATATTTATACCGAAGCCAGAGCAATTGAAGAATTACACACAAGTCAAATTAGAGGTAACCAAACAGGAGACCCTGAAAAAGCAGCAGATGTTTTAATTGAATTAACTAAACAAGAAAATTTACCTTTACATTTGTTTTTAGGAAGTGATGCCTACCTATATGCAAACCAAAAAATGGAAACTATTGAAAGTGAAATGACAGCACACAAAACACTGGCAACATCTACGGATTATTAATTTTTTATCCTAAAATAGAAGAATGAAGATTGAACATTTTAAATCAATAAATGATTACCATACACTAGCAAACTTACCAAAGACAGAACATCCTTTGGTAAGTTTGATTGAGTATAGTAAAGTTGATTACCAAATGGAAGACGGGGAAACCCTTACTTGGATTCAAGATTATTATTGCATTGCATTAAAACGAGATATTGAGGTAAAGTTAATGTATGGGCAACAAGAATACGATTTTGATGAAGGATTGATGTCTTTTTTTTCACCCAAACAAGTATTGAGTATGCAAGTCACTAAACAACCAAATCTTAAACCTTCAGGTTATATGTTACTCATACATCCAGATTTTTTATGGAATACACCGTTGGCCAAAAGTATAAAGAAGTACAAATTTTTGGGTTATGATGTTAATGAAGCTTTATTCCTTTCAGAAAAAGAAGAAAAATTAATTACCAATATTATGCAGAACATTCAGCAAGAATATCACGCAAATATTGATAAATTCAGCCAAAGCATTATTATTTCACAAGTTGAATTATTGTTAAATTATGCCGAACGATTTTACCAACGTCAATTCATCACTCGTAAAATAAGCAACCATCAAATTTTAGAACAATTAGAAGTTTGTTTAACCAATTATTTTAATGATGACGATTTAACCGTCAAAGGATTACCAACTGTTCAGTACATCTCTGAACAATTGAATATCTCTTCAAATTATTTAAGCAGCTTGTTAAAATCTCTTACAGGCCAAAGTACGCAACAGCACATTCACGAAAAGCTAATTGAAAAAGCCAAAGAAAAATTATCTACTACTAATTTATCAGTAAGTGAAATTGCTTATCAATTAGGTTTTGAGCATTCACAATCATTTAGTAGGTTGTTTAAGAGTAAAGCTAAATTATCGCCTTTAGAGTTTAGGGCGAGTTTTAATTAATTTGACTGAGACCTAAAACCAAAATTGGTTTGCTTGACATATTTGAAAACTTAAAAAACGCAAAGACAAAGCAATTACTTAATTAGCACTTCGTTTTCTAAAATTAAATTATAGAGATAACCTGCTCCAAAAGTTTTATCGAATGTGATAAAAATTATATTTTAATTTAAACACCTCCAGTAGTTCAGGTATTGGTAGCCAAAGGAATTCCGTTAGGAACTGCAATCGCCTTTATGATGGGAGTTGTTGGCTTATCGTTACCAGAAGCTATGCTATTAAAAAAAGTAATGACCTTAAAATTAATAGGTGTCTTCTTTGGTGTAGTAACACTTTGCATCATAATATCTGGTTACGTATTCAATATAATTTTATAAATTAAAAACTTTTGGTTAGGTGAAAATATTTTAACAAAAAAGACCTCATATAATTACTTAATAATAACACCATTCTCTAATCTAAGATCGTATTTATAACTTGCACCAAAATTCTTGTCCAAGGTTACAAGCGTTTTGATTGTAAGTGATGACCCTTCAGGAATAAATGTATCAGATGTTATTACAAGGTCAAAGTCATCTTTACTCCCATCTTTTAAATGAATCCAGTTTCTATTCATAATACCTGCATTAATCTTGGTACAGATTCTGTTTAATTGAATGGTTTTTCCGCTATATTTTTTTGGGTATTTAACTAAATCGGCAATTTTTATAAAGCCTTTATGCAGCACTACTTTATTAGTATGGGTAATTTATATAAAAGCAGCCGTATTGAATATATTCCTGAGCCCTTGTACCAGATTAAAAACCTTTTTGATATTGGGATATAGCTCAAAGAGAGTTTTGGATCTATTATATTGGTTATAAAAGCCAAAAAATGTTACTCGAAATATTTCAAGAACATAATAATGAAATTGATAGCCTTATTGAAAAAGGTTTTGCTGCAGGAACTGTTGAACGGTATCACACTTGTAAAAAACACGTAACAGACCTTATAAAGCAGAAACACAAGATAAATAATAAAACACTCATTTTGAATACCTAATTACTTATTGAAAATAATTTCCTACTAAAAATATAATCCCTCTCGGACATTTTTTTATCCCTTAGAGATAAATCTTATTCTTTAAGTTTGCTTTTTATGGTAAACCTTAGGAGGTAAACATTATTTAAAATAGTCATAGACGAGCTAACCAAACCGGATTGTACTATTATCATAAAAGCCGTAATCTCCATTAGTGTTTATAATATCAAAATTCAAGTTGTTTAACTTTTGTGTCGAAGTATAAGTAGTTCAAACACTCAAGATAAACTTATAAGATTTATTGGTATTAGCCTAAACATAGATCATTTTAAGAATCACTACCTACTTTAAAAATACCTCTGGGTTGGACTCACGAATAATAAATTCGAGATAAAATTATAGTGTACAATCAGGAGTAAGGCCGAAAACCTGTAAAATAGAGTAGGTCATAAATTTTTAAATATCTATATTATGAAACGTCATTTTTTAAAAACAGTTTTACCTGGCTTTGTTTTTGTGCTGGCCATTTTTGCCTCTTTTGCTTTTAAACCTGCTCCAAATGATACAGGAAGTATATATATCCAGTTGTTACCTCCTCAATTTTGTACCTTATTATTAGATCAGGTACCCTCAGAATGTTCGATTTACAACTGGGGAGCGAATTGCACTACTTCTCTTTTTGGTCTTAGTTTTAACTTACATTCTAGAGTATGGGGGCTTATATGTTCGGATGTATACCGATTACCTTACTAAAGTTTAATCATAGGGGGTGCT
The DNA here is from genome assembly GCF_028736925.1 of Flavivirga sp. 57AJ16. Lineage (GTDB taxonomy): Bacteria > Bacteroidota > Bacteroidia > Flavobacteriales > Flavobacteriaceae > Flavivirga. The sequence goes on along the minus strand of NZ_JAQZAT010000007.1, from coordinate 2,455 downwards.
GAAAAAAGCGCCCCTCTTTTATTTGTATTATATATGTCTGTTATTGAGTATGACATGATATTCGATAACAGCATATAATAGTACATAGTGGTGGCCTAATAAAGATATAGGGTTCATTGATAAAAGATATTAAATAGGATACCGCCTTTCGGAGGGATTAGCCTGCCATGCCATAAGCGTGGATTAATAAAATTAGTATGAACACCATTAAAAACTAACTTTTAACAACACTCTTAAACCTTTACTAAACAACCAATCACGCTTTAAAAACAAATTTTAATCCTTATTTCATGTCGTTAATAAATTATTTTCTTTGAACTCATCTTGACTTTTCTATTTCCTAAAACCTGCCTCCAGCAGATAGGAATGGCTAAAATTCGTCCATATTTCGTTACTTTTATTAACCGTAACGATACTATGCCTTTCAAAAAGGGTCTTATCTGGTCAAGTTTTATTTCATTCTTGGTTAAACACAAAAAGTCAAGACCGATTCATTATAAATATTATGAAAATCAATAGCAAACATAAAAACATTTTGTTGGAACTTATCTGTATGCTGTTTATACTATTATTTGTATATGCAGCTGTAAGCAAATTTTTAATTTTTGACGAATTTAAGATTCAAATAGGGCAATCTCCTGTGCTTACTGCTTATACGTCTTGGGTGGCTTTTGGAGTGCCTACTATTGAGATCCTAATTTCACTGGCCTTGGTCATTCCAAAATTTAGATTACCGGCCCTGTATGCTGCCTTTACCCTTATGATCATGTTTACGACCTATATTTTTATCATTTTGAATTTTAGTGATTTTATTCCCTGTTCCTGTGGAGGGGTTTTAGAAAAATTGGATTGGACCGAGCATTTAATATTTAATATCTTCTTTGTTGTTCTTGCCTTTATCGGGGTTATGATATTAAGCCCGCAAAAGAACGGCAATATTTCAAAATATGCCTATGATACGTAAAAAAACATATACCACCCTTTTTATTTGTATGATATCCGGGATAGGGATAGTGTCTTTATTATTTTCCCTTTCAGAACATAAGATCCATCGAGACAATAGTTTTACACGCCGGTTTGCTGGTCATCCCGCAATAAAAGCCAAACAACTGGATCTTTCTTACAATTCGTATTTTATTGCTGGAGCCGATCAAGGAAAAATATATTTGGGGAATAGTATCTCGCCATTTCATTTGATAATTTTAGACACGGTACTTCAGAATAAAGAAACCATTCGTTTAACCTTAGACCGGGACAGTCTCCCATATAAACACATACAGCTCCGGGTAATCCCTCCCTATTTCTTTCTTATAGACGGTATAATGCCTTATATTTTTAGGGGGAACACAACCGATTGGAAAGCCAGGTCCGTCATGGATAATCCCCCCTATTTTTCACAGGTTGAACCTATAGATTCTGTTAGCTTGCTTATTAGGGGCGTAAGTGGTAAGACCAGAGAAAATATCCTGGGCAAAATAACCCTTTCAGAAAATCCCAAGGTAGACCTTTCTCACGAACTGTTACAAAAACAGATCGATGGCATTTTCGATACCGATGGTGTGCTTCAATACAACCACCAGTTACAAAAGCTAGTATATACCTACCATTACCGCAACCAATTTATTGTTGCCGATACGGCCCTCCAATTAAACCACCTTGGAAAAACCATAGACACCATAAGCCGTGCTCAAATAGAAGTGGGAACCATAGCATCCAAAAATCAATTAAAAATGGCTGCGCCTCCCCTAACGGTAAATAAAAACAGTACAACCTATGGCAACTATCTTTTTGTAAACTCAAAATTGATAGGCAAACATGAACCTACTAATGTGTGGAACAATGCTTCTATTATCGATGTATATAACCTCGTAGAGAACACTTACGAGTTCAGCTTTTATGTTTATGACATAAAAAAAGACAAATTAAGATCATTTCGGGTACTCCATGATAAATTTATTGGGCTTATTGGCAATCATATCGTGACTTACCAACTCGACACGAATCAGTTTAAGCATCTATCACCCCATTTAAAAGAGGACGCAGATTCCAAGGTTATGACTCTCAAAGAAAATCTCTAATAAAGAATTTATGATCCATTTTATGGAATATTAACAAAAACTTAAAAGCAGAATCTTAAGCGCCTATACCTAAGACAATGTAATTCCCCTCTATTTTAGTCTTATTAAAACATTATTTATAAGCTTTTTGTAATTAATATAAAATAAGCATATTAATTGCAGAATAGGGGAAATCTTAGAGGTACGACAGCTCAATCGTACCTCATTCGATATAACTCCAGGGTCTTATTTTAACGAACTCCCGTTTATACAGCATTCAATACCCAGGATTCTGGGGCAAGAGGTTGGGGTTGAGTTCGAGCTCTGTACGGGGCAGCGGCAGCAGTATGTGGTGGTCCCTCCAATTGGGCTTGATGGGCCCGAGCGCCCCGGCGGCC
>NZ_JAQZAT010000006.1 GCF_028736925.1 Flavivirga sp. 57AJ16 | reverse complement strand
CTTTTGTGTTTTTAATTCTCTTTTTCCTCGCTAATCAAATGAAAATTATCAAATGGAAGAATTAAAAACAAAAAATAGCATCAAAATTTAATTAAGGATGCTATTTTCTGAATGCGCCTAAAAATTTAGTTATTTTAGGATGATACAACTGGTTCGGCACTCGTCGCAGACGAGCGCTAGCGGGGGAATAATATTGAATAAAAAACACGCTATAAGCGTGCTACGTATAAAAAAGACAGTTACAAAAATTTGTAACTGTCTTTATAAGTGGAGAAGATCGGATTCGAACCGACGACCTCTTGACTGCCAGTCAAGCGCTCTAGCCAACTGAGCTACATCCCCATTATCTTTGTTTACAGTATATACACGCTTACAACACGTTTTATAACATTTAAGCTATGTTGCATTTACCTGCAAAGCGATGCAAATATATACATTTAAGTGCAAAAACCCACCACTAAATTCCACCACCAGTTAAAAATATTTAAACACGAATTTAATTACAAAAAGGGTTATATTAGTCTTAATAAACCAACATTTGGTTAGCATATAACGAGTTACCACACATTAAAACAAAAAAATGAAACGATTTCAAATAACTACAATAGTTCTACTATTAGGTCTTATAAGCTGCCAGAAAAACCAAAGTGAAAAAGAAATCATTATCACAGGAAAAATAACAGGAAAAATTCCCGATATCATTGAATATACCGCTCCTATAAATGGCATTAGCTTTTTTGGATTTAAAGATACCACCAATACAGATTCTTTAGGTAATTTTCAGATAAAACTAATGATTGACGAACCTTGCTTTATTGAACTGTCAAACGACTACAAAGCTTATGGAACTGTGATTGCAGAACCTGGAATGGAATATGACGTTCTTATTAATACCGAAGGTAAAAAAAACACATTTAGAGTGAAGAGCAACAATAAGGATGGTCAAGAATTGTATAATCAGATTGAAAATCGGAGTATGATTGCTGGTGGACATTTTGAATTGGAATCAAAGATATATATGAAAGACAGTATTGAATCAGAAATAATTCAAAAGATTGACGAAAGGAAGGAAGCTGAAATATTGAAATTTAAAAAATTACTAGAAAAAAAAGTTATCTCTGAAAGTTTCTATAAGTTAGTTAGTACAGACCGAGAATATTTTTTCAGTGGCATCCAAGGCAGTGTTGCTTTTGTAAACTATCTTTTAAGTGAAAGTGGACGTAACACATTAAATAAAGAAGAGTTCAGTGCATTATGGGAAAGGATTTTTAAATCACAACCCATATCTAATACCGAGCTGTTAAAATCACCTTGGTTTTATTATTACACAGAGAATTATTTGCGGTATAATGAACTTATAAAAGAGTCGATTGCAATAGAAAAATTATCAAATATTAGGCAAAAAGATTCAGTTCACACACATAATATTGAAAAAGCAAAGCAATACTTATCAGACAAACAATTAGAATATTATTATGCCGCATATATATATTATGAAGCAATCAATAAAAATTATGAAAAAGAATTGATATCACTTTTTCAACAATTTAAAAATGAATATCCTACAAGTCAGTACAGTCAATTTATAGAGCCCGAAATTATACCGATTATTGCATTTCATAAAAAGCAAAGTGATTCATTGAACGAGAAAATAAAATTCATTGACGATTTTAGTAATATAAACTCATTAAAAGAAGTCGTGAAAGGTTTAAACGCAAATCGTATTTATGTGGATATATGGGCAACTTGGTGTGGCCCGTGCAAGAAAGAGTTTCAATATAATGCTGAATTGTATAAATTTTTAAAATCAAAAGACGTGACTGTGGTTTATATTTCTATAGATAAAGAGAGCCGAGAGAAGAAATGGCGAGAAATGATTAATTACTATGAATTGGAGGGATATCATATTCGGGCAAATAAGTTATTAAATACTGATTTACACAACCTACGAGGTAAAGATGCATTCGGTATACCTTGGCATATCTTGACTGATGGAAACGGGAACATTATCAAGAAATATATTAGTGGTCCTTCTCAAATTGAAACTTTGGAAAAACAATTAAACGAGAAATAACGTGTGGTAACACCGGTAGCCGTTGCGCAACCCTATAATTTTTCAAAAACATGATACTAAAACGCCCATTTTAAGGGCGTTTTTTATTTTTCAATAGTTTTTATAATCTAATACCAAATAAACATCAAAACAACCTATAATGTTTGTTTAGTTCACTATCTTTCATTTTAAAAATAGGTGTTCATGAATCTTCGATTTCTTTTTAGCTCTTATTTCAATATAAAACATGTGCTCAGCTTGACTGGGTATATAACCGTAACGAATGCTATGCTTAGATTTTCTTTTTTATCTGATCTAAAAATAATTCAAAATTTTTACGGTTATTTTGAAATTCATTTGGTATAATACAACAACTGCAATACCAAGAACGAAGGTAAACAAAAGTGAAAATTTAAAGGTATTTTCGCAGTATTAGAAGTCAAACCAATTTGAAAATTTAAGTGTACGGAACAGGAAAGCGAAAAAGCGAAAAAATAAGAAAAAAAAATCAATAGAAATGTAAGGGTTTCAAGATATGTAATTTATAAAGAGATATTAATCGACTTTAGAGAACATTTTTGGTCTTTTATTGGAGCATTTTTTGGGATTGGACTAATTGCGTTTATTCAATCTTTCTATTTGCCTGAATTGGAAAGCATATTTTTGATTGGTTCCTTCAGAGCTTCAAGTGTACTTATTTTTGGCGCAATACAAAGTCCATTAGTACAGCCACGGAATTTTATAGGTGGACAATTAATTTCAGCGTTGATTGGAGTAACCATTTTTAAATTTGGTCCAAATATAATTTGGACTGCAGCACCACTTGCAGTAGCAACTTCAATTATTGCTATGCAAATTACTAAAACCTTACATCCGCCCGGTGGAGCAACTGCACTTATCGCAGTCATTGGAACTGAAAAGATAAAGGTTTTGGGCTATTTTTATATAATTTCACCTGTTTTAACCGGATGCTTGATATTATTTATTATCGCCCTGATTTTTAACAATGTGACAAAACATAGAAAATATCCAACAAATAGTGGATTGACTAGGGTTTTTAAGAGTAAAGGGCTGAATAAAAAATAAATTGAAAACAGAAAGCCTGCACACAATAAATCAGTATATAAAAAATACTCGGTACTAGGCATATAAAAAAACAAAAAATGTATCTTTTATGATGTTTATTAGTCTACTTAATGAACCATAAAATTGTAAAATTATGAATAATTGTAAATGCACTAATTGCGACTGCACCAAATGTAATTGTGAAAAGTGTTTAAAAAGCAATTGTCCTTGTGATAAATGCGAATGTAATAAATGCACTTGTTGCTAAAGGTCTGTTTATAAACAGACCTTTATCTATTTTTGATTATGGAAACTCAAAAGATATGGAGTAATTTCAATGAAGATTTATATTTCTTCATTCTCAAAAAAGTAAAAAATAAAGACGTTACAAACGATATTTTTCAAAATACATTCTTGAAAATCCATACTAATTTATCAAAGCTCAAAAATGAAGAAAAAGTAAGAGCGTGGATTTTTCAAATTGCCCGTAACGAAATAGTTAATTACTTTAATAAAGAATCCATTTATGTAGAAAATTTGAGTGTAAATAAAGAAATTTCTTTAAAAAAATATCAACACATATGTTGCTTTGATAAATTCATAAATGATTTACCCGAAATTTACATACAAGTAATTGAATTGATTTATATAAAAGGGCAAAAACAAAAAGAGGTTGCAACAGAATTAGAAATCAGTCTTGAAAACGTAAAAGCAAGAATTAAAAGAGCTAAAGACATTTTAAAGAAAAAATTTAACAAATGTTGCAAATATGAGTTTGATAAAAATGGTAAGTTAATTGGGGAATCTAATTGCTCTATTTGTAAAGAATAATAAAAGTACACCTACCAACAATAAAGTATACAAAAAATTGCTAGTTTTAGCTAAACCAAAGTTAATTGCTCGTTTGCTAGCTTCTAATTTTCCTTCAAGCGTGGGCGAAGCGAACAGACGAAGCAAAATCTTCGCTCACAAATACGCACTTATCTAAATACATAACCTTACCTACAAGCTAAAAACCAGCCGCACAAATTGTACATTTATTTTTTTTCACCACAAAACGCCAACACTTAAAAAAAGAGCAGTTTTTTTGGACTTTACTAAAAAAATTTTGAACATATATATATTAATCGTAATATTGCAATTAAATAATATGTTAGAATGGGTTTAACCAAATCAGAAATATTTACCGATGCGCAGAATGATATAGCTCTGTTTGCAAAAGCATTTGCACATCCTGCACGTGTTGCTATTTTGCAACAGCTATTTAAAATGGATAGCTGTTATTGTGGAAATTTGGTAGATGATATTGGTTTAGCACAGCCCACCATATCACAACATTTAAAGGAGTTGAGAAATCTTGGATTGATAAAAGGTAATGTTGAAGGCACGAGCGTTTGTTACTGTATTGATAAAGAAAACTGGGAAGGGATGAAACAGATGATGATGCAATTCTTCAATCAAAACATACAGACACCCAATGAATGCTGCTAAAAAAAAATTTGATATCATTAATCGTTTTATTGCGATAAATTAATATAAACCTAATGTAATGAAAACAAAAAAAATCCTTTCTCTAATGCTCATTTCTATATTGGGCATTCAATCATTCAAAGCACAATCCATAAACCAAAAGATTGAAAAATCGGTTGTTGAAATTGGAGAGACATTTACATCAATCCCTAATGATAGGTTGATGGTATTAGACCAAATAGCTTTCAAATTATTTAAACAGTACGATGGTATCAACACAGTAGATGTAATAATTGTTGACGAAAACAATAGTGAAGCGAGCCAATTAGCTATGATATGGTTAAATACAGGTTTGTTGTATTATGGGCATCAGCAAATGAGCAATATCCAATCGGCTGGTACAAAAAATAACCCTAATACCATTTTAAATCTAAACGATTTAAAGCAATTTGGTTTTAAGGTGATAAACAATTCTTCAAAATCTCTTAAGATTAAATATGGTTCTGGTTCTTGGAGTATATATCCTAAATCTTTACAAAGTTTGAATCCAAAATCAGATGCTATTGAAATTGTAATAGTAGAAGGAGTTATGAAACATAAAAACACCATCGTAATTACCTTTTCCAATACAGAAAGTATAGCAAGGGAAATGCTTTATCTTGCTACACGCATCAATAACTTGTTCGGAACAAAAAATAAATAATCACTATGAAATTATCACAAGTAAAATTAGCATTAAAAGAGTTGGGCACTATAGGTTTTAAATTACCAAATGGGGAATTAGTACCAAACCACTTTCACGTTACAGAAGTTGGTAAAATCACAAAGCATTTTATTGATTGTGGTGGAACTGAAAGAAACGAAGAAGTTGTAAACTTCCAACTTTGGAATGCAAACGATTATGACCACAGGTTACATCCAGAAAAACTACTGAATATCATTGAACTTTCTGAAAAAGTTTTGAAAATAGATGATTTAGAAATTGAAATAGAATATCAATCAGAAACGATTGGAAAATTCGGTCTTGATTTTGACGGAAAAAATTTCTTGTTAACTAATAAAAAAACCGACTGTTTGGCAAAGGACAAATGCGGAATTCCAGTTGAAAAGACAAAAGTAGAACTATCCACCTTGAATGATGAACCTTGTTGTTCACCAGATGGAAATTGTTGCTAAAATCAATTTAAATTTATAAAAAATGACAACAACAAAACCAACTCTATTTTTAGAAATAGAAAATTTAATCAAAGAATTTAATCCTAAAACTATTTCAAATGAGCGTAGAGAAGTTTTACAACCGCTAATTGATTTTATCCAGTCCAAAATTTCAAATAATCAAGAAATTAGAATCAACTTTATCTGTACCCACAACTCACGAAGAAGTCATTTGTCGCAAGTTTGGGCACAAACAATGGCAAATTACTTCAATATTAACAACGTGTTTTGTTATTCGGGCGGAACAGAGGCAACAGCACTTTTTCCAATGGTTGCCGAGACGTTGAAAAAGTCTGGTTTTCAGATTAAAACGATTTCAAAAAACGAGAATCCTGTTTACAGTATTAAATATGCTGACAACGAGCATCCAATAATAGGATTTTCAAAAAAGTTAGATGACGACTTTAACCCAAAATCTGAATTTGCAGCAATTATGACTTGCTCACAAGCTGATGATGGTTGTCCATTTATTGTAGGTGCAGAAAAACGTATCCCAATAACTTTTGAAGACCCAAAAGTATTTGACAATACGCCACAACAAGCAGAAAAATACATGGAAAGAAGTCTGCAAATTGCAACAGAATTATTCTACGTTTTCTCTCAAATAAATTCATAAAAAATGGCAACAAAAAAATTAAGTTTTCTTGACAGAAATCTAACTTTGTGGATATTTGTCGCAATGGCTTTTGGTGTTGGACTTGGTTATTTTATTCCAACATTCCCAAATATTATAAACTCATTCAATAGCGGAACAACAAATATTCCGATTGCAATCGGTTTGATTTTAATGATGTATCCACCTTTGGCAAAAGTCAATTATTCATTATTGCCAAAGGTTTTTAGAAACACAAAAATCCTTTCTATTTCACTTATTCTTAATTGGATAATTGGTCCTGTTTTAATGTTTGTTTTGGCAATTACATTTTTAAGAGATTATCCAGAATATATGGTCGGACTCATTTTAATTGGTTTGGCTCGGTGTATCGCCATGGTTTTGGTGTGGAACGACCTAGCGGAAGGAAGTAGCGAGTATGGAGCTGGTTTGGTTGCTTTAAATAGTGTTTTCCAAGTTTTTGCGTACAGCTTTTATGCTTGGATTTTTATAACAGTACTTCCGCCCTATTTTGGTTTTGAAGGCGCTATTGTAGATATTTCAATCAGCACAATTGCAGAAAGTGTAGCCATTTATTTAGGTATTCCTTTCTTATTGGGAATTTTAAGCAGATTAATATTGGTAAAACTAAAAGGCGAAGATTGGTATACAAATAAATTCATTCCAACAATTTCGCCAATAACTTTAATTGCTCTGTTATTTACCATTATTGTTATGTTCTCGCTGAAAGGGGAATTGATTGTAGAAATCCCAATGGACGTTGTGATTATTGCAGTGCCTTTACTAATCTATTTTACCTTAATGTTTATTATTGGATTTTTTGTTACCAAAGCAACAGGATCAGAATATGACAAAACAGCCTCAGTAGCCTTTACAGCGGCCGGAAATAATTTTGAATTAGCAATAGCAGTTGCCATTGCAGTTTTCGGACTGAATTCAGGACAAGCATTTGCAGGAGTAATTGGTCCGTTAGTAGAAGTTCCTGCATTAATTTTATTGGTTCGAGTTTCCTTTTGGTTGCGGAAAAAGTATTACTGAAAAACCAAAACTACGCCAAAAATCGCAAAAGAGTATGTCTTTGCCAATGCTAAAAACCAAGCTGAACAGAAAAACAAGACGTATATAAAAATAGTGGTTTAAGTGCTAATCTGAACCACTTTTTCCTTTAATTCAGTATCTTGCCTTCCAAAAAGATAGTGCTATAAATCCGCTACTTTTCAAGATATACAAATCGTTGTAAACAGAACCAATAAAGTGAAATTAAAACGAAGAAGAAAATTAGTAACGTATTTAAACATTTTAGACCAACCTGTCCGATTCAACCCATTCGTTTTCAATCGGACTTTTTTGTTATGGGCTTTACTTGGATTAATCGGTGGTGTAATAGCAGGAATTTATTGGATTGGACTTGGGTTTCTCACTCATCAATTAGCCTTTTTTAGTGGTTGGCAAGTCATTCCTGTAATGGCAATTTGCGGACTTTTAGCAGGTTTGATAATTCATTTCATAGGAGACCCGGGAGAAATACATTTAATTGTAAACAACATCCGATTTAATAAAGGAAAACTTGACCCTAAAAACAATCCCTCAATGATACTTTCATCATTATTATGCGTCGCATCAGGTGGAAGTCTCGGGCCAGAAGCGCCATTGGTACAAGTGACAGGCTCAACAGGTACTTGGATAGGAAAATTGTTTCGGCTTAAAGGCGAAGAATTACGGTCATTAAGTATAGCTGGAATGGCTTCGGGGTTTACCGCCTTATTTGGAGCACCTTTGGGGGGTAGCCTCTTTTCATTAGAAATACTTCACCATAAGCATGCAGTTGAGTATTACAAAGCCATAATTCCTGCGTTTGTTGCAAGTTGCTTTAGCTATTTGGTATTTGCTTTAATCATCCACTTGGGACTTGGTCCCGTTTGGGATTTATCTGCGTATGAATATTCAGGAATTTTTGATTTTGCTTATGCAGTTCTGTTCGCAATTATTGGAGCCGTTTTTGGTTGGGCATTTATTTTTTGTACCAAATTTTTCAAATCAGTTTTCGAGAAAAGACCAATTCCCATTTATATTAAAACGCTAATTGGAGGAATTCTACTTGGTACAATAGCACTCTACTTTCCATTAACCCGATACTTCGGACATCACGAAATTAACGAGCTGCTTTCAGGAAACTTTCCTTTGACTTTATTATTTGCCATTTTGGTCTTTAAGATAATCGCCATTTCAATAACCGTAACATCAGGTTGGAGGGGCGGTTTTATTATTCCTTTGTTTTTCGTAGGTGCGACTTTAGGACTAATAATCCATCAATTATTTCCAACCATTAACTTGACTTTAGCCATTGTTAGCTGCATGGCTGCAATTAACGCTTGTGTAACTAGAACCCCAATGAGTACAACCATTTTACTTGCTACTTTGACAGGCTTCGGACATTTCATCCCAATATTATTTGCGAGTTTGACAGGGTATTTTTTAGCACCGAGAATACCTTTTATAGGTTCTCAAATGGAAAAAGAATAAAGAAATACAGCCAAGACTCTTGATTACTTAACAATCAAGTATTAAAAATAGAGTTATAGCTACAAAGACGCGCCCTTTAGGAAGAACTGTGCAAAAACCCACCACTAAATTCCACCACCAGTTAAAAATATTTTAAATATGAATTTTCTCTATATTTATCAAGGAATTGTGCAACAGGCACAATGTATAACCGCAATTACGGCAGATTCGACTACATCCCAATCCACTCGGAATTGCTAAAGTAAGTGTCAAACCAAAAATAATCACTAATTTAACCGGTAACTGACGGTTATACGTATTCCGTTGGCAACATTAAATAGCACCTTTCGTTAATTAATAATTTAAGCGTATTCTTAATTTACATCTCCTCTTATTTAATATTTTTGCAATATTATTAATTAAGAGGTATCTTTGTTTAAGTTATACTTAAATGAAAAATGAAAACATTCAAATCTGGTAATTATATAAACCTAGGAACTCATAGAAGCTTTCAGCCTACTAAAATAAATCAACAATGGACTATTGACAATATGGAGGTATTAACTCTTTTAAGTCAAGCAGACAGACAACTTGGAAGGCTTGATATGTATTCTGAATACATTCCAAATATCGATTTATTTATCAGTATGCACGTTTTAAAAGAAGCAACTCAATCAAGTAAAATTGAAGGAACAAAAACAAATATAGAAGACGCTTTATTAGATAAAGAAGATGTAAATGAGGAAAAAAGAGATGATTGGGAAGAAGTGCAAAATTATATCGAAGCATTAAATTCTGCTATCAAAAATTTAGAAAAATTACCTTTTTCCTCTAGATTAATACGGGAAACCCATAAAATACTACTACAAGGAGTAAGAGGAAAACATAAACTTCCTGGAGAGTTTAGGAGTAGTCAAAACTGGATAGGAGGAGCAAGTATCAATGATGCTACATTTGTTCCACCAATTCACACAAGTGTTAATGAATATATGGGTGATTTAGAAAATTTTGCCCATAATATTGAATCATATTTCCCCGATTTACTTAAAATAGCATTAATACATTATCAATTTGAAACAATTCACCCCTTTCTTGATGGTAATGGTAGAGTTGGTAGATTAATGATTACGTTGTATTTAGTTGAGAAAGGAATATTAAAAAAACCTATTCTCTATCTTTCTGATTTTTTCGAAAGAAACAGAATGTTGTATTATGACAATCTAACAAGAGTTAGGGAGAAAAATGATTTAAGTCAATGGTTCAAATTCTTTTTAGTTGGAGTAATAGAAACTGCAAAAAACGGGATAAATACATTTGATAGTATTTTAAAACTACAAAAAGAAGTTGAAATTAAACTACAAACATTAGGAAGTCGCTCATATAATGCACAATTGATTTTAAACCATCTTTACCAACGACCAATTATAGACGCTCAAAAAGCTAAAGAATTGACAGGTTTATCGTCACCTTCCGTTTACAAGTTGATTGAAGAACTAGAAAAACTAGAAATATTAACTGAAATAACTGGTGCGAAAAGAGGGAAAATTTATTTATTCAAAGAATATACGAAACTATTTAAATAAAACGTTACCCAATAACTAAGTAAATGCTTGTCCTCTACCACTTTGAAAATTTTTGCAGAATTTTCAACTTGGTGTGTACTTGCAAAATTAACTACTAAACCACGCAACTACTCATAGCGAGATCGTTGTGCAACATACTGAAATGACTATAAACTATAAACTCACTAATTCTGATTTTTTAGAATATCAGCTTTACACTTCTTCAAAATCTGAAACACATAAAAAGAGACGTAGAAACAGTCGGGTTTTAGTCCCAATTCTATTTCTACTGTACGGGTTTTATTTGACTAAAAGAGATGAAAATTACATCGGAATTTTAGTTTTCGGAATCACAGCTATTTTGTGGTTTATTCTTTATCCATTGTATTCCAAATGGCGATATGAAAGACATTTCAAAAAACACGTGGAAGAAAATTATAAGAATCGCATTAATAAACCTGTGGAAATTGAATTTAACGAAAACTCTGTGAATGCCAAAGATTTCACATCTGAAAGTAAAATAAACGGAACTGAATTAAAAGAACTGATTGAAACGAAAAACCATTTCTTTATTAAATTAACAACTGACTTATCTCTAATTGTACCAAAACACTCGATTGAGAATCAAATGGAATTTAAAAAGCGTGTGACTGAATTAGGAGCTGAATATGTTAACGAACTGAATTGGAAATGGAAATAAAAAAGTACTAATGGCAACACCGTGTCCTATAATTAATTGAATGGTTCTAGCCTACTTACGAAAATCCTCACTCTATTTTCTATTTGGTTTCTATTTGCTAAATTAGGTGCTTAAACACGTAACAAACCATATAAACATGTTGTGCAACATTTAGGAAAAACCTCAAAAACCAATGAGCGAAGACATAAATAAATATCTTAACGGACTTAAAAAATGGAAGTTGGAATTGAAAAAACTTCGTGAAATTATTCTTGATTGTGGATTAAAGGAAGAATTTAAATGGATGCATCCTTGCTATACTGACAATGGAAAAAATATAGTTTTAATTCATGAGTTTAAAGATTACTGTGCGATTTTATTTCATAAAGGAGTATTACTCAAAGACCCTGAAAACATTTTAATACAACAAACAGAAAACGTACAATCGGCAAGACAAATACGATTTACCGACTTACCCGAAATCGAGGAGCTTGAACCGACTATCAAAAAATACATCCGAGAAGCAATCGGAATTGAAAAATCGGGAAAGAAAGTTGAAAAGAAACAAACTTCTGAATTTAATGTCCCAGAAGAATTGGAACAAATCTTTTCCGAAAATGCCGACTTTAAAAAAGCGTTCAAGAACTTGACTGCTGGACGTCAGCGAGGCTATCTTTTATATTTTGACAAACCAAAACAACCCAAGACAAAAATATCTCGAATTGAGAAAAATATGGAAAGAATAATGGATGGTTATGGATTGAATGACTGTGTTTGCGGACTTTCAAAACGAAAACCGAATTGTGATGGTTCGCATAAACAATTAGAAGGTTCTGGAAAAACCGAATGGTAATGAAGTTGCTAAAGAAAGTTTTAAAAAAGACTTACCATCAATAAAAATCAATTTAGTATCAAACTCATTTACGGGCTATGCAGGATGCAACAGAATGAATGGAAAACTGAACGGGGATACACTGTTTGGAGAGTACACCTTTATGTCTGAAGGCATTGAAAGCAAAAGAGAAGTTGCTTTTTTAATAAAAGACCATCAACTTATTGAAGGCTATGGCGAATTAAATGAAGACAGAACTGCCTTTGTTGATAAAAACAACATAAGTTACACTTCTACAATGCCATTGACAAAAACCGATTGTGATAAATGAAGAACTTCCTGTTTGTTTGTATATGGTAAGGTGTACTCTCATTTACGGCAAACGTGTTTAGAATTGACTGCCAGTCAAGCGTTATAGACAACTGAGCTACATCCCCCTTTATCTTTATTTACAATATATACTATACGCTTACAACACATCTTTTAACATTGAAGCTATGTTTCATTTACTTGCAAATCCATGCAATTAAGTGCTAAAACCCACCTGGAAAATTCGGTTAAAATTTTATTTAAAAACAGGCTTCTTTGAATATGGTGACAAGCCCCACTCAAAAAAGAAATTAACATTTCTAAACAATCTAAGAAAAGAAAAATAGTAAAACGTTGATGCTATTATATTTGAGATAAATTCAAGAGACACCTCCCTTATACAATAGTTCATTCAATAACAATCCATTTTTATTTGATTCATATTCAACGGTATATTTAATTTAGACGCTGAAATCTTTTCCAGGGTTTCCAAAACACCATTTCGCATAGCAATAGAACCACAAACCATAACAGTACCACCATTTTTCAAAACACGGGATATGAGTTCGTTTTTTTCTTCTAAAGTATTCTGAACATACTTTTTTTCATTTTCTTCATTCGAAAAACTTAAATAAAGCCCCGATACATTTTTGTTATAAAACGCTTTGTCAATTTGTTTGGCGTATATTTTATAGGAATCTTTTGTACGACCTCCCCAAAATAAATAGTTTTTGGTTTGATGGCGGTTTTCATTATTGATCATTCCCAGAAAAGGGGCAATGCCTGTTCCGTTAGCAATCATAACCACTTCCTTTACTGATGTAGGAAGGTGAAATTCTTTATTTTGTTTTATATCTGCCGATATAATATCATTTTCCTTAAGTTCACTAAAGTACTTTGAGCACGTACCAAAGGCATGTTTTTTAATACTTAGCAGTATCTTATTATTTAGTTTCCCAATGGAATACAAGCGCTCTACAGGATCATTTTTAGGATAGACACTTAGTAAATCTCCAGAGGTAAACGTCTCCTTTTGCATAGGCTCTAATTCAATTAAAAAAGAGTGGTCTGAGTTAATTTCAGATCTATAGACCACTTTAAACAACTTTGCTTTTTTTGAATGGCCCACTTTTATCGGCTCTTCAATTTTCAGGCTTAAACCTTTGATTTTGCTCCATAATTCTGCCCACCCCTTAAAAGCATTAAAAGATTGATTATTTATTTTATAAAGTGATAAACTAGGGATAAATTTTTGATGTACTTGCAATAAAGAATCAACCACAATGGCATATTTACAAAAGCCCTTGTAAGCTAAAGAGCCAAAACCTACAACCGAATATTGAAGGGTGTTTTGCTGAGGAACCTTACTAATTAATCTTTCAAAATACTTTGCATTAGTAGGGGCTTCCCCATCTCCATAAGTAGAAGTAAATACCACCAAATGTGCTGCTTTTTTATAATTCGAATAATGATTTAATTCTGAAACAAAAACCGACTTTCCTTGCGCAATTAAAGCATGGTACAAAGCTTTGGCAAACCCGAAGGTACTTCCTGTTTCCGAACCAACCAGAATAATATATTCGGCAGTATCCTTACTAAACTTATTTTTAATTTGGATCCTGTTGCTTCTTCTGTTTAGTGTCATAGCAAACCCCGAATACATAAAAAACAAGATGGCAAAGCACGTAAACAACAAAACAATAGACCATAATGTGGAACCTTGCCCTGTATGCAACACCATACTCCAACTAGAAGCCAAGGTCACCAAACTATCTTTTTTTTCACTTACTACCCTTCCATTGTACTGGTTTACAAGCAATTCTTTGTCTTTCAACTTTAAAACAAAGTAATCCTCAATAGCGTCGGAAAAAGGAAATTCAACATGCTTTATATCATTTAAGGTGATTGATTTAAAAAGGGGGAAGTCTGTAATATTTAATTTTGAAGTTTTAGTTAAAACGTCTTCATTTAAAACATGTTCGTTTTTATTTGAAGGCAATAACGAAAACTTTTCCAGGGATAAATATACACCTGAAAGGGTAACAATAATAAGCGGGATTAAAGTATATCTCCCAATGATAATATGATAATATTGCTCGAAATCTTCTTTAATGGTTTTTGAAAAGAAACGTTTTATGCCGCCTTGTCGCTTTACAATTAAAAGCAGGCCCGTAATCGCCATTAAAAACAGTAAAAAGGATACAAAACCAACAATAGCGCGCCCTGTGGACTTTAAAAATAACGATCTATGTATAGTGGTCGCAAATTTAAAAAGGGGCGCTTTTTCAATAATATCGCCTGTTTTTTGAGCGGTAAAAGGGTTTATATAAAAGGTTTCATTTTTTCCTTCTTTTGTAAAAACGGAGGCTATTACAAAATCATTTTTATCCATTTCTATATATACGACTTCATCATATGCACCTTTTAAGTTTTCAATGGTTTTAGAAAGTGAAAGGGCACGGGCATTTTTAACAGCATACGGTTTTTGCTGATCTAAAATGGGCTCAAAGGCCAAAATAATACCTGTTAATGCTGCTAATAAGATAAAAATAGAAGCTGATATAGCCAGTGTTAAATGACTGTATCTCCATATAGAAATGGTCATTTTAATGATATATTATTGGGGCATCATACGCACATAACGTATAAAACCATTGCCTTCAACTTTACTTTTTACAGATTCGGAAGTTAATTCAAACTCCACATCATTCTTATAATACGCCTGGTCTTCAACGGCCGACTCAAAACGGATCTTGCAACCTTTGTCAATCTTATCATCGTCTATTTGAATCACACTTATCGTCCGTCCGCCTCCACTAATAGTTGCTCCTGTAATGGCGTCTATATTTGTACGGACTTTTCCGTGAAAGCTCCACCATTCGGTAATATCAGAATACCATTCGTCATCGTCTCCTTGAACATAAAGTGTTTTTTCGTAGCTGCCATCTGGATTTAACAATGAAACAACTATATAAGCCCCTTCACCTATATAATTGGTCATTTGTATCATACATTTATAAGACGATTCATTTGTAAGCCTACTTTTAAATCCGAAAAAAACAAATAGAGCTATCGTGAATATGGGAAGCATTTTAAAAGCCAATCTATCTCTCATAATATTATTTTAGAAAATTGATATTTTGTTTGTTTAACAATTCGTTCTCTTTGGCCAAATCGTAAACAGATTCCCCAAAATTAGTTTTGATGTCTTTATTAGCTCCTATGGACAGCAAATATTTCAAAGCCTTTAAGTTTTTTTCTTTCATAGTCAACACATGTAAAGCTGTTAATCCGTCTTTATTTTTAATATTTATATCGACCCCTAGAGTATTCACATATTTTAATAAATCTATATTACCGGTATCGACAGCTAAATGAAACAAGGTATTTCCATTTTTTTGAATCGTGGTAATATCAAACCCATTGTTAGATAATATATTCACCTTATGATGGAATTCTTCCTGCTTTTTAGCTTGAAATGATTTGATCAAATAATACGAAAGATTATTTCCTCTAGCATCAACAACATGGACATCTGCTCCTTTTTTAATCAAAAGACTAATGATTGAGGGCACATTACCCATAGATTTAGTTAAAGCAGATTGTCCATTATTATTAACAAGGTTAATGTTTTTTGTGTCTTCGGCCAGCTTGCTAATAATGCCTATAGAGTTTCTTCCAGAAGCGTTAATAAGTGCCGTATTGCCATCTTTATCTATTTGGTTTACGTCCACTGCCTTGCTTATAAAATAATTGAATGTTTCAAGATCCTTATTTCCATACGCCAAATTATGAAGCGGTGTAACACCATCCTTATTAGTAATATTGGCATCAACCCCTAAGCCCTCTAAATATTTAAAAAAGTCAAGTGAATGGTATCCGTTTCTTGACCCTCTAGTGGCTAACAACATGGCATTTCCTCCTTTATCATTTAGTTTATGTGAAATACCTTTTTCAATGAGTTTCTCAAGCATGACTTTATTTCCAGCTTTGGCCGTATAATGAAACACCCCATTGCCATCATTGTCTTCACTAGCTAGATCTAATCCTTTATCAGTAAAATAATCAACAATTTCAAAATTTTTAAGATGGGGCATCAATAACAATAAAGCATTTGCCCCATGTTCGTCTACATCACTTTTTATATCTATCCCATTTTTAATACATAAATCATAGATATCAAGATTAGTGATCCCAGCTACTGCCGCAAATGTTAAAACCGAAAAATGATGGGCATCTTTTAAATCCATTTTGGCTTTCATAGAAATAAGATATGTCATTAATTCCATGTTATTTTTGTAAGCTGCCCAAAAAATATATGTTCGTTTATCATGTGTGAGCTTGTTAACCCCATTACCTTCTTTTGATAGTAAGTGCTTGATGACCCTATTTGGTGCTTTTTCCAAAATGGCATAAACGATAGCATCAAAACCATGAGGATTTAATGCTGTAGCGCTATGGCCTTCTTCAATTTTTTCTTCTATGGATTCGATGGTCGGATTCGTTTTCCAAAAATCTCTTTCCCAAAATACATTTTCAGACTGCGCCTGTAAAACATTTACAAACATTAGACATACTATAAGACATTTAATAGTTTTCATATAGTTTAAAATTTATAGCGTAATGTGGTTCCAAAAGTTGCTGGGGAAATTCGGTTTAGATAAACCGTTTGACCATAAGCTATACAGATACCGTTTATTATCAGTAATAATACTCGTGTGCTTTTCTTTTTTAAGACTTGGTAGATTTTTGTTTTGGCTTATTTAATTACAAAAGATTCTATAACCTTGTTAATGGCATCGGCCTCTGTATAATCTTCAGAAAACAGGTATTTATAAAGTAATTTATTTTCAACTTTAGATTCTAAAGCTAAATTTTTATTTCTGCCGTAAACATCAGACCATTTAGAACGGACTAAAGCCCACTTTTCCTGGTTTTTAACCCACCAATCTGCCGCAGCTTTGCATCTACTATCATCAACTCTTACATAGGTATTATAACCTTTTTCTCTTGCTAGGAGCATATCTTCTTTTCCTTTTTCGCGAACCACCTTCGCATTATCCTGGTCATGTACCCACCCATTTTTAGTGATTTCCTGACGGTTGCCCCTAACCGTTATATTGTAATCGTTGCGCTTGGTATATTCCCTTCTTGGAAGCGGAGCATCTGTCATATTTTCCCAATAACTCTTCCCGTCTACATGCACCCATGTTGCAGAACCTTCATATCTTGGGCTATCATCAACTTGATATACTTTTTGAGTCCATTGGCCTTTAACTTCAGCCTTTGGCTTTGAGACATAGTTCCAAGTATTATCCCCATTAAACATATAAAAATTAGTGTTTTCGAAAAGCCAATCTTGTCTCCAGTGCTTTACTATGTGCGGTTTAGACGGATCTCCTACTTGAAGTAAGTGTTGGATCGAAATTTTGTTTTTATCGTTCTCAACTAACTGTGCCCACTCTAAAGCTTTGTCTGTTTTGGTTTTTGATGGTTTGTAAAGAGAATCTTTACTGTAATTAAAAGTTTCTGCAAAATTGAAGGTAACCTCGTAGCATCCACACATTTTTTTAATGGCTTCTGCATCTTGTTTTTTCTTGCTTTGAGCATTTCCACACATTGAAAATGTTAACACTAATAGTGGCAAAATTGCTAATTGTTTCATTTTTAATGATTTGTTTTTATTTAGACTGAATTTAAATAATATATGTTCGACAAATGTAATTAAGAATGATTCTAAATAAAAAATATTTAAGCATTTATTTTCAATTTTTTTCAAGCTTGGTGTTCTTTCGAGAATTAATACCAATTACCGTAAAATAAAAATAGAAGTGGTTTAAACTTTTTTGATTGAAGCGAAAAATAGTGATTTTATTCCCACATAAAGGCTTTTTTGCACTGCATAGCATCGCTACGGAGTAATAAAAAGATAAAATGTGGGGATAAAAGGGCATTTTGCAGCCAATTATAAAAAGTTTAAACCACTTCATATAGTCAAACCAAGATAAAATGCCATTCGAAGCTATTTTTTCAAATCAGAAACAATATCATCTTATCAATTGTTTTTCATATATATTTAGACCAGTCAGGTTTTTAAAACCTAACTGGTCTGGGCTGTAAATAAAAATGGTTTTTTTGAAGTTTGTGCTGAGCCTTTCCGCTTTGGTTTATACTGAACGGAATAGAAAGACCAGCTAAAGTCGAAGTACTGAAATAAAAAGGAGAAAAGGCAGTTTTCTACAGAAAATATCACATGGGAAATGGTATTATACCAAATGAATTTTAAAATGATTGGTAATAAATTTGATTTATATTTTCTTTAGATGTGATAAAAAACAAATGCATAGCCTAGTTCAATGTCATTAAGTTAAGGAAATTTGTTCTTTATTTGTCACATTGAGCGCAGTCGAAATGCTAATAAAAACTAGAACTTCAATTGGTCTTCGACTGCGCTCAGACTGACATTACGGCCTTAACTTAATGACATTGAGCCTAGTTATGGTTATGTTTTTTATTGAAATTTAAAGGAAATTGTAATCGAAGATTCTTGAACTCCTTTTATAAAAATAAATGATAGTGAGCTAAACGGTTTTAACCTGTTATTTTGAAGTTTATTTGGTATTATGTCTTATTTTATGCTCAAATTGGTATTATTGCGAAATAATGATACCGCCAGCATTTCTAGCTCAAAAACTACCGTGTGTACACATCTTTAAAAAAGAAGGTTTAATTAAAGCAATACGACGACACCAATAAATTAAAACATTGCATGCTAGTCAATAGCTATGTATTTCTGTCGATTATTTTAACCCTCTTAAAACTAAAACGGGTATTAAACTTGAGAAATCTTTCTTCAAAATGACATTCTTCTCCCATTTTTTAGTAAAAAAACCTCTTTTACGCCTAACCACACAAAGCAGGTCTGGATTATAAGATTGTAAATGTTGTAATACCCCCTGAAACGTCGTTGCATTCTCTGTCTCTGCCGTATTATCTACAGTGTCTTGTAGTTTTTGCCCAATCACAAAATCGCCTTCGTTATAATACGGCGTTTTTACCAACAACATATTTACTGTAGCCTGAAAATTGTTTTTAATTCTTAATAATGGATCTAAAGCATCATGCTTTTTGATGATGGCAGATTTAATGGCTAATAATACATTACTAAATGGTTTAAACTTGTATCCTTCAGGTACGATTAATGCAGGTATCTGGGTTTGCTTTATAATTTTTCCTGAGGTTTTCCCTAAAAACACCTCATCTCTAATGGAATTCGTTCTGGGTTCTACTATAATTAAATCAATATCGGCTGCTTTACTTACCAGTTCAAGAGTGTCGACTAACTTTCCTTTTAAGACCTTTGTAACGACCTCGACATTTTTAGTATCTATCTTAGAGACCAAATCCTTCAAAAAAGCTTTGCCTTCCCGCTCTATTATATCGTCTACTTTAATCATGGTTCCCGCCTTTGTATAGACATTATACACCTGTACAATAAAAAGTTTTGCCTTTAAAGCTTCAGCAAAATCTACAGCATATTGCAAATGGCTCAAAGCATTTTTCGATGATCCCACAGGAACTAGAATATTCTTCATAATAAATATAGTTTACTGACTAAATTTTTAACGATATTTATGCAAAAATATAACATTTAAATGATTCGTAAAGGGAACCTTTCAGATATTGGTCGTATTATGGAGATTACCAAATCTTGTGCTGTAACTATGATAGAGAAAAACATTTATCAATGGAATGAGCATTACCCCAACAAAGAAGCTTTTTTAAAAGATGTTGAGCGTGACGAATTGTACGTTTTAGAAATTGAAAACACCATCATTGGTTGTATGACCATTTCTACTTTAATGGATGAAGAATACATTCCTATTTCATGGTTAACTAAAAACACAAACCATATTTACATACACAGGTTGGCCGTGCATCCAACATATCAAGGGAAGGGATATGCGCAAGAACTTATGACTTTTGCTGAAACATTTGCTACAAAGAACCACTATATCTCAGTACGACTAGATACCTTTTCTCAAAATCATGGGAATCAAAAATTTTATGAACAGCGTGGCTATAAACGTTTAGGAAACATTTATTTTCCTAAACAAAGTAAGCATCCTTTTTATTGTTATGAATTAATACTGTGAGTCCCGATATCAGTCTAAAGCATATAAACAAATTAGCCATACCAGCACTTATTTCTGGTATATCAGAGCCTATTCTATCATTAACAGATGCTGCCATAGTTGGTAACATAGATTTAAACGCTACCGAATCTTTGGCAGCAGTGGGCATTGTTACCACATTCTTATCTATGTTGATCTGGGTATTAGGACAAACACGAAGTGCCATCTCGTCTATCGTATCGCAATATGTTGGTGCCAATCAACTGGACAAAGTAAAAAACCTGCCTGCACAGGCTATTTTCATTATTACATCCCTAAGTGTTTTGATTATAATAACGACCTTTCCTTTTGCTCAAAGTATTTTTAAACTATACAATGCCTCCGGTCCCATTCTAGACTATAGTGTCGATTATTATAAAATTCGTGTTTTCGGATTTCCTTTTACGTTATTTACTATTGCTGTTTTTGGAGTCTTTAGAGGTTTACAAAACACTTACTATCCCATGATCATTGCCATTATAGGTGCCTCTGCCAATATTATACTGGACATTATTCTGGTGTATGGTATTTCGGGTTTTATTCCCGCTATGCATATAAAAGGAGCGGCCTACGCCAGTATTATTGCGCAATTAATAATGGCTGCTTTTTCAACCTATTACCTACTTAAAAAAACATCCATTCCCTTAAAAATAAGTTTTCCTTTTAATAAAGAAATCGATAGGTTTATCATCATGATCCTTAATCTATTTGTTAGAACACTGGCTCTTAATACTACGCTTTACTTTGCTACTCGTTTTGCTACAGGTTATGGTGCTGCTTATATTGCAACGTATACCATTGCTATAAATTTATGGTTTTTTGCAGCTTTTTTTATAGATGGTTATGCTAGTGCAGGTAATATTCTATCAGGAAAATTATTTGGTGGCAAAGCCTATAACCTACTTCTTAAACTAAGTAATAAACTAATTAAATATGCTCTAATTATTGGTATATTACTAGCACTGGTCGGTGCTATTTTCTATTATCCAATAGGACGCCTTTTCTCTAAAGACCCAGAAGTTTTAGCACTTTTCTATGACTCTTTTTGGATGATACTTATCATGCAGCCCTTATGCGCTTTAGCATTTATTTTCGATGGTATGTTTAAGGGCCTGGGCAAAATGAAAACTTTAAGAAATGTACTACTATTCTCGACCTTTATCGTTTTTATACCCATGCTTTTTTGGTTAGATAGCTTAGGTTATAAGCTACACGGTATATTTTTTGCACTTACATTTTGGATTCTTGCCAGGGGCCTTCCCTTAATTGTAAAATTTAGAAAAATATTCATTCCGCTTTCTTAACTTTGCAGTATGGTATAATAAATCGATATGCTATTATTGCTAACCTGTCGTTTTCAACAAATTAACATAGAAGAAAAAATACAAAACACCCCGATAAAGGTTACAAAATAGGTGTTTTTATTGGCTCCATATTACCGTTTGTTGTCCTTGTATTAATGGCATATTCAATTTATAGATATAACAAAAAGAAGCATCAATAAAGAATCATTATGGATATTATGTCATTTATAAGCGGAAACGGATTATTTCTGTTATTAGCTTTAGTTTTAATAATTGTTTATCTCGTAAATAAAAGAAAAAGAAGATAATGGGTCATCACATTCGCATCACAAAGCAATTTTCTTTCGAAACAGGTCATGCCCTTTACGGGTACGACGGTAAGTGCAAAAATGTACACGGCCACAGTTACAAACTATCGGTAACGGTTATAGGAAAGCCCATTACAGATAAAACTCATGTAAAATTTGGAATGGTTATCGATTTTGGGGATTTAAAAAAAATCGTACAGGAGGAAATTGTTAATGTATTCGATCATGCTACGGTATTTAATAAAAACACCCCGCATGTAGAACTTGCTAAAGAACTGAAAGATCGCGGGCATAATGTGCTATTGGTAGATTATCAACCTACTAGTGAGATGATGGTCATCGATTTTTCTAAAAAAATAAAAAAGCGTTTACCAGAACATATTTCGTTGCACGCATTAAAACTTCAGGAAACCGACACTTCTTTTGCAGAGTGGTATGCTTACGATAATCAGTGATCAGTCCCAGTTTACAGAGTTCATTAAAGGTTTCAAGTTTTTCTTCGCAGCTTTGCGCCTTTGCGCCTTTGCGAGAAACATTTTCAGTGTTCAGTGTTCAGTGTTCAGTGTTCAAAACTTGTGAAATTCTTGTCAAAAAAACCTAAAATCGACGACATCGTTTCAATTGAGATCTAAAACTAATCAATAATGAGATTCCTGCCTGCACAGGAATTAATTATATTTACAGCATGCAAATTCAAATTCCTAAAGGAAAAAAAATATACTTTGCCTCCGATAACCATTTAGGAGCACCCACCAGGGAAGCATCGCTCCCTCGGGAAAAAAAGTTTGTAGCATGGTTGGACGAAGTCAAACAAGATGCCGCCGCTATTTTTCTTTTAGGCGATCTGTTCGACTTTTGGATGGACTATAAAAGTGTCGTTCCAAAGGGCTTTACAAGAACATTGGGTAAATTAGCCGAAATCTCAGATTCTGGCATCCCCATTTATTACTTTGTTGGCAATCATGATTTATGGATGAACGGCTATTTTGAAGAAGAACTAAATATTCCTGTTTATCACAAACCAAAAGAATTTACATTTAACGACAAAACATTTTTTATTGGTCATGGCGATGGATTAGGGCCAGGGGATAAAGGCTATAAACGTATGAAAAAAGTGTTTACAAATTCATTTTGTAAATGGCTATTCAGATGGCTACACCCTGATTTAGGGGTTAAAATGGCACAATATTTATCGGTAAAGAACAAACTTATTTCTGGTGAAGAAGACGCTGAATTTTTAGGCGAAGATAACGAGTGGCTGGTGCAATATTGTAAACAAAAACTAGAAGACAAACACCGTGATTATTTTGTGTTTGGACACCGTCACTTACCTTTAAATATAGACCTTAAAGACCAATCAAAGTATATTAACCTAGGCGATTGGATTAAATATTACACTTATGGTGTTTTTGATGGAGAACGTTTTGAGCTAAAAGAGTATTAATCGGCATTCTCATGAGCCTCAATATCCTTTGTTAAGTCCAACTTTCTAAACGATGGCGACACCAATCCCGTAGTTATAACGGTTATTAAGGTCATCGTACCTCCAAAAACAACAGCTGTAACAGCTCCCATATATTTTGCGGTGATGCCGCTTTCAAAAGCTCCCAATTCGTTAGAAGAACCAACGAACATAGAGTTTACAGAAGACACACGCCCGCGCATATGGTCGGGTGTTTTAATTTGTAATATGGTTTGTCTAATTACCATAGAAACACCATCTGTCATGCCACTAAAGAACAGCGCTAGTAGTGAAACCCAAAAAATAGACGACAATCCAAAGACTATAATACAAACCCCAAATCCGAAGATAGCGGCCAATAATTTCATACCTGCATTTTTACTTATTGGTATATATGCTGTTACCAACATGGTTAAAAAAGCACCAACAGCAGGTGCGGCACGTAATACCCCAAAGCCTTCACTTCCTACTTTTAAAATATCCTGGGCAAACAAGGGTAATAAGGCAATGGCACCACCAAATAAAACAGCCACCATGTCTAAGGTCATAGCCCCTAAAATGGCTTTTGTTTTAAATACAAATCGAACCCCTTCTTTAAGGCTCTGTATAACGGGCTCTCCAATTTTAGGGTTTAAAATAGGCTTCCGCTTTATTTGAAATAAAATAATCAAGGACAGCAAAACCAACCCGAAAATAATGCAAAGCGACCAATGCACTCCTATCCATCCAATAAAAAGCCCTCCAAATGCAGGTCCTAAAACACCTGCCATTTGCCAGGTAGAACTATTCCAGGTAGCAGCATTGGGATATATTTTTTTAGGAACAATCAATGCCACCAAAGAAAAAATGGTCGGCCCGAAAAAAGAGCGTAAAAAACCACCAAAAAACACGAGACCATAAATAACGTAAAGTATTGTTTTTGTTGCCCAACCCTTAACGATAACGTCCCAGGTCAATAAAAACAGCCCTAAACTAATCAATGAAAAGGCCGCAATACATAAGGCTAAAAGATTTCGCTTTTCCTTCTGATCTACAATATGCCCCGCAAATAAAGCCATGGTAAACGCCGGAATTATTTCCATGAGGCCTATGATTCCAAGAGAAAGAGGGTCTTTAGTTAAGGTATAAACCTGCCATTCAATAATAATAAATTGCATAGACCATCCAAACACCAATATAAAACGAACCAATAAAAAAATATTGAATTCCTTAATTCGTAAGGCTGCATACGGGTCTTTTTTCGCCATGTTTAATTAAAGGGTTTTGTTTTCACTTTCAGTAAATTTTTAATTGATTGTCCGTAATTTATCATAAACCTAAAAATATATTGTTTTGTCATCTCGAGGAAACGAGAGGTCTCATTGATTATCAACAGATTCCCTGCCTGCCGGCAGGCAGGTTCTCTTCGTTCTGAATGACAAAAATAGCATTATGTATGATTATGGACATTCAGATTTTTAAAAAAATAGGTGAAACTAAAATATGAAAGACCTTTATTTCATTTTTATGTTAAAATTTAAAATAAGAAAGGCCTTTGTTTCATTTTTATGTTAAAAACTAAAATAACAAAAAGAGCTATTTTACTTTTATCACAAATTTTAAAATTGAACTCATCTTGACTTTTTGTGTTTAACCGAAAATGAGATAAAATTTACCCAAATAAGGCACTTTTTGAAAGGCATAGCATAGCTACGGATAATAAAAGTAACGAAATATGGGTGGATTTTAGCCATTTTTTAGGAAATAGAAAAAGTCAAGATGAGTTCATTATTTAATATCTCTCAATTTCAATTGTAAACTCACGTCTCCGTTCCATTCATTTTCATCAATAGAATAGACTGCTTTAAAGGGTTTTCCGTTAGAGATCAAATCCAATTTATCTCCCATACCAAAACCAATACAGACCATATTATTTGCATCGGGTTGTGTCACTGTTAATCGTAAATGTGTTTTATCTGCTCCCACACACTTACCATAACCTGTATCCACTAAATTTTCAGTTATAAAAATAGGCGTCATATTATTGGGCCCAAAAGGAGCAAATTGTTTTAAGATCCTGTAAAACTTTGGCGTAATATCCTTTAAGTCTATTTGAGCATCTATCTTTATTTCGGGCGTTAGCAGGTTTCTATCAATGGTTTTGGCAACCTGTTCTTCAAATGCTTGTTTAAAAGCTTCGTATTGCTCCTCTTTAAGGGTTAGTCCAGCAGCATATTTATGACCTCCAAATTGCTCAATATGATCGGTACACGCCTCCAAAGCACTATAAACATCGAATCCTTTGACCGATCGTGCCGAAGCCGCTAATTTCTCACCGCTTTTTGTAAATACCAAGGTTGGCCTGTAATAAGTTTCCGTTAATCTAGAAGCCACAATACCAATAACTCCCTTATGCCATGTTTTATCGTAAACAACAGTAGTAAAACGTTTCTGTTCTTTCTGTTCTTCAATTTGCTGTAGTGCTTCTTTCGTAATTTGCTTGTCTATTTCACGCCTGTCGAGGTTATATTCATTAATTTCAGAAGCATATTTTTTTGCCAAATCCTCTTCCGCTTCTGTTAATAAAGCCACTGCATAATTACCATGTTTCATACGTCCTGCGGCATTGATCCTAGGGGCAACTATAAATACAACATCGGTAATAGTGAGTTCTGTTTTTTTAACCTGATCTAAAATAGCTTTGATCCCTGGTCTTGGATTCTTATTGATTACTTGAAGCCCAAAGTAGGCCAATACTCTATTTTCTCCAGTAATGGGCACAATATCGGCTCCTATAGCTGTGGCCACCAAATCCAAATACCCTATTAGATCTTCAACCGTTTTATTTTCTTTTGATGCTAATGCCTGTATTAATTTAAAACCAACACCACAGCCACATAATTCTTTGTATGGGTATTGGCAATCGTTGCGTTTAGGGTCTAAAACAGCAGCTGCATTCGGGATTTTGTCTCCAGGCCTGTGATGATCGCAAATAACAAAATCGATACCAAGCTCTTTAGCGTAAGCGACTTTATCAACAGACTTGATACCACAATCTAACGCTATAATAAGCGAGAAATCATTTTCTAGGGCAAAATTGATCCCCTTATACGAAATACCATACCCTTCGTCATAACGGTTGGGAATGTAGGTATGTACAAGCTCATATTTAGATTTTAAATAGGTAGACATTAAAGCGACCGCGGTTGTTCCGTCGACATCATAATCGCCATAGACCAAAATGTTTTCATTATTGGCCATGGCTTTTTCAATACGGGCAACGGCCTTATCCATATCTTTCATTAAGAACGGATCATGTAAATCGCTTAAACGGGGCCTAAAAAACGTTTTAGCGTCCTCGTAAGTTTCGATACCCCGTTGCAATAACAATGATGCAACGATGGGATCTACTTGAAGCGCTTCCTGCAAAGCTTTTATTTTTTCTGGTTCCTGTTTAGGTTTTAATGTCCAACGCATGTATTATTCCTTTAAGCGAATACGATTTTTATACATTTCTTTTCCATCGACAAATACCTTAACATAATACCTCTTTTTAGGTAAATAAGACAGGTCGAAACTAAGAGTCCCTCTACCAAAATTGGTATAAGAATGTGTTTCAAGTATCTGCGTTTCATCTTCTTGATCTACAATAAGGACTTTTACATTTGCGGGTTTATTTGAAAAGTAATCTAATGTAAAAGGACCATTTGTTCTCGCTGGAAAAGCAGCTATGGATGGCATATTATCCAACTCGTAAGGCATATCTGTTCTTACCGAAAAATGATAGTTGATACGGCTTCCAAAATCTGACCTAAATTGCTTTATGGCATTCCCTAAGGAATCTAATAATTTTACTTCACCGCGGCCATCTTTTGCTTTAAACCAAAACTCTAAGCCATCGCCTTTAGTGTCACTAAACATAAAACTATAATTTCCTTTTTTAAGTTTAATAGTATCTTGATAAATCGTATTGGGTTTCATATCTACACTATCCTTTTTAAAAAAAACATCTCCAAAACTATCTTGGATGCTGTACATATTTTGACCGGGTTTATTATTGGTTTTATAATATACAATAATATTTTCTGGCAAAATATTAGGTCGTACATAACCGGATTGCTGTTTGTTATCGGCTATAAAAGCATCTTTTTTTCCATTAGGTTTTAGTAATTCAACATGAAAATTTGCAGATTCTTTTTTACTGAACACCTCTGTGGGGAGTGTAATAATTGCAGATTCACCAAAAGAAATATGGCCAGTCCATTTAAAGTTTTGAGCACGCGCTCCTTCAATAAAATATTTTATGTCCATTTTCTTTAATGGCTTGCTCCCATTATTTTTAACCTGTATTACAGGTAAGCCCCCTATGGGGTTTTTTCTACTATGTTCTAAACGTGTTGAAGGTTGGATAATATCTACTAAGGTGACATCGTTAGCCGCATTTACTTCTCCGTATTCTATAACGTAAGCCGTTAAAAGCTCATAAGCACTGGGGTTTTCTGTTTCATAGGGTTCCATATTAATGTCTACAGAAAATGATTCATTGGCTTTGGTCTTTAAAAACACTTCATCTGGTTGTACCAAATACCCAGGACACCAATTAGCACGATCGAAAATCCAAGTCCCTGCCTGAGGATACAATGGGTTATCGCCACATTTTTTCCATAGATCCTGGTGATCTACAAGCGTTCCATTAAACACGATATCTCGGTATTTGCTGCAAAACTCACCACAACCATTGGCATCCATGCCATGTCCTGTTTGATGAATTTTAATTTTCGAGAAATTGGCTTTAGGGTTTGCCTTTATGGTTACAGGTTTTAAATGGTTTTCAATAGGATCGTCTTTATATCCATATTTATAATTACCGTCATAAATTTTGTGAATGTCCACTGGATTGGCAACAGGGCTACCATAAGTTATTTCAAAATCTACGGTTACTTTCCAGCCTCTGGTTTTATTATCTTCATACCCTGTATGAATATAATCTATTTCTACGGTTTCTCTTAATATCTGACTAAAGTCGGTAATATCTACCCGCCATTCGAATCCCCAATCTTTTTGAAAAAAACCGCCGTAAGGTGTTAACATACGGGCAATTTCGTATACTGTAGAATCGTTTTCCTTTCTGGCTTTAATATGGTCTACATAATCCCAATCGGCACAACGCATCTTATCGGGGCACTCAAACTTTAGATTTAAAATAATACTACGTATTTTCTTTGTTTTATCAGGAAAAACGGCAAATCGTTTATAACTGTTACGCCCTTTTGAGGGGTCTGTAACAATCGTTTCTTGGTTATGGGAAATCACATGCGTTTTTTGTTGTGCATAACTTATAATACTATTTAATAATAGGCCAGTAATTAGTAAATGTATTTTATTCATTTAAACTTTTATTTATTGAACCCGTTTAAACTTTTTCAATTGGTTAAAACCTGCCTACGCAGGCAGGAAACTGGTAATTTTCACTACAATCCAAAAAATTTAATCGCCTTCATTATGAAAATGTATGTCTGTTTTTATTTCGGCAAACTGACGAAACATTTCCATAACACCGCAATATTTTTCGACAGACAGATCGACTGCTGTTTTTATTTTGTTTTCATTCAAATCTTTTCCATAAAAATGGTAATCGACAGAGACTTTGTGATAATATTTTGGGTGTTCGTCTGTAAGCTCTCCTTCTACAACCATTTTAAAATCATCTATTTTAACTCTCATTTTATTTAAAACGGAAATAACATCCAATCCAGAACATCCCGCAAGCGACGATAACATCATAGCCTTGGGAGCCATTCCCGAGTTAGTACCTCCAAAATCTTTTGATGCATCCATCATTATTGATGGCCACCTTGGATTGTCTGATTCAAATACCATATCTCCTTTCCACTGCGTGGTAATTTTGTCTGCCATATCTAAATTTTTTTTGTTTCTTGTGTAAAATTTAAAAAAATCCGGTTACAAGCAACATCCTTAAACAGCTCAAATCGCGATGAGATCTATAATCTTAATTGATGTTTCTTGTTGCTTCAAAAATACTACTAAAAAATAAAAAATATGCCCTTAGTGACACCTTTATCTGCAGACCACAATTTAGAAACTAAAGAACTTGCGGAATTCTTTAATGAAACGCTTGGGTTTTGTCCAAATTCAGTGCTTACTATGCAACACCGGCCCGCCATAAGTAAAGCTTTCATTAATTTGAATAAAGCCGTTATGGCCAACGAAGGCAGGGTGACCTCTGCCTTAAAACGTATGATTGCCTGGGTAAGTAGCAACGCTACGGGCTGTAGATACTGCCAAGCACATGCCATTCGAGCAGCAGAACGCTATGGTGCCGAACAAGAACAGTTGGATAATATTTGGGACTATAGAACACACCCTGCATTTAGTGAGGCCGAACGTGCTGCTTTAGACTTCTCTTTACAAGCTTCCCTAATACCAAATGGTGTTGATGAAAACACTAAAAAACGTTTATATGAACATTGGAACGAAGGTGAGATTGTAGAAATGTTAGGTGTTATTTCCCTTTTTGGGTACTTAAACCGTTGGAATGATTCTATGGGGACTTCTATTGAAGATGGTGCTGTTGAAAGTGGCGAAAAACACCTTGGAAAATATGGCTGGGAAAAAGGTAAACACAAATAATTTTTAAATAAATGCTTAGTGGTTAAATAACGGATATTTAATCTATTGGGTTTATTTTATAGGAGGTTCTACGGTTAGAAACATAAATAATTTCCAACTAAACACTTGGCGATTAGGCAATTATTACTTATGTTAGCCTCAACTATTATAACCCAAAAATAATGAATTTACCTACAACAACCGCTCGCATGCTCCTATTTTGTGCGCTCTTAAGTTTTTTTAATTGCAACAATAAAGCAAACAAAGATCACAGCATACCGAATTACATTCCAAGAAACTCATATTTTGTAGACTCTTATGATGATGTGAAAATTTATAGGGACAACAGTACTAAAGAACCTATGGATGGGTACTTCATCGTTGGTAATAAAACAACCAAATGGGAAGAGTTTCATATTAAAGAAGGTCTTTTATATGGCGATTATGTTTTCTATCATCAAAATGGAGAGAAATTTATGCATTCCACATATAAAAACGGAAAACTTCATGGTGAAGAAATTACATATTTCCCTTCTGGAAAAGTGAAAAAAGAAAGTCATTATAAAAACGGGGCACTTAACGGGAAAGTTATATCATATTTTGAAAACGGTCAAATACTTTCTGAGTCTGTACTTAAAGATAATCAACCCATCACTTCAATAACATATAACGATACAGGGGACATTGAATCTAAAATGTTTGTTGAAAACGGAAAAAATATTACACAATCCATTAAAAACGGTAAGGTGTTTAAGGAGCAAATATCATCTAATTATGATAATTTTGAAGGCGTAAAATTTTATAATGACGATAACACTATGAAAATTTACCTCCAGATGTTAGATGAAGGAAATGACACTTATTTAGTTGAGCTAAATGAAGAAGGTGAAGAAATAAAACGTATTAATGTTGCTACTAATCCTAGAGAAATCTCAAAATACAGAGAATATATAAGTAGTCTTTAATAACTGTTTTTTTATAGAGCTCATTTAAACTTTTTCGCTATAATCCAAAAAGTTTAAATAAGTTCATAATTAAATCAATTGTTTTACCCTTGTTTGCAACTCAGGTAAAACCCCAATATCAAACCAGGGGTTCTTTGTTAACCAAAAGCGGTTTCTTGGTGAAGGATGTGGCAGGGGCAAATAGCCCTTTGGCAAGTAATCTCTATAATTCGCTACTGTTTCGGTCAATGTTTTCTTAGCTTCTTTTTTTAAATAATATTTTTGGGAATACATGCCTATTAAGATAACCAACTCAATATTTGGTAACTTATCCAATAATGGTTCGTGCCATTGTGGGGCACATTCAGGGCGAGGCGGTAAATCGCCCGTTTTTCCTTTTCCAGGGTAGCAAAAACCCATTGGAATTAAAGCTATTTTGGTTTCATCATAAAACTGTTGGTCTGTAACATGTAGCCATTTTCGTAATTGCCTGCCACTCGGATCGTCCCAAGGAATGCCTGTTTTATGAACCCTTGTCCCAGGGGCTTGACCAATAATAACAATTTTAGCAGCAGGATGTGCTGTTACGACAGGGCGAGGGCCCCATGGTAAATGTTTTGAACATATGGTACATTGCCTAATATTGTGAAGTAAGTCGTCCACTACATAAAAATCTATTTTTCGCTCAGCGGTTCTTCATTAAAAGAAAGACCATCAAAACCTGTTTTTATAAAATTTCTAATGTTCTGGTGACCAGAACCGTTAGGATCATTCAATACCTCTTCGTAATAAAACTTACCAAAACACGCTAAAGTTTCTTCTTTTGATAAACGCTGTGCTTTTGCAAAGGCAAACAATTTGCAAGAACCGGAATTCTCCCCTTTTTTATTCTGTAATGTTCCATTTAAAAATGTCGTTGGTGAGAAATTGTAATTTGCTTCAATAACGGCCATTGTTTCAGAAAATTCAATACTTTTTGGAGTGTTTTTAAGTTTGTTTTTAAATAGTTCTATTGTCATTAAATTTTATTTTTTACCACCCACAACAATCACAATTTCTCCCTTTGGTGGTTTATTAGTATAATATTCTAAAACTTCTTTGGCTGTTCCTCTAATGGTCTCTTCGTAAAGTTTTGTGAGCTCCCTGGATACTGATACCTGTCTTTCCTCACCAAAATATTCGCAAAAGTGGCCAAGTGTTTTTACTAATTTATGCGGGCTTTCATAAAAAATAATAGTTCTGGTTTCTTCTGCCAGTAACAGCAATCGTGTTTGCCTCCCTTTTTTAACAGGCAAAAAACCCTCAAACACAAACTTATCGTTTGGCAGTCCGGAATTCACCAAAGCCGGTACAAACGCGGTCGCTCCGGGAAGACAGTCCACTTCAATATTATTTTCTATACACGCTCGGGTCAATAAAAACCCTGGATCGGAAATAGCGGGTGTTCCCGCATCACTTATTAATGCTACGATTGTTCCGCTTTTTATTTTATGAACAACACTTTCTACCGTCTTATGCTCATTATGCATATGGTGTGATTGCATAGGTGTTGTGATTTCAAAATGCTTTAAAAGTTTTCCAGAAGTCCGCGTATCCTCTGCAAGAATTAGATCAGCTTCCTTTAAAACTTCAACAGCCCTAAAAGTAATATCCTTTAAGTTTCCTATAGGTGTTGGTACGATATAGACTTTGCTCATTGTTCCCTAATTTGTTTTCCTAAAAAATAAGATGGAAAAATTAATACCAATCCATAAAATGAAAAGCCTACAAGCCCATGTCCCGCATAATAATGTGCTACTGTTGCCAATACCATATCAAAGAAAAAACCTTCAACCATTTCTGTGCTTGTAAAGTACATAGAGGCAGAATATCTCATTAACAAGCACAGTGCTTGCCCAGTATAAGATTTTGTTTATTTTCATCAGGTTATGGTCGGTACGTTTTACTCAAACTTACTTTCTATAATTTGCATAAACCGTGTCTCAAACTCTTCTTTATTAACCCAATTATTATAATCTGGCTTTATAATGTCTTCAATTAAACGTTTTGCTTCACCAAAAGTAACCGATGTGTTTAGCTGGGAAACGACACGATCATAATCTTCATTTTTACCATCGAATAAATGTTTTATAAAAGCAATTTTATCATTAAGCCCAATGTTAAACCCGCCTGTTTTTAATTTGTCGTTCAATGATTTTTTTTCATCTACTTTTTTATTCTGTACTTTAGAAACAGGTTCAAAAATCGGGGTGTCCTTAAACCCCTCTGTAATTTCTTCCAAATCTGTTTTATGGTATTGCTTAGGAAGGGCTTCTTCAAAAATAGCATCAACTTCCTGCGTTTCATGAGGCATTTGTGCTACCATGTCTTTAATCTTTTCTATAACAGGTTCCATAATATCGTCCTCTTCGACCTCATCAAGATTAATATAAATTTTATCTTCAATTTCGATATTATCACTAACCTTGTTATTAAATGCTTTATCTAGCATACCAAAAAAGGACGAGTCACTTCCAATTGTGGGCAAACCATCTTCAAAATTCTCGTGAGCAAACTTTAATACCGACAATTTTTCATAAAGGGATGCTACTTCTGTATGCATCTTAATAATATCTTCTTTCCCTTTTAGTTTGAGAATTCTATGCGCTATACTAATGAGCTCCGACTCTAACTTCTTCTTCATTGTTTATAATTTTTAAATTATTGCTGTTTTGGCTTTTGATTTTTAATAAATTTACGCCACCTTTATACAAACCAATAATTGCTTTGTTTTAGTGCTAAAATTACGAAATGTTTCTCGAAAATACAGTAAATCATAAAGAACAATTTGGATGGATTGAAGTTATCTGTGGTTCCATGTTTTCTGGGAAAACAGAAGAATTAATCCGTAGGCTTAAACGTGCCCAATTTGCAAGACAAAAAGTAGAAATTTTTAAACCTGTTGTTGACGTACGTTACAACGAAGAAATGGTTGTCTCCCACGATGCCAATGAAATTCGTTCGACACCTGTCCCTGCTGCCGCTAATATTCCTATTTTGGCCGATGGTTGTGATGTTATAGGTATCGATGAGGCTCAGTTTTTTGATGATGAAATTGTACGGGTCTGTAACGATTTGGCAAATAAAGGTGTTCGGGTTATTGTTGCCGGACTTGATATGGATTTTAAAGGAAACCCTTTCGGGCCTATGCCTTTTTTAATGGCAACTGCAGATTATGTTACAAAAGTACATGCCGTTTGCACTCGAACCGGTAATTTAGCTCAATACAGCTATCGCAAAGCCAAAAGCGATAATTTAGTGCTTCTTGGTGAAGTCGATGAATATGAACCCTTAAGTAGGGCCGCTTATTACAAGGCCATGATGCGCGATAAAGTTAGAAATATGAAAGTAAACGATGCCGAAGAAGTGCCCCCTAAACCCAACAATACCTAAGATGCCCAAAGCGCAAGAAACGGTACTTGAAATTGATTTAAAAGCGCTTAAACATAATTTTGAGTATCTAAAATCAAAACTCCGGAAAAACACCAAGTTTTTAGCTGTAGTCAAGGCTTTCGGCTATGGCAGTGATGCCTGCGAAATAGCAAGTTACTTGCAAACATTAGGCGCCGACTATTTTGCCGTAGCCTATGTAAATGAAGGTGTAGCGTTACGTAAAGCTGGAATCACAAAACCTATTTTGGTTTTACATCCGCAGGCCGTAAACTTAAAAACATTAATAGCATATTCCTTAGAACCAAGTTTATACAGCATAAAGATCTTAAAGGAATTTATCAACATAGCTACATTAAAAAAACAATGTGATTATCCTGTTCATATAAAATTCAATACAGGTTTAAACCGACTTGGTTTTTGGGAAAATGATGTTGATGATATCGTTTCGGAAATAAACAAAACAGACACCGTAAGAGTCACATCTATTTTTTCCCATTTAGCTGCAAGTGAAGATTTAAATGAAAAAGAATTCACTCTAAATCAAATAACAAGCTTTCGTTCTATTTCTAAAAACCTCATGGACAAACTAGCTTACAAACCTATGCTCCACATGTGCAATACTTCGGGGATATTAAATTATCCTGAGGCACATTTTGATATGGTAAGAGGTGGTATTGGCCTTTACGGGTTTGGAAATTCTGACAAAGAAAATAAAAACTTAATACCTATAGCTACTTTAAAAACCATTATTTCCCAAATTCATAAGATTGAAAAAGGGGAATCTGTAGGATATAACAGAGCTTTTAAATCTAATTCATTTTTAAAAACAGCGACACTTCCCATTGGCCATGCCGATGGCATTGGTAGACAATATGGTCATGGAAAAGGCTTTGTGACCATAAAAGGACAAAGAGCCCCTATTGTTGGTAATGTTTGTATGGATATGATCATGGTCGACATTACCAACATAGATTGCAAAGAAGGGGATGAGGTTGTTATTTTTGGACAAGACACGACCGCAGAACAATGGGCAAAAACGACAAACACTATTTCCTACGAACTTATAACCTCTGTTTCACAAAGGGTTAAACGCATTTTTTCTAATAAATAGCTTAACAAATATAAACTTTTAACTATTTTAGTATTCGCTAACTAAAAATTTTAAAGATTATGCTTAAAGAATTCAAAGAGTTTGCAATGAAAGGCAATTTGGTAGATATTGCCGTTGGTTTTGTAATGGGTGCTGCCTTTAAACAGGTCGTAACCTCTTTTACCGGAGGTATTGTTTCTCCTTTAATTGGATTGATTTTTAAATCGGACTTCAAAGATGTAAAATGGATCATTAAAGAAGGGGTTGCCAATGCCGAAGGTACAGTTGAAGGAGAAGTTGCGGTATTAATAGGGGAATTTGCTACTAATGTCATAGACTTTATCATCGTTGCATTTGTGATGTTCATGGTTGTTAAGGGCATCAACAAAATGAAGAAAAAAGAAGAAGCAGCTCCTGAGGAACCTAAAGGGCCTTCACAAGAAGATTTGCTTACAGAAATACGAGATTTGCTTAAAAAATAACTATTTGTTAAATAAATAACAACGTGTTATTTGTTGTTAAAAAGACCTCATTTAAAGAAAATGAGGTCTTTTTTTAGATTCTAAAATAGAATTAATACTTAATTTTGTTCGAAAGAAATTTATTAAATATTATACAAAATGAAAGTAGCAGTTGTTGGAGCCACTGGCATGGTTGGCGAAGTGATGCTTAAGGTATTAGAGGAACGTAATTTTCCCGTAACGGAATTATTGCTTGTAGCATCAGAACGTTCGGTTGGGAAAAAAATAACTTTTAAAAATAAAGAATATACCGTTATTGGTTTAGCAGATGCCGTAGCCGCAAAACCTCAGATTGCTATTTTTTCTGCAGGAGGAGATACTTCTTTGGAATGGGCCCCTAAATTTGCAGAAGCTGGTACTACGGTGGTTGATAATTCTTCGGCCTGGAGAATGGATCCTACTAAAAAACTGGTGGTTCCTGAAATAAATGCTGGTGAGCTAACTAAAGAGGATAAAATTATTGCTAACCCCAATTGCTCAACCATACAAATGGTTATGGCATTAGCACCTCTTCATAAAAAGTATAAAATGAAACGCGTTATCGTTTCTACCTACCAATCGGTTTCCGGTACGGGTGTAAAAGCTGTAAAACAATTAGAAAATGAAATTGCGGGGATTGATGGCGAAATGGCCTACCCTTATCCTATTGGTAGAAATGCGCTACCACATTGTGACGTTTTTTTAGAAAATGGTTATACTAAAGAAGAAATGAAATTGGCTCGCGAGCCTCAAAAAATATTTAATGACAAGACTTTTTCTGTTACGGCAACAGCGGTTAGGATTCCAACTGCTGGAGGGCATTCGGAATCTGTAAATGTAGAGTTTGAAAATGATTTTGACTTATCCGATGTTCGTAAAATGCTTCACGAAACACCTGGAGTCGTGGTACAGGACAACACAGATACCAACACATATCCAATGCCAATTTATGCACACGATAAAGATGAGGTTTTTGTAGGTAGACTTCGAAGAGACGAAACACAACCAAATACGCTTAACATGTGGATTGTTGCCGATAATTTACGTAAAGGCGCAGCAACAAATACCATTCAAATAGCAGAATATCTGGTTGAAAAGGGTTTGGTGTAAGTTCTTTTAGCCTGAAAAAATTAGAAGACCTGACAGGTTTTTAAAACCTGTCAGGTCTAATAGGGTTACAAAATACGTTACTTTTTAAACACAAGCTCTGCAAAGTCGCAGACTTCGCAGGAATATATTATACTAAAAAGCATACTAAGTTACAAACTTAACACAGTCATTATCTTTAATTAAGTTGCTTAATCCTGCTTAATAAATGTCATCTCATAAGTCGTGGTAGCAAGTTTCATGATAGTTTTATAAATGTATTCACAAACCTGTTTTTCTCCTTTAATATTTATTAAATCAATAGTATCTTCTGGAGTATGATACTGCGGATGTGCCCCAGTGTGCATCCCTAAAACAGAGCGGTTTTTTTTATAGAAAGACACATGATCGGACCCCCCAACAGAACCAGCATGCACAACGGGGTTTAAACCTAAGGACTTTCCTAATTCTGACATAAAATTTACGCCGTCCGGAAATGTACCTGCACCTCCCATATAAACCTGTTTTTGGTCATTTAATCTTCCAACCATATCCATGTTGATCATTA
The DNA here is from genome assembly GCF_028736925.1 of Flavivirga sp. 57AJ16. Classification (GTDB taxonomy): domain Bacteria; phylum Bacteroidota; class Bacteroidia; order Flavobacteriales; family Flavobacteriaceae; genus Flavivirga. The sequence goes on along the minus strand of NZ_JAQZAT010000006.1, from coordinate 227,899 downwards.
ATTTAATTTGGGATATGGGCACTAATGGATTTTCCACAAAATACTTACTTCCTAATAAGCCCTGTTCTTCGGCTCCAAAAGCAATAAACAAAATACTTCGTTTTAATTGTTGTTGTTGAGAGACTATTTTTTCGGCAATTTCCAATAATGCAGCAGTACCACTGGCATTATCGTCTGCACCATAATGTATGGCATTTTTTTTATCCGATTTAGACGAAGGCCCTCCTAGCCCCAAATGGTCGTAATGCGCTCCTAAGACAATATATTCGCTTTTCAAAATAGGATCGTTCCCTTCAACGAAACCAATCACATTACATGTTTTCACAACGGGTTTCTTTTCAATGCCTTTTTCTACACGCAATGCCGCTTTAAAGGTTTGCTTATATTTCTTTTTAATGGGATGGACCCCCATTTTTTTAAATTCGCTTTCTATGTATTTTACAACAAGCTTGTTCCCCTTTCCTCCGGGGTACCTCCCACCATTTACTTCAGAGGTTAAAAATAACAGATGGTCCTTTAGCTCATCTTCTGTTATTTCTGCCTGGGAAAATACACTAGCACAAAAAATAGTTAACAATAGAAATAAAGTCTCCTTTTTCATCATTTCTTTATAAATTTATCCAAAAGTGTGATAAAGGTATAATAAGCATCCTTAATATTCAGCAAATACATAAACGATTTTGTTTATTTTTGGAACATGTAAAAACACATCTGTCATGAAAAAAATAATTATAACCCTATTAACCCTATTAATTTTAGTGGCTTGCAAAAAAAATAACGAAGAAAAAAAAGCTGTAGTTGTGAATTATCCTGAAACAAAAACCGTAGACACTATAGACACTTATTTTAATGTAGAAGTAAAAGATCCATATCGTTGGCTAGAAGACGACAGAAGCCCAGAAACTGAAGCTTGGGTTAAATCACAAAACGAAACAACATATGGCTATTTAGACCATATTCCGTTTAGAAGCGAGCTAAAGGAACGTCTTTCAAGTTTATGGAATTATGAAAAAATTAGCGCTCCTTTTATTGAGGGCGATTATACTTACTTTTCTAAAAACGATGGTTTACAAAACCAAAATGTGATCTATAGAAAACAGAATCATGGCACCTCTGAAATCTTTTTAGATCCCAATACTTTTTCTAAAGATGGCACGGTATCTTTAGGAGACGCCAGTTTTTCAAAAGACGGCAGCATTTTAGCATATTCCATTTCTGAGGGCGGTAGTGATTGGAGAAAAATTCTTGTCATGGATACCGAAACTAAAGAAATTATAGAAGACACCCTTATAGATGTGAAATTCACCCAAATATCCTGGTATAAAAACGAAGGGTTTTACTATTCCAGCTATGATAAACCAAAAGGCAGTGAGCTTTCTGCAAAAACAGATCAACATAAAGTATACTATCATAAATTAGGCACGCCCCAAAAAGAAGATATCTTAATTTTTGGAGGTACTAAAGAAGAAAAACATCGCTATATATATGCTCATGTTACCGAAGACAATAAATATTTAGTTATTACACCTCGCGTCTCGACCTCTGGAAATAAGCTGTATATAAAAGACCTTTCTGTTCCTAACGGTAAATTGACTACGGTCTTGGATCATACAGACAGTGACACTAATATCATTGAGAACGAAGGCAGCAAATTGTTCTTGGTCACCAATCTTAACGCTCCAAACAAAAAAATAGTTACGGTCGATGCTTCCAACCCAACGCCGGAAAATTGGGTAGATCTCATTCCAGAAACCAAGCATGTCCTAAATCCGTCAACAAGTGGAGGCTACTTTTTTACGGAATATATGGTCGATGCCATTTCTAAAGTGATGCAATATGACTATAACGGTAAATTGATTAGGGATATTAACTTGCCCGGTGTTGGAAAAGTGAATGGTTTTGGTAGTAAAAAAGAAGAAAAAACAGATTATTACTCTTTTACAAACTACAACACGCCTACTAGTATTTATAAATTGAATATTGAAACGGGGGCATCTGAGCTGTATTGGAAGCCTTCCATAGAATTCAATAGTGACGATTATGAAAGTAATCAAGTGTTTTATACCTCAAAAGATGGTACTAAGGTACCCATGATAATCACTCATAAAAAAGGGCTTGAGCTTAATGGTAAAAACCCGACTATATTGTATGGTTATGGCGGATTCAACATTAGCCTAAACCCCTCATTTAGTATTACAAATGCCGTTTGGATGGAGCAAGGTGGTATTTTAGCCGTTCCGAACCTTCGTGGCGGCGGCGAATATGGTAAGGCCTGGCACGATGCGGGCACCAAAATGCAAAAACAAAATGTATTCGACGACTTTATCGCAGCAGGCGAATACCTCATCGAAAACAAGTATACAACTTCTGATTATTTGGCTGTAAGAGGTGGTTCTAATGGCGGTTTATTAGTCGGAGCCACGATGACCCAACGTCCAGATTTAGCAAAAGTCGCTTTACCAGCGGTTGGCGTGCTGGATATGTTACGATACCACACCTTTACCGCTGGCGCTGGTTGGGCTTATGATTTTGGAACTGCAGAACAAAACAAAGACATGTTCGAATACTTAAAAGGATACTCCCCCGTACACAATGTAAAAGCAGGCGTGCAATACCCTGCCACGTTAATAACGACAGGAGACCATGATGATCGTGTGGTCCCTGCGCATAGTTTTAAATTTGCTGCCGAATTACAAAGCAAACAAACAGGTAGCAACCCGACCTTAATACGCATTGAAACCGATGCTGGCCATGGCGCCGGAACACCTGTTAGCAAAATCATTGAGCAATATGCCGATATATTCAGTTTTACACTTTACAATATGGGGTTTGAGATGTTGCCTAAAAGCATTTAGCCACAAAAATTAAAGACTCCATTCTAAAAATTTGGTAATAAATAAATATTAAAATAATTTTGCGCCTTGATGAGCAAAAACATATTTAAATATTTATTTATTATCAACATTGTTATCCTTTCTGGGATTTCAGGTTTATATGCTAATTCTTTAGCGAATAATAGTGATATATGCTCAGTTCATCAAACTGAAATTAATAACAACGTTACTTTCAGACCGCTTCAGCAAAACAATGATAAAAATTTAATTTTTGAAATTGCTGAAACCCAAGAAATAGAAAATGAGGAACCTGTTTCTAAGAGCCATCATGATTCTTTTCAAAGCTTTTTAGCTGAACGCTATTATATTTCAGCTTTAAATGATTTATTGCTTCAAAATCATAAATACTTATACCCTTATAAAAACTATCACGATAAGTCTTCAACAAAACTACATGTAAGACTTCAGGTATTTATTATTTGATAATACTTTTTTAGTGCCAACCAACATTCTGGTTTATACACATTTTCAACATTACATTATTTAGCTAGTAAATCCACCGTATTTACTAAGCTATCATTCATTTTATCTTCAAATTATTTTCAAAAAAATTATGAAAAAATCATTCGTTTTCATGAGCTTATTAGTGCTCACAATATTAACAAGCTGTGATGCCAAAAAAAAAGAAAAGAAAGAACACACAGCCTTTTTAGTAACCAATCCAATAAAAAAAGACACTTCATTAACTAAAGATTATGTGAGTCAAATCCACGCTTACAGGCACATCGAGATAAGGGCTTTAGAAAAAGGATATCTTCAAAAAATATCTGTAGACGAAGGGCAACATGTTAAAAAGGGACAAGCTATGTTCCAAATTATGCCAAATATTTATCAAGCAGAATTAGAAAAAGCGAAAGCAGAATCGAAAGCTGCCGAAATAGAATTACAAAACACAAAATTATTAGCAGACGGTAATGTAGTTTCTCAAAACGAATTGGCCTTAGCTAATGCCAATTATCAAAAAGCAAATGCCGAAGTTGTTTTAGCGCAAACCCATTTAGGTTTCACAAAAATCAAGGCGCCTTTTAATGGTATTATGGACCACCTTGAAGCAAGAGAAGGGAGTTTATTGGACGAAGGCGAATTGCTCACTACACTTTCAGACAATAGTAAAATGTGGGTCTATTTTAATGTACCCGAAGCCGAATATTTAGATTACATAACTGGCCCGGACAAAAACTCTAAAAAAGAAGTCGAGCTATTAATGGCCAATAACAAACGTTTTAACCAAAAAGGTATTGTTGAAACTATTGAAGGAGAGTTTAACAACGAAACCGGTAACATTGCATTTAGAGCTACTTTCCCTAATCCTGATGGAATTTTAAGACATGGCGAGACCGGCAGTGTTTTAATGTCCGTTCCTTTTAAAGGCGTTATCATTATACCTCAAAAAGCAACCTTCGAAATTTTAGACAAAACCTATGTTTTTACAGTAGATAAAAATAACACAGTAAAACAAAAAGAAATTACTATTGGTGCCGAATTGCCTCATTTGTTTGTTGTTAATAAAGGCTTATCGGAAAACGATACCATCTTGTTGGAAGGTATTAGAATGGTAAAAAACAACGAAAAAATCCACACCAAATTCCTAGAGCCAAACAAAGTGTTGGCCGCGTTAGATTTATATGCCGAATAATTAGAATTTAATCTACAAAAACATGTTTAAAAAATTTATAAAAAGACCCGTTTTGGCCATTGTCATTTCGGTCATTATAGTATTTGTTGGTGGACTTGCCATAAAGCAATTGCCCATCTCACAATTCCCGCAAATTGCACCAACAACGGTAAATATTTTTATTGCCTATCCCGGTTCAAGTTCGGAGGTATTGGTAAATTCCACGCTAATTCCTTTAGAGACTGCCATTAATGGTGTACAAGGTATGCGCTATATTTCTTCTGATGCTACAAGTGCAGGAGAAGCAACCGTTAGGGTTATTTTTGAACCTGGCACGGACCCAAACCAAGCAGTCGTTAGGGTTAAAACGCGCGTAGACCAAGTGATGCCCTTATTACCAGAATTAGTACAACGTGAAGGTGTTATTATTACGCCTATTCAGCCTAGTATGTTAATGTACGTTAACCTGTCCAGTACCGATAAGAATAATGACGAAAAGTTTCTTTACAATTACGCTTATACTAAGATTATCCCAGAAATCCAGCGTATAAATGGTATAGCCAGTGCCAAAATTTTAGGAAGTAGAAAATATGCCATGAGAGTTTGGTTAAAACCAGACCGCATGCGTGCTTATAATATTTCTGCTGAAGAAATTTTGGAAGCCATGGAAGAGCAAAGTATACTAGCAAGACCCGGTAGATTGGGTCGAAGCTCTGGTATATCTTCTCAAGCTTTGGAATATGTATTGACCTATCAAAACCGATATAATGAGCCCGAACAATATAAAGACATCATTATTCGCGCTAACAAAGAAGGCGAAATTATAAAACTTGCAGATGTTGCCGACGTTAAGTTAGGTAGTGAGTTTTTTGATATTTATTCCAATTTAGACGGAAAACCTTCGGCTTCCATCGTATTAAAACAAACCTTTGGCAGTAATGGTAGCGATGTCATCGAAGCCGTAAAAGAAAAACTTGCCGAACTTGAGCAAGAACTACCGCCAGATGTTGATTTTCTAATTAGTTATGACGTATCCAATTTCTTAAATGCATCAATAGACCAAGTATTACATACCTTACGTGATGCCTTTATACTTGTTGCTATCGTTGTGTTTTTATTTTTGGGCGATTGGCGTTCAACCTTAATTCCAATTATTGCTGTTCCAGTCTCTTTAATTGGTGCCTTTTTTATTATGCAATTATTTGGGTTATCCATAAACCTAATCACATTGTTTGCATTGGTATTGGCCATTGGTATTGTGGTAGATAACGCCATTGTTGTTGTAGAAGCGGTGCATGTAAAAATGGAAGAAGAACATCTTACCCCTTACAAAGCGTCGTCTGAAGTTTTGGGTGAAATTGGTGGTGCCATCATCGCAATAACCTTGGTAATGGTTTCGGTATTTATCCCCATTTCGTTTATGACGGGGCCTGTTGGTGTATTTTACCGCCAATTCTCAATTACCATGGCCGGTGCCATTGTTATTTCTGCAATCGTAGCATTAACGCTAACACCTGTTTTATGTGCCATGCTACTGAAAAACAACCATGGTAAAATCAAAAAATCGCCAATAGACCGATTTATCAACTGGTTTAATAAAGGCTTCGAAAAAATCACAGGAAAATATGTTCAGATATTAAACAAAATTGTTGCCAGACGTATTGTAACCTTCGGGATTTTAATCGCTTTCTGTGCCGGAATATATTTTACAAACAAAGTCTTACCAGCAGGTTTTATCCCAAATGAAGACCAAGGGATGATTTACGCCATTATTCAAACGCCTCCAGGAGCAACCTTAGAGCGTACTAACGATGTAGCTAGAAAACTTCAAAAAATTTGCGAAGAAACCGAAGGTGTAGAATCGGTATCCTCTTTAGCAGGATATGAGATTATGACCGAAGGCCGTGGTTCTAACGCGGGAACCTGTTTAATTAACCTAAAACCTTGGTCTGAACGCCATCATTCCGTTCATGAAATTATGGAAGAACTGGAAGAAGAAACCAAAGATTTAGGTGCGGTAATAGAATATTTTGAGCCACCAGCAGTACCGGGATTTGGTTCATCGGGCGGATTCGCCATGCGTTTATTGGATAAAACCAACTCAACCGATTATCATGAATTTGAAAACATCAATAATAATTTCATGGAAGCTTTATCTAAACGAAAAGAGTTAACGGGATTATTTACCTTCTTCTCTGCCAATTATCCGCAGTACGAGTTAAAAATAAACAACAAAATTGCCATGCAAAAAGGCATAACCATTGGAAAAGCCATGGAAAACCTTAATATTTTAATTGGTAGTACTTACGAGCAAGGGTTTATTCGTTTTGGACGCTTTTTTAAAGTGTACACGCAAGCTGGTCCGGAATACCGAAGATTACCATCAGATTTAGAAAAGCTGTTTGTAAAAAATGAAGAAGGCGAAATGGTGCCCTATTCGGCATTCATGACTATTGAAAAGAAATTGGGGCCAAACGAAATTACCCGATACAATCTATACAATTCTGCATCCATTAGAGGTTTGCCTGCTAAAGGTTTTACCAGTGGCGATGCTATTAATGCTATAAAAGAAGTAGCTGCAAAAGAATTACCAAGAGGTTACGATATTGCATGGGAAGGCTTATCTTTTGACGAGGCCAATAGAGGTAACGAATCCATCTACATTTTTATTATTGTATTGATATTTGTATACTTTGTATTAGCCGCACAATATGAGAGTTTCTTGTTGCCATTGGCAGTCATTTTATCGTTGCCCGTTGGTGTTTTTGGTTCATTTATTTTACTAAAAGCTATGGGATTGGCCAACGATGTTTATGCACAAATTGGTGTCATTATGCTGGTTGGCCTTCTTGGTAAAAATGCCGTATTAATTGTGGAATATGCGGTACAAAAACACAGACAGGGCGCCACGGTTTTAGAAGCTGCCATTGAAGGCTCTAAAGCACGTTTTAGACCCATTTTAATGACCTCTTTGGCATTTATTGCTGGTTTAATTCCTTTGGTTGTGGCAACAGGTGCAGGCGCCATAGGCAATAGGACCATTGGAGGCTCCTCTTTGGGCGGTATGCTAATAGGAACCTTTTTTGGTGTACTTGTTATTCCTGGCCTGTACTACGTTTTTGCAAAAATGTCTGACGGTAAAAGCCTGATTAAAGATGAGGTTTTCGAGCCCCTTTCTGAAGAATTCATTAGAAATAGTGAAGCAGAAAATCAAGCAAGAGCCAATACACTTCGCATTACCAAGTTGAAGAAGCTCATTAAAAATTTAAGAAAAAACAACAAAAATGAATAACTTAAGATCATATATAAAAATTAGCAAACTATTTTGGGTTGGTTTCCTAATGGCCATGACATTGTTTTCATGTGTACCTACCAAGAACATTAGAGAAGCAAACATAAACGTGCCTGAGCGGTATAAAAACTTAACTAACGATACACTAAATACGGCAACGGTTAAATGGAAAGACTTCTTTTCAGATTCATATTTAATCGCTTTAATTGATACTGCCCTAACCCATAATCAAGAGCTAAATATTATGCTTCAAAAAATTGGTATGGCACAAAACAACATCAAAGCCAAAAAAGGAGAATACTTGCCTTTTGTAGGTATTTATGCAGGTGCAGATGTTGATAAAGTGGGCGAATTTACGCGAAATGGTGCCGTTGAAAAGAATTTGAATATTGTTGAGGAAGAAGCATTTCCAGAACCCTTAACCCATTTTTCAGTTGGCCTTTCCGCTTCTTGGGAACTTGATGTTTGGAAAAAACTTCGCAACGAGAAAAAAGCAGCAGTTCTGGAATATTTAGCATCTGTTGAAGGTAAAAACTTTATGGTTACACAGTTGGTTTCAGAAATTGCAGGTGCTTATTATGAGCTTTTGGCATTGGATAACCAATTAACCATTATCCAACAGAATTTAGACATTCAACAAGATGCACTTAAAATGGTTAAACTTCAAAAAGAAGCTGCCCGTACAACGCAACTTGCCGTAAGGCGTTTTGAAGCCGATGTCTATAAAAACCGAAGCAATAAGTACCAAATTCGGCAACAAATAATAGAGACCGAGAATTTGATTAATTTTTTGGTCGGACGCTACCCACAACCTGTAAAACGAAATTCCGAAACATTTTTAAACAGAAAAATCGACACCATGTATTCTGGAATTCCTTCACAGTTGTTAACCAACCGTCCAGATATCAAACAGGCAGAGCTTGAACTTTTGGCTTCAAAATTAAATGTAAAAGTTGCCAGAGCTCATTTTTATCCTTCGTTTGGCATTAAAGCTGGTATTGGCCTAGGGGCCTTTAAAACTAAGTTTTTAACAAGTACGCCAGAATCTTTGGCGTATCATTTAGTCGGGGATATGGTGTCGCCTTTAATAAACCGAAATGCCATTAAAGCGACGTATAACAGTGCTAATAATAAGCAACTGCAAGCGGTTTTCGACTATGAAAAAGTTATTTTAAATGCATATATGGAGGTTTCAAACCGTTTATCCAAGGCTGAAAACTTAAAAGAAAGCTACTTTTTAAAGGGAAAACAAGTAGAAGGTTTAACCCAATCTATAGACCTTTCCATCCAGTTGTTTAAATCTGCAAGGGCAGAATATACCGAGGTTTTACAGACACAGCGTGAAGCTTTGGATTCTAAAATTGAACTTATAGAAACCAAGAGGAACCAATTGCTGGCCCATGTAAAACTATATCAAGCTTTAGGAGGTGGTTGGAATTAGTTTTTATTTAACGTGAGTTCGATGTAAGCGTAATATTATTGAACAGACTATCAATAATTTAATTCTGGTTGTCAGGTTGAGTACTTCGGTAAACTCAGCACAGGCTCTGTCGAAACCCATTTAAATAGCAGGTTTTAAAAACCTTTCGGCTTTAGTTTATCATGAGTACTTCGACTACGCTCAGTATAAACTAAAAGACGAAAGGCTCAAGGCGACAAATCGCATTATTAGTAAATTTATTGTTAAAAACTCCCTTGCCTGCCTGTCGGCAGACAGGTTTTAAATCGAACTCTCGTTATTTATTTTTAAAATCCTATCAAATTAAACCCGCTCAATAATCAAGAGCGGGTTATTTGTTTTATTTTTGTGTGCAAAATAGCAATGCTGTACGTTAAAAACATATCATTTTCATATAAAAAAACACCTGTTTTAAAGGCCATTTCTTTTAAAGCAAATCAAGGTGAACATGTCTCTATTATTGGCGAAAGCGGCTCTGGTAAAAGCACGCTTTTAAAGCTACTTTATGGTACTTACGATTTAGAGGAAGGGCAGATTTTTTGGAAAGGCGAAGAAATTTTGGGACCTAAACACAACCTTATCATTGGACCGGAATTTATGAAGTATGTCGCCCAGGAATTCGATCTCATGCCGTTTATTACTGTTTCCGAAAATATTGGTGCTTTCCTTTCCAATTTCTATCCCGAAGAAAAACAAGCGCGCATCAACGAGTTATTGGATGTTGTTGAACTAAAACCTTTTGCGAAAACGAAAGTTAAAGAATTAAGTGGCGGACAAAAACAACGTGTTGCCCTGGCAAGGGCCATTGCCAAACAACCTGAAGTCATTTTATTGGACGAACCTTTTAGCCATATCGATAATTTTAAAAAACAATCTTTACGCAGAAGTCTATTCAAATACTTAAAGGAAAAGAACATCACCTGTATCGTTGCAACGCATGATAAAGATGATGTATTATCTTTTTCTGATTATATGATTGTTTTGCACAACACTAAAATGATAGCTAACAACACCCCTAAAGACTTATATAATAATCCAGAAAACAAGTTGATCGCTTCTTTCTTTGATGAATTTAACGAGATAGATGGTAAAATTGTTTATGCCAATCGGTTAAAAGTGGTTGCTACATCCAATTTAAAAGCTATAGCAAAACAATCTTACTATAAAGGATATTATTATTTAATTGAAGCTTATTTGAATGGTGAAACCATATTTTTTGAGCATAAAAAAATGATTGAAAAAAACACAGAAATTTATTTATTAATTGAAAAATAGTATATTTTTGATTATGAAGTAGTTTAAACTTTTTCTTATGGCTGCAAATTTATCTTGTTTCACCCTGATTTTGACTTTTCTTCGCAACGTAGCGAAGGCTATGTCGCTCGAAAAAGCCTTCATCAGGGCAAAAAATCTTTAATTTTCGCTTCAAAACAAAAAGTTTAAACTACTTCTATAAAAACTCTGTTTCTATAACGGTTGAAAACACTACATAACGTTAAAAATCCCCAACCAAAAAGATCGTTTCTTTTTGTGTCAAAATGGGGTGAAATACTTGATATTGCTTATGCAATACAAGAAGAAGGACACTCGGTAAAATTTTTTATCGAAGATAAATTATCAAGAGAAATAGGTTTTGGCTTTGTAAAAAAAGTCAACGATTGGCAAAAACATATCGATTGGGCAGATATTATTGTATTCGATTATACAGGATATGGCAAGATCTGCGACGATTTAAGAGCTTCAGGCAAATTAGTTATTGGTGGCTCCCAATACACCGACCTGTTAGAACTCGATAGAAATTTTGGGCAAGAACAGCTTAAAAAACATAAAATAAAAACACTTCCTTTTAAAGAGTTTACAAACTTTCAAGACGCCATAAAATATGTAGAACAAAAGCCAGATACCTATGTCATTAAACCTTGTGGGGAAATACAGGACTTAAAGCAATTATTATTTGTGGGGAATGACGATGAAGGTATAGATGTTATTAGGGTTCTTAAAGCCTACGAGAAATCATGGGGCAATAAATTCGGGAATTTTCAATTACAAAGAAAAGTTCGAGGTGTCGAGATATCTGTAGCAGCTTTTTTTAACGGGAAACAATTTTTAAAACCTGTTAACATAACTTTTGAGCATAAAAAACTATTTCCCAATGAACTTGGCGTTTCAACGGGCGAAATGGGCACAAGCATGTTTTGGGTAAAAGAGTCTCCAATTTTCAATGCTACACTAAAAAAGTTCGAAACCTCATTAGCAAACAACAACTTTGTAGGGCATATAGATATTAACTGCATTGTAAATGGCAACGGAATTTATCCATTAGAATTTACATCCCGATTCGGCTACCCTCAAATTTACATCCAACGCGACGGTTTAAATGAACCCATTGGAAACCTATTATACAAAATTGCCAATGGAGAAAACTTCATTATAAACACAAAAAAAGGGTTTCAAATCGGAGCGTATATTGTCGTTCCGCCTTTTCCCTTTACAGATAAAAAAAGTTTTGATTTATTTTCAAAAGACTCTGTTATAATATTTAAAAAGGAATCAAAAGAAGGCATACATCCCATACATATAAAACGTATAAACAACGAATGGCTAATAACGGGTGCCTCGGGTATAGCCCTCTTAATAACAGGAACAGGTATTACCATGAAAGATGCACAACGTATGATGCAAAATCGCATAAGCAATGTTATTGTAAATAACAGTTACTACAGAATAGACATTGGAAATCGTTGGATGGAAGATTCGGATAAACTTTGGGCTTGGGGACTCATGTAAAAGGAAATGAATAAAACAAGGATCAACTATAGTCAAACCAAGATAAAATGTCATTCCAAAGATATTTTTTTAGACCTGAAACAATAGGGTCTTATCAGTTGTTTTTCTGCTTTAGACCTGTCAGATTTTAAAACCTAACAGGTCTGGGCTGTAATTTTTATAATGATTTAGCTATAGTATTTTTGATTTTTATCAAACCTATATAACATATTTTATCTAACTTCATTTTATGTGTGTAGAAACGACCTTTAAAAAGTGTAAAAAAAGCGCCTTATTTTTTAGCATCCTACCTTTAGAGTGGCAAGATATTATTATACCCCAATGGGAGCACTATAAAGACGCTTCTATTATTTACGTATTAAAAGAGAACAAAAAAGTTATAGCTGGAGGTATTGTGTTTTCAAAAACACCCCCAAATGCAACACTTCTAGAACTTGAATACGATTATTTGTTCGAATATGGTTATCGCTACTTGGGTTTTATTTTTGTACTGCCAGAATATCGCAATAAAAAACTAGCAAGTAAATGGTTAGAGGCGTTAAAAAGCTTAGACAAAACCCAGAAATTCTGGTTGACTATTGAAGAATATGCATTAAAATCGTTTTACGAAAAAAATGAATTTAAGATTATTGACGAAAGCACCTCTTCTAAGTATAAAGAATGGGTTTTAGTCTTAACATAGTTTTTATATTATTTCTTGAACGATAAATTTCCGCTCTCTAAAAATCACCTCATCACCAAACTGTTTTCCCATCAATAACCGTCCTATAGGCGTACTGGGAGAAATAGCATAAAACCGAACCCCATCAACAGTTAGTTCGCCAACACTAATTGCTATAAAATAATTCGCTTTAGAAGTATAAACAATACTCCCTAAACCTACTACTTTTAACGTTTTGGAAATATCTATTTTAGATAGAATTTCCTTAACTTTTTGAATTTCGGCCAATTGATTCCCTGCTTTTTCACGTTCTAACTGTAGCATAGCACGCCCCGTTTCATGTTTATCTCCCGCACTGCTTTTAGTTTCTGAGGTTAATGAAACTTGTATTTCGCTTATCGTATTCTGTATGGTCTGAAACCTATCATTTACAACGTTTATACATTGTAAATAAAGGGCTTCTTTAATTTTTAAGGGATTTTTTTTCATGCTTAGTATAATCTAGTTGTCCAAAATAGTTCATTTGTTTTACGATCCAAGTCTTTCTGGCCTGAATATAGTTTGATGCCGGATTTGCTTTATAAACTCTCGGGTTTGGCAAAATAGCGGCCATGGCAGCGGCTTCTAACTGCGACAATTTACTTGCTGGTTTTTTAAACCAATACTGCGATGCTGCTTCAGCTCCATAAATTCCATGCCCCATTTCTATACTATTTAAATAGACTTCGATGATACGCTCTTTGGTCCATATCCATTCAATTAAAAAGGCAAAATAGGCTTCTAACCCTTTGCGAAACCAGCTACGCTGGGGCCATAAAAAAACATTTTTTGCCGTTTGTTGGGTTATCGTACTGGCACCTTTTAATCTTTTACCTTTTTTATTATCCCTATAAGCTTTTTCAATCGCTTTTATATCGAATCCGTTATGGGTTAAAAAGTTTTGATCTTCGCTACAAATGACTGCTAACTGTAAGTTTTTGGAAATAGCATCGATCGACACCCAATCGTGTTTCCAAAAGGTCTTTTTTATGGCATCTGAATTTTCAAAATGCCTTATTACCATAAGGGGCGTCACAGGAACAGGTACCCATTTATATAGAAAAACAAGCCCTATAGATGCTATAATGAACCATAATATGGTTTTAAATATAAATTTAAAAAAACGCTTTATCACTTGAACATTTTAATTTTTAAGATTCCTTATTTCTTAGGTTCCTGCTTTAACGGGAATGACCATCCTGCCTGGCTGGTAGCTACGGTGTACCCACATCTTTTTTTAATATAATGAACAAAAGCTTATTTCCCTTTTTACTTACTTTTAGCTCACAGATCTAATTTGATAAATCGGAGTTCGTGAATCTTCGATTTTGCTCACTCATCTTATTTGATAAGTCGGAGTTCGTGAATCTTCGTTTTCTTTGCTCGTCCAAAGAAAAGTAACAAACCTGCCTGCCGGCAGCTACGGCAAACCTATACAGAAAGCACAGAAGATCATGATGTGGGTACACCGTAGCTGCCGCAGGCAGGTTAAACGGAAACTCCTAGCCTAACCTAAGAGGGTTTTCTTCGATTAAATCTGCTAATTCCTTTCCAACCAAACTCCCTATGGCAACACCCATACCCCCTAAACGAACTCCGCAAAACACATGATTTGATACTTGTTTTACAAGCGTTTTTTTCTGATTCCCTAATCCCATAATGCCACTCCATCTATGATCGATTTCGAAATTGGTTTCTGGTAAAACAATTGTTTTTAAAAGTGTTTCCAATTTATTTTGGATTAAATCTGTTTGGTTAAACGCTACGGTTTCTTCTCCTTCAAAATCAAGATGTCGACCTCCGCCCAGTAATATTCTATCGTCAATATTTCTAAAATAATAATAGCCTTTATCTAAATGAAATGTCCCTTTTATATGAAGGTTTTTAACAGGCTTCGTAATGAGCACTTGAGCACGGGCAGGTTTTACGTTTTCATCTAATAATTGCGATGCAAAACCATTCGTGGCTATTAATAGTTTAGACGTTGAAAGCTCAAATTGATCCGTTTCTATTTTTACCTTATCGATGGTTTCTGAAAAACTTTTAACAGTAACATTGTTAAGAATTTTTATTCCTTTTTTAAATGTCAACTGTGTTAATGACGCCATCATTTTTCCCGTATCAATTTGTCCTTCAAATGGGTTGAAAATATATTGGTTCTCTATGTTCTGAAATTTAAAACTATTGGGTTTTATGCTAAATACATCTTCTTTGAATATAGGCTGAAGCAGTTTGTTTATATATGCCCTTTTTGAAAGACATGCCTCTAATAACCCATCTTCTTTTGTGAATAGCTCATAACCTCCAAGTTCTTGATAGTTAATGGTGTTATCCCCTAAGGTTTTACGTAATAATCGCAAGCCATCCATCCGCTTTTTTACGAGTTCTAAAACTTCAGATTCGGTATGTGTCTTTAAATCTTCAAGGATTTCGCTTAGACTGCCAAAGCAGGCAAACCCAGCATTTTTAGTACTCGCTCCTTGGGGCAAGATCCCTTTTTCGAGTACCAAAATATGGGCTCTAGGAAAGCGTTTCTTTAAATTTAAAGCACAATTTAGGCCAACAATACCGCTACCAACAATAGTAAAATCTATATTAGTTAGCCAGCTTTTTATTTCCCAATATGACAGGTTCAAGGTGTTCGTTGTTCGTTGTTCGTTGTTCGTTGTTCGTTGTTCGTTGTTCGTTGTTCGTTGTTCGTAAAAATAGCGATTTATGATACCAATTATTGTTTGAATTTAATGTAAAATGACCATTTTTCCTTTCTGTGATATAGAAATATAAAGAGGAAAAGAATAATTTATTGTGGTAAACATGGCACGTTCTATATATACAGCTAAATCAGAATGATGTGTCATAAAATATTCTTTCTTATGCTAGGGATGAGATCAATTAAGCAGAGGTATAAAAAAGTATTATATTTTCATTCAGAGTACTTCGACTACGCTCAGTACAGGCTATAGCGAAGAATCTTATATCAATAAAGATTAGCACATTATATTTTCAAGAGATTCTTCATTGCATTCAGAATGACACTTTTTAGACCTCTAAAATTTATGACATTTTATCTTGATTCAACTATAGCTTTGTTAAGAGTTAAGAATAGAAGAGCATCCTTTTTCGTATCTCAAAAAGCTATAATAGAATCGCCTTACTTTTGTCTTTTTTAGCAAAAGTAACACCATAAAAAACTCCGAAAGTAATTTCGGAGTTTAATGGCTTATTCTTCTATTTCTTCTTTTTCTATGACAAAGTCTTCCATAAACTTAGTAGTGTAATTTCCTGCTAAGTAATCTGGATGCTCCATAAGCTGTCTGTGGAATGGAATGGTCGTTTTAATACCTTCTATTACAAACTCATCTAGGGCCCGCTTCATTTTATTAATGGCCTCTTCTCTGGTTTGTGCCGTTGTAATTAACTTAGCAATCATAGAATCGTAATTTGGCGGGATCGCATAACCGGCATAAACATGTGTGTCTAAACGCACACCATGTCCTCCTGGAGCATGTAACGTCGATATAACACCTGGTGATGGACGAAATCCATTAAATGGATCTTCTGCATTTATACGACATTCAATAGAATGCAATTTAGGCGTATAATTTTTTCCGGAAATAGGTACGCCTGCCGCTACCAAAATTTGCTCACGAATTAAGTCGAAATCTATGACTTGTTCAGTTATAGGATGTTCTACCTGAATACGTGTATTCATTTCCATAAAATAGAAATTACGATGCTTGTCTACCAAAAACTCTATAGTCCCCGCACCTTCGTATTTAATATATTCTGCTGCTCTAACAGCCGCCGCTCCCATATCATCACGAAGCTTTTTTGTCATGAAAGGAGATGGCGTTTCTTCAGTTAATTTTTGATGACGGCGTTGGATTGAACAGTCTCTTTCTGATAAGTGACAAGCTTTACCTCGAGAATCTCCTACAACTTGAATTTCAATATGCCTTGGCTCTTCAATAAGCTTTTCCATATACATATCGTCGTTACCAAATGCAGCCTTACTTTCTTGTCTTGCCGAGTCCCACGCATCTTTTAATGCCTCTGGTTTCCAAACGGCACGCATACCTTTACCACCGCCTCCGGCTGATGCTTTTAACATAACAGGATAACCTGTCTCTTTTGCTATTTTTTCACAGTCTTCAAAGGTTTCTATAATACCATCACTTCCTGGAACACATGGCACGCCTGCAGCTTTCATAGTCGCTTTAGCATTTGCCTTATCTCCCATTCTATCGATCATCTCTGGTGAGGCTCCAATAAATTTTATACCGTGTTCATCACAGATTTTCGAAAATTTAGCATTTTCGGATAAAAATCCATATCCCGGGTGAATCGCATCTGCATTGGTGATCTCTGCTGCTGCAATGATGTTAGACATTTTCAAATAGGACTCACTACTTGATGCTGGTCCTATACAAACAGCTTCATCTGCAAATTTAACATGCAAACTTTCTTGGTCTACAGTCGAGTAAACAGCTACTGTTTTAATACCCATCTCTTTACAGGTTCTAATAACACGTAATGCTATTTCACCTCTATTGGCTATTAATATTTTTTTGAACATAACTTGTTGAATTAAAAATTACAAATTCCAATCACCAAATTCCAAACATTGGATTTCGAGATTTGTGGGTTGGAATTTTTAATAGGTTATGACGGGTCTACTAAAAATAGTGGTTGATCAAATTCTACAGGTGAAGAATCGTCAACTAATATTTTAACTATTTTTCCTGAAACTTCAGATTCAATTTCATTGAAAAGTTTCATGGCTTCAATAATACAAAGTACATCTCCTTCTGCAATGGTTTGCCCTACCTCTACGAATAAAGGTTTGTCCGGTGATGGTTTTCTATAAAAAGTCCCAATGATTGGAGACTTGATCGTAATGTATTTTGAGTCGGCTTCTGCTGTAGGTTCGGTTTTTTGAGCCGTAGCTTCAACTGTAGCTGGCTGCTGTACAGGAACTGAAGCAGCCTGAGGTATATGAGCGGCAGGAACCTGATGCACGATAGTTGTGTCTGATTCTGATCCTGTTCTAATAGTAATTTTAATATCGTCCATCTCTAATTTAACCTCACTTGCACCAGATTTGGCAACAAACTTGATTAAGTTTTGAATCTCTTTTATATCCATAATTTTGCAATTAGTTAATGGTTAGTTTATTGTATTATATGCCCATTTTAAATAAATGGCTCCCCAATTAAATCCGCCTCCAAAAGCGGCAAATATTATATTATCTCCTTTTTTAAGTTTCGATTCGTAGTCGTTTAAAAGCAATGGTAATGTTGCAGATGTCGTATTGCCGTATTTTTCAATATTCATCATGACCTTTTCTTCTTCTAAATTCATACGTTGTGCTGTGGCATCAATAATGCGCTTATTTGCTTGATGCGCTGCCAACCAAGAAACATCATCTTTAGTCAAGTTGTTTCGTTCTAGCACTTTAAGCGTTGCATCTGCCATATTGAACACGGCATTTTTAAACACCGTTCTTCCTTCTTGAAAGACATATTGTCCCCCTTGATCCAAAGTTTCTGGTGTTAGCGGAAAAGAAGACCCTCCATAGGTAGCTCGTAAAAACTCCCTACCAGAACCATCACTTCTTAAATATTCATCTTGAAGTCCTAAATTCTCTTCATTTGGTTCAAATAAAACAGCGCCTGCTCCATCACCAAAAATGATACAAGTAGCTCTATCTTTATAATTAATAATGGAGGACATTTTATCTGCCCCAATTAATAATACATTTTTATACTTACCTGATTGGATATAACCCGCTGCTACAGACATCCCAAACAAAAAACTAGAGCACGCCGCATCCATATCGAACGAAAAGGCATTCACGGCTCCAATATTATATGCTGTATAAGCTGCAGTTGAAGCGGCTTTCACATCTGGAGTTGCTGTCGCGACAATAACAAGTTCTATATCTTTGGGATCAATACCTCTTTTATTAATAAGGTCTTGGGCAGCTTTAATGGCTAAGTAAGAAGTTCCTTTTCCCTCGTCTTTAAGAATCCTACGTTCTTTAATTCCCGTACGAGAGGTAATCCATTCATCATTTGTATCGACCATAGTTTCAAGAATTTGGTTGGTCAATACATATTCTGGCACATATGCGCCTACAGCCGTAATTGCTGCTGAGAGTTTACTCATAATTTTATAGTTAATTCGGCCAAAAAATCATTAGAATTGGACAAAAAAGTTCAAATTTTGGTGAAAACTACTAAATTTTAGTTTAATAACACACAAATAAATTGTTTTTGTCTTAGAAAAAACACTTCATAAAAAAAAACGCCCACATGTGAGCGTTTTATTATATGCGTGCATACTATTTATGCTACGTTTTCTACCTCAGAGTTGTCAATTAAAACCTGACCTCTGTAATATAATTTCCCTTCATGCCAATGAGCTCTGTGATATAAATGAGCTTCTCCAGTGGTTGGACATGTAGCAATCTGTGGCGCAGTTGCCTTATAATGAGTTCTTCTCTTATCTCTTCTTGTTTTTGAGATTTTTCTTTTAGGATGTGCCATTTTTATATTTTATTTATCCGTTAATAGTTTCTTTAATGTATTCCAACGAGGATCTATATCCTCTTTTTCTTTATCTTCTTTAAGCTTTGGGCTCAATTCTTCTAGCTTTTTAAGTATGTCCGAATTTAAAGTGCCATCTTCAACGCCTGGATGTACTCTTTTAGTTGGTACGGCCAGCACAATCAATTCGTAAATATACTGTTGTATATTAATCTCATAAGTTCCGTGAGGAATTATAAGAATATCAATATGTTCATCGTTATACACATCTCCAAATTTCACCACTAAATCAAACTCATTTTCTATGGTTTGATTATATGGTTCGTTTGTTAGATCGCAATTAAGATTAACCCATCCCGAAACTTTAAAATGCAGTTCAAGTAATGTTGTTTTCTTTTCAAGCTCAACATTTACATCGATGTTTACATCATTAAATTCTTCATACTCAAAATATTCAAAGAACGCTTGTTCAATCTTGTACTCAAAAAGATGTTTCGCTATTTTTAACCCTACAAATGGAATTGTAAACTCTTTCAATGGCTTCATTTTCTCATCTATTTTGAGCCTGCAAATATATGAATTTTTATGTTATGCAACATTACTTATAAACATTTTTTTGTTTATACCTTTTTGTTTGCTTTTTTTAACGGATTTATGGTAAGTTCTTCATAATCAAATCTATTCTTATAGATCTGTATGGCTGTAAAAACAGCTTCCTTGAATGAACTTGAATCCGCCTTTCCTTCTCCTGCTATTTCGTAAGCGGTACCATGATCTGGCGAGGTTCTTACCTTATTTAGACCTGCCGTATAATTAACCCCTTGACCAAAAGATAATGTTTTAAAAGGAATTAAGCCCTGATCGTGATATGTGGCAATGATAGCATCGAAATTTTTATAATTATTAGACCCAAAAAAGCTGTCTGCAGCATAAGGGCCATACACTAATTTTCCTTCCTCTTTGATTTTTTTAAGGGTAGGCCTTAAAATAGCATCATCTTCATGACCAATAACGCCATTATCACCTGTATGTGGATTAATCCCTAAAACAGCAATTTTGGGCTTGCCAATTTTAAAATCCCGTTTCAGGGAATCGTAAACCATATTTATTTTTCTTACGATTAAATCTTCTGAAATATGCCCAACAATATCTTTTACGGGCACATGATCTGTTAATAATCCAACTCTTAATGAATCGGTTACCATAAACATTAAGCTTTCTCCTTCTAGCTGTTTTGCTAAATAATCGGTATGGCCAGGGAATTTGAAATTTTCCGATTGAATATTATGCTTATTTATTGGTGCTGTGACCAAAACATGGACGTCATTGTTCTTTAATGCTTTTGTTGCTGCTTCTAAAGACTTTATAGCATACTCACCTATTTTGACATCGGCTTTTCCAAATTCAATTTTAACAGGAGCGTTCCAGCAATTAAACACATTAACTTTTCCAATTGCCAATTGATCTATGTTATTAATGTTATGAAAATTAATACCAGATTTAAAATGGGTCTTAAAAAAAGTCATGGTTTTTGCGGAAGCAAAAATGACTGGTGTACAAAAATCCAGGATTCTTGCGTCTTCAAATGTTTTCAAAATTATTTCACTACCAATACCGTTTAAATCCCCTATCGATATCCCTACTATTATATTTTCTGTTTGTACCATTAAAATAACAACTTTTGTTCGTAATTTTGATGCTATACCAAATTAGCATATCAATAACCTATTGTATTTGTTTCTTTTTGTTCGTATAAAATATAATCGTAACTAATCCCAGTGTCCCAAAATTAAGGGAACAATATGGTTCAGGTACATTGAGCGCAGTCGGAATGCAGCTAAAACAAGGTTTTTACAATGTCTTCGACTGCGCTCAGACTGACAATTCATCCTTAACTTAAGGATATTGAACTTAGGCCATGCTAGATTTTATATGAACAAAAAATAATTCAAAATAATAATGCTTATTTTGAATATCGTTTGGTACGGCAAATTTAACCAAATAAAAAGAGAATAATATGTTTACAGGAATTATTGAAGATATAGGTATTGTTTCTAACTTAAAAGAAGATCTGGATAATCTCCACATATCCATTAAAAGCAATATAACGGCAGAATTAAAAATCGATCAGAGTGTTGCCCACAATGGTGTATGTTTAACGGTCGTAAATATTAATGATGATGAATATACCGTGACGGCTATAAAAGAAACATTGGACAAAACAAGCCTTAATACCTTAAAGATCAATGATAAGGTGAATTTAGAGCGCGCCATGAAACTAGGGGATAGACTTGACGGACATATTGTGCAAGGCCATGTAGACCAGACAGCTACTTGCACCAAGATAGAAGAAGCAAATGGCAGTTGGGTATTTACCTTTGCTTACGATGCTTCCCTTAACAATATTACTATAGAAAAAGGCTCTATAACAATTAACGGCACCAGTTTAACGGTTGTAAATTCGAAAAAAGACAGCTTTAGTGTTGCTATTATACCTTATACATACCACCATACCAATTTTAATACTTTTAAGATAGGTACTACCGTAAACTTAGAGTTTGATGTTTTAGGAAAGTATGTGGCTAGACTGATAGCGTTGAATAAACAATAGTTAATGATCCCTATTCTTGATCAATAACTTTCTTACGCCATAAAATAAAGCAAAAACGATTCCCATTAGCACCCCTCCATCAATAGGAAGACCTGGTGGCGGTCCCGGTGGCGGTGGCGGATCTTGGGCAAAAGACACAAAGCTTATTAATAAAAATAAGACCGAGGCTAGTATTCTTTTATTTTGTACTGTCATGGGGTCACAAATGTATTAAAAAAAGCGAGGTCGCAAAAAAAACATGTTATTATTCATACAAAAATATCCACGAAACGACATAAATCATCGTTGAAATGCATGTTTTGGCTTATCATTAGATGGTAATGACCAATTACTTTTTTGTTAAAAAAGCATCTGTTTACACAAAACAATCCCCCTTTTTTATTTTACGGAGTAAAGATATATAATTTAGTGGTAAAAATATATCAAATATTAAGTACTTAATTTTCAGTTGCTTATATAAGAATTATCTGACGTATTAAAGTTACAATTCTGATAGGCTTATTCAACAACATCTTTAAGCCTATTTGCCATGTTTTTCTTTTGCTTCTACTAAATACTTTATGCTTAATAAAACAACATCGATTACCTTATTAGCCCATAACACTGCTCAATTTAAACATTGGCAAGTACATGGCAACTAAAATAACCCCCACCAAAACACCTACTATCAAAATAATAAAGGGCTCCATAATGGTCGATAACATTTTGGATTGTTGTTGTACTTGTGTATTGTATTGCATATTGAGTCTATCAAAAATATATTCTGTTTGATTCGTTTCTTCTGCTACTTTTACGAGTGCTATCATTTTATCATCGAACAGTTTATGATGGCCTAAACTTTTACTGAGTGGTTCTCCTTTTAGGATATGCTGTTCAACAATTTCCAGAGCATGCTGTAGCGGATAAAAGTTGATCATCTGCTTTACGAGCTGAATACTGTTGACCACTGGAACTTTAGAGGCCGTGAGCAATGAAACGGCTTGTGTAAATTGCGACAAATAGACTGTTTTAACGAAATTCCCTATAAAAGGGGTTTTTAAAATAAGTTTATCTTTTATCTGTTTTATCCGTTTCTTTTTATTTAAATAAGATTGTGAAATTATAACACCTATAAAGGCAATAAGAATGATCCAACCATAGCTACTTAAAAAGCCTGAAACCTTAATAATAAATTTTGTGATCCCCGGCAGGTCTACACCTTGCTGTTCAAATATATCCTGAAACATGGGGACTACATACTGCAGCATAAATACGACTACCAGAACAGCGGTAGTCAATATAATAATAGGGTAAGTCAAGGCGCTTATCAGGTTTCTTCGCTGTTCGTTCTTTCTGGCAAAGAAACTTCCCAGTTGCTCGCTTACCTGCGCCAAGGTCCCTGTTTCTTCTCCTATTTTTATAGAGTAGTATTCATAGCTGGTAAATTGTTTGTCTTCTCTTAGGGCATCCGATAGGGTTTTACCCGATACTATATCCTTTAAAATCTTATTTACGGTATCCTTATTCTGGCGCTTCTTTTGTGAGTTTTGAATGAGTTCCAGTCCATCTTTTAACGAAACGCCCGCTTTTAACAAAACGCCCATCTCGGTATAAAAGTCTTCTTTTATTTTATTTGAAAAAGTGTTCTTAAAGAGTGTGATTTCCTTTTTTAGAAAAGAAAGATTCTCTGTCGGTTCTTCTTTTTCTGAAGCTTTCTTGGATATGTTATCTAACTGAAATGCCATTAATTCATGTATTGGGTCGCGTCGTTTTGTTTATATATAAAGAGCTGCTGGCTTTGCAGGGCTTTGGTGGTCTCTAACTTTATGGCATCCATGAATCCGCTTTGCTTTTCCTGGCCGTCAAAAAAGATCGTTTTATGCTGTAATGGGAGCTTAAAAGTGTCCAAACCTTTTACTATATACGCTTTGGTAAACTTATAGTTTATGGTGTCTATTTCTGAAGTAAATATCAGTTTGTCTTCCATCCCATTATAACTGATTTTTGCATATCTATTGAAATCAATCCATAGTGCCTGTTCTAGCTTATCGAGCTCTGTGCTTTTATTAAAATTGCTCTGAATACTGCCCATATGCCTTTGTACTAAAGACAGTACAGAAAATGCCATGCCCACAACGATACTGGTTATAATGATAACGATAATCATTTCGCTTAATGTAAAGGCCTCTATTTTATGTTTAGTGTTCAATAATGGCTTTATTAATGGTTTTATCGGTTTTTGTATGTATGGCTTCAAACTGTATAATCTCTTGTCCTTTAGAATGCTGTGATTCTATGGTGACCTCCCAGGCCTTATAATTATCATAGTAGGGCAAGGTCAGTTTATTGTTTTCATATAGGTATTGTAGTTCATTTAAATGGGCATTGATATTTCTGGTATTATTTTTAATGCTGTTTGAAAACAAATTGTTCAGTATCATGCTAGCTATCATAAATACAACAACCAAGAGCACTGTGGCAACTAAGGTTTCCATTAAAGTGGATGCTTTTATTTTTTTTAGTACAACCATTTCGCAATCCCTTTTTTGGTGTTCTTGAATGGGAGCCCTATATATTCCTGGGGCAACTTATCCACTTCTATCGTACCATTATAGATATGGTTTTGGTATACCGACCCCGATTGATTGGCTACAAAGCCCGCCGTGTACACACTGCCATATACATTTCCTAAAAGCTCTAGGTTTTTATTGCAATACACTTCTCCTGTGATGCTTGCACCTTCATCTATAAAGACTTGTGATTTATAATTTTTAGTGCTTCCCAAGTAAGTAATAGCTCCTTTTATTTTGGTTCCTTTTTGTATTTTAATAAATGGGGTTTCTTTTATGTTGCCTACGACCTCTGTTGTGCTATTTTCTTCTTTTAAAACTAGCGCGCTGGGATAATTTAATTTACAGTTGTTTCCAACAATGATCTCTTTGGTCGCAAAGGCCTGAAAGGTACCTTCTACATAATTTGTAAGTTCTATTTTAGGGGCCATCAAGACCACGTCCCTTAATTTCGATGATGCATCTACTACTATTTTGGTTTCAGATTGCACCAAGATGTGCCCTGTCAATGATATCTCTGAAAGATTAATAATCGATGGGTCATAGATAACTTGTAAGGGGCTGTAAAATGAATTCTGATAGGTTCTGCTTTTATTTAAATCTAAAAAATATTCTGAATCGACACCTTTATAAATATGCGCTATGGACTTAATTTGTTCGTGGGTCTCTAGAGGAAGCTTAGGTAATTGGGAGCTTGTTCTTTCTGTTCCATAGATAAGGTGTTCTCCATAATAGGAGTGTCCAGATATATTACCGGTCCGCACCCCTTGTTTTGGCAAATAAACGACGCCTTCTATTTTGGTATGGCCTACGACTACCAAAGGCCTGTTATTATCCTGTAGGTATAAGGCTGTTCTATTAATTTCTGGCTGTGCGGTCCCTGTTAGGGCTATTTTTTTAAAGACCTTGGTTTTTATCTTGGAAACGGCCGTTACTTTTTTAAAGAGACCCCAATAATCCTGATGTACTTTTAATGTTTTATAGTCTTGATCATTTAGGCTAACTGAAATGGTATCGTTTAACCGAAAATCATTATTCAAAGCATGGTGTATGCCTTTATCGGCATTGTTAACTGTTTCTATAACGAAATCGGTTTGAGTTTTAAAGGTTTTATGGGTATGTATTAAAAGGATAAAAGCGGCCAGCAATAAGGCGATGACCACCACGACGAACATGGTAAGCTGTAAGGCGCCTGCTTTTAATTTTAAAAACATCATGTTTTTTGAATGGTTTTTCTTGCTTCCTTATAAGTTAGCGTTACGCTATTACTATTTCCTTTTATTAATTTAACGCCATGAATGGTCTGCCCTATTTTCATGAGGTTTTGCTGACCATTAATGGACACTATAAACACTTTGGTCTTGGTATCTTGTTTTGAAATACTACCATGATATAAAACCGGTAACCAAACTACTTTTGGTTGTGTTGGCTTCTTAAACGTTCTTTTTGGTTTCTTTTTTACCAACAGGGTACCCAAAAAAGGATCTCTATTGACGGGTTGAATGGAAAAGGTATCGACCTCTATTTGTGCTTTTGGGTTAAAAGCCACTTCAAAACCTTGTTGAACCACATCTGGCGCTACAGGGTTTATCGTAGACACGATTCTATAGCCTATGATGCCCCAAATACCCAGAACCAAAGCCAATAATACATATGTCTTTGTTTTATTCTTCACCTGTTCTTTCTAATAGTTTTTCAACTAACAAAATAAGGGTTTCATTTTTAGATTCTAAATTTTTAATTCTTTTTTCTTGATTGATCGTATATAGGGTTAGCTCTTCTATTTTTTGAAGGAGCTTTACATTCATTTCAGCTAAATGAATGCCTTTTTCTTGCATTTCTTTCTCTGAAGCAATTTCTGGCAAGTGTTTGTTCTTCTTAATAAATACTTCTGTATCTTCTAAATCAGGGAGATTATAATCGTCTTTAAAAACAAAATCTGCACCTGCATTTATTGTTACTTTTACTTCTTGGGCATGTACTTTTCCTGCTACGGTAAGTTTTGAGTCTGGAGAGGTAGTACCGATACCAACATTGCCATCAGATTTAATTGTTATTTTATTTTGGTTATCATGTTGATTATTAACACCAAAATTTATACGAAAACTTGAATCACCATTTCCGTCAGTCGTCTGCCTCGTTATAGACCATACATCTCTATTTGACGAGTTATTGCCTTCAATAAAATTAATTGACGACCCCCAAGTACCTGATGAACTAGAAATAATATCCAACTGTGCATCGGTAGCTTCAACTATAAAACTTGAATATATAGATTTTATTCCTACGTTATTTTTTAATATATGCAATTTTGTTTGTGGGTTGCTGGTTCCAATCCCCACTTTATCCCCAGTATCCGTTACTTGTGAAAACCCAAAGTGGCTTAAAATCAAACTTAAAATGATTGCTGCTTTTCTCATGATTATATTTTCGCTAACTATTATTTACCTTTAATATATGTTTTTTATATGAAGCATATAGGCATACTAAATATCCTTACAAACTTTTTATTTTTTGGATTCGAGTTTTTCTAACCTTATTTGTAATTCAAAAAGTTTTTCATTGAGGGATTTCAATTCCATAATTTCCTGTTCTTGTTTTTTTATTTTAGAACTTTGTTTTTTTATTTTCTTTTCTTGGGCAATGGTATACAAAGTCAATTCCTCAATCTTCTGTAATAATTTAGCATCCATTTCTCCTAAAAAAATGCCGTTTTTAGCGACTTCCTCAGCAGAAGGAATATCTTGCAAATGCCCTTTTTCTTTGATATGCTGTTCTACTTCTTTAAGTGTTGGTAGCTTGTAATTGTTTTCGAAAACGAAATCTGCCCAATTAGCATGTAATGCGACTTTAACTTCTTCGGCTGCTATTTTCCCTTGAACGCCTAGTTTAAAGCCTTTGGTATCCGTAGTGCCGATACCTACATTACCAAAACTAGGTTGAAGTAATAAATTCCCACCTCTATACATTCTTAAATGTTCATATTCTGTTGTTTCATTATTAGTCACTAACTGTAAATAATTACTAGCACCGTTATATTTTATAAAAGCTCCTGATTTATTTGTTGTATTCTCAGAATATTCATTCCACCTAATCACCCCACTATCCTCTTGATTAACGGAACTGTTATTTAAATATATATTACCCTCATAAGAAGATATATTCCCCACTACCTGTAACTTTTCATTTGGATTTGTTGTGCCAATACCGATTTTACCACTTGATCTTACTGTAAATAAATCTGTTCCACCAGTCATATCCACATTATAATTAATATTTCTTACTCTAAAAGCATTTCGTTCGTTAGCATACATCCAAATAATGGGAGAAACAATATTATTGCCATTAGCCACACCAAATCCAGCATGTTGGTCGGTAAACCCTAATAGATTATATGCAGTAGCGCTATGCCCCGTATTTAACCAGTTTGAAAATACTCCATCGGATTTAGTTCCAACAAAAGCATGATCACCAGTAGCACTATCTGTAGATGTTATCCCTGGATGTGAAATTTGCGAAAACCCCAAATGACTTAATATTAAACTTAAAATAATTACTGTTTTTCTCATGACCTATTTGTATTGTTAAATTGTGCTGCTTTACAACTGTATATTATTTCTTCCATTATATTAAAATGACAAGTCCTTAATAACTTTTCACTTTCCAGATTCCAACTTTTCAAGTCTCCCTTGCAATTCAAGAAGTTTAGAGTTAATAACCTTTAACGTTTCATTTTCCTCTTCTAATTTGTTCATCCTTTTCTCCTGAGCTATGGTGTAAAGCGTTAATTCCTCAATCTTCTGTAATAACTTAGCATCCATTTCCCCTAAAAAGACACCATTTTTAGCTACTTCTTCTGCGGAAGGGATGTCTTTTAAGTGGCCTTTTTCTTTGATGTGCTGTTCTACTTCTTTAAGTGTTGGCAGCTTGTAATTGTTTTCGAAAACGAAATCTGACCAACCTGTTTCAACCTTTATTTCTTTTGCCTTTATGTTTCCGTTAACTGCTAACTTATACCCAGGTTGCCTGTTTACTGTACCAATACTTACTATGCCGTCATGACTTATTCGCATTCTATTTTGACCTAATGTAAAAAAATCGACACCAAAATAGCCGGACATATAAGTATTTTGAGGCTCAGCAAATGTAGTTGACCCGTCTTGGTAACCATGAAATCCAAAGGCATAATGATTTATATATTGCCCGTCATACAAAAAATCATCATTGCTTGCTAAAACAATACCTGGTGAATCATTATCAACATTGGTTGCTGATCCTATTCGTATAAGGCCATTAACTTGTAGTTTTTCATATGGAGCCATAGTACCAATACCAACATTGCCATTATTTTTTATTATCATTTTATCTGATGCATTAGATGTTTCTGAAACAGTTCTAAAAACTGCTATGTCTCCAGATTTAGAACCAAAATGCAAAGCACTACTACCATAAATTTCGTTTGGATCCAACAATAACATACTCCCATTGCCGCTATCAAGAGTTAAATAACTATTATTTGGAATCCATTTGCCTCCTAAAGTATTTCCGAGTCTTTTTACTTCTAATTTTGCAGATGGAGAGGTAGTGCCAATTCCCACCTTATCACCAGTATCGGTTACTTGCGAAAACCCTAAATGACTTAACATTAAACTTAAAATAATGGTTGTTTTTCTCATGATTGTATTTTTGCTAATTACTATTAAATCGTAAAACTTTTTATTTTTTGGATTCGAGTTTTTCTAACCTTATTTGTAATTCAAAAAGTTTTTCATTGAGGGATTTCAATTCCATAATTTCCTGTTCTTGTTTTTTTATTTTAGAACTTTGTTTTTTTATTTTCTTTTCTTGGGCAATGGTATACAAAGTCAATTCCTCAATCTTCTGTAATAATTTAGCATCCATTTCTCCTAAAAAAATGCCATTTTTAGCGACTTCCTCAGCAGAAGGAATATCTTGCAAATGCCCTTTTTCTTTGATATGCTGTTCTACTTCTTTAAGTGTTGGTAGCTTGTAATTGTTTTCGAAAACGAAATCCGCCCAATTAGCATGTAATGCGACTTTAACTTCTTCGGCTGCTATTTTCCCTTGAACCCCTAGTTTATAGCCTTTGGTATCCGTAGTGCCGATACCTACATTACCCGTCGAGTTTTCTATTCTCATATATTCTGTATAACTACCTCCTAAATCCCTTCCAAAAGTTAAATGAGAATTATTAGATGCAATGGCAGCATCGTTGGATCCATCATTTCCAAGGTATAGAGCGGGGACATTACTATTTGGCCTATTAACTGCTAATAATTGATGTGTGTAGCCTCCACTAATTTGAAGCTTAGCAAATGTTGGACTTGAAGTCCCAATACCAATATTACCAGACTTTAATAC
The DNA here is from genome assembly GCF_028736925.1 of Flavivirga sp. 57AJ16. GTDB lineage: Bacteria > Bacteroidota > Bacteroidia > Flavobacteriales > Flavobacteriaceae > Flavivirga. The sequence continues at coordinate 198,062 of NZ_JAQZAT010000006.1, read as the reverse complement.
AGTAAATACTCCAAATTTATTGGTATTTGCCTGTCCATCATTAATATAAAGTTCTAATCTTCCACCATTATTTGGATTATGAAAGTTATAAGTATCATTACTATAGGCGTCCAAAAAAGTCATCCAGTTCCCCCAAGTAGAGCTAACACTCAAATGATCGCCGTTATATAATGTATGGGGCAAACCTAGTCTAATATTCCCTTCCACTACTAACTTTTCTGAAGGCGTTGTTGTACCAATACCTACGTTTCCAGAAGTTGGGAAAGTATTGGTCTGTGCATTTAGCCGTAAACCTATAAATAAGCTAAGGCTTAATATAATGGCTGTTTTTCTCATATCTATTTTATATTATTTAATTGTAAAACCTTGTAATGTATATGCCGTTTCATAGCTTGCGTTTTTTGCCTTCACACGCCATTGATAATTCCCTACGCTTAAGTTACTTTTAGAAAAGCTTGCTATTGAAATCGTTTCATTTTCAATAACCTCTGTGGGGTTATCAAAATTGGGCGTTGCTATTTGAAACACATAATTATCTGCGCCATCCAGAGTTTCCCAAGAAAAATTTATAGTATCGGTCGTTGAAAATTCCACATTATTTGCTGGAGCTGTTATAATAACCGTTTCATTGGAAATGTCTTTGGGTTCAGAAGCGGCCAGTGTAAACTCATAAGATGCATAGGCTGTTACATATCCCGAATTTTCGGCACGTACGCGCCACTCGTAATGACCAGGACTCAATGTTTTTGTAAATGATGTCACAGCCATAGTTGAGTCGGTTACTATCTGTGCTGCATTTTCGAAATTTGGTGTGGCTATCTGTAACTTATAATTTTCTGCATCTTCTACAGCATCCCACGTAAAAACAACGTCTTTATCGGTTACAACCGTATTACTTTTTGGCGCTAGTCCTATTACTGTCTTATCCGAAATATCAACTACTTCGGTTATATGCTCACATCCCATAATGCACAAGGGCAAAGCCAGCACTATATTTTTTATTAACTTCATAAATTAAAATAATTTTGTTTTCTTTTTTGCGCGTTTTGAAGACCGATAGGTTTTATTGGGACAATGACTAAACTCACTTACTAAATCAACAATGTTTATTTGTCGTCTGTTATTTTCCTGCCAACAGCAATTAGAACCCTTGTACCCAAATACAACGCCTCGATTAAATGGAATAACTTGTGTTTTTGCTCCGCCTTTGTATAATTGCAATACATAGGTTTTTAGCCCTTTTTCAACTAAAAATACCGCATCTGCATTCATAACGGCATCTATATCGCTTTGACCTAAAGCCCATGAAATACTTGTTATAATATTAGTATGCGCATTATGGCCTAAATAATTTTTTACAGACCTGTTGTTTGTATCGTTTAGGGCATCTATCATAGCTACTTTATCGGCTATTTGTAGCTTAATATATCTGGGTTTGTTTTTTACTGAATCGATATAATTAACTCTTACTGTTGCAGATTGCAATGCTTCGGCCTTATTAAAAGCTTTATAGGCTTGCTTGTTAAACGGCATAAGTTTTACAGATATTTTTAACGGGGCTGTATAATTAGGAAGAGCAGCATTATTAAATTCTTCTTGCAGTATAAAATCTTTATCCAAACCAACGCTGCCTAAAGAAACTTGCTGTGTTGTATTTGTTTGGGATCTTTGGCGTAAATCTATTGTTTTACAGCCTTGCAAAAGCCAAACAACAAGGCATATTAATAAAAAGTTTTTTAGCATTTTTCTACTTATTTTTCGCAAATAAAAGTATGGCTTTTTTTATAAAAAAAGTAAGGATTCCCCTTAGAATTACTAAGGTTTTTACTTAGAAATTATGAAACGTCCTTATCTATGCTTAAACCAAGATTATTTGTAATCATAATGCCTATATATATTCATTTTATTGGCTTTTCATCCATAGAACGTGAGGGAGCGGGTGTAAGTTAAAATACAGAAAGTCAATTGTTAAGATACTTGTCGCGCGCTAAATTAACGTGTTATTTTTAACTGCCCCTTTTTAACCTTATATCTTTATTGTGTTATGCCTTTTTAAAAAAATTAAAGTGTCTTTTAAATTTACATAAAAAATTTAACTATTGTTAAACAAAAAATATACCTATAAGTAAATGAACGAGTCTTGACTTTTTCTGTTTCCTAAAACTTGCCTGCGGTAGCTACGGTGCCCTTATATTTCTATAAAAGCTTTTCATTCTTTTATTTTCTTACTAGGTACTGCCACTAAACGCAGTTTAGCGGGAGCGAGGTCGTACATTCTTAACTCAAACGCATTCAAGCCAGTTTCTTCATCCTTTTCAGAATATTCACCTTGATAGCCGTAACGATAATACCCAACGATATTCCTGTTAGGCATTGCCATCCCGAAGGGATAACGCCTTATACACTATTTCAGTACTACTTTTGCTTTAAAAAACGTATGATTAATCCTAAAATTAATCAAAAACTAAAGTATAAAAAAACCACCTAGTTTCCTAGATGGTTCTTATTAATTTATCTTGAAATTCTTATTTACGAAGCTTTAATGGACTTTGATAAGTATCAAAAACTTGAAGTATTTTTATTTCATTATTATTAACTGACTTGTAGATAATTTTAAAATGTCTTATAACCATTCTTCTATAAGGTTCTCCCAAAAATTCATCTAATTGATATTGTTTAACATATTTAATACTTACACCTGTATTATAAATATCATTAATTACATTTCGGGCTAAATTTTCAGATTTAGTCTTCTTTTTACTCTTTCAAAAATGTGCTTTATATCATTTTCAGCACTCTCTGACCATTCTACTTTTAAACTCATCTACCAAGAAAGCATCCGTTTTTTTAATTCCTCGGATGAAATAAAGTTGCCTTTTTCGGCATCTTTAACTCTTTGGATATACTTTTCTTTTGTTAATGGCTCTCCCTGAACTGTATAAGCTACAATTTCATCTTTGTTCTTAATTGCTTCAACGAAATCCAACACTTTAGCCAGCATAGAAGAATCCTCAATGGCATTGAGTTTATTTAAAATGATATTTCTTAATTCTACTGTTCCCATAATAATAACAAATATACAAATTATTAAATTTCTTTTATATATAATACCCCCGCTCCCGCTAAGCTGTGCCCTAAATCCGCATGTCTTTAGATAAAAACAACCGCAAACCTTTGTAAACAAATAGTTTGCGGTTTTGTGTGTTTTCACCTAACTTGGTGTTGCTTACAAAACACACTATGAAAATACTTAAATCTTCACACATAAGTCCTTTTGGAGGATTAAATCTTGTTTTACAAGAGTTTGAAAACAAAAGAATAGGACATCTATTAGAGCAACACTTACCAAAATTGCCCACTCAATGTAAATATTCTTGGAAAGACTTATTATATTCTTTTTGGTCTATTTATTTCTGTGGCGGTGATTGTATGGAGGATTTAGGTGGTAATTTTCGTGATCATTTAAAAGATAACTACTTTTTAAATATACCAAGCCCAGATAGAGTTTTAGACAGGTTTAAAGAATTATCTATTCCTAAAAAAATATTGAAAAGTCCACGCGGGAAAAAATCGCACCAGTTTAGCATTAATCAAAAAGTCAATGCTTTAAATTTAAAAATGTTAAAATAATTGCAGGTGTTCTCAGAAAGGGAACTTGTCTTGGATTATGACAATACTTTTATTTTCAATAACAAAGCCGATAGTGCCAATACCTATAAAAAGGCATATGGCTACTGCCCTGGAATTGGCATTACAGGGAAACATGTTGTGTATGCAGAAAACAGAAATGGCAATAGTGACGTTAGGACTTTACAAGACCAAACGGTATCCAGGATGTTTGATTTATTGGAACAACACCATATCAAGATTAAAGCTTTTAGAGCAGATAGTGGTTCGTGTCTTTATGAAGTGATTAAACTAGCTAATGAAAGAGCAAATCGTTTTTATATAAAAGCTCGTATGAATGCTGCTCTGGCAAGAGCTATAAGTCAAATTGAATCTTGGGAAAAGATTGAGTCTTTAGAAGAGACTATGTACCGTGGAGAAATAAAATACACGCCTTTTGTAAAGACACATAGAGAATTGAAAAAAGCAGAGCCTCTTCAAACATATCGTTTAGTGGTCACTAAAACTAAAAGAAAAGATAGACAGGTAAATTTATTTACTAATGAAGCTTACATTTATTCTGCCATCATAACTAATGATTGGGATATGAGCAATGATAACATTGTGTTTTTTTATAATCAGAGAGGGACTGTAGAAAAAGAATTTGATGTTTTAAAGAATGACTTTGGGTGGAACCATGTGCCTTTCTCAAAGCTTGAACAAAATACCGTTTTCCTTTTGTTTACCGCAATGTGCCGAAATTTATATCAATACATAATCACAGGGTTTTCTAAAACATATAAAAACCTAAAAGCTAACTTTAGAATCAAAAAATTCATCTTTAGATTTATCTGCATCCCTGCTAAATGGATTAAAACGGCTAGACAATACAAACTTAAAATATATGGAAACATACATTTTAAAACCTAGCTATATTTTATAAAAACGCTCTTTTAAATATTGTAAAACCATAAAAGAAAGATTGAAACGCTTTAATGGGGAAACTATGCTTTATTTGTAATACTAAAGAACTGAAGATCTTATCAATTTTATTGATTTTAAAAAATTTGTACCAAATCGCATAATGATATTATCTATTTGAATAACATACGGATTTAAGGCACAGCTTAGCGGGAGCGGGGTAATCTGTTTTTTGCTTTATAACTTTTTCCTTAACGCCACTAACAAATGCTAGCGGTAGCCGTTGCGTGCTAAACTAGCGGCAGCTGGGGGGGGGTAAATATGAGCGTGGAGATGCTATTCCTTCTATTGAGGTTTCTAAAAAAATTGCCGATGCTTTTGAAGTGTCTTTAGATTATTTAGTTGGAGAAGGTGTCAACGCTTCTTTTGATAAAAAAACGGTACAGCGTTTACAGGATATTCTTAATCTTGACAAGGAAACTCAAAGTGTATTGTTTAGATTAATTGATACCATGATTAGAGATACCAAGGCTAAAAAAGCATACTCCTAATTTTATTGCATAAAAAAACTACCCTATCTCTAAAGTAGCTTCTTTAATATTTTATTTCTTACTCATACTCGGTACTAGTTACAAACTAGCACTAGCGGGGCAGCTGGGGTAGCCGTTACTTTGATAAACTAGCACAAGCAGGGCTAAAAAGGCTTATACCTAATTTTAATACATAAAAAAAGCTACTCTATTTCTAAAGTAACTTTTCTCATTATATTTTCTCACTCTTAACGCCACTAGTTTTGAAAACTAGCGGTAGCCGTCACTTTGATAAACTAGCACCATCAGGGGAAATTTGAGAGGTTTGAGAAATTACCGTATTCATCCTCAACACTATAAGAATTTATTTTCTTTAACATGATAAGCTATATAAATAACTTTTTTGTAAATACATCCTTTAAAGTTGTCTCATTTAACAGTAATATTTCATAGGGGTCATGAGTAATTTTATAAATATTTTTTTCTTTATCAACCGCAATAAAATCACCATCTTCTAAATTGAGGATGTTATAATATTCTTTATTAGATAAGGAGACTTTATATACTTCGGAAGGATTAATTAGTTCTTTTTCATTAGCATTAAGAAATTTAGAAAGCTCTTTAAAGTCCTCATTATCACTTTTTATAATTTTAACATTATTTGTATCTGTTCTATCTAAATTCAGACTAACTCCCTTTTTAGGAGGGACTATAGCGTACCCATTAATTGTACCAGTAGACACATAAATAGTATAATTATAGGCTGTTCCTTTTTTATCGAAAACTTTAATATTAGTTATTCTATAATTATGTGCTTCTAAATTATCATACCTTTTTAACACTTCAGGGTTGTATGTGAATGCTACATACCCCGGTATATCACTAACATTAGTTAAAACACCTTTAAGCAAATTATTATTTACCTGTTCTAATAGCTCTTTTTCATTTATTTCACTTAAAACAAGTTTGAGCAATTCTATTTCCCAATCTTTGATTTTTATTCTTTTAAATAATCCAAACATTTTTTTCCTTTATATCATTGAAAAAACCAATATACTATTAAAACTTTGTAAACCAATTATACTTTCCAGAGAAAAAACCTATTTCTGACTTAAACCCTTTTCTTAAAAATCTATATCTAAATTTATCTACTAGGGCATGTTGTACCGTATTTAATTTAGCAACACTTAACCTGTTATTAACCAACCAATTAGGAAAACTATATGCTCTTTGCACCCTCTGTGTAATAAATACATGATGAAATTCTGTACTTATTCTCTGAACACTTGTGGATGTCTCTATCTTTGCTAGAGTTTGAGTACCTCCTCGAGCTTTCTTAAATTGAGAAAAAGTTTTACCTCCCTTTCTTACATAATTCACTATCTTGGGAAATTACCGTATTCATCCTTAATACTGTAAAAGTGTATTTTCTTTTTCAAAATAGACTTATTGAGTCATTTATCATTAAATTTACTTTAATAAATATCCACTCTCTCACAATAAAGTGAAACATATTCTCCTTCTTTTATATCCTTTGGTAATGGAAAATCTAGCTCTAATACAAATTCTCCAACTCTAATTCTATTATTATTCCTTTCTATAACTTCCCCAGAAAACTCATAATCATAAGAGTTATTTAACTTTTTTACCAAGCTTTTTCTTTCATTATCAATTATTAGAATGTTAGAAACTGAAAACAAATAAATAGTCTCAAAATCATGGTTTTCAATATCATATTCGAAAGGTTGAGAATAACACAAAATATCAAAGGTTCCATCCGTCAACAACACTTCAGCTTCCTTTGCACTTTCAGATATCCAATTTATTTTCTTAATTTTTAACATAATTTTGTATTTAATATCCAAACATATTTGGTGCTTTTTTTGCCAATTCTTTAACAGTTTTTAAATGAAAGCTTGTTATTGCTCCTGTCGCCCTATCAACTCCAACAAATGCATATTTAGCACTTCCTTTTCCTCCAATTAATCTAATGTATCCATTTAACTGTGGTACAAATGTACCTGTATTTATTACATGATTTGCATCATCTATATATTTAGTTAATGTATAGATTTTTTCTCCCAATGCTTTCATGACACTACTACCGTGTTTATTAAAATGTGTCAAAGCACTTCCTGGCTTAAAACTTCTTACCCCTTGAGTTAATAACTTGACTCCTGTATTGGCTGTTTTAATTACTTTTGTAGTTCTCAATAACTTTAAACCATGCTTAAGCAAACCTAACTTAGGAACGGGAGCAATTGCCATAGCAGTTTCTAAGATAATCTCAGCAGCTTGCCCTGTTGCAGCATGCATACTAGAAATCATATCATCATATTGAGGTTTGTAATAAAACTGATACGCCCATTGGTTAAGTGCATTATCTCCAGTAAAATTGGTGCTGTACATGTTATTGTACTCTTTTAATGTACCATCAAAAGAGCTTTGCCACCAATCTGTAGATACTTGCTGAAATGTACGCATCCCACTAAAATCAAAGCTCTTTCTGGATTTAGAATAGAATAAATATACAGGGTCTAAGTCAACAGGAGGGTCATCCGGTCCTATAGACATACCGCCATCTGGGTCTATGTTAGTTATAGGGTTATTTCCCATACCTAAATAAGGCGATGCAAATTGCCCATAAGGGTCTGTACTTAACCACCTTCCAATTCTGCCATCCCATAATCTTAACTGGAATGCTTCCTTTCCTGTTTCTCCATCCAATTCTTGGCCTTGAAATGCATACCTGTAGTCGGCAGCAATATTCCTGAATGGCATTGGCATACCAAAGGGATAATAGTCTGAATATGTATTACTACTACCTGTAACCACAGCCCTAACATTACCTAAATGGTCTGTTACCTCATAGCTAGTAGCACCCGTAGTTTTGTTATAAACCCCCAATCTGGAAACACCATATACAGGGTACTCTTTAGCACTTAAGGCTACATTATGTGTTGTGCCATGAGCGCCTTCGTAAATTGCCAAAACATCTCCAGATAGGTCTCTAACGTAATACGTATCAAACCAGTTTAAGCCATTATCATTGGTTACTTCTTTACGTATACGTTGGCCTTTATCGTCATAGTATAAATTTAGATAGGGTTGTCCGCCTTTTTCTATTTTAGTAACCAAACCAGAATCGTTATAAAAATACTCTATATCGTCCTGAACATTTTTAACTAACTGGCCTATGCTGTTGTATTCATAATTGTTATTAGACTGGGATGCTAAATCACCAACATTTGCATTACCTGCTGCATCACTTACATGATTTAATTGGTTTGTTGACCCGTTATAATGGTATGTAAAGTTATCCATAGCATTATTACCAGATTCTGTATTCTTATTTCTGATCAAGGTTAACAGGTTGCCATTGGCATCGTAGGTGATATTATCTACATCGTAATCTGTTGTATTGGTGTTATAGCCCCCTGGGTTTATAATTTTTGCAGTGAAATTACTTCCGTTTTGAGCATGGAAGCCCGGTTGTAAAGTAATGCTCCCTGTGGCTTCAATATTTAATGAGTTACTACTGGTAGTTACTGCTGTAGACGTTTCGTGTTCTTCCGCATTGGTTTCAACTATTGGGCTATATGTACCGTAATCTGCTTTGCTTAACCATTTGTCATTATTATAGGTATAAGCATAGGCGTTTTGTAACGTATTAGGTGTTGGGTCTACACCCTTAATTGCCCAACGGGTTGCTTTTATTCTACCGTCGTACCTGTTAATACCTTGTGTAGATGTTGTTATAGGTTTTGGCGTGTTTGCTCTATTATAATCACCATTATAATAGTCTATATGCATACCAAAAACATCATTGGTATCACCCCCAGGGTCTTTGGCACTGTTTAAAGATGGATGATTGATAGCTTTTAATTGCCCTTGCAAATTATATACGTAGTCTATGCCCTGAAGATTATTACCTAAAATGGTACGCTTTAGCTCTCCTATTTCTGTGTACTCATAGGTTGCCTGAGTAGTAAAACTAGAATTGTTTGTAGAGGTTTTTACCTCGATTATTTCACCTACATTATTGTAAATATATTGATGAGCAAATAATTCTGACGGTACATGTTTTTGATAAATAACCTTAGTAACCACTCCTTTTATAGGGTCATATTCATAATCTATAGTTTTTGTTCCTAAGCCTTCTATATCTTGTACCATCCATTCTATACGACCATGGATATCATAACTGTACCAACTGGTTGTAGTAGTTGGTGTTCTGGTATATGTTTTTGAAATATTACCTGCTACAAAGTTTTGCTTGGGATAATTACTGGTGCTAATGCTCGCAGCATTTAAGGCCGCTATTAACTCTGGGTCTCCATTAGGGTCTTGTGGATTATCATATACCGTGATGTAACGGTCTTTACAATTATTGACGTCTAAAACTGTAGTTACCGAAACACTGGATAATGCTCCCTCGTACACCCCATTTTCAACAGGTCTTTCATATTCATCGTAGTTAGTATATGAAAACTCATTGTTAAGCGCTTGTTCTGAATCTTGAGAATATCGAATCTGCCCATCTTCTCTATAGATAAATTCAACATGGCCTTCATCTGGGTCGGTAACTTCGGTTATTTGGTCTAAAGCATTATATTTATAAACACTTTTTAGCTGATGGTTTGGATTTTCTGTAGTTAAATTGAAAGATGCCGTATCAAACCCTTTGTATTGGGTAGTTTCAGATAGACGTCCTACTTTATCATAATAGTTTAAGGCATAGTTATAATAATTCACCTTATAGCGAATACCTTTGGTATTGCCTGGTGTTGTTATTAGCCCTGAACTACTTATGAATGATTGGGTGTTTTCTATGGCTGCTAAATATTCTACACGGTAAAAGTGACCACCTGTCATTTGCGAAGTTGACACCATTTCTTCTGTACGTAAGTCAAAAACCTTATAATTACTGCTGTTTCCTAAAAACTGAATATCACTGTTTACTATACCTTGAGGGATATGAATATCTACAAACCCTTGTTTCCCAATTACAGAAACCACTTCATATTTAACATTGCCTCCAGAACGTGCAACGGCTAATAATTTACCTTCACCATCCGAGAACGAAACAGATTCAACACCATGCACATCTATATTTACAGTTTTGTAGAACTTTGTAATAACTTCTTCTGAAGGTTCAACTGTATCAGGTGTGCCAAAATACCCTTTACCAAATACATAATACATTTCTTGGGCTGCTGGCATGGTATAGGTAAAACCATTAAGCCATTGTTCCTGCCCATTTACATTTATCTTATTCCCCCCGATAGCTTTTAAAGTGCTTCCCGGATTAAGTTTGCTATATATAGTCCTTACAAAAGGATAATCGGTTACATCTTGATAGGATTCATTTGTGTTATTTTCACTGTAGTACCACCCCAAAGAGTTTGTTTGGTTTCCTATTTTTTCTGGATCTTCGGGATTGCTTTCAAAATCTGAATTTGTATATGGGTTACCGTTTGTCTTTTTTATAAAGCCTGAAGAATACAGAAATGTTCCATCACTTCTAATAGGAGCACTTAGAGACTGTAATGCAGGTCTTCCTTTTGCGTCGTTTAAAGTTTGTGTTGCCCAAGTTTTTCCTGTTTTTAAATCTATACTTTGTGTTTGTAAACCTTTACCTAACTCATCAAAATAAGATTTGGTGTTTGAGGTAACATTTCCGTTTATATCAAATGTTTTTGTAATTACCCAATTCATATCTTCTTGGGCAAATAGTCCAAATGTTAGCAATAACATTAAAGAGGTTAGAATATTCTTCATAGTTATTATTGATTTTTATAGTTATAAATATTCTCGCTTGTCTTTTTAAACCCTCCGGTTATAACGCCTGGTACATCAATAATTTCGGAATAGGTCTCGGTCAATCTTCCTTGTGAATCGTAAACAAAGCAAACAGATAGGTTGTTTGCATCTGTAATAAACGTTAGTTCATCCCATTCGTTATAGACATATGTTGTCATTGAAGATTGCATAGGATGTATTCTAAAATCATCAAAATATACATTACCTCCTCCAGAAGTTAACACCACATTTTGTTCACTGGCGCTTAATGTCATATAATGGTTCATTAACACCCAATCTCCCGCAGGAGTAACCTCTCCATTTAAAACTGTTGAAGACCCGGAGCCTATTTTAATTTGGGCATTAAAGTAGTTGTCTTTATGAACCCAAACAGAGATTTTGTAGCGCTCTGCTCTATGTTCATTCGCTTTTAAAACTACTCCAAATTCATTCCCTGTATTTAGTTTTACAGAGTATTTACCTGTATGCCACTTTTCTGATGATTGGTATACAGCTCCTTTAATCTCATTTTCTAAATAAATGCCTCCAGATTTATATTCTGCACCACTATAATACATCTCTCCATACCAAGAATTACCTGTTGCTAAAACCTTGGAATCTTTATCTCCCATTTTAGTTGAAGCTCTATTATCATTTATATCCTTGAATTCTAAAGGTGATGAGTAACGCGAATATTTTGTAATTTCTGATACCTCTTTCCACTCTGAAGATTGGGATGTTGATGCCCAATTAAAGTTATCTGAGAAATTTTTTAAGGTTCCATCATCGTTAAGGTCTCCTTCCCAAACATATTCTTTATGTCGTCGCCAAACTTTAGCATCGTTATCCGTTTCTAAAGTTTCAGAACCACTATTTGACCTATAACTCCAATTGTTATTCCAAGTAGATATTTCTACACCTGTTTCTTTCCAGTTTCCACTTACAGGGTCTTTAATAAAGGTATAATTTGCTGTATTTTGTGATAACATATTTTCGTTATCTACATCATCTACTTTAGATCCCATATCTGGGTATTTATGGTAAGCAGGAACTGACTTAGATTTTATTTCTGTACCATCGCTTGCCACCGATAATATTTCATTGGCTCTACCGGTAATACCGTCTAACTCTCCAAACTCTGAGGTGAATTCAAAACCTCCTTTATATTCGGTTGAATGTTTTAGTAAGTTTGGATATTTTATTCTTGCAGACGAATTTACCAACCATCTATCTTTTTGAGAGGTGTTATCTGTATAATCTACAATTTTATAGGTTTGGTAGGCCTCTTTAGTAACCCCAACCTGGTTAGGGGTTTGATCAGTAGGACTGTAATAGGTGTTTTCTATTTTACTAAGTAAATGATCTTCATTATTAAATGTAGACACCTCCAATAATTGACCCAATGCTGCTAGGTTATCTTTTACAGTATAGCTGCTCACCACAACGTCTTTATTTGCTGTGTTGTTTGTATGTTCTTGTGTTGTAACGTCTATCTCATATAAGTCGCCAAACTTAATGTCGTTTGCTTCTTTCTCTTTTAAGACTTTAAATTTATACTGTATTTTACCTTCTGATTGATTATCTGCACCTAAAGCTTCCATAGACACATATTCATACATGACTCTTGGTGGTGGTAATTCGGCACTGTAGGGCAACTCTTTCTGTAACTCAGGTGCAAAAGGCAAATAACTTATATAGCCTATTCCATCTCCATTTTCACCATAATTGTATTTGGTTGTATAAGTATTTGAAGTTGTGCCATCTGTAGTGACTAAACTTGAGACCCTGACACCTCCATTATTATACACATAGGTTTTATCTACAGGAGCAGTAATTTCTAAAACATTTTTATGGTATTTAGGTGATAGGTCAACACAATTAAAAATTGGCCCTGAAACACTATATGCAGCATCTGCTGTTACTAAGTACTCTTGGGTTCCAAGCTGTTGTGTTACAGTCCCTTTTCCTGAATATGTTAATAAACGAACATACTGCTGTCCATCACATATAAACCTATTAAAACTGATATCTACTCTTTGACCAATCAAAAAGTTATAATCCATATTAGATAAATTTTTAAAACTATACGATTTGTTATCAGAACCATAAATTGAAGCTTCAAAGTTTTCATCATTTTCTTTAAAAATAATAGTATGCCCTACTACACTTTTAAACTTATTATTCTCATAATTTATTTGAATTTTTCCCCCTTGTGGTGTTGTAATTTCATTTAAAGACCACAAGCTATTATCATTTATATAATAACCAAACCCATCTTTATCATCTTTGTTATATGTATATGAGGTGTTATTATAGCCAAAACTGTATGAGGGGATTAATTCTTCTCCCTGTTTACCTTTAAAGTGAACAGATTTTAACGTCAAACTACCATAAGAAGGTAAATTCGTCCTTGGCCTACCAACAACCAAACTATTATCGTACTGGAAATCCACTACTTTCAATGCTTTAGGCAGAATACTATTAATATTATCGCTAATATCTAGCACATTATCTTTCAAGTTATACCATGCCTCTTCTAAAGGCTTACTTGAATTATTATACAGTATATCAATATGGTTCTCATTAGATGCACTATAAGTTCTATCCAATGTATCATCTTCTTCTTTTACTAAAATTATTTTGTCCAATTTTAAAGGCTCTTGTTCTGGAATAGTAAAACGTGCTTGATAAGCACTGCTGGTTTGGTCCTCATCATCAAGATGGACCACAGATTTATAATTCCATTGCGAAGACAAAGCATCGTTACGAGGACTTTTTATAAATAAGGCTGTATGTGTTCTTGTCTTAACTTTATCTAGGTAATAAACCTGTTTTCGCCCCCTTATCCATGTTTTAATATCACTATTATTCTGGTCTATAAAATAATCTTCTGCATAAGGGCTTTTCCAAGCAAAAGCATCAGACCATTTACCATACTCAAAGGCTACCCAATAACCATAATCTCCTTTATCTGCAACACCATTGTTATTGGTGTCAAAAAAATCTGGACCAGTAATGGCTGTTAGCAACCAATGTGTTGCATAAGGTTCTAACTGGCGCTTTTCAAAATAGGATTGGCTCTCATTAGGTCTAGCAGCTATAGTACCAAATGTTCGGGTAACTGTTTCATGGTTATATACAGGTAGTGAATAGTGATACGTTTTACCATCAAGTGATGTTATCTTAAAAGCTCCAATGGCATCCTCAGGGATGTTTGAATTAAGAAGCGCATCATACCCTATTTCAGGAAGCAAATACCCATTAGATTTTATGGAATTATAATTGGCACTTATATCTTCATTGGTAAAATAGTCTACATAAGTTGCGTTCTTACGTCTGGGTTTTGCCGTAAGTTCTACACCATTATTATAATATGATAAAATATCACTATTAGCGGTATTGTAATTAAAAGAAGCTTCATTAACCCCTAAATAAGTACTGATTTCATTATCGAGATAAAAATAAGGCTTGCTATCAAATTGAACATAATTAGGGAAATCAGTAGTAGAACCATCCAAAGAATATCTTAATTCGTAACCTAGATTATTTTCTTTGTTTGCTAAACCAAATAAATTTCCATTTTCAAACAATCTAGATGACATGCTCCCAGACAAACCTTGAGCTTGAATATTATAATTATCATAGCTTGGAAATATAGCATTATCAATATCCATTTTAGATTTAATTGAAAAATCATTCGCATCTAGCGGAACTTCATAAATATCCATAAAAGCTTCTTTTTTTTCAGTCTCATCTATACTACAGTTTGCATCTGGATTTCCACTTTGACAAAATGGAATTGAATTAGCCTCAGCTGTTGCCTCAGCTAGAGAATCAAATGTTTTCCTATATAAGATTTGACCTGTTGACGAATGAAAAGCAGTTAATGTATATATGTATTGATTACTTGTTCCTTCATAAAAATAAATAGGCCCATTAACAATATTCTTATCTTTTTTTCCTAAATAATACCTGAATTTCTGCTTACCAAATGACAAACTAAAAACACCTATAGGTGTCGGCACAGATAGCGGCACTTGCCAACCACTGGTTTTAGTCGTATAATTACCCATGTTAACAGTATTTTCAAATTGAAGATTCAAACCACCACCAAGGCCTCCATCAACATCATTTCCTGTTTTATTTGTTACACCAGCATCAATACCAATACCATTAGAAGACAATGTTATTCCTAAAGACACAGTGTTGTCTTTTCCACTTTCTTGAGCGATGCTAATATTAACACTTCCATTACTAGAGACGCTAAAACCTGTACCGTTATTATCAAAGCCTATTGAACCACCTAAGCCCCCATTAGTACTTGCTCCAACACCAACCGATAACCCTCCACTGGTAGTTAGCCCTAAATTCACACCAACACCATCTGTACCCGCTTTTATTGAACCCCCAAGCTTATTATCTCCTCCCAAATCAAACCCATAACCAACACTTACATAGCCTCCTAAACTTCTATTACTTCCCCATGAAAACCCCAAACCAACAGATGCCGCACCATAGGCTGAATATCCTAAAGACAAACTGTAGATAGATTCTTCATCACCTTCATCGTAAAAATACTCAGTGAGTAATACATTATTATAATCGTCCGGGTAACCATTTACTGATCGGTTTATGGCTCCCGCATTTAGGTTCCAGCCTAAACCTGTCCAAGATGCTTCTTGATCCATAGCAATTCCTGCATGGTATGCCAATGCTAATGGGTAGCCGCCTTCTGGCGAGGGCACATTTATTATTGGTAAAACATAGGTAAAATCTCCTGTTGACAGGTTTACCATATCTGTTGCATCTATGGGCTCAAAACTTGCAGCTTCTGGAGCATTTGGTCCTTGGGCATATAGCTTTGTAGCTATTGAACTTATAATTAAAATAATAATGAAACCAAATATGGTTATCGGTTTCAAAAAAGGTAATTGGAGTTTCTTCATTGGGTGTTTTTATTTAATTACAATGATTATTATAGAATTTGACAATTTCTATAATGTCTCTTTTTTTTAATTCTTTGTTCTTGATTTTATTGGTCAGATCTTCACAATCTTTAAAAAACGCTGTTGAGCCTTCTATGAAATTTTTAGAAAATAACCGATTGGAAGCAAGATGGATAACTTCATCGTCGCTTTGCTTTTTTAGATAGTAATTTTCTATGGTATAGGGCATTCTACCCATTCCTGAAGCGAATGGGTTCATGTAACCACTAGAACTGGTTATGTATAAGGATACTTTACCTTTTTCGATTTCTTCTAAGACTTTAAATTTGCCCGAACTCTCTACCTTAAAATATTTGTATATTTTAAAATCATCTTCAGAATAATTAACTTTTACAGAGCCTATTTCAGAAAAGTGGATTTTATGGATTTTATTTTGACCGGATAACTTATACTTAAATTTGGAACCGCCTATTTTTCCTTGAACAATTGATTTACTACCATTGCTAAGGATTAATTCGCAGCTCTGTAACTGGGCATTTGCTAATTGTATAAAGCTGCAAATTGTAAAAAAAAGAAATAAACTTTTTTTCATTAGTTAAATTTTAGCATAGGTTCTTTCTTGATTTTTTCTATTGGAATTTTAAATTTCACTTCTCCCGTATACAGCCCTAAATCTTCTATAGTGAAATTTAAATACTCCTGTTTTAGTGCTTCATTGTCTCTAGGATATACAAACATGATGGTAGTAGCCCTACTCATACCATACATACGCGGATAAATAAAATCCGCCATTTCTAAAGTGTCTTTACTTGGCGTGTACACATGCACCTTTTCGTTCATTCCAAATGCCAATTGATTTACCATGGCTCCAAATTCGTTTCTGTTTTTTGGGGCTACACTTAATAGCTCTTGATTGTTTTTACTCATGCTTAAATTAAAGTACAGGTATTTGTTGTACTTGTTACGTAATGCATTAATTTTATTACCGTTAACGCTATCTCCTAGCTCTTGCTTTACCAACATATCCGTAGGGTGATACATTAGGGTATAATCTACACCATTTATAGTTTTATGCTGGGTATAGCCATTTTCAGGAGTTTTTATGTACTCTAAGAGTTCGGATTCGTTATTGAATGTTTTTTGGGTGCAGCTAGAAAAAAATATTATGGTCAGAAGACCGAAGACAGAAGTTGGAAGTTGAAAGCTGGGAGCTGATAGCTTAAAGTTTAAAGCTCCAAATAATCCTAGCATCAGATTTTTTGACTTCAATCTTTTTTGATCTTTATGTAACATATTTTTATATTATCTTTTAAGCTTAGGTTAATGTTGTCTTATTAGACTCTTAGCTCCGGACTCCTGCCTTTCTAGCTTTTTACTTTTCCCCTTCAAATTCTGCATTAAGTCCGTTTAAAACATCTTGGGTTAAATCTGTTCCCTCATCGGCATACATAATATTACCGCCACCACTGGCTCCAAATATGATTTTATGGTTGTGCTTTTTGCCATATTCCTTTATATAATCATTGATATCATTAATCACTGTTTGGGTTGATTTTTTATCTGCTTCCTGAATCTGTTTTTGTATGGCCTGCTGGTAATTATTTATTTGTTGTTGTTTATTACTTAATAATTGCTGTTTAAGCTCCAATTCTTTTTTACTCATTTTAGAACGTTCTTTTTCATAAGTTTTCAGTTCTTTTTGCCAATCGGTCATTAAGCTATCTACATTGGCATTAAGGGTTTTGGCCTTGGCTTCGAATGCTGCTTTTACAATTTTGGTACGCTTGTAACCGTCTAGAAGTTTATTAACATCTACATAGACCAGTTCTGAGTTTGATTGTATATAAAAAAAAGAAAAAATACTTGCTGCTATGGCAATTAAGGATACTGGGAATGCTAGTTTGTTCATTTAAAAAAGTTTATCTGTTTATGGGTTTATTCGTTTAATTTTTCTGATCGTTGCTCAATAATAAGTGTTCCAATTTTAAAAGACGTTCTTTGAGTTCTTGATTGGTAGCATCTTGTTCTTTTAATTTTTTGTCTTGTTGTATGGTATAAAGTGTTAATTCTTCTACTTTTTGGAGTAATTTTATATTCATTTCTGCTAAAAGAAGACCGTTATCTTGCATCTCTTTTTCTGAGGCTATTTCTGGCAAATGTTTGTTTTCTTTTATGTATTTCTCGACTTCTTTTAGAGAGGGAAGTTTATAATCATCATTAAAAACAAAATCTGCTCCTGCATTTATAGTTACTTTTACTTCTTGAGCATGTATTTTACCTGCTACGGTTAGCTTGGAGTCTGGTGTTATTGTACCGATGCCGATGTTGCCTGTAATAATATGAGCAAACATAAATGCATTGTTCAAAAATTCAGCATTAGTATATTCTAATTGAGTTCCTGCTCCATCACGAAGAAAATAAGTCCCCTCATCTTGATATACTATACCTCCAATATCATTATAAGTACCCGAAGGACGAACCCATTTAGCTATTGATTGATTCCATTTAGCTGGACCATAGCTGCCTGTAAGCCATTCATCTCTAATCCAACTATTTTCAGCAGAAGCCAAAGTGACTCCTAATGTAGTTTTTCTAATTTGACCACCTGATGTAACATGTAGTTTGTATTCTGGAGTTGCTGTTCCTATCCCTACATTTCCATTATTCGCTACAATAGCATTATTATATAACTGAAATTCTGGTCTTGTAGAATTTGACCTCGACAGTTTTAATACAGCTTCTTGATTATCAGCCCCATCTGATACAGTGATATCCATATCTATAGCATATCCTCTATCAATAGTATTAAATCTCCAACGGTGTTTATCTATATAATTAGCAGATAAAATTAAATTGGTTGTGTTTGAGTTTGCGCCGTATATATCCAACTTTCCATTTGGATTCGATGTTCCCATACCAATATTTCCATTTTGCCCATTAATGACAATTCTATTATAGTTATCAACATTCGAGTATCTTGTACCTATTCTAAAAAGGTTATCTGGAGCAACACCACCCCAATCTGCATTAAACCCTATATAGGCTCCTAAACCTCCTCCATCTTGCACTAACTCAATTCTAGGGTTGTCTGATTCATTATTATTATCCGTATCAGCCTCAATTTTTAATGTAGCATCACCTGATGTTCCTGATGATACTGTTTCCACAACTGTTTGTGCTTCAGCGTATAATGACAAAAGGCATATAAAAAATAAAAAATAGTATTTATTCATTGCTTATTAATTTTTCTATTTTCTTGAGTCTTTTATCTTGTTCTTTCAATACGTCTTCTAAGCTCTTTATTTTAGATTCTTTTGACTTTAATTCCTTTTCTTGTTGAATGGTATATAGCATTAGCTCTTCTATTTTTTGCAAAAGTCTTGCATCCATTTCTCCAATTAAGATTCCGTTTTCTAAAACCTCTTTGGCTGATGGTATATCTTTTAAATGACCTTTTTCCTTGATATATATTTCCACCTCATTTAAAGAAGGTAAATTATAAGTGCTTTCAAAGACAAAATCACTCCAACCTGTTAAATCAACACGTACTTCTTTGGCATGTATTTTTCCATTTATGGCAAGTTTTTCATCGGGAGCTGTTGTACCAATACCTACATTGCCATTATAAGCAAGGAAAAAGTCGTCTTCTCCAAAATTCAGTCTTCCAAATTTTGAAGTTAGAATAACGGTATCACCTCCATTAGGCAGTGCTCCACTAAAAATATTACCACCAACCCAAGCAGATTGATTAAAATAGATATTCATCGAATTAATAACCTTGGTGAAATTAACTTCTAAATAAGCTTTTGTTCCATCGTAAGTTATTCTAGCTTCTGTCCAGTAACCATTATCGCTTATAGAAACAAGGTTAAGACCACCATAACTAGACCAACCCTTTAGCCACGATATTTTAGCAACTCTAGGAGCAGAATCTCCACCCGTAGTCATTAAAATAACTTCGTGATACCCTCTTCCAGAAGCCCCATTAAGTTGAGCTACTCTTTTCCATCCGGCCGCATCAACACTAACGGTATTGGTAAGTTCGGTCTGGGAATATATGTTGAACGTTAGTAGTATTGCAACACCATAGATTATTGTCTTTATCATGTCATTTTTTATTCTCTAATTTTTCAATTTTTTCAAGTAAGATGTTTAATTTCTTTTCTTGCTCAATTGTGTAAAGTGTTAATTCCTCGATCTTTTGAAGTAACTTTGCATTCATATCTCCAAGCAGAATACCCTTTTCCTCCACTTCTTTTTCTGATGGAATATCTTTTAAATGCCCTTTCTCATTAATATGTTGTTCGACTTCTTTAAGTGTTGGTAAATTGTAGTCTTTTTCAAAAACGAAATCGCTCCAACCTGTTAAATCCACTTTTACTTCTTTGGTATGGATGTTACCATTTACGGCTAGTTTTGCGTCTGGGGTGGTGGTACCGATGCCTACGTTGCCTGTTTCAACATAAACATCATTCTCGAAACTGGTTTTTAACTTATTAATTAAACCATAACCTTGTCCTTTTTTATAATCTCCCCAGCCTCCAATAACTATAACAGAATTTTGGTAAGGCATATGCATAAAATTGGTCGGCTCAGTATCACCAGAGAGTATTGCAGAGCTAAGCTTTATTGCATTTTTATCTAAATCATCAAGCCTTAATTCTTGAATTACCAAACTATTGTTATAATGTCCTGAATCAGGTTTACTTTCTATACTTACACCCATTTTACCATTATCAGCTCTATATACACCAACATAGCCTCCTCCCTTCCAATTTCCATCTAAATCAATAGTTTTTTTATTTGTTGGTGCATAAATCTTATGGTTAAGGTTCGTATTAATCTCTGTTCTTGCTCCATTTGGGTCTCCAATTAACAAATCATTAGAAAACCGCCCAGTTCCTACTACATCCAATTTATAGGAAGGTGTTGTCGTTCCTATACCAACGTTACCTCCAGTATCTGTAACCTGGGCTATGATTGCATTGCAGGTAAAAAGACTAAATAAAAGAATTCTCTTCATAATTTTAATTGCTTAATTTTTCTTGTATTTTTTTAATAGTTTCAGCTTGATCTTTCAAAGCCTTTGATTGCGCTTCTATAAGCTTTTGTTGCTCTATCGTATAAAGGGTCAATTCCTCAATTTTTTGAAGAAGTTTAGCGTGCATATCGCCAAGTAGAATACCATTTGAAGCTACATCTTTAGCAGAAGGAATATCTTGTAAATGCCCTTTCTCATTAATATGTTGTTCGACTTCTTTAAGTGTTGGTAAATTGTAGTCTTTTTCAAAAACAAAATCTGGCCATCCAGAATTTTTTAATTGCACTTTTACTTCTTCACTTATAATTCTTCCTGCTATTGCCAAATTATAATCTGCTGGAATCTCTGAAGATGTAACACCAATACCAATTTTATTATTGGTAATAATATTGCCTTCTATTAAAGCACTCCCATCTTTAACTACTAATTTGTGCTCTGGCAAATAATCACCATAACCAGCAATTACAATTCTACTATTTGCTTTTGGTAAATGCATAAAAACGTTAGAATTACCATCATCTTTTACATAAAAATATTGCGTTTGGTTTTTACCAAATAAAAGAAAGTCGGTAGAACCACCTGTAACCCCCTGAAACCTAAGTCTCGAGTTGAAATTTCTATCTTCAATAGCTAGATAGCTTACAGCTTTTGGGTCTAAATTGGAAACTGGAAATTCATAGTAATTAAAAGTCCTGCTCTGCGAATCATTATCAACAAGTGTTCCTGCTGAAAAAATTAAACTTTTATTTTCTCTGTCTCGATAATTTGCAAAAACAGAACCGTCAGGAGGAACACTTGTCAAAATTCCTTTATCTGCTTTCACTGTCCCTACTACATCCAATTTATAGGAAGGTGTTGTCGTTCCTATACCAACGTTATCTCCAGTATCTGTAACCTGGGCTATGATTGCATTGCAGGTAAAAAGACTAAATAAAAGAATTCTCTTCATAATTTTAATTGTTTAATTTTTCTTGTATTTTTTTAATAGTTTCAGCTTGATCTTTTAAAACTTTTGACCGCTCCTCTATAAGCTTTTGTTGCCGTCATCTGTGAAAACAGGACAGTCATTGAAAAGCAGAATAAAAAAGTTAGGTCATATTTTTTCATTGATTCAAACACTTTTTGTCAGTTATTATAAACACGCTAAAACTACCGTATTGCAATAAAAAAACAGCTAAGGTTTTCCTTATAATGTATAAGGTTTTTATCTTTTTTTTGTAAGGTTTTTAAAAACCACACATTAGAGCTTAAAAGCCTATTTAAGGCGCTTAAACGAAAAATAGAGAAAACAAACTGTGCTTTAATAATTCTACAGATATTACAAAAAAAAACATAAATTGTTGTTTTACAGTAGTTTAAAATGAATCAAAAACCTAAATTCATGTCCTAAACTATCAAGTAAAAAAAGTAAGGTAAAACCTCAATAAAAATACGGATTTACCTTATCTAAATTTTAAATATTATTTATAGATTAGCTGTTACAATAGAGCTGTTATTACTACCACCACAATAATATTAGTTTTAATTATATAAAATAAAGATGAGCAAACCCCTCCACGTCTTGATTATTGATGATCATCTAGCAATAATTGAATATTACGAAAGAATCTTTTCCTATTTAAGTACAAATGCAAATTTTGTTTTTGAAATTGACACAGCGACAAATTGTGATGCGGCCATGTTAAAATTGAAAAACGCCTTTAAAACAAATCCATACGATTTAATTTTTTTAGATATTAGTTTGCCCCCTTCTAAGGATGGCACTATTTTGTCTGGGGAAGACTTAGGGAAAGTTATACGTCAATTATTCAATAGTACCAAAATAGTTGTATCGACACATCTTAACAATAACTACCGAATAAACAATATTTTTAATAATATTAACCCAGAAGGCTTTTTAATTAAAGGGGAGGCTGGTTTTAACCACTTTACTGAGGCTATTAAAATGGTATTGAATGATACCCCCTATTATACTAAAACCGTTTTGGAATTATTAAGAAAAAACGTAATGAATGATTTTAATTTAGATGAAAAAGACAGACAACTACTATACGAATTGTCTAAAGGCACAAAAATGAAAGATTTGCCCAAAACCATCAATTTGTCTATTGGTGGTATAGAACGAAGAAAACGCTTATTAAAACAAACCTTTAATGTTTCTAAAAAAAGTGATTTAGTCTTGATAAAAACAGCTCAGGAATACGGGGTTTTATAATTTTTTCAAGAGCCACATAAAACGAATAGAAATCCTTAGTTTTTCTAAGGTTATTCCTTAGTCATTTTACCATAATAATTTGTATTTTGGAGCTGTTTAATCTGCTTGCCAAACTTATTTTAAACCATTGATTATCAAATCAAAAAATAACTCTTTATTTAATAGGGGTTGTATCATAAACATTATAAAAACAAGACCAAATGCGCTTGACTAGAAATTTAATAACACCTGTTATGGCTAAGATCCAAATGGCATCGGCCAAAAAAAATAATAGATACGAACCGACAAAAACATTAAAATTACCCGCCTATAATTTACAAGAAGTTTTAATTGTTCTTGTCATAATAGGCATCTTGCTATTATTGGCCCTCCCTAATTTAATGCCATTAATTAGTAAAACCAAAAGTGTAGAAGCCCAAACCCAACTAAAGTTTATTTACAATTCGCAAACTTCATATAGGTATATGTACTCAAAATATAGCCCGGACCTGAACGAGATAGATTTTGAAGCGCCTAAAACAGTTAATGAAAATGGCACCAGTAATTATACTTATGAGATCTTAAGTGCCACAAATAACAGTTTTAAGGCAAAGGCTACCGCTATTACGGATTTTGATGGTGATGGTATTTTTAATGTATGGGAAATAGACGAAAACGGAACGCCAAAACAAATTATAAAAGACTAGATGGTTTTTATAAAGATCCTATTAACGGTGTCCCTTCTTTTTGTCTTTTTTCAGGATTTTAAGGAACGGCTCGTGTATTGGTTTTTATTTCCAATCATTGGGTTGTTATGCGCATGGCTCTTTTACAACAATACACTTCCAGAGTTATTTTATAATGCTTTAAAAATGAACCTGGCCTTTATCCTAATATTCGTTTTAATTATTTCTTTATACGCAAAGCTTAAGCTTAAAACTTCTATTTTAAAAACGGTTGGACTGGGTGATTTACTGTTGTTTGTTGCGGTGTCATTTATATGCACTACCGTTTCTTTTATTGTTCTTTTTATAAGCGCCCTTATTTTTTCATTGGTCTTACATCTGGCATTATCTAAAAATAAAAAAGTGATGACGGTGCCTCTTGCTGGTTATATGAGCTTGTTTTTTCTAGCTATCTATTTGGTTCAATGGTCTGGTTATGTAAACATTTATACTATTTAACTTTATGAATAATAAATATACCATTCCAACCGATCTATTACAACTCTTAAGCAGTGAACAAGCTTATCATTATAAAATTATTCCTGTTGAGTCCCAAAATGGAACACTCGTATTTAAAACAGATACACTTACCGAAAGCCTTAAAAGGGAATTGCATGTTGTTTTTGGAAAAAAAATTGAGCTACTTCCTGAAACTTCTGAAAATATTAACTTATATCTATCCAATAATTTTAGGAAAAAGGATTTTAATAAGGCCGAAGATTTACATTATACTAATGATTTTCTTGAAAAGTTATTGTTATCTGCCAAAGATATTGGCAGTAGTGATATTCATTTTGAACCCTATGAACACAAGTGCAGGGTCCGTTTTCGTTTAGACGGTAAGCTGAAAGAACATTTTATTATTGCCTTATCTGAATATCCCGTTATAGTCAATAAACTCAAAATAAAAGCAGGTCTGGATATTTCTGAAAAAAGGCTGCCTCAGGATGGCCGTATTACGGTTAAAACGCAAACAGATGAATTTGATATTAGGGTCTCTAGTCTACCGACCTTACACGGTGAAAAAATAGTACTGCGTATTTTAAGCAAGGATGCCAACCATATAGACATTCAGGATTTAGGTTTTACGGATAGGGAACTAAAAACATATAAGGAAGCCATTAAAAACCCCAACGGCATTGTGCTTATTTCCGGACCAACGGGCTCTGGAAAAACAACCACGTTGTATGCCACTTTAAAATTGCTCAATGACGACAAAACCAATATCGTAACCATTGAAGACCCTATTGAATATACGCTCGAAGGGATTAATCAGGTACAGTTAAAAGAAAATATAGGGCTGGATTTTACCAGTGCACTGCGTACTTTTTTACGTCAGGATCCGGATATTATTATGGTGGGGGAGATTCGCGACGTCAAGACCGCTAATATGGCTATTAGGGCGGCTTTAACCGGGCATCTGGTGCTTTCCACCATCCATACCAATTCTGCTTGGGCCACTATATCAAGGCTTATAGATATGGGGATTCCTGCGTTTTTAATAGCCAGCACTTTAAATGTTAGTATTGCACAACGATTGGTTAGGAAATTATGTGATCACTGTAAAGAAAAAGCCCCCATCACAAAAGATCTTTTTCCCAAAAATTACAGTGTTCCTAAAGATCTAATAACCCATTATAAGGCTATCGGCTGCCCAAAATGTTATCATACGGGGTATATAGGGAGGAAAGCCATCTATGAGATTATACCCATTACCAAAACCTTGGTCCCACATATTAAAAATAACGATCTGGAAATCGATGGGTATTTAGAAGAACATCATATTACCACCTTAAAACAAAACGCTACCGAACTTATAAAAAAAGGTATCACTTCTATAGAAGAGGTTTATGCTTTGTTAATTGATTAGACCATAATGGTCATTAAATATTTTAAAAAATGATAAAAAAACACTTAATAATTTGTAGCCTTTGCTTATTTGTAACAATACAAATAAACTCACAGAATACCTTTCCTACTAGTGGGAGTGCGGGTATTGGCACAACAAGTCCAAACAAAGACCTTGAAATAAAAGGGGGAGATGGCATAGGAATTCGGCTTTTTAACAACCAAGCCAATACTTGGGATATATTGAATACTCAATATGGTAAGTTAGATTTTGTTCGTGGAGGAACAAATACTTTTATGCGAATTGACCAATTTGGAAACGTTGGTATAGGCACAACCAATCCGCTAAAGAAATTGTATATAAATGCTAGTTTTGATGATGGCTTAGCACTTGCCGCCAATAATGCGATATTAGGTGATAATGGATCAGGTTCTTTTACACAATTATTGTTCTGGAATGGCTCTAATGCATATTATGGAAGAAGTCAAACAGGTATTGGTGTTGATAATCATTTTTTTAGAACACAAGGAATTACCAGGTTAATTATTAAAGATAATGGTAACGTAGGTATCGGCACCACAACCCCCGACGCCAAACTAGCTGTAAAAGGCAACATCCATACCAACGAGGTTAAAGTAGATCTATTGGGAGCTGTAGCACCCGACTATGTCTTCTATAAAGATTATGCCCTAAAAACATTAACCGAGGTAGAAAACTACATTGCCAAACAAGGGCACTTACCCAATATCCCTTCGGCAAAAGAGATGGAAGCGGAAGGCATTAAGCTTAAGGAAATGAATTTAAAACTTCTTGAGAAAATAGAAGAGATCACGCTTTATACCATTGGTCAGGAAAAAGAAATAAAGGCTTATAAAAATGAGCTACAAAGTCAAAAAGACATTATCAAAAACCTGGAAGATCGATTACAAAAAATAGAAATTCTTTTAAGCTCTAAAAACAATTAAGACCATGAAAAAACTATTATGCTTTTTTAGCCTTAGCTTATTTGCAACTATACAATTAAATGCACAAACAACAACTTTCGATAATTTAAATGCAAACCCATATATAAATAAAGCCATTACTTGGACTTCATCCAATTATGGCTCTGGTTTTGGACATAGAATAATAAACGATGACCCAGGAGGAAAAACACTATTAAACTTTCAAACCAGACATGATACTTCGGTTTGGTCAAATTTATTAACCTTAACATCTGATGGTAGGGTTGGCATAGGCACCAACAATCCTTTAACCCTTTTGGATATAAAAAGTTCCTCAAACCCCCAATTTAAGATAACACATGAAAATGAAGCTCCAAATTGGGGCCTAAAACTATCTCAAAAAGATAATCTAAGTGGGCTCATTGAAATGAATGGTCGAGATTTAACAATTACTAGTGGTTGGAACAAAAAAATTATTCTAGGAGTTCCTGAATACGATTCTAATGGAGGTCAAGTTGTTATTCCTTGGGGCAATGTAGCTATTGGAACGACAAGCCCTGATGCCAAACTAGCCGTTAAGGGCAACATCCATACTCAAGAAGTCAAAGTCGATTTATTAGGTGCTGTAGCTCCGGACTATGTGTTTTATAAAGATTATGCCCTAAAAACATTAACCGAGGTAGAAAACTACATTGCCGAACAAGGACACTTACCTAATATCCCATCGGCAAAAGAAATGGAAGCGGAAGGCATTAAGCTTAAGGAAATGAATTTAAAACTTCTTGAGAAAATAGAAGAACTCACGCTCTACACCATCAATCAGGAAAAGCGCATCAAACATTTAGAACAAGAAAACAATACACTTAAAACACAAAAAGAGCGTATCGAATTATTAGAAAAACAAGTCACTCTACTTTTAAAAACAAAAGAATAATATATACTATAAATTAGCGCATAAATATACATTGAATGAAACATCTATGGCTAAAAATTTGACATATAGCGGAATGATTATTATGGATGTTACATGTGGCCTTTGAAAAACAATTAAAACAAACACATGAAAAAAATACTGTTTACACTACTCTGTTTTATACCCTGTTTTCTGCTCTCTCAAACAGAGAATCGTATCGAAACAATAAAAAACCAACTGGAATTACTTTCGGTCGAAAACCCTGGGTTAACAGAACAAGCAAAAACCGAAATAAGTGTAAACAACATTACGCTGTCTAATTTTATCTTGGCAATCTCCAACACGCACGGAGTTAACATAAATATTTCACCAGAGCTTAATCAAATAAACATTGCCAACAATAATTTTTCCAATGTCACGGTATCCGACCTATTGGTGTTCTTATGTAAAGAATATGATTTGACCATAGATTTTACAGGGAGCATTCTTTCTATTAAAAAATATGTTCCTCCTGTAGAAGTCCCCGAAAAACGGGTAATTCCCATAATGTATAACCCAGAAAGGAACACGATCACTATCGATGCCAAAAATGACAAGTTGTACGACGTCTTTAAACGTATTATGGACGAAAGTGCCAAAAACCTCGTATTTACGCCCGGTTTAGAAAACAAAACCTTGACCTCCTATATAAAAGATATGCCTTTTGATACCGCTATGGACAAACTCGCATTGGCCAATAATCTATACACAGAAAAAACAAAAGACAACTTTTATGTATTTGAAGACAACACCCCTGCTACCGCCCAGAATCAACCTAATCCTCGATTAAAAAGAGGTCAAAATTTAAGTTTTAAAGTTTTAGATCCAGAAAACAAATTATTGGAAGTCGATTTTAACAATACGCCTATAAAAGACATTATTAACGATATTGGCAGTGCTCTTCATATCGATGTATTTACAGCGACCCCTTTAGATAAAGCCGGAACTACAACATTTAAAGCGGCTTCCATTTCGTTTGACGACCTTTTAGTTAAAATGTTTGAATCTAATTCAGATGGAGCAAATACAAACTTACAAGCGACGCCTGCTAACACCAATAGGCCTCAAAATTCCAATCCAAGTGCTTCTAATTCTAATGGCAACATTTTTACCTTCAAAAAAGAAGGGAATATCTACTATTTCGGAACCGAAAATCAATTAAGTGTTCGCAAGGTAGAAGTGATTCATTTAATGCACCGTTCGGTAGAGTTATTCTCCGATCCATCCGGGGGAAGTAGCAGAAGTAGAACCGTAGGAAGAAGGAGTAATTATAATGGCAGTAACTATAATCGTTATGGCTCTGATTACAACCAAAGCTATGGTCAAAGCTACACGGGTTCCGTTAACAATTCTACTGGGATAAATCGAAACAGGAACGTATCCAGTACCAGCAATTATAATAACGGACTAAACAGTACATCCAATAACACTGCTAAAACCATTGACGAAATTATTCCCGATGAAATCGCACAGGATTTAGACATTAAAATAGACCATGAGCTCAATAGTTTGTATGTAACAGGTACTAGTACTAAAATTGAGCGGCTTAAAGATTTTATTGCATATATAGATAAAACCGTTCCTGTTGTATTGATAGAGGCCATGTTTGTCGAGGTCAATAAAAATAACACCATAGAAACCGGCGTAAGTTGGGGCATAGGAGACGAACCTTCTGAAACAAAAGGAAGCATTTTCCCAAAAACCGATTTTACATTAGGTGCTAAAACCATCAATAAGGTCATTAACGGGTTTAGTGGTTTTGACAGATTAAATTTAGGGAAAGTAGTCCCTAACTTTTTTGCTACGGTCAAAGCCATGGAGAGCAATGGAAATCTAAAAATTAAATCAACACCCAAACTTTCTAC
The DNA here is from genome assembly GCF_028736925.1 of Flavivirga sp. 57AJ16. Classification (GTDB taxonomy): domain Bacteria; phylum Bacteroidota; class Bacteroidia; order Flavobacteriales; family Flavobacteriaceae; genus Flavivirga. Next base: position 168,687 of record NZ_JAQZAT010000006.1, on the reverse strand, counting down.
ATTAAATGGGCATCGCGCTACGTTCTCTAATGGAGAAACTTCTTATTATACGGTGACACAACGTAATATATATGGAACCGATAATCCTCAAACTTCTGAAATAACCAATTACGAGCCCATTGATGCCGAACTTGGTTTAACTATAAAACCATTAGTGTCTGGCGATGGGCAGGTCACACTCGACATTTTTGTTATTCAATCCAGTTTTGGTACTCGTATCGATGAGAATGCACCACCAGATATTAGCTCGCGGGAATTTAGTTCGATTATTCGGGTACAGGATCAGGATATCGTCGTACTTGGCGGATTGGAGGAGCAAGTAAAAAACGATTCGGGTTCTGGAGTGCCCTTTTTAGCTCGCGTCCCTATTATTAAATGGTTGTTCAGTTCCAGAAAACGGGAGGCTTCCAAAGCCAAACTGACTGTATTTATCAAACCAACTATTATCTATTAATGTTAGAGCATTTAAGGTCATATCTTTTATACGGGAATCAATATTGTGGTGTTGAGCATGCCATCCATGATGATGAGCCCATCATTTATTCAACCGTTTTAAAGAAAACAAAAAAAGCCGTTGATATTAATGAGGTCTTTACTTCATCATGCGTTAAGGAACTCACCCATAAACTTCCAAAAAAGCAACCTATTTTCCTAATAGTTAATAACGAACATGTTTTAACAAAAACCTTAAAAAGTGAACAGACAGATGATTTAAAACTTGTTAACAAAGCATTTCCAAATATCAATGCCTCAGAGTTTTATTATGAAATATTAAAACAGGACACTCTCTTTTTTGTCTCAATTTGTAGGCAATCCTATATAGATGCCCTTATTAAATCGTACACCGATAATAATTTATATATTCTGAACTTTTCCTTAGGAAATACCAGCTTGGCTAGTGTTGTTAACTACATAGACGAGACTGTTATTTTAACTTCAAACACCTCTATAACCACCGAAAATGGTTTAATGAAGTCCATGGACTTAAACGAAACCATTCAAAAAAAGCAATACTATGTTAATGGACTAACAGTCTCCAATAGCCATGTCCTATCATTATCTGGAGCACTGGGTCTTATTGTACATAATCACCAGTCTTTTACAAATTATAAAAACAAAAAGGACGCACTTTTAAATACCTACAGGCAAATTCGCTTTTTTAATCAGTTTTTGAAAACAGGGCTTCTTTTTATTTTAGGAGTTTTAATGGTAAACTTTCTGTTTTTCAACTTCTATTTTGGAAAAACGAAAGTATTGCATGAAGCTTCACAAATAAACCAAGCTGCCAAAGAGAAGGTTGTAAAACTACATGAAACTGTTGGCAAGTTACAAAAAATGACCGATGATATGCTTAAAAGCAGCTCGTCTAAAAGCTCTTTTTACATCAATGCTATTGTTAATAGTTTACCCAAGTCCATATTGCTCTCTGAAATAACTTATCAGCCTTTAGAGAAAAAAATAAAAAAAGATAAAACAATAGCACTGAAAAAAAATACCATGATCGTCTCTGGAGATTCCAATGACAGTGAACTATATTCTGAATGGATTTCTAATTTAGAAAATGTGGATTGGGTTCATAGTATAGAAGTATTGGACTATAGTGATTTAAAAATGACCGCGTCCCATTTTAGTATAAAAATTAACATGACCGATGACCAATAAATCTAAAAATATACTGCTGGTTGCTGGATTTATATTCACCTTAATCCTATGCTACGATTTAGCCATTTCTAAAACTATAATACTGAAAAATGAGCATAATGGTTTACAGCAAGAAGCATTGTTGCTTAAAAATACGCCCAAACAGTTATCGCTTTTAAAACAGAAGCAAAAATATTATGACTCTATTTTAAACAAGTATCAGATTTATGGAAGTTCTGTTCAAAACAATCTTTTAAAAACAATAAATACTTTAGCAAGTAGTCATGACTTGAAAGTGGTTCATTTTTTAGAACCTCATGTGATTGAAAATAATGATTTATCGGTTAAAACATATCAATTTAGTATTGAAGGCCATTATAACAACATACTAAAACTGATACACCATCTTGAACAAAAAACGAAATTTGGTGAGATCATTAATCTCCATTTTGAAAAGAAAAAGAACTTTAGAACCAGAAAACATTATCTGCAAGCACATGTGCTTTTAAAGAGTTTTGGGTAATTTTATTTAATACCTGATTTCAATTAATGAATTTGTTATGTTTTTTACCTAGATCATAGTTGCAGGTTCTAAAAGAGAATATTTCTGTTTCCCTAGCAATCCTATAATTTTCCAACAATTCGTTTACCATGATAAGCAGTGGATTGAATCCTTCTATGTACTGTCACGATATTTTCATCGGTCACCTTGCCACAGGCAATAATTTGTATACGGCCTGCTGCTTTTTTAATAAGTTCCTTAATCAATGCCTGACCTGCTTCCCATGTTGGCGCTTTACCCGAGGTGAGTATGGCATCAATGTTATCTATTCCCATGAGCCTGTCCAATTCATTCAGTGGACTAGACACCGCATCAATCGCTTTATGAATGGTCACTTTTAGCGGGGCAGCAAAATACGCAAGCTCTTCAATTGCCAAAATATCAAGTGTGTTTTCTTCCGTCGTTATTCCAAAAACAACACCCTCAACGCCTATGTTTTTACAAACTTGAATGCTTTCCCTCATTTGATCCAACTCTGAAGCTGAATAAACAAAACCGCCCTCACGCGGACGTATAATAACCCTAATGGGTATTTTGCAATGCTTAAAAGCGGCTTTAATGGTTTCAACATCTGGTGTGAGACCATCCAAATCTAAACGCGCGCAGAGCTCCACACGATCCGCGTCCTGTTTTTCCGCTCGTATGACCTGATCCAATCCCTCTACACAGGCTTCCACTAAATAATCTCTGTTCTTCATTTCTTATATTATCCCTATCCTGTTAATTGGACTTGCAACAAAAATGGGAACATGACACCCTCCGTCACAACTCAAATTATATAATATGATTTCATTTTTGTTGCCATTTTGATCTTTACCTGCTCCTAAATATAAATTTTGATTTCCGGGGTGAGTAAATAAAGCACCAGTTGCATTGTTACCTGTGGTATGTAAATATTTTCCATATAGGTCCATCAACAGTTAATTTACCATTAACTGTTTCATCTTGCGCTTTTACGGATAAAAAAGTTCCAAATAATGTGATTGTCAATATTATCTTCTTCATTTTTTATTTTAAGTTTTGAGTAATTACTTATATACGTTTAGCATAAGAGCATTAGCAGATTAAAACTCACTTGCTTTTGGGATAGCAATATACTCAAATAAACAAAATAGCAGTTTGGTTCACAACCAAACTGCTATTGATTTTATACTTTGTTAGTGGTAGTATTTTTTTAAGTACTATAAGTTCGCTCCTCCTGATACTTCAATTCTCTGTCCGTTAATCCATTTTGCATCTTCTGTACAGAGGAATGCAACCACAGAACCAACATCACTAGGTACACCAACACGTCCCAAAGCTGTGTCTTCTGCTAATGCCTTATTGAGTTCAGCATTATCCCTTACAGCACCTCCCATTATATCTGTTTCTATTGCTCCAGGCGCAACACTATTTACTCTTATCTTTCTTTCTCCCAATTCTTTTGCTTGGTATTTAGTTAAAATTTCTAAACCACCTTTCATAGATGCGTAGGTAGCAAAGCCAGGAGTTGTGAAACGTGTCAATCCAGTTGAGATATTGACAATGCCACCACCATCATTCATTATTTGAAGGGCATTTTGCGCAATGAAAAATGGCCCCATAAGGTGGATATGAATCATATCTTTGAATTCATCTATTGTTGCTGAAATATAGGGAGCTGGTGCAATACTTCCAGCATTATTGATTAAATAATCAATAGTTGATGTATTATAACTTTCCTGAAGAACATCAGATAACTTCTTGAAAAATGGTTCATATTCACTGTACTCGGCCACATCTAGCTGTAAAGCCATAGCTTTTTGTCCTATTTCTGCTACTTCTGAGACTACTTCTTTTGCGGCAGCTTCGTTAGAATGATAGGTGATGATGAGATCCAATCCTTTTTTCGCTAGGTTTAACGCCATATCTTTCCCCAAACCCCTACTACCTCCAGTTACTAGTGCTATTTTACTCTGATTCATTTGTATTATTTTTTAATTATTGAACCATACAAAGATCATTAGAATTCATTGGGAGGAATTACCCAATTCAACCAAGTAGTTGTAAAAATCAAACAATTTTGTTTTTTCTGAATTGAATTGGTGATTGCTGGATATGTTTCTTGAAAAAATTGGAAAAATGAGAAGTCTCCTCAAAACCTAGAGCGTACGCGATTTCTGAAACATTCCAATGGGTATGTGCTAAAAGTATTTTGGCTTCCTTAGTAAGTCGTCTTGTAATTAAAGAACTAGTGGATTTTCCAGTGACTTCTTTTAATGCCCTGTTTAAATGATTTACGTGAACGTTCAATTGATTTGCATAGTCCTTAGCTGTTCTTAATTTAATCTTCTGGCTTGTGTTTTCTATTGGAAATTGTCTTTCAAGAAGCTCTATAAACATAGAAGATATTCGTTCTGAGGCATTGGATTGATAGTCAACCCTATAAGTTACTGGATCTAATTTTATTCCTGAATGAATAAGCTCAAAAACAAGGTTTCTGAGAATGTCATACTTAAACGTATAATCTGAATTAATTTCAGTAAACATTTGCTCAAATATCGCAGCGAATTTAGCGCTGTTTTCTGTAGTTAAATTGAAAATTTGATTTCCACTTGGCTGAAAAACAGGATATTTATTCAAATCTCCATACTGATTAAAGAAGGCTTCTGTAAAAACGCAAAAATAACCTGATAACTGGCTATCTACCTGTTCCCAATTGTAAGGTATTTGTGGATTTGCAAACAATAGGCCCTGGTTATTTATTTCAATTGTCTTGTCTGCATAATGTACTTTGCTTTTACCTACAATCAGACTTATTTTATAGTAATCCTTTCGACTATAGGGCATAGGTTTGGGATCAAGACCCGAAAATTCTTCTAACCTAAATACGTTAAAATGTCCAATCGATGATTTTAGATTTTCAGGAACCCACTTTAGATTTTCGACATAAAAATCTTCTATTTCCAATGTTTTTTTCATTTCACAAATTTATGAAATTCAAACATATAATTCAGATTTTGAAAAATAATAGGAATGGTTTTATGTACACAACGTTTGGTATATGGCTATGACGCGTCTTGGTACGAACCTATCAAGATAAAAACTGGCTTTGGAAAATCCACAGGATTTTCCAAGTGTGGACAGACCAAGCCCAATGTCATTAAGTTAAGGAAATTTGCCCCTTTTTGTCACATTGAGCGCAGTCGAAATGCTAATAAAACTAGAACTCCAATTGGTCTTCGACTGCGCTCAGACTGACATTACTGCCTTAACTTAATGACATTGGACCAAGCCATAGCTTATATGCAGTATTAGCAACTGGTTTTTCTAGTTATTAATCATTGGTGAAAATTTTTCATTCTTATTCCTTAAATCAATTCCACCTTCATATATGGATTTTAAATTAGTAAGATAAAAAGTCCAGCCGTTTGTGCAACCAAGCCGAACATATTGTTTGGATTTATTATCTAATGGAATGTTATGATGTTTTAGGGTTACGATAATATAGTCATTATCTGTTTCAAGCAGAACATCCACTAAACATTCTCCTTCAAAGGTAAATTGGATATAATCTTTACCATTGACTTTTGTTATTTTACCTTTCATCGGTTCACTATACAAATACCAATACCAAGTATATAATACGTTTTCAACAACATTTTCGTTTTTATTGTATGACGAATGGTCTGGTCTGTTGAAATCAACTTTTTTCAAAAACCATTTTTCTAATTCAGATGCTTTAGTCCAAGCATTATATATCTCTGTTAAAGTAGATTTAATGGCAATTTTCTTAGTGTATGATGTCCAATCAAAATTCTCCATATTCGTTTTTACTTGTTGCTAAAGGTCCTGTATATGAAAAGCTGGGCAGAAAGTAAACTGTTTGCATTCGGTTGTGCAAAGCGCCACATTTTTAGTTTTCTTTTTTACCTTTTCTGTTATAAAAATACAAAATTAAAAATTTGGTGGCATTGAAAACAATCAAAACCTATCCGATTAAGCCAAAATTACCCTATTTTTTATGTACATTGTTGATAGCAATTTTTTAACAAAAATGTTGAAATCTATATATTGTCTATTGAAAAGATTAAAATACTCTATTAAATTGCAGCATCATAAAGCCTATTAAGATTTTGAAATTCAAATGTAGTATAAGAAAACTATTAATACGACCCTCGTTTTATCACTTTCTTTTTGTGTTAGGTGTCGTTTTATTGTTGTCATTTGGGTATGCAAAATTTACAAATACTGCTATTGAGCCTGAAGTATTAGCACTAATAAAGAGCAGTAGGCCGTCGGATGCTTATATGTTAGAAAAAAACAGAATGCAAGTATTGTTTATGCAAGAAAGAGGTTGGTTCTTTATCGTATTTGCTTCGTTAGTATTATCCATTATGCTATGGATGAGGGTCTCAAACCGTAGGCGTAGCATCAAAACAGTTTTAAATTATAGATATAATTTAAGGGAAAAGCTATCAATAAAACTTAAAAAAGGTCTTAGTTTTCAAGAACGTTTGCATTTAAAATATTCACAATTAACTGAAAATGATGTTTTGATTGCTGAAATGCTCATTGACGGTTTAAGTAGTAAAGATATTTCGTTGGAATTAAATATAGCCCCATCAAGTGTAAATACTGCTCGTTATCGATTAAGAAAGAAGATGTTGTTATCTCCAGAGACTAATTTGCTCGATGTTTTGAGACAAATTTGAATTTGTCTATTCAAAATCTATATTCTGTATTTTTTATTACTAATTGGGTTTTTCATCTTTGGATGATTAATACTATTTATTATGCGACACATATTCTTTATTTCTATTTTTTTTATTGCTTTCATAAATTCTTATGGGCAAGAATGGACAGCCCAAATTGATTCAGTACTTACAATAGTATCCGAAAATCAGTTATTTGACGGTCAGCTATTAATCGCTGAAAAAGGTAAACTTCGTTTTTATAATGCTTATGGAAAAGATGAAAACGATAATCAAATCACAAAAGAAACCTCTTTAGATATTGCTTCGGTAAGTAAGGCTTTTACAGCAGTAGCTATATTAATGCTTGTGGATAGAGGGCATATAAAACTTGATAACAAATTGACCGATTATTTTCCTAAACTTCCTTATCAGCATGTTACTATAGAAAGCCTTTTAAATATGACAAGTGGTTTGCCCAGGTTTCAGCCTACCGTTGCTACTTACCAAGACAGTACAAAAGTTTACACTTCAAATGAAATAATAAAATTAGTAGCCAAATACAAACCTGAAAACACTATAAAAGGTGATAAATTTGGTTACAATGGCGACAATTATATGCTGCTCGCAGCAATAGTCGAACAGGTTTCACGAGCACCTTTTGTAGTGTTTATAAAACACAATATTTTTGAGCCACTTGGTATGGTTAATAGTTTTGTTTACAATAAAGAACAGGCAATTAATGGTATGCCATTGTCTGTCAATGTCGGACCGCCTTTAGGAGAAGGCCATATTCATTCTACGGCCTACGATTTATATTTATTTGACCAAGCATTATATACAAATCAATTACTGTCGCAAGAAGTCTTGAAAAGGTCTTTTGAGATGACACCTTTAAATGATGGTTCTTTAAGTGATTACGGTTTTGCTTGGCGGCTCCATAAAACAGATAATGTCAACGAAGCATATATAGTAGGTGATGGAGAAAGCAAGAGGTCAAGCTTACAACGCTATATGAATACTAAAAAAACGTTTATTTATCTACATAATGTTTCGGGCTCTAATTGGAAAGGTGTTTACGGAGCGGTAAGAAATATATGGGAGGGAAAACCATTTAAAATTCCTGAAAAGCGTACCGTTTACAATATTGATACTTCCCTTTATAAAAACTATGTGGGCACTTACCTTTCAAAAGGTTTTGGGTTATTACACATTACTGAAGAGGGAAACAAACTATATCTTCGGCCAGACCCAATAGATGGAAAAGAAGAATTAGTACCATCTTCTAACACTACTTTTTATTTTGCTGAACAAGCTTTGGAATGGGAATTTTTTCTAGATGAAAAGGGTAATGTTAAGGGGTTGGGCTTAAAAGGTAAACCCGAGACTATTGGTTTGAAACAATGATTTTTGGGTTGTATTCAAATTGTTACCAACGGTTTCATATATGTGTATGTGTAGTGCGGGATTTGAAAGCGATAGTTTAAAATCGACACGAACGTTAGCGAGCTGCTTTTATATTTTTTAATTTTTGTTCATAAATATACTAACTGCGAGCTGAATAGAAGCACAGAGGTTTCCGTTTAACATTTCACCCCGCATTACATATACACATCTTTGTTAGCGGCTGCCTTTTATTTTTTCGGTTCTATTGGTGCTTTTTTCAGTCTTCCCCAAGCAATAAATATAGCAGAAATTAAAATGAATATATTAAATCCTATTTGGTTTCCTTCTCCTCTTATAATGTGAAAAATACTTGCTGAAATCATTAGAGCAATTGTTCCATAGGCTGCATATATTGTCATTTTTGGTTGAATTCGAAGAAGAGAAGGTAAGGTCAATCCGAAACCTGCCAATAAGTCAAAAACACCTGAAACAGTCACTAATTCGGGATTTTCATTTACCCATAACCAAGGTAGGTCATTAGGTTGAAATAATTTCATTCCACCTCCCCAAATAAATGTTACAGCTAAAAGGGCTTGAAATATCCATAAGATAATATTAAACACTTTGGATTTTTTTTGCTTTGTCATTGTATTTATGTTTTTAAATTATACAACACGAAATTATCTATATTTACTATCTAATTTATATTACTTTCCTATTGGATAGCACTATCCATTAGGAAAGTAATGTGTCCAAACTTGAAGTTATGTTGTCAAAAGGTGGTTGTCCCAAAACAATGCTTTCTATCAAAGATGCTCTTGAGGTCCTTGAGGGAAAATGGAAATTATTGATTTTATTTTCATTGTCTGGCGGCCCAAAACGGTTTAAAGAAATTAGTAGGGAAGTTGTTGGTATTACAGATAAAACTTTATCTAAAGAGTTGAAACTTTTGGAAACAAATCAGTTAGTTAAAAGAGAAGTGTTCGATAGTTTTCCCCCTAAAGTTCAATACTCAATCACGGAACACGGAATGTCTTTGGAGAAAGTCTTGGACGAGTTACACTTTTGGGGATTACTACATAGGAAGAAGATAATCGGTAAATAGTTTTATTTCGAGAGTGTTGTTTTTCAGGTTGCCGCTAACGTGTTTGGCTATGGTTTCGTTGCGTGAAAATCCGCGAGGACTTTCCGAGAGGAAAATCAAAAGATAGTAAACGAGCAACTAACATTGGTTTAGGATAAAGCCAGCATTTTTTTTATACATTGTTGACAGTAGTTACTTTTTAATTTCAATTGTTTTTTTAGTCTTAGCACTCTTGATGGCGGCATCCAAAATTTCCATCACAACCATATTGTTTTCTAATGAGGATAAATCAAAGGGCTCAAGGCTTGTTTCATTTTTAATGACTGATGCAAATAAAGAAAATGGATCATTGAATGGGGCTTTCCTTTCCTCCAATTTAAAGGATTGTTCAATATAACCATCATAGCCTTCAGAAATACGGATACGCAGGTCGTATCGATTATCAGCATAAATCACTCCTTTTAGACCATAAATTTCCATATCTTTTCTTCCAATTGGCCAATCCCAGGAGGCTTGTATAATTGCATTGGAGTTTGTATACTTTAAAATTATAGTTGCATCGTCATCTACCTTTGGATTATTTTTTGATTGTAGTTGTTGAGTTACAGCCGTAACCGTAAGTGGTTTTTCACCTTTCATTAACCAGGTCATTAAGTTGATACCATAGCAGCCAAAATCTGTAATTGCACCTCCGCCATTTTGAACAGGATCAGTCAACCAGTCCAAAAATTCTTTGTTAATGCCTATTTTTTTTGGCCCTTTGTGTCCGTCTCTTATTACCACTTTTTTAATAGCCCCGATAGAATCCTTCTCAACCAATTTGTAGGCTTCATAATTGGAAGGATACCATGTAGTTTCGTAATTAGTAAGTAAATGGATATTATGTTTTTTAGATAGGGCTTCCATTTTTTTTGCGTGCTCTAAGCTAACTGCTAAAGGCTTTTCAACCATTACATGAATACCTAAAGGAGCTGCTTTTTCAACAACCTCTAAATGTTCATAGATAGTACCAAATGCGCAAACCGCTTCTGGATGAGTAGCTTCAATCATTTCTTCCATGGTATTGAATACCATTTTCATAGAATATCCATGTTGTTTGGCATATCGTTCAGCCAAATCTTTATTTGTTTCAACTATACCTACTATCTCAATATCACCATTTTTTTCACTACCAAAGACCCAATGAACATGCGTATGGGTAAGTCCAATTACAGCAATTCTAATAGGGGCATTTTGTGCAGTAATATTTATGGACATAAAAATTGACAGGATAAATACGAAAAGTTTTTTTTGTTTCATATTAAAATACTTTAGTTAAATTTAATGTAAGGATAGTTGCGTACTTAAGCAACTAACTTACTAAAAATGGAGCGAACCAGAGGAAAATCCGTAGGATTTTCCAAGTAGGCGAGAACCAAACAATTATTTTTACACGTTGTGGCTGTTGCACAACTATAAAACACTCTAATTCCTACTTAATTATTTTTGCTTTCAAAACAACAATGCATTGATTTTAAATGAGTTATTTTTTTTAGTTGTTGTCAAAATTTATTGCTTTATTTAAAATTATGAGTTGCGCAACGGTTACCGTTGTTGGGCATAGTGTTTTCATTCGATTACATTTGTGTGTCATAATTGACTGGAAATTGATTCGGAATTTCGTCTTTGTGTTCTCCTAGATTTTGACGTAAATCAATTTCTATTCCTCGAGCAATCGTTGAAATTGGAACATCGTTAGCAGACCCTTCAAAAGGGTTTTCTCCAGTTCGTCCAATTCTTTCCATAGTATGAAAAACCCAAGCAACAATCACATAAAATGGGATAGACAACCAAATAAACAGTTTTCCAAATATTGGCTGTAAATCAACAATATCTTTACCAATTTCAGCAAATTGAGGAACAATTGCTAGCGGTAGAAGCATCACAAAAACCCACATAAAATAATGATTTAAGGTCGCAAATTGGCGTGGGTATGGAAAATTTTTAATTCTTTCTGATTGTCCTTGTAATGTAAAAAGTTCTTGCAAAATGCTTTCTAATTGTAAAAAAGAAAACTCCCAAATTAATCCATTTTCTTTTAATTGGCGTAGGTGTTTAGATTGCAAATACAATAAGGCTGTTTGTTTATTGTGTTTAGATAATACATAGCCCATTTCGGGTGAAGAAATGTATGGTTTTAAATCTTCTTCAATAGTCGATTCCCATTCTGGAGGTTTTACTATTTTACTCCATTCTTTATTTGTTTTTTCATGAACTACAGTTTCCCATGGTTTTGATTCTCTCATGGCATGACGTAGAGCTGTCATCCAAGCAATATGCCTGTAAGTGAGTGTTTTAATTTGCTTTTGTAGTTCCGAATCTGTTTGCTTTTCTATAATATGTTCGTTTGTTACCATGTCTTGTACGAACATTCCAAAAGTTCGAGATGAGTTAACAATTCCGCCCCAAATTTTTCGAGCTTCCCAAATTCTGCCATAAGCCGAATTGTTTTGAAAACCTATAACAAAAGCTACAGCTGTACCAATCAAGGCTAATGGGGTCCAAGGAATCTTAAGCCACTGTAAATCAAAAAAATAATAAACACTTACAAATATGGTAATTATGGTTATGAATAATAAGGTCTCAAAACGAGTCCATTTTACCATATCCTTGATTTTGAAAACCTTTTTTGTGTACATAATTTAATATTTTTAAAATGTCTAGTACTTCGTCGAATTCACATTACGCCCAACTGTCCCGGTTATGGGTAGTTGCGTGGTTTAGTACTTAGCTTTGCAAGTACAACACTAAACTGAAAATCCTCTCGGATTTTCAGAAGTAGACGGTAACAAGCAATTACTTATAGCCATAGTTTGTCGTTTTTACTTTTCAGACTTTTTCCTTTCTTCCTCTCTTTTCTTTTGTTCAGCTCTCCATACATCAAGAGGATCATTCGGGTCAAATTCATATTCGCTTTTCACAGCTTTTACCATATCTCTATTGAAATGCCATTTTTTCATTAATTTCTCCTGTTCTGGAAAACTTATGTTTTTAGCAGTATTGTCTGCCAAATCTCTCCATACCAAATGTGAAATATTAGTTTCTATCTCCATTTGCTTTGTCCAATCCGAAAACTCTTTGTTTTTTAATAGCTCGTATGGGTTTATCATATTTTCCTCTTTCCATTTTGTAAGTTTTTCTGGGCTGTCATGAAAATATTTCCATGTTCTTTGTTCTTGTTCGGACATAGAATTCCAATTGGATGGATAGAACTTTTCATATGGATTGTAACCATAACCATAAAAACATATAATAATACCTCCAATAAGCATTAAAGAACTTAATGCTCTTCCTAACAAATGTAAATTATAATGGCTGTAATTTTTGAATTCTGAACCCCCACCACTTGTTCTATTATCAAAGGCATACTTTTTTAAGCGAAATTTCCATAATGCTCCAATAAGAAATGTTATAATTCCTGAAATTATGATTAATGCTTTCATATTTAACAATATTTGGGTTTATAGCTTTGATTGGGATTATAATCAATTAGCTTTTTAATCTATTGTCATTACATTTTGAAATATTTATCGTTAGTTGTATAATGGACTATGTAGGTTTTTCCATCCTCTGTTTTTAGCTTATAAGTATAATAAGAAGCGTGTGTTTCTCCCATAGTACTTTTAACAGTAAATTCGTCCTCAAATTCCATAATCATATTTTCGCTATTACCACTAAATTTCTCAAATTTTAGTCTTAATTGATTATTTTCAGCTTCAGAGAAATGAAGTTTATTAGATGAGTTTTCTTTTTTCCAAGTTCCAATAAATTCCTCATTATAGTTATTAGAACTACAGGAAATTAATAAAATGCTTATTAAAAGAGCTAATGTTATTTTTTTCATATTGATAGGTTTTAAATTACAGCCAACGTGTTCCTGTATGGTTTATTACAATGGCAAGGACTAAGTTAGCAAAAGAAAACGAACCAGAGGAAAATCATTCTTATTTTCCAAGTTAGCAGAGACAAAGCAATGAATTATACACGGCTTTGTTGTAACACGTTTTTTATTCCGTCCATTTTTTGTCCGAATATTTTGTTCCAAAAATTTCTCTTTGTAAAATCATAAGAGTAGCTAAAATTCGAGTCAAATTCCGCAATGTAAAGTTTGGATTTTAAGATTTTCCCATTTTTTACAAACTGAACTTCTTTTCCTTTCAGTCCTTTTTCGAGAATTGAGATAATTCCGTTTTGATTCCGTTCATTAAATTCCAATACTGGATTTCCATAAGTTTTTCCGTCATCACTAAAATCGTACTGATAGAAATATTCTCCTTCCGCGCATTTATTATACCCTGGAACAGTCGGATTAAAAATTACAATTGAAACCAAAACTTAGCGGTGGCTAAAAATATTGGTTTTGGCATTTTAGATTTTCAAAAATAACGTGTTCTAAAATGCCATAACTAATATTGCGCGGAACTGTAAGCTCTTATTTTTGTGAGTGCAACTTGTGGAACGAAGGAGAAGATATGTGCTGGAAGTGGGGCTGTTTAAATCCTTTAAATAAATTTAAATAAATCTCATTGAAATTATGACTAAAATTTATTGTTCATCATTAATTCCTTTTAAAATCGCACTTAATATGACTTGAATATCCTCAATAGTTTTATTCATTTTTTGTGCTAATATAATTTCTGGATTTTGGGCCTTCTGCTTTTTAGTAATACTAGTTACCAAAATATTTATAATAGTTCGTTTTAATTTTTCATTTTGATTTACAATAGAAGCCATCTTTCTGCCAATTATTCTTGCAGCTGCGATTTGCATACTAAAATATTCATCATCAAACAAATCCAAATGGTTAGTAAAGGCTTCATCCTCATACAAATGCCATGCGTGTTCTAATAAAAAGGAAATATCTTCTAAATCCTTTATTCTTAGATCAGGTTTATCTTCCCAAGAAATTAATTTTAATATTATTAAGCCTTCTACTGGTGATACCGGTAGTGTATAATTTTCTTCTGAAATTTTTACACTTTCTATGTGCTGTCCCACTTCTTTAAAACCTAATACGGATAATGATAATTCCCTGTCAGTGAAATTCACAGTATACTCCTGTTCTATTTCGCCATAAGGCATCAAGTCTAAAACGGTATTTGTTTCGTCAAAAACCAATCTATAAGCTTCTTTTGTCTTTCTAAAACCGTTGCTGCATAAGGTGTCAAATATAGCTTGATACACATTAAAATCCGGTACCATTATTGCGAAATCTATATCTGCCGTACCTCTAGTTGGTTTTATACCTTGTTTATATAATTGTACATCTCTGGCATTAGCACCAATTAAATAATAAACGATCCCGTGTTTAGAAAAAACAGTCTCTAAAATAGCGTAGACTTTTGCGTGATGTGCAAATGAATACTGCTTATAAGTTTGGTTTGATGTACTCATTATATATTAACTGTGCTGCTTCAATATTTCTGGTATTATTACTATATATTAACTGTGCATAAATAATTAAAGGATGTACCACGTTTTTATGGTTTATGTTTGCAACCCTTTCCATAGGAAAGCTATCTATCCAAAATGGCTGATATAGAGTTATGTCTCCTTTACTATCTGGAATAAGTTTTAACACAGTTAAAATCTCTGATTTTTTCTTTTCGGTAAACAATGTAAAGGCTTCTGGATTTAGATAATTGGTTATTAATGCTGCTGCAGGTTCTCCTGCCCAAAGTGCTTCTGTATTTAAGAATTGAGCTTTCCAATTAGCATTGTTTTGTTTAGAAAAAGAGTATTTTCCTATTTTATTTGCAGGCAATATTTTTTGATTCAATATTGTAATCCATTTATCAAGTAATTCATCTCTTCTTACTAGTTGATATTTTTGTTCATTA
Organism: Flavivirga sp. 57AJ16; assembly: GCF_028736925.1. Classification (GTDB taxonomy): domain Bacteria; phylum Bacteroidota; class Bacteroidia; order Flavobacteriales; family Flavobacteriaceae; genus Flavivirga. Next base: position 153,483 of record NZ_JAQZAT010000006.1, on the reverse strand, counting down.
TTCCATTTTACCACAAAGCCTTCATCGATCAAAGCTGTAATACATTTACTTACACTGCCCAACGAAACTTTACTCGCAAGAGATAAATAGCGTTGGGTTTCATTTATTTGTTCTGGGTTTTTAAGAAGTTGAAATATAATTTGCCCTGAGGTTTGTGTTAAAAGATTAGAATAATCACTATAATAAGGTTTTGCATTTCCTTGCTCTACATATATTTTTAAGTGCTCTAAATTTATATAGGCATTACCAAAACTATCTATATAGTTTATTTTTTTTTCTTTAAGTATATTTTTTGACTTCGGAGTAATGTATTTTGACGCGATCAAAAGCGGTAAATTCTGGCTTCTTTTCTTTTCAAAAGCAGCTATATTTTGAGGTCTTACTTCATTTTTTGTATCTATATAAACCATTTCATTATTTAAAGTATAGATACTTTCTTTTTTTTCATGGTTATAATTTTGATAGATAACTTCAACATGGAAGTCTAGTGTATCAAAAAACTCCTGTATATATGCAAAATCAGTCATTTTGTTCATATTTAAACGATGTTCATGTAACATGAACATTCAAATATACTGAACATTCATTTAATATTAAAGCAAAATAGATATTTTGTTCATTTATTCACATTGTTCATGTACACTGAACATTGCTATATAATGAACATCACTTTAATAAAACTACTTCTAGATAAAAACTGCAAGTTAACAAGTCATATTTAATGATCTTGATAAAAACCTAAATTTGACCACAAATAAATCGATTTTTTAAAATGCTTCTTTTCTTCTTTAAAATGTTCAATAATAAAACGAAGTACTGACCAACTAATAAATTTAGATTGAAAATAATTTTGGTGGGAAAAGAAAGGTACTTTCCTTAGCGGTTAAATAATTATTCGGATTTGACTTTAAATTTTCCATCCCTCAAAACCTCTGTTTTCAATTAAATAATTACAACTATTTTGCAGTTGATAAATGCCAATATTTTTCCAAGAACTAAATGAATGGTTTCCTAAAAGAGCGACTTGTATTTCTTTTTGAAATCTTTTTGATTGACTTTCAAAGATAATTCCCCAATAATCAAGAATAAGATTTTTTTGTCTTTCAATAATTTCCGGCGTAGGGATTTTATCTCGTTTTTGATTATTAATTCTTGAATCCGAAGGAAGTAAATTCCAAAGGTCATTATTTTTCCATACAGAAAATGGTATCAAATGGTCAATATCATAATTTGAAATACTTCTACCTGTCCAGACACAAAATACTTTACCTTCCTTTTTAAGGATGTCTTTGTACAATTTTTTTGATTCAGCAATATTCCTCTCGGTGATAGGACTTTTTAAAACTTCATTAAGAACTTTGTCAACTGATAAATTATTCCCTGATGCATTTACAGAAAATTGAGCCCATTTGAAAAGAATAGAATCCTGTCCGTTTATAAAACTGCCCAAAATCTTAAAGGCTTCGTAGTATTCTAAAGGAATTGAAAACGTTCCATAACCTTTAATTAATGTTTCTATGTCTATGTTTGAATATCTCTTAAGTCTTTGACTTTCATAATTGAAAATAGAATAAAAGTCATTGCTTATAGAACGACCAATATACTTCATTGGCATTTTGGTAATCGTGTCTCTAAGCTTCTTGGTAAGTTCAAGAAATTCACTTTGCAAATCCTTCGGAATACCTTTATTCTTTAGGTCATTATAAAATGCAGAAAAACCTCCACGATCTTCATAATCAAGTATTAATTTGCTAAACTGACTACTGAAAGCAAGATTAATTTCACCATTGATTTGTGGTATTGATGTCTGAGATTGTAAAATTGGATAGTAATACAATAACCATTTTTCAACAAGAAGTCCTGTTGGTATTTGAATTCGATTTTCAACAAATGTAATGTAAGGTGAATTGTCTTGAATAATATCTATAACGCCACGTAAAAGTGCATATTTGTAAGTAGTAGACTTGCTATCCCTTTCGATGATTTTACTGATATTATAAAAGACTTCGTTATTCATTTATTAATTAATCTAACTTCTGATTTATAAAGCCAAAAAATGACTTTTAAAATATAAATACCTAAATTTATGAAGGCCATGTATTGATTCATCCAAACAAGCTCCTATTTCTTTTCCATAAATATTTTTATATAAAAATAACTCTATTAACAAAGCAATCAAATTTTTACTGCTACATGAGTTAAAAACTCATATTATCAACATTTCCTTTTTTTAATCAAAGGCAACGAATAATTAAAAATTTAAGCTGAAATATTTTTCAATTTCTATTGTAGCAAATTCTTGCCCCTGATACTTCCTTAACGTTTAACATCTACTATTATATAATCTTCAACGCAAAAATTGAAAGTGCAATTAGGAATAACTATCTAGATATCTCTTTAGTAAATTGGATAGAATGAGCAAAAATTAAAGCAGATTGGCTTGATTGAATAGTATCAAAAAAGGATGCTATTTCAGGAAACTATGACGATTACAAAAGATAGATAATAGCCCTTTAAAAATAACAATCCTCAAAATCAAACAATAGCCATGAAATTTTGTTAAAAATGTTAAATTTTATGTTGTTTGCAAATAAAAAGGCTTCAAAGAGTTAAAACTCTGTGAAGCCTTGATTTTACTAGTGGTTCCACTTGGGCTTACTTCGACTACGCTCTGCATAAACTTCTCGCCCAAAATAACTTCGTTTTAAAACAAAAAAACTGTTTCAAATTAATGAAACAGTTTTTAAGCGTGGTCCCACTTGGGCTCGAACCAAGGACCACCTGATTATGAGTCAGGTGCTCTAACCAACTGAGCTATGGGACCGAAATTGGAGTGCAATATTACTACTTATTTTATTTCTTAGCAAGAAAAACTATTCCTTTATCTCCTGACATAACTCAATTAAAACGCCATTTGAAGATTTTGGGTGTAAAAAAGCCACCAACTTATTGTCTGCTCCTTTTTTGGGAACGTCATTCAAAACTTTAAAACCCTCGTTCTGAAGGCGTTTAATTTCTGCCTCAATATCACTAACATCAAAAGCAATATGATGAATGCCCTCTCCCTTTTTATCTATAAACTTTGCTATCGGACTGGCTTCATTGGTTGCTTCCAATAATTCAATCTTATTGTTCCCAATTTTAAAAAAAGACGTATTAACACCTTCTGTTTTTACTTCTTCTATTTTATAATGAGGCTCACCGAATAATTTGGAAAACAATTCATTAGAATCCTTAAGGTTTTTTACAGCAATTCCTATATGTTCTATTTTATTCATTAAATAAGTTTTTATCATTCCCTCGAAGGAGGGAATCTTTTCAATTTAACTCAAATTTATCGTCAAGATATGAAAATAGCGTTCTAAAAATGAGATAATCTTCAAATATCCGTTATTTTTGCAATATGGAGGAAAGTCAAAGACAAAAAAAAATAGGATCTGTTTTACAACGTGATTTGGTTGATGTGTTACAAGGTGCCGCTACACAAGGGGGAATGCATGGTGTATTAATATCGGTATCTAAAGTTAAAGTAACCGTAGATTTATCTGTCGCTAAAGTTTATTTGAGTATCTTTCCAAATGATAAAGCTAAAGAACTTCTTGAAGGTATAAAATCCAATACGCCTTTAATTAGACATGAATTAGCACAACGTACTAAATATCAATTAAGACGTATGCCAAACTTAGAATTTTTTGTAGACGACTCTTTAGAATATATTGATCAAATAGAAAAATCCCTAAAAGGAAAAGAAAACCCTATTAAAGACCCTAATATTTTAGACAAAAGAAAAAAATCTTAATCTCTTTTTTTAACCTTCAAATTAAAAACCTATTTATTTACTAATATAAGCATGCACTTCCCATTATATATAGCAAAACGTTATTTACGCTCCAAAAGCAGTAACAATGCTATTAATTTTATAACTATAATTGCCATTATTGGCGTTATACTTGGTGCCGCATCATTATTTATTGTGCTATCTGGTTTTGCAGGTTTAAAAGATTTCACACTTGAGTTTTCTAGTGTCGTTGACCCCGATTTAAAAGCTGAATCCTCAATTGGCAAATCGTTTCTTTTGACTGAAGATAAAATTTCTAAACTAAACGACTTAGAAGAAATAGCACTATTCTCTAAAGTTATTGAAGAACGTGTCGCTATTGTCTGTAATGATAAAAACTATTTAGCAACGATTAAAGGAGTTGATGAGCCATTTAAAGACGTCGTTAATATTGAATCCAAAATAGATCATGGCAATTGGTTAAGTCAAAAGTCCAATCATATTGTAGTGGGCTGGGGCATTTCAAAAAATTTATCCCTAGGCGTTTTAGATTTATCAAAACCTATAAACATTTACGTACCAAAACCAGGGAAAGGGCAAATAACGTCCAATAAAAATGCCTTTAATACCGTGAATGCTATTAATGTTGGTGTGTTTTATATAAACGAAACATTAAATGACACCTATGTATATGCATCCTTTGATTTAGCTAAAAACCTCTTAAATTATAAACCCAATCAAGTATCTGCTTTAGAATTTAAACTTAATGAAGGTGTCGACGAAGCTCTTGTCAAGCAAAAAATCCAAGCTATTATAGGCGATAAAATTGTTGTAAAAAACAGGGCACAGCTTAACGATGCGCTTTATAAAATGCTAAACACCGAAAACCTTGCCGTATATTTAATATTTACCTTGGTATTGATCATTGCCTTTTTTAACGTTATAGGATCGTTGATCATGATGATGTTAGACAAAAAGAGAAGTTTAAGCACACTTTTTAATATGGGGGCCACTATAAAGGATATTCGTAAAATTTTCTTTTTACAAGGCAGCTTAATGAGTATTGTTGGTGGTATTATAGGTCTCATTGTAGCTGTAATTATCACTGGGGTTCAAAAAATATTTGGTTTAGTTATGATAACGCCATCTTTAGCTTATCCCATGACCATTAAGGTCGAAAACTTTTTTATTGTACTTATTACCATTTCGGTTTTAGGGAGTATTGCCTCGAAAATCGCATCCGTAAGAATTTCAAAATCATTAGTAAAAAACCATTAATTTTGGTGGGTTTGCCATAAAAATAGCGTTTTTATTACCCTTATTCCAAGAAATGGTATAAGCTTTGGTGCAACTTGCCTGACGGCAGTCAGGTTTAAATCTAGATCAATTATCGAGTAAATTATTCGGTAAACTGATAATCTGAAAACTTTTCCAATACCTCATCAAAAGCAGCAAACACATCTGCTGAATGGTCGCTAGTTACCATTTTCATACGGTAGTCTTTAAAATGCGGAATCCCTTTGAAATAATTAGTATAATGTCTACGTGTTTCAAAAACACCTAGAATTTCACCTTTCCAATCTATCGCCATTTGCAAATGTCTGCGAGCAGCTTCCACACGTTCTGCTAAAGAAATAGGCGCTAAATGCTCTCCTGTTTTAAAGTAATGCTTTACTTGTTTAAAAAACCACGGGTTTCCAATAGTAGCACGACCGATCATAGCACCATCCAGTCCAAAACTATCTCTCATTTCCATAGCCTTTTCCGGACTCACTATATCGCCATTTCCAAACACGGGAATATGCATTCGCGGATTGTTTTTTACTTCGGCAATCGGTTTCCAATCGGCATCTCCTTTATACATCTGCGCTCTGGTACGCCCATGTATGGCGATCGCCTTGCAACCAACATCCTGCAACCTTTCTGCAACCTCAACTATTTTTATGGAGTCGTGATCCCAACCTAAGCGTGTTTTCACGGTAATTGGAATATCCGTGCGTTTCACCATTTCGGCAGTGAGCTTTTCCATTAAGCACACATCTTTTAAAATACCCGCACCAGCCCCCTTGCTCACCACTTTTTTTACAGGGCATCCAAAATTAATATCGATAATATCCGGTTTTGAAGCCGAAACAATATCAATAGTTTGTAACATACTGTCTAAATTGGCTCCAAAAATTTGAATGCCTACTGGGCGTTCTTTCTCATAAATATCCAACTTCATAACACTTTTTGCAGCATTACGAATTAAGCCCTCGCTAGATACAAACTCAGTATACACAACATCTGCCCCCTGTTCTTTACACAAAGCACGAAACGGCGGATCGCTAACGTCTTCCATGGGAGCCAAAAGTAATGGGAAATCTGGAAGTTCTATGTTGTCTATTTTTACCACGCTGCAAATTTTGGGCAAAATTACTATTTTTTAATCAAATTAATTATTCGCTCTAATATTGTTGTATTTTTAAAATCAAATTTTAAGCTTTTTGAATATCCCCTTCGAACCCATTCTTTTTGGTTACAACATAAACATCCATCTGGTTTTAGAATACCTCGCATTTTTTATAGGCTTTCGGTATTATGTACTTTTAAGAAAGAAAAGTAGCGATGTTATTTCGTCAAACAATAGGCTCTCTATCATTTTAGGTGCCGCTCTTGGTGCCTTGATTGGTTCCAGGCTCGTTGGGTTTTTAGAAAATCCCTTAGTGAACATATCTCAAGAAAACATCATCCAGTTACTTAATACAAAAACCATTATGGGTGGTTTATTTGGTGGTTTACTGGGTGTCGAAATAGCCAAAAAAGGCATCGGAGAGATTCGATCATCTGGTGATTTATTTGTGCTTCCTATCATTCTAGGTATTTTTATTGGAAGAGTAGGCTGCTTTCTATCTGGCGTAAACGAATTTACTTACGGCACAAAAACAACATTTATTTTCGGTATGGATTTGGGTGATGGCCTATTACGTCACCCTGTAGCACTATACGAATTGATATTTTTAGTTTTTTTGTTTTTCGGCTTAAAACGTATCAGAAACAAATCAACCTTAAAAAATGGCGACCTCTTTAAATGGTTTATGATCATCTATTTTACATTCAGGTTCTTCATAGAATTTTTAAAACCAAATGTGTTTTATCTTTTCAGATTGAGCACGATTCAAATATTATGCCTAATTTGTTTGCTTTATTACCAAAAAACCATTCTAAACCTTTTTAAAAATGCCCGTTAGAAAATATACCTACTATGATTTCACGTTAAGCCTTTGTCCAGAATGTTTAAAACGTGTCGATGCCAAAATCGTATTCGAAAATGGCCATGTGTACATGTTAAAACGCTGTAATGAACACGGTAATTCTAAAGTATTAATTGCCGACGACATCGCCTATTATAAAAATATAAGAAACTACAATAAACCTTCTGAAACACCCTATAAATTCAATACTAAAACAGATTACGGTTGTCCTTACGACTGTGGTTTATGCCCAGATCATGAGCAACATTCCTGTTTAACTGTTGTTGAGGTCACAGATCGTTGTAATTTAACCTGCCCAACCTGTTATGCGGGCTCATCGCCAACTTACGGAAGACACCGAACTTTACAAGAAGTAAAAACGATGTTGGATACCATTGTTGCCAACGAAAAAGAACCTGATGTTGTGCAAATTAGTGGTGGAGAACCCACCATCCATCCTCATTTTTTTGAAATCCTGGATTATGCTAAATCATTGCCTATTCGACATTTAATGTTGAATACCAATGGGATTAAAATAGCAAAGGATTTTGCTTTCGCGGAAAGACTAAAGACTTATGCACCAGATTTTGAAATTTATCTTCAATTTGATTCTTTTGAAAACAGCGTCCTACAAGAGCTTCGGGGTGCCGATTTAAACGATATAAGAAAGCAAGCCATTGAACATTTAAATCGGCTCAATCTGTCAACCACATTGGTGGTCACCCTTCAAAAGGGATTAAACGATCATGAAATTGGCAAAATAATAGACTTTGCCTTAAAACAAGAATGTGTTCGGGGCGTAACGTTTCAACCAACGCAAATTGCTGGTAGATTGGAACACTTTAATCCTGAAACCGATCGCATGACACTCACAGAAGTACGTCGAAAAATCATGGAGCAAACCACTATTTTTAATCCAGATGATTTGCTTCCCGTACCCTGTAATCCAGATGCTTTGGTCATGGGATATGCGCTTAAATTGGGAGGCGAGGTGTTTCCGTTAACCAGATATATAAACCCGAATGATTTATTGGACAACAGTAAAAACACTATTATTTATGAGCAGGATGAGAGTCTTCAAGGCAAAATGATAGAACTTTTTAGTACTGGAAACTCCGTTGAAGTCGCCGAAGAAAACTTAAAGTCCATTATGTGTTGCTTACCAAACATCGATGCACCAAATTTGGGTTATGATAACTTATTTCGGGTCATTATCATGCAATTTATCGATGCCTATAATTTTGATGTACGTGCTATTAAGAAATCCTGCGTTCATATTGTTGATAAAGACAATAAAATTATCCCATTCGAAACCATGAATTTGTTTTATAGAGACAATAAAAAAGCGCGATTAGAGGTACTTAGAAACGAACTGTTATGAATACTCTTTTTGTAGAAGGCGGTGATTATCTTGCCATCGCATTAATTTTTTTGTTTTTTTTCTTTGGAATACCAATTGTTTTAGGGATTATTGCTCTAACTTTAAGACGAAAAAAACCGAAAACAGCCAAAGTTCTAGGTATTATTGCAGTGGTTTATTTAATAATTAGCTTGGGCTATTGTGGCGCTATGACTTTATGATATTTTTATACCCCTTTGAGTATAAAATGTCGTATTAAAACCAATGCTATTTTTAAATATAAAAACGCTGTGATTAGATGGTATAGCGTTGCTACGGAATTTATGAACAAGGCTTTTAAACTTAAAAAGAACGAGTCGACATGCAACATTTTATACTCAAATGGGTGTTAGAAGGAAATATGAATCTAGATGGTTTGGTATACTTAATACTAGCTATCATGCTTGGTCCTGCTGTTTTATTAACTATTATTGGATTTGCCATTCGTGAAAAAAACAAAAAAGCAGCCACAGTATTATTTATTTTGGCAGCTGTTTATGTTATTGTGAGCTTTGGTATTTGTGGTGGTATGATGTTATAATTTAAGCTTTTTTCAATAAATTAAAATATTGATAAAGCTCATCTAAAACATCTATATTTGCAGCATCTTTTTTATGGAGATTTTTTGACTATGAAGCACATTAGAAACTTTTGCATTATTGCACATATAGATCACGGTAAGAGTACGCTCGCAGACCGTTTATTGGATTATACCGGCGCTGTGACCGCTAGAGAAAAACAAGACCAGCTTCTGGATAGTATGGATTTAGAGCGCGAACGTGGCATTACAATCAAGTCGCACGCCATACAGATGGAGTACACTTACAAAGGAGAAGATTATATTTTAAATTTAATCGATACCCCTGGCCATGTGGATTTCTCTTATGAAGTGTCCCGTTCTATTGCTGCTTGCGAAGGTGCCTTACTTATTGTAGATGCTGCTCAAAGCATTCAGGCACAAACTATTTCCAATCTGTACTTGGCTTTAGAAAACGACCTGGAAATTATTCCTGTGCTCAATAAAGTGGATTTACCAAGTGCCAATCCCGAGGAAGTCACGGATGATATTGTTGATCTTTTGGGCTGCGACCCAGAAGAGGTCATTCATGCCAGTGGAAAAACAGGCTTTGGGGTCGATAATATTTTAGCAGCCATTATAGAGCGTGTCCCTGCTCCTAAAGGTGAAATAGATGAGCCCTTACAGGCTTTAATATTTGATTCGGTTTACAATTCTTTTCGCGGTGTAGAAACTTACTTTAGAGTAATAAACGGTTCCATTAAAAAAGGGCAGAACATCAAATTTATTGCTACCGGTAAAAATTATTTCGCTGATGAAGTCGGTACTTTAAAACTCAAACAGTTTCCAAGGCAAGAAATAAAAGCAGGGGATGTTGGTTACGTTATTACCGGTATTAAAGAAGCTAAAGAAGTAAAAGTTGGGGATACCATTACCGATGCCAAAAACCCGACAACCAATGCTATTGCTGGATTCGAAGATGTAAAGCCTATGGTTTTTGCAGGTATTTACCCTGTAGATACGGAAGATTACGAAGAGCTAAGAGCCTCTATGGAAAAGCTTCAATTAAATGACGCCTCCCTCGTGTTTGCCCCAGAAAGTTCTGCTGCCTTAGGCTTTGGTTTCCGTTGTGGTTTCTTGGGCATGCTACATATGGAAATTATACAGGAACGTTTAGAGCGCGAATTCGATATGACCGTGATCACAACGGTTCCCAACGTATCTTATCACGCTTTTACAAGAAAACATCCGGACCAAATTATCATTGTTAACAACCCATCCGATTTACCGGACCCTTCTGGTTTAGATCGTGTTGAAGAACCTTATATAAAAGCCACTATTATTACAAAAGCCGATTTTGTTGGTAATGTGATGTCGCTTTGTATCGAAAAACGAGGGGTTATTACCAATCAAACCTATTTAACCACAGAACGCGTTGAATTAACCTTCGATATGCCATTGGCCGAAATTGTATTCGATTTTTACGATCGCTTAAAAACGGTTTCAAAGGGTTATGCTTCTTTTGATTATCACCCCATAGGCATGAAGCAATCAAAACTGGTTCGTGTAGATATCTTATTAAATGCGCAACCGGTCGATGCCCTTTCTGCACTGATCCATGCCGATAATGCGGCGAATATTGGTAAAAAAATGTGCGAAAAACTGAAAGAGTTAATACCACGTCAGCAATTCGATATTCCTATTCAGGCAGCTATTGGTGCAAAAATTATTTCCAGAGAAACCACAAAAGCATTACGTAAAGACGTTACCGCCAAATGTTACGGAGGTGATATTTCCCGTAAACGTAAGCTTTTGGAAAAACAAAAGAAAGGGAAAAAACGTATGCGTCAAGTCGGTAATGTAGAAATTCCACAAGAAGCCTTTATGGCTGTTTTAAAGCTGAATGATTAAATAAATCCTTTTTGCTCTGCGATTTCAAGTAGGTCTCGATCACTTTTACCATCTACATTAAAAAGCGCTTTTAATATCCGCTTTCTTCTTTCTAAAGCCCTTAAAGAAATGGTATTAGATAATAACCTTAATAACTGTATATTATCAAGCCGCTTTTTTAAGTAGCTGTTTTGCGCACTCGTAAACAAAAAAGAAAAAGGCCTAATAAAATGCGTTTTTTAAACATAGTTAGCCACTGTTTTAATAACAGTAAAAACAAATATAAATTTATCCTATACTTCAATTAATAAGTTTGCTCTTTAATAATTAAAATCCATTTTCTAAAGTTTATCCTTTTATTCTTGAAAAATCAAAGGTGTTTGTCCATTTTTCTTGATTTTTATTATCAATAATATCAATTAACCCTATATATACTTTATTTTCCTTAAAAATAAAATCTATCAAAAAAATCAGATAATAATTTTGTATGTTTATAAGATATGCAAAATTATATATGAACGTTGTACACATAAGCGCAGAGTGCTACCCAGTAGCTAAAGTAGGAGGATTGGCAGATGTTGTTGGGGCATTGCCTAAATATCAGCACAGTGCCACATTTTCGTCCCAAGTTATTATGCCTTTTTATAATAACACATTTACCAAGGCGAATACCTTTAATACTGTTTATAAATCTCAATTAGATTTAGGGGACATATCGTATGCTTTTAAAATATTGACCTTAAAAGAACCTCTTTTAGGTTTTGACATATTTTTTGTTGATGTTCCCGAACTTTTATTCAAGGAATATATTTACTCTAATGATGATACGGAACGGTTTTTAGCATTTCAAATTGCGGCTTTAGATTGGATGTTAACCTGGAACACATATCCAGATTATATACACTGTCATGACCACCATACAGGGCTTATCCCTTTTATGCTGCAAGAAAGTTTTAAATATGAACCCTTTAGAAACACACCAAATATCTTAACGATACATAATGCTCAATACCAAGGATGGTTTTCTCATAAAAAAGTAAATTTAATTCCTGCTTTTAATTTTAATAATGCTGGTCTTTTAGATTGGGATGGCAGTGTAAACCCATTAGCAGCGGCCATAAAATGTGCCTGGAGAGTAACCACGGTATCTCCTAGCTACATGGAGGAATTAAAAATAGCTGCCAACGGATTGGAAAATCTCTTAAATCATGAAAGTGCCAAATGTTCTGGGATTCTAAATGGTATCGATTGGAACGTATGGAACCCAGAAACCGACAACTACTTGATCTCTAACTATACTACCAAAACAGTGGTTTCTGGAAAAGAAGCAAATAAAAAGCATTTATGCAATGCCTTTAATTTAGACTTTAACAAACCTCTTTTTGCCTTTATTGGCAGATTAGTAGGAGAAAAAGGATCGGATCTTTTTCCCGAAGTATTTAATGGCATCCTTAAAAAAGGAGACGCAGCCATCTTATTATTAGGCTCTGGTCACGATGAGACAGAGATTCAGCTAGAACGGCTTAAAGAGGCTCATAAAGGCAGCTATAATGCTTTTATAGGATACGACGAATCCTTGTCGCATCTTATTTATGCCGGTGCCGATTTTTTACTTATGCCATCAAGGGTCGAGCCCTGTGGCCTCAACCAAATGTATGCACTAAGGTACGGCACCATACCCATTGTAAGAAGTATTGGAGGACTTAAAGATACTGTTATAGATATTTCAGAAAAAAACGGATTCGGTATTTCCCATAAAGAAGTCACCGTTTCGGACATAACAAATGCTATCGATAGAGGTGTTTCTCTCTATAAAAACGAAAACATTTACAGAAAACTAAGTGTGCAAATTATGGGAATTAACCACTCTTGGGATGCATCTGCGAAAGAATACATTAAACTATATAAATCCATTAAACTAGAAAAAGCATGATTAACGATAAAGTTTTAGCCATTATTTTAGGGGGCGGCCAAGGCTCCAGATTATATCCACTAACAGAAACAAGATCTAAACCTGCTGTTCCTATTGCGGGAAAATATAGGTTAGTAGATATTCCTATTTCAAATTGTATTAATGCTGATATAAAACGTATGTATGTATTAACACAGTTTAATTCGGCTTCACTAAATCGTCATATTAAAAACACCTATCATTTTAGTTTTTTTAGTTCGGCTTTTGTCGATGTGCTTGCGGCAGAACAAACTCCCGAAAATAAAGGCTGGTTTCAAGGTACCGCAGATGCTGTTCGCCAAAGCATGCATCACTTTTTAAGAAATGATTTTGAATATGCTTTAATTCTTTCTGGAGACCAATTATATCAGATGGATTATGAGGCTATGATAAAAGCACATGAAGATAGCAGTGCTGAAATATCAATTGCTACTATTCCAGTAAACGAAAAAGACGCCACAAGCTTCGGTATTTTAAAATCCGATGAAAACAATATTATTACTTCTTTTATTGAAAAACCAGATGCCAGTTTGTTACCAGATTGGGTCTCTGATGTAAGTGGCAAAATGAAATCCCAGGGAAGAAACTATCTTGCATCCATGGGTATCTATATCTTTAATAGAGATTTGCTGGTAGAATTAATGAAAGATGAATCTACCATAGATTTTGGTAAAGAAATTATTCCTCAAAATATAGATAAACATAAAACACTAAGCTATCAATATGAAGGGTACTGGACGGATATAGGGAATATAGACTCTTTCTTTGAGGCTAATATTGGACTAACGGCAGATATTCCAGATTTCGATTTATACGACAGATCCAAACGTATTTATACCAGAGCCCGAATGCTCCCTACAACAAAAGTAGCGGGTACGACTCTTTATAAAACAGTCGTTGCAGAAGGTTGTATTATTAGTGCCGCAAAAATTGAACAATCGGTTATAGGCATTCGTTCCAGGATTGGCAACGAATCCACAATTATAAACACCTATATGATGGGCAGTGATCATTATCAAAATTTAGAGGATATTATGAATCCTAATATAAATTCTATAGGTATTGGAGCGCGTTGCTTTATAAAAAATGCCATTCTGGATAAAAATTGCTGTATTGGTGATGATGTAAGAATTAATGGAGGTCCGCATTTAGAACCAACCGAAACAGATTCTTATGCGATTAAAGATGGCATCATCGTTATTAAAAAAGACGCTATAATCCCTAATGGTTTTGTAATAGAATAATATGAAGTCAGTAAAACCCTATAGTCTATTTACAGATTTCGACATCGATCTTTTTAAAATTGGCAAGCATTATCGCCTATATCAAAAATTTGGCTCTCATATCACCATTATTGACGGTATTGAAGGGACTTATTTCGCTGTATGGGCTCCCAGTGCTAAATCCGTATCTGTCATTGGTGATTTCAACCATTGGAAAGAAGGCACACACCAATTAAACGTCCGCTGGGATTCTAGCGGTATCTGGGAAGGCTTTATTCCCCTAATAGGAAAAGGCACTATCTATAAATATCACATTGAAAGCTATAACGACCATATAAAAACAGAAAAGGCCGATCCCTATGCAAGGCGTTGTGAACATCCACCAAAAACGGCATCAATAGTTTGGGACGATAACTATACATGGAAAGATGCCGATTGGATGAATAAGCGTAAAAAGCATAATGCTATAGATGCCCCTTTTTCTGTTTATGAAGTACATTTAGGATCCTGGAAAAAACATTTAGAAGAAAATCGGTTTTTGTCTTATTTTGAATTGGCAACAGATTTAGTTAACTATGTAAAAGACATGAATTTTACACATGTAGAACTCATGCCTATTATGGAATATCCATACGATCCCTCATGGGGTTATCAACTAACAGGGTATTTTGCGCCAACATCGCGTTTTGGATATCCAGAAGAATTCAAATATCTAGTTGATAAACTACATCAAAACGATATTGGCATTATTTTAGATTGGGTGCCATCTCACTTCCCGGAAGACGCTCACGGTCTTGGTTTTTTTGATGGTTCACATTTATATGAGCATCCAGATAAAAGGAAAGGTTATCATCAGGATTGGAAAAGTTTGATTTTCAATTACGAACGTAACGAGGTTAGATCCTTCTTGATAAGTAATGCCATTTTTTGGATGGAACAATACCACGCAGACGGATTGCGTGTGGATGCTGTTGCATCTATGTTGTTTTTAGATTACTCTCGAGAAGATGGTGAGTGGGAACCAAATGTTTATGGAGGTAGAGAGAATCTTGCCGTTATTAGTTTTTTAAAAGAACTGAACAAAGAAGTTTATAGCTCTTTTCCAGATGTTCAAACCATTGCAGAAGAATCTACAGCATTTCCCATGGTCTCTAAACCTGTTTTTTCTGGCGGATTGGGTTTTGGCATGAAATGGATGATGGGCTGGATGCACGATACTTTGGAGTACTTTTCCAAAGAGCCTATTTATAGAAAACACCATCAAAATGATATAACATTTAGTTTGGCATATGCTTTCACCGAAAACTTTATGCTGCCCTTATCTCATGACGAAGTCGTTTATGGTAAAAACTCCCTTTTGGGTAGAATGCCAGGCGACGAATGGCAACGTTTTGCAAACCTACGCTTATTATATGGTTATATGTTTACGCACCCAGGAACCAAATTATTGTTTATGGGTGGTGAGTTTGGTCAATATAACGAATGGGATTTTAAGCAAAGCCTAGATTGGAATCTATTAGAATTCGAACCGCACAAAAACCTTCAAAACTATTACAGAGCATTAAACAAACTCTATAAAACGACGCCTGCTTTGTATGAAAAAGGGTTTAGCAGTGAAGGGTTTGAATGGATTAGTTTTGATGATCATGAAAACAGTGTCATGTCGTATATAAGAAAGGGATATAACTCCAAAAATAACGTTATCGTCGTTTGTAATTTAACTCCAGAGGTGAGAGAAAATTACAAAATTGGCATTCCCATAAAATCAAAAATTAAAGAAATTTTCAATAGTGACGCCAAAGAATTTGGGGGTAGTGGTGTTATAAACAAAAGAGAGGTTGCAACAAAAAAAGATCCTTGGAACGGGAAAGATTTTTCGGTGGAAATAACATTACCTCCGTTAGGCATCCTTATATTTCAATTTAAATAATGGCTTATTTGCACTTTATTTAATTATCATACTGATTATTTGTGTTTTATCAAATTATCATAACACTTTTTTAATAAAAACTAACCACCAATGCTTGCCAAATTTAGTAATTTAGGCATTTAATAAATCACGCTCTCTTTATGATTTTAAACACCGAATTAGAATATAAAGGAAACCTGTTTCCTTCCAAAATAGTTTCATACGAAAAAAACCTAAACGTACTCTCATTTACCACAGAAAACAATGTTGTATTAGAAGTTACGGTCCGCCGTGATAGTATCCTACGATTCAGATTTACGACAGTGGGTATTTTTGAAAATGATTTCTCTTATGCCATAACTAAATATGCAAGTAGAGGCTATAATCATCTTGAAGTTACCGAAAATGATAATAATTATGTTATTACAACAGCAAAGCTTATCTGTCATATTTCAAAATTAGACTTACGCACTTCTATTTTTGATGCTAAGGATAATACCTTGATTTGTGAAGACGAACTTGGATTCCATTGGGAAGAAAGTTATGAACACGGCGGGAATGTTGTAAAAATGTCCAAAACGGCGCAGCCTGGTGAAAGTTATTATGGACTAGGAGATAAACCTGTAGATAATAACCTTAAGGGAAAACGTTTTGAAAATTGGGTGACAGATTCTTATGCTTATGGCAGAAATACCGACCCTATTTATAAAACCATTCCTTTTTACACCGGTCTACATAATAAAAAATCCTATGGGATCTTTTTTGATAATACATTTCGTTCATTTTTTGATTTTTGCCAAGAACGCCGTAACATAACAAGTTTTTGGGCGCAAGGAGGTGAAATGAATTATTATTTTATTTATGGCCCGGAAATGTCTGATGTGGTTGCAAACTATACAGACTTAACGGGAAAACCTCATGAATTGCCAGCACTTTGGACCTTAGGTTACCACCAATGTAAATGGAGCTATTATCCAGAATCAAACGTAAAAGAAATTACCGCTAAATTTAGAGAATTGCAAATTCCATGTGATGCTATCTATCTAGATATTGATTATATGGAAGGTTTTAGGTGTTTTACTTGGAGCAAGGAGTATTTCCCAGACCCAAAAAGAATGGTTAAGGAATTAGCAGACGATGGTTTTAAAACCATTGTTATTATAGATCCAGGGATTAAAATAGATATGGATTATGCTGTGTTTAAAGAAGGGCTTGAAAAAGATTATTTCTGTAAACGGGCAGACGGTCCTTATATGAAGGGCAAAGTATGGCCTGGGGAATGTTACTTCCCAGATTTCACGAACCCCGAAGTAAGAAATTGGTGGTCTAATTTATTTAAGGAACTTGTTGAAGACATAGGGGTTAAAGGGGTTTGGAATGATATGAACGAACCTGCTGTTATGGACGTTCCTGGAAAAACATTTCCTGCAGATGTACGTCATGATTACGACGGAAACCAGTGTAGCCATAGAAAAGCGCATAACATTTACGGTATGCAAATGGCACGGGCAACTTACCAAGGTTTAAAGAAATTCTCGTATCCTAAAAGACCTTTTGTCATTACACGAGCTGCTTATTCTGGTACGCAACGTTACACCTCGAGCTGGACTGGAGACAATGTAGCCACATGGGATCATTTAAACATAGCGAACCTACAAGCACAGCGTATGTGTATGTCTGGATTCTCTTTTATAGGATCGGATATTGGCGGATTTGCAGAGCAACCAAATGGCGAATTGTATGCGCGTTGGATCCAGTTAGGTATTTTCCACCCATTTTGCAGAACGCACTCTTCTGGAGATCATGGAGATCAAGAGCCTTGGGCCTTTGGAAGCACCGTAACCAATGTCGTTAGAAAATTTATCGAATTAAGATATCAATTACTACCTTATTTATACACTGCCTTTTGGCGTTATGCAGAGGAAGGTATTCCCATTTTGAAGTCTTTGGTATTGTACGATCAAAAAGATTCTCAAACACATTATAGAAATGATGAGTTTATCTTTGGAGAAAAAATACTGGCATGCCCTATTACAGGCCCTAACCAAAAGGGGAGGCGTATGTATATTCCTAGAGGCAAATGGTACAACTTTTGGACAGATGAAATAGTAAGTGGCGGACAAGAATTATGGGTAGATGCAGATTTAGATAGCATGCCAATATTTGTAAAAGAAGGTGCTATTATTCCTAAATACCCCATACAACAATATGTAGGCGAAAAAGTTATCGATGAGCTATTACTCGATGTGTATTACAAATTAGGAAAAGAAAACTCCTTGGTTTATGAAGATGCTACCGATGGTTATGATTACATTAAAGGAAGATACAGTTTAAGGGACTTTAAATTGCTTGGCAAGGAAAATGAATTGATTATTCAGCAGCACAAATCGGGTAAGTTTATAACCACATACAAAACGTTTAAATTATGCTTGCACGGTTTACCATTTAAAATTTCTAAAGTTCAAGTAGATAATGAAGAAATCCTTTTTAAGGATATTAAACTTAATGGAGATAATACATTAGTCCTTAATAAGGAATTTACAGAGCTTCATATTATGGCTTAAAGCGGTATAGGCCATTTATAAGATAAAAAGATCCATTGTTATCTTTTATCTGATTTTAACGTGAATTGCTTCAAAAACATCCCTAAAATCCCCTCTAGGGGACAATTACAACAATTAGGTCTTCTCCCTAAGGGAAGATCAAGGCGAGTGGTTTTGAAGCAATTCATGCGAGTTATACCAGAGTGACAATCTCTCTTATTATTTTTTAAATCCAAAGGCAATAAGCGTGGACTAATAAAAATAACAAAACTGCATATTGGACACTATTAAATTTTAAAGTTTTTTCGTACATTGTATGAAATATCTTTAATCTAGAATCTAATATGGTACATCAAGAACTTAAAAATTCAGATTATAGAATTAGAAAGTTAATAGGAACCTTAGGTCTATGTCTTCCTTTTATATTGCTTATTGTTAAAGGGCAGTTACTAGCTTCAATAAGTCATTATTACTATTGCACATTATCCTCTTTATTCTTTATTATAATTTTATCCGCTTTCGCTTTATTTTTAATTTCTTATAAAGGCTATAAAAAAGACCCTGCTACTGAAGTTATAAGTGATGATTTTATTACCAACATTGGCGGTCTTGCCGCTCTTATTGTTGTTTTTGTTCCAACACAATGCATAGGCAGTACCAGTGCAAGCATTGATCTTATTTGTGAGCGTAAAGATTATCCGTTATTTGGTCACGATAACATGATTAAAAATATTATTCATATAATAAGCGCTGCGATATTTATCCTTTCCATGGGATGGATGTCTAAATATAAATTTACCCGAAATAAGGGCGATATAAACAATAAATTATACCGCATTTGCGGAAACATTGTTTTTATATCCGTAGGGCTGATCTTTTTTATGATCATACTTGAAAAATTAGAGATAGGAAAAGGTTTGTGGTTTTTCAAATACTATGTATTCATTTTTGAAACAACAGCAGTCGTTCCCTTTGGAATTTCCTGGCTTATAAAAGGCAAAGTAATTGATGATATGAGGCATTTCAAAAACACCTATTTATAGCCTTCTTGTTAGTGTTTACGGTGACGTGTCCCAATTCCTATTAGAGAACAGTCGTTTTTGAAAAAAGAAAATGAATACCATTTCTTGTTTGAAATGAGAAACGATTACTCTTTATCATTGGAAGCGTTAACTTCTATAGCAGATACGTCTTCAACATCAATTGGTTTCCCCAAATATACCAGTTGAAAACCTTTTTCAATACTAGGAATATCTAAATTGCTTGAGGAAATAATGTGAAGCTCACCTTCATTATCTTTTACGAATAAAGGAATAATATCATCGTCTTTGTTAGTAATTTCAATTAAGTTATTATAATGCTCTTTATCCTCCAATTCCATTTCCTGAATTGAAGGAAACTTTCTGGCCACCTCGCTCAATGAATTGAAATCATCTTTATGGGAAAACAAACCTTCTTTTGGGGTGTTTGTATCACCAAATATTTCTTGAGTGGTCACTAATCTAAAGGCGCCATTTTCCCCAAATTGTTTACTAAACTTATTAATAGCATATTTGTTAATATCGGAGTTACCTGTTAATGCCATTAAATACCCCACATCGCTCAATTCAATATTATCCATTAAATTATCGGCATATATATTAGTGCTTATGGCTTCTAAACCAAGCTCTTTGGCTTTCTCTATATTTCTCCCGTTACTGTCAATAAGAACAACATGCCTTTCATTTGCTAACAAATAGTGTCCTATTAACCGAGATACTTTAGATGCCCCAACTATTAATATCCCTTCCGATTTTTTTAAAAATACGCCTACTAACTTTGCAAATAGCCTTGCAGTAGCTGCGTTAAGCAGAACCGTTCCAAGAACAATCATAAATACCAAAGGCGTAATATACTCTGCGCCTTCAACCCCTTGTTTTATTAATTTACTTCCAAAAAGAGATGCAATGCCGGCAGCAACGATACCTCGTGGCCCTACCCAACTAATAAATAATTTTTCCTTTGTTCTCAATTTAGATTTTAAGGTGCTTAAAAACACGGCTAATGGCCTTATAATAAAAACAATGACCACAAAAAGCAAAGCAGTCTTCCAACTATAAAGCAACATTAAATCTTCAATATTAATGTTAGCTGCCAATAAAATAAAAAGAATGGAAATCAGTAAAATACTCAAGGATTCCTTAAAATAAAGTAATTCCTTTATATTGTTTAATTTACTATTGCCTAAAACCATACCCATAACAACCACTGCCAATAAGCCAGATTCATGAGCAAAGACTTCCGATGCCACAAAAACCAATAGTACCGCAGAAAGGGATACAACATTTAGTAAATAATGAGGAATTAGTTTTTTATTAATAGCAAAGGCTAGTGCGTGAGCAAACGTAAAGCCAAAAGTAGTACCAAAAAGAACAATTTTTCCAAATTCAATTAAGGCCATTTGAGTAAAACCCGTAGCGCCTTCAACACTAATAAATTCAAATACCAATACGGCTACCAAAGCACCAATGGGGTCAATTAAAATGCCCTCCCACTTCAATACCGTTGAAATATCCTTTCTAAGTGGGATATTTCTTAAAATAGGCGTAATGACCGTGGGTCCCGTAACAATTATAAGCCCAGAAAACAAAAACGACAGTTGCCAACTTAATTCAAAAATAAAGTGTGCCAATATCCCTGCTCCAAAAAAAGTAACGGCAGATCCTAATGTTATCAATTTAGTAATAACAGGTCCTAAATTTTTTATTTCAGAACGTTTTAATGTTAATCCTCCTTCAAAAAGGATAATACTAATGGCCAAAGACACAAAGTAGAATAGGCCTTCGCCCGGGAACAAGCCTTGTTTGCCATTCCAAATAGGTTCTATCCATTTAGCGCCATCTTCACTTAAAAACTCGGCAGCAATGGGACCAACCAACAACCCTATGAGAATAAGTGGCAAGATGGCCGGAATTTTAAATTTCCAGGCAAACCACTGAGCCAATATTCCTAAAATAATAATTCCAGCTAATTCTATCATCCCTTAAAATCTATATAAAAATCACTAATTTAAGTAAAACAGATCATTTCATGTGCTTATAATTATTTGTTTTTTCGATCACGTAGCTTTCATTATAATTATTGCCTTGGGTATTGACTGTTCGTTATGGAAATTTTAGATCATTATAGTTTCTTGTTTCTGTTTATTGTACCTACCCCTTCCTTTAAATAGCTACTGTGAGTACACAAATAAAGCACAATAAAAAGATTGGACACGAATGGCACAAATTTTCACTAATTATTCTGTCTATTGACAGATTTCATGCTTATATAGTCTAGGAATTCTTATTCATGCCGTGTCCAATCTATTCCATAATGTATTGGATTCGTGTGAATTTGTACCATTCGTGTCTTTTTTATAGTGTGTACTCTCGGTAGCTTTAAATAAAGAATGTCTTGAAACAAACCAGGAGACAGAGCCATAGAGATATGCTTCGGCTTTAGTTTGTCTTAAAGTCGAAAGGCTCAGTGACCGCACGGGAATGACAACCTACCAGACGCCAGTATCAACAAAAACCTTGACACAGAGCGTCGAGAAATTCTTTTCGATTAAAGCAACTTTTCGTATAAAATTAAATGATTGATTTTAATTAAGCCCTTTTAATGTTTTAAAAAAATGCTATCTTTCTACTCTTATAACCTAAACAATTAAAGTGTCTTTACAACCATTTAAAAGTATTGGTATTGGTGCTGCATTTTCACCTAATTTAAAAGCAAACCTATATGAGGCAGCAAGACTCTCCCTTTTCCTTAAATCAAAATTGTTTTTAATTCATGTTGGAGAGGTCTCTGATGATAAAATTAAAATGCTTAATTTTTTTTTGAAGCCTTTTGAAAAAGATAATCTTGATTATGAGGTTGTATACAAACCAGGAAGACCTGTAGACGTTATTTTATCCACTACCGAAGAAAAAAATATCGATCTTTTAATTCTTGGAGCCGTACAGCGTGAACGTTTTTTAAAATATTATGTAGGTTCCATTGCCCGAAAGATTACCCGTAAAGCAAAATGTTCTGTATTGTTATTAATTAAGCCTTCGGTAGAGCGTGTTCTATGCGAACACATTGTTGTAAATGGATTAAAAGATCCTAAAACCGAGCAGACCATCAAGACAGCATTTTATGTTGGCAAACAACTTAAGTCAAAAAAAATCACCATTGTTGAAGAAATTAAACAGGATCAAGTTTCGGTAAAAGTTGATGATGATAAATCTTTACGTAAGGCTAATATTATCAAGGAGCGCATAAGGCTTAGGGAAAATTCCAGAATTAAAGATATTATAGAACATATTCCTGAAAAATACACCAAAGATGTAGTTACAAAACTACAGCCTATTTTTGGTAAACAAGGATATTCAATTGGGCATTATGCCCAAATTTCTAGAGCTGATCTATTGGTTATGAATGCCCCCAGTAAAATGACTTTCTGGGATCGTTTATTTCCACATGATATAGAGCATATCTTAACAGAGTTACCAACCGATGTCTTAATCCTTCAATGAGTCCAAAAAAAAATAAAATAAAAGATTTCCTTAGTGCATTACCAAAAAATATTTTTTCTGGTTTTGTGGTTAGCCTTATTGCATTACCTCTTGGATTAGGGTTGGCTATGGCTAGTGAAGCACCGCCCATAGCTGGTATTATATCAGCAATAGTGGGAGGCATTGTTGTTTTTATTTTTGGTGGAAGTTATGTTACTATAGCGGGTCCCGGCAACGGTCTGGTTGGCGTACTTCTAATAGCAATAACAGCATTAGGCCTGGAAAGCGCTTATGCTGCCATTATATGTTCTGGAATACTAATACTTTTACTTGGTTTTTTTAGAATGGGGAAATTAGCCGATTTTTTTCCGTCTTCAGCCATTCAAGGGATGTTAGCTGCTATTGGATTGATTATTTTAGGCAAACAATTTCATATTATGCTCGCCCATAAAATCAAGTGCGAAGATACTTTAGATTACCTGTTTGAAATTCCATTTACCATTAATCACGCTTTAAACTATCAAAATAAAGGATTGATCTTTGCCACTTTAGCAGGTATATTAAGTTTAGCAATCATGTTGTTTTATTCTAAAATCAGAAATAAATATCTGCAACTCATACCGGCACCTATGTGGATCGTTATATTATCCATAGGTTTTAGCTATTATTTTGAATTGGTAGCACATGAGGCAAACCCTATTGCTAAAGAATATATGATTTCCGGGATTCCTAGTATTCAAACCATTATTGCAGATATGCACTTACCGAATTTTTCCAGTATTGGTAGTTTTTCGTTTTGGTCGAGTGTGCTAGCCATAACTCTTATAGCCAGCATAGAATCGCTATTAAGTATAAAAGCAGTAGATAAATTAGATCCTGAAAAAAGAAGATCTAACGTAAACAAAGACCTTAAGGCACTTGGTTTGGCAACCATTGGCAGCGGATTTTTAGGCGGATTAAATGTTGTAGCTGTTATTGCCCGTAGCTCTGTTAATGTAAATAATGGTGCGAGCAACAGGTCTTCTAACTTTTTTCATGCCGTTTTTTTAGTGCTTTTCATAGTTTTATTTACCACACAGTTAACCCGAATACCATTGCCCGCCCTAATGGCTATTTTGGTATACACTGGGTATAAACTAGCGTCTCCTAACCTTATTAAAAAAATATTCTCTATTGGCAAAGAACAGTTTATTATATTCTTTGTAACCCTGTTAGTAACCTTAAAAATAGGGCTAATAACAGGTATTTTGGCAGGTGTTATCGTCACTTTGATAATTCATATTGTTATCAATAAAACAGTTTCCTTGTTTTTTAGAAATGTTATGAAGCCTAATGTTTTAATGTATCAAGAAGAAGGACAAGATAATTATTACGTTAGCGTGAAACATTTTTGTAGTTTTTTAAACTATTATAAGTTGAAAGATAAGCTGGATGCCGTACCAGAAGACAAAGATATTATTGTTGATTTTTCAATGTGTGGTTTTGTAGATCATACCGTCATGGAAAATATGCATGATTACCAGGAACTCTTTAAAAAACGAGATGGGCATTTTGATGTTATAGGCTTAGATATGCATGATACAGACTCCGAACACCCTTTTGCTTTAAGGCGTTTACTTCCTGTACCAAATATTATTAAAAATAATCTTACCAGACGCCAAACAAGCATGGAAGATTTAGCCAAAGATTATCATTTAAACTACAACTCTAAAAAGCTAAGGCATGTCTATTTTTTAAATCATTTTTTATTTTTTAACACAAAGACCATTAACTATATCTATAATCAATTATCCTATGAAAATAGCATCTTAAATTTATTTGATATTGAGTTTTCGGAAGGTGAATTTATAGCCAAGGAAGTTATTAGGTCTACCATGCTCCATATAAAATTAGATCATACCATTCCCGAATTCACTTTAGACAGGGAAGGCTTTTTGGAAAAGGTTTATGCCTTTGCCGGGTTTAAGGATATCCCTATTCAAAATCATTCCGATTTTTCCAATCGCTTTTATTTATTAGGTGATAACGAAGAAGCTATAACTGCTTTTTTTAATGATGATCTCGTTCACTTTTTTGAAAGTAATCCTTATTACCATGTCGAATCTAACGGAGAGTCTTTATTGATTTTTGGGAAACAGCGCTTAGCAAGCATTAAAGAAATTAAAGCACTATTTGATTTTGGAAAACGCTTGAAAGAAGTTATTGAACATGAATAGGAATCCCCCGCTGCCGCACGAATCCTTTCGTGTGGTAAGTAATTATAAGCCGTTTTTAACTTTAGCATCAACCTAACAATAAAGTTTTTAATAAAAACATTATCAGGATTTTTCTTACATTTGATTATGAGCAGAAATTATAAGTTTCATAACCCAGAAGGCTTATATTTTGTAAGCTTTGCTGTAGTAAATTGGCTGGATGTTTTTACCCGTAATATGTACAAAGACATTTTATTGGATAGCTTAACTTTTTGTCAGCAAAGAAAAGGAATGGAAATTGCATCGTGGTGCATCATGACAAATCATATGCATTTAATATTCAGAAGTATAAAGGGCGAAAAGCCAGAATTAATGTTAGGAGACTTCAAGCGATTTACAAGTAAAGCCATTGTAGAAGCCATAAAGGATAATACAAAGGAAAGTAGAAAGTCCTTTTTGTTAGAGCAATTTAAGAAAGCAGCTAAGACTTCGTCAAATGTTAAGAATTACCAATTTTGGAGGCATGATAATAAACCTATTGAGCTATGGAGCAACAAGGTTATAGAACAAAAGATAAATTATATTCATCAAAATCCTGTAGAAGCAGGATTGGTTTATAAACCAGAAGATTATGTTTATAGTAGTGCGATGGATTATGCAGGAGAACAGGGCTTAATAAAGGATATTGTTGTGTTTAGAACCTATGGTTAATGAGTATAATACCACACGAAAGGATTCGTGCGGCAGCGGAGAAAGGACATTAAAACCGCTATTTAAATGGGTTTCGACTGCGCTCAACCTGACAACCAAGGTTAAATTATTGATAATCAGCTTGATAATATTATGCTTACATCGAACTCACGTTAATTAGTATTTTATAACCAGTACATGATGAATAAAAGGTATAAAACCTGAGATCCCCCTTTATGTGCCGAACTTGTTTCAGTATCTAGAGGGATTAGCCTGCCACGACAAAGACGTGGTTCAACTATCTGTTTTGAATGCTCGACTTCGCAACTTTTCCCAGACAATAGGTGTAGACCCATAAAATCATAGAGGTTATATGTAATAAAATGTAATTTATGGAATGGACTAACCTCTCAACTTCATTAATTTATAAATGATGTTGGTCCATACCTGGTAAGACCTAGATATAAATTATAAAAAGTCCAAAAAAAGTCTTAAACCTGAGGAGGCGGGATTAAAATTTCCTTAACTAAGGAGGTAAATACATTACAGTAGTTCCAATTATTTTTAACCAAAATAGGGGGTTGTTCTAAACAAAAATAAGTGGCATTTTTATGAAAATAAACTGGAATGAAAGCCTCTAATATCGAGCCCAAAAATGAAGTACCTTTTGAATCATCAACAGGATTTACAGTCAATTGATTTGCTAAATGACATTTCCCATGACATTGTAATTCTGGCTTTTCCTTATTAACACAATAGGTTTCAATAATATAATCTATGTTTAATTGAAAATGCTACATACCCAATATTATAAGCTGACCTTAAAGCGAAAGCAAAAAATAAAATAGAAGGAATATAATTTCAATTAATATGCTAATTTAGATATAACAGGCAAAATTAACACAAAACTTTTTCTTTCAATAAATTATTTATAGAAATTCTCTTAATAAATTCTTAACAAATAACGGTTTTTATTGCGATTTGTTTAATTTTACCATCTATGAACTTATTTCCCATAAATGCTGGAAACCTAAAACTTGATGGTGGCGCTATGTTTGGCGTTGTACCTAAATCATTATGGGAAAAAACAAATCCTGCCGACGCAAATAACATGATCGAGCTTGCAACACGTTGTTTGCTCATTGAAGATGGTAACAGGCTCATATTAATAGATAATGGTATGGGGAATAAGCAATCCAAAAAGTTTTTTAGCTATTATTATCTTTGGGGAAATCACACTTTAGAAGGCTCTCTTAAAGCACATGGTTTTCATCCTGATGATATTACTGATGTCTTCTTGACACATTTACATTTTGATCATTGTGGAGGTAGCGTTCAATGGAACAAGGATAAAACAGGCTATGAGCCCGCTTTTAAAAATGCTCACTTTTGGAGCAACCAAGATCATTGGTTGTGGGCAACACAACCAAATAAACGTGAAAAAGCGTCCTTTTTAAAAGAAAATATTATCCCTATAGAAGAAAGTGGACAGTTAAAATTCACATCGCTTCCAAAAAACGATCTACTTAATAATTCAGAACTTGGTTTTGATATCTTTTTTGCTAACGGCCATACCGATAAGCAAATGATCCCTCTTATTAAATACAAGGATAAAACCATCGCTTTTATGGCAGATTTATTGCCTACTGTTGGGCATTTACCACTTCCTTATATTATGGGTTACGATACCAGACCCTTATTATCACTTAACGAAAAAGAAAAATTTCTTAACATCGCGGCCGAAAATAATTACTACTTGTTTTTAGAACACGATGCCTATAATGAAATGATCACCGTACAAAAAACAGAAAGGGGAGTTAGACTAAACAACACATATACTTCTCATGATATATTTAACTAAATAAAATTCAAGACTAAAATTAAAACATGAAAACAATTAAGACAATAACAGCTTCTGCCTTTGCAGCTATATTAATCTCTGGGTGCGGTAGTACAGCAGAAATACTATCAACACCTGTAGAAAATATTGACAATATTCCTTTAAAAGTTTCAGACCTAACTGAAGCAGAAAAACACAATTGGGGGCATTTGGATTTGGTAAATGATACCATTCCGGGAATGAGTGTTGATAAAGCTTATACTGAGATTATTAAAAACAAAAAAGGTAAAAAAGTTATTGTTGCTGTTATAGACTCTGGAATTGATATTGACCATGAGGATTTAGATGATGTTTTATGGACCAATACAAAAGAGAAGCCTAACAATGGAATAGACGATGATAACAATGGCTATGTAGACGATATATATGGATGGAATTTTTTAGGAGATGGCTATGATGAGCAATTGGAATTCGTTAGAATTTTGGCTAAAGGAGATATAAGCCACCCTGATTATAGCAGAGCTTTGACCGAGTATGATAAAGAATACAAAAAATACACGGGTTACAAAGAAAACTACGAACGAATCTTTCAACAAATAAAATCTGCCGATGCCACTTTAACCAAACATTTTGGAAAGGCAGATTACACCAAAGCAGAGGTCAATGCTGTTAAAACAGAAGACGAAGAACTCAAACAGGCTTTACAGATAGCTAAGTATATGTACAGTAACGGTATGGACTCTTTGAACGATGCCAAAAAAGAAATCTCCAATGGCCTGGAAAGTATCAATGAAAGACTAAACTACAACCTAAACAAAACGTTTAAAGGACGTGTTAATGGTGATGATCCAGACGATATGTCTACCACTTCTTATGGTAATGGCAATGTAAAACCAGTTAAGAAAAGTGAAAGTCATGGTACACACGTAGCAGGTATTATTGCAGCAGAGCGAAATAATGGTAAAGGGGCTAATGGAGTAGCAAACAATGTGGCCCTTATGAGCATAAGAGCTGTGCCAAATGGTGACGAATACGATAAAGATATCGCTCTGGCCATTAGATATGCTGTTGATAATGGTGCACAAATTATAAACGGAAGTTTTGGTAAAAGCTACTCACCACATAGCGATTGGGTACGAGATGCCATTGCTTACGCTGGAAAAAAGGATGTGCTTATTGTACATGCTGCTGGAAATGATAGCAAAGATGTAGATACTGAGCCTAATTTTCCCGATGACAATGTAAATGGTCAAGAGGTTTCAGATACCTATATAAGAGTTGGTGCTTTGGCTCCAAAGTACGGTTCTGGACTCATTGCTGGTTTTTCTAATTATGGAAAGAAAAATGTGGATGTTTTTGCTCCTGGAGCTAAAGTGTATTCTACAACACCGGAAAATGAATATGACACAAAAGGAGGAACTTCTATGGCCGCACCTGCAGTTGCTGGAGTTGCTGCTTTAATTCGTTCTTACTATCCAAAATTAAGTGCGGCCCAAGTAAAGCAAATACTTATGGATTCTGGTTTGGCCGTGAAAACAAAAGTGGTTGTTGGAGGTAATACGGATGATGTAAGATCTTTTGCAGATTTAACAAAGTCTGCAAAAATGGTTAATGCCTATAATGCTTTAATTATGGCCTCTAAAATGTCTAAATAATATTAATTTAAATGAAATAGAAGGCTCTCTAAAAGGTATCTATAATTATGGATCTTACTTTTTAGAAAGCCTTTTTTAATCCAATATTTATACTATGAAACGATTCTTTATTTCTGTTTTAAGCTTAAGTGTCTTTATTTCCTGTAGCAGTTCAAAAAATACAACGACACCAAAAACACCTGCTGTAACGACGCCACAGACCCAAGCTTCACAAGCGTCAAATACGTATTGGCAACAGCACGTAGATTACAAAATGGAAATTGATATGGACGTAAACACGTATCAATATAAAGGGAATCAAACCTTGGTATATACCAATAACTCGCCTGATGTTTTAAACCGGGTGTATTACCATTTGTACTTTAATGCTTTTCAGCCAGGAAGTGAAATGGATGTACGTTCCCGCACCATTGCAGATCCAGACTCAAGAGTTGGAGACCGTATTAGTAAATTAAAACCTGATGAAATAGGCTATATAAAAGTAAATTCACTAAAACAAAACGGCACTCTTTTAAAACACGAAACAGTGGGTACTGTTTTAGAGGTTGATTTAGCAAAACCGATACAACCAGGAGAAAGTGTCACCTTTAATATGGTTTTTGATGCACAAGTCCCTGTTCAAATACGTCGTTCTGGAAGAAACAATAGAGAGGGGGTTGCCTTATCTATGACCCAGTGGTATCCAAAGTTAGCAGAATACGATTTTGAAGGGTGGCATGCCGATCCATATATTGGCCGTGAGTTCCATGGGGTTTGGGGAGACTTTGATGTTAAGTTAACCATTGATAAAAACTATGTTGTTGGTGGTACCGGTTATTTACAAAATCCCGATGCAACAGCTAATAATGGTAAAATAACATGGCATTATAAGGCACCAAAAGTACACGATTTTACCTGGGCTGCAGATCCAGACTATATTCATGATACACTACAAGTTCCAAATGGTCCGTTATTACACTTCTACTATAAGAACACCTTAGATGCCAAAAAGAAGGAAGGTTGGAAAAAATTACAGCCAAAAACAGCGGAACTTATGACCTATTATAGCGAGCACATTGGCAAATACCCTTACAAGCAATACTCTGTTATACAAGGTGGTGATGGGGGTATGGAATATGCGATGTGTACCCTAATAACAGGAAACCGTAGTTATGGAAGTTTAGTTGGGGTTACTGCTCACGAACTGGCACACACATGGTTTCAATTTTTATTGGCGACCAACGAAGCTAAGCACGAGTGGATGGACGAAGGTTTTACCACTTATATTAGTGGGTTAGCTGAAAATGAAATTATGGGACATAACAGAAAAAACCCTACGGCTGGTGCTTATGGAAATTACATCTATTTGGCCAAGTCTGGGAAAGAACAACCGCTTACAACACACGCAGACCGTTATCATTACAATCAATCTTATGGTATTTCGGCTTATAGTAAAGGTGCTGTGTTTATAGCACAATTGGGGTATATTATTGGCGAGGACAACCTAAAGAAAACCATAAAAAGATTTTTTAACGATTTTGCATTTAAGCACCCAACCCCTAATAGTATTATCCGTTCTGCCGAAAAAGTATCTGGTTTAGAACTGGGTTGGTATTTAATAGATTTTGCACAAACTACCAATACCATTGATTATGGCGTAAAAAATATAGAAGAAAAAAACATCACATTAGAACGCATAGGCCAGATGCCAATGCCTATAGATCTAACGGTAACTTATACGGACGATACTACCGAAGACTTTTACATCCCGTTACAAATGATGCGTGGAGAAAAACCAACCTCGGCTACTTTAAAAGCAGATTGGGCCTGGGCATACCCAACTTACACTTTTGAGGCTTCTAAAGCTGTTAAAAGTGTCCAGATCGATCCTAAAGAAATGATGGCAGATATAGATAAAAAGAATAATACTAAGTAAATTTTAGTCTTTAAAATTTTTAATAACATAAAAAAAGGCACTTTATAAAAATAGAGTGTCTTTTTCTTTATAGCTATATTGAGTAGGCTAAAAGTTGTGTCTTTAAACATTATTAAAATATATTGGAGATATCTAATACCAGTTCTTATTAGAAGTATCATCAATAACATGACACGTTTTAATCCTTTTATTTAATAACGGGAGTTCGATTTAAAACCTGTCTGCCGACAGGCAGGCAAGGGAGTTTTTAACAATAAATTCACTAATTATACGATTTGTCGCCTTGTGCCTTACGACTTTTAGTTTATACTGAGCGTAGTCGAAGTACTCAACCTGACAACCAGGATTAAATTATTGATAGTCTGTTCAATAATTTTATGCTTACATCGAGTTTAATAATAAAAACCTCATTGTCATGTCGAAATGAGTCACGATTGAGACATCTCATAAGGGCAATTATTCTAATAAAAAGACAAAGAAACATCAGGTTTTATGCATTGTTTATAAGATTTATCAAGTTTATATCAAGCATTAAATTACTGTAATTCAATGTATTCAAAACACGGCCCTATTAGGTAGATTATACCGTGGTTGAGGTATTAATTGTTATTACTACTTTTGTATTCATATTTTATGTATGTCTACAACTTATCCTAAAAAAGAAAAACTTAAAAGCAAAAAGGTCATTGAACAGTTATTTGACAAAGGTCGATCTGTTTCAGCTTTTCCTTTGCGCTTAGTTTACCTTCAAACAACTTTTGATGATGATGCTATAGCTAAAACAGGCGTTTCTGTAAGCAAACGGAATTTTAAAAATGCTGTTGATAGAAATCGTATAAAACGATTGTTAAGAGAGGCCTATAGACTAAATAAGACTGTGTATTTTAACAACATTACAACACAATATGCGTTTATGATTTTGTACATTGGCAAAGACAAACCAAACTTAATTCAAGTAGAATCCAGAATGAAAGACTTGTTTGAAAAATTTTCCAACAAGGTTTCAAAATAATAATATACTTCCACTATGAAGAATTTACTAAAAAAGAAAATCATAATTCCTATACTGGCAGGTGTCCTCTTTTTTACTGGAACTGCTTTTAAAAACGATTTTTTCGAAATAGCAAAGCAAATAGAAATATTTACAACGCTTTTTAAAGAACTCAACATGAATTATGTTGACGAAACGAACCCAGGTGATTTAATGGATACTGCTATTAAAAGTATGTTAGCGGATTTAGATCCATATACCAATTTTATGAACGAACAAGATGTTGAAGCCGCCAGAATTAATAATACGGGCGATTATACCGGTATAGGCGCTCGGGTTAAAACATTTAAGGACAAATTGGTTATTGTAGAACCTTATAAAGGCTATCCTGCTGATGAAGCGGGCTTGAAAGCAGGAGACGAAATCATTCAAGTTGGTGACATTATCATTGAAACTTATAAAGAAAATGCAGGCGATTTATTAAAAGGTGCTTCAGATACGCCTGTAGAGGTTACTTATAAACGCCAAGGCAAAACACATACCGCTACCATAAAAAGAGCCGAAGTAGAAATTAAGGCTGTACCCCATTTTTCAATGGTTAACGATAAAACAGGCTATATTGTGTTAAGTAAGTTTAGTAATAAAGCACATTACGAAACCAATTACGCTTTACGCGATTTAAAGGCCCAAGGAGCAGAACAAATTATTTTGGATTTAAGAGGAAATCCTGGTGGACTCCTTAATGAAGCCATTAAAATAGTAAATCTCTTTGTGCCAAAAGGGCAATTAGTGGTTACCACAAAATCTAAGGTTAAAAAATATAATAAAACCTATTATACACAAGACGAGCCCATCGATACAAACATACCTTTAGTGGTTTTAATCGATGGCCATAGTGCTTCGGCAAGTGAAATTGTATCGGGCTCATTGCAAGATTTGGATCGTGCCGTTATTGTAGGATCAAGAAGTTTTGGTAAAGGTTTGGTACAACGCCCCAAACAACTTACTTATGGAACACAGGTTAAAATAACCATTTCAAGATATTATACGCCTTCTGGTAGGTGTATCCAGTCTCTGGATTATTGGAACAGAAATGAAAAAGGAGAAGCGGTTCGTGTAAAACAAGAAAACTACAACGAGTTTAAAACAAAAAATGGGCGTAAAGTATTTGATGGGGGCGGCGTGTTTCCAGACGTCATTTTTAATACTTCCAAAAACTCGTCCATTACAAATGCCATCGTAAATAGCGACTTAATATTTAATTACAGTACCGATTATTATTATAAACACACTATAAACGATATTAATAATTTAAAACTTTCTGATACTGACTTTTCTAATTTTAAAAACTATTTAAAAACCAATAATTTTTCTTTTGAAACAGCAACGGAAAAAGCACTTTACGACGTTTTAGAAACAGCAACCAAAGAAGGGCTAAATGATAATATAGAAAAAGACTTTAATGCTTTGGTTACTAACCTAAAGGCATCAAAAACCGATGTTATTGAAGAAAATAAAGATTATTTGTTAGAATTACTAACCGAAGATATAGTAAAAAGATATGTTTACAGAGAAGGGCTGTACGAATATTATAAAGTAAACGATCCTAAGATTAAAAAAGCGACAGAAATACTTAGTAAACCATCTACGTATCTTAATTATTTAAAATAAGATCTGTTTTATTTCTATAAGCTCATCTTGACTTTTTGTTTTCAACCGAAATCGAAGATTCATGAACTCCTATTTATGATAATAAGAGTTAAGTGAACTAAAATGACGTGAAATTTGTATAGATGAGACCCTTTTTTAATGGCCTAGTTCACTAAACATAAAAAAGTAACGAAATATGGACGAATTTTGGCCGTTCTTTCCTGCCAGCAGATAGGTTTTAGGAAATAGAAAAAGTCAAGATGAATTTTATATCAAAAAAATTAAAAATAGTATATTTATACCTGTTCTATTACCCCGCTATGAATAAATTATTGGTACTTATCTTATTAACGTTAAACACGGCATTTGCATTCTCCCAAAAAGAATTGACTCACAATGTTTACTTTGATACAGATAAGTATAACCTCCCACCAACAGAAGAAAACCGTTTGCTTCTCTTTATTTCGACCTTAACAGATGTAGACATCGAGACCATTTCTATATTTGGATTTTGCGATGACATTGGTGCCGATACTTATAACTTAAAATTATCCCAACAGCGCGCAGATGCTATAAAAGCTATTTTTTCCAGTAATGAAATTAGCGATGAATTAATTACAAATGTTGATGGAAAAGGCGAGGTTTTATTAAAAATCGTTGAAGAAAAAAACCTATTAAAAATAAGAGGCTTAAACCGAAAAGTAGAAATTATAGTAACACCAAAAAAACCTAAGCCCAAACCCGTTGAAAAAAAGCCTGTAGAAAAAGTTGTTAAAAAGAAAAGCACGTCAGAACTAATAAAAGGAGACCTTAAAGTTGGCGATAAAATAGTTTTTAAAAATATTCTATTTAAAACCGGTTATAGTAAGGTAACATATGAATCTAAAAAAACACTGGAAGCGATTGCCAAGGCGCTTGTAGAACGTAAAGATATTTATTTCACCATACAAGGTCATGTATGTTGTACACAATACAGTAGAGATGCCGTAGATAGAAAGACCAAAAAGCGTAACTTATCTGAAGCTCGGGCAAAATATGTTTATGATTATTTTGCAAAAAAAGGGGTTGATAAAAGACGAATGCGCCATTTAGGGATGCGCCGAAAATTTCCACTTGGCGGTGATCCAAAATTCGATAGACGTGTAGAAATTTTAATAACCTATGTGGGTGAATAAAGAATACTTCTGCAGTTTAGTTTTGGTATTGCTAAGTTGTATTGGTATCTCTCAAAACACATCTATTCCTGATCCTAATTTTGAACAGTTCCTTATAAACGAAGGTATTGATAGTGATAACCTTGTAAATGGTACTGTTTTAACAGCAGATATTAGTGCGGAACCATCGCTGGACATTCGAGGTTTAAATATTCAAGATTTAAGTGGCATTGAAGATTTTAGTGCTTTAACAGAGCTCTTTTGTGATAACAATTTATTAACGAGCCTAGATGTGACCCAAAATTCAAACCTGCAAATTTTATGGTGTGGTTCTAATCAGTTAAGTAGTTTGGATGTGACCCAAAACACAGGCTTAATTTCATTGGTTTGCGGTAATAATCTCTTAGCCAATTTAGATGTGACCCAAAATCCCAACTTAAATGTTTTAGTATGTAATAACAATCAAATAACATCCTTAAATATATCTCAAAATATCACCCTAAATAGGTTTGAGTGTGGCAATAATCTCTTAAATGACCTGGACCTTTCCAATAACCCAAATTTAACTTTTTTTGCTTGTGAAAATAATCAGCTAACAAACCTGAATGTCTCTATAAATAATCAGCTAATCAACGTAAATTGTGCCTTTAATGCATTAACAGCATTAGATCTCTCTAATAATTTTAATGTGACGCAATTAGATTGTAGCCATAATAATCTGTGTAGATTAAATCTTAGAAATGGTAATAATAGCAATATTACCCTAATGGATTTTAGGGCTAATCCCGATTTAAATTGTGTTGTTGTTGATAATCCTTCTGGAAATCACTCAACTTGGGAACCTGTTACTTTTTCAAATTATATAGCATCCCAAAACGATTGCAGCAATTTTGTTAATGTAGATACACTTGACAATGTTGTAACTAATAGTTCTTATACTTTACCAAATCTAACAAACGGTAATTATTTTATGCAATCTGGTGGCCATGGTATTCAGTTTAATGCTGGAGATATTATCACAAACTCGCAAACTATTTATATTTATAATGAAACAGCTTGTGATAGTAACGAGTCTAGTTTTAGTGTATTAATTATTGAAGACGCTTATTATATTCCTAAATACTTTACACCAAATAATGACGGTCGCCATGATGTATGGCAAGTTTTCGATAGTAATAATTCAGTAAAAATGACACATATTTTCGATAAATACGGTAAACTTTTAAAATCGTTACACCCAAACTCCCAAGGTTGGAACGGTACTTTTAACGGACACCCACTAAATACTGATGATTATTGGTACGTAGTCACTCTTAACTCGGGTGAAGTTATTAAGGGACACTTTACTTTAAAGCGTTAGTTAGATTAATTCCTTAGCTGGCTATTCTTTAATCATAGCAATATGCGGAATATTATCTTCTAAATATTCCTCACCTATAGCTGTAAAACCCAAATTAGTGTAAAATTTAGTTAAATATACCTGTGCCGATATTTTTATTAATGATGTATTAAAGCGCTCTGTAATGGCTTTAATAGACGCTTTCATGATATCGTAGCCATATTTATAAGCACGTTCTTTTTTAACTACCACAACTCTGCCTATACTGGGTTCCTTAAAATAATCTCCTGGTTTAAAAATACGGGTATAAGCCACCAATTCAGCTTTTTTAAAACCTAAAACATGTAATGCTTTTTGATCTTTTCCATCAATATCCTGATAGACACAATCTTGCTCAACCACAAAGACCTCACTTCTTAATTGTAATAAATGATACAATTCTTGTTTGGTTAATTCTTCAAAAGTTTTTACTTGTACTTTTAGCATGTTTTATAAAGTCAATAAAGAGTTACTATGTCATTCAGAACGAAGTGAAGAATCTATAAATATAACGCCAAATAAAAAACAAAATGATCACATAACTATTATGTTTATAAGTATATCTCTAAAACATAACATTTAAAAGATTCTTCAGTTGTGCCTGCCTGTCGACAGGCAGGCTTCTGAATGACATGTGTTATCAATCCTGTACAATCACATCCTTCACATCATCTTTACCAAATTCTGGCTGAATGTTCAC
Organism: Flavivirga sp. 57AJ16; assembly: GCF_028736925.1. Taxonomy (GTDB): domain Bacteria; phylum Bacteroidota; class Bacteroidia; order Flavobacteriales; family Flavobacteriaceae; genus Flavivirga. Next base: position 116,352 of record NZ_JAQZAT010000006.1, on the reverse strand, counting down.
GTGATTAATATCATATTTATTAAAAACCAAATCTTCTATTTCGTGTAAGATAACATCAAATTGAGATAAGGTAATATCTTTATTAAAATCTATATGCGCTTCTAAATGAATTTCTTCTTCGTTTAATTGCCAAACATGAACATGATGTACATTTTCAATACTTTCAAAAGCGTTTATTTCTGTAACTATTTGTTTTATGGGGATATCGTCCGGAGTAAATAACATTAAAACCTTTGTAGAACTTTTTAACAAATCGAAACCCATCCAAATCAAATAAAGTGCTATCACAAATGTCAATACACTATCTACCCAATACACTTGGTAATATTTCATTAACAAACCTCCTATCAATACGGCAATACTAGCCATCATATCTGTTAATAAATGCAGATAAGCGCTTTTCATATTCATATTAGATTGAGAATCCCTTTTTAATAAAAGTACACTAAAACCATTAGCTATAATCCCTAAAAGGGATAACCAAATAACTAAATTAGATGCTATTTCTTGAGGATCTTGAAATCTCTTTACAGCCTCAACTATTAATAATACAGCCACAATTATTAACGTAGATGCGTTTATAAACGCTGCTAGGATTTCTGCACGTTTATACCCAAATGTTCTATGAATTGAAGCCTTCTTTTTTGATAGTTTATTAGCTATGTAACTTACAACCAAAGAAAGTACATCGCTAAAATTATGTAATGCATCACTTAGCAGTGCCAAACTACCAGAAAGGATACCGCCTATTACTTGTGCAACAGTAATAAGGATATTTAATAAAATAGATATAAAAAGATTACGTCCTTTTAGGTCGTTATGAACATGTGTGTGATTATGAGTATGCGAATGTCCCATTTAACAGGATAAAGGAATCTTATCTATTCTATTTTGATGTCTCCCCCCTTCAAAATCCGTATTTAAAAATGTTTCTACCATCTGTAAAGCTTGAGGTATGGCAGTGTAACGCGCTGGTATACATAAAATATTGGCATTGTTATGCTGTCTGGTAAGCTCAACAATTTCCTTAGTCCAACATAAACCAGCTCGCACATGTTGATATTTATTAGCAGTCATGGCAACACCATTGGCACTACCACATATTAAAATACCAAAATCTGCCTTTTTATTTTCTATATCCTGTGCCACAGGGTGTACAAAGTCTGGATAATCTACACTATCATTTGCATCTGTACCATAGTTGTTAACAGTATAATCTTTAGCTTCTAAATATGCTTTAATAGCGAATTTATAATCTGTTCCAGCGTGATCGTTTCCTATAGAAATTGTCATGATTTTATTGTCTTGTTGTTATAGGCTATAAAGGTACTAACTATATATTAAAAAACATTCATGTCATATAAAAGAGATCAGACCACTTCATTATCAGAACCAAGAAAAAAGACTTAATTTTAATCAATTGACAAACAGAATTACCAAGATATCGTTAAAGCATATTAAAAGTATCTCACTATAAAAGCTTTAAAAATATAATTATAGTTCAAACTAAAACACTATTTAGTAAATTAACCATAACTAATAATGTGTGTTATTATATTCATTACTTGTTAATAAGTGTTGATTACTTTCTAAAAGAAAAATATTGATAATCCATTTATTTTTTCAATGAAAAATCAACATCACTTTACCAAAAATTTAATCCATTTTTTTTAGCAATGTTATGAGACTTAAAAATGATAGATGTGAACACAAAAAATAAATATAGTTATTACTGAAAGTTGTTAGTTTGAGTTGTTAACAAGTGTGGATATAAAATTTAAAATCATTAAAAATGAACCTATTAAAATAAATTCAATTGTTAATTAACTATTAATAGAACGTAAATTAATTATTATCAAAATAAAATCTGAAAAAGTTATCCTTGCTATTAACATGCTATAATAACCACCATTTATTTTTTAAATTTTAAAAAGAAAATAGTATTATACTATATAATGTGGATAACTCTAAAATTAAATAATTTTACTTTTGTTTTTTAAACTTCTAATAAAGATTTATCTTTTAACGGACTCTAATTAATCTTTGTTTTTGCTTAGTATATTTAGTTCTTTAAATGGTATTAGGCTTGCTATAGGTGCTTCTTTTTTTATAGTGGTATAATTCCATTACTTTTTAAATTGATGCTCTGTAATATCTTTAAATGCTTTTAGCTGAGTGTGTAGCTTAAATTTAACTAAAGTTGTTTTCTAATGGCCTAATCTTTTGCAATTTTGAATGCAATCGAGACCTATTTGAAAAATATGACTTTCTTTAATTCTCTACTGTGATCATCCTAACATTATTTATTAAAGCATTGATAATAAATAAAAATTGATCTTACTCTAAATATTTTAAATTCAGTTAGTCGTAAAAAGTTATTTGGATCCATAAAATTTAGAACTCTTTAAATATTTTCCTCTATTATTTTTTTAGTCGATTTAAAAACCTTCTCAAAGATCTTTTGTACTTGGGAGCTACCTACAGAACGTTATTATCTAAAAGTTTTTATCAATAGATAAAATGAGTAGTGGTATAATTGATTTTTATAAGAAAAAACTTACTTATTTTATGTTAATTAATTTTAATTGGTCGAAATGAACTTTTAGATTCTTCAGTCGTGCCTGCCTGTTTACCGACAGGCAGGCTTCTGAATGACATGGCGACTTTGTATTGTATAGATGGGTGTCATCCCGAGGCAACGAGGGATCACATTGATTATCAACAGATTCTTCACTTCGTTCAGAATGACAAAAATATCTTTATGCATGATTACGGACATTCAGTAACGAAATATATTTTTAAAGTTAAGTCTTATAAATCACTTCTCACTTTATTTATTAAAAATAAAAAATCCCAGCCAAAGCCAGGATTTAATAAGTTATATATTTAGTTAAACCTATTTTTTATAAGCTTCGTTTAAAGCATCTAAAATAGTTTGTGTTAAATCATTCTCTTCTGTTCCATAAAGAACAGAAGCTGCACCATCGCTAGTTCCTAAAATATAAGTATAGCCATTGGCTTTTCCATAATCTTTAACAAAATCTTTCACTTTAACAATTAATGAATCTATTTCAGTTTGGAAGTTTTGAGTTAACTGTTGTTGTTCAAATTGCATTTGTTGTTGAAGTACCTGTTGTTTTTGTTGCAAACCTCCCATTAATTCCTGTTGTTTTCTTTGTGAAGATTTTTTAGCGGTAATTTGTGCTTGCTGAACTTCCAATTGAAAAGCTTGACCTATACTATCTGCTTTCTTTTTAAAGGCTTCATCCTTTGTTTTGAATTTTGCTTCTAAATCTTTTTTCTCTAGATAATCATTTATTACAACACCGTTGTCTATGAATCCGATTTTTTTTTCTTTTTGACAAGAAGTAAAAACCAAGCTTACTAATAATACATAAAGTATATTTTTCATTTTATTGTTTTTTAAAATCTGAACAAAAATAACAAAGTAGCTCAATATTTAAATCAATTCTGTATTGAATTTAATATATAATAAAACTTTATAATAAAAAGTATTATAAATAGTTAATATCTATTACGAATTAAGCGATTTAAAGCGATTTAAGCGATCTTAAATAATCTTACTGGTATTTATTTGTTTTATATAGTAATAATTAAATGAGGTTTCTTAAAATGAATTTTAGTTATTTTTTATAATATAAATTAAAGAAGAGCCCTCTTTCGACTTGATAGCTTTTAAATTTGATAGCAATCCAATCCAAAATCCTTTAATAGGATTCATTTTTCCATGCTTATATTTTTCTGAAAGCAAACTCACATAAAAGGCATCAAAAAGCATTGGTTTTATTTTTATGACTTCCATAGTAACTTTAGAAACTAATTTAGAAATAGACTTTTTATTAAAATGCCAAAGATGTCTTGGTACATCATAAGCGGCCCAAAATTCTTTATAATATTTTGCATCGTAGCTTTTATAATTAGGAACAGCAATTATTAAAGTACCATTTGGTTTTAATAATTTTTTAAAAATAGTTATATGATCTTCTAAATTTGGTAAATGTTCCAATACATGCCAAAGAGTAATAACATCAAAACTTGCTGGGTCAAATTTTAAAAGTTGTTCAATTTTAAAAACAGCATCATTGGTTTTTTTATTTGCAATATTTCGAGCTTGCTTATTAGGTTCAATTCCATAAACTTTCCAATTGTTTTGTTTTGCGGTTTGTAAAAAATCGCCTGTACCGCATCCAATATCTAAAAGATTTTTTTCTTTATAAGAAAAAGAATTGATTAACTTCAGTTTCTTTTTTAAAGAGATCCTCCTAATGAAATGATACACTTTTTCAAATAAATTTCTTTGGGTATCTGTATGTGAAATATAATCTTCACTTTTATAATAATCCGGTAATTTTTCTAAAGATGGTTGTGGTGTTGTTTCTAGAAAACCATACTTGTTATTTTTAATTAATTCAAATTTTTCACCAGAAACCGAATGATCTTTTAGAGTTAAATATGGAGTTTTTTTTTTCATGGAAATAGATTATGAAGTTAAAAGCGAATAGCAAAAATTAAATTTTTTATTAAACGTTCCACGTGGAACACTTAAAAATTACCTACCCATATAAACCAATAATACAGAAATATCGTTAGGAGAAACACCACTAATTCTTGATGCTTGCGATACCGTAGTTGGTTGTATTTTTTTTAATTTTTCACGTGCTTCAAAGCTCATGGACTTTATTTGGGAATAGTCAAAATTCTCAGGAATTTTTACATATTCTAACCTACTTAATTTATCAGCATTGTTTTTTTCTTTTGCTATATACCCAGAATATTTTACTTGAATTTCTGTCTGTTCTATCACTTCATTATCTAGATTGTTATCCTGTATATATTTTTCAACATCCTTAAATTTTCGAACATCATCAATCGTGATATTTGGTCTGGAAAAGATCTTAAACATCTTATCAGATTGTTTAACCAAAGCAGATCCTTTAGATTCTAAAACTGGATTTGCTTCTTCTGGTTTTACACTTGTTTTAGAAAAGAATTCTACGAATTTCTCAGCATCATTGTGTTTTTGTTCCATCCTTTTTAAACGTTTTTCGCTAGCTAATCCAATTTTAAAACCTTTAGGAGTTAATCTTAAATCCGCATTATCCTGACGCAATAAGGTTCTGTATTCTGCTCTCGATGTAAACATTCTATAAGGCTCTTCTGTGCCTTTTGTAATTAAATCGTCTATTAAAACACCTATGTAAGCCTCATCTCTTTTAAGAGTAAATGCTTCTTTTTCCTGAACCTTTAGACATGCATTTATACCAGCTATCAATCCTTGAGAGGCTGCTTCTTCATAACCTGTAGTTCCATTAATCTGACCTGCAAAATATAAACCTTCAACAAGCTTGGTTTCTAAAGTATGTTTTAATTGTGTAGGTGGAAAATAATCGTATTCGATAGCATAGCCTGGTCTAAAGAATTTTACATTTTCAAAACCAACTACAGATCGCAATGCTTTAAATTGGACGTCTTCCGGGAGTGATGTTGAGAAGCCATTTACATAAACTTCGCAAGTGTTCCAACCTTCGGGTTCTATAAATAATTGATGCCTGTCCTTATCTGCAAAACGATTAATCTTATCTTCAATAGAGGGACAATAACGCGGTCCCAAACTTTTAATCCTACCATTAAACATTGGAGATCTGTCAAAGCCTTCACGAAGTAGATCATGTACCTCAAGACTGGTGTAAGTCATATGGCAAGAACGTTGGTTTTGTAATGGCTTTGTTATGTCTAAATATGAAAACTTTTCTGGATTATTATCTCCGGGCTGTTCTATCATTTTAGAATAATCTAAACTTCGTCCATCCACTCTTGGTGGGGTTCCTGTTTTCATTCTACCAGAATCAAAACCTAAATCCACCAATTGTTCCGTAATACCAGTTGCTGCTTTTTCCCCTGCTCTACCGCCACCAAAATTCTTATCTCCTATATGAATTAATCCATTTAAAAAAGTACCATTTGTTAAGATAACGGACTTTGCTTTTATTTCTATTCCTAATGATGTTTTTACGCCTGTTACTTTCCCTTTTTTTACTATTAAACCAGATACCATTTCTTGATAAAAATCAAGATTTGGTGTTCCCTCCAAAAGCAGTCGCCAATCTTCAGCAAAACGCATACGGTCACTTTGTACCCTTGGGCTCCACATAGCGGGACCTTTAGATTTGTTAAGCATTTTAAACTGTATGGCAGAGGTATCGGAAACGATGCCACTATAACCACCAAGCGCATCAATCTCCCTTACAATTTGTCCTTTTGCAATACCACCCATGGCAGGATTGCAAGACATCTGAGCAATGTTTTGAAGGCTCATGGTAACAAGCAATGTTTTGCTACCAATATTTGCAGCCGCGGCAGCTGCTTCACTTCCTGCATGCCCTGCTCCAACAACTATAACATCATACACTTCGTTAAACATAATTTTTGGTTTTAAAAATACGTATGTTCCACGTGGAACATATAAATAATTTGAATTTGCAAATATACGTTGTTTCTTGAAAATTAAAGTTTTTGTATTCCTACTTTACCTGTAGTTTTACCATAGGTTAATAGGTTCCTATCCTTTAATTTTTAATTTAGAAGTAGTTTAAACCACTTCCTAGAAAGAAAGATGGGTTCTAAACCAATTGCTTTAAATAATGGTTTTCTTTGTCTCGCATGACTTTAGCATCAGAATCTGTTTTGTCTTTATAACCACAGTAATGAAGTATACCATGTATGATAACACGGTTTAGTTCTTCTTCAAAAGAAACAGAGAAATCCTTGGCATTGTCCTTGACCCTTTCTATAGAAATAAAAATATCTCCCTGTATTAATTTCCCCATAGAATAATCGAAGCTAATAATGTCTGTTAATGTATCATGATCTAAAAATTCTACATTCAATTTATGAAGGTATTCATCATCACAAAACACATAATTTATTTCTTCTAATTTATATCCTTCTTCAGAAATTGTACTTATCACCCAGTTGGAAATAGCGTCTTCATTTTTTAAAGAAAAATTGGTTTCGTAATTGAAGTTAATCATTATTCTGCTTAAAATATTCTTGCACTTTCTTTTTATAAACTTGTTGCAAAGGTAAAGCTTGTCTGTTTAATATTTCGGTAGTTTTAAAATATTGTTTTGCAGTAGGGATTTGATTATTGGTATTATTGTTAAAATGGTTTTTATTCGTTTCAGATTCTCTTTTATTATCCTCACCTTGCTGAAAAGTAGCATTTTCCAATTTTAATAATTGATGTTTTAAATGCATCATTTTTTGAAGTGTTTGATTCGTGAATCCTTTGTTTAATAAATCCAATTCTATGTCTTCCATCTTTCTTAACAAAGCATCTCCGTTCCCCCCTTTACCCTTTCCTTCTTTGGCCAATCTTTCTTCTAATGCTTTTCGTAATTGTTGTTGTTGTTGGTATATTTCATATAATAAACCATTCATGTCTTCATTGGTTCCTTCTCCTTCATTTTGTTGATTCCCATTTTTTTCTTCACCTTGCTTACCTCCTTTGTTTTCCTTTTCACCTTTGTTTCCTTTTTTGTCTTCTCCATTTTCACCTGCTTTCTCCCCCTTGCCCTCTTGTTCTTTAGGACTTCCTTTTTCGCCTTTTTTCATACCTTCCTCCATCATTTTATTGAGTTCTTCCTGACTCATAATAATATCCGGTAATTGCATGTCTCCTTGTCCGCCTTTACCAGGGGACATACTCAAATTCTCTTGCATGTTATCTAAAACATCACTTAAAAAATTAGCCAAATTATTTGCTGCTGTAACAGCGAACTGTTGATTTGAAACGCCTTGATATAATTGGTTTTCGGCTAATAGATTTAAGGCTTTATCAATATTGTAATAGACCTCTGTAATTTCTTTATTGACTTTTTCCGAGAGTTTAGGCTGACGAAGCGATAATGAAAATAGGCTGTCATCTATATGCTCAAAATGTTCTTTTAAATTGTTTTGCTTACGTAAATAAGATGCAAATTTATTGTGATTTACATCGATACTTTTAAATTGGTTCATGACCGCTTCCTGATCAAAAGAAAACAATACCAGATTGTCTAAAATCTGTCTAAGCATATCAACATCTTCCTGCATTTGCTCACCACCACCTGCTTGCATCACACTTTGCATTTGTTGACTCATTTTTTTCATTTTTTGAGCTGCTTTCTTTTGACTCTTCTGGGCGTTCTTTAAATTCTGATTTTGTTGTTCTTCTGGTTTACCTTCTTCTTCTTTTTCACCTGTTTGCTCCTGTTCTTTTTTATCTAATTCCTTAGAAGCATTTTCCTGTTCCTTTTTAATGGCATCTTCTTCTAATTTATCCTGTGGTATATCAATGGGTTTTTTTAAAGCTTTGCTATCCTTCTTTAAATCTTCCAATTGTTTAGAGAATTTATCAAATTCCTTATTAAGCGTTTCTTGTTTGTCTTTAGTGTTTTTTTCTTCAGATGTGTTGGATAATTTTTCTTGTTCGTCTGCAAGTTTTTTTAAGTCATCCCCGAGTTTTTTTAATTTGTTTTCAACATAAAAACGCTTGGTTAGTTCCAATAACTGCTCTAAACTTCGTTTTTTGTTTTTATTTTGTTTAGCGAGCTGCTCGAGCTTTTCGGTTATTGCATCTTCTTGGTTGATTTTTTCCAGAAGTTTTTTTAACTCATCCAGCACCTTTTCATCTTTTTTGAGCTGTTCTTCGTTTTCTTTTAAACGTTCTTTTAAATCTTCTTTAAAGGAGTCTTCCTTTAAATCCTCCTTTTTAAATTCTTCTAAGTTATTTTTTAGTTTTTTGTTAAAGTTTTTCATCATGTCGTCTTGTTGTTTCTGACGTTTGAAAAATGATTCTAACTTTTTCTTATCGTTAAAATTTAAATTCGTTTTTTCTTTTTGGGTCTTAGTTAGCTCTTGTAACTTTTTATCCTGCTCATCAAACTTCTCTAAAGATTTATTTAAATTTTTAATGGTTTCACTTTGTTCTTCTAAATTCTTTAGTGTCTCTTCTTCTTTAGTACGTTTTCTATAAGTAAACACATGACTTTTTACAGCTTTATATTTGTTAATTACATCATTATCAAAAACTTGAAAGTATAATTCATAGGGTATCCCAGCTTTTATTTTTAAATTATTAGGGAAAGCACTTATAAATTCTGCAATATTGGAATTAGAAATGGGAATGGTTTCAAATTGCTTATTTTTTTCATCATCAGATGGATAGTATACGAGTTGTAGCTTACTAAAACCATAATCGTCACTTACCTGTCCGTAAAAGTATAAGGTTTGCAAATCCAAACTATCGGTTTCTACTTTTAAGTCGATCTCTGGATATTCATCTTTAACAACACCAATGTTAAATGCTAAATTTTCGTAATTCTGAAGGTTTTTATTGCTGGTACTCAAGCTATAATCTAAATGATTATAAACGTGCTTAGACGCTTCAAAAACATTCGGTTTGTTAGAAGAAAAATCAATAGTATCATGAGCATATAAATAAACATGATCTGTCGCTTTTGTTTTTAACTTCCAAATCACATGGGTGCCTTCTGGAACCAATGCATTCCCCGTACTTTTAATAGTTTCATCTTTCTTTTTGGTATAGCTGGGATAATCCAGAACCATTTCGAAACTCAATAGGGACGGGACTTCAACAATTTTAATTTCATAAGGTTTAGACCTTACTTCGTTAGCCGACAATTCAAAATTAGTATCTGTTTTGAGTTGGGAAAACACATATTCAAATTCCCCCGCTCCTTTTTGCTGCAAAAAATATGTTTCGTTATTGTAAGTTATTTGGGCACTTTCCGGAGTGAGTTCCCCTGCTGTTTTTACAATAAGTTTAAAGTCTTTATTCTCAATAGCATTTAAATCATCATTTACTACAAAAAACTGAAATGGCGCTGGTGGCTCGTAAGCCGTTTTGTAATGAACAACGCGCTCATAACTATCACTAAACCAACTAAAATTACCTGTTAAAAAAGTAAGCAATAGGATTAAAACCGGAATAGCGGCATATTTTAAATATCCTACATTTTTTTTAAGGTTAACAGCTAATTTAAAGGGAATGGGATTAAGCTCTAATGATTTCTGTTCAATGCTCGCTAAAAGTAATTCCGACTGCGATCTGTTTTGATGTAGTTGAAGGACATTTAACAATTTATCGTTTACTTCTGGAAAATGCTGCCCTATAATTCTTGAGGCATCTTCATAATTAATGCCTTTTTGAAGCTTGAATAATTTAGCTAAAGGTGTTGCAATGAATTTAAAAATTAAAACAATTTCTACAATAATGAACAACCAAAACAAAATGGTTCTAGCCAAAGTGCTTAACCATAGAACATGCTCGATGAACAATGTGAATAAAAGGTATAATAAGCCTATGGCAAAAAACAAAATAGCGCCTTTAATCAGTTCATTTGTGTAGTAGCGTTTAATAAATGCCTCTAACTTGTTTTGTATGTTTTTAAAGTTACTGTTCATGGTCAGGATGCTTGATGTCTGGGACCTACAAATTCGATTTTTTTTTTAAATAAAGTATTTAAAAGTTAATATAACGACTTACTAAACTACGATTTTTTTAGTATAGAGTTTATAATTAAGTGTTAATTGTTAAGTTATACCGATTTCAATAGGGTCATTATTAAAAATCTTTATGTCTGGTATTTTCTATTATAGCTTATCTGTATCTTTGCAAACAAATTTATAGAATATGACCAAAAACGTTCGCGTGCGTTTTGCACCTAGCCCAACAGGCCCCTTACATATAGGAGGTGTTCGCACCGCTTTATTCAACTATTTATTTGCAAAAAAGCATCAAGGAACTTTTGTTCTTAGAATAGAAGATACCGACCAGACCAGATATGTTGAGGGTGCAGAAAAGTACATTGTTGATGCGTTTAATTGGTGCGGTATCCCTTTTGATGAAGGGCCTACTTTTACTGTGGCCGGTACCAATTCCAAAAACGAAACATTTGGTCCTTACAGGCAAAGTGAACGAAAGCATTTATATAAACAATATGCTGATGAATTGATTGCATCGGGCCATGCTTATTATGCTTTTGATACTGCCGAAACATTAGATTTTCATAGGAAAGATCATGAAGCTAAAGGCAAAACGTTTATCTATAATTGGCATAATCGTTTAAAATTGGATAATTCTTTATCGCTTGGCGCGGAAGACGTTAAATCGAGATTAGATGCCGGTGATGCGTATGTGATCCGATTTAAATCCCCGCAGGACGAAACACTTCATTTAACAGATATTATTCGTGGTGATATTAAAATAGACACCAATATTTTAGACGATAAGGTATTGTTTAAGAGCGATGGGATGCCAACCTACCATTTAGCGAATATTGTGGACGACCATTTAATGGAAATAACACATGTTATTCGCGGTGAGGAATGGTTACCATCTTTAGCATTGCACTATCAATTATACAAGGCTTTTGGCTGGGAGGTTCCAGAATTTGCACATTTGCCGTTAATTTTAAAACCAACAGGAAAAGGAAAATTAAGCAAGCGCGATGGGGATAAGTTGGGCTTTCCTGTATTTCCTTTAGAATGGAAAGACCCTAAAAGCAACGAGATTTCAAAAGGTTATAAAGAAGCTGGGTATTTTCCTGAAGCTATGGTGAATTTCTTGGCTTTTTTAGGTTGGAACCCAGGAACCGAACAGGAAATTTTTAGCTTGGATGAACTTATCGAAGCCTTCGATTTGAGCCGTGTTAATAAATCGGGAGCTCGTTTTGACCCTGAAAAGATCAAGTGGTTTAACCATCATTATATGCAAGAACAAAACAATAATGATTTAGCTAAGTGGTTTAAATCCATTGTTGATGAAAAGTTAAATGTCATTCAGAGTACTTCGACTACGCTCAGTACAGGCTATAGCGAAGAATCTAATAATAAGATGCCTCCCAATGTTCATAATGATATAGATGTGAATTATATTTCTATGGTCATTGGACTCATAAAAGAACGTGCGACGTTCATCTCAGATTTTTGGGACTTAAGTCATTTCTTTTTTCAAGCGCCAAAGGCCTATGATGAAAAAGCATCAAAAAAGGCTTTTAAGGAAGGCACAAAAGAACTTATGCAGGAATTGGTATCAATTATTGATACCATAGAGGATTTTTCAGTAGAAAACCTTCAAACTAAAATTAAAGGCTGGATTACGGACAAAGAAATTGGCTTTGGTAAAGTGATGATGCCTTTGCGTTTAGCATTAGTTGGCGCTTTACAAGGTCCGGATGTGTTTGATATTATGTATATGATTGGGAAAGTAGAAAGTGTTAAACGGATTGAAGCTGCCATAGCTTCTTTATAAGTTTTTAATTTCTGCGAAGGCAGGAATCTACTTTTATGATTTCAATTTATGAGATTCCTGCCTTCGCAGGAATGACAAATCTAAAACAAAACAATCGCCCCTAAAACCAACATGGTTTGATGTCCTTTAAAACGGGCATCGCCTCCACTGGTATCTAAATTTTGATTTTCAAGTTTTTTCAAAATATTGGTGAAACCATAAAGATATTGTGCCTTGATTTTTAAGTTTTTTATACCTACCGAAGCACCTACGGCGCCATTTAAATTAAATGGGGAAATATTGGTAATAGCTTCTGCAGATAAATTGGTGTAATTATTTATATAATAACCTTCTTGCGCTTTATTTTTAAATTCCAACCTACTATTGTATTGCAGCATGGGGCCCAAGTCTATAGTAACATAATCAGGAATTATTTTTATATGACCTAAAAGTGCTATTTGAGCAGCAAACATTTTATATTCAACAAATGCTTCTTCGGTACTGGCTATAGCAGGTCTTCCTAAAATTTCAATATTGCTTTCAGATAATTGCATACCAAAACTCATATGGTACCATCGATGAGGGAGGTTGACCGTTGCCAATAACCCCCCTAAAAACCCATCCCCTTGTTTGGTAACAAAGTTATTGGTTGTCATATCAAATTTGGTAATACCACCGTTAATTCCAAAACCATTGGAAATTCTATAATGTCCTTTTTGTGCAAAATTTGTTGTAACAAAACAGATAGCTATAGCTACTAATAAGATAAGTTGTTTTTTCATAATTATTTATAGGGATAAGTGTGTAAATATAACTTAAATTAGTCATTCGATATTTTCTAACATTTTATACAAATACCATGAGTTATTTCTTTATTCCCATTATCGTATTCGGATTAATAATATTAATCTCGTCATTCTTTATTGTAAAACAACAAACCGCGGCTATTATAGAACGCTTCGGTAGGTTTCAATCTATTCGCCAATCAGGCTTACAGTTAAAAATTCCTTTGGTGGATAGAATTGCAGGCAGATTAAGTTTAAAAATTCAACAACTAGATGTTATTGTGGAAACAAAAACTAAAGATGATGTATTTGTACGTTTAAAAGTATCTGTGCAATATAAAGTCATTAGAAACAAGGTTGAAGATGCTTTTTATAAATTGGATTACCCCCATGATCAGATTACAAGTTATGTGTTTGATGTGGTACGTGCAGAAGTACCAAAAATGATTTTAGATGATGTTTTCTTAAAAAAAGATGATATTGCTATCGCTGTAAAATCTGAATTGAATGATGCTATGCAAGATTACGGTTATGATATTATTAAAACACTTGTAACGGATATCGATCCAGATGCCCAGGTAAAAGCGGCCATGAATAGAATTAATGCTGCAGATAGAGAAAAAACAGCTGCACAATACGAAGGCGATGCTGCTCGTATTTTAATTGTTGAAAAAGCAAAAGCAGAAGCAGAAAGCAAGCGTTTGCAAGGTCAAGGTATTGCAGATCAACGTCGTGAAATTGCTCGTGGTTTAGAAGAGTCTGTTGAAGTTCTTAATAAAGTTGGTATTAACTCGCAAGAAGCATCAGCACTTATAGTAGTAACACAACATTATGATACCTTACAAGCTATAGGGCAAGAGACCAATAGTAACTTAATTTTATTACCTAATTCACCACAGGCAGGAAGCCAAATGTTAAATGATATGGTCGCAAGCTTTACCGCTAGCAATCAAATAGGAGAAGCTATGAAAAATGCTAAAAAAGATAAGAACAAAGATGAATAAAATAACTTCAACTGTTTTAATGCTGCTACTGTTTTGTAGTAGCATTTCTTTTGCCCAGTCTACAGAAGTATTAAAAGCATCGGCTTTAAGAGATGCTAAAAGTATATGTCAAGCCACTTTAAAAATGAATTTTGATAAGGCTTTAGATTATAGTCACCCAGGTTTTTTAAAAATGATGGGTGGGAAAGAAAAGGCGATTGAATTATTAAACTCAACGTTTAATACGATGAAAGAAAGCGGTTTTATTTTTGAAAAATCTGATGTTTTAGGAGTTTCCGATGTTGTTTTAGAAGATGATGAATATCGCTGTTATGTTGAAGCTTTCAATCAAGTGATTATGGATGGAAAGCGGATTAAAACTAAAAGCTACTTATTTGGAATTTATAATGCTGAAACAAAATTATGGTGTTTTATTGATATTAAGCAATTAAAAAATGAAGCTATGATGAATCAAGTACTTCCAAATTTTAAAACAAGTTTGAAGATTCCGGATGACGAAATGACTACCGAAGACCTTTGATATATAGAGGGTGTCTAAAAAGTAAGTTCGATGTCATATTGAGCTTGTCGAAATATTTTTAACTTACTGATAATCAATATCGGTTTCGACAGGCTCAACCTGACAAATCAAATTATAAAGACTTTTTAGACACCCTCATTCTTTAAAAGGATGTCGCTCTTCCCAGTCTTGTTTAGGGTTCATTAAACCAAACACTTGTTTTAAAACAGCATTTATAAAGCCGTTGGTGTGTTTCATATATACCGCCATAGCTTCAGGTTTAGCCCCTACAGAGCTTTTAATCTCCATAGCTGTTCTAGCATACACAATAGAAGAAAACGCATTATCAATGCCGTATTTAGCCATGTCATATAACATATTTAAATACAATTGATTTGAATATTGGTGTTTGGCATCATAACCTAAAAAATAAGTTTCCAAATTCTTATTGTTTAATATTAGAGAAAAGAAACCAACGAGTTCATCTTTTAGATAATACCCAAAAACGCTGAAATTTTCTTTTAAATAGAACTTTAGACTATAAAAATGATCTTCTGGTAACAAAAAGGTATTAAACTTTGCATTTTTAGAAACGTTCAAATAAAAGCCATGTAGTTTGTTCGAATTACTTTTAATAGTTTCTAAGTCTAATTCATGGCAGGTAATAACACCTAATTTCGTTTTTGCTCGCTTATATCGTGTTCGATATTTCTTGGTCATACTAGCCAGATAATCATCAATAACCTTCCACTCTGGTCGTATTTTCATAATCATGTTTGGCTGTACTAAAACTTTGTATAATTTATGTGAACTAAAAAAAGAGGCTTCAGCGTGAATAGCATCATCAAGAAAATAATCCTTAAACATAATAGCACGGATTTTCTTGTTTTGCTTTTCCTTTATGTCTTTTTTAATAATCTGTAAGGCATTAAAAACACATTCTAAATATGTAAATTGAGATATGCTCTCCTTGTTAAAAAATACACCATGCTGCCCCGTATGGGTTAAGTTTCCAACAACTAATATGTTTCCTTTAAGAATCTTTGAAATGATATTTTGAAAAAATTCCTTCAAACAGGACACCTGTGTTTTCCTAAACATATCTTTTAGGTACAATTGCACGCGCTGAATGATAGCTACACCAACCAGTAGGTCTTCTTTAAAAACGCCAACATAAAAGAGCTGTATATTGTCTGGAGATGCTTCCTCTAAAGCTTTTAAATAGTCAACTTGTAAAAAGATATCGTGTTTTACAAAAGCATCCCAACCTTTAGGGAGGGTGTTCGCAGAATGATAAATATGAGCTGTTTTATTCAATAGGAATAATAAGAGAGACTGAAAAATTACAATTTTCAGTCTCTAGATATGTTAAAACTTTACAAAATGATTATTTCCAGCCACAAATAATAGCTCCCATAACGCCTAAAGTTACAATCCAATAACCGCTATTAATAAAAATATATTTAGCGCCTTTACGTTCAAACAAAGCATTTGTGCCTATAATGGGGAGCGCAATAAAAACACCAGCTATAACACCATGAAGAGCACCATGTTTAAAGGTTCTGAAAGCATCACCATAGTCGTTCATGAAAGCTTCATAAGATGGTAATGCAACAGATGGGTCGCCACCAACTAAGCTAAAAGCTCCCATTTGATGAATAACAATACCAGGAAGTGCCATTGCCAATAAGAAAGCGAATAATAATGCTAAACCAAAAATCTTAGCCATATTTCCGCCTTTTACTTGTTCTTCTGTCATGCCTGCTGCTTGCATCCAAGCATTACCAAACACTTTTGGGTTGTACCAAATAAATCCGACAACTAATGCCGAAACTGCAGCAACAATGATTGCTGGAAAGTTTAATAAATCCATAATATTTTAGTTATAGTTATAATATAAATATATATAAAATTATAACATCAATATTGTTTTTTAATGTTTTATAAATTTCAAAACCATTAGTGTCCGATTAAAGACGTAAGACCGCTTCGCTATTAGAACCAAGAACAAAGACATGATTGTAACTAACAGACAAACAGGTACACCATTATTGTTTTACTTCCAGAAACCTAAATATTTCTTGATAGATTTAACTAGTATTAAAAGCAAGGAATCTAATCAGTAATGCTTTTACAAATACTATTATAGATGGGCTTTAAATTATAGTCTATAGTTTTAATCGGACAACAATATTTCAAAACATATTATGAATAGACTCAGCCTCAAATACTAACAGCTCATTTTTGTCCTCCAGAGCTTTAGTAATAAACTCGTTTATAGCATCGTTTTTGGTTTGTCCGTTTTTTAACAAGACCCCTAAACTAAGTATTACTGCAATTCTGGTTCCCACTTTTTTAACTGCCGTATTAAATAACGGTTGCAGCTCTTCGTAAGCCACATTTTTAGCAAGTTCCTGAATCTCTGCCTTTATTTTTTGCTGCTTTAATTCTGGTAAATTGGTATATTTTTTTCCTAGTTGCTGGATAATATCAATCGCTTTTCGTTTTGATTGTTGCGGTTTGTTATTTTGTTGATTTGAATTATTTTGCACAGGCTCCTTTTTGGCCTTGGCCCAAGAATCACGTAATCCAACTGTTTTATTAAATATGATGTTTTCTGAAGTAGCATCATTATCCACATTAAAATAGCCCAAACGTTGAAACTGAAACCGATCTCCTATCTTAGCGTTTTTTAAACTTGGCTCAACAAAAGCTTCAATAACTTTTAACGAATGAGGATTTATAAAATCCATAAAATCTTTGTCTTGGTGACTATCTGGCGCTTCGTCCATAAACAAACGATCATATTCTCTAACTTCCACTTTTATGGCGTGCTTAATAGATACCCAATGCAATGTTCCTTTTACTTTTTTAGAGGTGTCTTCTGAATAGGTACAATGAATTTCTGTAATGTTTCCGTGCGTATCTTTTTTAACATCTTCTGCCTTAATTATATAAGCATTTTTAAGACGCACCTCTCCTCCTAATTTTAACCTAAAAAACTTATGACCGGCTTCTTCTTTAAAATCGTCTTTTTCAATATACAATTCACGGGAAAAAGGTACTTTTCTAAATCCGGCATTTTCATCTTCTTGATTGTTCTCTGCTTCTAACCATTCCTCTTTATCTTCAGGATAATTTGTAATAACCAGTTTTACGGGGTCCAAAACACCCATGACCCTTGGTGCCGTTTTATTCAAATCTTCGCGAATACAGAATTCCAAAAGAGATACATCAATCACATTATCACGTTTTGCAACACCAACCGTTTCCACAAATTTTCTAATGGCATTGGGCGTATAGCCGCGACGGCGCAAACCTGAAATGGTTGGCATGCGTGGGTCGTCCCAGCCACTTACCACACCATCGTTAACCAATTGAAGCAGCTTACGCTTGCTCATAATGGTGTAACTTAAGTTTAAACGAGCAAATTCACGCTGTTTTGGCCTTACGAGCGTATGATCTATAATCTGATCTAAAAACCAATCGTAAAGTTCTCTATGGGGCTTAAACTCTAAAGAACATAACGAATGCGATATTTGTTCTATATAATCGCTTTCACCATGTGTCCAATCGTACATCGGATAAAGGCACCAGTCGTTAGCTGTTCTATGGTGATGCTTTTTCAAAATACGATACATGATGGGGTCTCGCATAAGCATGTTAGGATGCTGCATATCTATTTTAGCACGAAGTATATGCGAACCTTCTTCGAATTCGCCATTTTTCATACGTTCAAATAAATCTAAATTTTCAGTGACGCTCCTATCTCTAAAAGGGCCATCAACTCCTGGTTGTGTCGGGGTTCCCTTTTGTTCTGCCATAGCTTCACTAGACTGTGAATCTACATAGGCTTTTCCTTCTTTTATAAGAACAATGGCCCAATCGTAAAGTTGTTGAAAGTAATCTGAAGAAAATAATTCTTTATCCCATTTATAACCTAACCAGGCAACATCTTCTTTAATGGCATCTACATATTCCTGTTCTTCTTTTGCTGGATTTGTATCATCAAAACGAAGGTTAACAGGGGCCTTATATTTTTCGCCTAGACCAAAGCTGATACCGATGGCTTTTGTATGACCGATATGTAGGTAACCGTTTGGTTCTGGAGGGAATCTAAAACGCAATTTGTCTTTAGACATGCCATTAGATAAATCCTCTTCTATAATTTGCTCAATAAAATTGAGTGACTTTCTTTCTTCAGACATTTTTTCTGATTTTTTCAACTAAATAAGCCTCAAAATTACGGAAATTCGAGTTATTTTAGCCCAATACTAAAAACATTTGGATATTCTTAGTATAATATATTTAAGAAGCGTAACAAACTTTTAATGAGATAGACTTATAAATTGTCTATTATACCAAATGAATTTTAAAATGATTGGTAATAAATTTGATTTATATTTTCTTTAGATGTGATAAAAAACATATGCATAGCCTAGTTATGGATATGTTTTTTATTGAAATATAAAGGGAATAGAAACGGATTTAACCAGTTATTTTGAAGTTTATTTGGTATTATTAACTTCTTAAATATTTAAAGCATGCAAAATTTAAATTATGAGTGTCCAAAATGTCATAATAAAACTTATAAATTAGGTCAAATGAGGGCAACAGGTGGCACATTTTCTAAAATTTTTGATATACAAAATCAGAAATTTACTTCTGTAACATGCGAACGCTGTACTTACACAGAATTTTACAAAACTAAAACTAGCGGATTGAGTAACGTTTTTGATTTCTTTACAAATTAATGGGGGTTATAAAAGTTGAAAACATTAGGGTATTTGCCTATCATGGTTGTCTTAAAGAAGAAACTAAAATAGGAAGTGATTATCGTGTCGATCTGGAGGTTAAAGCCGATTTACAAACTTCGGCAAAGACAGATAAGTTATCTAATACGGTCGATTATGTATTTTTAAATAGAATTATAAAGGAAGAGATGCAAATCTCTTCTCATTTACTTGAAACAGTAGCTAGGCGTATACTTGATAGAATCTTTAATGAAGATAAATTGGTAAAAAAAGCGACGGTTTGGGTAAGCAAATTAAACCCACCTATTGGCGGGGATGTTCAAAGGGTAACGATAAAAATGACCGATAAGCGTAAAAAGTAATTTAAAGTGAGAAGAAGTTATATTTTTTTTTACATTTGTAACCTCGTTCCCAGAACATCGGGAACGACCGTTTAAAAGGCTTATCAAAATAAGTTTTTTGATAGATTTTTTTCAAATTGGCGTCGTGGCCGAGTGGCTAGGCAGAGGTCTGCAAAACCTTCTACAGCGGTTCGAATCCGCTCGACGCCTCCAGAACCTTCAAGTTTTTCTTGAAGGTTTTTTTATGATAGATCTTTAGAAAAAATTAATTGGCATGGCGCAAAACCTTCTCTCTGGGTTTGCAGTTCGAATCCGCTCGACGCCTCAAAAAAAACTTCTGGATTATTTATTCCGGGAGTTTTTCTTTTATAGGGCTTATTTGTTCTAACTTCTCTTTGTTTTTTTCGTAAGTCTCAGGAAAGAAACCTTGAACAAATAATAAAATGCCAAAACCTAAAATAACAATAGCTATTATTTTTTTGGTTTTAAAAATAAGTCGAGGCGTTAATTTTGCTTTTAATCTTTTAGCCACTAAAATTTTAAAGATATCTGTAACAAAATATGATATAATCATGGTCACTATAAAAATGATGGCGCCATTTTTTGAGGTTGTTAATGTATCTCCCAATACCATAAAACCTAGCCAACCGATTAATACACCAATATTTATAAAATTAAGTAAGAAGCCTTTTATAAAAAGTTTGCCGTAGTCTTTTTGAATTTCAACCTTGTGATATTCTTTAACAATAGCTCTAAAGGATTTAGATGTTTTTATGAAGGAAATAATGCCATAAACAATTAACAAAACACCTCCAAAAATTATAAAACTTGGGTCATTACTAACTTTTCCCCTGAGGTTATTGGTACTATAAAAAGCAATAATGATAAAAATGATATCGGCAAATACAACACCCAAATCGAATATTAAAGCGCTTCTAAAACCTTTTGTTGCACTTGTTTCCAAAAGCACAAAAAATACGGGACCAATTGTAAAGGCTAGTATGATTCCAAAAGGAATGGCGGTTAAGATATCATCAAGCATAGTAAAGTTAAGGTTTACACAAAGTAAAGAAATATTTTATAACTATTTAATAACAGATTACATAGAATTTATTGAAATGCTATGCCATAAAAAAAGAGTGTGCCTATCTCTAAACACACTCTTTTTTTATGGCATAGGTATATACCGGTTCTGATTTAAATTTATTCATTAAAACATATTTAAGATGCTAAAATATAGGCAAAAGAATCTATTACTTTAAATTAAAGAGGCGGTTTCTGTTTTTCATAATATAACGATCTGCAAATTTTAAATTTTCGTCTTTATCCCATAAGCCCCAATAGGCTCCTACATCACCTTCAACACCTGCTTTCCAAGACTCATCAAATGATGAAAAGTAAAAGATGTCTATATCGTCTGTTTTAGACCATCGTTGCGTGTTAATAAAATACTTTATAGCATTTTCAAAGGATGGTAAAGCGCCATGCAGCCCTTCTCCTAAGCTAGGCCATCCTGTTTCGGTAATGATTACTTTTTTACCATTTGCAGCTTTCATGGCCTGATGGAACATGTCTTTCATATAGATTAAAGAATACGCTATGTGGCACCCTTCCCAATACGGATAACAATTTGCCAATATAACATCGCATGCTTCGGTTATTTTTGGGCGTTGGGCAAACTCATAATAAGCATCAACATATCCTACAGGCGTATTTGGAAGCGCCTCTTTTACCTGATACATAAAATTTAACAGGGCTTCTTCTGTTAAATCGCCTCTATACATGACTTCATTACCAACAGCCGCTATATCTACCAGCCCTTCTTGAGCTAACTTAATAAGACCATCAATTTCTTTCTTGTTAATGTCTTGATTATCTCCTAACCAAGCCCCGACCAAGGTTTTAATACCATATTCTTTTGCAATACGAGGAATGTTTTCGTTACCATCTGTACATGAAAAAGAACGAATCCACTTGGTGTAAGGTCTAATAATTTTAATTCGCCTACGAATTTGCGCTTCCGTTATTTGAGAGCCTGGCTCCTGGCTTTCTTCATAGGGACTAAAACACAGCCCATGCATACCATTATTTAATATGCGACTGAATACATTTTGTAGTCCTTTGGTTGTTTTATTATCAAGATCGACTCCTGCTAATGCCATTAATTTTCCTGCTCTGCCTGACATATCTTTCTAATTTTTAATATGTTACTTATTCTTTCTTTTATTAAACTGGCTTTATGTATTGGAGTAGGTTTTCCAATGAATAAAATGGGTTAAAGTTCTCCTCGGCGTTCGATCAACGTTGTTTTTATTTCTCTTGCGCGGTCTTCATTAAGACTATATTTCCACATGACCCAAATGGCCAATGATGCCGTTACCACTGGAATTACTATGTCTGCGATACGCAAACTGGTCATCGTTTCTGCTGTTTGTACTGCTGCTTTTCCATCAAAACCTACTAGTTTTAATACAAGTCCACTTAACACCAAGGCCAATGCTTGCCCCAGTTTTACCATCCACCAATAAACAGCCCCAAACGTGCCTTCTTTTCTAGGCATCCCATTTTCTAATTCATCTAGGTCGCATACATCTGCAGTCATACTCATCATTAATGTAAATAACCCTCCTAAACCAAATGCCATAAAAGGGATTGGCATAAAGATTAGCCAGGGATTGCCAGGATCGAATCCCCACCATTTAAGAATATACCCTATAATAGAAATGGCTGTAGAAATAATAAATGCATTTCTCTTCCCCATTTTATTTGAAATCCAGGTAATAATTGGAATGACTGAAAATGCCGTAATTACTGCGGTGACCGTAGAAAACCAAGCCGGCCAGTTTCCGGCCAACTCGAAGCTCCCGTCGAACATATAATAAACAATGATAAAGAAGCTGAAAGAGGCTACCAACTGAAACCCGTTGAAAACCAAAAATGTAGCACCACAAAGCTTCATGAAGGGCTTGTTTTTAGAAACTTGTACAATGGCTTTAAAAAGGTCTTTTAAATTAGAGAACATGGTTTTAAGTGTAATTTCTTTTCTGTTCTCCATATGGGACGCATCGATACCTTTACAGAAAATAGCAGGTAATATTCCTAAAACAACACAAATGGCACCAACAATGACAGAAAGTTGACGCACTCCAATGGCTTGTGTATCGAAAATATTTTTGTCCGCAATAAGCACCCAAAACCAAGGGACTACCATCCAGGCAATTTGTGCGATTGTTTGAGAGGAAGCCATTAAACGGGTACGCTCATTATAATCGGAAGTCATTTCGTAGCCCAGTCCAACTAATGGTGTGGCAAACATGGTATTTCCAATTAAAAAGACCATTGATAAAATAAGGAAATACCAAAAATTGAACATCTGTGAATTCTCGGGATCAAGCTGCCATAATACGGCAAACAAAATACCGCTTAAAATGGCTCCTGTAAAAATATAAGGTCTCCGCCGCCCCCACTTTGATTTGGTGTTGTCTGAAATGAAGCCCATAATAGGATCGGTAATGGCATCGAAAATTCTTGGAAGCCCTCCTAACAAACCAGCCAAAAAAGGGTCCATTCCGAAAGCTGTTAGTAAGAAGAACATAAAAATGGCCAATGCACCGGGCAACAAATTAAGAACAAAATGTCCTGCACCAAAAGCGGCTTTTTGCCCTAATGGTACTATATCTTTTGGTTTGGTTTTATAGTGCGCCATGCTTTTTATGTTTTATTGGTTAATAATTTCTGCGGTATTCGCTCTTTAAGGCTTCAAATGTTAATTTCTTGTTTCTATCTATATCGACGATGCCCCAGTATTCTTCGTTTGGTGTCCCATCATAAGGAACACCACTGCTGTTTGGAGCCCATCCTCCAACATCTTGTGTGTTCGGGCTTCCTGCTTTCCACCAACCATCTGTAAATGAAAAGATGGCAAGACCGGAGCAGATCTCTCGATTATTAAAAACAGCATTTACAATATTGGTATTGGCATGAGCCTGAGCTTTCTCATTAATGCCTTGTTCGTAACCATTTTTAGGGATTGCCATATAACTGTCGCTGCCCGCTTCAGATAGGTACATAGGCTTTGAACTTATTGCTGCCCATTCGGGAAAGATATCTGAAGGGTTATCCCATCGATAGACATTTATTCCCCATACATCAATATTTGAGCACATTGAAAGGGCTAAGGGGTCGGGTAACTCACCATGTGCTGTAGTTACTGGGTGGGAAGGATCATTTCGATGAATGCGTTCGGCTGCATCGTTCAATGCGGCATACCAATTTTTAATATCGCCTTTAAACCATTCTGGATGATAATTATATTCGTTTCCTAATTCCCAAAACAATATGGCTTCATGGTTTTTGTATTTGTTAACATAATTGATAAACGTTCCATAAAGGATATCATAATTTCCATTTTGATTATATCCAAAACCAATAATAACTTTTAATCCTGCTTTGTGTATTTCATCTAAAATAGCTTTATCATCAATAGGAGCGTAAACCCTGATCGTGTTTATACCAGCTTCTACCATGAGCGCTAGATCTTTGGTTAAATTGCTAAAATCTCTTGCATCGCTGCCTTTTGGAACTGGATGGTAACAAATACCCTTAATTAAGTAAGGGGTATGGTCTATAAGAATCTGACGTTCTAAAATAGAGATCGTTTTAACATCGACATTGTTTTTACATGAAACAAAGATGATCGTTATAATTATTAATATGTTTTTATTAAATACCTGCATAGACATTAATGATTAATGTGATATCGTTTCATGCACCATTGGTGGTACTAATACCTCTTTCATGAGAGCTTCTATCTCTCCGTTATATGTTTTTGTTATTTCTTGTCCGTCTCTGGTCAAGCCATTAAAAATGCCTTTGTCTACCAAATCCCATAAGGCATATTTAGCTTGCCCCTGTAAGTTTATAAGACCAAAATGGTTTTCAGAGCCTTTCTTGTTTCTGTGATCTTTCCATTGTTCATTGAAAGCTTCAAAGTAAAAACACGAAATTTTTGCTTCGTTTGTCCATTCCCGCATAAGTTGATAATAACGTCCTGCTTTGTATTCGTCTGCGGCTCTCGAACTGTTTGCGCCGTAGTGTCCGTTTGAAACGGTTGCCCAACCTGTTTCACCTATATGAATGGGTTTGTTAACCCCCAGGCTTTTCATGTATTTTGATACCTCTTGGTATTGATTAACAGCAAATGTTTTGGCTCGAAGCATAGCAGCTTCAATTTTTTCGATATCCGATAGTGCCATGTCATTTTCCGGGACGACCCAAAATGAAGGATGGTAATAAGAGTTATGCATAGGATATGTATGCATAGAAATATAATCTACGGCCTTAATTAAATTTTCCAGATCTGGGGTATGATAACCAGGGTCGCCACCGCCCCATGATGAAAAATCGTCTGAGCTCGTAATCCATAAATCTTTTGAAAGTTCCCCCGATTTTTTTAATGCTTGTAGATGATTGACCCATTTTAGAATAATATGAGGGCGTACAAAATAGCTGGTAGCCCATCGCACCATGGCTTCGTTACCTACGGCAATAATTTTTACAATATTCGGGTAAGCTTTGGCCAAAGCAACTGCTCTATCTATCTCGGCCGTATTGGCTTTGCTTTCTGCTTCATGATTTGGCGTTTCTGTCCAGGCATTTTCACAATCAATCCAAGCGCCCAGCATCACATACATTTCGAAGTTTGAATCTTCTTTCTTTAGTTGGCTTATCGCTTTTAACAAATTTGGAGCCTGTTGTAATTGTACATTGTAAGTACGCAATATTTTTATGCCCATGGCAGCCAAAAGCTTCATGTCTTCTTTTAGCTCTGGGATGGTAGGTTGAATATCACGAGATGCTTGGCGGTAACCACCATAGGAAATGGCTAAATATTCGGCGTTACCTAAAATATCGGCAGCTTTTATAGTCATTTTTTCTTTGGGGTTTTCATTACATCCAATCATAGCAATCAAAATAGATAGTGTTAATATTGTTTTTAAGCTTGTTTTCATTATGATATCTCATATTTTTATTGAAACTACAATTTGTAACACTGCTCCCGTTCTTTGAAAAATATGTTTGCTCGTAGCTGGATCAAGGCATAGCTCTTTTAGTTTTAGATGTCTGTTGTTTTCAAAAACCACATGGATGCCGTTTTTGTCTGATATCTTATAAATAATCGGAACTTGGCAGTATGTAAAGCAAAGGGTGTTTGCTTCTAATTGAATTTCCTTAGCTCTTTTTTTAATACCTGTGTACCTGAAAACTTTCGATGTTTTTAAAAATTCTTCTTTACGTAGCAAACGTGGATTAAATGAGATACAAGCGTTATTTACAAAAACACCTAATTCTCCTAGCCTACACAGTACGTCTTCTTTTACCTGACCGGTCATGCCTGGTTGTTGTGCTCCTTTTCCTGCTGGGGTATGTGAATAGGGGTCTGTTGGGAAAGCACCATATAACTCTGGTGACTTATGTACACCGATGCCTGCTTGAATTTCATAGTAATGGTCTAACAGTTTTCCTATTAGCTCGTCATTTTCATTATTATTAATGGCCGACAAACAATTTTCCTGAACAGCTAATAATAATTTAGATACCATGTGCCAATAAATAGACCCCAGACCTTCATATCCAAAGAAGGTCCCTGAGCGTCCTGTAAAGGCTTTGTGGTTAAAAACAGTTTCAAAAGTATCCAGTAACAGTTGGCTGTCTTTTACGACTAAATCTTGATAGGTCTTGGGTAAATGAACCAGAGCTTCTTTTAAACGATTGGCATTGTTAAAATGGCTATTAAAGTGGTAGTTTCCTAAAATGTCCTTTTCAATGATTTGTGTATTATTATCTTTAACCAATTGTCTTAATAAAGCTGATTGCTCAACTTTATTGGCAGGAATGTTGTTCTTTTTATCAAATCTTGGTAATTCTTTATTTGGATATAAGATATAGCTGTATTGGTCTTTTCTAAATAATGGGCTGCTTTTTAAGCTGTCTAATAATTCTAATGCTTCAGAAGGGGATAAATAACCCGAGCTTAAAGCAGCAACCTGACCTTCGAGCATTTCTGGTAAATATGATATGGATACCTCTTGTTCGTTTTCAACGGTCATTAAATTATAGGCGTGGTATAGACCATCTAAACGTTTATTTGCTTTAATACTATGTTCTAAATACGATTTTGTAATGCTGAAAAATTCTAAGAGTTCTGTTTTATTAATGTTGGATTTTTTACCAGAGAAGCCATTTTTATAAATAGCTAGTCTATAGGTGCTTCCTGCGTTTCCTAAACCATCTAATATTGTTTTTCTATCTTGATTGGATATGGCGTCTTTTAAGATACTTTTATTAGAAAAGAGTGTTATAAATACTTGTTTGAAAAAGGTCTTTAATTCCTTTGAGATTTCAACCTCATACAAATTGGATTTTAATATGATGTCTTCGAAGAAATTTAAAAAACGTTGTAAATAATAGAGGGTTACCATAGACACGCCGTTGCCTACAAGTGCATTATTTGCATCATTCCACTCGGGTCTTTGGGTATTCAACCAAATACCGCCTTCTGGAATAAAATTAGAGACTTTAGCAAGTACTGTGGCTAATAACTTTTCAATTAAGTTTACGTTGTAAATAGTAGCGTTCTTATCTGTGATCAAAGCACCATCGGCTCCTAATTCTTCTTTCTTTTTATTAATAAGGTCATGTAATTTGTGATCGAAATCAACGGTGTCTTTAGGGTTTACTAAGAGGTCTTTGTAGCTTTTAATTTTATAGGGAACATGGGCATAAACAAAAACACTTTGATTAAAACGTTTCTCTAATTGGTTGGGATAGTGGTTCTCTATAAATTCTAAAAATTTTAAAAGGTATATGATTTGGTGATCGCCCCAATACCCAATATATGACCACGGGTCGTTTTCTTCCATGACCTCCCAATCGAAACCGTCTTTAGTAACCCGATACGGATTGTAACCTTCAAATGTCGTCGCATTTAAAAACTTATGAATCATGCTTTCAATAAACTCGGGGTATGCATGTGCCAGGGCTTCCCAGTTTTGAAAAATGTCTCGCCAGTTCCCCTCGTAGTCGAGGATTTTGGATCCGTCAATTTCATTTCTGGTATTAATAGAAAACTTATTCCAGGGCCTGCTGGGGTCCCCATGTCTTCTACTAAACTTTAATGGTAAATATTCAAAACAAAGCCTTTTAAATTCTTGGCTTTGAGTTTCTTCGGCAAAATCTTTTATATCATTTAAGGAGAATAAGTCTGGCAGTGCATTTAAAGTTGTTTGCTTTTTATTGAATAGATCTTTGTTAGCTTTTGAAATGTATGTTATAAAATCTTGTTTTTCTATGTTATAGTTGTTATCGAAAACCCCTCCTCTCATGATATTAAAAAGGGTATTTGAAAAATGCCTGTTGTTGGTCAATGGGTCTGCGGTTAGTTGTAAACCATCGGAAGTTCCTGTTAGCTTAATTAAATGTTTGGTGCCTGCATCAATGTCTTTTTGTACTATTTCATTAATATTTGGAAAGTTTTTAATGCTTTCGGTTATTTTAATAACCCCAGAAATAGTTTGGTTTACATTGGCAACAAACATCCAATTTTTATCAGATTGCGGTTTCAATTCCAAATGGGATGAAATAAAATAAGCGCCTTTTTCTGCTTTAATATCTACTTCTTGGTTAATGGGCAAGCCTTTTCTAAAGAGATCTAATTGTAATGATGATATTAAATAGGTCGGCTTTTCTATGCCGGTAGACCAGACGATGTTTGATTTTAAAGCCTCACTAGGCTCTGCTTTATCAACAATAACAGCGCTTAGTGCATAAATACCCAAACCAACATGGGGGTTTAATTCACTTTTCTTATAGGCATCGACTAAATTACTTCTGGTATTTTGTAAATCTTCGGGAACACTGCTGGGTAGTATATTTTGCAGCCCATCTAGAAATGTGAGTTTTATAACAGCATTTGAATTATTTATTAATGTCGATTTTTTTACAAAACCAAATTGGTTACTTGAATTCCATTGATATCTGAATGTGAGCGCTAAATCCTCATTAACCTCTTCAAAAATAACTTTATTCCCATAACTGTTTTTATACAGATTTCGTTGTGTTTTATAAAGCCCCATTTGCCTATTGGAGAAAGGCTCCCATATATGCGTTTTAGTATTTAAATGAACCTGGAAAATTGTTTTGCTTCCGGTAATATCTGCCGATTCTGTTATTTTATCATCTGTATAATAAGGGAACAATGAAGCATCAGAATCTTTTCTTCCTGCTGTTAAGCCCCCATTACTTGAAATAAACATCCAATGGTTAGAATCACTAACTATGCTCATAAAAAAAGGACGCATGGCATCACTGTTCGTGATTTTATAATAGGTTTCGTTATCTAAATTTATGAGTTCCCCCTTTATGTTATGAGCCTCTGTTTGAGGCTTTTTATCATCTATATAAATAGTACTGTTCATGTATCTTTTTTAAATTATACAACGATCATTTTGGTTAGCGCATTAACCCTTTTTAGGAATGACCAAGGTTTGTAATGATTGTGCATTTATGGATATTTCTTTAACCTTATTATTTAAAGAAATTGTTATATATTTTTCTTCTGTTTCTTGATTTAATATGACCACAGCGATGGAACCGTCCGGGTTTTGAGCAGCTGTTACCATGAGAGCGTTGTCCGGGTTTTCAAAGCCTATTCTTTTTGCTTCCGGTCTTATAAACTTGCTAAAATGTACTAACGTATAGTAGATGGGCGTAAAATAAATTTCATCTTTTTCTGGGTCTACTATAACTGGTGCCACACACCAATTTTTAAACCAATTTGGCCCCCCTTGTTTATCTAAAACCATATTCCAGTCTACCCAACCATCGACCCAATTGTTCAGGCATCCTATAATATCTCTAGCATAGCGATATACGGGAACATATTTGGGGTGTAAATGTTTTTGATCTTCTGGAGCCCAATCCCAGCCCCAATCTGTTGCTTCTTTGCTCCAATACCAGGCATCATCTTGCCATTTAGGAATCTCGGAATCTACACAAGCTTCTGTTTGAATTAAGTATTTATCGGGTGCTTTTTCATGAGCATATTGTAGTGCTTCGGGAAAATAATCATAAGTGCTTTCATACCAATGCACAGCTGTTCCGGCATAATATTTAGAGGATGCCTTGTCTTTATACATAACATCTACCCATTCTTTTAAACCTTCCCTGTTTTGGTCATAACCAAGAATTTTTATATTATCCTTTCCATCAGCTTCCAATTTTGGCCCTAAATAATTTTGAACAAAATGGGTCATTTCGTCGGGAGTAAAATGCATGCTTTCCCAGTTATTACCATTTCCATGGGGTTCGTTCTCAACCGTAAAACCCCATATATCAATACCTTCAGCTTTGTAGGCCTCTAAATATTTTGAAAAGAATAAGGCCCATGTCTCGTAATATTTTGGTAAAAGCTTACCGCCAACCCAATGCTTATTATCTTTCATCCAAGGCGGTGCGGTCCATGGAGATGCAAAGATTTTAAAGCCATCTTTTGAAATTGCCATAGCATCTTTAATCATAGGGATGAGGTCTTCTTTATCTTCTTGAATAGAAAAATGTTCTAAAGTGGTATCATCTTCCACAGGCGCATAGGAATAATTGCTCAAGGAAAAATCACAAGAATTCATGTGTGTTCTTGTTAGCGAATATTTAGCGCCTTCATTTCCAAAATAAGCTTCCAGAATTTTATTTCTGTTTTCTTTACTAAGCCTGTTTAACAGGTAAGCCGATGATTCTGTAAAAGCGCCGCCAAACCCTGTTATGGTTTGAAACGTTGTTTCTGGGAACAAGGTTATTACGGTTCTTTTGTCGTTAGGGGTAAATGCATTGATTTTATCCATTTTATGACCACTGGAAGAGGTTTCATAAACATCCATAAGTAATTGCCCATCATTTTTATTAAAGCTTAACATCAGTAAAAAAAGAAATATGTATAAAAAGTATGTTGATACTTTCATCTCCAAAAAAGGTATTAGCGTTCGTTTTTGTCAAATTTTAAAAATTAAAAAGAGGCTGCCAGAAAAATGAAATATATGCTATATTGAATTCTTCGATTTCTCTCAACACTGGTTCTGTCTAAATATTTATCTCTCTCAACGACAAATAATTAACATAAGTTCTGACAAAGTCAGAAGTACCGAATCCAACAAAGTGAATTACAATGATATTCTGGCAGCTTCTTTTTATTTTTAATTATATTTTATTGGTAGACCCTCACATAGTCTATTTCCATAGTATCTTCTGTAAACATCGGATCTATAGTCCCTCCTAAAGTTCCTCCCATAGCTACATTTAGTATTAAGAAGAAATCTGCATTGAATGGCAATGTTTCATTATTATCTAATTCAAAATAGGGTTCGTTGTCAATGAGTATGTATATTTTATCGGCAGACCAGTCTACTGAATATACATGGAACTCACTTGAGACATCCGAGAGGGATGTACTTTCACCAAAACTGGCATTGTTATTACCAGAGTCTAACCAATGGAGTGTTCCTAATACATTGTTTTTATCATCTCCTCTTTGCTCCATGATATCTATTTCTCCAGATTGTGGCCATCCTACCGACGGGAAGTTTGATCCAAGCATCCAAATAGCGGGCCAGGTACCTTGAGCCGATGGTAGTTTTGCCCTTACATCAACCCTACCATAAGTAAACTTTTGTAAACCTTGGGATTTTATTCTTGCAGAGGTATAACCACCTCCGCCGTCGGTTTTAGCAGTGATTTTAAGGAACCCTCCTTCTACAATAACATTTTCGGTGTCACTTGTATAGCTTTGAACTTCATTATTTCCCCAACCATTTGTTCCAGTACCAAGATCGTAAGTCCAATTAGTAGGATCGGGTGCGCCATCGGTATCAAATCCATCTTCCCAAACCAAATTGGTAAAGGTCGTCTCAAACTCATTGGTTGCGCCTTCTTCTTCTGTAGTTAAAGTAAACCACCAGTCGAATTCATTGTTTCCATCCGTAGTTCTTAATATCATTTCTGTAGCAGATCGACTAAATATTTCATATTTATGATTTCCTCCAGTATAATAGCCTACAAAGGCTGTTCCTGTTAAAGAAATGGTTTCTACACCACCTGGCGCCCCTAAACTCCATTGTTCTGAATAGTCACTAAATGGATAGTTTAGTATATCGGCGCCATCAACAGTTCCACCACCGGGGCCGCCTAATTCGTTGATCAATGGGTCGCGCCCAAAGACCGTTCCCGAAGTGTCCATTGTCGGGTCATCATTTGTACTATCTGTAATGTGGGTAAACGTACCATCGGCGTTAAACACATAGCGATCATCATACATCCCTACGGCTGCTTTATCGAAAGGCTCGGCGGAAAACCATTCTCCCGGAGTAGTACCTCCTACGGGACCTAATCCAAAATGAGGTTTAGACTCTGCTTTTATTCGCCATGTTTTTTCGGAGCCACCGTGTAGCATTTCGATTAAATCTGCTGGTGGGTCGTAAAGGGACAGGACTTCAACTTGAACTGTTTTACTTGAAGAGGCACCTCCGGTTCCGAATGCTATGATGGTTACAGAATAGGTGTTTAATCCTAGTACTGAAAAATCATAAGATTGCTTACCTCCTCGTGCGGACGTTGTATTATTGTTGTACACGTATTGATACGAAATGGCATTATCTGCAGAAGCAGTAAAATTTACAGTACCACTACCATCTCCATTTGGATTGCTTGCATCAGCTCCAACAATATCAATTGCAACTTGAATATTTGAAGGCGCAATAATGTCTCCTGCAGCAATGTCATCTTCTTGACAGCCTGTAAAAATGAGAGCCAGTATTATTAAAATTCTGTAGCTATATTTAAATTTTTTCATGTTTCTGTTTTTTAATTTATATCAATATCATCTATGTAAATGGTATAGTTTGACGATCCGTCACCTGTGGTTCCATTATCCATAATCAATACCAGATTGTACCAATCTATAGCGGTATCAATGCCTGAAAAATCGAAGGTTAAATCTTCCCATTGGTTTGCTACGGTAGTCGTAGCCGTGATTTCGGCAGTAGACGCTACGTCTGGCCACGGTACGGCATCTTCAAACTTAGCCAATAGGTTTAATCCTGTCCTTGGAGACCATACTTTTACAGTTAATGTTGTTCCGCCATCAAAAGAGAATGGTTCGGGTACTGTTATTTTAGAGCCCGCCCAAACTTGCCCGGCTCCTTTTATCATTTCTGCGACCATACTGGAAGGGTTTCCATTAGTATCTGGATTTGCTATAACTGAAATGCCACCGCCATCAAAACTACTTAAGGTAAATTTTGGCTCGAAATCTAGCATGGGATCTGTGGAAACAGCATCTAAGTAAATAGTATAGTTTGACGATCCGTCGCCTACGGTTCCATTATCCATAATCAATACCAGGTTGTACCAATCTATAGCGGTATCAATGCCTGAAAAATCGAAAGTTAAATCTTCCCATTGGTTTGCTACGGTAGTCGTAGCCGTAATTTCGGCAGTAGATGCTACATCTGGCCACGGTACGGCATCTTCAAATTTTGCCAGTAAGTTTAGGCCAGCTCTTGGCGACCAAACTTTTATGGTAACGGTTGTTGAATTATCAAAATTGAAAGGTTCGGGAACTGTTATTTTAGAGCCCGCCCAAACTTGTCCGGCACCCTTTATCATTTCTGCAACTGTAGTTGAAGGATTTCCGCTGGTATCTGGGTTTGCTATAAGGGAAATGCCACCGCCATCAAATGAACTTAGCTCGTAAGGCGTTTCAAAATTTATTGGTGTAACATGGTTACCACCGCCACTGGTTGGAGGCTTTTGTTGTTTGATGTTATCTATAAAGAAGGTCCAACCTGAACTGCCATCGCCCACCGTTCCAAAATCAAAGAACAATACTATTTTTTGATAGTCTTGAGAAAGATCGATGGCACTTACATCGAATACAACTTCTTCCCAGGCACTGTTTCCAACGGTTGTGATTTCTTTTTCAAAGAAGATATTCTGATCGGTAAGATTTTCAAGTTTTAAGGTCATTTTTCCTCCGGGTCTTGGAGACCAAACATTCATTTTAATGAATTGTTTTGTGCTTAGATCAATAGGAGTAGATGTTGTTATAACGTTCCCTGCCCACGTTTCGCCGGCACCTTTAATAATTTGTGCCACTTTTGCAGAACCGTTAACCTCGTCTATTTGTGGATTCTCTACAACCGATACGGTCGCGCCTCCAAAATCTCCTAAAACAGTGGAGTCAAAAATTTCAAAGTCAATAGGTAGTTCTGTTGGTGTTGTGATTGTAACCACTTGAGTCGTTTCTAAGGTTTCTGAACCACCACTTAAGGCTACGACTTTTATGGTATAATCGCCTACACTAGGGTATTCAAAACTTACCGTTCCGTCTATGGCCAATGGTGTGGGTTCTTCATCGACATTGGATGTATCAAAGAAGACATTGAAAGACGCTGCATAATTGGCTGTAGCAGATACATCTATTATAAATGGATTAGAAGCATTTATAGTTGCTGTAACTTCCAAGTTTTCAGGTGCTCTAAACGAAACGACCAATGGTTGGGTCACTGTACTTTTTAAACCGGTAATTCCGATAGCTTCCAGAGTTACTGTATAAGTCCCTTCTGGATAGGTATGATCGATGGTTTCTCCTTGTTTAAGGTTAACGGGTTCTGTGGTATCATCGCCCAATGTGATATTATAGGAAACGGCACCCTCTGAATTAGGTGTAATAGTAACCAACCCACTATTGTCTTGACTTATTTGAAAAAGTGCAGAAACGTTTGTTGGAGCTACCACATTATCAAGAAAGTTTAAATCATTATCATCTTCGGCACAACCAATAAGGAAGACCAAAGTAAAACTCATTATATATTTTAATGCTTTCATAATTTTCGATTTTTATTTTAGTATCCTGGGTTTTGTGCCCAAATATTTCCTGCTAACTGTATCTCTATGGAGGGAATGGGAAACACTTCGTGTTTTCCGGCAACAAAGCCATCAATTTCTTGGGCTGCTCTTCCTGTTCTTACTAAATCGAAGAAACGGTGACCTTCTCCAACAAGTTCTACGCGACGTTCATGATAAATAGCATTCGTTAAATTGGCTCCTGTTGTGTTTACATCTGGTAACATAGCTCGTGTACGTACTCTATTCAGGTAACCTTGAGCTCTTGTATCGCTTATGCCGCCCCTATTTAAGGCTTCTGCTGCCATGAGCAGTACGTCTGCGAAACGAATAGCGCGATAGTTATTAGGGTTTGTAAGATTGGCATCTCCTATATTGGAATCACCTTTGCGGGCGATGTATTTTCTATTATAATATCCTGTATGTTCATAACCAACGGCAAAGGTTGCATTCTCAGCTGTTGCCCAGGCATCAATATCCAGAATGGCTGTTTCTAGTCTATTGTCTCCTGCTTCAAATGCATCTACAACTTCTTGAGTGGGTACATTAAAGCTAAAGCCAGATTCGAACACTGGACCATTGTAATTACGAATACCATTAAACCCTACAGCAACATTTCCTTCACTACATTGTAAGCATTCAAAATCAGCGCCCTCTTTATCGGTGTATTGTACTTCGAAAACGGATTCTATATTATTTTCATTATCATTTTCAAACATGGTGCTATAATCTGCCAGCAGATCGTAAGGGCCATTATTTATAACATCTTCGAGTATGGTAGCTGCGTCTGAAAATTTATCTTGAAATAAATACACTTTACCTAAAAGTGATTGTGCGGCTCCTTTTGTAACTCTACCAGTTTGGCTTTGTGTATAAGGTAAATTAGCAGCAGCAAAAATTAAATCTTCCTCAATTAAAGCATAAACCTCTGCTTTAGGGGTTCTATCGATACTAAATTGTTCTCCGAATTGAATGCGCTTGTCAATAGCTAAAGGGATATCCCCGAACCATTTTACCAATTCAAAATTGTAATAGGCTCTTAAAAACCGAGCTTGTCCCAACACATTATTTTTATTTGGAAAATCTGTTTTGTCTTGAAATTCTAAAATAAAATTAGCTCTGTTTACGGCGCCATACATCCAATTCCAGATATCTCTAAGGTTGGCATTAACGGGGGTATGAATCATGTCATCTATTTCCTGAAAGCCAATAACATCGGTGGCACTTTCTCCGCCACAAAGTGTATTGTCTGAAGCTATTTCCCCAAGCATAACATTGACATACGTGGACTGCAACCCATCATAAGCTGCAATCAATGCATCTTGATAATCTGCTTCTGTGTTAAAGAACGTTTCTGAGTTTACATCTTGCGAATCTACATTTACAAAATCATCACTACATGATGTTATAAGTAAAAGGATGATTAGTATTTTATTGATTTTTAAATTTTTCATAACACGTAATTAAAATTTTAAGTTAACGCCTAATAAAAAGGTACTTGCAGTAGGATAAAATCCTTGATCTATACCGCCTCCAATGGGATCGCCCGTTGAAGTTGTTGGGTCGTACCCAGTATATTCTGTAAGCGTAAATAAATTGCTTGCAGAGATATATAGTCTTACCTTTTCCAGTTTAGAGTTCTCGAGTGCTTTTTGAGAAAAAGTATAACCTAATTGTACATTTTGAAGACGAATAAACGAGCCGTCCTCTACAAAATAATCAGAAAATAAACCATTGGAATTTGCTCCTGTGGTTACCCTAGGGTCTGTATTGGTACTTCCTTCTCCTGTCCATCTGTTTAAGAAATAGATACTTCTATTTGTTAGGTTTTGATTCCGTTCGTAGTTACGTACAATCTCATTCCCTACAGATGCGAATGCATAAGCTGAAAAATCGAAGTTTTTGTAATCTATGGATAGATTAAGGCCCATGGTCGCATCGGGAATTGGGTCTCCTAGATTCGTTTTATCATCATCATCGATCTTCCCATCGTCATTTGTGTCTACAAATATTAAATCACCTGGTTGTACGGCACTATTAATTGTCGGGCTTGAATCAACTTCTGCTTGGTTTTGAAAAATACCATTGGTTCTGTAACCTCTAAAATAGCCAATTGGGAAACCAGCTTCCATTCTTGAAGGGGGATCTTGGCCAACACCAAAAGAACCTCCAGTTAAAAATCCGCCATCTGAGCTAACTTCAAGTACATTATTTTCTATGGTTGTCACGTTGTATTTGATACTGAATTTAAAATGATCATTAAAATTCTCGGTATAGCCAATTGCAAATTCGAAACCTTTGTTTTCAACGGTTCCTGCGTTAATTGTTGGAGCATCAGATCCAGGGGCATATCCACCAAGAATACCGGAAACTTGTGGTTTTACTAATAAGTCTTCTGTCGTCTTTTTAAAGTAATCTGCTGTAATATCAATTTTGTTATCCCAAAAACGCATATCTAAACCGACATCCCAGGTCTTTTGCTTTTCCCATCTAATTTCAGGATTAGCGATAGCTCCTGCTCCTAATCCTGGAGCTAATTCATTATCAAAAACATACGTACCATCACCTCTGCTTAAAAGGGAAATAAATCCAAAATCGTCAATTCTATCATTACCTAAAACACCATAAGATCCTCTTAGTTTCAGGAAGTTGATTGTTTTACTGTCCTCAAGAAAACTTTCGTCTGATGCGATCCACCCAACCGATCCAGATGGAAAATACCCAAATTTATTTTTTGGCCCGAACTTAGTAGAACCATCTCGACGAATAACGGCGGAGATTAAATATTTGCCTTTAAAATTATATTGTAGCCTGGAAAAATAGGATAAAAGCCTGGCGTCAAAAATGTCATTTCTTCCCTCAAGAACAAATCGGTCTTCAACCTCTGATGCCTGATCGATATTAGCATTTATGATGCTATTGTCAATAATATTAAAGCCTTTTTTACCCGTGTACTCTCCAGTTGTTTTAAATACAGACGTACCTAGTACAAAATTAACATCGTGCACATCTTTAAAGGTGTTTTCGTATTTAATGAAAGCATCAAACGTGTAGTCCCTGAAGTAATCTAAATCTTCAACAACCTCATTTTTATCAATATTAAAGACTTTACCACTTCCGAAAAACGCAACGGGTCTAAATATTTTATTTCTTACTTCGGAATAATTAAATTGAATATTGGATTGTACCGTAAAATGTTCTAAGAAGTTATAAGATAATGTTAAGTTACCACTTAGTTTGTCGATTTTACTTCTATCGAATGTATTGGCCATTTGTGCAATGGGGTTAATAACTTCGTTGCCTAAACCCTCAGCAATAGTAAAATCGCCATTTGCATCCTTAACGGGTAAGTTTGGCGCCATGTTTAAGGCGTTAAAAAGTACCGACCCTAAAGCATTTTCACTAAGATTTCTTTTCTTAGTATGAAAATAAGTTAGACCTGCAG
This sequence comes from Flavivirga sp. 57AJ16, assembly GCF_028736925.1. Lineage (GTDB taxonomy): Bacteria > Bacteroidota > Bacteroidia > Flavobacteriales > Flavobacteriaceae > Flavivirga. Next base: position 78,256 of record NZ_JAQZAT010000006.1, on the reverse strand, counting down.
ATAGTTTAAAGTTTTCTAAAAAATCTAAATTATAGCTACCACGTTGTGTAAAACGTGTAAAGTTGGACTGGTTACCACCAACGATACCATCTTGGGTTAAAAATGACCCACTAACGGCGTAAGATGATTTTTCTTTACCGCCTCTAAAGGTGATGGAATGATTAAAGATAGGAGCACTTTCGAACACCTCGTCTTGCCAATCTACACCAATGCCTAAAGTGCTTAGGTCTGTGAAAGGCGGTGTGCTTCCACCGGCAGCATAGGCTTCGTTTACAAGAATACCATATTCTGTGGCATTTAAAACAGGTATTTTCCTTGTTGTTTGTTGAAAACCGGCATAAGCTGAATATTCTATTGATAAAGGGGTGTTTTTTATACCTGTTTTGGTCGTAATAAGAATGACCCCATTTGCAGCTCTTACACCGTAGATACCTGCAGTAGCATCTTTTAGTACATTTAAACTGGCAATATCGTTTGGGTTAATGACGCTTAAGTCTTCTATGACGTTTCCGTCTACTAATATTAATGGACGGCTGTCACCATTTGTGGAAACCCCTCTAATACTAATTGTAGAGTCACCTCCAGGTGACCCCGAATTAGAAGAAATGTTAACACCGGCTACTTGACCTTGTAGAGCTTGTTCCACCCGCGTGGGTTTTAAAGCTTCTATGGTTTCACTGGAAACAACACTTACTGCACCCGTTAATTCTTTCTTTTTCTGAGCGCCATATCCAATAACGACAATTTCGTCTAATTTAGCGAGGTCTTCTAACAGTTGTACGGTTATTTTTTTATTGTCGGATATAATAACTTCCTGAGTGATGTAACCGATATAACTAATTGTAAGTACAGAACCAATTTTTACATCAGTTATGGCGAAGTTACCGTCAAAATCTGTTACGGTTCCTTTACTGGTATCTTTCACGATTATATTAGCCCCCGGAATAGGAAAACCAGTATCATCTTGAACAGTTCCACTAACATCTACATTCTGCGCACTTGTAAACGCGATAGAAAATAGAGTTAGAATTTTAAAGAGATTATGTCTCATTTGAGTTTAGTTTTTAAGTTTATATAAAACTAATCATAGTCTTTGTTGTATCCTTGTTTTAAACCTCAACAAAAAACATACATCATAAAATAATTTGTGGTTTATTGATAAAACCTCAATTTTTACTAGCTTTTTTTAAGAAATTCATTTTTATAAAAAAGTTTTGAAAAAGAGCTAAAACACATCAATGTTGTGGTATTGTATAGGTTAAAAAACAAAATGTTGTGTACCTATATTTCTAAAATGTAGTCCGTCAAGCTAGATTCATGCGGCAAATTCATTTTTTTGCGCAACCTATAACGTTTAACTTCTACACTTCTAATCGATATGTTAAGCAAGGGAGCAATTTCTTTTGATGATAAATTGAGTCTTAGGTAAGCACATAATCTCAAATCGTTTGAAGTAAGAGCAGGGTGTTCCTGTTTAATTTTTTTAAGAAAATCTTTATCGGCATTATTAAAAGCCTCTTCAAAGACATGCCAATCATCCGTATTATTTAAGTTTCTATCAATAATCTTAATAACATGTTTTATACTATTAACATTATCAATGTTTTGTAGTTCCTTTTTTATACTATTCAAAAATTCGTTCTTTTTAATTAAACTCATGGTTGAAATACCCAATTCACGATTTTTGTTATTAATATCCTGTCTTAATTTTTCATTATTAAAACGCATGAACTGTTGTTTGTTTTCTAACTCTTTTAGTTCCAGTTCTCGTGTGGTTTTTTGTAACAAGGCCTCTCTTTGTTTTTTGTAGTAACGCCTATAAATATGGTGCATCATAAATGAAAACAATAAAACTAAAAACGCATATGCTGATATCATTGCATTTGAAAGATGCCAAGGTCTTTCTATATTAAAGCTATAAGAGGCGACATTTTTAGTGATGACATTGCCCACTCTTGCCCTAACATTAAAAACATAATCGCCATAAGGTAAATTTTCGAACAGGGTATTAGGCTTAGGAGACCAATCACTCCAATTTGGATACATACCTTTTAATTGGTATTGATATTCTGTATCAAGATATTTGTCAAATTCTACAACACTAAATGTGAACTTTATATTGTTATCTTTATTTTTAAAGCTTTCGGTTATATTTTTGTTTACAATTTCTGGGCTTTTAGTGATACTGTACTTTGTTATCTGATTAATTGAAATATCATAAGATTTATGAGATACCTTATCCAAGTCTATAACAATAAAACCTGTTGAGGTCCCTATTAAATACCGTTGATTATCGAGATGGGATATATTTTCGTAACCTGTTAACCCTCTGGGTAATGACTTAGAAAAGGGGATTTTATTAAGCTTTGGACTATTGCTTAATTTGCCTGGTGATATGTAATTTAAATCTCTTTTGGAAAAGGACCATAAGGTATTTGTTTTTTTATTAAAACCAAGCCTGCCTGATGTATACTCATCTTTTGTAAATAAGGCGCTTAAAATGGTATCTTTTACAAATTTACCAACATCTGCACGATACTTTAACACCCCTTCTTGATAGGCATATAATAGATCATTATTATATTTAATAATGCCAGAGTTTAATTCTTTGCCAAGACCGGGGACTTTTTCAATACTTATAACTTTCGTAAAATTATGGTTCACATCAATTTTAAAAACGCCTTTATATTCATGACTAACAAAAACCTGATCATTATAAAGTTCAAAAAATTTGCTTGAGAGATCGAACCCTTCTATTTTATTTTTAAGTACCCATACATTATTGACTTTTTGAATAATGTATAGGCCATCATAATTGCCCTGTAATAATAAATCTGTTTTATTATCTATTGATTTTATATGCCAGGTACCTTGTTGTATCCCTTTAATTTTTTCTCCTTTACCATTGTTTATAATGGATGTTCCTGTATCATGACCACAAAACAAGGTATTGTCTATTGTTGTTAAGAACCAAACAGCTTCTTGAATCCCTTCAACGAGTTTAAAATCATCTTTTCTTCCCAGAGGCTTATAAAACAAGCCCTGATTGGTACCTAAATATAAGTTGCCATTGAAAATGGAAGAGGTGTATACGGTTCCTATTTTCCCTTCTTCATCCGTGTAAATGCTAAAAGGTGATTTAAGATTCACACAGTTGATTCCGTTTTCTAAAGCCAACCAGATATTATTTTCGGTATCTTCAAAAACACAGTGAACGGTATTGTTGCCTAATCCATGACTGGTATCTATATTATAATCTATATGGCCGTCTGCGGTCAAGTGCAATATTCCATCAGACCGAGTTCCTAATATAAAGCTTTTGTCTTTTAACTGAATGCTACGAAATACACTTACTTCTGATAGCTTTTGGTTTGCAGGGATATGCCATTTGGAAAGGATGCCGTTATCTAAAATATAAAAACCGTTATTTTCTGTTTCTATTAGAAGGTTGTCGTTTTTGTTAAAAACATTAACCAGCCTGTTTTCTTTAAGAACGATATGATCGGAAACCAGTTTTGAGGTACCATGCTCAATCTTGTAAATGCCATCTTTGGTCTTCTGATAATATATAGTTTCATCAACTTTAAATATTTTGTAGATAATAGTTTCAGAATCAATGATACTATAGGAGTTATTTGTTTTGTTGTAAATGTAAATTCTCTTTAAAGATTGAAATAGTATATATTCATCTATACTTATGATGTTCCAGAATTCTTCGTCTTCTAAAAAATCTACATTTAACTTTTTAGATAGCGATGTATAGTACAGCAACCCAAATTCGTTTCTTTGCCAATAGCCAAACTCTCTGTTGCTACCGGTATATATTAAACTATCTATAACGTTAACTGATCTTATAATGGTTTCATTAGGCGATAGATATAATTGCCAATTAGCACCATTAAATTCAAGTAGCCCCTTATTATTGGCTACATATATATAATTTTCTTTAGATTGGGAAATGGACCAATTTTGAGTTTCTGCACCATAGTCTTTAGGAGAAAAAATTTTAATAGGGGGGTGCTCTTGTGCATATAGAAAGCTACACACCCAAAAAAACATACTAAAAATTAAAAAATAAAATAGTCTCAAAAGATATTAGTTGTTGTATCACTAATATACTAAAATTAGGGTTTGTAAGAGTTATTGTATGGTTTTTGTATGGGTATACAAAACATAGTTTAACAAGAAACCCGCTACTGGAGCGGGTTCTTTATGTCAATTTTTTTTTTTAGTTTGTTTAATCCATACGTTTTATTCTACCGCCTAATACTTTACTCTCATCTACACGTTCCGGATTACCATAAATAAATACATTGCCTCCTGCCCTTATTTTGGCATTTACTAGGGTTTTAGCACGAACATGTGCTTCTCCTGCAATTCGCACCGAAACATCTGTGAATTCTGTTTTAAGATCTTCTCCTTCATAAACACCTCCTGTGTAAATGGATATATCTTGATGTTTAGCTATTCCTGAAGTTTGAATATTAGCACCTGTAACCGATCTGATGTTTGCATATTTTACATCTAGTTTTGCCTCTATTTTCCCGCCTTCTTGTGCGTTTAAATCTATTTCAAATTGCTTGATAGTATCCTTGGAAAAGACCCTTGCTCCTTCATTAACATCAATAATATCCAATGCCGTATAGTATAATTGCACCTTTGTTTCATTGCCATCGAAAGCTTCTTCAAGTTTCATTTTAATTTTTAACGTTCCATTTTTATTATTTACAAGAACATCTTCATTATTTTTTCCTGAAATAATGACTTTATCATGATCGGATTTAATGAGTTCAAGGTCAATTAAATCGTATACTTTTAAGTTCGTAAACTCTCCAATGGACTTTTCTATTGGTTTTTGTGCTATAGCTATTGTAGAAACTAAGATTGTTAAAAGGACTATGAGACGTTTCATCTGTTTATAATTATTTGTTTTTATCGGTTTATATGTAGCTTCCATTATAATCATTCCCTTAAGTATGGACTTTTCGTTATGGAAGTTTCATGTGTGGAATTTTTATGTCTTTATGATTTAAACGTAAAGTTATCAATAATTATTCCTTTTTTAAATTGGGATTAAATAATTTTTACTGCAGTTCCGGTAATAGATACTATAATTAAACCCGAAGTTGGATTTGTTTCTACATCAATACTAATCCCAACAACGGCATTAGCTTTTATATTAAGGGCATTTTTTTTGAGTTTTTGAAAGGCTTCTTCTTTAGCCTCGTCAACTTTTTTTTCATAAGATTCATAGTACTTATTCATATTAAAAGAAAAAGTTGCTTTGGGCATGTTTACGTTTACACCAGTAACAATACCTAAATAATCCTGTATGGTATGTCCTTCTATTGAATTTGTTGTCGTTAAAACCATAAATTATTTTTCTTTAAGTGCGTTCATTACTATTCGATTTCTTTTTTACCAACTAAATCAAAGTCCAAATGTTTTTTAACTAGATCTGCGTTTTTAACTTTTACAATAACCTCGTCTCCAAGTTGATACATCGTTTTAGTGTTTCTGCCCACTATGGCATATTGGTCTTGATCGAATGCGTAATGATCATCCTTCATATCCCGAACACTTACCATGCCTTCACATTTATTGGAAATGACTTCAACATAAATGCCCCAATCGGTTACACCAGAAATAACACCTACAAATGCTTCATTTTTATGATCTTGCATAAATTTAATCTGCATATATTTTATAGAATCTCGCTCTGCCTTAGTGGCAAGGTTTTCCATAGCACTTGAATGGTTGCATTTCTCTTCATAGGCTTCTTCGCTTACAGATTTTCCTCCATCTAGGTAATGTTGTAATAAACGATGTGCCATGACATCTGGATACCGACGAATGGGCGATGTGAAATGGCTATAATAATCGAATGCCAAGCCATAATGACCAATATTGTGGGTGGTATATTCGGCTTTGCTCATACTTCTTATGGTTAAGGTGTCCACAAGGTTTTGCTCTTTTTTACCATGAACTTCCTTGAGAAGGTTATTAAGTGATGCCGATGTTGTTTTTCTGTCCTTAAAATTAAGCTTATAACCGAATTTTGATACAATACCTTGTAAACTGGCTAGTTTACTATCGTCCGGTTCGTCGTGTACACGATACACAAACGTCTTTTTCGGGTCTTTTTTACCAATAAACTCTGATACTTTTCGATTTGCTAAGAGCATAAACTCTTCAATAAGTTTGTTGGCTTCTTTACTGGTTTTAAAAAATACGCCTACTGGATTACTTTCCTGATCTAAATGAAACTTTACTTCTACTTTATCGAAAGAAATGGCACCAGACCTCATACGTTTTTGGCGCATAATTTTAGCGAGTTTATCCATTTTTAAAATGGCAAAGGCTATCTCTTTAGGTGTTTGATATGTTTTTCCTGTAAGAGAAACTTCTTTTGGTATCGTATTGTTAATCTCGTCAATGTTGTGGATTCCTGCCTTCGCAGGAATGACAAGATCCATGTTGTTCTCTATGATAGCCTGTGCTTCTTCATAAGCATACCGTGCATCACTATAAGTGACCGTGCGACCATACCATTCGTTTTTAATTTCACATTTATCATTCATTTGAAACACCGCAGAGAAGGTATATTTTTCTTCATGTGGACGTAATGAACATGCTTTATTCGATAACACTTCGGGAAGCATAGGTACGACCCTGTCTACTAAATAAACAGAGGTAGCACGCTCATAAGCTTCATCGTCTAAAATAGTACCTTCCTGTAAATAATGGGATACATCTGCAATATGAATACCTATTTCATATAAGCCATTATCCAATATTTCAAAAGACAGTGCATCATCAAAATCTTTTGCGTCTTTAGGGTCAATAGTAAAGGTTAGGTCTTTACGCATATCCCTACGTTTGGAAATCTCCTCGGCTGTAATAGAGGTATCTAGGCCATTAGCAAAAGCTTCTACTTCTTGTGGAAATTCATGAGGCAAGCCGTATTCAGCCAGAATGGAATGAATTTCTGTATTATGATCCCCTGGCTTGCCAAGTACCTGAATTACTTTTCCATAAGGAGAATCGGCATTTTCGGGCCAATCTTCTAGCTTAACCAATACTTTATCACCATCTTGGGCTTTAAAGGTTTTATTGATGGGTACAAAAATATCTTTGTACATTTTTGTACTGTCTGCAATTACAAAAGCGTAATTACTATGTATTTGAATCACACCAACATAGTCGCTTTTTTCACGTTTTATAATGTTGGTTATTTCGCCTTCCAGTTTTCCTCTTTTTCTACGTTTGTATACATAGAATTCTACTTCGTCGCCATTTAATGCTTTATTAATATTATTGGATGCTATAAAAACATCGTCATCAAAATCGTCACAAATAATATAACCGGATCCTCTAGCTGATAAATCTAAAATACCTGTATGATACTCTGCATTGATTACGGCTTTAAATTTACCCCGATCTACTTGTATAATCTCTTGTTTAGCAGTAAGTTTTGCTAAAGTTTTTATAATTTGATTTCTGCTACTGGCATCATTAACACCAAGTTTTGCAGCAATTTGTTTGTAGTTGAATGATTGGTTTCTGTCTTTTTTTAAAATACTTAGAATAGTATTTGTTAAATTGGAAATTCCTTTTTTCGATTTCCTTTTTTTCTTTCTTGTCATTTATAATTTAATTCATGGTCATTTCCTAAAGATATATAGGAATTAGTTATTTTAAACTTAATAAGTAGTGAAGTTATTAGCATTAAGTTTTATGCAAAGTTACATTTAAAATATTTAATCGTATTTTTTTTATGTTAAGCTATGAAAAAGAAAAGGGATTCCACATAAATAACACCCTTTTTTAAATGAACTCATCTTGACTTTATGAGTTTAACCGAAATCGAAGATTCATGAACTCCGATTTATGATAATAAGAGTTAAGAGAACTAAAATGAGATAAAATTTGTCCAGATGAGGCACTTTTAGGAAGGCATAGCATTGCTACGGTTAAGAAAAGTAACTTCTATAAACGAGGTTTCATTACGAAGATTTCTTATGAAGCAAACGCGTAAGCTTGATGGACAGGTCGGTTAAGATAATTTTAGAATTACCATTACGTTCAATATGATAAATAGCATCTTGAAGCTCATCGTTAATTTCCAAAATATTGTTTCCATGTATATAAGGCGCAAAGTTTTCTAATTTAAATTTTGGCGCTTTAGTCTCTAAATAAACCAAATCTGTAGCATTGTAATTTAGAAGTAAAGCTTGTCTAAAAAAATCCAAGCAGAAATGTAAAAATTGCTTTTGTGTTTCCCGTCCTGTTTTGGCTATATCTTCACTCCACGAAATAAGATCGTGTATGGCTGCCTTATTCCCTTTCGCTTTAAAAGCACTTCGAATCCAGAAAATAAACCATTCTTCAAACTGCAAATCTTCAGAATCTTGATAAACCAAGTCACAAGCTTTATTATAATTTCCATTAGATTGATGTGCTATTTTAGTTGCAATAGGTAGCTCTATGTTATAATTTTTAACCAAAGCATCTTTTATAACATTTTCTGCCAAGGGTGGAAAATGTAGAACTTGGCAACGGGATCTAATAGTATTGATTAGCTGCTCTTCGTCTTCAGCAATAAGAATAAAAATGGTTTTGTTTGGAGGCTCTTCAATAAGTTTTAAAAGTTTGTTGGCACAAGCTGTGTTCATCTTTTCTGCCATCCATATAAGCATCACTTTATAACCGCCTTCGTAAGATTTTAAAGTTAAGGATTTTACAATATCATGTGCTTCATCTACACCTATTTGCCCTTGTTTATTATCAACACCAAGCAATTTATACCAATCAAAAAGGTTTCCGTAAGGCTGTTCTTTTAATAATTGACGCCACTCTTCAAGATAATGACTAGAAACAGGGTGACTTTTTGCTTTGTTGCTAGTCGTTACAGGAAAAGCAAAATGTAAATCGGGATGTGATATGTTTTTAAACTTTAGGTTGCAGGCTTCATTTCCAGTGGTGTTTTTCCCATCAGTATTCGAGCATAGAATATATTGAGCATAGGCTAAAGCCATTGGTAATGTACCACAGCCCTCCTTTCCAACAAATAACTGTGCATGTGGAATTCTACCATTGTCAACACTTTGTGTTAAATGATTTTTAATGTGATCCTGACCTAAAACGTCTTCAAAAAGCATAAAACAAACCTACACATTTTTTATTAGATGTTAAAGCACGGAAACGATAAGTAATACAGGTTCTGATTTAAAATTGCTCAAAAACACACACAGCCATTTTTTACATGTTTTCTATTTCATATAAGCACACTATAATTCAAATTATTTAAGGCTCATTTCACTTGCCAATTGGTATGAAACCTCTATTATGAAAAAAAAATAAAGAAAATTATTTTAGAAAGCATTAAAGAGCTTGTTTTGCTTACAAACTCTGGATTTTCAACAAAAGGGTAAAGAAATAATCGATTTATTAATAATCTTCACAAGCTATATCGTTTTCGTGAAAAAACAGGTTTTTTAGCTGTTTTTAATTAGTTACATTTGTGTGTCAAATAGTTGGGGAAACACAAAATAAATAGGAACGAAATATGTATGTTTCGTATTGAACTCATCTTGACACAAATATTACATTTGATAATAAAAAAATAATAAAAACGAACCAATGAAAACGCTCAACGATTTTAATTTTGAAAATAAAAAAGCACTAATTCGTGTAGACTTTAATGTGCCTTTAAATGAAAATTTTGAAGTAACGGATGCCACACGGATTGTATCTGCAAAACCAACGATCATTAAAATTTTAGAAGATGGCGGAAGCTGTATTTTAATGTCGCATTTAGGACGGCCAAAAGGCTTTCAAGAAGCCTTTTCTTTAGGGCATATTGCAGAAAAAGTCGAAGATATTTTAGGCGTTGAAGTGAAATTCGTAAAAGATTGTGTAGGTGCTGAAGTGGAAGCAGCAGCAGCGAGCTTAGAACCAGGGCAGGTTTTACTACTGGAAAATTTACGTTATTATGAAGAAGAAACTGCTGGAGACAAAGAGTTCGCAGAACAACTGTCCAAATTAGGGGATATTTATGTAAACGATGCTTTTGGCACAGCGCATAGGGCACATGCTTCTACAACTATTGTAGCACAGTTTTTTCCAGAGAACAAATGTTTTGGAAGTTTATTGGCACAAGAGATAGAAAGCATTGAAAAAGTTATGAAAACTGGAGAAAAACCAGTTTTAGCCATACTTGGCGGAGCAAAAGTATCATCTAAAATCACAATAATAGAAAACATTTTAGACAAAGTAGACCATTTAATTATTGGAGGTGGTATGGCTTTTACTTTTATTAAGGCACAAGGCGGGAAAATTGGTAACTCTATTTGTGAAGATGATAAAATGCCATTGGCTTTAAAGATCTTAGAACAGGCAAAAGAGAAAAACGTGCAAGTACATATTCCTGTAGATGTGATTGCTGCCGATGATTTTAGTAATGATGCCAACACACAAACCTTGGATATAAATGCCATCCCTGACGGTTGGGAAGGTGTTGATGCAGGCCCAAAATCGAGAGCCCAGTTTCATGACATCGTTATGCAATCTAAAACCATACTTTGGAACGGTCCGTTAGGTGTTTTCGAAATGGAAAGCTTTGCCGGCGGGACTATAGAACTGGGGAATTCTATTGCCGAAGCAACTAAAAAGGGCGCATTTTCATTAGTTGGAGGTGGTGATTCTGTTGCAGCAGTGAAACAATTTGGATTCGAAAACAAAGTAAGTTATGTAAGTACGGGAGGTGGTGCCATGCTTGAAAGCTTAGAAGGTAAAACATTACCAGGAATAGCTGCCATTTTAGAATAATATCAAATGGGTTTTAAAATAGTGTGTGTGCGATAGAAATGAATTATTAGTGTTATTTTAAAGTTTATTTGATATAATATATTCAATTAAGCTTTCAGGTCAATAAAAATTCTTCAAAGTAAAGCTTTGAGGTTGTCTTTGAAATGGCGCTTCCCGTAATATGGAAACCTGAAATAAAAAGCTTCTTTAATAAATATATAATATGCTTTTAATCAATTGGTTAGTGTGGTTTTTTCAAGAAATTTTTTATTTCGCTTAAAAAATACGATTTTAGCCATAATATCTTTCAATAATCAACTGAATAGATTTTATGGCTTTTCGTTTTCTTACAATTATAGTACTCCTAAATATTGGGACTTCTTTTTCACAGGATAAACAGACTGTTGCTTCACAAAAAGAAGTGATTAAAGACTCTTTAATTGATGGGAAATCCCGCTTAGTTAAACCTATTAAAGCGGAAACAGATAGTACTTCGATAAAAAACCTTAAAGATAATGAGCTAGCTGCTAAATTAGACGAAAAATGGTTTGAAGAGCTGTATAGTAATACCTTGTTCGATACCATATACAAATCTGTTACAGAGCTGGATTTTGAAGCTGTTGATTATCCCGAGCTCCCTACCGATACGTTAAAAGCACGTTTAAAAGAATTAGACGCCAGAACACCTTTTAATGTGGCATATAATCCCGCATTGGAAAGTGTTATTAAATCATATTTAAAACATAGAAGAAAGTCCATTCAAAAACTAATAACGTTGAGTGCTTTTTATTTTCCTATGTTCGAACGCGAGCTGGATAATCACGAAATCCCTTTAGAAATAAAATATTTGGCTATTGTTGAATCTGCGCTAAAACCAAGAGCCAAGTCCAGAGTTGGTGCCACCGGTCTGTGGCAGTTTATGTTTGGTACAGGGAAAATGTATGGATTGGATGTTAGTAGCTATGTTGATGAGCGTAGCGACCCTATTAAATCTACAGAGGCAGCTTCAAAATATTTATCGAAGCTTTATGAAATTTTTGGAGACTGGGATTTAGCTTTAGCAGCATATAATTCGGGACCGGGAAATGTGACAAAAGCCATAAGGCGTTCGGGCGGTTATCAGAATTATTGGAATATAAGACATAATTTACCACGTGAAACAGCAGGATACTTGCCAGCATTTTTGGCCAATATGTATATTTTTGAGTATGCAAAAGAACATGGCTTTAAACAATATAAACCAGAGGTGGCTTATTTTGAAACAGATACCATAAGAGTAAAGCATATGATTACCCTAGATCAAGTTTCGGAAGTTACAGGTACACCTATTGAAAAACTTCAGTTTTTAAATCCGTCATACAAATTAGATATCATACCCATTATTAAAGGCGAAAATTATGTTTTAAGATTACCTATAGATGTTATAGGGGATTTTGTTAATAATGAAGAGAAAATTTATGCGTTTGCCAAAGCAGAATTCGATAGACGGGAAAAACCGTTGCCTCAATTTTTTAACGCGACGGATAGAGTGCGATATAAAGTAAGATCGGGAGATTATTTAGGGAAAATTTCCAGAAGATATGGGGTTCGGGTTAGTGATATAAAAAAGTGGAATGGCTTAAGAAGTAATAATTTAAGAATAGGGCAACGTCTCACTATTTACCCCAGAAAACCTTATGTTGCTCCACCGACTTCTGTAAAAAAACCGACAAAAGTGAAGCCTATTTCTGGGGATGTCGTTACCTATGTTGTTGAAAATGGAGACTCTTTATGGAGTATTTCACAAAAATTTCCTGGAGTTTCTGTTCAAAATATTAAAGATTGGAATGGTATTAGTGGTAATAAATTGAAACCTGGAATGAAACTTAAAATATCAAAGGGGTAATTTAAATGACTTCAATTCCAAAAATCAAAAACTATTATAAAATAAGTCGTAATAAATAAAGTTGGCACCAACCAAAATAATTATTGGTGAACGACACCTGCCTATCAGTAGGTGATCGGGCCTATAAAAACAATAAATATAAACACATGAAACATATTCTTTTTTTAGCATCGTTATTATTCGTTTTTTCTTGTGGAGATAAAAAGGCTTCAAATGAAAAATTTCTTTTAGATTCTTCGGGTAATATAAACAACATTTCTGTTGTTGTGACTAACGAACTATGGAGCGGCAGTATTGGAGAAGCTATAAGAACGGTACTTGCTAAACCTATTTATGGTCTACCCCAGGACGAACCTACATTCACTATTAACCAAATACCCCCAGCTGTTTTTTCTGGCTTTGTAACTAAAAACAGAACCATTTTAAAAATAGAAATGAACAAAGAACCTGGTATTGAAGTTTTAAAAGACGTGTATGCTAAACCCCAGAAGGTTATAGTGGTCTCTGGTAAAACAAAACAAGACATTATTGATTTGATTACTCAAGATAAGGTGAGAATAATTGAAACTTTTAGGAATGAAGAGATTGCCGAAAGGCAACGTCAAATGGGCAAATCGCTTCATAGCTTTACTTCAATTAGAGAAAAATTAGGATTAACAATTCGATTTCCGTCTATTTACCATGTTGTTAAAGAGACTGATAATTTCTTCTGGTTTAGAAAAGACATTACAACAGGACATTCACATTTAATGATTTACGAATTGCCTTTTGAAGCTTTAAAAAGAAATGATAGTACAGTAATTCAAATAATAAAAATTAGAGATTCCATTGGGGAGGCTTATATTAAAGGAAGATTAGATGGGGTAGTAAATGCTAATGGAGATACAGTTAATTCTTTTATGATAACAGAAGGTGCTTATGCACCTTTTCATGGTGAAACAATTTTAGATAATAAACCTGCTTTTGAAACTAAAGGCCTTTGGGAGCTAACCAATGACTTTATGGGAGGACCATTTATTAATTATACTATTGAAGATAAAGTAAACGAACGATGGGTTGGTATTGAAGGATTTATATTTGCACCATCTGTAGAGAAACGAAACTATATGCTGGAGTTAGAGGCCATTATTAAGTCAGTTAAAATTGATTAAATAATAAGAAGTATCGATCTGGGATGCTGCTGAAAACCGGGGATTAGCTTACCACGACAAAGGCGTGGTTCAACGATCTGTTTTGAATGCTTTGCTTCGCAACTTTTCCCACGTAATAAGTGCGGACTGATTAATCTGTCGGTAGTCAAGATTTCAATCCTGTAAAAGTTTGGTGATTTTGTGCTCAAGCTTAGCCCAAGACTACGTAACCATAAGGTGGTAGATTTGTGCAAATCCGTGTAATTCGTGTCTTTTTAAGAATGTATCCACGTGGTAGCGTAATAAGGAGCTTTTTTATTTGAAAAGTAAATGACTACTCTTTTTTATCTTCTTTTTCCTCTTCTTTGCTAGCGTCTTTAAACTCTTTAATACCACTACCCAATCCACGCATTAATTCTGGAATTTTTTTTCCGCCAAACAATAGCAAAACAGCAAGTACGATCAATGCTATTTGCCAAGGTCCAATTGCTAATGGTAACATATATAAACTCATAATAATAATTTTATGGTGTAAAGTTAATAATTAATGTTTAATAATATCGTTTTAAGTGTAACTTTAGTATGAACTCATTTAGACTTTTTCAATTTGCTAAAAAATTGCTGTTTTCAAATTTGTTTTGTCTTTTTTTCCTTCCGTAGCTCTGCTATGCAACTCAAAAAAATCTTCAACAAATTTGAAAACTTCTAATTTTCGCTTAAATCCAAAAAGTCTAAATAAGTTCTAAGACAAAATAGGTCTTGTAATAATTTTATTTAATTTTGTTTTTAATGAAGTGGTTTAAACTTTTTATAATTGGCTGCAAAATGTCCTTTCCTGTCTACCGTCGGGCAGGTATCCCTTTTCACATTTTGTCTTTTTATGACTCTCTAGCGATATTTCGGCTTCGCTCAGTACAAGTGCTATGCAGTTCAAAAAAACCTTTACTTGGGAGTAGACTACTTCGTGCGAGCGGGAGTATTAAACTAAAAGGTCCTACTGGGAAAACGGGATTAGCCTGTCATGACAAAGGCACGGTTAAACTACCAAGTTTGAAAACATGGCTTTGTAACTCTTCAAAACCGAGTTTTCCTGCCACGCAACAAGCGTGGATGAGTAAAATCACTATTTTTCACTTCAGTCAAAAAACATATGCCCAGCTTGGCTGAGTAGCTTAAATCACTTCAATGGAAGAAAATAAGAAACCTAAAAAGATAAAACGAAAATTATTAGATAAGTACCGCTTGGTAGTACTTAATGAGGATACGTTCGAAGAGCGTATATCCTTTAAGCTAACACGACTCAATGTTTTTGTTTTAAGCTCCTTGATAGCGGTGTTTTTAATAACTTTAACATATATAATAATAGCGTTTACGCCACTTAGGGAATATATTCCTGGGTATTCGTCGACCGCTTTAAAAAAGCAGGCTACAGATTTAAATTACAAAACAGATTCTTTGCAACAGGTTATTGCTATGAACGAACTGTATTATACCTCTATAAAGAAAGTGTTAAAGGGCGATGTAAGTGCCAGTGATTTTAATAAAGATTCTATTATTGAAGCTGTTAGGACAGAAGCAAGTGAAGTCGATTTTGCTCCTATATTGGAAGATTCTATTTTAAGGGAGAAAGTGGATAAAGAAGATAAGTATAATTTGTTTGAGTCTGCGACCTCTTCAACTAACTTTGTGTTATTTCCACCAGCAAATGGAACGATAAGCGAACCATATAATTTAAAAGAAAAACATTATGCCGTCGATATAGTATTAGCGAAAGACACCCCTATTAAAGCGACAGCAGATGGGATTGTGATTTTTGCAGAATGGACAGCTAGTACAGGATATGTTATTATTATAGAACATAGTTATGGGTTAATTTCTGTTTATAAGCACAATGCAGCTCTCACAAAAATACAAGGTGATTTGGTTAAAGCAGGAGAAGTTATTGCGACGGCAGGAAATACGGGAGAGCTATCCACAGGCCCTCATTTACATTTCGAGCTTTGGAACGATGGTTACCCAATTAACCCAACAAATTTTATAGATTTTAAATGAAAAAGGTCCTTAGCAGTCAGTTGCAGTATTCAGTCCACAAAAGAGACTTTACAAACCTAGTGGAATATACTTTACCTTCCGTCTAAAATATAAACAAGAGCATGTTATCATTAAAATCTGTATTAGCAAAACCGTTTGCGAAGCGTGTTTATAAAAGCATTCAAAAGTGGGCTTCTGCCCCTGTTGAAACCCAGGAAGAAGTGTTTCATAATTTAATATCAAAAGCAGCTAACACGGCCTTTGGTAAAGATCACGATTTTATAAGTATAAATACCTATGCCGATTTTGTTAAAAGCGTTCCCATTAGGGATTATGAAGCGCTTAAACCGTATGTAGAAAAAGTAGTGGCAGGAGAAGAGAACATCCTTTGGCCCGGAAAACCCACTTATTTTGCTAAAACATCCGGGACGACTTCGGGGTCAAAATACATTCCTATTACCAAAGAAAGTATGCCTGCCCATGTTGAGGCCGCTAGAAATGCCATTTTAATGTATATTCATGAAACTGGAAACAGTAAGTTTGTAGATGGAAAGATGATTTTTCTTCAGGGAAGCCCTATTCTAAATGAACAAAATGGCATTCAGTTAGGTCGACTTTCGGGTATTGTAGCACATTATGTGCCTAAATATCTTCAAAAAAACAGGCTCCCTTCCTGGGAAACCAATTGTATTGAAGATTGGGAAACAAAAGTGGATGCCATCGTTGAAGAAACGTTACCTGAAAATATGACCGTTATTTCCGGTATCCCTTCTTGGGTGCAAATGTATTTTGAAAAACTTCAGCAAAAAACAGGCAAAAAAGTAGGTGATATTTTTAAGAATTTCAACCTCTTCATTTTTGGAGGTGTTAATTATGAGCCTTATAGAACTAAATTTGAAAACTTAATAGGGAGAAGTGTCGATAGTATAGAACTATATCCTGCCAGTGAAGGTTTTTTTGCATTTCAAGATACCCAAAAAGAAAAAGGAATGTTGCTACAGTTGAACTCGGGGATCTTTTATGAGTTTGTTAAGGCAGACGAATTCTTTGATGAAAACCCCGAAAGGATCACCATAAAAGATGTTGAAATTGGCATCAATTACGTAATGATTATTTCTACCAATGCAGGTCTTTGGGCATATAATATAGGAGATACGGTTGAGTTCACTTCAACAAAACCTTATCGGGTTATAGTTTCTGGGCGCATAAAACATTTTATTTCTGCTTTCGGGGAGCATGTTATAGGTAAAGAAGTGGAACAAGCGATGCAAGAAGCGCTTTTAAACTCAAGTATCAGTGTGTCGGAGTTTACGGTGGCACCTCAAATAAACCCCAAACAAGGATTGCCATATCATGAATGGTTTATAGAATTTGAGAACGACCCTGAGGATGTTTTAGGTTTAGCAAAAAAAATCGATACATCACTTCAAAAACAAAATTCATATTATTTCGATTTAATAGATGGAAAAGTATTGCAGCCCCTTAAAATAACTAAGGTTAAAAAAGGTGGTTTTCAGGATTATATGAAGTCTATTGGGAAGTTGGGCGGACAAAATAAGTTGCCAAGATTATCGAATGATAGAAAAATAGTTGAAAGGTTTTCTCATAAAAATTTAATCAAATAGTACTATCTTTGGCGAGAATAAAAAATTTCTTGAAAATCGACCCTGCCTTGCCGGCAGGCAGGTATTCCTGAGGTAAGCCATAAGAGGTGTTTAGTTAGGTTTACGAAATTTTTTATTTTACCTCACCCAGAACTCCAAAAAAGGCAGTTCTGGTCTCTCCAAAGGAGAGATGAATAGGAAACCCCGACCCAAGGATCGGAGCATTTTTAGATTAAAAACACGATGACCAATAGTAAAAAACATCATTCCAGAACAAGGGCTCAAGAAAGTTCGAATGCCATTGAGAGGATGTACATTACCATGCGTCATTTATTCAATAGAGGGTTTTATAAACCCATGGGTATTTCTGGTGAGACCTTACGACAGGCATTATTGCTTTTACGTCCGGAAATATACGGTTCTGTAGGAGAAGAAAAAGCCGAATTGGAAGGATTGCTTTATGTGATAGATAGACTTCCTGCTGGCATTGAAGAATGCACTTTTATTAATTTAACAAGTGATGAAGGTTATGCAAATTCCCATTTCAAGCCCATCATCCCAGAAAAAAGACGACGTAATTGCTATAGAATTGATGCTGAACAAATGAATATCGAGATTACTCGGGGACGATCGGAAATCTATGATATTTTAACACATCTTACATTTCTTTTTATTGAATCACATAAAATAAGCAATCGCGTTTTAATTGATGAAGATGGCGCGACCACAAGAGATTGGATAAAGCTCGAGAAAGCCGTTTTATCAAAAAAGAAACTAACGCAAGATGAGCGTGAAGTTGCCATAACGCATATAGCTAATATTTTAGGCAGAACGTTTAATGAGTTAAGAACTGTTTATAACAAGTTTGCGACGTCTTCACAACCCGAAAGATTACTTCATATAGTCTATTGGTTAGGTAAATTAGCTATAGAAGAACATATACACAATAATAAAAGAACCGTTACATTTAGTCCCGTTTTAAGAGAACGTATTGGGCATCATATACACGGAGAAATTTGGGCAGACACCATAAAAGAGGTCTTGTTTAAAAATGATTTATTAGAAAGACCCATCCACATCATAAGTGCTAATATGCATAGTGTTATGAATACGCTTTTTGTATCGAGCATATTAAAACCAACAGCCCCTAAAAAGGATATTTTTGAAGTGTATGAGTCTTTAAGTAAAAAAGAAAACGAAGGGCTTCGAAATAAAATAAATAAGGAGGCGTTACATCGAGGGATGATTTATATAAAGGATGCGTCTGGAGCTAATATCGATGTTCAAATTTTTGATACGAGTAAAATAGACGTTTCTAAAACAGGCATTGAAATCGGTGAAAAAGTATTAAAGGAAGACAAGCCTGTTATATTGGTCATGGATTATGCTTTTGGAGAACAAGCATATGAGACCATTGATGAGCTGCTAAAGCCATATAAAACAAAAGGAAAGAAAACACATTTAAATGTAGAATCGGTATCGATTATGGGAAAAGCAGGCATTTTAGAAGGTGGTAAAGGTGATATTATGATCCCTTCGGCACATATTTTTGAAGGGACTGCCGATAATTATCCTTTTGCAAATGAATTAAAAAAGGAAGATTTAGAAGGGCAAGGTGTGGATATTTATGAAGGGGCTATGATTACTGTTTTAGGGACCTCATTACAAAATAAGGATATTTTGAAATTCTTTTATAACTCAACCTGGCGAGTGATAGGGCTGGAAATGGAAGGCGCCCATTATCAAAAAGCGATTCAAGCAGCTTCTAAAGTTAGGGGGAGTATTAGCCCTAATGTAAAAGTAAGGTATGCTTATTATGCCAGTGATAACCCTTTAGAAACAGGAGCTACATTGGCTTCAGGAGGCTTGGGGACTTCGGGAGTAAGACCAACCTATTTAATAACAAGAACCATATTAAAACAAATACTTAATTAACACATTATAATTATGAGTAAAGATTTGCCGCAACCACAGCAATCAGAAGAAGTAGACTTAGGGCAATTATTTAAGCTAATAGGGAATGCTTTCGACAAACTATTTCGTTTTATAGGAAGTATCTTTAACAAACTTTTTTTAGCATTTGTGTGGTTAATATTTTTTGTAAAGAAACATGTTTTAAAACTAGTCATTGCAGGTGTTGTAGGTGTTGTTTTAGGAATCGTATTAGAGAAAACATCAGAACCTGTTTATAAGTCTTATATAACAGTAAAACAGAATTACGATACAGGAGAGAATCTATATAATGCGATAAGTTATTATAATGATCTAGTTAAACAAAAAGATACAAGTACTTTAGGAAATGTTTTAGGTGTCAAATCAAATGAAGCAGCGTCTATTTTAGATTTTGAAATAGAATCTGTTATTAGTGAAAACCAAAAACTTAAAGAGTTTGATAACTATCTTCAAACCCTTGATACCACATTAGCAAAAACAGTAGAATATAAAACCTATTTAAGAAACTTAAAAGACTATAGCCATCAATATCAACAGATAACGATTAAAGCCAAGGAGCGAAATAATTTTAAAACAGTTTTTAATCGCATCATTGATAATATTAATTCAAACACTTATTTTAAGAGAGAGCAGACAAAGGACTTAGGTGAGTTAAAAGAGCAAGCCGTTGCAATTTCAAAGTCATTGGTTAAATCGGATACTTTATTAGCTGTCTATCAAAAAGCGATCGTAAAATCAGCAGAAAACAATAACGATTTTCAAGCTAAAATTACGATAGATAATAAAGGAAATGAAAGTTCGACCAAAGAGTTTGAGCTTTATACTAAAGATATAGAATTAAGACAAGAATTAGTTGAAATTGAAAGAGAAATAGCAGACAAAGAACATATTATAGAGATTACGTCCAGTAAACAAGATAGTGGTACGATAGATGATAAAAAGGAGTTTTTTGGTACATTGGTTAGCCCTAAGATATTTTATGCGCTTATATTAACTATGCTAACATTTATAGTTTTGTTAGGGTTGAATTTTGTTAAGTTTTTAGAACGTTTTAACGATAAATTATAATAAATGAATATTTTAATAACTGGGGGTGCAGGTTTTATAGGATCTAACTTTATTGTTTATTTTCTTAAACACCACCCGCTTGTTAAAATAATAAATATAGATAAATTGACTTATGCAGGAGACTTGTCTAATTTAAAGGAAGTTGAAAACAGTAATAATTATAAGTTTATTAAAGGGGATATTTGTGATAGGGGTTTGATAGAGGACTTATTTAAACAATATAACTTTAATGGTGTTATTCATTTTGCTGCTGAATCACATGTAGATAATTCTATAAAAAGACCAAATGAGTTTATAAATACGAATGTTTTAGGAACCTTTAATTTGATTGATGTTGCCAAGAACCATTGGATGGAAGGACCAAACAAAATAAAAAAGAATCATGAAACCTCTAGGTTTCATCATATTTCTACAGATGAGGTTTATGGTTCTTTAGGAGATACAGGGCTGTTTACTGAACAAACACCTTATGGCCCTAATAGTCCTTATAGTGCATCAAAAGCATCTTCTGATTTTATTGTGAGGAGTTATTTTCATACGTATGGGATGAATGTCGTAACAACAAATTGTTCAAATAATTATGGACCCAAGCAACACGACGAAAAATTAATCCCTACCATTATTAGAAAAGCATTACAAGGAGAAAGCATTCCTATTTATGGTAAAGGGGATAATATTCGCGATTGGTTATATGTCGAGGATCATTGTAAAGGCATAGATTTGGCTTTTCATAAAGGTGTTTCAGGAGAGACCTATAATATAGGAGGTCAAAACGAACGGGATAATTTATACATTGCAAATACGATTTGTGATATTCTAGATAAAAAATTACCAAAAGACACATCATATAAAGACCAAATTACCTTTGTTAAAGACAGGCCAGGGCATGATTTTAGATATGCTATTGATGCTGCTAAAATTGAAGAGGAATTAGGTTGGAAGGCTGAGGAGAGTTTTGAAACGGGGATACGGAAGACGGTTGGTTGGTATGTAAAAAAGTATAGGGTTTAATTTAAAGAGATTTCCACCTACGTGGAAATGAAAATAGAATTTTCAATGAAAGGAATCATACTAGCAGGAGGATCGGGCACACGTTTGCACCCACTTACTAAAGTGGTGAGTAAACAATTGATGCCTGTTTACGACAAGCCCATGATTTATTATCCTTTAACCACGCTCATGTCTGCTGGAATCAACGAGATTTTAATTATTTCTACATCCAAAGACACACCTAAGTTTAAAGATTTATTAGGAGATGGCAGCGGCTATGGATGCCGTTTTCATTACGCTGTTCAAGAAGCTCCTAACGGGTTAGCAGAAGCTTTTTTAATTGGCGAAGATTTTATTGGAAACGATAGTGTGGCATTAATCTTAGGCGATAATATTTTTTATGGATCAGGATTGGAACAAATTTTAAAAGCGAATACGAATCCTGATGGGGGGGTTATTTTTGCATATCATGTTTTGGATCCTCAACGTTATGGTGTGGTGGAGTTTGATAAAAATAACAAAGCCATTTCCATTGAGGAAAAACCACAAAGGCCTAAATCTAATTTTGCCGTTCCAGGAATTTATTTTTATGATAATAGAGTGATTGGTTTTGCCAAAAATATTAAACCGAGTAACAGAGGTGAATTAGAAATAACGGATATCAACAAAGCCTATTTGGAAGAGAATGCACTTAATGTAGAAATATTAGATAAGGGCACGGCATGGTTAGATACAGGCACTTTTAATTCACTTATGCAAGCATCACAATTTGTACAGGTCATTGAAGAAAGACAAGGATTAAAGATTGGCTGTATTGAAGAAATAGCCTATAAAATGGGATATATAGATAAATCCCAACTTAATAAACTTGCCGAGCCATTACTAAAAAGTGGTTATGGTGAATACTTACAACAATTAGTATAATATGATCGTTGAAGAAACATATTTAAAGGGCTGTTTTGTTTTAACACCTCAGGTATTTGAAGATGAAAGAGGGTACTTTTTTGAAAGTTTTAATAAAAAGATTTTTGAAGAAAAGACGGGAGTTGCTACTAATTTTGTACAGGATAATCAGTCCAAGTCTTCAAAAGGTGTTTTAAGAGGGATGCATTTCCAAGCTGGAGAATACGCCCAGGCGAAGTTAATACAAGTTGTAAAAGGGAAGGTACTTGATGTTTGTATGGATATTAGGAAAGAATCCCCAACTTTTGGAGAACATTTTTCTATTGTGTTGGATGCTATTGAGCATAAACAAGTTTATATGCCTAGAGGTTTTGCTCATGGTTTTTTAGTATTGGAAGATGATACCATTTTTTCTTATAAATGTGATAATTTTTATAATAAGGAAGCAGAATCTGGAATTTTATTTAATGATAAAGATTTAAATATTGATTGGAAGTTTTTGGGAGAAGATTTAGTGCTTTCAGAAAAGGACTTAAAACTCCCTGCATTTAAAAAGTTAGTTATATAATTTCCTAATGAAAAATAAAGTTATCAAGCAACCAATAACTAGCAACCAACGACCAACAACTGTATTGGTAACGGGAGCCAATGGGCAATTAGGAAAAACGATTGAGGAGTTATATGCTGACAATCAGAATAATCTTGGTTTTGTTTTTGTGTCGAAAGAAGAATTGGATATTACTAAAGCGAAAGATTTAAGACAGTTTTTTAATAATAACAATTTTGATTATTGTATAAATTGTGCAGCCTATACGAATGTGGAGCAGGCAGAAAAAACACCTGAAACTGCTTTTAAAGTGAATGCAGAAGGGGTTAAAAACTTAGCTGAAGTATGTAAAGAAAAGAATGTCGTTTTAATTCATATTTCAACGGATTATGTGTTTGATGGGGAAAAGAATGAACCATATACAGTTGATGATATACCCAATCCAATTAACGAATATGGAAGGTCAAAGCTGTTAGGGGAACAATATGTTCAAGAAATTTTACAAAAATATTTTATTATAAGAACATCATGGCTTTATAGTAAAAAGTATGGGAATAATTTTTATAAAACAATTCTTAAAAAAGTAAAAAAAGGAAAAACATTTTTTGTAACCGATGAACAAATAGGTTGTCCTACTGATACTGCTAGTTTAGCATTGTATATAATCAGTTTTATAGAGGTAGAAAGCACTAGTTTTGGAATTTGTCATTTTTGTGATGAAGAGGCAATGACTTGGTATCAGTTTGCAAAACAAATTTTAAAAGAAAACAATTTATTATTTCAAATGAATCTTATAAAGGCAAAGAAATATTTTACTTTTGCAGCCAGACCTAAATCAACCATTTTAATAAAGAAAAAAATATAATTTTATGAATAAAGATCAATATAAAATCGCTATTATAGGATTAGGATATGTCGGTTTACCTTTAGCTGTTGAGTTTTCAAAAAACAATTTTAGTGTTATAGGTTTTGATATTAATTTCGATCGAGTTGAAGCTCTAAGAAATGAATTTGATTACACCAATGAAGTATCAAAAGAAGATTTAAAAAAAGTAGCTCCTCTTATTAATTATACTGCTGATGAAAAGGTACTGAGTTCTGCAAATATATATATCATTACAGTTCCTACACCTATAGACTCTTTCAAGCAACCAGATTTAAAACCCCTTGAAAAGGCTAGTAATTTGGTAGGAACGTACTTATCAATTAAGGATATTGTTATTTATGAGTCTACAGTTTTTCCTGGTTGTACTGAGGATGTTTGTGTTCCTATTTTGGAAGAAGCAAGTGGTTTAATATTTAACAAAGATTTTTTTTGCGGATATTCCCCAGAAAGAATTAATCCAGGGGATAAAATAAGAAGAGTTCATAATATTGTAAAAGTGACATCAGGAAGTAATGAAGAAATAGCAGAAATAGTTGATAAACTCTATTCATCAATTGTATCAGTTGGAACTCATAAAGTGTCTTCTATAAAAATAGCTGAAGCTTCTAAAATAATTGAGAATACGCAAAGAGATTTGAATATTTCATTTGTAAATGAGCTAGCATTGATTTTTGATAGAATGAATATTGATACTTTAGAAGTTTTAGAAGCAGCAGGAACAAAATGGAACTTTTTACCCTTTCGCCCAGGTTTAGTTGGTGGGCATTGTATTGGGGTTGATCCATTCTATTTAACTCATAAAGCAGAAAGCTTAGGATACCACCCTCAAGTTATATTATCTGGCAGAAAGATTAATGATGATATGGGAGTACATATAGCAAATAAAATAATTAAACTTATGGTTAAAAAAGGCCATAGAGTAAAAGATGCTAAAGCATTAATATTAGGAATTACTTTTAAAGAAAATTGTCCAGATATAAGAAATTCTAAAGTAATAGATGTAATAGATGAACTTAAAGAATTTGGAGTAGAAGTAGAGATATTTGACTCTCATGCTAATAATGTTGAAGTTAAAAATGAATATGGAATAGACCTCATCGAAAAGCCTCAAGGGGTATACAATGCAATAGTATTAGCTGTTGGACATGACGAATTTAGAGACATGGATATTAGTAGTTTAGGAGATCATAACGCGGTTGTCTATGATATAAAAAGTTTTTTGCCAAAAGAACTAATTACAGATAGGCTTTAAGATTATTAAAAAGACTTAATTGATCTTCTATATAAAGATTAAAAATAAAAAAAGAGAAATCTAAACGGATGAAGGATAGTAGATACTTTGCACATGAGACGGCTATAATTGATGATAATTGTGAAATTGGAAAAGATACTAAAATCTGGCATTTTTCTCATATTATGTCTAATTGTAATATAGGAGAATCATGTAATATTGGTCAGAATGTTGTTATTTCTCCGGAAGTAAAGATGGGGAAAAATGTTAAAGTCCAAAATAATGTATCAATATATACAGGTGTGATCTGCGAGGATGATGTCTTTTTAGGGCCCTCCATGGTATTTACAAATGTTATTAATCCTAGAAGTGGTGTTAATAGAAGAGGACAGTATGCAGAAACTATTGTAAAAAAAGGAGCCTCAATAGGAGCAAACGCAACTATTATTTGCGGAAATAATATAGGCGAATATGCCTTAGTAGGAGCTGGAGCAGTGGTTACTAAATCTGTTAAACCTTATGCATTGATTGTAGGTAATCCAGCAAAACAGATTGGATGGGTTGGAGAATATGGGCATCGTTTGAGCTTTAATGAAAATAATATTGCTGTCTGCCCTGAAAGCGAACAAGAATATATTTTAAAAGGAGATACTGTAGAAAGAATTAAATAATATGATAATAGATTTCGCTAATTTAACAAAAGCTTATCAAGAGCATAAAGAAAATATAGACCGGGCCATAAATGATGTAGTGTCTACTTCTCGTTTTATAATGGGAGAAGAAGTAAAACAATTAGAAACTTTATTAGAGGAGTATACAGGAGCTAAGTATGCTATTAGTTGTTCTTCGGGAACTGATGCCTTATTGTTGGGTATGATGGCGCTTGATGTTGAACCAGGGGATGAAATTATAACGAGTCCTTTTACATTTATAGCTACAGCCGAGACCATTGCCTTTTTAGGAGCAATTCCAGTGTTTGTTGATATTGATGAATCGACTTATAATATTGATGTTAATCGTATTGAAGAAAAAATAACTAAAAGGACCAAAGTAATTATGCCTGTATCTCTTTATGGACAAGTTGCAGATATGGATGAAATTAATGAATTAGGAAGAAAATATAAAATAACTGTTATAGAAGATGCTGCCCAAAGTTTTGGAGCAACATATAAAGGAAAAAAAAGCTGCAATCTTTCTTCTATAGGATGTACTTCTTTTTTTCCCGCTAAACCTTTAGGTTGTTTTGGAGATGGAGGCGCTTTGTTTACCAATGATGAACAATTATCGGATAAAATAAAAAGTATGAGAGTTCATGGACAGACGCAACGGTATTTTCATAAATATATTGGAATGGGAGGACGTCTAGATACGATCCAAGCGGCTGTTTTATTGGAGAAATTAAAGCATTATGAAAATGATGTAAAGAGAAGGCAAGATGTTGCAAAACAATATGACCAAAACCTTAAAGATATTGTTATAACACCATTTATAAAGGAAGACAACACTTCTGTTTGGGCTCAATATTCAA
Organism: Flavivirga sp. 57AJ16; assembly: GCF_028736925.1. Lineage (GTDB taxonomy): Bacteria > Bacteroidota > Bacteroidia > Flavobacteriales > Flavobacteriaceae > Flavivirga. The sequence continues at coordinate 51,691 of NZ_JAQZAT010000006.1, read as the reverse complement.
TTCGTGTAAAGAATCGGGATAATATCCAAGCTATTCTAAAGGAAAAAGGGATACCAACAGCTGTACATTACCCTAAGCCGCTTCACTTACAAGAATGTTTCGAGTATTTAAAATATAAAAAAGGAGATTTTCCTATATCGGAGAAAGTATCAGATGAAATTATGAGTTTACCAATGAACCCATATGTAACTGATCAGGAAATAAATTATATAACAAAACAAATAAAGAGTTTACTATAAAATAAGTTAAGGTTCTTTATAATTACTACAACCGATACGTTTTATTAGTAAATACTATGTTAATCTTATACATTAAAATTAGATAAATGAAAAATTTTGCATTGATAGGTGCCGCAGGCTATATAGCCCCAAGGCATATGAAAGCGATTAAGGATACCAATAATATGCTTTTAGCTGCATATGATAAAAATGATAGTGTTGGCATAATAGACTCTCATTTTCCAAAAGCTGATTTTTTCGTGGAATTTGAAAGGTTTGACAGGCATATAGAGAAATTAAAATATGAGCAAGATTTATACTTAGATTATGTAAGTATTTGTTCTCCAAATTATTTACATGATGCTCATATTCGTTTTGCCTTGAGAAGTGGAGCTGATGCAATTTGTGAAAAGCCTTTGGTGTTAAACCCTTGGAATATAGATAAGTTACAAAAGGTGGAAGAGAAAACAGGAAAAAAGGTTTATAATATTCTTCAACTTAGAGTACATCCTTCAATAATAGCATTAAAAGAAAAAGTTAAGAACTCAAAAAAAGACACTAAGTTTGAGGTAGATTTAACTTATCTAACATCTAGAGGCAATTGGTACGAAACATCTTGGAAGGGAAATATAAGTAAGTCTGGAGGAATTGCAACAAATATTGGGGTTCATTTTTATGATATGTTATCGTGGATCTTTGGAGATTTACAAGAGAATATCGTACATGTTCATGAGGAAGATAGAGCCTCAGGATATTTAGAATTTCAAAATGCTAGGGTACGCTGGTTTTTGTCAATAAATGCAGAATATTTACCTAATGAAATAAAGAAAAAAGGCCAAACTACTTTTAGGTCTATTACAATTGACGGAGAAGAATTGGAGTTTAGTGGAGGTTTTACAGATTTACACACACTAGTCTATAAAGATATTTTAGAAGGAAAAGGGTATGGCTTGGATGCAGCTAGAACCGCCATCGAGATTGTTCATGACATAAGAAATACTATTCCAATTGGCTTAAAAGGAGAATATCATCTTTTTGCTAAAAAATAATGAATTAAAAACATTTGAAGTACTTTGTATGAAACCTAAAATTATAGTTGTAATTGGTGCGAGACCTCAATTTATTAAGCATTTCCCATTCGAAAAAGCGTCTTTGGGCATATTAGAATTAAAAACAATTCATACTGGTCAACATTATGATAGAAACATGAGTGACATATTTTTTGAACAATTAAAAATGTCAAAACCAGACTACACTTTAAATATAGGAAGTAGTAGTCATGGGGCTCAGACTGGAAAAATGATAATTGAAATAGAAGAAATTGTCGAAAAGGAAAAACCAAATGGCATGGTTGTTTTTGGAGATACAAATTCGACTTTAGCAGGAGCACTAGTGGCTGCAAAACTTCATTTACCATTATTTCATATTGAGTCAGGATTGAGAAGTTTCAATAAAGAAATGCCAGAAGAGATTAATAGGGTTTTAACAGACCATATATCAAACCTTTTGTTTATCCCTAGTCAAATAGCATTTAAAAACTTATTAAGAGAAGGTATTAATGATGGTATTCATGACGTTGGAGATATAATGAAAGATTTAGTAAAATTAGTCGTTAATAATGGAATTTTGAAGACCAGCAATGAAATAACAGACGACTATTATTATATTACTATTCATAGACCATATAATACCGATCAAAAGGAAAGATTGGAGGGCATATTAGAAGAACTCAATAAATTGAATAAAAGGGCGGTAATGACATTACACCCAAGAACAAAAAATTTATGTAAAAAATATGATATTGATTTAAAATCTTTTCAAAATATAGAATTCATTGAACCTCAATCTTACTTTGATAATTTGAATTACCTGTTTAATTCTCAAGGTTTAATTACAGATAGTGGAGGGATGCAAAAGGAGGCCTATTGGCTAAAGAAAAAATGTGTTACTATTCGAAAGGAAACAGAGTGGGTAGAAACTTTAGAGTTCAATGCAAATAAATTAGTTTTTGAAAACCTATCCCAAATTCAGGAAGAATTGAATATTGCCCCATTAAAATGGGATGATACGCTTTATGGTAATGGAAATAGTGCAGATAGAATAGTTAATTCTATTAATAGATATCTTAAACACTAGATTTGAAAATACTAGAAAAGATAAAATCATTTAAATCAGAATTCGTTAGGAATGTAATTTTGGTTATGACTGGTACTGCAATTTCCCAAGTTATAGCAATTTCTGTTACACCTATTTTGACAAGGAATTACACTCCAGAAGATTTTGGTTTTTTATTAATATATTTGAGTACTTTAACAATTGTTGGTACTTTTTCGACAGGGAAGTTTGAAAAGGCCATTTTATTAATGAAATCAGAAAGAGATATCAAAAAAGTTGTTTTCTTATCTCTTTTTATAAGTTTTTTCATTTCGTTTGTTTTATCTCTAATATTGTTTTTTGGAAAGTCTTTAATATTAGAGAATTTTTCTTTTAATGAATCTTTATATGACTGGTGGTATACGTTGCCTTTTTTGTTAATTATCTATTCAGAGTATAGTGTTTTTAATACTATTTTAAATTACCAGAAAAGGTTTAAAAAATTATCTATGGTGAAAGTTGTTAAAACAATTTCTAGTGTTATAATAAGTATATCTTGTATTTTTTTTATTAAAGATGCCAGAGGTTTGATATTAGGAGAATTTTTGGGCTACTTAATTGCGTTTTCATATCTTCTTTATTTGAATTCGAATTTTTTTAGGTTTGATAAAAAAATTATTGGCGAATCCAAAATCATTGCAAAAAGATATAAGAACTTTCCAATATATTCAATTCCATCTGATTTTATGAATATGGCATCTTTTCAGATGCCTGCCTTCTTTTTAACAACATATTTTGGAGTAGGAGTAACAGGTTTCTATTCTTTAATGAAAAGAGTTTTAGATGCCCCGGTAGGTCTGTTTTCCTCGTCAATATTAGAGGTTTTTCGCCAAAAGGCGTCTGAACAATATTTAGAGAAAGGTAATTGTAAAAATTTATTTGTAAAAACAGCAAAAAGTTTAGCAATCTTATCAATAATTCCATTTATAATATTGTTTCTATTTGCTCCCAAGTTATTTGCTTTCGTTTTTGGAGAAAATTGGTTAATAGCAGGTCAGTATGCTAGAATATTATGTATATACTATTACTTTAAATTTATCTCAAGTCCTTTAAGTTATATGTTTTATATTGCAGAAAAGCAAAGTATTAATTTTCTTTTACAATTTTATTTATTTCTCACTACAATTTTAGTTTTTAATTTGCCAAGATATATTGAAATAACCGAATTTAATTTGTTATGGATTTATGCAGTAAATTTGGTGTTTTTCTATGTAGTAATGTTTCTTTTTTCTTTTCATTTTTCTAAAAACCACAAATAATCTATTGAAAGTTAGTATAATAAAAAATAATAGTTGTCAAATAATAAAAGTAAACATAAAGTAAATGAAACTAACTACAGAGGAAATATGAAAAACGTAATTTTATTATCTTTTTTTTGGACAGGAATAAGGAGTTTTTTTTTGAAAGGTGAGACTGAATTTAAAGGTATGCCAGCTTTTACTAATACATTCTTTAAATTATTAAACGACGATAATGTCAATATCGTTTATGTTATATTTTTTGGAAGTAAAATTGAAACAAATTTTCAAATCAATAAAGAATATAAAGACAAAATAAGGGTTTATGGGTTTAGTCATTCAAATGGGTTGTCTGCCATTCGTGCGATTACTGGTCTTGTTTTTAAAACAGTTGGGATAATTATTAATAACAAGATTGATGTTATCTATGGTCATGGTTCTACAAGTGGGTTTGCGGGAATCATTGGAAATTTGACTGGAATTCCGAATGTTCGAAGGATATACGGAACATTCTTATGCAATAAATTAGATAAGTCTAAAATAAGCATTTTTTTTAAACACCCATTAGAATATTTTGCTTTTTCTCTGCCAGCTAAAGCGATAATTTGTACTAATGATGGTACAAAAGGAGACTTGGTTTATAATAAGATCGGGCATAAAAAAAGCCCTTTTTATTTTTGGTTAAACGGGATAGACAAGGTTAATAAAGATATTCTTTCTTTTGAAGAAGTTAATGAAAAATATAAAATTGGTTTTACTCCACAGATATGTTATTTGGCAAGAATAGATATTTGGAAGCGGCAACATTTATTAGTAGAGGCATTAAAAGTTTTGTCGAAGAAAAATGAATTTTATAACACAATAATAGCGGGGCCAGTTATTAATAAAAAATATTATAAAGAACTTAAAAATAACATTGAAAATAATGGGTTATCTAAAACTGTTAAAGTAATACCAGGTTTAACAAAGGAAGAAAGTATTAGCGTTATAAAAAAATCTGATATTAGTGTTTCTTTTTATGATTTTTCTAATCTTGGAAATGTGTTTTTAGAATCATTGAGCTTAGGAACTGTTATGTTAACAGAAAACATAAATAATTCTCTAGAGTTAATTGATGAAAATGTATTCTATGATACGAATCCTTTAAATTATGAGGAGACAGGCAATGTAATAGATAAGATTTTTGATAATAAAGAAGAATTGTTGTTAAGATCTAAACAAGCTATAAATTTTTCACATCAAAAACTCTTAACTTGGTCAGAAAGGGCAGAAAAAGAATTAAAGTTGTTATGTTTGGATACTTAATCAAGCAAGCCTCTTTAAGAATGATGGTTCTGTTTTTTAGCCTCTTATATATTAATTTTTTTAATGCCCAAGAGCTAAAAACTGACTCAAATGATTTTTCATTAGATTTTATGGATAAAATTTTTAGGCAAAAACCTGATGAAAATTTTTATGAATATAACATTGGTAGTTGGAAAACATTAATACAAGATTATAAGTTTGATTATCCTGGTTTGCCTGATTTAGCTTGGAAAACGAGGAGTACATTGGAAGCTTTTTTTCTCCTTTATAAGTTATCATCAAATAACAAATCTGCAGATTTCCATATAATGCTTACAGATGATTTGATAAAAACCAGAGATGATAAAAGAGGAATTATTGCGTGGAATGGTAGAATTTACAAATGTTGGTCTTCAGGTAATAGGTATAATTATGGATATTATAACTTGAAAGATAAGAGAGGGAAAATAATAGGTATTTTTGAATTCAAAGATGCGAAAATAGACCAATGTTATATATCCTTAATGAAATCAAAAACCTATCCTAATAATTTTGATATTGTTATTAATAACTTAAGAAATGGAAAAATCTTTAAGTTGGAAAATACAAATCTTTTTAATTTAGAAGAAGATGTAAAAAAGATAGAGTGGAATTCATATGTTTCTAATAATATAAAAAATAGGGTTGTTAATTATGTTTCTAAAAATTACAATATAAATAGTAAAATTGAGCTTGAAGAAATTCAAATGGAACGAATCAATAGTTATTATGTTCCTAGTATTGATGTTAATGCGATTCATATTAATAGTTTGATAAATTCATATTTGATATTAAAAGAAAGGAAGGAACTACGCAAATTAAAAAAATATCACAAATATATTGAGGAATCAATAGAAGCTAATACTAAACTTTATCTTAAAGAGAATGAAAGGGAATGCTATTTTTCATATCCTAAAGATGCTAAAACCTTTATGGGAGGAGGTATAGTATATCCATTTAATAAGCAATTTTCATATGTAGCTATGTTATCTAGATGGTATAAAATTACAGGAGATGATTTTATATATAAGATAATTAATAAGTGGAAGAATTATTTTCTAAGTAAAGTAGAAAAATCAAATCATGGTTTGGTTTGGAGATATTGGGACGACCCAACTAGTACTATTACAAGATATGAAACTCAAAATTATGGGAGCCATGATATAAAATACTTGATGACAATTTATGAAAATTGTGATATTTTTTCAAAGGGGGATATCATTAAGCTAACAAAAGCAATAAAAGAGAATTTGATTACTTGTAATCCAAACAAAGTAAGAACCAAAACGGCTTTCGATTTTAAATGGAGCTCTGACCAGTTACCAAATATAAATTATTTAGCTTTAGGGGGGGGGTGGAATGATCTATTTGAATGTTATAAATGGCATGTAGATATTAATAGTTTATATTGGGCAGATAGGGTGGCAATTATTTATTATTTTAAAAAGATTAGTGAATGAATTTTTACTTTAAATTAAAGCATTATTTATTTTTATATTTTAAAACTAAGTATCATTATTCAGTCAATGATAAATTGAATGAAAATTATTGGATAAAGGGTTACAAGGTAAATATAGAATCACAAAAATGGAAAGTTGAGAAAGGAATTCCTTTAGGTCTATATAATGGAGTTATGAAAGCTCCAATGAAAAGAAGAGTTCACATTTCAGGACTATGTGAGTATTGCTTTGCCTTAAAAGAAATAGGGAGAGAACCTGAACAAGATAAAGTGATTAATTTTCTTCTTAAAAACTTAGACTCAGATAGCATTTATATAGGCCATAATAGCTTGTTAAAATTCTTATTTTGGAAAACATACGTCAGTAATGATTCTGATGAATACTATGTACATGGCATGGGACAGGGTCAGATACTTTCGTTACTTACTAGATATACTATAAAAAATTCAAGTGAGTCATTGGAAGAAAAAATAGTTGAGGTTTCAAATTCTTATTTAGTACAATTAAATCACGTTCATGGATTTGTAAATAAGCAAGAAGAAACTAATATTATTCTTGAAGAATACCCAAAGAACCCTGATAGACCCCATGTTTTAAATGGATGGATTTATTCTTTAATAGGATTACATGATTATATTGAATACGCTTCTCAAAAGGGGATTCAAGATAATTTAATTTTGGAGAAGAAAAGAACATTAGATAAATCGCTAAAAACATTAGAAAGATATATAAATGAATATGATATTGGGTTTTGGTCTCTATACAACCTTCCGAAAGGACTACAAAATATTTGTAGTATGCATTATCAAGAACAGCATATTGTTCTACTAAAGGCCTTAGGTAATATTACAAACAACCAGCGTTTTATAGATTATAGTGATATTTTTCAAAAACAATACAATAACGTTTTTTATAGACTATTGGCTTTATTTGTAAAAGTATTTATTTCAAATTTAATAAAGCATAAGTGGATATATAAAACCTAATAAATAACACATAAAATTATTGAACTATAGCCTTAAATGAAGCTAAACATTTCACATAAAGTTTATCAGAATAGCCTATTGTCCCTTTTGATAGTATCGGGAACTTTAAAAGTCTTTTTGTCGTACTATAGTTATCCTTTTGATATTACTATACAAATACTTTTTTTAATTACAATAGATATTTTTTATTCCAATGTTTTTAATAAAAAAATAAGATTTAATAAAATAGAAGTGTTTTATGTTTTTACACTACTAATTTTCTGTCTTATTGCTACAATAAGTCTTGTTTATACACCATCTCATTATTTAGGGAGTAAAAAGCTTTTCTTAATGCTTATTCCTGTAATAGGGTTTGTATATGTAAAGTTTATAGATGAAATTGATTTAAAAATACTTTATAAGGCTTTACTTTATATTATTATTCCACTTTCAATTTGGTTTGTTGCGTTTAAATATTTCTTATATAATAATGCGCCTTTTTTTGACTTTCGTACAGATAGAACTCTATTTATGCCTCTAAGAAATTCTTATTTAAATTTTGGATACATCTTAGGTGTATTATCTATATTGTCTATAAAGTATTCTAAAAACCCTTTTTTAATAATTTTAGTTTGCTCAATATTAATTTTAGCGCTTGGCTCTAGAGGAGCGTTGTTATTTCTTATGATAAGCTTATTTATTGTGTATTTTAAGGAGTTAGTTTTATTTTTTAAAAACTTAAAAATAAAAAAAAGGATTCTTCGCTTCATTTTGTTTTCATTTGTGCCGTTTGTATGTTTACTTCTTATTTATTATGACAAATTAAAAGGAGCCATTGAATACGGCCTTATAAGGTTTACTTCTTTACTTAATGCCTCTAGTGATAAATCTCTGTTAGGAAGAATAGATCAGTATTATTATGTAATTAAAGAAGGGTTCAAACCCCAAGGTCTTACTATTGGTTATGGTCTTGGAAGCTTTGGTTTAAACTATACACATGAAGAGAAGCTAGCCTATCCTCACAATATTTTTTTAGAAGCTTGGTATGAATTAGGGTTTTTCGCCATGTGTCTCTTAATAGTGCTTTTTGTTTTTCCATTTTTTCACTTAAAGAGAGAGCAAGTATTAAAGACATTAGCACTATTTGCTTTTTTTAATGCGATGAAAACCCTAAGCTTTTCAACAGACAGAAATTTGTTTATTCTGTTCGGAATATTAATTTTCCATAAAGAAATTTGTCAAAAAATATATAAATCATATTAAATATAAATGAGAACCAAAATAGTTCATATTACTACCGTGCATTATAGGTATGATGTTAGAATTCATTATAAATACTGTAAAACTTTGTCCAAAGAGAACGATTTGAATGTTACTCTTGTAGTTGCTGATGGTGATGGCCCAGAACAGATTGAAGGTTTAACTATATTAGATTTGGGGAAAATAAAGTTTGGAAGGTTAGGAAGGTTTATTATAGGGAATTTCAAAGTTTTAAAATTTGGATTGAGTAACAAAATGGATTTGATGCACTTTCACGATCCCGAGCTCCTTCCTTCTATAGCCTTTTTAAGGCTAATAGAAAAAAAAATTGTGTTTGATATGCATGAAAACTTTCCTCTTCAAATTCTTACAAAAACTTACATATCTAAATTTATAAGAATTATTTTAAGTAAAGGGGTTCAACTTTTTCAAAATTTATTTTTTCGTTTTATTCCAGTTATTTTTGCAGAGTTTTCCTACGAAAAACATTTCCCTACCATAAAAGAAAAGGAAACCATATTAAACTACCCATTAAAAACTGAGGTTACAGGTATTCAAGCTGAAAAATTCAACAAATTCACAATAGGATACATGGGAAGTGTAACCGTTGAGAGGGGCGCTTTAATAATGCTAGAGACTGTTGCTAAATTAAGAAAACAAGGAGAGGAGGTTAATATATTTTTTGTAGGTCCTTTAGATAATAATATCAAAGAACACGCTATTTGTTTAGAAGCAATAAACGATGGTTGGGCAATTTTTAAAGGCAGATTAAAACCAAAAGAAGGATGGCAATTTATGGCTCAATGCCATATTGGTATGGCGGTACTTAAAGATTCTCCTAATTTTATTGAATCTTATCCAACCAAGTTGTTTGAGTACATGTTATTAAAGTTGCCAATAATAACATCTAATTTCCCTTTATATACTGATATAATTAATGATGCAAAGTGCGGTATAGTTGTAAGCCCTTCTTCAGTAGAGGATATCAGTGATGCTATATTGAAAATTAAAACTAATAATACAGAGCGTATGCTAATGGGAGAAAGAGGGTATAAAAGAGCAATAGAAAAATATAGTTGGGAATCATCAGAGCTATCAAAATTAAAACACTTTTATAGTAAGGTGTTAAAATAAATATTTAGTAATGAAAAAAGTAATACCACTTATAATTATCGCAACACTATACTTTTCTTGTAGTCCTAGTTCAAATTCTAATGAAATTACAGAGTGTATAGGTAGTAAACAAGAATATACAGGAGATATAATTTTAAAAACACAAACTGATGTAAATAATTTTAATAAATGTATATCAAAGCTTAACGGTTTTTTGGTAATTGATGGCTTTGGAATAACATCAGACCATATTGTTGATTTATCACCATTAGATGGTAAAATTGATACAATTACAAGGAGTTTACTAATTGGTAATTTGAGACTATTAAAAAATATTGATCCGTTTGTCTCTATCAAAAGGATAGATGAATCTGTAGTTATTGAAAACAATGATGAATTAGAGAGTATAGAAGGGTTTCCAAATAGTATGGTTTCGTTAGTAGATACTGATTGGCCTGCAGGGGCGCGTTTTAATAATTGGCCTAGCAATAATATTACAAAATATGAAGGTGTATTAATAAAAGGAAATTCAAAATTAAAGACATTGAGAGGGCTACATAACCTAACGGCTGTTGGACATAATTTTTCTGGAGGAGGCGTTCATGTCTCTAATAATAATTCACTTATAAATATGGAAGGGCTTCAAGCCCTAGAAGAATCACATGATTTAACTATTTCTAATAATAAAAATTTAATAAACCTTAAAGGTTTGGAAGGTCTTAAGAGAGTGAGGGGCTATTTAACGATATCTTCAAATGATAAGCTTATTTTAGATAATTTGGAAGGTATTGGAGCTCTTACAATAGCTTATAACTCTAATTTATTAAAAATAGAATCTTTATCCAATGTTAAGGGAATTTCTGGTGGACAAGAAATATACTCTTGGGGTGTTTTAATAATTAAAGACAATGTATCTTTAAAAAGTTTAGAGGGATTGCACAATATTCAGAAGGTTGTGAGTGGTGAAGAAGGAGATACTAGGTTGTTAATTGAAAACAATAATAATTTAATTAATTTAAAAGGACTAAGAGGTATAGAAAAAATTTCTGGAGGTTTTACTAAGATAACAATTGAAAATAACGAATTAATAACTACCTTAGGGTTAAGCAGTCTGAAAGAAATTAAAAGTATTCACCCTTTATCTGATAATAATTCTGGATATAGCAACTTCGAAATCAAGAATAATCCTAATTTGAGTAATCTAGATGATTTATCAAATTTAGAAGTAGTTAATAGTAAACATCTTCAATTGCAGATTCACTCAAATGCTTCCCTAAGTAATTTCTGTGGGTTAAACAATTTAGTTTTGTCAAATACAAACTTATTAAACTTGGATATCGCTAACAATTCTTTCAACCCAACCTTAGAAGACTTAACAAATGGAGACTGTTCTCAATAAACATTCAAAAACTATGAATGTATGGGTTAATATTGGATTGTTAACCTTTCCATTTGTGTTACCGCTTCCTTTACCTTTAAATGTAAAGAGTATCGCTTTTATTCTTTTTTTAATTACTTTATCTTTTAATATTTCAAAACAAAATTTTAAAATAAAGGAAATTATCACAAATAAAATTGTTGTATTGTTTGTAATATTTTATCTGTTAGACCCTGTTTTTTCAATTATTAGAGGTAATGGCTTTTATTTGAGAGATTTAAGAATTTCTTTTTTATTAGCTCCATTATTATTTTTAATAAGCAAAGATTTACTAAAACGTTTTAAAAATAAAATATTAAATGTATTTGTATTAGGGGTTTTTGGATATATTTTGTTTACAGTTGTATATGTAATTTATTTTTATACTACATCAAAGAATCATGAATTTGCTATTGACTATTACTTAAAGTATGTAACCTATCATCACCTACCCTTTGCTATTCATCATACTTATTTAGGTATGTATATATGTTTTGCCGCTTCTATTATAATGTTTAATAAAAAACTAAAGCACAATTTAAAAGCATTTTTATGTATTTTTTTATTTTTATCAACTTTCATAATAGCAAGTAAATTAAGTATCGTCTTTTTTATTTTAATCTTATTTATTTATTTATTTAAAACATTTAAAGTCTCATTTTTGAAACTTACAATATCTATAACTGCTTTTACAGCTGTACTTATATTTATTTTTTATTTTTTGTTGCTAAAAACAGATATATTTAGAACATTACAAAATAGTATTAGTGATAGAATTAGTTTGATTTATTGTTCTTTAGAGGGCATATATTCTAATTTTTTATTAGGTATAGGTAATAAAAATATTAAAGGCTTTATTGAACAATGCGATTCCAATTTAGGACTTTTAGACACCCATAATTTGTTTTTACAGGAATTTTTATCAAATGGTTTTTTTGGGGGTGCCATATTAACAATTATATTATATATTTTTACTAAAACGTTTTTTAAAGCTAAATCTATTTTAGGAATTATATTAATTGTAGCTGTTATATTTTTTGGATTAATAGAACACGTTTTGAGCCTTCAATATGGAATGCTTTATATTGTTTTTTTTTCACTCTTATTTCACTCTACTGTAGATTTAAACTCAAAATTTTATGATAAATGATGGTTAGTATAATAACACCTGTACATAATTCAGCAAACCATATTTCCAAAAATATCGAATCTGTTCAAAAACAAATTTTTCGTGATTACGAACATATTATAATTGATGATTGTTCATCTGATAATACTGTTTCAATAATAAAAGATTTCATAAAAAAGAATAATAAAATAAGGTTAATACAATTACAAAATAATTCAGGTGCTGGATTTGCTCGGAATAGGGGAATTAAAGAAGCAAAAGGAAGATATATAGCATTTTTAGACTCTGATGACTTTTGGGCTTTAGATAAATTAGAAAAACAAATTTCCTTTATGAGGGAAAATAATTTCCCATTTACACATACCCAATACTATGAATTTGATGATAAAACGGGGCAGATAAAAACTTTGGTGAAATGCCCAGAAAAAGTAACCTACCAAATGATCTTAAGGAATGGAGGTCATATAGGTTGTTTAACAGTAGTGTATGATACAAATTTTTTTGGAAAAAGATATATGCCAGAAATCAGAAAAAGACAAGATTGGGCATTATGGATAAAAATGCTTAAAGGGATTGACTGCTCATATGGAATACGGGAACCATTAGCATATTATAGAACTGGAAATTCATCGTTGAGTAAGAGTAAAATAAAGCTAGTTAGGCATAATTTTATGGTATATAGAAGAGAATTAAAAATGTCTTTCGTAGAATCGTTTTATAGGATGACCATATTTTTAGTTTATCATTTTTTATTTAAACGAAAGGCTAAGGTTAAGTTATAAACTTAAATCGGATATGAATGACTTTATTTCTATTTATTTAGTAGTTTTGGGTTAAATTATTAAAATACTTTAAGTGCCGTTTTATATTCCAATACTTTTTTTTGTAGGAGCCTACATTCTTACATATTTAACAATCCCAAAAATTATTGGATTAGTTGAGTATAAAAAACTTATGGACGAACCTAATAAAAGAAGCTCTCATATGAAAAGAACACCAACGTTAGGTGGTGTATCTTTTTTCTACACACTAATTTTTGCACTTTTTTTTCTAAGAGTTTGGTGTGACCATGGAGAAGCAATGTATTTAATACCTGGTTTAACAATCCTTTTTATAATCGGTTTAAAGGATGACCTAGTTGTACTTTCGCCGTATGCAAAATTAATTGCACAAGTAATAGCTATAATATTCGTAATAAGTAATGAAAGTTTTACTATATATTCGTTAAATGGGTTTTTAGGAATTGATGACATACCTATTTATATTTATTATTGTATTGCAGGGTTTATAATGTTAACAATAATTAATGCCTACAATTTGATTGATGGTATTGATGGATTAGCAGCAATTGTTGGTATAGTTATACTAATAATTTATGCTACAATATTTTATATGACAAAAGAATATTTTTTTCTTTTAATCAGTTTAACTTTAAATGGATGTTTAATAGCCTTTTTGAAGTTTAATCTGTCTCCCTCTAGGCAAAAGATTTTCATGGGAGATACGGGCTCTCTTATCGTAGGATTCATTATTAGTATATTAACCCTTAAGTTTTTGGCATTATCTCCAGAGAAGTATGATGATCTTCCTTTTTTAATGGAAAATATTCCACTAATAGCAATAAGTATTCTGATTGTACCATTATTTGATACTGCAAGAGTTTTTACAATTAGATTGGCTAATAAAAGAAGTCCATTTTCACCTGACAGAAACCATACACACCATATATTAATAGATTATTTTAAGTTGTCTCATAGAAAAGCTAGTTTTATTATTGGTGGTTTTAATTTAGCATTTGTATACCTCTTTATAATCTTGGGAAGTGCTTCTTATAATTTTTGGCTGGCAACAGTTTTAGTAGTAACCGTTATTATTTTAGGATATTTTTTCTATCGGTTTGATTATAGTTTTTCTAATATTAAGAGAAAAATACGTTTTAGAAGAAAGGTAGATAACGTTAAGGAAAAAGGTAAAAATATAATAAATTCACCCAAGGATAATTAAAAAATAGTTTTAATGACAATAAAGAATATTTGCTGTATAGGCGCTGGATATGTTGGAGGTCCCACAATGGCAGTCATTGCCCATAAGTGTAAACATATAAATGTTACTGTGGTAGATATTAATGAATCAAGAATTGCTGCTTGGAATGATAGTGATTTAAATAAATTACCTGTTTTTGAGCCAGGATTAGTAGAAATAGTAAAAGAAACAAGAGGAAGAAATCTATTTTTCTCAACAGAAGTAGAGAAAGCTATTGATGAAGCGGATATGATTTTTATTTCTGTTAATACTCCTACTAAAACTTATGGAAAAGGGAAAGGGATGGCTGCAGATTTAAAATATATAGAATTGTGCTCAAGACAAATCGCTAGAGTTGCTAAACAAAATAAAATAGTTGTTGAAAAATCTACGCTTCCAGTCCGAACAGCTTCAGCTATAAAAAGTATTTTAGATAACACAGGGAATGGTGTTCAATTTCAGATATTATCAAATCCAGAATTTTTAGCAGAAGGAACAGCTGTAGAAGATCTTTTGAGACCTGACAGAGTATTGATTGGAGGAGATACTAATGAAGAAGGAGAAAAAGCTATACAAGCTTTAGTAGAGATTTATGCCAATTGGGTACCCAAAGAAAGAATATTAACAACCAATGTTTGGTCTTCAGAACTCTCTAAGCTTACCGCAAATGCGTTTTTAGCGCAACGGGTATCCTCTATAAACGCCATGTCTGAAATATGTGAAAAAACAGGAGCAGATGTAAGCGAAGTTTCAAAAGCCATAGGGATGGACTCTAGAATAGGTTCTAAATTTTTAAATGCTTCTGTTGGTTTTGGAGGATCTTGTTTTCAAAAAGATATTTTAAACCTTGTTTATATTGCTAAAAGCTATGGATTAAATGAAGTGGCTGACTATTGGGAGCAGGTCATTCTTATGAACGAGCATCAAAAGAATCGTTTTTCAGATAATATAGTGAGTACTCTATACAATACGGTTTCTGGTAAAAAAATAACGTTTTTAGGTTGGGCATTTAAAAAAGACACCAACGATACCCGTGAGTCTGCAGCTATAAAAGTAGCAGATAATTTATTAAATGAACAGGCGCATATAGCTGTTTACGACCCAAAAGTTCCAGAAGAAAGAATATATGCTGATTTAGATGACTTAAATACACGTTCACCAGACGAAAACAAAAATTTGTTAACCATAAATAAAGATCCTTATGAAGCTTGTAAAGATTCTCATGCCATAGCTATTTTAACCGAATGGGATGCGTTTAAAAATTATGACTGGAAATGTATTTATAAAAACATGCAAAAACCTGCTTTTGTTTTTGACGGCAGAGGTATTTTAAACAAGAAAGAATTAGAGGAAATTGGTTTTACTTTTTACAAAATTGGTAGTGGTAAGTAAAGTTTAAGCAAGGATTGATCGTGTTTTTGTAAAAAACTGCACAATTTCGGAATTTAATTCCGAAATTGTGCAGTTTTTATTATACCTTTGCATATGATTTTGAGAGAAGCTCATAAGGAACTTTTAAATTTATCTAAGCAATACAAGGCAATAGCCGTTGTAGGCCCTCGACAGTCAGGGAAAACAACATTGGTAAAATTAGTGTTTCCAGATAAACCTTATGTAAGTTTAGAAAATCTAGACACAAGAAGTTTTGCTTTAGAGGATCCAAAGGCGTTTTTGGAACAATATTCAAAGGGAGCTATACTAGATGAGGTTCAAAGAACGCCAAAGTTATTTTCATATTTACAGCAAATATTAGATGAAAGTAATGAAACAGCACAGTTTATATTAACAGGCTCTAACAATTTTTTATTACAGCAGAACATTACACAAAGCCTTGCGGGTAGAGTGGGTTACTTAAACTTATTACCTTTTTCTTTATCTGAAATAAAAGATATAGCGCCTAGAACCATTCATGAAAAGCTTTTTAAAGGGTTTTACCCACCATTGTATGATAAACCTTTTGAAACTCAAAAATGGTTTCTAAATTACATTAAAACATATATAGAAAGGGATGTAAGACAATTAAAAGGGATTGAAAACTTAGTGGTGTTTGAAAGGTTTTTAAAACTATGTGCTGGCAGAGTAGGTCAATTGCTGAATAAAAATGCTTTAGGTGTTGAGGTAGGTGTAGATAGTAAAACCATTGAATCTTGGATAGGAGTACTAGAAGCCAGTTTTATTTTATTTAGGTTGCAGCCACATCATAATAATTTTAATAAGCGTGTTGTAAAGATGCCTAAGCTCTATTTTTATGATGTAGGATTAGCAAGTGCTTTATTAGGGGTTCAGGATGCTAACCAATTAAATTTACATCCATTTAAAGGGAATTTGTTTGAGAATATGGTTATCGTTGAACTTTTAAAACAACGATTAAATAAAGGAAAAGCAAATAACTTATATTTTTGGAGGAATAGTAAAGGAAACGAAATTGACATTATAATAGATAACTTTAATGAATTAATACCTGTTGAAATAAAATCTGGAAAGACCGTTACAAATGATTATTTTAAAGGATTAAAGTATTGGAATAATCTAACAGGATATGAAGGAGGAAAAATTATTTATGGAGGCCAAGATTATCAAAAAAGGAGCGATAATTTTGAAGTAATTCCTTTAGATTTGATGGATGAAAAAATTAGGGAATAAAAACGAGTAAAGTTGAAAAGAGTATTAATAACAGGAGCAGCAGGTTTTTTAGGGTCACACTTATGTGATCGCTTTATTAAAGAAGGTTATTATGTTACTGGAATGGACAATTTCATTACTGGAGACAAAAAAAACCTTTCCCATTTAGAAGGGAATCCGAATTTTGAGTTTATAGAGCATGATGTTACTGAATTTGTAGATATAGAAGGAAATTTAGATTATATACTTCATTTTGCTTCACCAGCAAGCCCTATTGACTATTTAAAAATACCCATTCAGACCTTAAAAGTAGGTTCTTTAGGGACCCATAACCTCTTAGGTTTAGCAAAAGCAAAGAAAGCAAGAATACTCATAGCGTCAACATCTGAAGTCTATGGAGATCCATTAGTACATCCCCAAACCGAAGATTATTATGGTAATGTAAATACCATTGGTCCAAGAGGTGTTTATGATGAAGCAAAACGTTTTCAAGAATCTATAACCATGGCATATCATAGATTTCACGGATTGGAGACACGTATTGTTCGTATATTTAACACCTATGGTCCTAGAATGAGGTTGAATGATGGAAGAGTTATTCCTGCATTTATGGGGCAAGCACTACGTGGAGAAGATTTAACTATATTTGGTGATGGTTCTCAAACCCGATCATTTTGTTATGTAGACGACCAGATAGAGGGAATATATAGATTATTGCTAAGTGATTATAGTTTGCCAGTTAATATTGGTAACCCCAATGAAATTACTATTAAAGACTTTGCAGAAGAGATTATAAAATTAACAGGAACTACTCAAAAAGTGATTTATAAAGATTTACCGGTTAATGACCCGATGCAGAGGCAACCAGACATAACTTTAGCTAAAAAATTATTAGATTGGGAACCGAAAGTAGGTAGATCTGAAGGTATGAAAATAACGTTTGATTTTTTTAAAAGTTTAACCGAAGAAGAACTCTATAAAAGTGAACACAAAGATTTCTCAGGATATATTAATAAGTAATTAGTAAATGGGATTTAAACGAGGTAGGTATTCGTGGCTGTTAAGACCGCTTTTAATAGTATATGATATTTTTATAATAAATCTCTTTGCATATTACTTATTGAATTTTAATAATGAAAAGTTGCTTTTTTTTTCAATAAAACTACTAAATGACAAGCACTTACTTTACATTGTTTATTCTATTGCTTTTTGGCTTTTAACGACATTCTTATTAGAGTTTTATAAAGTATATCGGTATACTTCCTTGTTAAGCATAATTTTTCTTTTGGTAAAACAATTTTTAGTATATGCAATCATTACGTTTGCTTTTGCTGGTATATTTAGAAGTATCAATATTGGAGTTGTTGTCGTTTTTAAATATTTACTTTGTTCATTTATAGCTATTGGAATTATTAAAATATTAAGTTTTTATGTTTTAAGAAAGGTTCGCATATATTTAAAAGGAAACCTAAGAAATATCATCATAGTTGGTAGTGGAGAGAGTGCCAATGAACTTGAAAATATATTTAAAAAGAAGAAAGAGCTGGGGTATAATGTAAAGGCTATTTTTAATGATTCAAGAGATAATAATATAACAGGTACAATTAAAGAAAGTTTTAAATTTTTAGAGGAAAATCATCATATTGATGAAATTTATTGTGCTATTGATGAGTTAACTGAAAAAGAAGTTAATACCTATGTAAAATATGCTAATATAAACCAATGTAATATTAAGTTTATTCCCAATACACTCAAGCTTTTTAGCAAGCGATTAGACACAGATTATTACAATTACCTTCCTGTTTTATCAATTCAAGAAGTCGCTCTGAATAGCGAACTTAATAAGTTCTTAAAACGTAGTTTTGATATTGTACTTTCTTTGTTCATTATTATTTTTATCTATTCTTGGCTATCAATAATTTTATTTATTTTGATTAAAATCGAATCAAAAGGGCCTTTGTTTTATAAGCATAAAAGACATGGGATTAATTATACAGAATTTAATTGTTATAAGTTTAGATCGTTAACAACCACAAAGGAGGATAAAGGCACTTATGTAAAACAAAATGATGCCCGTTTAACAAAGATTGGAAAGTTTTTACGAAGAACAAATTTGGATGAATTACCCCAATTTGTAAATGTTTTAAAAGGAGATATGAGTGTTGTAGGGCCTCGCCCCCATATGTTAACATATACAGATGATTATTCGAAAAAGATAGATAAATATAATTTTATTTTCAGACACCGTGTTAAACCTGGAATAACGGGTTTAGCTCAAATTAAAGGGTGTAGAGGGGAAGTAAAGTCAGATGAAGATATTATAAATCGTATTAAATATGATAATTTCTATATAGAAAATTGGTCATTACTTTTAGATATTAAAATAATTTTTCAAACAGTACTAAATATGTTAAAGGGGCAAGAGACTGCCTATTAAATTTGAACTGTTTATTTAAGTGAATTGGATTTAAAAACACCCCTCAGCTCAAGGGGACGATTTATAGGAATAGCTTCTACAATGTTAGGATTCCTCCCTTGAGGGAGGATTAAGGAGGGTGTTTGTGAAAGATAGTAAGCTATGTTTTGATACAGTGATATTACACAATCTTGATTACATCAAACCAACATCATTAAATTTTTTACATAAGAGATCTAATTGAGTATGGAAGTTGAAATTCTTTAAAGCAGTTTTATTAATAGCCTCTCTTCTTTTTATACAAATATCTGATGGATTTATTTCAGAAATAACACCATTTAAATGATTGTAATCTCCAGATTCAGCTACCCAACCAAGATCATATTCTTTAATTATTAATTCCCCCTCACCGCCACCAAAATAAAGCATAGGCAAGCCCAGTCTCGCATATTCAAATATTTTTGAAGGTACAGACCCATAAATTCTATTTAACAGCGGAATAATGGTCAGGTCATATTTCACAAGTTCTTTATGTAAGGTGTCTCTTGAAACTTCACCGTGATATATAATATCTAATTCTGGATTATTAGATATAAGTGTTCGAATCTTATCTTGTTCTGCACCGCCACCATAAATATGAAATTGAATATGCGTATAATCTAACTCCTGGCACAATTTGTAGACACCTTGTGCGATACCTAGCAAACCAGCATACACCATTTTTAGTTTTCCTTTAGAAACGATTCTTTTAGAAATTTTAGGTGTAACAAAATCCGGATAATTACGGTACAAAAAAGTATCTTTTTTAGGAAACAAAGATGTTACATGATCTAAAATTTCATGGCTTTGCCCTAAAATTAAATCGGCATGTTTATAATTAAAAGATTCAATTTTTTCCAGCATTTTATAACTAAAGTTCTTTTTAAAGGCCCCTAATTCCAATCCAGCAATGGGCCACAGATCACTAACGTTTAAAATAAGTTTTCGTTTTTTAGAACGTAGAAACAAAACAGATGTAAATGCAACCAGTAATGGTGGGGATTGTATGATAACTGTTTTAGGGATAGTATTCCACAGAAAAAACCAGCATAAGCTAAAGCTATAAGAAAGCATAGCTATTAAGCGTAGCAGTTTATTTTTAGAATTACTGGCATAAATCCATAAACGGTGAATCGTGATATTATTTTTTGTTGAAGTGTCCTTAAATTGGCCTTTATAAGCATCAAAAACACTGCCCGTTGGATAGTTAGGTAAAGGTGTTAAAACAGAGACCTTAAAACCACGTTTTTCTAAGCCTTCTGCTAAATGAAAAATCCGGTTTGAAGCTGCGCCAGTTTCTGGTGGAAAATAATTGGTTATAATGAGGATATCGGTCATGATAACTTGTAAATATCCAATAAATGATCAACAATTCTTTTTGCAGCAGCTCCGTCCCATAATTCTGGAACAGTTCCTTGCTTCCAGGATCCAGAAATCAATACTTTAAAAGCATTTTCAATTTTTTCAGCATCCGTTCCAACTAAGATATTGGTGCCAATATCGCAAGTCTCAGGACGTTCTGTAGAGTCTCTAAGCGTGATACAAGGCACATTCATAACAGTCGTTTCTTCGGTAACACCACCAGAATCGGTTAATACGGCCAAAGCATGTTTTACTAAATAATTAAACTCCAAGTAGCCTAATGGGTTTACATAATGGAGGTTTTTAAAATTCAAATTTAAACCGCTTAAAAGTTTTTTAGTTCTGGGATGTACAGGGAAAATAATTGGGTAATTCTTAGCTAATGTTACAATTTGAGTGACTAATTTTTTTAGAAGAACTTCTTCATCTACATTACTGGGTCGGTGAAGCGTCATAACCAGATATTTTTTATCCGATAAATTCAAATCCTTCCAAAGCGCAGGCTTTTTTAAGCGGGTTTCATTTTTTCGAAGGGTATCGATCATGACATTTCCAACAAAAAAGACATTCGATTTTGGCACACCGAGTTTCATCAAATTCTCATTGGCATACATGGAAGTTGTGAAAAAATAATCAGTTAAGCTATCCGTAACAATTCTGTTAATTTCTTCGGGCATTTTCATGTCACCAGAACGAATGCCTGCTTCAACATGAGCTACTTTTATATGAGCTTTTTTAGCAACAATAGTACAGGCCATAGTGGAGGTAACATCACCAACAACCATGACCAAATCACACGGATTTTGCTCTAGTTCTTTTTCAAAACCAATCATAATGGCAGCCGTTTGCTCTGCTTGTGTGCCGCTTTTAACTTCAAGATTCTTATCTGGAAAAGGAATGTTTAATTCTTCAAAAAAGGTGTCACTTAAGTTTTTGTCATAATGTTGCCCTGTATGTACAAGTCTGTAATTAATATTGACCCCCTCTTTGTTTTTATTCTGAATAGCTTCAATAATAGGAGCAATTTTCATAAAATTAGGGCGGGCTCCGGCAACTATCGTTATATTCATTTATTTGGGTGTATTAATGATGAAAACTGTTTCAATTTACCACTTTTCGAACGCTTTAATGCTGTTTGTCTTTCAAATAGGATGGTAAGCCCATGCTCAAGATAATTTTCCATTTCATTTTTTATCATAGCCATTTTGTTTTGGGAAATATCTATGTCGCTAACATAGTAAACTTTAAAAGTATCCGGTTTTAACTGTTCGATAATAAACGCCTTAACATGGCCACCATCTTCGATAATACTTTTCGTAATATAATAGAATGTTAATCCGGCCGCTTTTTTTCCACTAGGCAATACAGCCATATCGTTTGTTCTACCTACTAGTTTTTCTAAGATAGGTTTTTTCAAGGTGCTTTTTTTTGAAAGCATACCCATATCACCAATATCATACCTTATAAAGGGTTGTGCTTTATTGTATAAGGATGTAATCACCAAACGACCTTCACTACCATAAGGTAAGGCGTTGTTGTTTTCGTCTAAAACTTCAACAAAAAGGGTTTCACTATTAACAACCCATTCACCATTCATATTCTCAAAAGCAATCAGATCTAATTCCGAGGCACCATATTCATTGATTACTGGTATTCCAAATTGTGTTTCCATAAGTTGCTTGTCGTCTTCAAAAAGCATTTCAGAGGTCACCACACAGGCTTTTAAGGTAGGGCAAATAGCTTTAAGGATGATATTTTTACGATCAAGGTATTTTGCGAATTGAACAATAGGGCTTGTATAGCCATTCATATAGACAAAAGGCTTTTTTTTAAAATCGACTAACCAGTTTTCAAGAGCCGTATCACTTAAATCAAAGACATTAAAACGATATCTATTACTAATAAAGTCTTTTAGCTTTTCGGTATAATACCCTTTTTTATCCAAGGGAATACCATAAAATCGAGCTTGTTTTGTGGTGTTAAAGTTAAGATCGAACCAAGAAAACCGATCCATGATAATACTCCAGGTCAATGCATGTGCAAATTTATCTTTAGAGAAAATAAAAGGCTGTCCAGAGGCTCCAGAAGTCTTATCTATATAGATGTTTTTTGTTGAAAACCCATCAGATAAAAGAGTTTCCAAGGGTTGCTGTAAATCTTTTTTAGACATCACTGGAACCGTGTTCCAATCTAATGGATTTGTATTTTTTGTAAACGATTTATAAAACGGATTATACTTTAAATGATACCCAACAATATCTTGCTTTTTAGTTTCAATATAGGCATTAAATTCAGTAGCGCTTTTCTTTTGAATGGCTTCCAAAGTGTGTTTGGCTTTATTTATGGGAAAGCCTTTGAGTTTTAATGAAAGATTAAATAAATTCAACAGATATAGGGTAAAATATGTTTCTGTAAAGTAAAGAAATATTTTATAATTGATGCTTTTACTTTTTCATATCATTTATACCAGTTATACTTTGAATTTACCCAAAAATAAAATGAATAATTTTTGTGATAGATGAGGCGTAAAAATCAAGCATAGCTATCGTTCTGGTTAATTTTTATAACGAAATAAAGCACAAAAAGACGTATTTTATTGGGTAAATTCAAGGTGTAAATGGTATTACAATATTTTATTGCGATATCTCTTAAAAATAAGCACCCTGTGAATATTTTCTTTTTTTAGAATATTTGGAAAATAAGGAAAGTTTCACGATTTTTATTAAAAAAACAAGCATGTCTACCTTAGATAATATAAAAAACAAATTAATTGATAGAATTTTGGTGACTAGAAATGAGCAATTGCTTACGGCTATTAATAGCATTTTAGATTCTACTCAGTTTGATGAAAAATTAACTTTGAATTCTCAGCAAATTGAAATGCTAATGATGAGTGATATGGACATTGAAAAAGGGAATCTAATTTCAGAAACTGATTTAAAAAAATTGGATTCTGAATGGCTGAGTTAAAAGTTTTTTGGACTCAAACGGCAAAAAAGCAAAGAGATTATATTTTTGAATATTGGAATAAAAGAAATAAAAGTGCTAACTATTCAAAAAAGCTTAATATATCAATTCGTGATCGAATTAACTTACTTAAAGATCATCCAGAGATAGGAAAGGAAGTCGATTTTAAAAACACAAAAGCTATTTCGCTAGGTCATTACAGTATACTTTACAAAATAATGCGACCCAAAATTATAATAACTGCATTTTGGGATAATCGACAAGACCCTGAAAAATTTATAAAGTCTTTAAAAAAAAACTAGAAATAGTTACATTAAAGTATATCAGGATTTATTAATGTATCTTATATCTAAGATTGTATTTAGTTTAAACCACTTCTAAGAAAAATTCTTTTTGGAATAATTCTTTTTTAAGATTAAAAGCAATTATTTTTGCATTCGATAAAATGAGTTCAATAACAAAGGTTTCTAATAAAGATTATAAGATGTCATTCTGAGGAGCACCAAAGTGCGGTTGCTTGCACTGAGCGAAGTCGAAGTGTGAGAATCTGTTTAATTTAAACAGATTGTCGTAGCCCTATTTTCCTCTAAATAATGCTTTTGGAAATCCTCAACAAAAATGGTCATTCTCATTTAATGGGAATCTAAAAACTAAACACAATGAATATCTTAATTCTTGGTTCTGGAGGAAGAGAACACACATTTGCTTGGAAAATTGCCCAAAGTGCTAAATGCGAACAACTTTTCGTAGCCCCGGGAAATTCTGGAACAGCTCAAATAGCAACGAATGTCAATATTGGAGTGAATGATTTTGATGCGATTAAAGAACTCGTTTTAAAGGAAAGTATCGATATGGTAGTGGTTGGCCCTGAAGATCCATTGGTCAATGGCGTACACGACTATTTTTTAAATGATGAGGCCATTAAGCATGTGTCTGTTATAGGTCCTCAAAAAGTAGCAGCAGCATTAGAAGGAAGCAAAGAGTTCGCCAAGGAATTTATGTATAGACACCATATTCCAACAGCTGCTTACGAGAGTTTTACAAAAGAAACCGTAGAAAAGGGCTATGCCTTTTTAGAAACTTTAAGCGCACCCTATGTTTTAAAAGCAGATGGATTAGCGGCCGGAAAAGGAGTTGTTATTCTGAATGATCTAGAGGAAGCTAAAGCCGAATTAAAAAGTATGTTGGTGGATGCTAAATTTGGACAGGCAAGCACTAAAGTAGTTATAGAAGAATTTTTAGACGGCATAGAATTAAGCTGTTTTGTACTAACCGATGGGACGAACTATAAAATTTTACCAACAGCAAAGGATTATAAGCGAATAGGTGAAGGCGATACGGGATTAAACACAGGCGGTATGGGAGCTGTGTCCCCTGTGCCTTTTGCAACCGATGAATTCCTCAATAAAATTGAAGAACGTATTGTAAAACCTACTATTAGTGGTTTTAAAAAGGACCATTTACCTTATGTAGGCTTTGTGTTCATTGGGCTTATTAAAGTTGGGGAGGATCCTAAAGTGATAGAATACAATGTACGTATGGGCGACCCTGAAACCGAAGTCGTATTACCAAGGCTAAAAAATGACTTTGTAGACATACTCCAGGCGATGTCCCATGGGTCACTAGATACAATTAATATTGAGATAGATGAACGAGCAGCAACAACTATTATGTTAGTATCTGGCGGATATCCTGAAGCCTATGAAAAAGGAAAAATAATTACAGGCATAGAAAATATTCAAGGTTCTATACCTTTTCATGCAGGAGCTGCATTAAATGGAGATAAAATAGTGACTTCTGGGGGACGTGTAATGGCTATAACATCATATGGCAATACTTATCAAGAGGCCATAAAGAAATCTTATCAAAATATAGAAAAGTTACACTTTGATAAGATGAACTATCGTAAGGATATAGGATTTGATTTAAACTAATTTGACGAATAATGTTTAAATAAGTTCAAAATTAAATAGTCTCACTTCAAGATAAATTCTTATGGGATTAGTATCATACATGTTTTGAGAGAGGCCATGGTCTATGGAGATAATAATAATACCATTTTCACTTTAAAGTTACCCGCTAAAATTTGTTCTCTATATAGACTAGGGATTCATATTCATGCAGAGTCCAATCAATACCATAAAGCATTGGATTCGTGTGAATTTGTGCCATTCGTGTCTTTTTTATAGATGTGTACTCACAGTAGTTAAATTTAAAGAGGAGACCGTGTTAAATTAAAATGACACTAAAATTTAAAATAGTACTCGAAAATATAAATTAGACTTGCTCCTTCCTTTTAAAAAGGAAGGATAATTTCGATATCATCGAAATTTAGGAAGGTTAATTATAATATAGATCTATTTGCTTTGGTATATCAAATTACGAAATTAGATAGGCAAGCAAGTACAATTCCTTATTCGTTAAATTATTAACCAAAAGGCATTTTACAAAAAAGAGTGTGAAGAAACACTTTTGTCCTCCTCGTTATTATCGTTAAACATTTTAAGTTGCTTCATCCAATAAACCATAGCAACAAAACCTACAATAAGGAAAATCCAAGAAACGGTATTTGCTGCAAACCAGCTTTCTAACTCAAGAGCTCGTAAAGCGTCATATGGAGCGAAAAGGACGTTAACAAATAAATCCTGTATAGCGTAAAAGAAATCTTTCATGTGTTTTTAATTATTGTTTTTTATTGGTCACATGTAACATTCATTTAATCATATCTTTGTCTATAGGAAACTTAGCTATGAATGTTTCATGGGTTGTATTTATTGTTTTTTAACTAATTTTAGTTAGTTATATTTACGCAGCAAAAATACAAAAAGAGTTAATGATAACAAGCATTTTTAGCAAATCTAAGTCAATAAATTTCATCATTGTTTTTTTTATTACGCTTTTAGCTTTCATAATAGCTAGGATTGAGTCAATAAACGAACCAATAACATGGCTATTTGTATTAAAGCAAATTGTTTTACTTTTTGTTTGCTATTCCTCAATTTTGCTTTTAAATTTTATTACTAGTAAGAATAATTTAACAAAGAGGAACAACTATGAGATTTTATTGTTTAGTCTGTTTTTGTTGCTAATTGTTCATGCTACCAGTCATACAGCTATAGTGCTTTCCAATTTTTTTATTTTACTCGGTTTAAGACGTATAGTAAGCTTACGGTCTGAAAAAGAGATAAAAAAGAAATTATTTGATGCTGCTTTTTGGATCGCTATCGCATCGGTATTTTATTTTTGGGCCATTCTGTTTTTTGCTTTAATACTGATTGCCCTGATTTTATATACAGATAATAAATTAAGGCATTGGATCATACCTTTCCTAGCAGTTGCTACTGTTTTTGTGATTTCCATAAGTATCTCCATAATTGTGTATGACCGTTTTTTCGAAATATTTAACATCCCGCTAGGAATCAGTTACGATTTTAGCAACTATAATTCTGTAAAATACATGGTTGCCATTACGTTACTATTGTCTTTCGGAATTTGGTCGTCCATATTTTACTTACGGAATATTAAAAAGAAGAAAAAAGACTTTAGGGCCTCTTTTAAAATCATTATTGTCTCGGCCTTGGTCGCATTTTTGATAGTGCTACAAGCACCTGAAAAAAGCGGAAGCGAGTTTTTATTTATGTTTGCACCACTAGCCATCATTATAACAAATTATATAGAGATTATTCAAGAAAGGTGGTTTAAAGAAGTGTTTCTTTCGCTACTTATCATCGTGCCATTTATAACATTATTGCTGTAGTTTTTCGCCAAAAGCCAAGTCACCTGCATCTCCCAGCCCAGGGATAATATAACCTTTATCGTTTAGCTTGTCATCAATAACTGCAATCCATAAATGTGTTTTGTCATCAAAATGACTTTCAACAAAGCCGACACCTTCCTGAGCACCTATCACACTAATTAAATGTACTTCCTTTGGTGTTCCAAACGGTTTTAGAGCTTCAAAAGTGGCTACCATGGATTGTCCTGTTGCTAGCATGGGGTCTGCAAGAACAAGTGTTTTGCCTTCTAAGTTTGGGCAAGCCAAATATTCTACAATAATTTCAAAGCTTTCGGGATCGTGTTTATGGTGTCTGTAAGCCGAAATAAAAGCGTTTTCAGCAGTATCAAAATAATTAAGCAATCCATTATGTAATGGAACACCGGCCCTTAAAATGGAGCATAGAACAATATCATTATCCAATAAATCAATATGGCAATGGCCTAAAGGCGTTTTAATGGTCGACGCCTCATAATTTAAAGATTTACTCATTTCATACCCCAAAATTTCGCCTATGCGTTCAATATTTCTTCGAAAGCGCATGCTATCTTTTTGAATATTAATGTTTCTAATTTCAGAAATAAAAGTGTTTAGAACGGAGTTTTCTTTAGAAATGTTATGAATATGCATGCCGTTATATGTCTTTTTTGAATAGTAAAGTTAATTAAATATAAAGTATATTTGCACTTTTAAATTAAGACAATATGTTTACAGAAAAAGCCAATAAAATATTTCAGGATGTCATTGAAAAATATCATGTTATAAATACGGTAGATCAACCTTTTGAAAACGCTTACGATAAAAGTAATTTATTGGAGTATTTATTATATAGAAAATGTTGGATCGATACTGTACAATGGCATTATGAGGATATTATCAGGGATCCACAAATAGATCCTGTTGCTGCTTTAACCTTGAAGCGTCAAATTGATGCCTCAAACCAAGACAGAACAGATATGGTTGAATATATTGATAGTTATTTTCTTGAAAAATATAAAGATGTTACACCTAAAACAGGAGCGACCATTAATACCGAAAGCCCCGCTTGGGGAGTTGATAGATTATCTATTCTGGCGTTGAAGATTTTCCATATGAATGAAGAGGCAACAAGAACAGATGCTTCTGATGCCCATAGGGCTGCATGCCAGAAAAAACTGGATATTTTATTGGAGCAACGTGTAGACTTATCTACAGCTATCGATACGCTACTTAGGGATATTGAAAAAGGGGATAAGTACATGAAAGTTTATAAGCAAATGAAAATGTACAATGATGATGAGCTAAACCCAGTTTTACGAGGACAAAAATAAAATTCCTGCGGAGGCAGGAATCTCATCAAGATAGTTGAGATGCTAAAATCATCAAACCATATTTTAGTAATCCGTCTCTCCGCCATGGGAGATGTCGCTATGTCTGTACCTGTTTTACGAGCATTAACCGAGCAATATCCAGATACTAAAATAACGATTTTAACCAGAGCTTTTTTTTCACCTTTTTTTCGAGACCTCAAAAATGTTAGGGTTTTCCCTGCCGATGTTAAAGGAAAGCATAAAGGTGTTTTAGGATTATACAAACTTTCAAAAGAATTAAAAAGCTTAAAAATTGATGCTGTTGCCGATTTACATTATGTGCTACGAAGTCGTATTTTAAAGTTTTTTTTATTTGGAAAACAATGCAATCAGATTGATAAAGGAAGAGCTGAAAAAAAAGCCTTGGTTTCCGGCAAAATATTTCGGCAATTAAAAACAACGCATCAAAGGTATGCTGATGTGTTAGAAGGATTGGGCTTTAAGCTAGACCTATCAAACCCAGTATTCCCAAATAAATCGAATTTAAATGAAAAGACCCAGGCGCTTATAAGGTTAGGTTCAAGAAAAATGATAGGAATAGCCCCTTTTGCAGCCCACGAAGGAAAAGTATATCCTTTAGATTTGATGAAGAAGGTTATTGTTGCGCTTTCAAAAGATTATAAAGTGATTTTATTTGGAGGCGGTGCAAAAGAGATCACCATATTAAATGATCTTGAAGAAAGTTTGGATCATGTAATAAATATTGCCGGTAAATTATCACTTGATGAAGAGTTGGACGTGATTTCAAATCTTGAAGTGATGCTTTCAATGGATTCTGGCAATGCGCATGTAGCCGCCATGTTAGGGGTAAAAGTCGTCACTATTTGGGGCGTTACCCATCCGTATGCCGGGTTTGCACCATTTAATCAACCAGAAGATTTTGCTATATTATCGGATAGAAATCAGTTTCCAGAAATCCCTACTTCTATTTATGGAAACAAATATCCAGAAAATTATAAAGAAGCATCAGGTAGCATATCTCCAGAAACAGTCATTGAAAAAATTAAATCGATCCTGTAAACCAAATTGGTATAACTTCATTATTCAAAAACCTCAAAACTTGACACCCCTATAATCCCCTCAAGGGGATATTTGTTTGTGTTAAATATGTTGTTTTAGGTTGGAACACTTTATGGATAGGTTGATAGGTCAGGGTTTTGTCTGTTTGTACTAAGGTGCTATGATTGAGGTTGTCCCCTTGAGGGGACTTTAGGGGTGTTCTTATTCAACCAATATCAATTAAACAGATTCTCACACTTCGGCATTAGTTTATGCTGAGCGAAACCAAAGTACTCAAGATAAACTAAAGTCAAAGTACTGAAGTAGAAAGGAAAAAAGGGCGTTTCATTACGGTAATATCAGATGAGAAATGGTATTACTTCTCCCCTTCGAGAAAATGCCCAAAGGGCAGAGGGGCTTTTAAACATCATCATAATCCACCACAAGAGTTGGTGTTGTAGGATGTGCTTGACATGTTAAAATTAAACCTTCGGCAACTTCATTTTCGGTTAAAATATTGTTCTGTCTCATAGTTGCCTCACCTTCTTTTATGCGAGCTAAACAACTACTACAAATCCCACCTTGACAAGAATAAGGCGCATCAATATCTTCATCTAAAGCAGCTTCAAGAACCGTTTGCTTCTGGGGCATTTCAAATGTAGAGGCCTCATCATCAACAATAACTGTTATTTTGGTTTTACCACTAGGTACAATATCTTCTTTTATTTCGTCAGGTTTGGCAGCTTTAAAAAGCTCAAAGTGAATGCGGCTTTCGTCAATATCATGATCCGTTAAAACATCTTTTACAGTATGAATCATGGCTTCTGGCCCACAAAGATAAAAAGCATCAACCTCTATATGCTTATGTTTATTTTTCATAACATAATTAACGGTACTTTTTTCAATACGACCAAAAATAGAGTCGTCTTCATCTTGTTGACTAAATACAAACTGTATGGAAAAACGTTCTTTATACGCATGCTGAAGCTCTAAAAGCTCGTTTAGAAACATAGTATCTTTAGTTGTTTTGTTACCATAAACCAAAATAACTTTACTATAAACCTCTTCTTCTAATGCGCATTTTATAATACTTAAAACAGGCGTAATACCACTACCAGCAGCAAACGCTGCGATATTTTTTGTTTTAGAATCATTAGGTTCAAAAACAAAACGTCCTTTTGGAGGTGCTACTTCTAAAATATCCCCAACCTGTAATTGATGGTTTGCATAAGATGAAAAGATACCGTCCTTTACTGCTTTAACAGCCACTTTTAATTCACCACTTTTTGGAGAAACACATAAAGAGTAATCTCTTCTCGCTTCACTTCCCTTGATGAAGGTTTTTAGGGTGATGTATTGACCAGCTTTGAAAGTAAAAACGTCTTTTAGATTATCCGGGACATTAAATGAAATGCTTACTGATTTATCAGTTTCTCTTTTTATATCCTTAACCGTTAACTTATGAAATGATGACATTTAAAATTTTTTTCACAAAAATAGTGAAGCTTTAAGTCTTAGTCGACAAATAAAGCGAAAATTAATACATAAATAATTTATGCATAAGAATTTTATGTATATATTTGAACTGTATGGGAAATTCAAAATTATATAAAGGCAGTCTTATAACCATTATTTTAAAGCTTTTGAATGAGCATGATAAAATGTATGGTTATGAAATTGTACAGCGTGTCAAGGAGATTACAAAAGATGAGCTTAAAATAACAGAAGGAGCTCTTTACCCCTCGTTACATAAACTGGAAGCAGAAGGCCTATTGAATGTTGAGGTTTTAAAAGTAGGTAATAGGTTAAGAAAGTATTATAAGCTTACCGAAAAAGGCACTAAAGAAACAGTTAACAAATTGGCAGAGCTCGAAAGTTATATTAAAACCATGCGTGCATTGGTAAACCCTAAATTTCGTATAGATTAAATAAAAAAGGGATAAAATATTAAATACAGTAAATAATTTTTTATGAAACATGTAACATTTTTAGATAAATGATTACTTATCTTACATAGGAATATAAATACAATTATAAAGAACAATAAAATGAAAAAAACACTACTGGTATGCTTATTAGGAATTACAATAATATTCCAAACAAATGCGCAAGATAATACCGAGTTTAAAAAAATAACCGTTGAATTTATAAAACTTACAGGTGCAGGGGCAGCGTTTGAAAATGCGATAGCCCAAATTGGATCTGGGGTTTCAGATACGAATAAAGAAGCTTATACCAAAGAAGCAAAAGGAACCTTAGATGCCTTATATGCGAAAATGGCCGAGCTTTATATGGCCGAATTTACTCAAGATGAAATTAAAGAACTGGTCGCTTTTTATAACACGGATTTGGGAAAAAAATTATCTGAAAAGCAATTAAGTTTAACTCAAAAAGCCATGATGTTCGGGCAGTCTTGGGGCATGGAAGTCCAAGGCATAGCTCAAAAATATAACTAACCAGCAAGGATGATTAAAAACTTTTTAAGTTTAGAGTGGAAATCTTTTTTACGATCTGCCAATTTTGGTAAAGGGCTCGCTATAAAAATATTAATGGGCTTTTTTGTGCTGTATTTTATAGCTATGTTCTTGGGAATGGGATTGATGATGTATCCTCTACTTAAAAAGGTCTTTCCAGAACAGGATCCATTAGTAATCGTTAATAACTATCTTTTTTATTGGATCCTGGGCGATTTGGTTTTTAGGTTTTTCTTTCAAAAACTACCTGTAATGAGTGTAAAGCCGTTACTAACATTGCCTGTAAAAAGAAACAAAATTGTTAATTACGTTTTAGGCAAATCCGTAACATCGTTTTTTAATTATCTATCACTTTTTGCTATTGTGCCATTTGGAATAACTTTAATTGCAAAAGAGTATCCACCAAATGCCGTATTGGTTTGGATGCTAGCCCTCATTCTGGTCACGCTTTGTATTAATTTCTTAAATTTTATAATTGAGAGTTTTTCAGCAGAAAAAGAACTGTCTTTTTTACCTATAATTATATTAACGGGCGGGCTATTCGTATTAAACTATTTTAATATGGTTTCTTTTACCGAGATGGTTGCAAATGGATTTAATGCTATTTATAAAACACCTATTTTAATAGGTATCCCTTTGCTTGTTTTAATGGGGCTTTACCTATTCAACTTTAAGATTTTAAAGCAAAAATTATTTTTAGATAGCGGTTTAAAAAAAGAAGTTAAAGTAGTCAATGCATCTAATCTTGAATGGACAAAAACCTTTGGGGATATTGCACCCTTTATGCAATTGGATTTAAAACTGCTTTGGCGTAACAAGCGTACCAAATCTTCTGTTTGGATGCTGGCCATTGGGCTGTTTTATGGGTTGTTTTTTTATCCCCAACCTATGTATCAAGACATGCCGTGGTTTTTTGCTTTTATTGGCGTTTTTGTAACAGGCATCTTTTTAATCAATTTCGGACAGTTTATTCCAGCTTGGGATAGTGGTTATTATAAATTGCTGATGAGCCAAAATATTAAATACGAACAGTACTTAAAATCTAAATTCACATTAATGGCTTTAAGTGTTGCTATACTTTTTGTACTCAGTATTCCATATGTGTATTTTGGATGGAAAATTTTATTGGCCCATTTGGCAGCGGCTATTTACAACTTAGGAGTGAATACACATGTTATCCTATATGGTGGTTCTTTTAATCGCAAAAAAATTGATTTAAATCAAAAGGCTGCTTTCAATTATCAAGGGACTGGTGCTGTGCAATGGCTTATAGGGATTCCTTTGTTGCTAATACCTATGGGTATATTTGCGTTATTTTACTTTTTAATAGGTTTTGAAATAGCTTGTTTGTCATTAGCGACCCTTGGTGTCATTGGTGTCGTTTTTCACCAAAAATTAATGAAAACAATAACTAAGAAATATTTAGAGTCAAAGTATAAAATGATTGATGCCTTCGATCAAAATAATTAACACATAGCATGATGATAACAACTTCAAACTTATCAAAGATATATAGCGGAAACGACGTTTTAAATATAGAATCATTAGACATTCCAAAAGGACAAAGTTTTGGCTTAGTAGGAAATAATGGTGCAGGAAAAACCACTTATTTTAGTTTGCTTCTAGACTTAATTCAACCGTCGACAGGGTTTATAAAGAACAAAGGTATTCAAGTAAACAAAAGCGAAGATTGGAAACCGTTTACATCGGCATTTATTGATGAGAGTTTTTTAATAGGCTATTTAACAGCTGAAGAGTACTTTTATTTCATTGGTGAATTACGTGGTCAAAATAAAGCAGATGTTAATAAACTAGTGGCTCAGTTTCAGGATTTTTTTCATGGAGAAATACTAGGGCAAAAGAAATATTTACGTGATTTAAGTAAAGGGAATCAGAAAAAAGCGGGCATTGTAGCTGCTTTAATTGGAAACCCAGAAGTTATTGTTCTAGATGAGCCTTTTGCAAATTTAGACCCAACCACTCAAATTCGCCTTAAAGGGATTATTAAAGATTTAGCTGAAAAACAAGGGGTTACCGTTTTGATTTCCAGTCATGATTTAATGCATGTCACCGATGTTTGTGAACGTATTGTGGTACTCGAAAAAGGCAAAGTTATAAAAGACCTAAAAACAAGCGAGGCCACATTAAAAGAACTTGAAGTGCATTTTGCAGAAACAGGTTTTCAGTAAGCAGTATTCAGTGTTCAGTGTTCAGTATGCAGTTGGCAGTGTTCAGTATTCAGTGAGCAGTAATCGGTCTCATTTTACAGATTTTATAGGTTATTAGAGCTTTTTCTTCGCGCCTTTGCGTCTTAGCGAGAAATAGTCTCAGTGTCCAGCAACCAAATACCCAATAACAAACAACCAATAACCAACAACCAAATCACACAGCCCAACAAGACGCTTTTAGCTCAAAAGTCCTTTCATTTTATAGGTTAATCAAAAAAGATGTTTATTTTTACCTGTTTACATAATATATGTGAGCGTTTATAGTTATTTATTTAGACTTAAAAATACCAGCATTGAAAAGACCTTCTAAAGCAATATTAATTATTCTATGCGCTACATTATTAGTGGTAAGTTGCTCCAGAAAAAAGAACAAATTTATCAGCCGAAACTTTCATGCTGTTGCAACAGAGTTTAACACTCTTTATAATGGGTATAATGCTTTAGAAGAAGGCAGGCAAAGTCTAAATGAGCGCTATACCGATAATTATTGGGACGTGCTTCCTATTGAGCGGATGCAAATATTCGACGAGGTTGTGCTTCCAGGACAATCTAAAAACGAAAGTTTTTCTAGAGCAGAAGAGAAGGCGGTTAAAGCTATTCAGAAGCATAGTATGAATATTGATGGGAAAGAGAAAAACCCACAAATGGATGAAGCGCATTTACTATTAGGAAAAGCCAGATATTTTGATCAGCGTTTTATACCGGCCTTAGAAGCATTTAATTATATCCTTTACAAATACCCAGCGAGTGATAAAATAAATCAAGCAAAGGTTTGGCGAGAAAAAACCAATATTCGTTTGGGCAATGATGATTTAGCTATTAAAAATTTGAAGCGCCTTTTATTTCAGGAGGATTTAAAAGGTCAGGATTTGGCAGACGCTACCTCCATGCTGGCGCAGGCATACCTAAATACAAAATCTATAGATAGTGCTATCACGCAATTGGAAATAGCATCAAATGCCACTAAGAGCCATGATGAACGGGGGCGCTACCGTTTTATACAAGGGCAGTTGTATAATAAATTAGGTAAAAAGGACAGTGCAAATATAGCATTCGATGAGGTGATTGCACTTAACCGTAAAACACCTAGGATATATATGATAAGCGCTCATATTGAAAAGATTAAGAATTTCGATTACGAGAAGGGTAATAAATTAGAGTTAACAGAGTTACTAACAAAGCTTCAAGAGAACAGGGAAAACAGACCTTTTTTAGATAAAATTTATCATCAAATAGGAGAATATCATTTAAATAACCAATCAGATAGTTTGGCAACAGCTTATTATAACAAATCGCTGCGAACCAATTCCCAAGATAAATTATTAAAAGCTAGGAATTATGAAATTCTTGGTGATATGAATTTTGACAAGTCCATTTATAAAGCCGCTGGTGAGT
Organism: Flavivirga sp. 57AJ16; assembly: GCF_028736925.1. GTDB lineage: Bacteria > Bacteroidota > Bacteroidia > Flavobacteriales > Flavobacteriaceae > Flavivirga. Next base: position 15,766 of record NZ_JAQZAT010000006.1, on the reverse strand, counting down.
ATTATGATAGCACCCTGGGGAATTTAGTTTTAAATTCTAAGCCATATCGTGTTATTAAACGTAAGCGAGACAATTTGGAAGACGTTATTTATTATGAAGCCATAGCACAGGTTAATGATAGTGTTTTAAGGCTTGTAAATTTATCAGAAGCAGAGCGGTTAACTTATTTTGAATTATTAGTTGAGAAGCTAAAAATTCAAGCAGCGGAAGAAGAAGAAGAAAAGAAAAGAGAAGAAGCTGCAAAACGCAATGCAGGTTTGGTGACCGTTAATAATACAATGGGAGGTCAAAATTCTAGAGGTGGTGCCCCTGGCCAAGCGGCCGTGTTTTACTTTTACAATCCTACAACAGTAGCATATGGTAAAAATGAATTTGTGAAAATTTGGGGAGATAGAAGTTTAGAAGATGACTGGAGATGGTCCAACAAAGCAAAATCGGGAGGCGTTAGCAGCCAAATAAAGGATGCTAATATATTAGCTTTGGCAACAGAAGAAGAATTATTCGATCCCCAATTTTATATATCAAAAATCCCTTCCGAAGAAAAAGAGATAGACAGTATTTCTAAAGAGCGTAATTATGCTTATTATCAATTAGGGCTCATTTATAAGGAAAAGTTCAAGGAGTATGAATTAGCAAAAAGTAAATTCCAAAATTTACTTAAAAGCAACCCAGAAGAGCGATTAATATTACCGTCTAAATACAATCTATATAAAATTTATGAGGCTCTAGGCGAAAAGAACGAAGCTGAAATTGCTAAACAAGAGATTATCTCTACATATCCGGATTCTAGATATGCCACTATTTTAAGTAACCCGGAACTGGCGACAGAGCGCGATGAAAATAGCCCCGAAAGTTTATATGAAGCGCTTTACGAACAGTATGAAAATCAGGAATATGCCGATGTGATTTCTAAAAGTGAAAACTACATAAATGTATTTGATGGAGAAGCCATTGTACCAAAATTCGAATTATTAAAGGCTACAGCTACAGGACGCTTATATGGGTATGATGCTTATAAGAAAGCAATCAAGCACATAGCCGTTACGTATGCAAATACAGAAGAAGGGCAACAAGCCCAAAATATTGAAGCTAATATCTTACCTAAACTCATAAGCAAGGATTTTGTTGAAGATCAAGAAGGCGTAACTAATAATTACAAAATTATTTTTAAATTTGAAAACCCAGAAATGGAGCAAGTTTTAAGCTTTCAAAAAAACTTGGATGCCGTTTTAAAAAACATAAGATATTATGATTTAAAATCTTCGGTCGATGTTTATAATCCAAATACTGTTTTTGTGATTGTTCATGGGTTAAAAAGTGCACAAGTAGCAAAAACATTTGACCAAATAATAGTTGAGGAAGATAAAAATAAAATAAAGGAACCTTATTTTGCAATAGCATCTGCAAATTATCAAATTGTTCAAATTCATAAAAACTTAGATGCTTATTTGAATATAAATACCAATTAATATTAATAGCACACATTATGTTCTCCGATAATAAAAAAGAAAAACAAATGGTAGAGGGAAAACCAAGTCAAAACATTATAGCACAAGGCACCAAAATAGTTGGTGATTTTAATAGCGAAGGCGATTTTAGAATTGATGGCATTATAGAAGGAAATATTAAAACTTCAGGCAAAGTAGTTGTTGGAAAAACAGGTCTCATTAAAGGAACCTTGAATGGTACAGACGCTTATTTTGAAGGTAAATTTTCTGGAAAACTGGCGTTGTCAGGTACATTAACGCTAAAAGCATCTGCCTTTATTGAAGGTGAAGTCGTTGCTGGTAAATTAGCTGTTGAGCCAGGAGCTACGTTTAATGTAACCTGCATCATGAAAGGCACTGTAAAAGAAATGAATAAAGGTGGACAAGAACAACAAAGACCGAAAACCGAAAAAACAGCTTAAAAATGCAGCTGTTCTTACAGGAATAGGTTTACAAATGGGCGTTACTATTTACCTGTTTGTAATTCTAGGTAAGTGGCTTGATACTAATTATAATGATGGTGAAAAACTATATATTATAATTATGACCCTTTTAGGAGTTGCTATTTCGTTGTACGCGGTACTCAAACAGGTCAATCGAATTGAATATTGATGGATAACCCTTTTTTTAATTTTACGGTAAAGGCCTGTATTGTTTTAGCGTTGGTCTTTTGTGTACATATAGGCATATTAAGTGTTTTAGGCCTTCCTCCTTTTGAAAATAGAATTATATTATCATATATAGTAAACCTTATTTTAATCATTGTTATTTTTGGGGTACTTTATCTGCTTGAAAAAAAGTATAAAAGCCAGTTAGGTTTTTTGTTTTTAGTGGGTAGTTTTTTGAAATTCGCTGTCTTTTTCATGGTGTTCTATCCTTTTTATAAACGTGATAATATGATTACAAAACTAGAATTTGCAGCTTTTTTTGTACCCTATGTTTTTGGTCTGGTTTTAGAATCGGTAAGCTTAAGCAAATGGCTAAATAAACTTGAATAACCACCATAATTTTTTCGTTAAGGCAATCCTTTAAAATAAAAAGCAAAATTGTTTTTGTTTTTGATATAAAAACATACCTTTGCAGCGATTTTTAAGCCACTATTATTTAGAGTGATATGCGTAGAAAAATATCTTTAAAGCCAATTACATTATTACTGCTTTTAGTAACCTTTGTTTCTTTTGGAAAAGAGCAAGACGGTCACGGTGAACCAAAAACCGATCAAAAGACTGAAATAAAAGAATATATTCAACACCATTTACAGGATTCTTACGATTTTAGTTTGTTTTCGTACACAACTGAAACTGGAGAACATAAGTCTTTTGGGTTTCCCTTACCGGTCATTTTATGGGATAATGGTTTAAAAGTATTTTCTTCGTCAAAATTCCATCATGGAGAGACTGTTGCAGAGGTTGATGGAAACTTCTATAAAGTGCATCATGCAAAAATTTATAAAGTTGATGGCCCTGATGGACAGATCATCGAAGACGATCACCACCATGCGACCAACGAGAAACCTTTGGATTTTTCAATTACTAAAAACGTAATCATGATTATGATGGTGTTCTTGATCATGTTTTTTATGTTTAAGAGAATGGCCAGTGCTTACAAAAAGAATGGTGGCATGCCAAAAGGTATGGGACGTTTCTTGGAGCCTATAGTGTTATATGTGAGAGATGAAATAGCGATCCCCAATATTGGTAAGAAACATTACAAAAGATATATGAGTTATTTGCTAACCGTGTTCTTTTTTGTGTGGATCGTTAACCTTTTTGGATTAACTCCAATAGGAATGAACGTTACAAACAATATAGCTGTAACATTTTGTTTGGCGATTATTACTTATTTGATTACTACATTTTCAGGAAATAAGAATTATTGGAAGCATATCTTCTGGATGCCGGGAGTACCTGTGCCAATGAAAATAATATTAGCGCCCATTGAATTGCTGGGAACCTTTATCAAGCCTTTTGCTTTAATGATTCGTTTGTATGCGAACATTACTGCAGGACATATCGTATTGATGAGTATTATTGGGATGATGTTTGTATTCAATAATTGGTTAGGCAGTTCTTTATCATTCTTGTTGGCCTTTGTACTGGGAATTTTAGAATTACTGGTTGCGGCTTTACAAGCTTATATTTTTACAGTGCTATCGGCGCTGTATTTTGGTATGGCGGTTGAAGAACATGACCATCATTAATCAGATTAATAAATTGAATGTTTAATTTTTAATTATATATATTATGGAAATTCCAGCTATCGTAGGAGCAGGTTTAGTAGTAATTGGAGCAGGAATCGGAATCGGAAAGATTGGTGGTTCAGCTATGGAAGCAATTGCGCGTCAACCAGAAGCTACAGGAAAAATTCAAACGGCTATGCTTATTGCAGCAGCCTTAATTGAAGGTATTGGATTTGCTGCTTTATTTGCAGTATAATAACCAAACAAAATGAAGAAACAGCTATAACGGTTGGTTATAGCTGTTCTTTAAAAATTAAACAGAAGTTATTTTAGAAATATAAATTATTATGGAAGAATTATTAGGAGGGTTTTCTTTAGGACTGTTTTTTTGGCAAGCTGTACTTTTCATAGCATTAATACTTTTGTTAAAAAAGTTTGCTTGGAAACCCATATTAGATTCAGTAAATGACAGAGAAGAAGGCATTAAAAATGCATTGGATGCTGCTGAAAAAGCAAAATTGGAAATGCAAAACCTTCAAGCTGATAATCAAAAACTATTAAAAGAGGCCAGAGTTGAACGTGAGACCATGTTGAAAGAAGCGCGTGATATCAAAAATAAAATGATAGAAGATGCTAAAGGCGAAGCTCAAGAACAAGCTAATAAACTCATTCAACAAGCACAAGCCGCTATTGAAAGTGAAAAGAAAGCCGCTATGGCCGAGCTTAAAAACCATGTAGCAGGTTTGTCTTTGGAGATTGCAGAGAAAGTAGTGCGTAACGAATTATCTAACAAAGACAAGCAATTGGAATTGGTTGAAACGATGTTGGGTGAAAAATTATTAACCGAAGCATAATGGCAGGAGCAAGAGCAGCAATACGTTACGCAAAAGCAGTATTAAGTTTGGCCTCAGATCAAAAATCGGCAGAAGCTGTAAATAACGATATGAAGCTAATTGCTGATACTATTGCAGAAAGTAAAGACCTAAATGAAACACTTCAAAGTCCTGTAGTTAGTTCTTCAGTAAAAAAAGCTATTTTGTTAGAGGTTTTTAAAAAATCGGATAAAATAACTTTAAACTTAATAGATACTTTAGTTAACAATAAAAGAATTGACATTTTAGGGCATGTTGCTTTAAAATACAATCAATTATTTGATCAGTCAAAAGGCATTGAAGTCGCAACGGTTACAACAGCCATTGCTTTAACAGCAGATTTAGAGAAAAAAGTTTTGGCAAAAGCAAAAGAGCTTACAGACAAAAATGTTGAAGTAGAAAATATAATAGATGAAAGCATTATAGGTGGTTTCATTTTACGTATAGGAGATATACAATACAATTCAAGTATTACAAATCAACTAAACAAATTAAAAAGAGAATTTACATTAAATTAAACTTGCCCTGAGCTTGTCGATGGGTCAAAATAAATAAGTAAGATGGCAGAAGTAAAACCAGCTGAAATATCAGCAATCTTAAAACAACAACTCTCGGGTTTTGAAGCAGGTGCTTCATTAGATGAAGTTGGAACAGTATTAACAGTAGGTGATGGTATTGTACGTGCTTACGGATTGGCTAACGCACAATACGGTGAGTTAGTAGAATTCGATGGTGGATTAGAAGGTATTGTACTTAACCTTGAAGAAGATAATGTAGGTATCGTATTATTAGGTGCTTCCGTAGGAGTTAGAGAAGGTTCTACTGTAAAACGTACAGGACGTATTGCTTCTATTAATGTAGGTGAAGGTATTGTTGGACGTGTTGTAGATACTTTAGGAAACCCTATTGATGGTAAAGGGCCTATCGCTGGAGATACTTACGAAATGCCTTTAGAGCGTAAAGCTCCAGGGGTTATTTTTCGTGAGCCGGTAACAGAACCATTACAAACAGGTATCAAATCCATCGATGCCATGATTCCTGTAGGACGTGGACAACGTGAGTTGGTTATTGGTGACCGTCAAACTGGTAAAACAACCGTTTGTATCGATACCATCTTAAATCAAAAAGAATTTTACGATGCAGGTGAGCCTGTATATTGTATATATGTTGCTGTAGGTCAAAAAGCATCTACGGTAGCAAACATTGCTAAAACATTAGAAGATAGAGGTGCTCTTGCTTATACGACTATAGTGGCGGCAAACGCATCAGACCCTGCGCCTATGCAAGTATATGCTCCTATGGCAGGTGCTGCAATTGGTGAGTATTTTAGAGATACAGGACGTCCAGCTTTAATAATCTATGATGATTTATCTAAGCAAGCGGTAGCATACCGTGAAGTGTCTTTATTATTACGTCGTCCACCAGGACGTGAGGCGTATCCAGGTGACGTTTTCTACTTACACTCTAGATTATTAGAGCGTTCAGCCAAAGTGATCAACGATGATAATATTGCTAAAGATATGAATGACCTTCCAGAATCATTGAAGTCAATGGTAAAAGGAGGAGGTTCTTTAACAGCATTGCCAATTATTGAAACACAAGCAGGTGACGTATCGGCATATATTCCAACAAACGTAATTTCCATTACAGATGGACAGATTTTCTTAGATGGCGATTTATTTAACTCTGGTGTACGTCCAGCAATCAACGTAGGTATTTCTGTATCGCGTGTTGGTGGTAATGCACAGATTAAATCAATGAAAAAGGTATCTGGTACTTTAAAATTAGATCAAGCACAATTTCGTGAATTAGAAGCATTTGCTAAGTTTGGATCCGATCTAGATGCTGTTACTTTAAACGTTATTGAAAAAGGGAAGCGTAATGTGGAGATCTTAAAACAAGCTCAAAACGATCCGTTTACAGTTGAAGATCAAATAGCAATAATCTATGCAGGTTCTAAAAACTTGTTAAAAGATGTTCCTGTTGAGAAAGTTAAAGAATTCGAAAGAGATTTTATTGAATTCTTAAGAGCTAAACATGCAGATGTACTTGGTACACTAAAAGCAGGTAAATTAACTGATGAAGTTACAGATACATTAACAGCTGTAGCAAAAGATTTATCAGGGAAGTATAAATAAGCCCCTCCCAGCCTCCCCAAAGGGGAGGAGTTATCAGGAGGATCTAGAATATTAAGTACAATTAATAAAAATCCCTCCCCTTTGGGGAGGTTAGGTGGGGCCAATGGCAAATTTAAAAGAAATACGTAACAGAATATCATCGGTATCTTCTACAATGCAGATTACCAGTGCCATGAAAATGGTATCTGCTGCAAAGTTAAAGAAGGCACAAGATGCCATAACTGCTATGCGTCCTTATGCAGATAAGTTAACGGAGCTTTTACAAAGTTTAAGTGCAACTTTAGATGCAGATTCTGGAAGTAAATTTTCAACACAGCGCGAGGTCAATAATGTTTTATTAGTTCCTATCACCTCTAACAGAGGTCTGTGTGGCGCTTTTAATTCAAACATTATTAAACAAACACAACATTTAATTAATAATGTTTATGCAGGTAAAAATGTATCTGTTGTAGCAATAGGAAAGAAATCGAACGATGCTTTCGCTAAACAAAACAGAGTTATTGCGAATAAAAGTGACATTTTTGACGATTTAACTTTTGATAATGTTGCCGTAATTGCTGAATTATTAATGGATAAATTTGTTTCGGGCAAGTTTGATAAAATTGAAATCGTTTATAATAAGTTTAAAAATGCAGCGACTCAAATTGTAATGACAGAGCAGTTCTTACCTATCGTTCCTGTTGAAGGTGTTGCAAATAATAATGCAGATTACATTTTTGAGCCATCTAAAGTAGAGATCGTAGAGCAATTGATACCTAAATCCTTAAAAACACAACTGTATAAAGGTATTAGAGATTCTTTTGCAAGTGAGCATGGGGCACGTATGACAGCCATGCACAAAGCCACAGATAATGCAACCGAGTTAAGAGATCAGCTTAAATTAACTTATAATAAAGCGCGTCAAGCAGCCATTACTAACGAAATTTTAGAAATTGTTGGTGGTGCGGAAGCGCTGAACAATTAGGCAGAGAGCAGCGAGGCCAAATGTTCAAAAGGTGCGGAAGCGTTGAACAATTAGAAAGTTGAACATTGAAAAAATAAAACATTTTACCCTGACTGCAGTTGATGGGCATAAATGTAAAGCCTCACGAAAGTGAGGCTTTTTTTATGGCATCAATTTTGAAATCATATATTTATACCAATTATTACTCAAAACAACCCATATAATTTGTTTCTATTTCGCTCATATTTCAATATAAAATAAAACCATAACAAAAGCTATGATTGAATTTTCTATCTTATCTGAACAAAATATAATTCAAATTATTTATAGCTCATTTTAAATAATAATTGGTATTATATATTGAACTTCTTTAAATGAAATCATTAAAATATAGACTAAACTCATTTTTGTTTTTGTTAATTGCCCTGGGGTTTTTACAATGTGCAAGTACCCAAAAGTTAGAAGACACATTACCTTTAGAAATAGGGGATGTTTATTACCAACATTGGATTTCAGGTGTGAAAGGTGAAGCAGCAGGTTATAATGTATACATTCCGATTAAATCAAACCCTAACAACATCGTTTTGGACAGCCTTTATTTTAAAGGAAAGCAAGTAGCGTTAGAATTAAAGAATGCGTCCGTTTTTGTAGGACACTTTAAACCTGAAACCAATCAAAAACATGACATTATTATGAGTAGTGATCCATTGGCCGAATACGGTAATCCAGTTCCGGAAACCACTAAAAAATCACCTTTCGAATTAAAAGATACGGAATGTATTGTTAGCTATCAGAAAGGTAATAAGACATTATACCATAAAATATCCAATATTATAAAAAAGGCACCTGCAAAATAGTCTAGTGAACCATTAAATAGATCATAGCATATCTTTTGGTTTACATTCGTTAAAAACGTATTTTTAGCGTAATAAACAACCAATCATTGAGCGCACTCAAATCATTATTTAAGCAAACGGTTATTTACGGATTAGCGACGGTGCTTCCTAGAATGTTGAGCTTTTTATTGGTGCCACTTTATACGTCCGATGGGGTATTATCTTCTGTTGCAGAGTATGGCGAAGTGTCGGTTATCTTTTCATATTTTGTACTATTCAATGTTGTTTTGTCCTATGGCATGGAAACAGCTTTTTTTAGATTCTTTAATAAAGAAGAAGATAGGAGCAGTGTTATAGGGACCTCAGCAATTTCTTTAATAATATCATCTATTGTTTTTTTTGTAATAGCCTTAATATGTCAAAATCAAATAGCATCGTTAATAGGGATTGATGTAAAATATATCAACTTGGTTGTTTGGATTTTATTGCTGGATGCCCTTGTTATTATCCCTTTTGCATGGCTAAGAGCAACGCAAAGACCTATGCGTTATGCCATAATTAAAATTTTAAATGTAGTTGTTAACTTAGGCTTAAATCTGTTCTTTTTATTGATTTTAAAAGACCTAGCTGCAAATAGCTCAATATTCGAAAGTATTTATAAATTAAACTTCGAAATCAGTTATATTTTTATTGCTAATTTAATAGCAAGTGCCATAACATTAGTTTTAATGTTTCCTTTCTATACTAAGATCAAATATGTATTTAATTCTGGGTTATGGAAAAAAATGATGCGCTATGCACTTCCTGTTTTAATTGCAGGTATTGCCTTTTCGATTAACGAAACTTTTGACCGTATTTTATTAGATTATCTGCTTCCCGAAGATATTGCTAAAACCCAGATAGGGATGTATTCAGCTTGCTATAAATTAGCATTGTTTATGACCTTGTTTGCAACAGCTTACAGGCTTGGCATTGAGCCTTTCTTTTTTAGCCATGCTAAAACGGAAAACCCTCAAAAAAATTATGCTAAAATACTGGAGTTTTTTGTGGCATTTGGGGCTGTTATTTTACTTAGTGTGGTTGTTTTTGTAGATGTTTTGAAACCAATAATAGTAAGAAGCGAAGACTATTGGGAAGCTATGTGGGTTGTCCCGATTATTCTGTTGGCTAACTTCTGTTTAGGGATCTATCATAATTTATCCGTTTGGTATAAGATAACCGATAGGACAAGGTTTGGAGCTTATATTTCAATTATTGGAGCTGTTGTAACATTGGTTATTAATATCCTGTTTATTGAGATCTATAGCTATAAAGCATCGGCCATAGCAACTCTTGTTGCTTATGCTATAATGATGTTGTTATCGTATTATTTTGGAAGAAAATATTATCCGATTCCGTATAATCTTAAAAAGATAGGACTTTACCTAGTACTTTCTATTAGTTTTTCAGGGCTATCATTTTATCAATTTAGAGCCAATTATTTCATGGGAATTTCTATGTTAATCGTATTTTTGAGCATTGTTTATGTTTCAGAAAGAAATCAATTAAAACAACTATTAAAGAATAAATAATATTAATCACTAATAAGTTTCTTTCCGAGCCTGAGCCTGTCTTGAACATCTGTTGGACGGGGAGGCAGTCGAAAAGGGAAGACAGAAGATGAGAATGGATATAAAAATAATAAATAAATCGAGTCATGCTTTACCACATTATGAGACTATAGCGTCTGCAGGTATGGATTTAAGAGCGAATATTTTAGAAGCAATGACGTTAAAGCCTTTAGAGCGCACCATAGTAAAAACAGGCTTATTTATTGAGCTGCCCATAGGGTTTGAAGCGCAGGTGCGTCCGCGTAGTGGGCTGGCAGCAAAAAAAGGTATTACCGTTTTAAATGCTCCGGGAACTATTGATGCCGATTATAGAGGAGAAATAGGCGTAATTTTGGTAAACCTTTCAAATGAAGATTTTATTATTGAAAATGGTGAACGTATTGCACAAATGGTTATTTCAAAACATGAACGTGCCGAATGGATTGCTGTTGAAGAACTATCTGAAACGTCGAGAGGAGCAGGTGGATTTGGAAGTACTGGGGTGAAATAATTCCTGCGAAGGCAGGAATCTCATAGCAAAAAAGCATGAAACTCTGGTATGTCTACATCATGACAAATAAACCCAATGGTGTTATATACATAGGAGTAACCGATAATATAGAAGAAAGAGTAAAAGAACACAAACTAAAAATCCATCCTAAATCATTTACAGCAAGATATAATTGCAATAAATTGATGTATTTTGAGGAGTATAAAGATGGAACTGAAGCTGAAATAAGGGAAAGACAATTTAAAAAATGGAAAAGGCAATGGAAAATAAATCTAATAGAAGAAATGAATCCAAGTTGGTCGGATCTTAGTGCTAACTGGAACTTGAATTTTAATAAATTAAGATAAAAAATAAGATTCCTGTGCAGACAGGAATAAAGTGTAACCAAAAAAGATACCTGCTTACGCAGGCATGTATATGAAAATAATAGTACCAATGGCGGGACGGGGTTCTCGTTTACGCCCACATAGTTTAACAGTACCGAAACCACTTATTCCAGTGGCAGGACAACCCATTGTTCATAGATTAGTAAAAGATATCGCTAAAGTTTTAAAGCAACCTATAGAAGAAATCGCTTTTGTTTTAGGAGATCCGGCTTGGTTTGGTGATGATGTGGTTTCAAGTTTACAGGATTTGGCAAAAAGCTTAGGAGCTAAAGCCTCTATTTATCGTCAAGACCAGCCATTAGGAACTGGGCACGCTATTATGTGTGCAAAACCATCATTATCTGGACCTGCTGTTATTGCATATGCAGATACCTTAATTAGAGCTGAATTTGATTTAGATGCAACTGCAGATAGTGTTATTTGGACCAAACAAGTACAAAACCCTGAAGCTTATGGGGTCGTTAAATTAAATGATAATAATGAGATTGTTGAGTTGGTTGAAAAACCAGAAACCTTTGTGAGCGATCAGGCAGTTATTGGAATTTATTATTTTAAAGACGTCGCTATTTTAAAAGGAAAGTTGCAAGAGATCCTGGATGAAAATATTATGAATGGCGGGGAATATCAAATTAATGATGGTATTAAACGTATGATGGCCGAAGGGAACCTTTTTAAAACAGGAACCGTCGACGAATGGATGGACTGTGGCAATAAAGCCATAACCATTGAGACGAATCAAAGAATGCTAGGTTTTTTAAAAGCAGATAACGATGAGCAATTAGTATCGGCATCGGTAAAATTGAATAATTCGACTATTATAGAGCCGTGTTTTATTGGTGAAAATGTGATTCTTAAAGATAGTACGATTGGACCTTACGTATCTATAGGGGATAACAGTGTGATTGAGGCTTCAAGTGTTAAGAATAGCTTAATTCAAACAAATGCCATAATTAAAAATGCTAATTTAGATGATGCTATGATTGGTAACCATGTTAAATATGATGGTCATTATACATCTGTAAGCATTGGCGACTATTCGGTATTAGAGTAATCCCTGCGAAGGCAGGAATCTCATAGCGAAATGTATAAACATTGATATGCCTATGTTATGATAAACAAGCATAAGCGAGTCACTATATTTGTGACTAAGTAATATAGAAGAAATGAATCCAAGTTTAAACTTAAATAAATCATAATACCTGCCTACACAGACACTGTATGAAACATAAAATCTACATATTTTTTTTAATTCTAGGCATGTTAATCTTTCCTCAGATTAGCTATGCGCAAGTAGATTTTAATAAAAAACCAGATGATGATTTAGGTGATGTAGAAGACAAATTTCAAGAGTTTTTCTATGAGGCTTTAAAACAAAAAGGTATTGAGAATTACGATAGATCTATTGAATCACTTTTAAAATGTATAGAATTAGATAGCTCTGTGCCAGTTTTGTATTATGAATTAGGTAAAAATTATAATAAGCTTAAAAATTTTGAAGCAGCTGAAGAAGCATTAAAAAAAGCTGTTGGTAAAGAACCGGATAATGAATGGTTTTTAGATGAGCTGTATGGGTTTTATGCATCGCAAAACGATTATGATAAAGCCGTAAAAACGGTTAAGCAACTTGTTAAATACCATCCAGATTATAAAGAAGATTTGGCATCGCTTTATCTTAGATCCAAAAAATATGACGAGGCTTTAAAGCTTTTAGATGAATTAGATTCAAAGTTTGGGATTTCTAAGTCCCGGGATTGGATGCGTAACCAAATTTATGAAGAAACAGGACGAAAAAAAGATCAAATAGAAAACCTTGAAAAGCGTATCGAGAGCCGCCCTGATAAAGAATCTAATTACTTAGCTTTGATTTTCCGTTACAGTGAAAACAATGAAAAAGCAAAAGCCTTCAAAACAGCTAAAGAACTGTTAAAAATAAATCCAAACTCACAATTGGTTCATTTAGCACTATATAAATTTTATTTAGATGATAACGATGCTGAAAAAGCAATTGAATCTATGAAAATTGTTGTTAAAAGCAATGAAATAAAACCAGAAGCAAAACTTAAAGTATTAACGGATTTTGTAACGTTTGTTGGGAATAACCCACAATACGAAGCAGATTTGGTGGAGGCGACGGCCATGGTTGGTAACAATAATAACAGTAAAACACTTATTGAGTTAGGACAGTACTATTTAACTAAAAAGGATAAGAAACGGGCTTTAGAGTATTTTGAGGCGGCGTTAAAGTTAGAGCCAAATAACTTTGGTGTCTTACGAAATGTATTATTACTGTATATAGATTTACAGAAGTATCATTTAGCTGAAGAAAAAAGTAGTGAAGTACTTCAAAAATATCCCTCTCAGCCCCTATTTTATTTGATAAATGGTGTTGCTTTAAATCAATTAAAGCAACCTCAAAAAGCAGTTGAGGCTTTAGAAACGGGATTAGATTATATTATTGATGATACTAAAATGGAAATTGATTTTTACAATCAATTAAGTAAGGCCTACACCCTATTAAACAATACTGCTAAAGCAAAAACGTTTAGTGATAAAGCAAAACAATTAGAAAGTTCGAATTAATGAAAATACGTTCTCAACTTAATTTAGTCTTATTAATCTTATTAGTCTTTAATTGTAAATCATCAAAAACAATTGTTGAAGGAGACGCGAATTATAATCTTTCTACAAAACAATTAATAAAAGAAAACGCTAAGCGAACGCCTAACTTTAAAACGCTTAAGTCAACGCTTAAAATAACCTATACGCAAAAGGGAGACTCACAAACACATTCGGTAAGCTTTAGAGCGAAAAAAGATGAAGCCTTATGGATCAGTGCGACGTTTTCGATAGTAAAGGCTTTAGTGACACCAGAAAGAGTTAGTTTTTATAATAAGCTGGATAACACTTATTTTGATGGTGATTATAAATACTTGAGTGATTTATTGGGAACTGAACTAGATTTCCAAAAAGTTCAAAATTTATTATTGGGAGAAGCTATATTTAATTTAAAAGATGGCACCTATAAAGGGTCTGTTGATGATGGATCTTATATACTTCAGCCCAAAAGACAACGTGAACTTTTTGAAATATTCTTTTTGTTGGACCCATCACATTTTAAAGTCAAGTCACAGCAAATATCACAGCCAAAGGAGTTTAGGCATTTGCAGATTGATTACTTATCATATCAAGAAGTTGAAAAACAGATCCTACCAGAAAAGATAAAAGTTATAGCTTTAGAAACTAATGAAGAAACGATCATAGGTTTAGAGTTTAAAAATGTTACCTTAAATGAAGCGTTACGATTTCCATTTAAAATACCATCAGGTTTTAAAGAAATAAAGCTTTAATGTTACAGAAAAAGTCTTCATATAGAATCGTTTTTTTTCTAGCACTTTTGCTATGTGGGTCTTTTGCTTTTTCCCAAAATAATAAGCAAAAACAGTTAGAGACAAGGCGACAGGAATTACGCAGGGAAATTGAAAAAATTAATGAATTGCGTGCCGAGAATAAGTCGAAACAAAAATCACAAATATCATTAATAGAAGATTTTAATTATAAGATAAATGTGCTGTCCAACCTGATTAAGGTTACCAATCAACAGGCTAATTTACTAACACGTAAAATTAATTCGAACCAGAAGAAAATAACGGTTTTAAGGAACGAATTAAAGGAGTTAAAGGAAGATTATGCTGCTATGATCGTTAAGTCCTATAAAAGTAAAAATAAGCAAAGCAGAATCATGTTTTTGTTGTCGTCTGATGATTTTAAACAAGCTTATAAGCGATTGCAGTACATAAAGCAGTATTCCGATCACCAAAAACGGCAAGGAGAAACCATAAAAGCTAAAACATTGGAACTACAGGCTACAAACAGGGATCTGCAAGACCAGAAAGAAGATAAAAAACGGTTGATTGCCGATAATAAAGCGGTTCAAAGATCATTAGAATCAGAACGGAAGCAGCATGAAGCCCTAATGAGGGCGATTAAACAGAACCTATCTCGATATGCTGCTCAAATAAATCAAAAACAACGAGAAGCCGATAGAATTGATAGGGAAATAGATCGTATTATTAAAGCAGCTATTGCCAGATCGAATAAAAAAGCGGGAAAAGAAGTAACGAGCTCAAAAAGTTTTGCATTGACGGCAGAAGAAAAAGTTTTGGCCTCTAACTTTATAGCCAATAAGGGTAAGTTGCCCTGGCCAGTTGAAAGAGGCGTGGTGAGGTTAGGCTACGGTACACAGCGTCACCCTATTGATAAATCATTAACGATTAAGAGTAACGGTGTAAGGATTGCGACGCAAAAAGGGGCTAAAGTTAGAGCTGTTTTTAATGGTGAGGTAAGCGAAATACTTAAAATGAAAAACGTGAATCCTATTGTAATGATTCGACACGGAAGTTATTTGACCATCTACAAAAATTTATCTAGCGTTTATGTTAAAAAAGGGGACAAGGTATCAACTAAGCAAGTTATAGGTGAGGTTTTTACAAACCCCTCAAATGGGGAGACTGTTTTGAGTTTTACATTATCCAAAGGGATGAAAACAGAAAACCCAGCTTCTTGGATTTATAAAATGTGATAGTATTTATCTACAAATAAACACATGGTCATTGTGAGGGAGGAACCACCAAAGTAGGCACATTCGCAAAACACGAAAGCCCTTGTGAAAACGAGGGTTTTATTGTATATTGAAGTACTAATAAACCCCGAAAAAGGCCAAAAAGGCACAAAAACGGGGTTTTTATCTTCGATAATTATGAAAGTACAAAGAATTTCTGACTTACAGGGTCGTCTTTCTCTTTTTTCCCCTTCAGGAAGATTACGA
>NZ_JAQZAT010000052.1 GCF_028736925.1 Flavivirga sp. 57AJ16 | reverse complement strand
AAGGTCGTGTTGAAAGAGGACTTGGACTTGAAGCCGACCTCGTTGGCAATGCCCATAATGGAATAGTTCCTGAACCTGTCGTCCTTGAGACAAGCTACAAACTCTTCCGCCCTGTACTTGTTCATACAGTCCTGGAAATTGGATTTTAAGTACACGTTCAGGACCTCGGATAAGTACTGTCTTGGAATGCCCATCCTTTGGGCTACCAGGTTGACCGTTATATTGCTGTTGGTAAAGAGCCTCTCCCTGTCCATGAGCCTTAAAAAGTCCCTTTTATATACCTCAGCTTTGGATCTACTGAGGCTCGATGTCTTATAGGCCCTGGTATCGGCCTTAGGCAATACGGATTTCGGCGATACGACGAGCCTAAACAAAATCATATATAATAGTACCGCTGATAATCCAATAATACCATAACTTTCTAGGAAAGAGAAATTATTATGATTTTTCGTTACGATGAACGAAGCCTCATCAATTAAGTTCAGTAAGGCATAAGGCACTATAAAAAACAGCATCCATCTTTCCTTTTTGTTCTTGATGATGTCATAGATGGTATACCCTAAATAGACCAATAGCGTGACGCCTGCCAGGACTTCCCCTATAA
>NZ_JAQZAT010000051.1 GCF_028736925.1 Flavivirga sp. 57AJ16 | reverse complement strand
GATTGATGATTTAAGAATTTAAAAAAAATCAACAGGCATAAATAATTAAAAAACTAAAAAATAAGATGTAGATTAAATGATAAAATGAATTTGAACAAATCAAAAATCAGCATTCAGAAATCTACAATCAACAATCAATATGGAAGCATATGTTATTAAAGAAGTTGTTTATCGTACTCAAAAGGATTGGGAAGAGTAGGATTGAGGATTGATGATTGACGATTGATGATTGATGATTGATGATTGACGATTGAGGATTGATGATTTAAGAATTTAAAAAAAATCAACAGGCATAAATAATTAAAAAACTAAAAAATAAGATGTAGATTAAATGATAAAATGAATTTGAACAAATCAAAAATCAGCATTCAGAAATCAACAATCAACAATCAATATGGAAGCATATGTTATTAAAGAAGTTGTTTATCGTACTCAAAAGGATTGGGGAGAGTAGGATTGACGATTGATGATTGACGATTGATGATTGATGATTGAGGATTGACGATTTAAGAATTTAAAAAAAATCAACAGGCATAAATAATTAAAAAACTAAAAAATAAGATGTAGATTAAATGATAAAATGAATTTGAACAAATCAAAAATCAGCATTCAGAAATCAACAATCAACAATCAATATGGAAGCATATGTTATTAAAGAAGTTGTTTATCGTACTCAAAAGGATTGGGGAGAGTAGGATTGACGATTGATGATTGACGATTGATGATTGATGATTGACGATTGATGATTTAAGAATTTAAAAAAAATCAACAGGTATAAATAATTAAAAAACTAAAAAATAAGATGTAGATTAAATGATAAAATGAATTTGAACAAATCAAAAATCAGCATTCAGAAATCAACAATCAATATGGAAGCATATGTTATTAAAGAAGTTGTTTATCGTACTCAAAAGGATTGGGAAGAGTAGGATTGACGATTGATGATTGACGATTGATGATTGATGATTGAGGATTGACGATTTAAGAATTTAAAAAAAATCAACAGGCATAAATAATTAAAAAACTAAAAAATAAGATGTAGATTAAAT
>NZ_JAQZAT010000050.1 GCF_028736925.1 Flavivirga sp. 57AJ16 | reverse complement strand
GGATCAAGTCAAAAAGTTGTGGGATTTTAGAATTAAGCAAAAATATTAGTTAGTCTAAATAAGAAGAATTCTACATTTCTAACTCCTCTAAACTGTGCCCTAAAGGCTTTAATTTTGGCATTAAAGGATTCAGCCGAAGCGTTAGTACTTCTGTTATCAAAGTAATTTAAGATGTTCTTGTAATGAATAGACATTGTTCTGGCAATGGTGTTGAAGCTTTTAAAAGCAGCCTGTCGTACTTTTTCATCCCATTTTGCCAATCTTATTAGTGCAGAAGTTTTATCTTTTGTTTGGTTAAATATCCAAGATAAATTTTGACAGAGTTTGTATGCTTTTTCAATATCAGGATATTTTTCAAAGAGTACTTTGGCTCTTATGGATTGGTTTACAGTCCATTTATCATTGGATTTATATAGCAAATACCTGCTTCTAGCAAGTAATTGTTTTAGGGTATCTCCATTGGGTAGTATCTCAGGGCTGTGTTTTAGGTTTTTGGTTCTTGCTTTTTCAATAGCGTCGTTTTCCGTATCCAATGCTTCCCATCTATGCTTGATTCTGATTTCTTGCAGAGCATCCAAAGCTAGTTTTTGTACGTGGAATCTATCTATTACCTGAACAGCATTTGGAAATGATTTTTTGACTACCAATCCCATATTACCAGCCATATCTAGAGTTACTTCCTTTACTTGGTTTCTTTGTTTGAGAGGTATCTTTTGCAATATTTTGATTGCCTCCTCTGCTTTAGTGCCTCTGATCATCGCAACTAAAGCCCCTTTCTTTCCTTTTGCTTTTTTATTGGTAAGTATGGTGTACAGATCCCCATTTGAGAATGCTGTTTCATCAAGAGAAAGCTGCTGTCCAATGTTTTGAGGAAATAGCAGCCAGTCTTTTGCGTGTGCTTTCTGTTCCCAAGCCTTAAAATCACTCAAGTAATCTTTATATTGACGTTGTAGGCTTCTGGGGTTTACTCCGTAGAAATTAGCGACTACTGCTGTGCTAGAAGCGTTATTACTTATAGACTTCTTTTAAAAAAGTAGCAAACTCACTAGTTATTCTAGTCCCTTTTGCTACTAAATCCCAGTCTCTGGTAATGACTTTATTGGTAGTTTGATTGTGCCATCTTCGTCTAGTGATGTGCAGATATACATTCTTTCCTCGTATTGGGAAGTCTTGAACCGT
>NZ_JAQZAT010000005.1 GCF_028736925.1 Flavivirga sp. 57AJ16 | reverse complement strand
TCGTAATCTTCCTGAAGGGGAAAAAAGAGAAAGACGACCCTGTAAGTCAGAAATTCTTTGTACTTTCATAATTATCGAAGATAAAAACCCCGTTTTTGTGCCTTTTTGGCCTTTTTCGGGGTTTATTTATACATCAATATACAACAAAACCCTCGTTTTCACAAGGGCTTTCGTGTTTTGCGAATGTGCCCCGAAAAACAGATATTAAAAAATCCAATTCATAATTGAATTGGATTTTTTTATGAAATGAAGTGATTTAAGCTTTGTCAATAGGTTTTCTAAAAGTACAGCGTCTTTTATTAATAACGGGCTTAAAGTTTTTCCATATTTGTTGTATGGCAACGTTGTCATCCAATTCAGGGCCTCTTACACATAATTCAATACCCTTTTCTGTAAATGTTTTATGGAATTCATCAAAAATAATAGCAGTAACCCCTTTATTTTGATATTCAGGTAAAACACCAATTAGGTAAAAAGTCACTGTTTTGGCATGTTTCTTTGCGTGTAATAAATGCTTTAAGCCAAAAGGAAATAACTTGCCCTTCATTTTTTGTAAAGCTTTTGCGTAAGACGGGGTCACAATCC
Organism: Flavivirga sp. 57AJ16; assembly: GCF_028736925.1. Lineage (GTDB taxonomy): Bacteria > Bacteroidota > Bacteroidia > Flavobacteriales > Flavobacteriaceae > Flavivirga. Next base: position 286,487 of record NZ_JAQZAT010000005.1, on the reverse strand, counting down.
CAAAAGCAATTAGTTTATCATCTTTATCTAAGACAAATTTCACATATTCCGGATTAAGAAAACCAATAAATTTTTTCTTAAAATACTCCCGCTGTTCATCATTTATTTCAACAAATGTGGAAAGGACAGCATGTGATTTGGAAAAGACATCAAACATCTCATTGGTGTAAGGAAGAATATCTTTATTTTTAGTAAAGTTTAAAGCTCTTAGTTGGTAGCGCTTTTTTATTAACCCCTGCATTCTTGAGAAATATTCTGGGTGAATATTTTTAAACTCCATGATGTTCTCAGAATATGTTTTAGCAATATCGTAGCCTAATTTTTTAAAATGGGTCGCGTAATAGGGTAGGTTGTGCCATGTAATCATACTTCCAATTTGGTCAAAACCTTCTGTTACTACACCTACTTTATCAAGATTGGAAAAACCAACAGGGCCTTCGATAAATTCAAGATCGTTTTCCTTTCCAATTTCTATGACCTTATCAAGTAAGGCCTTTGAAACATTCACATCATCGATAACATCAAACCAACCAAAACGCATTTTTTTTAAAGTTTGCTCCTTGACTTCCAGCCAATTGATTATAGCGGCTATACGGCCAACAATTTCCCCGTTTTTATAAGCTAGGAATAATCTGGCTTCAGCATTATTAAATACCGGGTTTTCTTTTTTGTTAAAAGTTTTGATTTCTTCACTAATAATTGGGGGGACCCAATATTTGGAATTTTTATTAATCTTAAAAGGAAGTTTAACAAAAGCCTTTAAATCCTTCTTTTTATGTATTTCTTTGAGTGTTATCATATGTTATGATAGCTATTTTGATTCTTAATTGAAAAGTATTCCTAGAGGGGCTGTCTCGAAGAAAGTTCGTTTCAAGGAAATTATTTTAGTTGTTGTCAAAGTCTATATCGTTTCGTTTTCGCTTTTTATCTTCATCAGCAGTATTATTTTTGTTTTTATTGCGTCTGGATCTTCTTTTTCCTTCTTCTTTAGCCGAGGTACCATTATTTATATCTTTATCCTTGAGCTCTTTGTCTTTATGGAAATCCAATCTGTACGATACCCCAAAGTTTACACTAAAAACAGACGGGGTGTCCTTTGTGTTAAGGGTTAGTGCAGTATCTAATTGAAGATCTCGTTTCAATAAGTAAGCGCCCCCAAATCTAAAAAGATTATCAGCATAAAAATCACTTTGTATCCCTTGAGTTTCGCCAAATATAACCCACTTAGGGTTGAAAGAGTGTGTTAATGTTAAAATATATTGAAAATCTGATTGGTCGGATCCAATTCTGTCCTTTATGAAATTCATAACAAATACCCATCCTCCGGGGAAGTTGTTTTGGGTTGCGATCATAACTTTAGGGCTAAACCCTTCAATGCCCGGGGCTATATACGGATTGTCTTTTGTGTCAAAATTAGCCCCTAAATAAACTGAAACAGCAGGGATTAACGAACTCCATCTAAAGCGATGATTTGCTCTCCAACTGTACAGGTCAGGTTGCTTTTCTTCTGATTTTTTATAAGGATCGTACACCAGGTACTTCGCGCCCAATGTGAGCGTTTTAAAGTTAGAGCGTTTTTCTTCGATAGATGAATTTAAAGGGTACGTTTTTTTGTCGTTTTGGTAGGTGCCTTCAATATTTAATTCCAGTTCCTCGAATAATAGCCCATATCGCGCAGCAAAATCAACGCCAAACCCAGATATTTCATAGGCCGTAGCAGGCGTCCTTTTTTCTTTTGTAATATAGGGACCTATTTCAAATTGAGCTACATTGGTGCCTACGGAAAAAGCACTTCGGGACACACCGGGTCTGTTTGAGTTAATGACATCGGTATATTGGCTATAGGCCTGAATTGAAATTAGGGTTAGTATAAAACATAAGATAGATTTCATTGGGTTCATAATTAAGGTTTTAGTATACAACTAGTAATACATTGATAATGCACTGCTATTATTTTTAGGTTCAAAGACTTTTTCAAATATAGATATTTTATACTTTTTTTATCATTTTTGAGCGTTTTTTAAGCATATAGAATTGTATTTTTGTTAAAAATAATTTTTATGCTACAATTTGCATCTGTAACAGGTTTTGTTAGAATGATATTAATCATTCTTCTTATTTACTTTGGAATAAAAATTTTATCACGCTTATTTGCTCCGTTTATTTTTAAATACATTACTAAAAAAGCGGAACAGCGTTTTGGTGGCCAGTTTGGAAAACAGCAACAAGAAAAACCGAAAAAAGAAGGAGAAGTCATTATAGATAAAATACCAAAAACTAAAACTTCAAATAAAAATGTAGGTGATTATGTCGATTACGAAGAAATTGATTAATTTTCACAAACATTGTTCTTAATATACTTTCATGCAATTTTCAGTTAAAAGAATAGGTCCTCATTTATTAATTTTGGTAGGATTTGTAATGCTTTCATTGGCTTATTTTAGCCCTGTTTTAAAAGGGGAAAGGATATATCAAAGCGATATCGTGCAATACATAGGCATGAGCAAGCAGCAAAAGGATTTTAAAGCAGAAACTGGAAAAGAAACATATTGGACAAATAGTGCGTTTGCTGGGATGCCTACGTACCAGTTGGGAGCAAAGTACCCGCATAATTATATTAAAAAATTAGATTTGACCCTTAGGTTTTTGCCTCGACCAGCAGATTATCTGTTTTTATATCTGTTAAGTTTTTATATACTGATGTTGGTCTTAAAGGTCGACTTTAAACTAGCTGCGCTTGGAGCTATCGCTTTTGGGTTTTCAACTTATTTAATAATTATTTTAGGAGTAGGACACAATAGCAAGGCGCATGCTATAGCTTATATGCCGTTGGTTTTAAGTGGAATTTTCCTTGTTTTTCAAAAAAAATATATCCCAGGGTTCTTGTTAACTACTGTTGCTATGGGCTTGGAGCTTGTGGCTAATCATTTTCAGATGACTTATTATCTATTGCTATTGGTTATTGTTTTAGGTGTTGTATACCTAGTTGACGCCTATAGAAAAAAAATACTGCCTCATTATTTTAAATCTGTAGGGATCATGGTTGCCGCCGTCGTTCTATCCATAGCTTTGAACGCAACAAACGTCTTGGCAACACAAGAATATGTAAAAGAGAGCACCCGGGGAAAAAGCGAGTTAACTATAAACCCTGATGGTTCGCCAAAAACAATGACCTCTGGTTTGGATAGGGATTATATCACACAGTTTAGTTATGGCATTGTGGAAACTTTTAATCTTTATATTCCCAGATTTATGGGAGGAGGAAATGGTGAGAATGTAGGCAAGGATTCTTCAACTTATGAGGCTTACAGGAAATTGGGGGCTAGCACCACACAAGCATTAGAAGCGTCGAAGCGCGCCCCTATGTATTGGGGAGAACAGCCCATTGTTGAAGCACCGGCATATATTGGCGCCGTGGTTTTGTTTTTATTTGTTTTTGCACTATTTCTTGTGAAAGGACGGTTAAAATGGTGGCTCGTAGGAGGGACTTTATTGTCGCTATTATTGTCTTACGGGAAAAATTTAGGGTTTTTAACGGACTTCTTTATTGATTATGTGCCGCTTTACAACAAGTTTAGAGCGGTGAGTTCTATTCAGGTCATTTTAGAACTGTGTATTCCCGTATTGGCGATTTTCGGGTTGACAAGGTTGTTCAATGACTTTGAAAAGAAGGAAGATAAGTTTAAAGCTTTAAAATACACCAGTATCATCACAGGTGGTATTGCTGTGGTGTTTTTACTGTTTAAGTCGTCGTTATTTGATTTTGTCGGTGCTAATGATGGTCAATATATGCAGGCCTATGGACCGGATTTTATAAGAGCTATTAAAGAGGATAGAGAAGCTATTTTTACTCAGGATACATTGCGGACATTTGTTTTGGTCGTGTTATCTGCTGGTGCTATCTTTATGTTTTTGCGTGATAAACTAAAAGAAAAGTGGGTGATCGTGGTGTTTTGTGCGCTCGTTCTTTTTGATTTAGTTGGGGTTGATAGACGCTATGTGAATAATGCCGATTTTGTATCTGCAATTAGGATGGACAAACCGTTTCAGGCCAATGAGGTAGATCAGGAAATCTTAAAGGATACCACGCATTTTAAGGTGTTTGATTTAGTTTCGGGGCCATCAAAACCTTCGTACTTCCATAATTCGTTAAATGGTTATAATGCTGCAGAATTAAAGCGCTATAGGGAAGTGTTTGATTTTTATGTAACGAAAAACAATATCAATGTGCTTAATATGCTTAATACCAAGTATATTATAGCTCAGGATGAAAAAGACGGGATGTTCTCTTATAAAAATGACGAGGCCAATGGTAATGTCTGGTTTGTTCAGCGCTTGCAAAAAGTGGTGTCGGCAGATGAGGAAATGAAGCAGTTGGATAGCTTGCCCAATAAATCCATAGCTATTTATTCTACGCATAAAGCTTTGGAAAACTTAAAAAATGTGAAGCCAAACTATGAAGTAGATTCGTTGGCATCCATTAATTTGGTTGAAGTGAAACCGAATTACTTAAAGTATAAATCCAGAAACTCAAATGAAGGGTTTGCTGTTTTTTCAGAGGTGTATTATGGTAATGGGTGGAAAACTTTTATCGATGGAGAAGAGCGTTCCCATATACGTGTTAATTATACGTTGCGTGGTATGCAGGTACCAGCAGGAAACCATACCATAGAATTTAAGTTTGACCCAGATGTTGTTAAAACGGGTAGTCATATTGCTTTGGCTAGCTCGATTTTGTTTGGGGTATTGTTGCTGGGCGGACTGTTATACGAGTTTAAGAAAAAATAGTTTGCCATACCTGTATAAACAGGCGTTGTTATTAATCTAGTTTCAATTTTTAAGATTCCTGATGTAGTTTATCTTGAGCGAAGACGAAAGGCAGGAATGACAGAATGAAAAAAAAAGTACTTATTATAACTTATTATTGGCCTCCTGCAGGAGGGCCCGGAGTACAGCGCTGGTTGAAATTTGTTAAATATTTGCCGGAATTTAATATAGATCCTATTGTTTATATTCCGGATAACCCTAATTATCCTTTGCTGGACGAAAGTTTATCTTCTGAAGTTTCAGACGAGATCACCATTTTAAAGTACCCAATAAAAGAGCCTTATAAGTTAGCGGGGGTGTTTTCAAAAAAATCATCGAAAACCATAAGTAAAGGGATTATTTCAGATCATAAAAAACAAAGTTTTATCGAAAAAGTGATGCTCTATATTAGGGGGAACTTTTTTGTTCCCGATGCGAGAATAGCTTGGGTAAAACCTTCTGTAGGGTATCTTTCAAAATATATTTCGGAAAAAAATATTAAAACGATAATAACTACAGGGCCTCCGCATAGCTTGCATCTTATTGGCTTACGGTTAAAGGAAGAATTAGGGGTGAAGTGGTTGGCCGATTTTAGGGATCCATGGACAACCATTGGTTATCATAAACAATTAAAGTTAACAAAAGCTTCAAAAGAAAAACATATAACTTTAGAAAAGCAGGTTTTAAATACTGCCGATCAGGTCATTGTGACCAGTTTTACAACTAAAAAAGAGTTTTCAAAAATAACAAGCCGACCTATAGAGGTTATAACTAATGGCTATGATTACGAACCTGCTGGTGAGTTGGAGCTAGACTCCAAGTTTTCAATATCCCATATAGGCTCTTTATTGTCTAAACGAAATCCAGAAGTTTTATGGGACGTCCTAAGTGACCTAGTTAATGAAAACAATGGTTTTTCTAAAGATTTTCAACTTAACTTTATTGGGGCGATTAGTGAAAATGTATTAGGATCGATCAAGAACAAAGGGTTAAGTAATTATGTTAATAAAGTAGGTTATGTTTCGCATAAAGAAGCAGTTGTGTTTCAAAAAAAATCACAGGTATTGTTGTTGATTGAAATAGATTCTGAAGACACAAAATGCATTATACCTGGAAAACTATTTGAATATATGGTTTCAAACAGGCCCATTATCGCCATAGGTCCCAAAGATTCGGATGTTGGGAAAATCATTAAGGAGACGAATACGGGTAGCTACTTTAATTACGATGCTTATGAGTCACTAAAAACGACTATATTGGCATGCTATAAAGCATTTCGGAATAAGAATTTGCAATCGTTTCCAATTGGTTTGCAAAAGTATAGCAGAAAACAATTAACCCAACAGTTAATAGAGGTGATCGAGAAATGAAAATCCGAAAAGGTCTAAGCTCTAAATTATTTCAAAGAGTAACGTTTTTAGGATTTAATTATAAATATTTTAAGAATTAATGGGAATAGTCGCTTCGCAGTCTTTTAAAAATGTTATCTCAACATATTTGGGCTTTTTTATTGGAGCCATTAATACGTTATTTCTTTACACAGAATTCCTTAGTGATGAATTTTACGGCATGGTAGGGTATATGCTGTCTTTGGCATATGTAATTATGCCTTTGATGGCCTTTGGGGCACACAATACATTGGTTAAGTTTTACTCGTCCTTTAAAACGCGTATCTCATTAAACAGCTTTTTGACACTGATGCTGTTTTTGCCATTTATAATAGCCATTCCTTTATGTTTTTTTAGTTATGCGTGTTATGATGTGATTGGTGGTGTTTTGTCCAAAAAGAACGATATTATAAGAGGTTATTTGTGGCATACCATGATCATAGCTTTTGCACTCGCTTATTTTGAAATATTCTTTGCCTGGGCCAAGGTGCAAATGCAAACCGTATTTGGGAACTTTATGAAAGAAGTTTTTCATCGGATAGCAACTATGATACTGTTATTTTTATTGCACTTTAAAGTTGTTGATGTGGAGTGGTTTATGATAGGTTTGGTGTGCGTGTATGTTTTAAGAATGCTCATTATGAGTGTATATGCGTTTAGTATTAAGCTTCCTGTTGTTACATTTAAGAGAATTAATGGCTTAAAAAATATTTTTAAATATTCGTTTTTAATAATTATAGCGGGTTCCATAGCTACTGTTCTTTTAGATGTAGATAAAGTCATGCTGGGGCATTATATCCAGATCGAAGAAATAGCATATTACAATGTTGCTATTTTTATAGCAGCGGTTATTGCTGTGCCTCAACGATCTATGCATCAAATACTGTTGCCTTTATCGGCTAAGTTTTTGAACGAAAAAAAAATGGATGCTCTGGAAGACCTGTGCAAAAAGAGCTCGTTAAACTTGTTTATAATAAGCGGATTTATATTTCTTTTGATTGTCTTGAATATTAATCAGTTGTACCATATCATTCCAGAGGAGTTTGGTGGTGGGCTTTTTGTGGTACTCATAATTAGTGTCACCAAATTATATGATGCTTTTTTGGGAGCTAACAATGCTATTTTATTTAATAGCGATTACTATAGGGCCGTGTTGTTCTTAGGGGTAGTTTTGGTTATACTAATGATTATTTTAAACATGGTCTTTATTCCTCTGTACGGTATTAACGGTGCTGCTTTAGCAACTTCGCTGGCTATTTTCATGTATAACTCCGTAAAACTGCTTTTTGTATACATGAAGTTTAAGATCCATCCTTTTACGACTGATATATTTAGGATAGCGGGTTTCATATTTTTAAGTGTTTTGCTATTGTATTTTTGGGAATTTCCTTTTAATCCTATAGTCAATATTGCTTTAAAATCAACTTTAATTACGGTGCTGTATGTATTTGTAGTTTATAGGTTTAAGTTTTCTGAAGATATTTCAATACTTATTGAGCGTTATTTTGGGGTTAAATAAAAACCATAACGGGAAGGGTTATTTACTGTTTTGTACCTACCCTCGCTCCGCAAAGTCTCCCGACCTTCCGGAGAGAGGGATCAAAATTCATTTTTTTTAATGGTATTGTGCAACGGTAACCGTTGTCGGCAATAGTTATTCGATGCTTATTTGATTCCAAATTCCAGTTTCACTGGTTTTTTGAGCATATTCCGAAAATGTTTTTGCTTTTCTGCCCAGAACTCGTTCAATATCATTAACTACCAGTTGATTTTTTGGATTGGTTAAAACATGACTAAATAAATACTCAATTAACCACACAACATCATTAGGTATTTGCATTTGCTTCATACCATTTATATACTGCTCTAGCGTGATGTCGTAAAAATTCAAATTTCTTTTACTGGTCTTTGAAATGATGTTGACAATATCCTTAAAAGTGATTAGTTCTGGACCCGTTACCTCAATAATTTCACCATTATAAGCATCATCTATTAATACAGTTGCTGCTACTTCTGCAATATCATTTGCATCTACAAATGGAATTAAAACATCAGACATTGGTAATGCCACTTCTCCTGAAAGAATAGGGTCTAAAAAGAAACTTTCGCTCCAATTTTGGTTAAACCACGAGGCTCGAACGATTGTGTAATTTATGCCGGAATCCATAACAATTTTTTCGCAGGCTTCAGCTTCAGTTTCACCTTTTCCTGAAAGCAAAACCATTTTGTTTACCCCTAATTCTATAGCTAAATAAGTTAAACTCTCTATGGCTTCTTTAGCTCCTGGAACAGCTAGGTCAGGATAATAAGTAACATACATTTTTTCGATGCCGTTTAAGGCATCTACCCAAGTATCTTTATTGTCCCAATCAAAGCTTGGTGATGAATTTCTTGAACCAATTCTTGGCTCAATTCCTTTGTTTTGTAATTGCTCGACTACTCGGTGACCAGTTTTTCCGGTTCCTCCGATAACTAAAATGTTTGTTTTCATAATAAATGATTTTAAAATGTTTTTTGAATAAATATTGATATAAGTAATAGAATGAATGAAACCATGTTTGAAATGGTTCTTATACCATGGAAATGATTCCAAGCGCTTTCATAATAGGTTCTAAAATCCTTTAGCTCTATTAAGTTAAGCTTGGTAATATTTAATACTTCTAGTTCATTGTTTAAGGGGACATTTCCAAAGGCTGTAACTCCAAAAGTACCAATTAGATATATGATTGTTGACGCCAACACTAACACAAATACAGTTTTGTTGTTGAACTGTAAATAAGTAGTTATCACCAATGCAATTAAGCTTCCAAAGAACACAATGAAGAACACCGGATTCAAGATTTCTCTATTAATGTTTTGCATTGTTTCCAAATACGTTAAATGACCTGTTTTTTTTGTTCCCAATATGACTGAAATAGACCAAGCGAAGAAAAAACCTGTGGAAAGTGCATTCAATAAAACCGTTATAAAAAAAACAATAGTTTTCATGCTTTGATTTTTTTATTGTTTAAATGATTTCCGAAATAGAATACAATGAAGTAAAACTCAACTACAATTGTATAAAACATTGGATCTCCGAAAAATTCTGAATAGCTTCCTCCATTTGGAATTATAAATACTGGAACTGTGATTATTACATCTAGAAGCGTAGCTACAATAACGAATGTAAGCCCCAATGCAGATGGTTTTATGTAACTTTTCTTATAGAACAAATATGTTCCTAAACATGCGCTGGGTACGATGCCTAAAACCAATACGACATTAGATTGTAGTTCAGGATTATCTAAAATGGGGACATAAAATGATAAGAGGTAAAAGCTAACGCCTAAAATCCAAACGAACATGCCACATACAATGCTAAATAAACTTTTACTAATCATAATCTTTGCTTTTTGAATTATGATACAAATCTATAGCAGCTGTCTTCCAGCGACTTATTCCGAAAGAATTATGATTTATTCGAAAAGAATTTTACACTTGGCTAGGTCTGTAGCCAAACTTTTTTTCAAAAGCGTTAGAGAAAGAACCTAAACTATCGTAACCTACTGCCCAAGCGGCTTCTTGAATTGTTTTTTGTTCGTTTTTAATTAAACTGTAGGCTTTTTTTAAACGTTCGTTTTGTAAGTATTTGAAAACAGGAACGCCAAACTGCGCTTTAAATTCTATTTTAAGCTTATTAGTGTTGGTGCCAATTCTGTTGGCCAATTCTGTTAAGGAAGGTGGATTTTCTAAATTAGATAATAAAATTTCTTGAGCTAGATTGATTTTTTCTATTTGCGAAGTATCAAGTTTTGTGCTTTGTTGTTTTGCCAATTGTCCAAAATAATGAGAAAGTAAAGCTGTGATATGGCTTTTATAAAACATCATTTTAATTTCGCCCTCGTAAGTATTGCTAAAGAACTGTTCAACTAATTGAAACATTTCTGGGCTCATATTAAATACCGGACCTTCAACATAATGATCTTTTGGGTGAATTAATTGATATAAAAATTGTTCCAAGAATTGACCTTCACCATTAGGCAATTTGTCTATATTTCTTATTGTTGTAGCGATTACAAGGCATTGTAGCGATTTTAGTTTGGAAACATGGTGTTCAAACTCTACCATATTATCTGCATAAAATGATAGTACCATGCCTTTAGTGTGATGGAATTCTTTGGTTTTTCCATCGAATTTTACGTTAAGACCAACATCACCTGCACCATAAAAGGCGATAGCTATTACAGGCTCGTCAAAAAAGCATGAATCTATTAAATTATTATCGGTAGAAGCCTCTTCCAACAAGATTGTGTAATCATTTATATCTATTATTTCACGATTCATTCTTATGAGTTATATCAATCGAGTTTAATTATTGCTAATGTCTCGTATAAGAAACGTAGGGCAGGTGATAAGCGATACGTTTCGGGTTGGTACTAAGCCAAATATAAATATTTTGCTTTTATCTTTTTTCTTGTAAACACCAAATTTTATACTTGGCGACTTTGACAATAAACATATACCTTTCGATTAAGCCCAAAAGCCCTATGTTTTCTTATATCTTGTTGGCAACTGGCTTCTTTCACTATTGTTAAAACACATTAAACTCATTTAATCTATCACATAGTCTAATATGCTTATTCAATAAATCTTCATATGTTACTAAGCTCACATCTGTAAAATTGAAATCATTTTTTAATTCTTCTACAAGATTTTCATTATACCTTGCTTCTTCAGAAGAACCCATCAACAGGGTATATTCATATTGACTATAAGCTAAAAGTCGGATTATCTCGTGAAAAATCGTGAAATTCTTTTTCTAGATACTTTGCTGGCTTTGTTTGTCTTTTTCTATTAGGTTGTTGGTCAGGAAATCTTTTGCTTTTGATAAAGATTTAAAATGGTGAAAATCCTTTTCTTCTGTATATGGCTGAAATAACTTTAAGGCTTCTTCTTTTGTAAAATGAGTTTGATTTGAAATAAAAAGAATTGTCATTTAGTATTTCAGAGGTTATTTTTAGCTTGTTGCCAACATATGGATAACCGTATTCATACGGTCATACCACATATATTGATATGTGCTAATCTAGCGAATTTCCAATTAATTTTTTAGTTTTTTTAAATACCCGAAGGACATTGCAAAAAAACTCCATTCGGATAATGAATCTCAATAGAAACCTTATTAAAAAATGTTTTTTCTTGGAAAGGAGTAGAGGAGTAGAAGCTTCTACATAAATAAAAAACAGTTTTTTTTAAACCGTTTACTGGGCTTCGGAAAATCAACCCTAAACTGCCTATTAAAGTATCTCATAATCTTATAATTGCTACCATACTTAGACATATTCTTTTAAACTTAAAGAGCTTTTTACAGTTCTTTAAATAGAATACACTTTCTGGTGGTTGTTTCTTAATATAAACTAAAACTCAAATACAAGCAGAACAACATGCAGCTTATCGAACGCTTACTATTTAAATGTGGAAAAATATAAAAACAGAAACCCCTACGATGTTGCTTTGAGGCAAACATGTCGCAGGGGTTTCAAAACTAACCAACCAAAATTGTTATGATCGTCTTCTACTAGTCGATCTTATATTTTTATTACTAGATGTACTTCTGCTCTGTACAGCTCTTGGTTTGCTGCTTTGAGAAGACCTGTTAACTGTTTTTCGTTGTGTTACTCTAGGTTTACTTTGAGTAGTACGTGTTACCTGTCTTGTTTTTCTAGCATTATTATTGTCTCTATTATATGTACGCGTATTTTGCGTTCTTGGTTTTTGAGTAACTACATTTTTACGTTCACGGGTTACTTTATTTGTATTTACATTGTTATTGGATCTAGGTCTAACTGTTCTATTAACGCTTTCCCCAGTTCTTTTAGTATGATTAGCTGTTTGGGCATAATTTCTAGTGCTTCTGGTATCATTATTACGTGTAACGGTATTGTTGTTTCTTGTATTTATGTTTATATTAGAGGTGTTACGTCTAATCGTGTTTTTATTTCCTGTTGAATAGTTTCTTCCAGAATTTCTGTTAATAGTACTGTTGCGTTTTGTTATATTAGTTGTTTGAGCAACACTTCTTCTAGAGTTTGCATGTTTATTTATTCGTGTCACGTTTCTGCTGCTTCTATTTACGGTAGCATAGCTTCTATTTCTTGCTATAACGTTGCCACGTCTGCTTGCAATAGCTGTTCTAGGTCTGTAGTTATTATAAAACGGTCTGTTATAAACATAACGCACTGGCGTATAATGACGTCTGTAAGGTCTGTTATAGACTACACAATGGTCGTAAGACGGAATGCTGTAATAACGATGCCAAGGTCTGTAAACATACTGTCTGTTATACACATTTATAAAACCTGAGCAATGTGAAAAACGATTATATCTGTTATAATGAACGTATAGACCACCTACACGGTTTACATAACCAAAGCTGTTATAGTAGATATTGACATTACCTACCTGGCTAACACGACCATAGTAATCATAATATATAGGCGTATTTTCTATTTGAATGATGGCGCCGTATTCATCATATTGTACATAAGCATTGTAATCGTACCCTGAATTAAAGCTAAAATTAATATTAGGGGTTCCTATTGAGACATTTACATTGGTACCGCTATAGCGCTGTATGTTAAAATCAAATTGTCCGTCGCGGAATACTGAAAACTCTATGCCGTTTTCAACAAATATGAAAGAGTTGCCATAACCTCTGTTATAAGTTGTACTTGCTTCTGTATTGGTTGTGGTTGCGTTAACAGTAAAACCGGTAAGGATTAAACTAGCTACTAAGAATAAAAACTTTTTCATAATAATTTATTTTAATGGATGAATACAGTTTGATAATTACAAACAGCGTGCCAAAAAACAATAACAACCAGTAAGTTGTTGTAAATCAGTAAGTAAATAGTTTTTTTTATAAGCAAAAAAATACTAATTTAATCTGAGAGCGGGGAAACCTTTAATAGCAACTACTGTGAGTACACAAAAAAAGATTGGACACGAATGACACAAATTTTCACTAATTATTCTGTCTATTGACTGGTTTCAAGCCTATATAGTCTAGGGATTCTTATTCATGTTGTGTCCAATCTATTCCATAATGTATTGGATTCGTGTGAATTTGTACCATTCGTGTCTTTTTTAAAGATGCGTACTACGGTAGTTAATAAAAAGAGAGAGGCTTGTTGCTGAGTAATTATGTTGTAGAGCTCATTAAAGTTTTGGAATTATCGTAGAACTCATCTGGACTTTTACTATTTCCTAAAACCTGCCTGCGGTAGCTACGGTGTACCCCACAAATACAAATAATCACTCCATAGTTAATCTTTATTAGATTTATGGCATACAGAAAACCACCGCCTTAGGCGGTGGTTTTCTGTATGCAAAATGAAGCACTATTAATTAATTGTACTGGTCGTAAGTATGAATGGATTTCATTATTTCTTCGTAAAACAAAACAGCAGAGACCAAATTGCCTTTATCGGAATATGGTAAAATCACTTTTTGAAACTCGATGGTGTTTTTTACATAGCTATCTGTGTTTTCATGTTGAGCCTCAAGAGCTTTTCTGTTATCATTGCTATTCGGAATGCCAAGAGTAGACATAGTCGTACCGGGTTTTGTTGCAAATGCTATGTAGGGCAATATGTTAGTTAGAACTTCAATTCTTTCCACATATAAGTTTAATAATTGACCTTTTTGCATGTGTTCTAGCTCTTCACCATCGTGATACTTTTTTATGCCTACATGTTTGTTTATGATGCTTTTAGGCGTGTCCTTTTTTTGAGCAAAACTATAGGCGGTAATTAAAAAAAGGCAAATGCTCAATAGGGTAATTTTTATTTTCATGATTATGGGGTTAAATTTTTGCCTACTCTTTTAGCTTTTCGGCTTTCGCTGTTGTTTAATTGTTTTCAATTTGCGTGCCAAAAATGTAATTTACTGTATGTTAGTGTTTTATGTTTTTTATATCGGAAATATTGGCACCCCTGACTAATGAGGTTACATGATTTGAATAGGGAGATGCCTCAATGATGTGTTATGTATAGCTAAATCCATATAAAATAACATGGACCTTCAGAGTAAAAAACCGAATTTCTTCGTTATAAATACTCACTGTAACTAAGCTATGCCTACGCTTTTTACCTTGAACTTTAATTTTTTATTTCTAAATATTCTATGCCATTTTATGTCGACTTAACTAATAGGTAGTAGCTTCGGGTCTGATTTTACATTTTAAGTTATTTAGGATACGGAGAGAAATAACATAGTTCAACAAAAAAATCTTATTTTTATAAAAACCAATCATTTTAATGAAAACCGAACTGGAAATTTGTAAAAACTGTGAAAATAAGTTTGAACAAGCGTTTAGGTTTTGTCCGCATTGTGGGCAGCAAACCAAAGAAGAGCTCACTGTTGGTGTCTTGTTTTATAACACGATAAGTAATTATTTTTCTTTTGATGCGCGTTTTTTTAAAAGCTTTTTACCTTTACTGTTTAAGCCTGGGTATTTAGCTGAAAAATTTATAGAAGGCAAACGTTTACTGTATTTGCATCCTGCTCAATTGTATTTGTTTGTTTCGGTAGTCTTTTTCTTTTTATTGACCACCATAATAGTAAGGGATCAAATTCAGGGTTTAGATGCGACTCTTAAAAAAACACTCGACACACCTTTAATTTCTGATAGCACAAGAACGAAAGCACAACAAGCTTTGGATTCTATAAAACTAGATAGTATTTTGCTGCCTTTAAAGGAGAGTGGTATTCCTGGGATGAAAGCGGAACAGATTAAGGTTTTGGATTCTTTGGAAAAAGACAATGGCAAAAGAACGGTCAACAAGACATTAACTTTTGATTTTGATGAAAAAAAGGTGGATTCTTTAATGGCTATTAATGCTTCTGGGACAGAAATTTACAAAGCTATGGGGATGAGTGATGGTGCTGGTTATATTACAAGGAAATTTTACGCACAGGTACTTAAGTTTTATAAACAGCGCAATGGCGGACAAGTTTTACAAGCGGTCTATGATACAATCCCTATCTCGTTATTTGTTTTGTTGCCAATTTTCGCTTTTATATTAAAGCTGTTGTTCTATAAACGAGGTACCTATGCACATCATTTGGTTTTTAGCTTTTATTTTTTCTCATTTTTATTCACTCTTTTTAGTCTGATTTTAATAGTTAACAGCTTTTTTAAAGTTCCGGATTGGATAGATTGGTTGTTTGTCATATCAACTTTTTTCTATTTATTTGTCGCTATTAAGCGATTTTATAATCATGGATGGCTTTTAAGCTTTATAAAAACAGGAATTGCGAGTTTTATCTATTTAATGTTTGTAATCCCTATTGCAATTATAATAGTTGCCTTAATTGGTTTTTTCTTTTATTAATATAGATCGCCTAAACAATGCCTTTTTATTTCTTGTTTAAAATTATTACAAAGGAAAATAGGGAGCCCCTTTTGTAGAACGCTACCCTGTATACACGTTTTTAAGACATGAATGACAAAAATTCACATGAATCTAACATTTTACCGTAGTGTTGGGCAATACATGAATATGGATCCCTAACCTGTAAAGGCTTGAAACTTGAAATTTAGAGTTTGTCTTTTAAATATTTTCCCGTTTCTGATGCTTCGGTACTTGCAATATCTTCAGGAGTTCCTACAGCAACTAAGTTACCGCCTTTTTCTCCACCTTCAGGTCCTAGATCTATGACATAATCCGCACACTTAATGAGTTCTAGATTATGTTCTACAACTATAATGGAATGGTCATTTTCAATAAGCGCATTAAAGGATTTTAAAAGCTTTTGGATGTCATGAAAATGTAGTCCGGTGGTAGGTTCGTCAAAAATAAAAAGTGCTTTGTCCTTATTGTTGCCTTTCCCTAGAAAGGATGCTAATTTTATACGTTGAGCTTCACCTCCAGAAAGGGTAGAAGAGCTTTGTCCTAAAGTGACATATCCCAAGCCAACATCCTGTAAAGGTTGGAGTTTGTTTTTAATTTTAGTTTGCTTCTGGTTATCAAAAAATTCGATGGCATTATCTATCGTTAAGTTTAAGATATCATCAATATTTTTATCTCCAAATGTAACCTCTAGTACTTCTTTTTTAAAGCGTTTTCCTTTACAGGTTTCACATTCTAAATGTACATCGGCCATAAATTGCATTTCAATAGTAACTTCACCTTCACCTTTACAAGTTTCACAGCGTCCGCCATCTACATTAAAAGAAAAATGTTTTGCTTGGTAATTTCTTATGGTGCTTAATTTCTGTTTTGAAAATAGGGCTCTTATATCGTCATAAGCCTTTATATAAGTTACAGGATTGGAACGTGAAGACCGGCCGATGGGGTTTTGATCAACAAACTCAATCTGTTTAATATTGCTAAAATGACCTTCTAAACTTGTATACTGACCTGGTTTATCGCCAAAATCAGTCAGTTTTTTTTGTAACGAAGGGTATAGTATTTTTTTTATCAATGTGCTTTTTCCACTACCGGAAACTCCAGTGATAACAGTTAGCATACCAAGGGGGAAGCGAACGTCAATATTTTTTAGATTATTTTCACGAGCTCCTTTAATATCTACATAGTATTTTGAGGTTCTACGCTTTTTGGGCACCTCGATTTTCAGCGATTCATTTAAATATTGGGCTGTTAAGGAATTTGAAGCGAGAATATCTGCATAATTACCATTAGCAACTACATGGCCACCAAAGGTTCCTGCTTCAGGGCCAATATCTATAATACTATCGGCAGCAATCATGATATCTTCATCATGTTCGACTACAATGACCGTATTTCCCAAATCACGAAGTGATTTTAATACGGAAATTAATCGTTCAGTATCTTTAGGGTGTAAACCAATACTGGGCTCGTCTAAAATATACATAGAACCGACCAGGCTACTACCCAATGAGGTTGCCAGATTGATACGCTGACTTTCACCACCGGATAAGGTATTCGATTTTCTATTAAGTGTTAGATAGCTAAGGCCTACATTGGCAAGAAACGATAACCTATTATTGATTTCTTTTAAAAGTCTATTGGCAATTTGTGTGTCATAATCATTCAATTCTAACTGCTTAAAGAAGTTTGCTAGTTTATCCAAGGGCATTTCAACCAAATCTGTAATAGTAGCACCACCAATTTTTATGTAATTTGCTTCTATACGTAAACGTTTGCCGTTACATGCTTTACATTTGGTTTTTCCGCGATAACGTGATAACATAACGCGATTTTGGATTTTATACGCTTTGGATTCTAATTCTGAAAAGAAAGCATTCAATCCTTCAAAATATTGATTTCCATCCCAAATAAGTTGTTTTTGGGCAGCGCTTAACTCGAAATATGGTTTATGAATGGGGAAATCGAATTTATGGGAATTATTTACCAATTGATCCCTATACCAACTCATGGTATCTCCACGCCATGGAAAAATAGCGTTTTCATAAATAGAAAGCCCCGTGTTTGGAATCACTAAATCGTCATCAATGCCAATAATATCACCATAACCTTCACATTTTGGACAAGCACCGTATGGGTTGTTGAAGCTGAATAAGTGTACATTAGGTTCTAAGAAACTAATGCCATCCAATTCAAATTTATTGCTAAAAACCCGTTTTTTATTATCGCCTAAAACTTCTATGATACATTCCCCCTTGCCTTCGAAAAAAGCTGTTTGTATGGCATCGGCTAATCGGTTAAGGAAGTCTTCTTCGTTCTTAAAAATAATTCTGTCGACGACCAACAGTATGTCGTCTTCATTTGAAAGCTCTTTAATCTCATCCATACGGGTCACCGTATCGTTTATCTTGACCCTGGCATACCCTTGTTGCTGCAAGGCCTTGAGCTTATCCTGTATACTGCGGCCTTCTTCTAAATGAATAGGAGCGAGAAGCAGGAGCTTTTCTCTTTCTGGAAACGTTTTTAAATAGTTTAAAACATCTGTAACGGTGTCTTTTTTCACTTCGTTACCAGAAACAGGTGAGTAGGTTTTGCCAATTCTAGCAAATAATAATTTTAAATAATCGTAAATTTCTGTAGTGGTACCAACAGTTGAACGTGGGTTGGTTGAATTCACCTTTTGTTCAATAGCTATGGCAGGAGCAATGCCCTTTATGTAATCTACTTTTGGTTTGTTCAATCGACCTAAAAATTGACGTGCATAACTCGATAAGCTTTCCACATAACGTCTTTGCCCTTCAGCGTATAGGGTATCAAAGGCCAAACTGGACTTTCCGGATCCCGATAAACCTGTAATGACCACTAATTTGTTTCTCGGTATCACTACATCGATATTCTTCAAGTTATGCAATTTAGCACCTTTAATAATGATGTTTTCTTTGGGGCTTACTTCAGAAATATTAGTGTTCATTGGCTTTTGAAAGGAATAATTTAGCAAAGATACTACAACTATTTCAGCTTAAAAAATGCGTTGTAATACAAATAAATATTAAAAAAAATGATTAATTTTTGTTTTTTAGGAAGGATTGTTGTTATATTTGGATTCAATAAATCAACTCTCGCCTATAGCAAAACATTACTTTTAACATGTAACCCCAAGCAAAGAAGTCCTCTTCAATGCACTAAAAGTAATTATTATGCAATACGAAATTATATCTGATGCTAATCTGGTTAGCAATTATATTAAAGGAGAAGAAAGTGCTTTAGAAATTCTTATCACTAGGCACAAACAAAAAATTTATAGTTTTATTTATTCTAAAGTTTACGATAGGGATATTGCTGAAGATATCTTTCAGGATACCTTTATAAAAGTTATCCGAACGCTAAAGCGTGGCGCTTATAATGAAGAAGGAAAGTTTTTACCGTGGGTCATGCGTATTTCCCATAACCTGGTTATTGATTTTTTTAGGAAAAGCAAGAGGATGCCAAAATTTGATAATACAGGAGAGTTTAGTATTTTTTCTGTACTTAGTGACACTAGCTTAAATGCTGAAAAAAGTATCATTAAAGAGCAAGTTGAAACAGATGTAAGACGTTTGGTAGATGAGCTTCCAGAAGACCAAAAAGAAGTACTGTTAATGCGTATTTATAATGATATGAGTTTTAAAGAGATATCAGATAGGACAGGCGTTAGCATTAATACAGCTCTTGGCAGAATGCGTTATGCTCTAATCAATTTAAGAAAAATTATAGACAAGCATAATATCGTTTTAACAAATTGATGCAATAAAGTAAGTTTTGCTACGTTAATAATTCAATAATAACCCCTTAAATTGTTGAAATGGCAAAAATTTACTCTGAAAATTCTATTAAAAACTTAAACGAACAAGAACCGAAGGAAGAAACGGTTAATTTTCTTCTAAATTATTCTAAGGCTTTAAGTGTTATAAATTGTAATAAATTGAAGTTTGAAGCGCTTCTGAACTAAGTTTCCGAAAAGCCCTAATATTAATTAGGGCTTTTTAATTTATGGTATTCATTTATAACAGATTGTCGTCCAATTGTTTTTGTGATAATGTCTTTGTCTAGGTTCCAACCTCGTGCAGGGGAATATTCCCTGCCATACCAAATAATTTGAAGGTGTAAATCGTTCCATAATTCTTTTGGAAACAATCTTTTTGCATCTTTTTCTGTTTGAACAACATTTTTGCCATTACTTAAATTCCATCGGTACATCAATCTATGTATATGTGTGTCTACTGGGAAAGCAGGGATGCCAAAAGCCTGGGACATAACGACACTAGCTGTTTTGTGCCCGACGGCAGGCAATTTTTCCAGGTCTTCGAAGCTTACCGGTACTTTTCCATTGTGCTTTTCAATTAGAATTTGTGACAGTCCATGGATGCCTTTGCTTTTCATGGGTGATAATCCCACGGGTTTTATAATATCTCTTATTTCTTCTACAGAAAGTTTAACCATATCATATGGGTTATCTGCTTTTTCAAAGAGCAAAGGGGTTATTTTATTAACTCTAACATCGGTACTTTGAGCAGACATTAATACTGCTATCAATAAGGTGTACGGATCTTTATGATCTAATGGAATTGGTATTTCTGGATAAAGTTTATAAAGTGTATTAATAACAAAGTTTACTCTTTCTTGTTTGGTCATTAGGTCGTATTTTAGCGATAACAAAGTTATAAAATATGAACACATTAAAAGAAGGAAATAAGGTACCAAATTTTGAAGCTTTAGATGAGCAGGGAAACACTGTTAAATTGTCGGATTTTAAAGGTAAAAAGTTAGTGGTTTTCTTTTATCCAAAAGCAAATACCCCAACATGTACAGTAGAGGCATGCAATTTACGAGATGAATATGCTGTTTTACAGGAACAGGGTTACGAAATTTTAGGAGTTTCTGCAGATACCCAAAAAAAGCAATCGAACTTTAAAAAGAAATTTAATTTTCCATACCCTTTATTAGCTGATGTAGATAAAACCGTTATCAATGCTTTTGGTGTTTGGGGGGAGAAAAAATTTATGGGGCGTACTTTTGACGGTATTCACCGTATAACATTTGTAATTGATGAAGAAGGTGTTATTATAAAGGTAATAGATAAAGTAAAGGCCAAAATACACGCGGATCAAATTTTAGAGTCATAAAAAAGAATTCTAAAAAGTTCTCAAACGCTAGGAGTACAGTCGAGAACTTTTTGTTTTTTAGGACATCCTGACTTTACTTTTTGGCTCTTTTGTTTAAGGTTAAGGGCTTTAAAGGTTTTCTTGTGTATCCGAATAGGCGATAATCCTTGATTAAATCTGCGGTTCCTTCTGGTATCATATCTTCCCAGCCACGTTCACCCTCAGAAATCATTTGTAAAATTTCACGAGAGAATATATTCATTATACTAGTGTCGTAATCTTCAATATCGATTACTTTTCCGTTGTATTTAAAGAATTTATATAATTCTTTCATACGTGGATATACTTTTAAATTTTCACTATTGATCAATTCCCCAGTTTCTGGATCTAACATAGGGTACAGGTAAACTTTTAAATCTTTGAAGAATAATTTTCCAAATGCTTCAAGAATACCACCACTTATATGGCGATAGTATTTTTCATCAAAAATATCGACCAAATTGCTAACGCCCATAGCTAGTCCCATTCTGGCTTTTGTGTAATTTGAGAAATATTCAACAACTTTATAGTATTCCTGGAAATTGGAAATCATTACGGATTGCCCTAATGAGCACAATAAATCGGCTCTATCTATAAAATCTTGTTCATCAATCTCTCCCTCGGCTCTTAAATTAGATAATGTGATTTCAAAAACGACTACGGTTTTATCAGGATTAACCTTACTTTCCTTAATAAACATCTCATACGATTTCTCGTACATGGCCATGTTTACTTTAGTTACCGGTCTAAAGCTGCCTCGCAACGCCAATATGTTTTTTTTATAAAAAACCCTTGCAGGAAGTACATTGGTTCCATCTGGTCCAAATACGACGGCATCCGTCATGCCGTTTTTAACAAGTTGTAAACTCATTAATCGGTTATCTACATATTCAAAAGCAGGGCCAGAAAAGTTAATGGTGTCAATTTCTAGTTGATCCTTGTCTAAGTGGTCATATAAATAACGTAATAATTTTTTGGGTTCGTTATATTTATAAAATGCTCCATAAATAAGATTTGTCCCTAATACACCCAACGTTTCCTGCTGTAAACGTGCATCGGTTTCTTTAAATCGCAAGTGTAAAATAATTTCATTATAATCACCAGTAGCTTCTACTTGATATTTAATACCCACCCATCCATGGCCTTTAAATTGCTTGGCAAAGTCTATGGTAGCAACCGTATTGGCATAAGTGAAAAATATTTTATTAGGATGCTTTTCACGTGTTAACCTTGTTTCCATAAGGTCCATTTCATGACTAAGCATTTTTCTTAAACGAGCTTCTGTGACATAACGGCCATCATCTTCAGTACCATAAACGGCATCACTAAAATCTTTATCATAAGCAGACATTGCTTTCGCAATGGTACCTGAAGCACCTCCGGCTCTAAAAAAATGACGACAGGTTTCTTGTCCTGCTCCAATTTCGGCAAATGTTCCGTAAATATTTTCGTTTAGATTAATACGTAGTGCCTTTGATTTCAATGATGGAACATCATCAAATTCCTTATCGCCCTGTATGGTTATTTCCATATTGTTGAAATGCTTGTTTTGTCCTGCTACAAAGGTATTAAATATGTATAGTAAACAAAAAAATAACACTATTTTTGTGTAAAACTTAACAGGGTTTGAAAATAACTTTTCTTGGAACAGGAACATCGCAGGGCATTCCAATTATTGGAAGCAAACACCCTGTTTGTTTAAGCACAGACCCAAAAGATAAACGGTTACGGGTTTCTGTTTTGATAGCATGGGATAGTTACAAATATGTTATTGATTGCGGACCAGATTTTAGATATCAAATGTTAAGAGCGGGATGCGATAGCATTGATGGGATTGTCTTTACACATGAGCATGCCGATCATGTGATGGGATTGGATGATATAAGGCCTTTCTATTTTAAGCAAGGCGATATTCCTATTTATGCGCATAAAAGGGTGTTAAAGTCTTTACGTAAGCGGTTTGATTATATTTTATCGACTAAAAACAAATACCCGGGAGCACCAGCCGTTATTCCACATCGCATAAAAAACAAACCTTTTAAATTAAAAAACTTAGAAGTAATCCCCGTAAATGGTTTGCATGATGCGTTACAGGTTTTTGGATTTAGATTCGATGATTTGGCGTATTTAACGGATATGAAAACCGTTACCGACAAAGAGGTTGAAAAAATAAAAGGGGTAAAGGTTTTAGTGGTGAATGCATTGAGGATAGATTCGCATCGTTCGCATTTTAACTTAGAAGAGGCATTGCAATTTATTGATAAAGTCAATCCGGAAATAGCATACTTAACCCATATAAGTCATTTGCTTGGATTTCACGAGGAAGTAGAAAGGATATTGCCCGAGAATGTTTTTTTAGCTTATGATGGTTTAGAAATAACAATTTAAATTAAAGTCCATGAAACATCCATGATAAAAAGTGATACCCAAGGACCATGATTAAACGGATGTTACATCCCGCTTAAGGCTGGATAGGTGTGACAAATAAAAAAACAATTAAATGTAAACATATGAAACAAAGGATTTTTATGTATTTGTTCGTTTTTGCGGCCTTATTGATTTTATTTCAATATGTGAATTCAAAACGAGTATTTGAAGATATGAACAGTAAGTTGGCAGCTCAAAAAACAGCATTGGAAAAATACAAAGATTCCCTAGCAATTTTGCAAGATGATATTTTAGAAGCTTCTCATTTTAATCTGGAGAGGAACGAGGATGCTATTAGTTATTTTGAAGATGATGGTTATAACATATCAGAATTAATACCTTTTATAAAAGATGAGCTTTACAAATTAAATGAGGTTAAGGGCGAGCACCCCATAGTACCATATGCGGCCAGTGAGGGTAGAAAAATGCTGATTAATACTGTGAAAATGTTAAATCATAAATGGATAATTGCTGATTTTTCGGATGGAGAATATTGGGGAGAAATCTTTTTAACTTATGAAATAACAGAAGACAAACAACTTAAATTCAATTTAGTCGAGTATTTTTTATATCCGTTTGATTGAACCTATTTAATCTTATAAGCGATCCCCTTTTGTTTTTTTGTTTCACCTACATAAGAGTATTCAAAAGTATAAGAAGAATCTGTTGTGGTTAAAATTTTTAAATGAATATCTTTTTGTTCGGCCATGTTCTTAGGCTTAATTGTTTTAAAAACAACTTCGCAGTCATTGATCCAACGCAATTTGGACGAGTCGACCGTGTTATTGTAAACTTCCACCTGTAAACCTTCTGTTCTTTTGAATTTAGACGTAAATAATTCATCGTTAATAACGACTTCGCTATAAAACTCACCGGTTTTATAATCTTTGCAATTACGGGTTGTTTCGTAACAACTAACAAAGCTCAATAAAACTGCTAGAAAAAGAAATCTCATACTATAAATTTAGTTGCAAACTTACTAAAGAATTGTATCAATTCTGAAAGTTTTTAAAACTTCCGTCAGAATAAAAAATAACGATACGCTCAATTTCTTTTTCGTTTGATGTTTTCGGTTGCTGCTTTTCAGCTACAGAGAAAAGATCTGTTTCCTTTTTGGTTTCCTTAAATTTACCAGTGGATGGAAATTCCCCCTTGCCATTAAATAACCAATACAGGTCGACCTCAGGATAGGCCGAAAGAATTTTTAAGACAAAATCTAAACTAGGTTTATTTCTGCTAGATAGAATATGGGAAATGCTTGAACGCTGTACGCCAATTTTTTCTGCAAAAGAAGATGCGGATTCACCATAGTAATCCATGACCTCCTGCAACCTGATTACAAAATCCTCCATGTTTACCATTGTAAACAATTTAAAGTTAATAGTTTTACAAATGTAATGATATAATTGATAAATACCGATTATTAATGATTATTAACTCACTGTAATTTTAATTTACACTTTATATAAAGCAATTTAATATACTAATATATAGTATTTTAAGTGCAAATTAATTAGTATACAAACATTTAGTAAACAAATGTGAAATAACGACTAAAATACTGTTTATAAATGTAAACAATCTAATGATTTTATCTGTTTACATTTGTGAATTTGTAAATGTTTACATTTGTCACATAAAAAACTAACATGCATATAGAAGAAATAAAATCATTGTTTTTAAAGTATAAGGAAACCAACTTATTTCACCGTTATATAACCAATAAGCACATAGCCCCTCTTTTAAATAGATTGGGGGAAGGTGCCGTAATAGAAACTATAGGTGAATCCGTTTTAAGCAAACCTATTTATGGCATAAAAATCGGCAAAGGAAATAAACGCATTTTAATGTGGTCTCAAATGCACGGAAATGAATCTACCACCACTAAAGCGCTATTTGATCTTTTAAATACTTTTTTAGATAAAAATGAATATTCCGAGAATATTTTGAATGCTTGTACCTTATATATAATACCTATACTGAATCCGGATGGTGCTGAAGCCTATACTAGGGTAAACGCAAACAAAGTTGATTTGAATAGAGACGCCCAAAATTTGTCGCAACCAGAAAGTAAGGTGTTGAGAAGTATTTTTGAAGCCTTTAAACCTCATTTTTGTTATAACCTACATGGGCAACGTACTATTTTTAGTGCTGGCAAGACCAATAAACCTGCAACGGTATCATTTTTAGCGCCAGCCCAGGATGAAGCCTGTACGGTGACACCCAATAGAAAGATTGCCATGGCCATTATTGGAGTTATGAACGAAACCTTGCAGAAGATTATTCCTAAGCAGGTAGGCGTATATGACGACGCATTTAATTTAAATTGTGTTGGGGATACTTTTCAAAATGAGAACATTCCAACAATTTTATTTGAAGCAGGCCATTATGAGAACGACTATGGGCGTGAAGTAACACGAGAACTTATTTATACATCATATATATCTTCATTAAGCTACATTGCCAATAATAGTGTAACTGGCAGTAAATATGAAGCTTATTTTAAAATTCCAGAAAACGAAAAATGTTTTTATGATGTTATTATAAGAAATGCTAGGGTAGCAGCAAGTCATTCAAATGAAAAAATCAATGATATTGCAGTTCAATATCAAGAAAAATTAATTCATGGTCAAATAAAATTGATTCCTAAAATTGAGAAGATTGAGAAATTAGATGCTTTTTATGGGCACAAGGAAATTGATGCTAATGGTTTTGAAGTATTTGGTGTAGATAATCAATTGGTTGCTATTGATTACGAAAACGTTTTCGTAATAATAAATAATGATAAAATCGCATTATAGACGAAATAAAACATATCAATTATGCATAATTATTAGTAAAAATGTATTAATTTTGATTTTTATTTAAGAATAATTAATTATGGGGAAAATTAAATTAGACGAAATCGACCATCAAATTCTTGATATGTTAATTGATAACACAAGAATACCATTTACAGATATAGCAAAAAAATTATTAATCTCTGCAGGTACAGTTCATGTTCGTGTAAAAAAAATGGAAGAATCTGGAATTATAAAAGGTTCTTCATTAATGTTGGATTATAAAAAACTGGGTTATTCATTTATAGCATACGTAGGTGTGTATTTAAATAATACTTCTCAAACGAAGTTTGTTTTAGAACGCATTAATGAAATAGCATATGTTACTGTAGCCCATATTACTACTGGAAAGTTTAATATATTCTGTAAAATTAGAGCTAAAAGTACTGAACATGCTAAGGAGGTTATTTTTCTATTGGACGATATAGAAGGCGTTTATAGAACAGAAACCATGATCTCTTTAGAGGAAAGTATAAATGATAAAAAACGTTTGATGCATTCTATATTTAAAAATATGTAAAATCTATTCTTTAGGTTTAAATATAAAAGAAAGCCTTTGTTTAAGGCTTTTTTTTGTTCTCTACAATTCACTTTTACAGATGAAAGTTAATATTTTACCATTCAAAGAATAATTTTGATATTATAAACTACTTATAGCATATTTGGTTTTAAGTTTGCTTTAACCAAATACAAGAATGATACAAATATTTTATTAGTATGGTATTTAATTCTCTGGAATTTTTTATATTCCTTTTTATAGTTTTTAATCTTTATTGGCTTATACTTAAAAAAAGTGTTAAAGCACAAAATATACTTCTTCTTGTTTCTAGTTATGTGTTTTATGGCTGGTGGGATTGGAGATTTCTTTCATTAATTTTTTTAAGTACTACGGTAGATTACTTTGCGGGAATCATGATCGATTCTCACGATAAACCATTCAAAAGAAAATTATGGCTTTGGGTTAGTGTTCTGTTTAATGTAGGACTTTTGGGCTTTTTTAAGTATTACAACTTTTTTGTCGATTCATGGATAGACATGTTCTCCATGATGGGTTATAATATAAAAAGTACTTGGACATTAAAAGTAATTCTACCAGTTGGCATTTCGTTTTATACGTTTCAAACCATGTCTTATTCGTTTGATATATATTATAAAAAACTTAAGCCTACCAAGAATTTTTTGTCTTTTGCGGCCTTTGTAAGTTTTTTTCCTCAATTAGTTGCAGGGCCTATTGAACGAGCGTCTAATTTGCTTTCGCAAATCATTAATAAAAGAACATTTAGTTACGAACAATCCGTTAGTGGTTTAAAGCTAATATTATGGGGGCTATTTAAGAAAGTCGCCATAGCTGATGCACTAGGGCCTATTGTTGATGATATTTTTGCTAATTATGGTACCTATCCAGCATCTACACTAATTTTAGGGGTTACACTATTTAGTTTTCAGGTGTATGGGGATTTTAGTGGTTACTCCGATATAGCAATTGGTACAGCAAAATTATTTGGAATAGAACTCATGTCCAATTTTAGATTTCCTAATTTCTCTAGGAATGTAGCTGAATATTGGCAACGTTGGCACGTATCGCTTTCTACATGGTTTAGACACTATGTCTATATTCCTCTTGGCGGTTCGAGAGTTAGTAAATTAAAATCCGTTAGAAATATTATTATTATCTTTTTAGTGAGTGGTTTTTGGCATGGGGCTAATTGGACCTTTATTTTTTGGGGTGCTTTTCATGCTTTAGCTTTTATTCCGGTTTTTCTAATGGGGAGAAATACAATTTATAAAAATAGTGTAGTAGGGGAGAATTCCTTTTTTCCGTCATTGATTGAAATTGGTCAAGTGCTTTTAACTTTTGCTATTGTTACTTTTTCAAGAATATTTTTTAGATCAGAATCCATCACCGATGCTTTTGCTTTTATAAATAGAATAGTATCGAATTTCTCTTATGAGGCTTACAATCACCCTATGGGGTATAGAATGATTGATTATTATGTCCTTATAGGGTTATTTGTATTATATGAGTATTTAATAAGAAAGGATGAGCGATCGCCGTTTAAGTTTAAGTCCAGAATCGTCCGTTTTGTCCTATATACTATTGTGATTTTAAGTATGCTACTTTTTTATGATGATAACATAGATAGATCGTTTATTTATTTTCAGTTTTAAAGACGATACGGTCCTTTTGTTTATATGAAAATCTTCCTACTTTATATATAGACAAATGTGGTGGGAAGGCTATTCGGTTACAATAAATAGAAGAGAGGGCTTTTGTAAATTTAGTATAAACAGTTCTGTATATAATTCTTATTGAGAATTCACTCCAACGAAAGACAATATAGAACTTGCACTAGTAGGCGATCTATTTCTTTATAGAAGGTTTTTACCAACATTATTAAATTCTACAGAAAAAAATGGAAAAAGTAAACGAACTCGAAGTATATGAGTATTACGATTTGGTAATGTTAACGTAACTAAGTCATTAAATTGGGGAAGATGATATTTGGTATAAATAAAGAGAGAGTCGTTTTTTACTTAATAAAAGAAAAACAGATATGACACCTTATATAGTGGCCAAACCTTTTTGTGAGAAGTTTAATTTCCTAACAAAATAGCCAATTATAATGCCCCAATCTATTAAACAAAAACAAATTAATTGATACTCCGTAAATGAAATCCCCATTAATAAATTTATTGATAGATGAAAAAGAATAGCAGAGATTAGATATATATTTCTGTATTTAGAATTAATAAACATTATAAACCCTAGTACTTCAAATAAAATAGAACCAATAGAGAGTAAAATGGATAATAATTTATTTGAACCTATATAATCTGCTATCTTATTCCATGTTTTTGAAGTTTGAGTATTACTATATGTATGACCGATAAACCCAAATTTATCTTTCCATTTATCTTGATCTGTTATTTTATTATCCCCAATAATTAATTGTACACCACCAGCTTTATAATTATTTGTTCTTTCTTTTAAATAAAAACTTAAAGTTGAACCATCTAACCAATTAATACCATTGCCATATCTAAGTTTTGAAATACCAGCGGTAAGATAAGTTAGCATGACCAATAATAGAACCAGATTGATTCCCCATTTAGGGTTTTCGGAAAAGCTTAATACTTTAAATTTTTGTTTGTAATTATGTTTAAAATTAAGAATAAAATAATCTAAAGAAATTTTCATTGATCCAGGAACAAGAGCTAAAACTAAGATAATTTGACTTGGCAGTGAAAGTGCATGGTTAAATACTCCCATGCCTTCAACTGTGCCAAATAGAAAGAAACTTAAAAAAGATACTATTAATAGGTTTAACCTTCCAAGTAAACCAAGCGCAGCTCCAATTGTTGATACTATTATTATGTATTTGAGGGTAATAAACAACTCCGTGTCAAATATAAAAAGTGAATCGGGAAGCATATTAAGAAACCATGTTTTGGATAAAGAATATTGGGTGTTATTTGTTAATTTAAAAAGAGCTTTTAATGCTTCATATAATTGTTTTCCAACTAAAATGGAAAGAGAGAATCGTAAAAGACTTAAAGGTTGGGTTACAATTTTATGTATAAAAATAAGCAGGTTGGCTATTATTTTCATAATTTGGAATAATATTTTTTGTCTTTGATGTTAAAATAACCTATTGTTTCATAATCTGTTAAGCTATTTCTTTTATAATCAACTTTTTTTACCATGAGGTTGATTTTACTAAATGATAGGCTGTATTCGGCTAAAATAAATGAGTAGTAATGGTTAAAAAAAGCATTCATTCTATCATGAAAAGCTGTATTGCTTTCATATAACTGATTTGAAAAAGGTGAAATAGCTTCTGTGGAACCATAAACTTTACTAAAAAAATGTCTTATGAAAAGAGTTTCACGTTTACCGTAATATTTAACAAGATTTGTTTTTCCCAATGAGTTTTCTCCTTCAAATTTAAATAAATATAAATCTGTTTCATCATCAATATAATGACCAAACATGGGAGCGCAAGTTAATGGGAAACTTTCTATGCCAACTATTACAACAAATAAGTTTGGTAACAGAATTAAGCTAATTATTAAAGGCTTATATATCTTCTTTATTAATTTAAGTATCATTGATTTAAAAGCTTAACTTAATATTTTTTTTTGCAGGAATCATTATTAGTTAAAGACTGACTTGATTTATTCACAACACCAACATTTTTTTGCTTTATAATATCCCCTTCTATGAAGGTAGTCTAAAACCTTTTCTTTAAATTTTATACTGTATACTTCTGTTTTAGTATAACCAAAACTGCTTATGCTAATTGATGTCTCTAGCGATTTCACATAATGCCACCAATTTTGTGGAACATATAAAATGTCGCCAGGTTCGAGAACAACACTTTTAAACTGAACATCTTTAAATTTTGGAAACTTTTCAATGTCTACATTATTTATATCAATTTCACTAGCAACTCCTCCGTGCATGTATTTCTTACTCTTATACATTTTTCTGTTAAACTTGGGCGAAGCAATAATAAACATCTTTTTACCCATTATTTGAGCAAATACATTATTGGCTGTATCTGAATGAAATCCTGAGACCGTTCCTGCTGGACCAAGCCAGGCAAGTTCATCATTTATTTTGGTGGTGAGTTTGGTAAAAATCGAAAAGTCGGTATGATCTTTAAGATGAGGAAAAAAATGAAAAATGTCTAACGCTGGTAAGTGGTCTTCAGTTTTTTTATTACTAAGTTCACTGTCCTTTAATTTTTGGATGAATGTTTTAAAAGTCTCTTTTTTATAAATGTTATCTTCCTGAACATATTTTCCGGATAGTAAGTAAATATCCTTGTCTTTTTTTAAATTTAAGAAAAAATCTAAATCCCATTTTTTTAATGCCTCCCATTCTTTTGCGGCTCCTCGTATTACTACAGGTTGTTTTTTATCAAAATATAGTTTCTTAAAGGATTCAGAATCTATTGAACTTAATTTTTGAACTGGCGAACTTGAAGATAAAACATCTTCTAATATATCAATTCTTTTCATGGCATTCATTTATTTAGTATAAGTGTTTCTTCTTTTTGAACAGCAAACGTTTTTATTTTTCTTTTCGAGAAATTAAATGCTAACCCTTTATTGATATTCGAGATCCAACCTTTTTTATTATCTGTTTTTGAATAATTGAAAAACGCATGTACGTATCTTGAGTATCTTATTTCAACATTTTTATCATTCAACATGGTAAACATCTTAGCACTTGAAGTTTGAGAAAAACAATTCATAGCATCCGTTAATAGAGGTTGTTCACCATAAGGAATTAAAACAGAAAAAAAATTGTTATTGTTTTTCATAGGAAATCAACATCCAATTAAAAAAGTGGATTAGAAATGAGGGTTACATTTTAACTAAGAACCACAGCAGAAACAGTTTTTTGCGTATCCTTTAATCAAAACAGGGCTTTTCTTATCAAAATTGTTTTTTTTAAACGATTTAGAATCTATTGAGGATCTTTCTTCAAGAGGATTGCTTTTTGACAAAATTTCATTTACAATATTCATTTTTCTTATATATTACATTGAACTCATTTAAACTTTTTCAATTTGCTAAAAAATTGCTGTTTTCGGCTCTGTTTTTGTCTTTTTTTCCTTCCGTAGCTCTGCTATGCAACTCAAAAAAGACTTTCAACTGAAACAAAAACTTCTAATTTTCGCTTAAATCCAAAAAGTCTAAATGAGTTCATTATAAGATTAGGGTGGTATAGTAAAAAATTAATCATTTTTTTTTCTTATATAATCTGAAATCACATTTGCTATAATATTCCTTCCATGATTATTCCAATGTTGGTCATATATCAGGGTTGTTGGTGTTTTTGATCTTTCTAGATTAGATCCAAAATCAATATAATCATATCCCATCTGTTCACAATAATTTGTGAAAAGTTTGCTTGTTTTTTCCTTATCTAGTAAAAACACCGTTTTGTTTTTATCAAACCCATATGTTTCTATTAGTTTTTTGAAATTTTCTAAATATTCTTTACTCTCTTTTTCAGAAAGAATATGGCTGATTTCGTTTTCAGCTTTTGTTTTTTGTCCGAAAATTTTATTTTTTAGATTTCTAAAAGGCTCAAATATACCTATTCCATCTGCATATGCAATAAGTTTAACTTTATCTCTAATTTGAAATGAGGTCGAATATTGTAAATCAACTCTATATTGATTAGGTATGTATGTATCTCGTTTTAAATCGTTATGGAATTTGATATAAATAATTATGTGATCAATTAGCTCAAATTTTTCTTTATAAGCACTAATAAGATGTAGTTGATCTGCCAGATCATATCCAGAATACCCATATTCATATACTTCTGTACCGTCATCTAAACGGTTTTCAACTTTTCTGCCTATAGAATTGAAATAATCTTGATGAAGCCCTTCTATAAAAGAATCACCTATAAGTGCAATTTCATTGGTTTCTTTTGTAGGGGTAAATTCCCTGTATGAATTAAACCCAGAGCTATTAATATTAAATTTTGCAAAATTCATACGTCTATTTCCTGTAACATAATAGCCCTTTTGATTAGGGGTATTAACTTCTACATTCAAATCGTTTATTCTAGATGCAGGGTATTGTTGGTATAAATGAAAAATACGTGTTAACCCTTCTAGGAATACAAATATTAATAGGCTATATAGTAATGTTTTTGCTATAAAAATTTTCATAAACAACTGTTTATACTATAAAGATATATAGTATTGATCTAGTATTAAATTAAAAATCGATTAACGACTAATTACTTCGGCATTAACTATTTTATCATCAAATTTCTTTATAAAAAAATGATTTTTTGATATATGTTTTTATATGCTAACACATATTCTTTTTGAGGCTTGATTTCAAATATAGATATAGAGTTTATATGGATTTTTTGCTTGTAAATAAAATCGTAAACTGGTTTTTTTATGATAGAGTATATATTATTTTCACTATCTATGGTGTTTAGGTTTTTTGTGTTAAAAGAAGTAACATCTTCAATCTCAAAATCGACAAAGTCTTTCTGTGCTTCGTTTTTCTTTTTAATAGCCTTTTTTATATTTTTTATGAAGACATCTATGTTTTTTGATTTCAAAAAATTCTTGAATTTAATTAACCAAATTTCAAGGTTTGCTTTAAGCTTTAATCCTAAAGCATTTGTTTTATAAATAATATGATGTTCGAAACTATATATGTGATTACTCCATCTCCGCTTATATTCTAATTCACCGTACGCCATGTCTAACATGATATAGTTATTGTTTAAACTCCATTCTAGTAACTTGTATATAGAAATGTTGCCGAGTGCAAATTTTGCAAAATTGATATCATACGAGGGTATTGATACAAATAAGATATTATTAAAATGGTGATTAACACATATGTGTACGGGATTACTATCATGGTAAATAACGAAGAGGGATGCTTTTTTAGAATTAATTAACGAAAATGTTGATTCTAAATAATATTCCCAATTCTCCAGTATCTCATTCTTTTCATTGCGTTGAACAAATCTGGTAACAAGCATGTCGTGTAAAGTGGTCATCAAAAAAGAATATTCATCCTTTAAAATGTTGCCATAAATCATTTTGTAGCTTGCATTAAAGCAATACTCAAACCTATTTAAAAACCGTTTTATATTACTCCTGAATTTTTTGCTGAATTCATTTTTTAAAAAGGTTTCAATATTTTGTTTTGTTTCAATGTTTATAGCATATCCAATAATTTTATCTTGTGGAATTTTTTTTATTTTTAGCGTATTTGTATGTTTAAAAGTAGGGGATAGGTATGAAGGAAAAAGCCGTATTGAAGTAAGGATTTCATACAAAACGTCGTCTTCTTTATTTGATTTGTAAAAACTACTTTTAGTTAAATTATACTCTAATGCTTCGTAAGAGTTTAATACGTTGTGTTTTTCTGTAAGTGAAATATAGAAATCTTGTTTCTTTAACGATGCCATTTAATCAATTATTAATAGAAAGTTCATGAAGGCTGTTCTTTCCTTTTACAAGGAAAGAACTTGAGTTAATTTTTAAGAGTACAATATCATTTATATTTTCTCGATGAGCAAACAAATAATCATATAGTGGTTTTTTAAAATTTTTAAAGATTGGAGCGTTTACATTAATAGTAGGGAAATCTATATCTTTTGGGATTTTTTTTATTTCCTTTAGTGTATAATTAAGCTGCGTTGTGTTTTTTGAAATCCTTTTGTTTTTATTTAAAGCAAGTTTTAAACGTTTTAAATGATCGTCTACATGAAGTGTTTTTAAAATATTCTTTATTCTTATTTTAGTTATCTCCAAAGAGGCTATAAGATAGGGCAGTACTGACTTCTTTCTATAAAGTACATGTGTTTCAAGATTGTATGAATGATTACACCACCTTACTTTATATTCTAAATCACCGTTTCCCATGTCCAAATAGTCATAATCATTTTTTATGCACCAGTCTAATTGCTTATATATAGCAATATTACCAAGTCCGAATTTTGAGTAATCAACATCAAAAGCAGGTATTACAGCGAAAAACATCTTGTTAAAATGAAAGTTAATAGATATTTGAATAGGAGTATCTCCATCATAGATTACTAAAATAGATGCTTTTTTTAAGCGCAATAATGGTAAGATGCTTTTATAGTAAGTATCCCATTTTTTAAGAAAAAAATTAGTCTCATTTAATAGCTCAAACCTCTTTAAAATCATTTTATGCGAACAATCCATTATGAAATCATATTCCTCATGGGTCATTTCACCAAAAAACATTTTATAACCAATATCAAAGCAAGACTCTAACCGTTTCATTTTTTTGATAATAGGCGTTCTGGAACTTTTACTAAAATGGGCTCGCAGATGATCATCTGTGCTTTTGTATTTTTTATCAATAATAATTCCGAACGATTCTTGTTTTCTTTGTGTTATTTTTTTAGCTCGAATTAGATTTTGATCAATAAATGTTGGATACAAAAATTGAGGGAAAGCGATTAAAGATGCTACGTGATTATTTTCTATAACAGGAGAAGTGCTTTCTGGGGCATTGTAAACAGTATGCTTTTTGTTGAAAGCATATTGTAACGATTTATAATAATTTAAGATTAAATTTTTCTCAATTATTGTTAAAAAAAAATTTTCCTTTTTTAGAAAAGACATTTTAAATCTAATTAACAGTTATTTTATTGGTGTTATTTTTCCCTATAAATAAAAATGACTTTTTATCTTCTAAAGTTTTATATATAGTGACCATGCTAATATGTTCTTGAAAGGTATATAAAAAATCAAATAGCGGTTTTCTTAGAAAGAAAAAATTGTTATCATCGATGTTCAATTGCTCATATCCGTTAGGACTAGAATCTATTATATGCGCTATAGTTTGCGATTTAAATTCTAATGGCATATAATTTATTTTATTGGGATTTCCTTTAATAAAATGTTTTACATTATTATAATATACATTCACTTTCTTAGAAATTAAATAATTAATAAGCTTATACTTAGATTTAAAAATAATTCCTAAAAGTGGTCCTAAAACATTTTTTGGATGATAAACTATGTTATGATTGAAATCATAGATTAAATTACTCCATCGCCGCTTATAATCAAAATCTCCATACCCCATATCAAATACCTTGAAATTGTTATTTATGCACCATTCCAGTTGTTTATAAATTTCAACATTGCCTAGGCCGTATTTAGAATAATCTAAGTTATATGATGAGATGTGACTATAAATTATAGAATCAAAATGATAATTAAGAGAGATCTCTATGGGCTCTTTATTATTAAAGATAACAAATAAGGATGCTTTTTTATTATTTATTAAGTTAAAGGAATTATTTAAGTAAAAGCCCCAATCATTTAATACGTCATTATTATCATTGCGTTGTTGAAACCTTTTTATTAGCATGGTGTGTAAGGTCTCCATTAAATATTGATAGTTCTCACTGGAGATGTCTCCAAAATACATTTTGTAACTTATGTCCAAACATCCTTCGAGTCTTTTAATCGAACGTTTTAGGGTCTTTTTTAAGCTAGTACTACAATTCGTTTTAATATAGTCGTTTACGTTATCACAATCATTTAAATGAATTGCAAATCCTGGTTTTTGAAATATTTTTCTACAAACAAAGTTGTTTTTAATGGTTGGTTCTAAATAGCTAGGGAATAGGCTATGGGAGTAAACATCTAAAGTTTCATGGTTTGTTTTTTCTGAATTTTTGTAAATATTAGATTTATTCCATGCTGTATCTATATGAGAATAAATTGTTGAAATGGTATTTTTCAAAAATAAACTGAAATGAAAATTGTCTTTATGTAAAAACTTTAAATTCATATATTTCAAGTTACTAGATAATTAATTATGGTTATAGTTTGCTTAAATTAATCTTGCCAGTTTCAGTTGGGCCTTTAATTAAATAGTTGTTTTCTTCTGTTTTGATACTATAAATATTGATGCTATTTAGATGTTGCTTGCTCGTATATAAAAAGTCATAAACGGGTTTTCTTAAACTGGAAAATATATTTTCATTTAAATTGATTGTTTCAAGAGAAGTCATTGGAATTATCTCAGAACCATCGACTTTGGAAATCTTAAAACCTAAATCGGGACTATTGTTATTCGTCTTAATAAAATTGTTTTTAAGTTTTTGTATATAAGGTCCTTCCTTAAGAATTTTGATATAATTCTTTATATCAATTTTCATGATTTCTATGTAGGCGACAATCCTAGCAATAATAGACTTCTTTTTAAAGACTAGATGATATTCATAATCGTATACTGTATTGGACCAGGTTCTTTTATAATTGGACTCGCCATTGCCCATATCAAATAGTAAATAGTTGTTTTTTAACACCCAATCTAACTGCTTATATATAAGTAAGTTACCTACTGCAAATTTCGAATAATCAATATCGTATGTCATAATGGTTCCATAAAATAACTTATCTACATGATAATTCAAGGAAATACCTATTGGTTTAGTAGTATTATAGACCACAAATAAAGAAGCTTTTTTATCTTTTATTAAGTGATAGGTTGCATTTTTATAATCTGAAAAATCACTAAGTATTTCATTTTTCATATTTTTTTGCTCAAACCTAGCGATTAGCATTTCACGCAATTCATTCATAATAGACGCATGCTCATCTTTTGATATACTGCCATAAAACATTTTGTATTGAATATCAAAACAAGAGTCTACTCTCTTAATCCGCTTCCTTAAACTACTTCTAGTTGAAGATTTTAATTTTTTTAAGTAATCTTCTGCATCTTCATAGCCTTCATTAATAATAGCGACACTAGAAAGCCCTACATGGCGTTTTCTTTTAAAATGGAACAAATTTTCATTACTGATTAATGGTTCAAAAAGAGATGGAAATAAACTAACATAAGTAGTATCGGCTTTTATCCCTTCATTACCATTAGCATAAGGAAGCTTATAGTTTTTAGATTTAAATAATATTTCGTTATAGCAGGAAGGCGTTTTATTTTCTTTTATAAAATTCCAAATAAACTGCTCTCTCTTTAAAAATGACATAATACTCAATTTAAAATATGATTTTTAAATGCTGAATCATAATAAGTTTATAATTGATCTGAATTTTAATTCGTTTTTTGTTTTAAGTTAGGCTCTTGCTAACTGACTAATAACAATTGACTCTTTTTTTTATTTTTTAAGAGAATTAATTTTCGATGGTCATGTTTTACTTGGTAAATCTTTAAGTTATTTAGATGTTCATTTGTAATAAATAGAAAATCGAAAATGTTTTTCTTCAAATACGATAAATCATTGTTTAGGTTAAGCGCTATGAGCATGTTGTCTTTAATATCAATTTCAGATTCACTTATTTCACTAATTATTCTATTTTGGGTTTCCTTTTTTCTTATAAGATAGGTGAACTCATGAAGTTTTTTATTCATTTCCATATCTCTTAAATATTGTTTTGCCCTAAAAAACCAAGCTAATGAATTTGCTAATATAATAGCCTTAATAGACTTAGCGTCATAATACAAATGATATTCAAAATCATACTTTAAATCACTCCATTTTTCCTTATAATCGAAGTAGCCCTTTGAGAAATCAAAGATTTTATAATTATTTTCAAAAGCCCATTCCAATATCTTTATTATGGAGATTTTCCCAATATGGAACTTGTTATAATCAATGTCAAAGACTGTGATTGCATCAAAGATAATATCTTCGGAATAATAATTTAATCGGATTGCTATGGGAGTGTTGTCATTATATGTTACAAATAAACTTGCTTTTCTTTCTAAAATTAAAGGGTATACAACATCATAATAAAAATTCCATTCTTTAGGATTTAGGTTATTATTGGTAATTTGTTTATCATCAAACCGCTTAGTTAAAAGATGTTTAAAAGAATTAAAAATGGAGTCATATTCTTGCTTGTCAATGTTTCCTATGTACATTTTATGCGTAATGTTAAAACATTTTTCAAGACGGTTTTTATATCTTCTAAACTTTTGGATGCTACTTTTGCTAAATGTAGCTGAGAAGTAGTTATTAAAATTTTTATGTTTCTCTAAATCGATTAAAAACCCAGGATATTGCTTTATTTTTAGGGACTTTAAACCCTTTTGAGTATTACCGGCTTTAATATTAAAAAAAGCAGGTACATCATAGAGCAGACATACTTTTTTTTTAAAATCTTTTAGACTGCTTTGAGCATTTAGCGAATAAGAAATGCCCTTGGTTAAGTTTCTGCCAACATTAATGTAAATGGGAAATATTGAAAGCTTATAAAAATTAATATTATTTATAAAATTAAATAAAAAAAGTGTTTGCTTTTTTACAAAGTGTTTATACCAAATATTTGTAAATGTATCAGATGTAAAGGGATTATTCTTTATCACGGGTTAATATTTATATCATCGGGAGATCTGTAAAGAGGGAAGTAATTGTTTTCTTTATTTTTTCTTCCTCTCTGTAATACTAGTTCACCATATACTTTTTCATCAATGATCCATTTCCATAAATTGAATTGTTTAAAATCCTTTGAAAAAGACGCTTTAAAGTCGAATAATGAATCATTATCTCGACCACCTAGGCCACCACCTAAATTAAAACAAACCAAGCCTTTTTCGGAAGCTATCAAACGCATTTCATCAATTAATAGTTTGGTAGGTGTTAAATGTAAGAAATCCTTCTTTGTACCAGATAAATGATACTGAACTATGGAGTTCGTAATTATGAATTGACTTGCAGCAATGGTCTTGCCAGTGTTATTATCTATTGCTAATAATATTTGAGAATCAAAACTATCTGAGTTATTCATGTTTTCAAAATAGGCTTTATCAAAATAATAAGATTCTTTTGCAGAAACACGATTCATGTTTTCATAATAAATATCAATGAAATCCTGAAGGTCCTTATTGGTAGTAGCTTTTTTTACAGAACAAAGTCTACGTGCCCTGTTTATATGAGTTTTTAGTCTTCTTCGGAAATTTCTCCTTTGCAAATCAGTGTCTAACATCAGGTCTATATTAACAACGTTTCCTTGTGGACAAATAGTTCCTATATTGGATAATATGGAACATTGTTTAGGTATATATGGATTTAATCTAGAAAATACAGAGATAAAATTATTGGCAAAGTATTCTGTTATTTTCTTTTGAAAATTGCTATTATCAAAATTTGCTGGTAAACCTTTGCTTATAGGACCAGCATATCCGTATACCGAAGTGGCATCTTTATAATTAGTGTTTGCAATGGATCTAATTAACAAAGGTATTCCTATAATTATATCATTCTCTACATATTTTAATAATACAGGGGTCTCATTTTTAGATTTTGATAACGCATGATAATCATAAGTATGATAAAAATCATATTTCCCTATGTCATGAAGTATTGAATCCCATTTATTTTTCTCATAAACCTCTTCTAAACTACATTCGTTACTAACCTGCTGTTTTAATTTAGGCTTGTTTATTTGATACCCTGAATTATAATGTTTTTCAACATCTAAATCCCTTAATTTTTTTGCTGGAACTCCAGCTACAATTATATTATCCTCAACATTTTTAATAACAACGGCACCACAACCAATAACAGAGTTTTCTCCAATTACTTCTACACCAGTCATTATAGTTGAACTTATACCTAAAAAAGATTTCGATTTTAAAACAATGTTAGCACCAACATTGACTCCTGTTGAAACAAATACACCATTTTCAAGAATGGTATGATGGGCTATTTTACTGCCCATACTAATAATCACAAAATCTTCAATTGATGTATGTGGCATAATAATAACTCCTGGAAGTAAGTAAACACCTTTACCAAGAACAACATCTTTATTCAGAATTACTGATGAATGAATAAAATTAGGAGTTTTATAACCATAATCGTTTAATTGACTGAGATAACTTGTTCGTATGTCATTATTACCAATTGGACAAAACACTTCATCAATTTTGTTTTTAAATTCAGGAGTTAGCAAATCATTAAATGATCCTAAAACTTTTACTCCATGGATTTCCTTGCCTATATTGTTTAGGTTACCATCAAAAAAACCTATTATATTATGACCAGCTTCAGTTAAATACGTTAAGAATACTTCACCGTAAGTTCCTGATCCTAATATTATTCCATTCTTTTTTTGCATTGCGTATATAATGAAATTAATTTATTATCGATATCAATAGCTATCACTTCCAGTAAAAGGAGGCATATTAAGGTTGGTTTCACTGTTAACATCTTTTTTTAATAATACCTTCTTTATGGTTAATAATAGTATTTTCACATCGAGTAAGAATGAAAGGTGCTCTACATACCAAACATCGTATTCGAATTTTTGTTTCCAACTAATGGCATTTCTACCATTAACCTGAGCCCATCCAGTGATACCTGGTTTTACATTGTGGCGTTTTTTTTGTTCTTTACTATATAGTGGTAAATAATCTATTAATAAAGGTCTAGGTCCAACCAAACTCATATCTCCAATAAAAACATTAAACAATTGAGGGATTTCATCTAGTGAATATTTTCGTATGAAAGCACCAGTCTTTGTAACTCTTTGCTCAAAAGGTAAAAACTTCCCGTTTTCATCTTTTTTATCATTCATAGATTTTAGTTTTATAATCGTAAATATATTTCCATATTTACCAGGTCTTTTTTGGTAAAAAAAGGGTTTTCCATTATTTGAAATACTTAGAACGATTATTAATATTAACAAAATAGGAGATAGTATTAATAAACCAATTAAACTGGTTACTATATCTATTAGTCTTTTAATTAGTGTTTTATACATTTTAATTTTAAGCTTCTTTTAAAATTTCTTTAAATAGCGGATGTTTAAGGTAGCCCCCGTATGCAATATCTGATAAAAAAATTGAGTTGTTGTCGTTACCTTCAATTAGCACGGGGCCTGTTTCTGTTATGGCTATATCCCAGCCTATAATTCTATCTGGGATATAATCGACAGCTTTTAAGACCAATCTGCAAGCTTCATCGAAATAAGGAATTTTAAATCCTCCAAAAACATACTTTGAATCTGGGTGCTCTGTAACTTGTTTTCCTCCATATTTCATAAGTTGTTTACCTACAAGGTCTAACGAACCGTTATTTAAATCTATTTTAACATAGAATCCGCCAGAACTTGCATTATCAACAAAATTATTACCCGCGCCAAATCTCATAAGTGCAGATAAAATATGGCTCTTATTATGCTTGTCAATATATGTATCGAACCTGATAGAATTAATACAACTAGGATTTATTTTACTAATTTCCGAATGTTGTTTTATTAATTCTTGATGTATATAGTTTTGGTTAGTTAGTTCTGTATAATGTTGCTGTACTTGATTTGATAGTGTTTCTCTTTTTAATAGAATACAACCAGATCCACCCATATCACCTGTTGGTTTTAAAAATACGGTGTTTTGTTTGCTTTCAATAAAAATATCTTCAAAATAGACTATTAAATCGTTTACAGTATTTATTTTAATTAACCTACCATTGTAAAAAAAAGAATTACTTAAATTATAACTTAAAAGTTTTGGGATGGCTAAATTATTTTCTTGGCAATAAAGGGAGAAGGTCAGTTTGTTTCTTAACATAGAGGCATATTCAAATTTGTTGAATTTTTTTGATAATGCAATCGCATCTGTTTCTTTCATGCTCAAATAATCCCTAAAATTTGTAACACTTTTTCTGTATAAGAATTTGCCAAAATAATAATGAGGTAGTTCATGTTTTACAAACATGTAAATAATGGCTTCTTTTAAAATTAAAAAGACGCTTTTTTTATTGGGGTCTTTTAATATTACACTTAAACGCATGAACAAATTATCTTTAATACTTATTTATGGCAGAAAACAAGATGTTATTTAATATTTTAAAACAGCACTTGAATAATTCATTGATAAACAAACTCTTTATTTTGGTTGGGCAATGTAGTTTTTTTGAATTTATAATTCTATAAAATTCGCTTATCATCAAATAATCTAGATAACTAGTTTTATATTTTTCCTCATAAAAGGGGTTGCAAAAATTATTATTACAATTTCACATTTTATTTTAACCTTGCTGGTATAAAAAGGCTAAGATAGAATATTATCCATATACTTGTTTAATTCATATTTAAGTCCAGTTCCCAAACACATTTGCCAGTGTGTTTTGTCCCAATTATGATTACCTTCTAATAGAAAAGCACCTTGATTGGTAAGCACAACATCCCAACCAACTGTTCTTACTTCAGGAATATGTAAAGAAGCTTTTTTGACTAGTGTAGTGGCTTCTTCCCAATAAGGTAATTGAATACCAACAATTTTATTATTGTTTACAGGATGATTTTTATAAAATGTAGTATCTAAGGGAGTTTTATAAATCACTGGCCCTTCTATAACTCCAGTTTCTATATTCACTTTGGCCGAAACACCGCCTGCGTCAAAATTGTCAATATATTTACCAGCACCCATCCTTAAAATAGCACCTATTATATGGACGTTGTTTTCTTTATCTATAATGGTAATGACTCTCAGGGTATTAAGAGACTCTGGGTATATATCATTTAAAACATCGTGTTGTTCAATACAAACCTCTATCAGGTCTAAATTTATTAAGCTTATGTAGTCTAAAAATTCGGAAACACTCATTTTATTTAATAAAAAGCTTTTTTCTTTTATAGTAACTTCAAATTTCTCGATACCAGATCCAACTTGCCCTTTACTGTTTTTAACTATAATGGATTTCGGACTCTTGATTTTAAGCCATTCTTTAAATGCTTCAGGCGTATTTTTATGAGGTAAGAAATGACCATGGCAAACGAATTTTTCAAACTTGTCATAGAATAGTTTTTTATCATAGAAATATTTTATAAAAAGCTTACCGTTAAGCTTTTTCTGAAATTTATACATGAAAATGGTGCTTGCGTAGGTTTTTTTCTCCTGTTTTGACCTATTAAAAAACTCTAGATAAAAATAATCTAAAAAAGTCATATTATACCTTAAAAAGTCGGTAAACATATTCAATATTACCCGTAAAGAGCTAGTTTTCTTTAGGTTGCTAACGTGTTTAATGTAGGTGTTTAATTTTTTATAATCTGTGTTTTTTAAAACATACAGTAAGTAGAGTAATTTCATTCGAATTTTTTAGTTTTAATTAAGAAAGGTTCTCTAAGGCATTATATTCCTTTAGTATTTGTTG
Source organism: Flavivirga sp. 57AJ16 (assembly GCF_028736925.1). Lineage (GTDB taxonomy): Bacteria > Bacteroidota > Bacteroidia > Flavobacteriales > Flavobacteriaceae > Flavivirga. The sequence goes on along the minus strand of NZ_JAQZAT010000005.1, from coordinate 242,777 downwards.
CCAAACAAATTTTTGTTCAAATCTAGAAATAATTAGTTTTCTAGATTTTTTCCCCATAGCAATTAGGTCGTCTTTCTTTATACTACCCATATATTTCATTGAATTATAAATTGCCTGCGTATCCTTTACAGGTATAATTATGCCATTATTATTGTTTTCTATAATTTCATTACAACCATTAATATTACTCACTATGCAAGGCAGTTCCATAGCCCCAGCTTGTAATACTACATTAGGGAAACCTTCTCTATAACTAGGAAATACAAGGGCGTCTGATATTGAAAAAAATGGACGAACATCATTTTGCCACCCTGCAACGATAATATTTTTATGAGTATCTATTTCGGTTAAAGTCTTAGGTAATAAGGGATCAATATAACTCTCATAGGGACCAACCAATAATAATTTTGAATTCTTAAACTCTAAATTCAACTTTTTAAAGGCTTCAACTAGCTCATTAATACCTTTATCCGTAACCAGTCTTCCAACAAATACAAATACAAAATCATGAGGTTTAATACCTAACTCTTCTCGTAGTGATAAATCATGTTGCTCGTCAAATAAATCTGGATTATAATGGTTAGTATCTATTCCATTTGAACTCCCGTTACCAATTACTTTTAATTTTTCATTTGTTGTAAATTTCTGATCTAAAATAATATCCCTTAAACCAAATGAATTCGGGTAAATTATTGTAGCACAGGAATAAGTGATTTTTTCTACAAAATTTAAAAGAGACCTTTTTGCACCTGTAGACTCGACCAACGGCAAGCCTGCTATTGTATGGAGCCTATGAGGAACCCCTGCAAGCTTAGCTGCAATCATACCTAGTGTTCCAGCTTTAGGAGTGTGAGTATGAACGATATACGGTTTTTCGATTTTGATTATTTTATAAAGTTTATAAACAGATATTAAATCTTTGAAAGGCGTAATTTTTCTAGTCATTTCAACAGGAATAGTTTTTACGTTTTCAGAGCTTTCCATTTCTTTTAAAATCCCTCCTCCATTCGATGAAATACCAATTAGGTCATAATGCAGGGACATAAATTTTAGTTGACCTTTAAGAAGACCAAGAAGCGATGCAGGTACAGTGGTGATTCGAATAATTTTTTTCTTCATTTATTTTAATAGTGAGTGTTTATTTACAAAAAGCCAAGTGGTTGATAAACAAGTTATTAACAAATGGATTAATTTATTAACAAATTTAGTACAATTATACAGAATGATATTATTTTCGCACTCATTTATGTGGTATAAAAAATCCAAGAATACATTTTGTGCGTATATATGGCTATGTTACGAATTAATTAACTCTTTATCGGTGATATATGTTTTTAATCGATGTTTTTTAAGAAACCACTTACATTTCGTCGAAAAAAAGCATCTTTTTGTCGATGTTTTTTATTAATTTTCTAATATTGATTAGTTGAAGTAAACCCCAAATCTAAAAATTTTATGAAAGAGATAAGTAAATTTATGTTTTTGTTACTAGTTTTAATGTCATTAGTAACAAATTCATGCAATAATGAAGCGATATTTGAAGAAGAAATAGCTGAAGTAGTAGATCCACCTAAAGAAGAAGAAGACAATGATGATAATGATGATAATGATGATATAGATGTTACGGAACCTTGTGATTTTACTTTAGAAGGATTGGAAGCTAACTCTACGGTCGTCATAGACTGTATTTTAGATTTAGATGGAAAAACAATTAATCTTCCTAATAATGTAACAATTGAATACGAAGGAGGAGACATTATTAATGGTACCATTAACTTTGACGGAGGAATCATTGATGGAAACCTATTAAATTCTACCTTAATAATTGGAGGGACAAAACCACAATTAAAAGATCCAGTCTTTAACTTTAACCCAGAAAGATGGGGTATTGTTCAAGGGGAAACTACATCCGAAATCGCCCAAAGAAATAATAATATACTTGAGGATTTAATGAATGAATCCAAAAACATGGGTGTAAATACTTTTAAAATAGATGAATTAGATGCTTATTTTGAAGTTGGTAAAGTTACCAGCAAAACTTCAAACCAGAATTTTTATGCTACTGTAGAAGCTATTAATGTTCCTTCTGATTTCAATTTAGTAATGACGGAGAATACGCACCTAAGAGTATTTCCAAATGATGCACCAAAATATTGTTTATTGGCATTAAGAGATGTTGATAATGTAACCGTAACTGGAGGTAATTTATACGGTGATAGGGATGAGCACGATTACTCAAGTGGAGGTACTCACGAATGGGGAAATGTAATGCAGTTACATGCCGCTACTAATAGTACTATAAGCAATGTGCGTATGTTAAATGGATCTGGAGACGGTATGAAAATTAGTAGTCTACGATTTACTTTTCAAGAAAATTATGCACCTTCACATGACATACTAGTACAAAACTGTACGTTTGATAGTAATAGGAGAAATAATATTTCCGTAACTGATGGTTTTGACATTACAATTGAGAATAATTTATTATTAAATGCCGGTGTAGATACATCAAAGTCGACAGGGACTCCTCCAAAATTTGGAATTGATGTTGAGGCTGTAAGAACCTCTGATGGTAATGGTGGTTATATCCATTATGAAAGAGCTGAAGATATTTTTATTAGAAATAATACAGAACGAGGAAGTGCAGCAGGAGCTATTACTGTACATATTGGTTATAAGGTTATAATTGAAGGAAATACAACAGAAAATAGTCTTAGTTATACTTATACTTACGGAACAAAAATTATTAACAATACTGTAAATGGTAATGGTGGTACGGGAATAAAAGGAGGGAAAAATTTAGAAACGGCTGACTCAATTTATGATAATGAAATTTCCGGAAATACTATAACTGGATTTAATACCGGTATTAATGTACAAAACAGAGATGTCTTAGTATATGATAATATTATAAATGATTTTTCAACGGGTATTTCTCCTATTAACTTAAAAAATTCTAGAATTTATAATAATACTATGGTCAGTAGTAGAGATGATAGTAGAGGTTTTTTCATTAACAGAACAACCTTAGATGGTGTTGTTATAGAAAATAATGATATTACCTCTAAAGCTAATGCTATTAAGATTTCTACCTGTAATTTTGAGCCAGAGGCGGCAAATTATAGTGTTACTTTTGATAATAATACCTTTAAGTCATCTGCATATTCACAAATTAAAGATGCAAGAGGCGTTATTTTCAAAAACAATTCATTTAATCATGGTGTTGAGATTTATGATTCTCAGAATATAGATTTCAATGGAAATAATATTAGTACCCAAAGTCACGATGGTATATATTTAAGAGATATTAATCAAGATATCGATCTTATATCGAATTCGATTGATGTTGCTTCAAATAGAGATTGTGTGAGAATTGATTCCACAACGAGCTCTAGCGAAGTAAACGATTCTAATAATGATTGTTTGTAATCAGGATCAAAGTAATTAAAAGTTAATAAAAAAGAGGCTGTCTGAAAAGTCAAGACAACCTCTTTTTTATTTAATGAGAAAGGCACATTCATAAAACGCAAAACCCTTGTACAGGGGCCGCATCGCCCTGATGTTCTTAAAGCACTATGCGGGCTGTTCGGACCGAAAGCTCATCGAGCAGCTCAACGGTAATCTCGACTACCAATTTTTCTGCGATACCCTTTTGGGCCACAAGCGCATTACCAATTACAGGATAGTAAGCCAGATACGGGGCGAACTGGCATCCCAATTAAATATAAACGATCTGGAGAAGCACCCCTACAACCATTGGGCCTGTTATATATCCCGCCCAGAGCAGGCCACCACCGATGCCACCTGCTACGAGAGCGAACTGCGCTACCCGACCAACCAAAAGCTGCTTTGGGAAGCGGTAAGCTGGCTGTACAACCAACTAAGGCGCACCTGCAAGGCATTGGGCATAAAAATGGTACGCAGCAAATACAACAAATGGAAAAAGCGCTACCGTGGCTTTAGTAAAATGCGGCGCAAGACAAAATCCAAGCGCAAGGCACTGACCAGGGCGTTGCTGTTACTGCTCGAGAAGTTCATTGCCCTTAACCAAACTATTACAGACGTATGGCCACTATAAGGACGGTCTGCAAACAACAGGCCCTGCATTTTAAAACGGGCAAAAAAATAGAGAACCGCATCGTAAGCATTTCCAAGCCCTACCTACGCCCCATAGTCAGGGGCAAGAAGGTCAGGCCCGTGGAGTTCGGGGCCAAGGTAAACAAGCTCCAAATAGACGGCATCAACTTTATAGGGCACATCAGCTTTGATGCCTTTAATGAAGGTACGCGATTGCGATCCACCATTTACAGGGCCCAAAGCCTTACCCACAGAAAGCTACAGGTACTGGGGGCTGATGCCATTTATGCGACCAACAAAAACCGCAGCTATGTGACCAGGCACAATATTAAAACAGACTTTAAGCGCAAAGGCCCAAAACCTAAAGGCTACAAAGAGGAAAGGGCCCTTAAGGCCGTGATAACAAAAGAACGTGCCACCAGATTGGAGGGGAGTTTTGGCAAGGAAAAGGAGCATTACCTCCTCAAAAAGGTAAAGGCAAGGACCAAGGCCAACGAGATACTGTGGATATTCTTTGGGATCCACACCGCCAATGCCCTGGAAATTGGTAAGCGCATGCAAAAGGCCGAACAAAAACAGGCGGCATAAGACAAGAAAATATCGTCCTCTATGGGATAGGTGTGTCCTTTTGTCACAAAACCCCACAAAAAACATGGAAAAACAAAAGAACACTAAAAATCCAATCTGGATTTTTAGTGTTCTTCTTAATTGATTAAATTTTATAGACTATTTTCTGAAAGTGCCGAGAAAACAGAGAATTTACCTAACGATAGTTGTGTATTATGATTTAATAGAACTCCTCAAATTATCGATAAGGGCTTTTGTGTCCTCTTTATTAATCCCTAATTGATTTCCTCCTAAACTTCTTATTCTTTTTATGATTTTACTGTAGAACAATTCATAATTTTGAAAGTAAACACTATTGTCAATTATATAATGTTGTTTTTTCCTTTTCTTCTTTTTTCTTTTAACAACAAATTTTTTTTTAACAATATATTTTAAGTGCGATTTCTCTAACTCATCATGTTTACTATCTGATTCAAGTCTTTTCCAATTACCTGGCCATCCTTCAGTTCTTTCGGTAAGTCGATCGAATAATATATCTGTATTACAATCGATAAAAACAAATAGTTGTTTAATCTTTCCCCATCGTTTTCTTTTTAGAATTTTAAAAAATCTTTTAAGTTTTGATGAACTGCATTTCTTCATACACATAGATGAAATATGAAGGAGCCCTTCATCTAAGATAAAAACACACTTATTATCACACTCTTTTTTAATGTCATCTATTATTCTATAATTTAAAAGAATATCCAGTAAATACATAACTCTTTTTCGTTTTACCTTAAAAGAATGACTCGGGGCTAAAAGTATATTAATTATGTAGCCTAATGTATGGAAATCAATTACTTTTACCATATTTGATAGTATGCACAACCTAATTAGAAGCCTATTATCACTTACTGCTAATAGGTTCATTCTTTTCCTTTCATTAATATCATCACGATTAAATATGCTAATACCTATGTTGCTCATTTCGTTTTTTAAATGATCAAAAAGCTTTTCGGCAAAATGTGATTTGCCTGATCCTGGAACTGCAATAAATTCAATTATCATATATTCATTCTTTTTTAATTGTAATCTTATTATTTAAGCTAAAAAAAATATAGTTCTGTTCTATACTTAATAAACTGTAATATAGACTACAACTGAGTTCTTCTTTTAAAAAATAGCACTAATTACACGTATAAAAGGGATTTTGATTAAAGGTAATAATATAAATACTAATAAATAAAACATGGCGTATTTGGTTAGTTTATTTGGTTTGGTTGCTTGAATAAAACCAAGTGTTGCTAAGATAATAGCAAAACCATATACAGTTGCGATAGGATAAGTTGTTAATATGAAGGCAATTAAAAACACATTTCTGTATTTTGATAATAGGGTAGTAGCAGGAAGGCAAAATGTGATGGCTATCATACCTTCAATAAAAATGGTCCAATATGATATTATTAAACCAATTGTCGATAAACCTTCAGCGCCATTTACATCAAAGAAAAGCTCAGTGTTATTAGTGCTTAAAAGGTTTTGCATGTTTATCTCATTTTCTTTTAAAAGTAATGGATCTACATCTGCAACAAAAGAAGTAAATCCATAAAACCTTGGGTCTATAGTGTTTGTGAATTTAAAAAAAGAACCATCTACAAATTCAGGAGCGAGAAACTTACCAGCAACAGCAAATAAAAAACAAAGACCAATAATATATTTCGCTTGAACTCTTAAATTGTTGAGGATGCTGTTTTTTTCTGAAAAAAACAACATTAATGTAATTGCTAAAATCACATATGCAAAAATATGTTTATGGTTAGGGACATAGCCTACTAAATCTAATATCAAGTATGGGATCACGCTAAATAATGACAATAATAACCAAAAATACTTGTTAGAGGCTATTCTATTAAATAATAATCCAGGCACTACAATTACTGGAACTAGAATAGCCAATACTGTATTATCTTTCATTAAGATCAGTAATATTATTAATACCATTTTTAGCACTAATAATAACAGGTCTTTTTCGTTAATTGAGAACCCTTCTTTTAATTTTTCTAAAGTCGATTTTATATTATAAGTTTTCAACATCGTTTATTAGTTCTAGTTTTATTCTATTTTTCTCATTATTGTAATGAACTCTATAAACTTGCATGTTTTTTATGTTTTCCGATTTTACTTCCTCTGAACAGGCTTTATCAGATTTGATTGTAATAGCATCCATTTCTTCATTATAGCACCAGGTATAGCTTTTAATATCTTTTAAAATACTTTCTAATCTATGCTCACTGGGAAGTATTTTACTTTCTACATAAATATCTTCTAATGCTTCTATATTTCTAAGGTTTACAAAATAGATTTTATTATTATGCTCTACTGTAAAACCAGATACACGATATAGCATTTTATCTATTTTTCCAAACATACGCATACCTCCACCCATCCAACTATCTAAATGGTGCGTTTCAACTAGGATAATGTTTCTTACAAAAAAGAAAAGCATTATAAATGGAACCAAGTATTTAATAATTGTGCGTTTATATTTCATAATTATCTATAAAAATTGTTTTCTTTCATTTTCTGTGGGCAGTCTACATGTTTCCTTTTTTCCTAAAAACCTATATCTGTTTTTTGCTACCAAATTATAACAAGCATCTCGAATAAATTTAGGAATTAAAAGGAGTATTTTTGCTGCTACCTTATGAAAAACCGATAATTCTAAAAAGATACGTAAGACTGCTGATGACTTACTGTATACTTTATTACCTGTATAGTAGTAAATAGTATTGTAATTAGATTCTAACACTATGTTGTCGTATTCCTTGAGTTTTTCTATGGCTATATCTGATTGAAGTGCTGCATAATAAATCGAGTTGTTCTTATTTCTATTAATTACATAATCAATAAAACCATTACATAGATTACAAACCCCGTCAAAAAAAATTATTTTTTTATCTGTCATTTCAATTAGTATTTAATGCTCTTTTTAATAGTTGCGCCGGCCTGAACAAGAAAAAATTTTTTAACATTACTTTTCTAAAAAGTTCTTTCTTCTTAATGGCAACTGGGTATTTAATGTAAAAAAGTTTTTTCTCTTTTAATGTTTTTTTATACTTGTTAATTTCATTGAAGGAATAATTATTCTTAAACATTAAATAAAACGCATTTATGTTTACCATAGTTAATCGTTCATTAAAAAACGAGCTAACAGATTCACTTTGATTAGTATGCGAATAACGATCCCTGAAATCTCTTATGCTTGATAAAATATGAGTAAAATCGATTAAATACTTGTCTTTTTTTGCTCTGTCGTTATTTCTGGTAATTGAGTTTGAAGACTGTAAAAAAGCAGCACATACATTTTCTACTGCTAATATTCTTTTTGCAAAAAATAAAGCGCGCGTATTAAACTCAAAATCTTCACCAAAAATTTTCTCTAAAAATAATAAGTTATTAGTTTGAAGAAATGCTCTTGAATATAACTTGTTGCAAGCAGATCCAGCGTATTTAATGGTGTTATAATATTCAATACCATTATATATGATTTCATTACTACTTCGAGATATGGTATTAACAGTTTCTCCACTTTCGGCAACAAGATGGGCTCCAAATTCAAGTATATCTAATTTATGTTTATCAGAAATTTTAATAATATTTTCTACGCTATTTGATATGAGCCAATCATCTGCATCTAAAAATATTATATAATCCCCTTTGGCGTTTTGTATACCAGTATTTCTGGCACCACCTAAACCTTTGTTCTTTTGTGATATAATACTAATAAAATTATATTGTTTGGATAGGTTAGTGGCAATCTCTAAACTATTATCTGGAGAATCATCATTTATCATGATTACTTCAAATGTTCCAGGTTTTAAATTTTGAGCAATAATAGATTTTACACACTTGTCCAAATACTGTGCTACATTGTACATGGGTATTATAATACTTGCCTTTATCATAATTAAAATAAATCTGAGTAATAAATTGTATACATGAAAAATGTAAAAGAAAAATAAAATAAAACAACCCGGCCTAAAACCAGATGTTGATTTCTGTAAAAACGTTCCTTTAAAAAGGGATATACAATAATGATAGACATTAAAAACCAAGATAGGTATGCAAACCTATTTGAGAAATTAGCCCTGATGACTAATATCCAAAATCCGTTGGCTATTAGATACGTATTAAATAATTGTAAGTAGAGTTTATCATTAAACTGTTTTTTAAATATAAAATACCATCCTGCAAATACAGCAAAAGCACTATAGAATAAAAAATCGTAACGAAAACCACCCCTTGCTTGTTGTGCTCCTTCGGCAGCTAAATAACCACTTAAACGTTCGTCTGCAAAGCCTAAGGAGGCAAACAGCGATTCCCAGAAGCCACCAAGGGCAATTGATAAGGGAATAGCAGATAACCAGCAGAATAAATAAAACTTGGGTTTATTATAAAAAAACGTTACTGCAAAAGCAAATATTGGCAATAACAGTGTTTTATGAAATAGAGTAGCTATAAAGCATAAAGCGATCATTTTAGCCTTATTATTATGGTAGGACAAACCCCAGAGGAATAAAGAAGTGGCAATACCATTTCTTATACCATTAACTCCATAAGACCAAAAAGAAAAAGATACTATAAATAGTAAAAAAGAGTAATACCAATATTCTTTGAACAAAGTTTTAGAGACTCTATACATAGGGTAGATGTACAATACAGCACATAATAAAAAGAAAGTATGGAGAGATAAAAAAGTGGCACAGAATTTCATAAAAATTTGAAAAACTAAATCTTTATCTGTTCTAAGTTCTCCACCAAATGCGTAAGCATTAAAATTATTTGCATATGTACGCATGTCTGTAAAGTACCTACCACTTACGGGTCTTAAACCAATATAAAAAATGAGAAAGACTAATAGTGTAAACCCCATAACTTTAATAAAAGAAATATTCTTTTTATCATCCATGGATAATATCCAGGTATGAACCATTGTAAACAATACAATGGCCAAAGCTGTATATATATAGACCGCATAGTAATATTTTAAAGGAAAAAAATCTATCACTTTTTTATATCTAAATGATTAATATATTACTGGTTTTCTTCTAAGTATTTATTTGCTACAAAGTCTAAATCAAATTTAGAGAGCAACTTGTCCTTTGCTTCTTTCAGATTTGTTTCAAATTGAGTGTTTTCCAATACTTGAACTAATGCGTTAGAAAATTTTTCTTCTTCTTTAATTATTATTTTCTCTTCTGGAATTCCTAAAGCTCCCTTAAATAAGTTTGGAGTAACGATTCCAGATTCTAAAATAATGTTTTCTGGCTGTTCTTCATAATTTTTCAAGCTCATTAATTCTATGATGCCTTTGGTACAATATGAACTAACTATTGGAGTTTCTGTTGCTATAGATTCCACTATAACATTTGGGGTGCCTTCATAATGAGAAGAGAGTGCTAAAACATTAGCGGCCGCTAGGTATTTATATGGATTGCTTTTTCTTCCTAATAAAAATACATTATTTTGTAAACCAGCTTCTTTTATAAGCCCCTCTATGTATCTAATTACTTTAATGTCTCCATCACCAATGATAACCAAATTAACGTCCTCTATGATTTTCTTAACCATACTGAAAGCATTTATTAAATGCCATGGTGATTTTTGAATGGATAATCTTCCTAAAAATACGATTGTTTTTTTTGAAAAGATCTCTTTTTCCTTTTCTTCAGTTATAGGTTCGCTACTTAAACGAATAACATCTTTTACATTATGAGGGTTATAAACTATTTCTAAGTTAGGAAACTTATAATTGTAATTATTTATAAGGTCATTTTTTATGGCTTGGCTTATGCATACTACTTTGTTAATGTATTTATACGAGGTTTTATAGCTAAGCTTGAAAACACTATTAAAAAAGGTTTTGTTAACAAATTCGACACTTTTTAAAGCATGAATACTTCCAATTTTAAACTCATTTGTAAAAGTTAAAGAGCTAAACAAATTAGCCATATCCCCAAAAGCTATAGAATGGGTTGTTTTATTTTCCTTAATAATTTTTCTGAGCATAAGAGGTGCTTTTAAATAAAAGGCCATGCGCTCAAAAGGACTCATTTCATTAAAATCATAAGGTTTAAAAAATAATTCGTCCTCTCCAAAATTTATAATATCAGAGTTTAGTTTAATGAATTTTAATGCTTTTACTTGATAACCCTCTTTTTTATAATGATTATAAAATGTAAGTGCTAGACGTTCCATTCCTCCAACACTTCCATAAGGCATTATTAATAAAATATTTTTCATAAATTCATTACTTAATTAAGCTTTTAAATAATACATCCCACTTGGGAACAATGACATCTGGAAAATATTGAGTTGCTTTTTCTCTGGCATTAACACCCATTTTTAACCTTAAATCTTGATTTTCTATAAGCTTTTCAACTTGTTCTGCAAAAAGTTTAATATTTCCATTTTCTACTAAAAATCCATCTTTTTCATTCGAAATAATCTCTTGAGGGCCACAAGGGCAATTATAAGAGACACATGGAACACCGTAGGACATGGCTTCAATTAAGACCATTCCAAAACCTTCAAACCTTGATGACATTACATAAATAGAAGATTCTTTATATACATCGCCTATGTTTTTCACTGGTTTATAAAATGTTACACTATCACTAATCCCTAAACGAGTCGCTAATTCTTTATAAGGCTCACCTTCTTCAAATTTCCCATATATTTCTAAACTCCAATCTGGATGTTTTTTAGAAATGATCTCCCAACTTTTAAGCAATCGATCGTATCCCTTTTGGAAACATTGTCTACCGACCGCTAGTACTTTTTTATTGGTTAGTTTTGATGTAACCTTTGGATAAAAGGATAATGGGTTGCTTATAACTTCTATGTTTGGTAAGTTCCACTCTTTAAGATTATCTTTAGTTAGAACAATAAACTTATCATACTTTTTTGCTGCAATGCCCATTATTGAATAAACAATATTGGTTTTTATTTTATGAAGGAAAGATACCTGATCAGTTTGGGTTTGAATGTTCTTAGATACATGTCTTTCATAAATCATAGGGCATTTTTTACATAATATATGTGGTAAAAAAAAGGCTTTTAGACCATCGTCACAAACAGAAATGATATCAGGGTTAATTTCCTTTACTTTAGCTTTAATTTTAGAGATGTAATTATTTATATATTTTATAAAATTCCCTTTTACGGTAATATCATGATAGACTAACTTATCACTAAACGTATAAAATAAAGGTTGTTGATTTTGGTTTAGTGTAAGAATATGTACTTTATAATTTAATTTATCTGCAAGGTAGCTTGCCTTTAGAGACAATACTCTTTCTAGTCCCGCAGCTCCGCATATTTGGTTTGTTATATAAAGTAAAGTCATTACTATTTCACTATGGGTTTTTAGAAATAAAGCTTTTACACTTTTCCTTTAAAGGTTCTGCTAATGCATGATGCAGGCCTAAGTTAGTTACCATAGTGTCCTTTGTAATTTTACCATCTAGGCCAAAGTTATTAGTAAAACTACCATCATCTGCAATATCTATGCGATTAAACAATTCAATGATACCGTCAAACCTACAAGTATCTACAAAGGTGTTAAAAGAGTTTAAAAATATTACTGGTGTTCCCATAGCTAAGCAGGGTAGGGCACAATGTATTCTCGATGTAATTACTAGTTTGGCTTTAGCATATTTTTTAAGGCATTCTTCGGCATAAGCAAATTTTTCTTCATCAGTCTGCTTACCAACAGGTAAAATTTGAGTCACATAGTTAGCCGATTCTAGTAAATCTTTATCAACAACTTTTTTTAGCTGTTTTTTTATCTTACCAAGATTGAGTGCATCACCCTTTAAAATACCTCTAACAAAATGTTTAGGGGTTAAGAAAAGTTTTTCCTGCGTTGGATAATTGTAAAAAGGATCTACAATATAAATATCATCACCTCTTAGAGAATCGTCTACCTTGTAGTTATCCAAAGTCAAAGTTAAACAACCTGTAAAATAAGCATCTATCCCTTTTTCTTTTAATAGTTTCACGGTAAATTTATCTCTACAACCAATAGGTTCATGTGATTTAAGGTAATCAATACCCTTTTCAGTTAACATGAAAGGAGCTGCTGTAGAATTCATGTGGAATGATACAAATAAAGGGGCTATTTCTTTTGCAGGAACCCAATGATGAATGTTGTGTGTAAACCAACCATTCATTATTAATTTAATGGTTTCTCCATCATATGCTCCCAACTTTTCCCTATTCATGAATTGATCGGTTTGAGGAAGAAATTGTCTAGCGGCTAAACTCTGTACATAATCTCCAACATTGTACTTTTCTTTACCTTCTTGATAAGTTAATAATCCGTAGTGCATTTTTTTACTTATTTTTTAAGTTTTTTATATATATTATATATCATTGGGAATTTTTGACGTAGCAAAAAGTTCCTTTTTTTCTTTTGTTTTACTTTTTCTTCATTTTTATTTACAATGCTGTCTAAATCTAAGTTAGCAAAACGTTGTATAGCTTCCCTTTCTTTTTCTTCATTGTTTAATACGAAAAAGGTATCTACTTCTAATGCCTTGTCTTGAATACAGGTCCATTGATACTTTATGCCTTTGGTCATAATACAGTCTTCTCCAAAGTTCATAAAAATTAATTCATAAAAATTTTTAGGTAAATTAAATCCATAATCGTTGGGGTTTGCCCCAGCTAAGATTAAACTTAAAGCAGTACGTTGGCATTTATGACAAACGTTACAGTTATAACCTTTCCGCTCATCGGCATAACATACCCTAAGTTTAATATTAAACTCCGTGTTGTTTACGAATTTGACGACATTATCCGTTTTGTCTGTCCTTTTGAATTGATAACCATCATGCGTTACAGTTGTATTTGCCCACTTCATGTTTTCATCAATATAGGGGGAAGATCCCCAACTATACGTGATTTCGTTTGTAGCAGACGCTGCTATATTTATATCTGTAATACCATATTTATAGCTTAAAGGGGATAATACACCTATTAATGCCATACCATGTTGAACGGCTCCCCACCAACCTAGGTGATCGACTAACAAATCTACTTTGTAAGTATAGAACTCTCTTAGGTTAGACTCTATATAAAACAATCTGGAGAGATCCAGTATATCTTCTTCAGAATTAAACTTTTTAAATTCGTTCCACCTAACTGTGTCTTTTATTTCAACATCGGCTCCATGAATTGATATTAAATAGGGTTTTTTGTCATAATGACGTGTCAAAGAATCAAAAGAATCCAGACCGCCACTAAAAAGTAAGGATGTATTTGTGCCTTCAATTTTATTTTTTACAATCTTGTTGTAATGCAGAGTGCCCTGAATGTTTTTGTTTGGATGAAATTTCACAAACTGCTTTTTCAATTCTAGTAATGAGTTATAAAAGGTTTCATCTATTTCATCAATATAAACATCGAAACCCACAAACCATGAAATTGGCATTATATTGGAAAGCAACGGAATAATAGCTAAGCTTAATGGAGTTTTACTTATATCCTGGTCATATAAAACGTAAAAAGGTTTGTTAAGAGCAAAATAACTTTTAGCATGGCCTTCAATATCATAGGAATATGATATTTTTTTTCCGTCATTTTCGAAGGTTAAGTTGTTTAATTTAAGCATTATAGTTTTAACTTTTTTAATACTGGTGAAAGTGTACTCTTAAATAATTGTTTTTCAAACCCGATAATTCCAATAGTATACATAAAAAACATGTAAACAATAGAGTAGGAAATAGACTTTATAATAAAATTAATCCAACCGCTTCCGGGTATGTAGTTAATAAAGTAGCCAATTAGAATGATTAATAATATAGCAAAAAGTGTTTTATGGAATAGCTCTTTAAAAAATCTTATAATATTTAAACCAATAACTTTATGATAATAGAAATTCATGACATTTTGCACAATAAACCACCCAGCTACAGTTCCGTAAATCATACCAATGGCACCTTGAGATTTGGCCAAATAGGCACCAAAAGCAGCTCCTGTAATTACAAATGTAAGATATAAAATGGCTTTAAAAGATAATTTGCTTTTGGCTTCTAATATTGAGTTTCCAAAGCCTTGAACTAATGGTAACGTATAAGCACACATTATAAGCATAGCTATAAACCAAGACTCATGGCTACCGTTTTCGCCTAGCTCTTTACCAACCCATAAGAATACAAATTGATTTCCATACAGCAAAAAGGCTCCAAAAATATACATAAGTATTATAAAAGAAATTCGCCCAATTTTAATCATCATGGAAGTTAACTCTTCGCCAGTAGCATTTCCTACGGCCATTTTAGTAGCTCGTGGTAAAAACACACTTGAAATGGCTGTAGAAAAAGCACCATAGTATGTGCCTAATACAATACCAATACCATATATGGTTAAAACACTGGGTAAAGCTATCCTGCCTAGAATCCAATGTCCGGCTTTCCATTGGAAAATACCGACCAATGAAAACACAAAAATCCAAGTTGAATAACTAAAAATCTCTTTGATGAATTTTTTAGTCAAGTTATGCAATTTGAACCTTACTTTTAATTTAAAGTATACAAAATACCAATTGATAAAAATTATAATAATATTGAATATCGTATCGAGAATAACTAAGGCAATGGCCCTACCACCAAATAACAAAACAGCCACCACAACAAGTGATCTTATAATGTAACGGAAAATATTTAGTGCTTTTGGAAATACAAAAGATTCATAGCCATAGCAAATACCTTTAAAACTACCACCAGGAAACCCAATAGCCAAATTAAAAATCAATAGCGCGAAAATGGTCTTTGCTATACGAATTTCATCGGCATTCATTTTTGTGAAATAAGATTCAATATACCCATAAAAACCAAAGCCGATAAGAATTATAACAGCCGAAATAGCAAAATAGATAAGCATTGTCGTGGCCAAAAAATTCTCTTCTCCTTTTCTGTCTTCTTCAGCACGATATTTGGCTACAAAACGAACGATTGTATTAGTGAGCCCTAAATCTAATATAGACATAGTACCAACTAGCGCCCCTATAGTAGTATAAACGCCATACTCTGCTTTTCCAAGGTAATTTAAAATAAAAGGTGTTAGAACTAAACCAACTACATTAGTTAGAAAAATTGTAACATAATTTAAAAAAGCTCCTTTTTTTATTTGGCTCAAAATGAAGGTGGTTTTAGTTTGAAATGATTAGTGTACGAATTTTTAAAAATCACAATCTGCCACTTATATTTCCTTTTAGAATACCTTTAACATCATATAAAACCCCATTTGTTTTTAATAATGATTCCAAGTCTTCTTGAAGAAATTCTGTATGAGCCACTGTTAAAACAACAGCATCAAATGTGCCTTCAGGTAATTGTTTTACGGTTTGTAAATTGTATTCATGCTTTACTTCTTCTGGGTTTGCCCATGGATCGTATACCGTTACTTGTGTGCCATAGCTTTTCAACTGATTAATGACATCAACGGCTTTAGTATTCCTAACGTCTGGACAATTTTCTTTAAATGTAATACCTAAAGCCAATATGTTAGCCCCTTTTATACGTATATCGTTTTTTACCATTAATTTGATAACTTCAGAAGCCACATATTGTCCCATACTATCATTAACACGACGACCTGCCAATATAATTTCTGGATGGTATCCCACTTCCTGGGCTTTTTGTGCTAAATAATAGGGGTCTACACCAATACAATGTCCGCCAACTAATCCTGGTTTAAATGGTAGAAAATTCCATTTAGTTCCAGCAGCTTCCAATACAGAATGTGTATCAATATTCATTAAATTGAAAATTTTGGCCAATTCATTAACAAAAGCAATATTTATATCGCGCTGGGAGTTTTCAATGACTTTAGCAGCTTCAGCAACTTTAATGGTAGGTGCTAAATGGGTACCAGCTGTTATAACACTAGCGTATAAAGCATCTACTTTTTTACCAATCTCTGGGGTTGAACCAGCTGTCACTTTAAGTATTTTATCTACAGTATGGAGTTTGTCTCCCGGATTGATTCTTTCAGGGGAATAGCCTGCATAAAAATCTTCATTGAACTTTAGTCCACTTATTTTTTCTAATACCGGGATACATTCATCTTCGGTAACGCCTGGATATACAGTAGATTCGTAAATAACAATATCATTCTTTTTAAGAACTTTAGCAACCGTTTCACTAGATTTATATAAAGGTGTTAAATCTGGACGATTGTTTTTATCGATAGGAGTAGGGACAGTAACTATATAATAGTTACAATCTTTAATATCTTCAAGATTTGAAGAACAAAATAAACCTATACCGTCATTTGAATTATGTTTTAGAACAGATGTTAAAACACTGGATTCAACTTCTAAAGTTGCGTCGTTTCCTTGTTTTAATTCATCTATTCTTTCTTGATTAATATCAAAGCCTATAACATCATATTTTGTTGCGAAAAGCCTAGCCAAAGGAAGACCTACGTAGCCTAAACCTATAATAGCAATTTTTATATCCTTCATTATTTTTATTTGATAATATAACTAACTTATTTTAAATTTTTCCAATACCAGTTAACAGCTTCTTTCAAGCCACTACTAATATTATACTTAGGGTTATAATTCAATAATTGTTTTGCTTTATCAATAGAAGCTAAAGAGTGAGGGATATCTCCAATTCTATTATCTCTGTGTTTTATTTCAATATTACCTATAACGCTATCAAATTCAGATAAATATTCTTTTAATAGAGTCGCTAATTCAATTAGAGTAGTTCGTTCTCCATAAGCGACATTGTAAACCGTATTTAATGCTTCTTTATTATCAACAGTTAATGCATTAATATTCATTTGTACTACATTGTCAATGTATGTAAAATCTCTAGAATAGCTTCCATCACCATTAATAACAGGAGACTCATGACTAACAAATTGTTGAACAAATTTTGGTATGACTGCTGCATAAGCACCGTTAGGATCTTGTCTTTTTCCGAAAACATTAAAATAACGGAGTCCAATAGTGTCCAATTTATATGTGCTATAAAAAATATCGGCATATAATTCATTCACATATTTAGTAATAGCATAAGGAGACAATGGTTTTCCAATGGTATCCTCTACTTTTGGTAAAGCTTTATGGTCTCCATAAGTGGAAGAACTTGCAGCATAAATAAATCTTTTCACACCTGCATCCCTTGCCGCAACCAGCATATTTAAAAAGCCAGATACATTCACATCATTTGTAGTGATAGGGTCGTTAATAGATCTAGGTACAGAACCTAAAGCGGCTTGGTGCAATACATAGTCAATATCAACGCATGCTTTATGACAATCATCAAGATTTCTAATATCACCTTCAATTAACTTAAAATTGTCATTATTTAAAAAAGGCGCTATGTTGGTTTGCTTTCCTGTTGAGAAATTATCTAAGCAAACGATCTTTATGTTATGGTTTAATAAAACCTCACAAAGGTTAGAGCCAATAAAGCCAGCACCGCCTGTAACAAGTATCTTTTTTCCTAGTAGAATTTTTAGTTGTTGTTCTGTCATTTTTAGATTCGGGATTTATTTTTATTTCGGCACAAATATGAAAAAAATAAACGTAACAGGTTAACTAATTACATCAAGGTTCCATTTTTTCCGATGAAATTCATTTATGTGTCAATATAACCGACCAAACAATGCTTTTTATAAAAATAATGAGTGTATCTATAACAATAACAAAACTGGTCTAGCTCTCATTATTTGTATGTAAATTTTTACATTTATTAAAGCCCTAAATAAATTATTCAGTCCAAAATTGAAATTACTTAATCGACGATATGCATACTTTTACTTTTAACTAAAAAGACAAATGTATTTAACCGATTTTAATCACTCTTTTAGCGAATTAAGTTAAATCTAATCTTGTTGCTTTAAAACAATTACTAAATTTACACCGTAAAACACAAATTGAATTGATTAATAGCCTATTAATTTAATTGTATTAAAATGATAAGTAAAAATATTTTCAAAACCTCTCAATCATTAAGTCTGTAAATAAAGAGTATAGATTAATATTAAATAAATATTTTAAAAATCACTTAATACTAAAAATCAATTTAAGCTATAAATATTAATTAATTTTTGTTTTATGAATAAAGAGGGAAATCATTCAGATAAACATGCGTATTTAAATTATATAATTATAAAAATTATATGGTTATGTTATGCAGTAAACTGAAATCACAAAATTTATAAATGTTGACCAAAACCAAAATATATTTATCATCTCCTCACATGGGAGGGTCGGAGCAAAAATTTGTAAAGGAAGCTTTCGATACTAATTGGATTGCTCCATTAGGTCCTCATGTTGATGGTTTTGAAAATGATTTAAGAAATTATTTAGGTGAAGATAAGCATGTTGCTGCCTTAAGTTCAGGCACCGCTGCTATTCACCTAGCACTTCAATTACTTAATGTATCCAAAGGCGATGAAGTTTTATGTCAAAGTTTTACTTTTTCAGCTTCAGCAAATCCTATACTGTATCAAGGAGCCACACCTGTTTTTATAGATAGTGAGCCCGATACTTGGAATATGTCTCCAGAGTTGTTGGAAATAGCTATTAAAGATAGAATTGAAAAAAACAGAAAGCCAAAAGCCATCATAGCGGTTCACTTATATGGTATGCCATATAAAGCAAATGAAATTAATGCCATTGCCAAAAAATATGAAATCCCTGTAATAGAAGATAGTGCAGAGGCTTTAGGGAGCACATATTTTGATAAAAAATGTGCAACGCTTTCAGATATCGGGATATTATCTTTTAATGGTAATAAAATAATTACCACTTCAGGCGGAGGCGCTTTGATTGTAAAGAATCAAGACTTAAAAGAAAAAGCCGTTTTTCTATCAACACAAGCAAGGGATAATGCTCCTCATTATGAACATTCATCTATAGGTTATAATTATAGAATGAGCAATGTCCTAGCAGGTATAGGAAGAGGGCAAATGGAAGTGATCGATGAAAGGGTTAAGGCCAGAAGGCAAAATTTTGAGTTTTATAAAAAGAATTTATCTCAAATTAATGCTATCGAATTTTTAGAGGAACCTCAAGGATTCTTTTCAAATAGATGGATTACTTGTATTAAAACAGATTCTTTTGAGACCCGTGAACAGATAAGGCTCACATTGTTGAATGATGACATAGAGTCAAGACCATTATGGAAGCCCATGCATATGCAGCCAATCTTTAAAGATTGCCTTCATTTTACAAATGGTGTTTCAGAAGATCTTTTTGACAAGGGACTTTGTTTACCGAGCGGATCTAATTTAAGTCAGGATGATTTAAATAGAATCCTTAATAATATTTTAAAAACCCCCACTTATGATAAATAATTACTTTACCTATTTCTCTCAAAAATACGCATCAAAATGGTTGGTTTTGGCTATAGATTTGGCAATTGTTCTGTCAACATTTTTCATGGCGTATTTAATTAGGTTTAATTTTACCTTAAATTTCGATTTAAAACAGTTTTTAATTCAATTGCCTTTTTTAACGGTAGTAGCTACTTTTAGTTTTTTATTAATTGGATCTTTTAAAAGTGTGATTAGACATACCGGATTTAACGATGTCGTAAACTTGTTTAAATCTGTTAGTATCATGTCGTTTATATGTATAGCTACAGTATTAGTTAACAGAATGTTTGAAGTATTTCCTGAATTTACAATACCACTCTCTATTGTAGTCATGCATGCCTTGCTAAGCTTTGTTGTGCTAAGTGCGAGTAGGTTACTTTTTAAAATGGCCTATAAGTATTTGAAGTGTAAACTAATGTCTTCAAAAAGAGTTTTGATTTATGGAACTGGAGACTCGGGAATTGTTACCTACAATGCTTTAATCAGTAACGTTGCTACAAAATTTCAAGTAGTCGGGTTTATTGATGATAATTCAAAAAAGAAAGGTAAATCAATAAATGGCATTTCTATATTTTCAAAAGAAAAAATTAATAATGATTATATTAAATCCAATCAAATAGATGAACTAATTATTGCTTCTAAAAATATAGAAAAGGAAAATTTAATTGATTTGGTCAATCTCAATATAAAAATAACCAAAATTCCACCTATTGAAAATTGGATTAACGGAGAATTAAACGTTAAACAAATCAAACAAGTGCAAATTGAGGACTTGTTAGGAAGACCTCCTATTGAAATTAATAATCCAAATTTAATAAACGAATTTACAGGAGAGACCATTATTATTACTGGTGCAGCTGGATCTATAGGAAGCGAGTTGGTTAAACAGCTTTCTAATTTTGATGTTAAAAACTTAGTGTTGGTCGATCAGGCCGAATCTGCACTTTATGATGTACAACAGGATTTAAAGCAAAATGGCAAACATAATTTTATTGCTATTGTAGCCGATATTCGAGATGGTTTAAGAATAGATACCATTTTTCAAAAATACAAGCCTACCATGGTATTTCATGCGGCAGCATATAAACATGTGCCCTTAATGGAAGAATCGCCATACGAAGCTATTAAGATTAATGTTAATGGTACTAAACTGTTGGCAGATACGGCGTCCCGATATAATGTGAAAAAATTTGTTTTCGTGTCTACTGATAAAGCCGTTAACCCAACAAGTGTTATGGGGGCGACAAAACGAATGGCAGAAATGTATATTAGTTGCCTTCAAAAAGAGAGTAAGACAAAATTTATAACGACGCGATTTGGTAATGTATTAGGTTCAAACGGATCTGTTATTCCGCTGTTTAAAAAGCAAATTGAGAATGGCACACCGCTTACTTTAACACATAAGGATATTACCAGATATTTTATGACCATTCCCGAAGCATCTCAATTAGTATTAGAGGCAGGAACGATGGGTAAAGGAGGAGAGATTTTTATATTTGACATGGGTAAATCTGTTAAGATATATGATTTGGCTAAAAATATGATAAAACTTTCCGGTCTTAGATTCCCTGAAGATATTGATATAAAAATCACAGGTTTACGACCAGGTGAAAAATTATATGAAGAATTATTAGCCAATGGCGAAAACACATTATCTACATACCACAAAAAGATAATGATTAGTAAAACCAGAGAATTAGATTACGACAAGGTTAAAACACAAATAGAGGAATTATGTATTACCAATCGTTTTCAAAATAATAATATTGTTATGAAAATGAAACGCCTGATTCCAGAATACAAATCTAACAATTCTGATTATGAGCGATTTGATAAAAGAGTTCAGATTTATAAGAAAGCCAAAGAAATGTCAGAAAATAGAGCTGATAAAAATTATGTAAACCTATAATTGTAATTTAAATTTACTATTTTCCCCCAAATAATTTAGAAATGAGCATATTACTTATAAAGAGAAAACTATTAATTACGGGCACAATAATTAGTATGTTTTTAACTTCATGTGCTACAAAGCAAGATATTGTTTATTTTCAGAATGCCAAAAGTTTTGAAACCATTGTAGATACGGATACTTTTAAAGCTAAACTAAAAATTGGAGATGTAGTAAGTATTTATGTTTCCACACTGGATCCAACAGTTACACAACCTTATAATGTAATGAAATCTACTGGTTCACAGGGAGGAGAATTAATAGATTACTTAATTGATGTTGAAGGAAACATAGATTATCCTGTGTTAGGTAAAATTAAATTAGTAGGACTTACTGTTGAAGAAGCAAAAAATTTATTTAAGAAAAAATTTTCAGAAGGTGAATTACTAAAAGATCCTGTCGTTATTTTTCGTGTTCTTAACTTTAGAGTGACAGTTGCTGGAGAAGTTCGTAACCCTGGTGTTTATCCTGTAACAGGAGAAAGAATATCTATTTTAGAAGCACTTGGTATGGCTGGAGATTTAACAATAAAAGGAAGAAGGGACAATGTATTGGTAGTTAGAGACTTTAACGGTACAAAAACCTATACAAGGATAGATTTAACAAACAAAGAAGTTTTTAACTCTCCTGTGTATTATTTAACACAAAATGATTATGTGTATGTTGAACCGAACAAATCGGCAATAAGCGGTGCTTCTGGTGATGCAAGAATTGGTACTATCATATCGGTTGCATCGTTTCTTATAACTACCACACTCTTATTAATTACTCGAAACTAGAAATAAGTATGGCTTTAGTTGACAATAAAAACTTATCTGATAATACATCTGAAGATTTTAATCTAAAGAAAACACTTTCTTTATATTCTAAGCAATGGAAATGGTTTGTGTTAAGTTGTGCTATATGTTTTGGTATCGCTTACCTTAATTTAAGATATACCACTCCTGAGTATTTGGCTACTGCTAAAATAATGCTCTTAGACGATAGGGAATCGGCTTCTGCAGGTGCACTAAATGACTTGTCACTTTTTTCCGAAAAAGAAGATGCTATGGTTGAAGATGAAATACAGGTCATTCAATCTAGAAGTTTTTTAAGGAATATTGTAAAAAGATTACATTTAAATATTAAATATTTTATAAAAGGAAGAGTTAATGAGTTTGAACTTTATAAAAATTCTCCAATAGTTGTAAACTTTATTGAATCTGATTCAATTATTAATAAAACGAGATTCAATTTTTATACTGAAATTCTTTCCGCTACCCATTTTAACTTCAGAATTAAAGAAGAAGATGCTCCTAAAAAATATACTTTTGGAGAAACAATCCCTACATCTTTTGGAGGTATCATAGTGACTCCTAGGAATAAAAAACTAGAAGGTTATATAGGAAATAATATTAGAGTAAAAATATCTCCCTTAGAAACTTTATCTGAATCTCTTAAGAATAGAATCTCAATACACCCTTCGAAAAAGTCATCTAAAGTTATTGAAGTTAGTATAAAAGATCCCGTTATACAAAAAGCTAAGGATATTGTAAATACTTTGATCAATGAATATAATGTTTCCACGGTTCAGAAGAAAAATGAAATATCAAAGAATACGGCAGATTTCATCAATAACCGTGTTGAATTAATAGCTTCAGATTTAGTTAATGTTGATGATAGTATTGTAAAATTTAAAACAGGGAATAAGATAACAGATGTCGCTTCCGAGACCGGTCAGTTCTTAAGTTCAAGCGCATTAAACGAGCAGCAAATTGATGCTACTAGAATGCAGCTGAATCAATTAAATTACATGAAAGAATCCTTGGAAGATACAGCTTCTAAATATGCTCCGATACCATCTAACCTAGGTATGGGAGACGCAGCAATTAGTCAACTTTCATCTAGGTATAATGAATTACTTGAAAGAAGAAAAACACTTTTAAAAAGTGCTGGTGAACAAAACCCCGTTGTTGTGGAATTAGACCAAACATTGGGAGGAATACGACAAAACCTTCAGCAAAGTATTAGTAATTCTAGCAAATCACTTAGAATTCAAATGGGGAGTTTAGAAAGCCAATCACAAAGAATAAACTCTAAAATATTCTCTGTACCAGGTCAGCAAAATAAACTACGATCTATTGAAAGAAAACAAGGTGTAAAAGAAGCTCTTTATTTATACTTACTAGAAAAAAGAGAAGAAGCAACTATATCTTTAACAGCTACATCTCCTAGTGCAAAAATAATTGACGAAGCCTATGATGGTGCTGGAGGGCCTGTATCTCCCAATAAACAAATCACATATATTGCAGCATTATTTTTTGGTCTTATAATTCCCTTTTTAATTATATATGTAAGAGATTTATTGGATACAAAGATCCATAATAAAGAAGATTTAGAGAAAGAAATTAAAAACATAACAGTTCTAGGGGAGGTTCCAAGAGTTAAGGGCAGTGATAAAACTTTAGTAGAGCGTAATGATAGGTCTATACTATCTGAGTCATTTAGAATTATAAGAACAAATTTTGATTACGTAAAAAGAGGTCGGGAAGTTAAAAATTACAATAATGTCATTTTTGTAACATCGACTATTAATGGAGAAGGAAAATCTTTTTTTAGTTTAAACATGGCCCTTACGCTATCAAACACAGGAAAAAGAGTTTTACTTCTTGGTGCAGATATTAGAAATCCTCAAATTTTTTCTACGTTAAAAAACAAAAAAGAAAAAGGGCAATCAAAGATTGGGCTTACAGATTTCTTAGTCGATAAATCTATCATAGTAGGAGAAACTATTAATACATACGATATTAATGGAATAAGTGTTGATATTTTACTTTCTGGAAAAGTGCCGCCAAATCCAGCCGAACTCCTAATGAACGATAGAATGAAAGAGCTATTCGATTCTGTCTCTAAACAGTACGATTATGTTATTGTTGATACAGCACCTTCCATGCTGGTTACAGATACATTATTGATAAGCCAATATGCTGGTCATACTATCTATTTAACTAGAGCAGATTATACCGAAAAGCGCATATTGAATTTTACTAAAGAGCTGCATGTTGAAAAGAAACTTAATGGGATGATGTTAGTTGTGAACGATGTAAACCAATCGAACTTTGGATATGGTGCTAAATATGGTTATTATGGGGCACCTCAAAAGAAAGGCTTTTTTAGAAGAAAAGCTTAAATCACTGAAAAGGTTCGATTAGTATGATTAATTATTTCTTTTAGATCTTCGTGCTTTCTTTTGTTTAACACTAAGTTTGATAACTTACTTATATGTTTCTCGTTATGAATGTCTGTGCCAACAAAATCAATCAATTTTTCGTTCATTAAATAACTGGCCGTTTTTTCAACATTTTTCCCATAATGATCACTTAACGAAAGTAAGTTAAGTTGAAAAATGCAGCCCAACTGTTTTAATCTTTCGTAGTATTCTAGGTGGTTATGGTAAAAGGAATAGCGCTCTGGGTGTGCCAAAACAGGTATATATCCTTGCGTTTTAATTTTAAAAATAATGTCCTCTAAATTTATTGGAGCCTGAAAATATGACATTTCAACCAACACATAATTTTTTTTTAAAGTAAATAAATTTCTACTTTCCAACAAGCTTTCAAAATGACTGTCCATCATATATTCTGCAGCTGGATTCAATGTAATGCTGGCAAGTAATTTTGAATCCAAAGCACCCAATAAAACTTGATAGGCATCTCCAATAGTTTCATCTGTATTGGGATAAAAATCCTGCATAACATGAGGCGTAGGTATAAACTGTTTTATCCCCAATGCTTTCATTTTTTTTATTAAACGCAAAGAGTCTTCTATATTTTTTGCACCATCATCAATACCAGGAAGAATGTGATTATGAATATCTACAAAATCTTCCAGTAAATCTTTTAAGAATAGTTTTTTAGAAAAAAAGTGAAACATTTATAAAGTTATAAATTATATTAGTCCACGCACATTGCATGGCAGGAAAACTTAATTTTGAAAAATAGCGAAACCATATATTCAAAATTGATAGTTGAACACATCTTAGCTGGAGCAGGCTCATCCCATTTCGTGTGCTGAACATGTTTTAGTATCTAGCGGGATCTTTGGATTTTATACCTTAAACCTTACTTCGAGGTAAGTTTATTAGTTATCATAAAAATGAAAAGCATCTACTATTATTCTGTCTTCAACCAAGCAATCTATTTTGGGATTACCTATCGATTCTAAAAGGACAAAATTAATATTGCCATGATTGTTCTTTTTGTCATATTTAAGCAATTCAATGATAGCAGGATATTCATCTTCATTGATTTTAACCTTGCCATAATAATTAATGAATAAGCTCTTAATATCTAAAGTCATTTGCTTAGGGAACCCTACCAATTCTGTAGAGATATAGCAAGCCAAAATCATTCCTACTATAATAGCTTCTCCATGTAACAATGTTATTTTGTTAGGATTGCTTAAAAAATAGGATTCTATGGCATGACCAAGTGTATGACCAAAATTTAAAGTTTTACGTAAATTATCTTCATATGGATCCTTTTCAATGACATTCTTTTTTATCAATACAGATTCATAAATTAAAACGTCTAGGTCGTTTAAAGTCAATTTTGACAACTCCTTAAATTTATTCCAGTAAATGGCATCACTAATTAAACCATGTTTTAGCATTTCGGCCAAGCCCGAGCGCATTTGGTTTTGTGGTAGGGTGTTCAGGAACTTAGAGTCTATTAGTACCAGATTAGGATTGCTAATAACCCCTATTTGATTTTTTAAATGTCCTAGATCGACTCCTGTTTTTCCACCAACCGATGCATCGACCATAGATAATAGGGTAGTAGGAACATTAATATAAGCGATACCTCTTTTAAAAGTACAGGCAACAAAACCTCCTAAATCTGTAATAACGCCACCTC
Source organism: Flavivirga sp. 57AJ16 (assembly GCF_028736925.1). GTDB lineage: Bacteria > Bacteroidota > Bacteroidia > Flavobacteriales > Flavobacteriaceae > Flavivirga. Next base: position 215,903 of record NZ_JAQZAT010000005.1, on the reverse strand, counting down.
CAATATTTATAAGCAAACTTTTTCTATCCGCATCTAAATCAGAAAGTGTATTCCAAATGCCAACACAAGTATCTATTGTTTTATTAATTTCTCCAGATTCAATTTCTATAATTTCAACGACTACATCGGTTTCCAGTTTTTCTAAAAAATAAGGAAGGCAATGCTGATGTGTATTTTCATCAACTAAAATAAAAATTTTAGAAAAGTTTTTGCTCTTAATGTGTTTATTTAAAGAAACATAGCAAGCATCATTAAAATGAATGGCGCATTCGTTTGTAATAATAGAATCCATAAAATAATTATTATTTTTAAATGGTGTGAAATTAAGGAGATTTTACATAAAATGACATATAGATATAATTATATTTGCACAAATTTTTGCAAGAGTATGAATCGAATATTTGATAACACAGAGATCGCATTCTCATTAAAGAGTGATTCTGAATTAGAGCGCGCTTATTTTTTGTTTAAAATGATATCTATTGAGCCCTTAGTTAGGATAGGGACAGCCGCTACGAACCTTGCTATTAAGGCTAATTTGCCCATTGAAGGCTTAATTCGTTCTACCGTATTTGATCATTTTTGCGGTGGTGTTAATGAAGAGGATTGCTTGCCGGTAATAAATAAAATGTTCTTAAATGGTGTGAGCTCGGTTTTAGATTATTCTGTTGAAGGAAAAGAAAGCGAAGGCGAGTTTGATTCTGCTGTAAATACGATACTTAATATTATTGATTTTGCTAAAGATATTGAGGCTATTCCAATTGCTGTTTTTAAACCAACAGGATTTGGCAGGTTAGCTTTATATGAAAAAGTTGGTAGTGGTACGGCACTAAACCAAAAAGAACAGGAAGAATGGGCTAATATTGTAAATAGGTTTGATATAGTTTGTAAAAAAGCTAAAGAAAACGATGTGGCAGTTCTTATTGATGCTGAAGAAAGTTGGATGCAAGATGCAGCAGATGATTTGGTAACGGCCATGATGCAAAAATATAATACAGAAAAGCCCATAGTATATAATACATTGCAAATGTATAGACATGATCGATTGGCATTTTTAAAGAACGAGCATCAAAAAGCTAATGAAGGTAATTATTATCTTGGTTATAAATTGGTTCGTGGTGCTTATATGGAAAAAGAAAATGATAGGGCCAAAGAAAAAGGCTATATTTCTCCTATCTGTATAAGTAAATTCGCTACCGACGAAAATTTCGACAAGGCTTTACTTTATATGATCGACAACTTAGATAGGATGTCTTTATTTGCTGGGACCCATAATGAGAATAGCTCTTATTTGTTGATGGAATTAATGGCCAATAAAAATTTAAAGAATAACGATAGTCGTATTTGGTTCGGACAATTATATGGCATGAGCGATCATATTAGTTTTAATCTGGCAGATAAAGGTTACAATGTTGCTAAATATATACCTTTTGGCCCTGTAAAGGATGTGATGCCTTATTTAATTAGAAGAGCAGAAGAGAATACTTCTGTTGCTGGGCAAACGGGTAGAGAGCTATCACTTTTAAGTAAAGAAAAGAAACGTCGGAAAGCACTAACTTAAACATATTTTTTTAAAATAGATTTAATTTCTAAATGGGGTATATTAGGCGTAATATTTGCCAGTTCGGTAAAGTCAATTTGCTTAGGTTCAAAATTGTTTTTCGATTTAACTAATAGAATATTTTTGTTATCGGTTGGTATTAATGTTTCATGTTTTGAAACGATATGCTCATGAAGTTTTTCCCCTGGACGTAATTCTGTCATCTTAATATCAATTTTTTTACCAATATTGCTATATAATAATACCAGCCTTTCTGCTAAGTCAATTATTTTAATAGATTCGCCCATATTAAAAGTAAAAATATTGTTTTCCTTGCTATGAAAAGTAGCAACCCGTAATATTAAAGTACAGGCTTTGCTCTTACTAATAAAATAACGGGACATACTTTTATTTGTAACCGTAAGTGGCATACTCGATTCTATTTGCTTTTTAAAAAGAGTCAAAACAGACCCGTTGGAACCCAGTATATTACCAAATCGAGTGATGGAAAATCGCGTTTTTGATTTAATCGATAAATAATTCAGGTAGTTTTCTGCAATACGTTTAGACATTCCCATGACGCTTATTGGGTTTACTGCTTTGTCTGTAGAAATAAAGACAAACTTTTTTGTACCATATTCTACAGATAAGTCGGCTAATAACTTCGTTCCAAAAATATTCAGTTCGATGGCTTCATATGGATTATCTTCCAGTAAAGGCACATGTTTGTATGCAGCAGCATGAAAAACGAGCGTTGGTTTGTAAGTTTCAAAAAGCTGTCTTAGAGATTGTTTTTTTGTGATGTTTAGGAGCGAAAAATGAACCTTACTAGTATCTTCAAACTCCATATCTTTTATAAGATCATAAAGCGGGGATTCTGCAATATCAATAAGAATAAGTTTTTTAAAGCTACATCTCAACAATTGTTTTGAAAGCTCATTTCCTATAGAACCAGCAGCTCCCGTAATTAGGATAATCTCATTAGAAAAATTAAAATTGTTTAATAGTTTTTTGGATGTTTTTTTACCGGGAAATAATCCGGAATCAATTAATAATCGATCTATATTACTAGGAGTAGATTTATTCATATTTGAATTTAGCTTTGCCGCTTATACCGATTGAATACATATTTTGCTGTGACGCACAAAGTATGAATAATAATATTTTATGCCAAATACAACAGAAAAAAGCAGAAATACATCGTTCAGGTCCTAACTTAGAAAATCCATTAGCCTATAAAGCTATTACAGGTACGGCGCTTCTCTACCTATTTGGTGATAACTTTAATTATCGTAATAGCTATAATCTTCAAATCAAAAAAGAAATTTCTTTTTCTAATATATGCTTTGTTGTATTTTAATTTATCTGGAATAATGGTGTTAATGAAAAAATCTTCTGGATTTTTAGCTGCTTTCAAAAGCTCTACTTCATTTCTGTATTTTAAAGATGCTAGTCCTGTAATACCTGGTCTAACAGTAAAGATTTCCATATCACTCTCACTGTAAAAATTCACATAATATCTTAATTCTGGTCTTGGTCCCACAAAACTCATATCACCTTTTAAAATATTTATAAGCTGGGGAAATTCATCAATTTTATAGCGTCTTAAAAAATAGCCCATTTTAGTTATTCTGGAATCGTTATTTCCTAGGGTAAGGAGCCCTTTACCTTGAGATTGCACACGCATGGTACGGAACTTAAAAATATTGAAATCTATATTGTTTTTGCCAACACGTCCTTGAACAAAAAGAACAGGTCCTTTGGAATCCAGTTTAATCAAAAGGGCAATTAATATTAAAAATGGAAACAGCATAAATAACCCTATTATAGAAAAAACAACATCGAAACTCCGTTTAAGCATTTATTAAGTTATAAAATTATTTAGTCTACACTTGTTGAGCGGTAGGCTAATCCGACTTCATGTGCTGAACTTATTTTCAGTATCATGCAGGGCCTCAGGTTTAACATTCTCGTGAGCATGCACTATTCTATTTCTAAATGGGTTATAGTAGCTATACTATCACAATTTTCAACAGTTAAAATGATTTCTTTTTTTTCAAATTCACCTACAATATTGTATAGACCGCATGGTTCTAGTCTTGCTTTACTTTTAGAAAAATCAATACTTCCTTTTTTTAAAATATGATTTATAGCTATAGAGTCTAGGTTATAATGCTGTAAATGAGCTTGAATATGGTTACCGTAGATAATTTTTTTTAGCCTAATATTCTTTAAAACCCTAGCATCTGGACCATAGCTGCAAGATGTTTTTTTTCCATTTAAAAAGAAAGCTAAAATTATTAATCCGATAGAAAAACCACCAAGATAATAACCAATGCGCTGAATAAGTTTCATTTAATGTGTTTAGTGAAATAAATCAGAATTGTGTGTGATCAATCAAAAAATAAGCAAATTAACATCGCTAAAATCTAAATCGAACCAATCACCTACAGATTTACTAGTTAAAATTCCGTGGTAAAAATACAATCCATTTTTCAAACCCTTATCAAATCTTAAAGAATTTTCTATACCGCCCTCTTCAGCAATTTTTAATAAATAAGGTGTAAAAAAGTTACTTAAGGAAACAGATGCAGTACGTGAATACCTAGCTAGAATATTGGGAACACAATAATGTACCACATCATGCTTAATAAATATGGGGCTTTTATGTGTCGTTATTTCGCTAGTTTCAATACAACCTCCCATATCTATACTTACATCTATGATGATGGCACCTTTTTTCATGGATCGTACCATATCCTCTGAAACTATTATTGGAGCTCTATTCGTTCCTCGTACCGCTCCAATAACAACATTACAGCGCTTAAGAGCTTTTGTTAAACTTTTTGGCGTGATTGTAGATGTAAAGAAAGGCCGACCTAAGTTGGTTTGTATACGTCTTAATTTTGTGATAGAATTATCAAAAACTTTTACATTTGCACCCAATCCAATCGAGCTTCTTGCTGCAAATTCCCCAACGGTACCAGCCCCCAATATAACGACCTCTATAGGGGGAACTCCGCTAATATTTCCAAACATTATACCATTACCGTTTTTAGTATCAGACAATAACTCTGATGCTATTAAGACAGACGCCGTTCCTGCAATTTCACTTAATGATCTTACTGCAGGGTATGCACCATCGGCATCACGAATAAACTCAAAAGCCAATGCCGTGATTCGCTTTGAGGCCAATGCTTCAAAATATTTTTTAGATTGGGTCTTTATCTGTAGCGCCGATATTAATATCGTTTGCGGATTAATAAGTTTAATCTGTTCTATACTAGGTGGCTCAACTTTAAGAATCATAGGGCATGCAAATACTTTTGCCGTATCCTTTGTGATTTCAGCACCAGCTTCACTATAATCCTTATCACTAAAACTGGCACCGTTTCCTGCTCCAGATTCAAGCAGTACTTTATGTCCGTTACTTACCAAAGCAAATACAGCATCTGGTGTTAAACAGATACGTTTTTCTTGAAAAGCAATCTCTTTAGGTATCCCTATAAACAATTCTCCCTTACGCTTTCGTAATTCAAGGGTTTCTTCTTGAGGTAAAAGTTGCTCCTTAGTAAAAGGAGAAAGTGATTTCGACATGGCTAGCTCTATTAGTAAACTACCTCGATGCAAGCATACGAGGCATTCAATAAGAAATATTTTTTATGTTCCGAAGCAAGCTTCGAGATATTATATCTAAAGATCCCGCTAAAAAAGCGGGATTAGTTCAACTACCAATTTTGGAAATATTGCTTCGCAACTTTTCTAAATAGAGTTTCACTAATAAAAAATCAAATTACAAATAAATTTTCTATTGTTAATACAAATAAAAATAATTATTTGAGTTTTTTAAAAGCCAACAAGATTAATATTTTGATTTAAATTTATGTAAGAAAATAAATATTATTTTTAAGGCCCATCTACAAAATGTTTTAAATTAATATTTATAAGTTTGCACTATCAAATACATTTATGCTTAAAAATTTATTTTATCATTTTATTCTGCTGTTTCCCCTAGTATCTTTTTCTCAAGAATATAGGCTAAATGGTTATGTTAAAGATGATGATGCTCATTCAATAGCATATGCTAATGTGTTGATTACAAGTTTAGAAAATCTAAAAATCACACACGGTACTACTACAGATGAAAAAGGGTATTTTATAATTGAAAACCTAAAAGCGGGTGATTATATATTTAAGGTTAGCTTCCTTGGCTTTAAAGCATATTCTACTAGAGTTGAACTTGACAGAAATATTCATTTTGACACGATTGTACTTGAAGAAAGTCTGGAAATGCTTGATGGGGTAATGGTGGTTGCAAAAAGACCAACAATTAATCGCATGGTGGATCGTCTGGTATTTAATGTAGAGAACTCTACATTATCAAATAATAATGTTTTGGATGTTTTAAGGCATACACCTGGGGTTTTAGTTCATGATGGTGCTATAACCATAAAACAATCAACACCCACGATATATATAAATGATAGAAAAGTGTATTTGTCTTCAAGTGAGATCCGGCAACTTTTAGAGGGCACCTCTGCTACGAATGTAAAATCGATTGAAGTCATAACAAACCCACCTGCGAAGTATGAAGCAGAAGGTGGTGCCGTACTTAACATTGTGACTGGCAAAAACATCATAGCTGGCTATCATGGAAGTGCTTTTGGAAATTATAGACAAGGCTCGGAATTTCCCAAATATTCGTTTGGAACAAGTCATTTTTTTAAAGCTAAAAAACTAAACACCTATATTAACTACACCATAAGTCCCAGAAAAGACTTTAGACATAATAATGAATCTATAAATTTTATAAATAATAACAATCAAAATACATCAAGTTGGGAAACAGATTATAAAAGAATACGGGAAACTTCTAACCAAAACATAAATGCTAATATTGATTATGATATAGACAGCCATAATAGTCTGGGTTTTTCTACAAGTATGCTCATCGTTCCTAGGAATCAGACCAAGACTTCCATTAACTCGCTAACAAAAGTTTTTAATTCAAGTAAATTATTGGATTCTACCTTTAATACTTTAAACCGCAAAGTGGATGAAACCTTTAATTTGGCTTTTACGCTTGATTATGTTCATAAATTTAAAAAGGAAGGGGAGAAGCTCTCTATAAGCACCCATCATACCAACTATGATTTTTCGAGTTTCCAAAATGTAGATACCGATTATCGTTTTCCTGATAATGCACTTATACGAAGTAATAGGTTTCAAACCTTTTCGAGCCAGGTCATAAAATTATATACAAGTCAAGTAGATTATGAGTTACCAATAAATAGTACAGCACAATTTGAAGCAGGGAGCAAGGTCTCTAATATTAATTCTAAGAATGTTTTAAATCAATTTATTTTTGAAAATGACATAAAAATAGAGGATTTACAAAATTCAGATACTTTTTTATATGATGAAACTAATTATGCAGCTTATATAAGTTATTCCAAAAATTGGGACCATTGGAGTTTTAAATCTGGAGTAAGAGGCGAATACACCGATATTAAAGGGAACTCTTTATCAGCTAATCAAAAAAGTAATAATAATTATTTAAAGTTGTTTCCCTCATTTTACTTGCTACATAGGCTAAACAAAAAAAACGAACTGTATTTTAACTATAACAGACGTATTCATCGACCTAGGTATAGCCAATTAAACCCTTTCAAATATTTCTTAAATGATAATGCCTATGTAACAGGAGATCCAAACTTAAAACCTCAAATAGATGATATATTTACGTTTGGATATACACTAAACAATACATATACTTTAGAACTTTACTATCGCAATGAAAATAACCCGACATTAGAAATCGTATTTCAGGATAATGATGCTGCTGTCTTAAAATATATTAATACCAATATTGATAGAAGCATCTCGTACGGATTAGACTTTACAACTTATACTAAGCTTACCGATCATTGGTCTCTATACGTACTATCCTCCCTTTTCTATTATGACAATCAGTTTTTTGCTTTAGAAAGTAATAATGAAATAACAACTAATGATAAATGGTCTTTGTATGGACAAATAATTAACTATTTTTCCTTTTTAAAGGATAAGAGCTTAACCGCAGATCTATCCTTTTTATATATTTCACCTTTAGCAGAAGGCCCCTCTATAATAAGCAACAGATCCGGACTGGATATTAATTTAAGAAAGACATTTTGGAATAATAGGGCATCTTTGAGCATTGGCGTTAAAGATATTTTTAACACGCAAAACTTTACGCAAACGACTAAATATTTAAATCAAGATGTATTTTTAAATTCCAGAATGGAGAATAGGTTGCTTACATTTGGGTTTAACTATAAATTTGGAAACTTTAGATTAAACACTAATAAAAAAGAAATTGATTTACAGGAAAGAGATCGATTAAATTAAAAATACTCCTTGACTTTCCCCCAAAAGTTTTTAGGCGATAATTTAAATTCTTCTTCCAATTCTTCTAGAGATTTATTTGCTTCATTTATTTTATTGAAAATACGAGCTCTAATCAAATAAATTGACGGGATCATTATGGCCATAACAGGTAATAAATAAATAATCTGATTTTCTTCAGCAAACCTCAAGTCATCGTTAAGCACTTCTATTATTTGAAAAATGTACATAGCAATAGGTACTAAAATAATATGATACCACCAATGTCTACATGTGAAAATCCAAATGAACAATAATAAAAGAGGAATAATTTTCCCAAGTAAGGTCCAAGATAAAATTTGGACATCTTCATAATAATTACTTGCATATGTACCAAAAAAAGTGTCCCAAGTCTTTTGACTAGGGACACTTTCCCATAATGTAAATAAATAAGGGGTAATAGCTATACAAGTAGCTATTACGCTCCCTATTATAAACTCTTTTTTGTTATTGACCTGGGATTTTAACTTTGGTTTTGTCAATTTTTGCTGTTTGTTGTCCATCTTGGTTAAAAGCGTCAGCAGCTTGAGCCATAAACAACATTCCTCCGAAGATTGCAATTGCAATCAAATACTTTTTAGTTTTCATTTTTAAAGGGATTTATTAATTAATATACCCAAATGTAACTAAAGACTATTTTGAAGTTTTTCTTGAAATGTTAAAAAAATGTTAAAATCAAGCTTTTTAAAAATTTACGATGTGGTTTTACCGTAAAACTTCAAAATTCGAAGCATTTTTCATGTTATTTATTTGTATAAGCTAATAATTTATGTTATTATTTTTCCAATAAATTTAATCTTAAAATTCTGTTATTGGAACCTAATTCCAAATCAATACTATCAAATTGGTCAGTAAGTATTGGCTTGATTTTTTCTGGCCATTCAATTAATTTCCAATTATCAGAGTCAATGTAATCTTCTATTCCAAAATTATACGCTTCTTCTAAATCATTGATCCGATATAAATCAAAATGGTATACTTTGTCATTATTTAATTGATACTCATTTACAATAGAAAATGTTGGGCTGCTTACTTCATCGACACTACCTAAAACTTTTACTATGGCTTTTATCAATGTTGTTTTACCAACTCCCATATCTCCATAAAATAATAATGTTTTAGTTTTTACATTTTCAATGAGCTGTTTTGCAACGTTTTCAACATCATTTAGGCTAAAATCAATTTCCAATTTCACTAAATTTTATACGCAAGTATAACCATAAAAATGCAGAAAAGCAATAAAAAATACGTATTTTATCGATGTTTTTTGCTTTTAATAGGTTATTTTGGGTTAAATACTACAAAAGGGATAATCATTTCCTCAAGAGAAACACCACCATGCTGATAGGTGTTTCTAAAGTAACTTACATAATGGTTATAATTATTTGGATATGCAAAAAACAAGTCGCTTTTTGCAAAAATGTAAGAGCTACTCATTTTTATGGATGGTAGATGAGCATCTTTTGGGTTTTTAAAGACCAGGACATCTTTATCATCATAAGTTAAGCTCCTTCCGGTTTTATAACGAAGGTTTAAGCTTGTATCTCTATCTCCAATTACTTTTGACGGGTTTTTAACATTAATGGTGCCGTGGTCTGTTGTTAAAATAAGCTTAAACCCTAATTGTTGGGCCTGTTGTATCATCTCCAAAAGAGGTGAGTTTTTAAACCAACTTAAAGCTAAAGACCGATATGCCTTATCGTTAGAAGCCAATTCTTTAACCACCTCCATCTCTGTTTTGGAATGTGATAACATATCGACAAAATTATATACAATAACTGTTAAGTCATTGCTTTTGAGCGATTTAAAATTATCAGCCAATTTCTTGCCATTTTTCAGGTTTGTTATTTTGTGATAATCATAATTAAAATGGGTTAGCCCTAATCGCTTCATTTGTGTATTTAAAAAAGCTGCTTCATGCAAATTCTTACCACCATCATCGGTATCGTTTTTCCAATACTCTGGAAACAATTTTTCCATTTCACTAGGCATTAACCCAGAAAAAATAGCATTGCGGGCATATTGAGTAGCAGTTGGTAGAATGCTAAAAAAAGCGTCTTCTTTAATTTTTTTATAATAGTTGTTAATTATAGGTTCAAAAACTTTCCATTGGTCATAACGTAAATTATCAATAACAATTAAAACCGTTGGTTGGTCTTTACTGATCTCAGGAGCAATTTTTTCTTTAAAAAGCATGTGCGACATGATGGGCGATTCTGAGTTTGGCTTAAACCAATCGGCATAATTCTTTTCTATAAACTTACCAAACTGAATATTGGCCTCATTTTTTTGAGACTCTAAAATTCCAAACATCCCGGCGTCTTCAATATCTTCAAGCTGAATTTCCCAATAGATAAGTTTCTGATATAAATTAACCCACTCTTCATAAGAATTAATCATAGATAAATCCATTGAGATTTTCCTAAATTCTTGCTGGTAGTTTGAAGTCGTTTTTTCTGAAACTAATCGGGAATGATCCAGGTTCTTCTTTAAGCTTAATAAAATTTGATTTGGATTTACAGGCTTAATAAGGTAATCTGCTATTTTATTGCCAATAGCTTCTTCCATGATATATTCTTCTTCACTTTTGGTAATCATGACAACAGGAAGGCTATCCCGCTTTTCCTTTATTTCATTTAAAGTTTCAAGGCCTGTGAGTCCGGGCATATTCTCGTCTAAGAATACGATGTCAAAATTTTTATCATCTATCGCATCAATAGCTTCACTGCCACTTTTGCATGTTGTCACTTTATAATGGCGTTTTTCCAGAAATAGTATATGGGGTTTTAGTAGATCAATTTCATCATCTACCCAAAGTATTTGTATTGTATTCATTTAAATGTATTTATTAATCATTTATCGGTAATAATTTTAATTGTCCATTAGGAGTGATAAAAAAAGTTTAAACCACTTCTATAATATTATAGACTACATATAATTATATTTGTGTCTATTAAACATTAACCTTTTCAAGTTTGAACAAACTTAAAATATTAAACGACCCAATTTACGGATTTATTACTATTCCAAATTCGCTTATTTTCGATTTAATTCAGCATAAATATTTTCAACGGCTGCGTAGAATTACCCAAATGGGTATGTCTTATTTGGTTTATCCTGGGGCGCACCACACGAGGTTTCATCATGCTATAGGCTGTGTGCATTTAATGCAACAAGCTGTCAATGTACTTCGTTTTAAAGGGGTTACGATTTCCAATGAAGAGGAAAAAGGGCTATACGTAGCTATTCTATTGCATGATATAGGCCATGGACCTTTCTCTCATGCTATGGAACATAGTATTGTAGATAATGTATCGCACGAAGACATTTCTTTACTTTTTATGGAGCGATTAAATAAAGAATTTAACGGAAGTTTAACGCTTGCTATTCAAATTTTCAAAGGTAAATACTATAGAAAGTTTATGTGCCAACTTATTTCTGGGCAATTGGACATGGATCGGGCCGATTATTTAAAAAGAGACAGTTTTTATACTGGAGTAGCAGAAGGCAATATAAATAGCGAGAGATTAATCACCATGCTTAATGTCGTTAATGACGAATTAGTAGTTGAGGAAAAAGGCATTTATAGTGTTGAGAAATTTTTAGTAGCCAGACGTCTCATGTATTGGCAAGTTTACTTGCATAAAACGGGGTTGGTAGCAGAACAATTGTTAATTCGGGTTTTAAAACGTGCTAAGGAACTGCATAACAAAGGGGTTAAGTTAGAAGCTAGTAAAGCTTTGCTGTTCTTTTTAGAGAATAAAATAGTGATCGACAATTTCGACAACGATACACTTGAGATCTTTTCCCAGTTAGATGATTATGATATTATTTCGGCTATGAAACACTGGCAACATCATGATGATTTTGTGCTTAGACATTTAAGCGAAATGATAATAAACAGAGATTTATTAAAAATAAAAATGAAGAAAAAAGCCATTAAAAAGCAAAATCTTGAAAAACATATTAAAGATTTAATTACGACACACAAGATAAGCGAAAAAGAAGCAAAATATTTTGTGTTTACAGGAGAAATCTCGAATCAAGCTTATCAATTAAAGCACCAAGGGATCAATATTTTACATAAAACAGGAAAAATTGAGGATATCGTTAAAGCTTCAGATCAGCTTAATCTCAAAGCTTTATCAAAACCAGTGACCAAATATTATATATGTTATCCTAAAAGAAACGATATAGTTAATTTTTGCAAATAAAAAAAATAAAATGCGACATGTGCCTCTAAAAACAATAAGCATCGGCACATGAAAAACTTTAGCACATTTTTCCTATTTTTGCGTCAGTCAAACAAAAAACCACAAACTTTTCAGTGTGAAATTTACAGCACAACAAATAGCAGGAATATTAGAAGGTGATATTGTTGGTGATCCAGATGTAGAAGTTTCAAAATTATCTAAAATTGAAGAAGGTGTCCAGGGCTCTCTAACTTTTCTATCCAATCCAAAATACACACAATATATATATTCTACAAGAGCGTCGGTGACCATAGTTAATAAAAGCTTTGTCCCTGAAAACGATATAGGCACAACACTAATCAAAGTTGAAGATGCCTATGCCTCCTTTACTAAATTACTTGAGTATTATAATATTGCAAAACTTAACAAAGTAGGAATTGAGGAGCCTTCGCACATATCAAAATCCACAAAGTTTGGTGATAATATTTATTTAGGAGCATTTTCATATTTAGGAGACAATACCAAAATAGGGAATAATGTTAAAATATTTCCAAATGTATATATAGGAGACAATGTTGCTATTGGAGAGGACACTATTGTTTTTTCGGGTGCCAAAATTTATTCAGATACCATTATAGGCAATTCCTGTGTTATAAACTCTGGAGTTATCATTGGGGCAGATGGTTTTGGTTTTGCGCCAAATCCAGATGGTAGTTACAAGAAAATACCTCAAATAGGAAATGTTATTTTAGAAGATAACGTTGATGTAGGAGCTGGAACTACTATAGATAGAGCAACGATGGGTTCTACCGTAATAAGGAATGGGGTGAAGTTAGATAATCAAATTCAAATTGCCCATAACGTAGAAATAGGCCAACATACAGTCATCGCAGCACAATCTGGTGTTGCCGGCTCCACTAAAATTGGCGAATATTGTCAAATTGGAGGACAAGTAGGTATTGCTGGACATATTACTATTGGTAACAACGTAAAAATTCAAGCACAATCGGGTATAGCCAGAAATGTTAAGGACAATGAAATCCTTCAAGGGTCTCCTGCACTAGCTTTGAATGATTATAACAAGTCCTATGTGCACTTTAAAAACCTGCCTAAAATTGTAAAAAATATTAATGATTTAGAAAAAAATAAATGGGAATAGTTAATACTGAAATAAAGCAAAAAACTATTAAAAATGAAATCTCTTTAACCGGTGTTGGCCTACATACAGGAAAAGATGTTACTTTAACTTTCAAACCAGCAAGTGCTAATTTCGGATTGGCATTTAAACGTGCTGATTTAGAAGGCACGCCTATTATTGAAGCTGATGCCAATTATGTTACCAATACGCAACGAGGTACCTGTTTAGAAAAAAATGGCGTAACCATTCAAACATCAGAACACGTGCTTGCTGCATTGGTTGGATTAGATGTCGATAATGTTATTATCGAGTTGGATGATTCAGAGCCGCCTATTATGGATGGTTCTTCCAAGTTTTTTGTTGATGCCATAGAAAAAGCAGGTATTGTAGAGCTTGATGCCTATAGGGAAGAGTTTGTCATTACAGATATTGTTTCTTATACAGATGAAGAAACGGGTAGTGAAATTTTAGTGATGCCTTCCAAAGAATACCAAATAACCACTATGGTAGATTTTGGTACTAAAGTTCTCGGTACCCAAAATGCTACATTAAATAAAATTTCAGATTTTAAAAAGGATATTTCAAATTCCCGCACATTTAGTTTTTTACATGAAATTGAAATGCTGCTAGAGCATGGATTAATCAAAGGAGGGGATCTAAATAACGCCATTGTTTATGTTGACAAGGCTTTATCTCCAGAAACTATGGAAAAGCTGAGAGTGGCCTTTAAAAAGGATTCCATAGCTGTAAAGCCAAATGGTATTTTAGATAATTTAACGTTGCACCACCCAAATGAAGCAGCAAGACATAAGTTGCTGGATGTTTTAGGAGATTTAGCGCTTATAGGAACAAGAATTCGTGGCAAGGTCATAGCAAATAAACCTGGTCACTTTGTGAACACACAATTTGCCAAAAAATTGGCCAAGATAATAAAAAATGAACGTCGCAACAATGTGCCAAATATAGATTTGAACCAACCACCATTAATGGATGTTAATCAAATTATGGGCATGCTCCCTCACAGACAACCATTCCTATTAATAGATAAAGTTTTTGAACTTACGGATAATCATGTTACAGCTATAAAAAATGTAACAATGAACGAGCCATTTTTTGCTGGGCACTTTCCTGGAGCCCCTGTAATGCCCGGTGTTTTAATTGTAGAAGCTATGGCACAAACAGGAGGTATTTTAGTGCTTAACACCGTTCCGGATCCAGAAAATTATCTGACCTTCTTTATGAAAATGGATAAAGTTAAGTTTAAACAAAAAGTAATGCCCGGAGATACGTTAATATTTAAATGTACGTTAATAACTCCTATTCGCCGCGGTATTTGCCACATGCAAGGTTATGCTTATGCCAATGGTAAGCTTTGTGCAGAAGCAGAATTAATGGCTCAAATCTCTAAAGTAAAATAAATATGAACCAACCACTAGCATACGTTCACCCAGGTGCCAAGATTGCTAAAAATGTCGTAATAGAACCTTTCACGACTATTAATAACAATGTAAAAATAGGAGAGGGGACCTGGATAGGTAGTAACGTAACCATTATGGAAGGTGCACGTATTGGTAAAAACTGTAATATTTTTCCAGGCTCGGTTATTTCTGCCGTTCCTCAGGATTTAAAATATAATGACGAAGATACCACTGTAGAAATTGGAGACAACGTTACCATAAGGGAATGTGTTACTATTAACAGAGGGACAGCAGATAGAATGAAAACGGTTATCGGTGATAACTGCTTAATCATGGCTTACTGCCATATTGCACACGACTGTATTGTTGGAAATAATTGTATTTTCTCTAATAATAGTACACTGGCAGGACATATAACAATAGGGGACTATGTTGTTTTGGCAGGAATGACAGCAGTTCATCAATTTGTATCCGTAGGGAGCCATGCTTTTGTTACTGGTGGGTCTTTGGTTAGAAAGGATGTACCCCCTTATGTAAAAGCAGCTCGTGAACCTTTATCATATGTTGGGATAAATTCGGTGGGACTGAGAAGACGCGGATTTACAACAGAAAAAATACGAGAGATTCAAAATATTTTCAGAATACTCTATCAAAAAAATTATAATAATACACAAGCTTCGGAAATTATCGAGGCAGAAATGGAAGCAACACCAGAACGTGATGAAATTCTTCAATTCATAAAAAATTCACATCGCGGCATCATGAAAGGGTATTTCAAATCAAATTAATTAAAATAACGACTATTATAAAAAAGAATTTATGGCAACTACAAGTGACATTAGAAACGGATTGTGCATTAGATACAATCATGATATTTATAAAATCATTGAATTTTTACATGTTAAACCAGGAAAAGGTCCTGCATTTGTAAGAACAAAGTTGAAAAGTGTTACTACAGGAAAAGTTATAGACAATACATTTTCAGCAGGTCATAAATTGGAAGATGTACGTGTTGAAACCCATAAGTTCCAGTTTTTATACAATGACGGAGACTATTATCACTTTATGAATACCGAAGATTATTCGCAAATTCAATTAGTTGAAGCAGCTTTAGATAGCCCAGATTTAATGAAAGAAGGTGAAGTTGTAACGGTTATTATTAATTCTGAGGACAATATGCCGCTCTCGGTTGAAATGCCTGCAAGTGTTATATTGGAAGTTACTGCTACCGAGCCTGGAGTAAAAGGGAATACTGCTACCAATGCAACTAAACCTGCCACTGTTGAAACAGGAGCAACTGTAAATGTACCTTTGTTTATTAATGAAGGCGACAAGATAAAAGTTGAAACTGAAAAAGGGACTTATAAAGAACGTGTTAAGGAATAATAAACCAGTCCGCAGTTGTCAGTATTCAGTAAGCAGCACTTACTCATATACTGAAGACTGTATGCTGTATACTGAATACTGAGTTATGAAATTTCCACAACCACACACTTTAAAAGATATTGCTCAATTAATTGATTGTACGTTTATTGGTGATGATCATTTTCCTGTTCTCGGAATGAATGAAATTCATGTCGTAGAGCCTGGCGATATTGTTTTTGTCGATCATCCTAAATATTATGACAAAGCACTCAGTTCTGCAGCGACCATTATACTTATTAATAAAGAAGTAGCCTGCCCTTCTGGGAAAGCATTATTAATTAGTGATGATCCTTTTAGGGACTTCAATAAGCTAACAAATCATTTCAAGCCATTTAAGCCTGCTAATAGCCAAATAGCAAGCACTGCAGTTATAGGCAGTAATACAGTGGTACAACCTAATAGTTTTATTGGTCATAATGTCGTTATCGGTGACCATTGTGTTATTCATTCCAATGTAAGTATTTATGATGATATTGTTATAGGGAACCATGTGACCATTCACGCTGGATCCGTATTGGGAAGTAATGCCTTTTATTATAAGAATAGACCTGAAGGCTATGATCGCTTAAAGTCCAGTGGCCGTGTTGTTTTAGAAGATCATGTAGACATCGGAGCGGGATGCACTATAGATAGGGGCGTTACAGGAGATACCACAATTAAAGCAGGTACAAAAATTGATAATTTAGTACAAGTAGGGCATGATACTGTTATAGGCAAGAAATGTTTAATTGCCTCCCAAGTAGGGATTGCAGGTTGTGTTGTTATTGAAGATGAAGTTACTATATGGGGGCAAGTTGGAATTGCTAGTGCTATTACCATTGGAAAAAAAGCCGTTATATCGGCAAAATCAGGTGTTAGTAAATCTTTAGAAGGCGGCAAAAGTTATTTCGGAATTCCAGCAGATGATTCTCGCTCAAAATATAAAGAAATGGTATCCTTAAAAAAGATTCCTGAAATACTTGAAAAACTAAAGGAACAAAATATTAAGCAGCATTAGCTTTTATTAAGATTTTGCAGACAATTATAAAAGTTCTAATCGCTTTTAAAATAAAAAGTACATTTTTACTTTAGAATTTTAATACAAAAAATTACATTTGCTCAATTAAATTAATAAAAAAGACAAATAATCACCTATGAGTGTTTTAGTAAATAAAGATTCAAAAATTATAGTTCAAGGATTTACAGGTAGTGAAGGAACATTCCACGCTAGTCAAATGATTGAGTACGGAACCAATGTGGTTGGAGGTGTTACACCAGGAAAAGGTGGGCAAACACATTTAGATAAGCCCGTTTTTAATACCGTTTTAGATGCTGTTAATAAAGTTGGAGCAGATACTACCATAATTTTTGTTCCACCCGCTTTTGCTGCAGATGCTATTATGGAGGCTGCAGATGCCGGGATAAAAGTCATTATTACAATAACAGAAGGTATTCCCGTTGCAGATATGATTACTGCATCTAACTATATAAAAGATAAAGATTGCCGCTTAATTGGCCCTAACTGTCCAGGAGTTATTACTCCAGAAGAAGCTAAAGTTGGGATTATGCCCGGTTTTGTTTTCAAAAAAGGTAAAGTAGGTATTGTTTCCAAATCTGGAACACTTACGTATGAAGCGGCCGATCAAGTGGTAAAGCAAGGATTGGGAATTACTACGGCCATTGGTATTGGTGGCGATCCAATTATTGGGACAACCACTAAAGAAGCTGTTGAATTATTGATTAATGATCCAGAAACAGAAGCTGTTGTTATGATCGGGGAAATAGGTGGCCAATTAGAAGCAGACGCTGCAAACTGGTATAAAGATAGTGGAAGTAAAAAACCAATTGTAGGTTTTATAGCTGGAGAAACAGCTCCTGCAGGACGTACTATGGGACATGCTGGTGCTATTGTAGGAGGCAGTGATGACACAGCCCAGGCCAAAAAGAAAATTATGAGAGCTTGTGGTATTCATGTGGTCGATTCTCCTGCAGAAATAGGAAAGAAAGTAGCTGAAGTATTAGGGTAAACCTCTAACAGTTCTTTAAAATATTAATCCGTTAACTTTTATTGGTTAACGGATTTTTTTTGTGCCATAGGGTAACAAAAATAAGGTCTTGTTTATATACTAGTATAAAAACTAGAAATCATGAAAGCACAAAAATTAATTTGGGGAATAATATTAATGGGGATATTATTTAATAGTTGTTCAAAAAATGATGATGACATGGAAATTATAGAAGCTGCACCACAATACCCCATGAAGTCATTGATAGAAAGTGGGCATATGCAGGTGAACTACCAAAAAGTTGATGGGCCTAACACCTTCGAGATTGGCTATAAATTTAAATCATTTAAAGATGGTAAGATCACGGCATTAGGGATTAGAGTGCCAAATAATGATATATATCGAGTAACGTTATGGAATGTAGAGACAGAAACCGTTTTGGCAACTGCTATGGTCACTTCAAGTTCGGGACTTTTATCTTTTGAAGATATAGAACCTATAACTGTAGATTCTGGAACAGCATACTTCGTTTCGGTTAATACTAACGATTATTACCAGTTTACCAATGGTGTAAGTGACTTATTTCCTGTAGAAATGGGAGATCTATTAATTTCTGGTTACGGCTCCAACTTTGGTACCAGTCAAACCTTGCCTGCAACGTTTTCCAAAATATCATATCTTGGAATGGTTGATATTAAATTTGTTGCAAATAATTAGAATTAATCCATTATAAATTTCTTAAAAACCTCATAAAATCTTGTGAGGTTTTTTTATTTGGTGCAACTTGTATTTGTTATATTTGAATTGAAAATAATTAACAATTTTACTTACGAATCGTATAAGGTAAAATTTGTGCATTCATAACATTAATAAATATATACACATGAAACATCCATAACTAAAAGTTCAATATTCAAGGACAATGATTATATGGATGCTACATGTGACAAATAAAAAACAATAAATATATACACATGAAACATCCATAACTAAAAGTTCAATATTCAAGGACAATGATTATATGGATGCTACATGTGACAAATAAAAAACAATAAATATATACACATGAAACATCCATAACTAAAAGTTCAATATTCAAGGACAATGATTATATGGATGCTACATGTGACAAATAAAAAACAATAAATATATACACATGAAACATCCATAACTAAAAGTTCAATATTCAAGGACAATGATTATATGGATGCTACATGTGACAAATAAAAAACAATAAATATATACACATGAAACTGTTAGAAGGAAAAACAGCCATAGTTACTGGAGCAAGTCGTGGAATTGGTAAGGGTATTGCAAAAGTATTTGCAGAACAAGGCGCCAATGTGGCATTTACATACAGTGCTTCTGTAGAAGCTGCAAACGCATTAGAAGCAGAGTTGAATGCACTGGGCGTAAAAGCAAAAGGATATCAAAGTAATGCCGCTAGTTTTGACGACGCTCAAAAATTGGCAGATGAAGTTGTTTCCGAATTTGGAAGCATCGATATTTTGGTGAACAATGCAGGTATAACAAAGGATAATTTATTAATGCGTATTAGCGAAGAAGACTTTGATACGGTTATAGAAGTAAACCTAAAGTCGGTTTTTAATATGACAAAAGCTGTGCAGCGCACCATGCTAAAACAGCGTAAAGGCTCTATTATAAATATGAGTTCGGTGGTTGGTGTTAAAGGAAATGCCGGACAAACTAATTATGCAGCCTCAAAAGCTGGGATTATTGGGTTTTCAAAATCAGTAGCCTTAGAATTAGGTTCCAGAAATATAAGAAGCAACGTCGTTGCACCTGGTTTTATAGAAACAGAAATGACAGCAAAACTTGACGAGGAAACTGTGAAAGGATGGCGTGCCGCAATTCCTTTAAAACGTGGTGGTACCCCAGAAGATATTGCGAATGTTTGCGTGTTTTTAGCTAGTGATATGAGTGCTTATGTCACCGGGCAAACACTTCATGTTGATGGCGGTATGCTGACTTAATTTTAGATTTACGAATCACGATTTTTGAATTCAAGAATCGGCAATCAAAAAAATCGGCCATCTAAAATGCAAACAGAAACGATTATTTATATCATACTTGCTGGAATTACAGCCCTGTTTTTAGCGCTTTTTCAGTATTATACTAAAAAGAAAAGCATGTCCAGATTGAGCATGCTTTTTTCTTTTTTAAGGTTTCTCAGCATTTTTTCTATGCTCTTATTACTTATAAATCCGAAGTTTGAACAAGTTAAACTTTCCGTAGAAAAACCAAATTTGGTCGTAGCTATAGATAACTCAAGTTCTATAAAGCATCTCAATCAAGATAAGCAAGTTCTTAATTTAGTTGAAAGACTGTCTAATGATGATCATTTAAATGATAAATTCAATATAGACCTCTATACATTTGGCGCATCGTTTAAAGCATCGGATTCCATTACTTTTTCAGGGAATCAGACAAATATTAACCATGCTTTTAAGCAATTATCCCAAATATATAGACAAACAACAGCACCTACCTTATTGATTTCAGACGGTAACCAAACCTATGGTGATGATTATCAGTTCGCCACATCGACATACAAACAAAACATTTATCCAGTTATATTAGGAGATACGGTAACATACACCGATTTAAAAATTCAGCAACTCAATGTAAACAAGTATGCCTATTTGAAAAACAGATTTCCTGTAGAAACCATTTTAGTTTATAATGGAAATAGCACCATAAATTCCCGTTTTCTAGTAACAAGGGGGCATACAACCGTCTATTCTGAATCGATTCGCTTATCAAAAGAAAACAACTCGAAGGTTCTTAACTTTACATTACCGGCAAATGGTGTTGGTGTAAGTAGTTATAAAGCAACGATTGTTCCTATCGATAATGAAAAAAACAAGATTAATAATTCTAAAAACTTTGCGGTAGAAGTCATCGATCAGAAAACAAAAATT
The DNA here is from genome assembly GCF_028736925.1 of Flavivirga sp. 57AJ16. Taxonomy (GTDB): domain Bacteria; phylum Bacteroidota; class Bacteroidia; order Flavobacteriales; family Flavobacteriaceae; genus Flavivirga. Next base: position 194,836 of record NZ_JAQZAT010000005.1, on the reverse strand, counting down.
GCTATAGTTAGTGATTTTTTACACCCAGATTTAGGAGCCCTAAAAAAGAGTATTGAAAGTAATGAACAGCGCTCTGTTGAATTTTTTAATTCAAAAGATATAATAAATAAAATAAATGATTTTCAATTAGTTATAATAAATCAACCAAACTATAAGTTTAAAGAATTATTTAAGGTTTTAGAAAAAGAAAACAAGAATTGTTTTACCATTATAGGAACTAAAACCGATTTAAATTTCTTAAATAACAACAAGCTTGATTTTTTAAGTGAAATCACAAACCAGACCGAAACGTATCAAGCAGAATTAAACACCGGTTATGCACCATTTATAGTTGATAATATCGACTTTGAATCATTCCCGCCTCTAAATTCAAATTATGGATCAGTCTCTTTTACTACGCCATTCGAATCCATTTTAAACAAGCGCATTAATGGTATCTCAACAAATGAGCCTTTATTGGTGACTTTTGAGACTAATGGTAGGAGAGAAGGGGCGTTATTTGGGGAAAACATTTGGCAATGGAGAGCACAAAGCTATACGAATAACAAATCATTTAATCCATTTGATGATTTTATAGGAAAGCTTGTTCAGTATTTAGCCTCAAGTAAAAGAAAAGATCGATTAAATGTTGATTATGAGTCTTTCTACAACGCCAGTAGTCATATTATAATCAAAGCCGAGTTTTTTGACAAAAATTATGTTTTTGATTCGCGTGAAACACTCAATATCTCTGTAACAGATAATATTTCAGAAGAAAATAAAACATTCCCGCTTATTCTTAAAAACAATAATTTTCAAGTAGATTTGAGTAGTTTACCCCCTTCAGAATATAGTTTTACCGTAAAGGCAACCCATGCTAATGTCGCCAAATCAGGGAGCTTTCAGATTTTAGAGTATCATGTTGAGCAGCAATTTTTAAATGCCAATGTAACAAAGCTGCAACAATTAGCTACTAACAGTAAAGGCAAAAGTTATTTTATTGACAATACAAAGGATTTAGTAAACGACTTATTAAACGATAATCGTTATGCATCTATCCAAAAAAGCAATAAAAATATTATACCTTTGATAGATTGGAAATATCTACTTATCATAATCGCCTTAAGCTTAGGTCTGGAATGGTTTATTAGAAAATATAACGGATTAATTTAAATTAAAATAATAATGGAAAAATTACCAAAAATTGCACTACCAGTAATTATTGCTGCAATCATACTTGTTATAGTATTAGCGAAATCTGCTGTAACAATAGATTCTGGTGAAGCAGGCGTATTGTTTAAAACCTTTGGAGAAGGGGTTGTTATCGATGAACCACCAATGGGAGAAGGGTTCCATGTAGTAGCACCTTGGAATAAAGTATTTGTTTATGAAGTACGCCAACAAGAACTTTTTGAAAAAATGAAAGTACTATCTTCAAATGGACTAGAGATCCAAATTGATGCTTCAGCTTGGTATGAGCCAGTATATAAAGACTTGGGGAATTTACACCAATCTCTTGGACAAAACTATTTACAACGTGTTATACAGCCCGCTATTCGCAGTGCAGCTCGTAGTGTTGTAGGTCGTTATACGCCAGAACAATTATATTCCAGTAAGCGTGATGCCATTCAAGATGAAATTTTTATCGAAACCAAAAAGATTCTCGATAAACAATATGTACAATTAAACGAGGTCTTGGTAAGGGATGTTACCTTGCCAAACACTATAAAAGAAGCTATTGAACGCAAACTAAGGCAAGAACAAGAATCTTTAGAATACGAATTTAGACTGGTAACTGCTGCAAAAGAAGCAGAAAAAGTAATTATTGAAGCACAGGGTAAAGCAGATGCTAACCGTATTTTAAGTGCTTCTTTAACAGATAAAATTCTTCAAGATAAAGGCATAGAAGCAACTATTAAGCTATCAGAATCACCAAATAGTAAAGTTGTTGTTATTGGTTCTGGAGATAGTGGCATGCCTATTATTTTAGGAAACTAATAAATAATAGTAATAAGTTTCTAAAAGAAGTGTCATTCAGAATATTACCGAGAAACAAAATATATTTTGTTTAGAAGGTAGCAGCGAAGCTGTGAAGAATCTCTTTATACTATAATGTTTTGATTTGTACAAACTAAAGATTCTTCGCTATAGCCTGTACTGAGCGTAGTCGAAGTACTCTGAATGACAAAATATAATGCTTTTTAGCCTGCCTTCTTAGATGTCTCAAGTTTGGGATTCAGCAATTTTTCAAGCGCTTTTATTTAAGTGTAAATTTTTTAGAAATCACAGCCAATTCTTTATCGTTTAAATTTGTAGTATTCTTTAATATCCTAACAAATTCAGCAACTTCTTTTTTACTGGCAGGGCAGCCTATATTTTGCTTATCGGAATCAAAAGAATCTTCCATAAGCTTGCCATCGCTATTAAAAATTAAAAAAAACGGAATCCCGGTCTGTTTGCCACCTGTGTATTGCTTAAACATATCCTCTGCACCAGGATTTTCTAAATGATTTTTTGCATCTGGTTCCATAATCACTAAATGTTCGGTCACGAAACTCTTGTCGAATAAATCTTTACAAACAAGGTCATTCATATTAGCATCCATTTTTTTACACCAACCACACCAAGAAGCATGAAAAATAATAAGCACATTTTTATTTTCTTTTTTAGCTTTTTCTTGAGCTTTTTCCATAATCACCATAGCACTTTTCTGAGCAAAAACAGCACTTTGAAATGAAAAAAGAATAATAAAACAATAGACTGGATATTTCATAATTTATTAATATTTAAGCTTATTCTTTAAAAATAGATAAATTTTAAAAGCAAAAAAACAGGTTTTATTTAATTTTATTAAATCTTTAACTATAATTTGGAATTATAAATATAAATTACAGATATTTGCATAAATAAATCAAGACATGAACTTTATTCAATTTCATCATCATTTTCATATTTGCTCTCAAGCGAACTGAAAATGTATTGAATAAAAGCAACATATTTTTAAACCCGTTTGAGACAATCAAACGGGTTTTTTTGATTTTTAACTCCAAATGATTGTTTCAAACTCATAAAAAAAACAAAATGAGTAAACTAAGAATTGCAGTACAAAAGTCGGGGCGTTTAAACGAAGACTCGATGAAAATTTTAAAAGACATCGGTATTTCTATCGATAATGGAAAGGATCAATTAAAAGCAGCAGCCAGAAATTTTCCAGTAGAGGTATTTTACTTAAGAAATGGGGACATCCCGCAATACCTTAAAGATGGCGTAGTAGACGCAGCGATTATAGGTGAAAATGTTCTGATCGAAAAAGGTAATGACATTAGCGTAGCCGAAAAATTGGGCTTTTCTACCTGTAGGGTTTGTATCGCTGTACCAAAATCGGTTGATTACAAAGGCATTCAGGACTTAGAAGGAAAACGTATTGCGACATCCTATCCAAATACCGTTAAAAGTTATTTGAAAAAGAATCATATTTCTGCGAACCTTCACATTATTAATGGTTCTGTGGAAATAGCGCCAAACATAGGCTTAGCAGATGCCATTTGTGATATCGTTTCTAGCGGAAGTACCTTGTTTAAAAATAACTTAAAAGAAGTAGAAACCATTCTTAAATCCGAAGCTGTGTTAGCTGTTTCTCCGCTTCTTAGTGCAGATAAACAGGCCATTCTTGATAAAATTCAGTTTAGAATTCAATCCGTATTAAAAGGACGTCAATCAAAGTATATTTTATTGAATGCCCCTAACGAGAAAATCCAGGCCATTATTAATGTATTACCGGGCATGAAAAGCCCAACGGTTTTACCTTTAGCACAAGAAGGCTGGAGTTCTGTTCACTCTGTTATAAGCAAAAATGAGTTTTGGGATGTTATTGATGAATTAAAAGCTAATGGTGCACAAGGCATTTTGGTCTGTCCTATTGAAAAAATGGTGCTTTAATACTGAACTCTTGTACTGAGCGGAATCGAAGTACGTTTCAGTATCCTTTAAAATGATACGAATATGCAAATCATAGATAATCCAAATAAAGAAAGTTGGTCGCAGGTTTTAAAACGACCAACGCAAACCATTGATGACATGGAAAGTACGGTAAGCACCATTTTTAATGATGTTGTTAAAAATGGTGATACCGCTATAAATAAATACACAGCACGTTTTGATGGGATCGATTTACAATCCCATATCGTTACAGAAGCAGCTGTTCAAAAGGCTCTAGAAAGTGTTCCGGAAAAACTTCAAAACGCTATTAAAAAAGCCAAGCAAAACATTGAAGCATTTCATTTGGCACAAAGAACATCTAAAGTAGACATTGAAACTACAAACGGGGTACAGTGCTGGCAAGAAAAGCGACCCATTGAAAAAATAGGACTCTACATCCCTGGTGGTACTGCACCTTTGTTTTCGACCGTTTTAATGTTAGCCATTCCAGCACAGATTGCAGGTTGTAAAGAGATTGTATTATGCTCACCTCCTAATAAAGCAGGAGAACTAGCGCCAGAAATTCTTTTTGCAGCACAACTTTGTGGCGTTACAAAAATCATTAAAGTTGGTGGCATTCAAGCTATAGCTGGTCTAACGTTTGGAACGGAGACCATCCCGCAAGTTTATAAAATTTTCGGACCGGGAAACCAATTTGTAACCGTGGCAAAACAACTTGCTACAAAATTTGGGGTAGCCATTGATATGCCAGCAGGACCAAGTGAATTATTGGTCGTTGCCGATGATGGCGCCAACGCATCTTATATTGCTTCAGATTTATTAAGTCAAGCAGAGCACGGTGCCGATAGCCAGGTTATTTTAGTATCGACATCTAAAAAATTAATCAACTTGGTTTCTGAAGAGATTGAAAGGCAAATTAAAGCATTACCAAGACAGGCTATTGCTAAAAAAGCTATTGCTAACTCTAAGCTAATCTATATGGAAAATGATGGGTCTGCACTTGATTTGATTAATGAATATGGTCCAGAACATTTTATTATCTGTACTAAAAATGAAGAATTCTATATAAATGGCATAGCAAACGCAGGTTCTGTTTTTATAGGGGATTATACGCCCGAAAGTGCAGGAGATTATGCTTCAGGAACAAATCATACCTTACCTACCAATGGATTTTCAAAAGCCTATTCTGGAGTAAACTTAGATAGTTTTTTAAAAAGCATGACCTTCCAAAAAATATCAAAAGAAGGTTTGTTGAATATAGGAGAAACCATAGAATTAATGGCAGAAGCAGAGGGTTTACAAGCGCACAAAAATGCTGTATCCATTAGGTTAAAAGATATCATTCCTGCGAAAGCAGGAATCTCATAAATTTAGCCCTAAAAATGAAAATGAAAACAAATTTCAACATAGACAGCCTAGTAAGGCCAACCATAAAAACATTAAAGCCTTATTCATCCGCAAGAGATGAGTTTAAAGGCACTAACGGTGCTATGGTGTTTTTGGACGCCAATGAAAACCCGTTCGACAATGGGGTGAACCGTTATCCAGACCCTCAACAAGGAGGCGTAAAAGCGATACTTTCCGAAATCAAAAATGTGAGTTCGAAAAACATGCTTTTGGGCAATGGAAGTGATGAAGTATTGGATCTTATCTTTAGGGTCTTTTGCGAGCCAAACAACGACAATATCATCATATTACCTCCAACGTATGGTATGTATAGTGTTTTGGCTAATATTAACGCTATAGGCATCAAAGAAGTGCAATTATCAAACAGTTTTCAACCACAAGTTGAAGCTATATTAAATGCAGTAGATCATAACAGTAAAATCCTTTTCCTATGTTCGCCAAATAATCCGACGGGCAACAGTTTTTCAAGTCGATCCATTGAAGAATTATTAAATAAATTTAAAGGCATTGTTGTCATTGATGAAGCCTATATTGATTTTTCAACAGAAAGAAGTTGGATAGATCGCTTAGAAGAATTCCCTAATTTAATAGTCACTCAAACCCTATCTAAAGCGTATGGCATGGCAGGGATTAGACTAGGCGTCTGTTATGCATCAACCGAGATTATTTCATTATTAAACAGCATAAAGCCACCGTATAATGTTAATGAGCTAACGCAACTAAAAGCTATTCAACAATTGAGCATAAAGAATTTAGCAGCAAGTCAAATCGATACTATTTTAAAAGAACGTGCCCTTTTAATTTCAAAGCTGGATACTATTGGTTTTATTTCAAAAATTTACCCGTCTGATGCCAACTTTGTTTTAGTGAAAGTAGATGATGCAACAAAACGTTACGATCAACTTATAGATCAAGGTATTGTTATAAGAAACAGAACCACACAACCAGGTTGTGAAAATTGTTTAAGATTGACTGTTGGGACAAAAGAGGAGAATGAGATATTGATAAAGGAACTTTTATCCATATCGAAATCCTGAACTAGTTTCAGGAGCTTTTAAATAGAATAGAAAGTAGATTGTCTTTCCTGCGAAGGCAGGAATCCACTATAGAAAATTTAAGTTTAAATTAAAAAGATTCCTGCCTTCGCAGGAATAAAAAACATGAAAAAAGTACTATTTATAGATCGCGACGGAACCATTATCAAAGAGCCTGCAGATGAGCAAATCGATTCGCTTGAAAAATTAGAGTTTTACCCTAAAGTGTTTCAATATCTAGGTAAAATAGCTAAAGAACTGGATTATGAAATTGTGATGGTCACTAATCAAGATGGCTTGGGAACAGAAGCATTTCCAGAAAGTGATTTTTGGCCTATCCATAATTTTATTATTAAATGTTTTGAAGATCAAGGCATTGTTTTTAAAGAACAATTTATCGACAGAACTTTTGCAAAGGACAATGCGCCAACAAGAAAACCGAATACGGGCCTACTAACAAAATATTTTTCTGATAATTACGACTTAGAAAATTCATTTGTAATAGGGGATAGGCTTACAGACATTGAGTTAGCAAAAAACTTAGGGGCCAAAGGTATTTTTATAAACGATGAGACCCATTTGGGAACCGATGAAATCACTGTAAAAAGAGAACTCTTGGATGCATATATTGCCTTAGAGAGCAATGATTGGGAAGCGATCTATACCTTTTTAAAAACAAATGCCCGTACAGGGGAAATTATTAGAAACACTAATGAGACAAAGATTGCCATAAAAGTGAACCTAGATGGCACAGGAAAAAGCAATATCGATACTGGTCTTGCTTTTTTTGACCATATGTTAGATCAAATTGCCCGCCACGGACAATTGGATTTAAATATAAAAGTAGAAGGCGATTTAGAAGTCGATGAACACCATACTATTGAGGATACAGCTATTGCCCTAGGAGAATTGTTTAATACGGCTTTGGGCAATAAATTAGGAATAGAACGCTATGGGTTTTGCTTGCCTATGGACGATTGCTATGCACAAGCTGCTATTGATTTTGGCGGAAGAAATTGGCTTGTTTGGGAAGCTGACTTTAAACGGGAGATGATTGGAAAAATGCCAACCGAAATGTTTTATCATTTCTTTAAATCGTTTACAGACGGTGCTAAATGTAATTTAAACATTAAAGCAGAAGGACAAAACGAGCATCATAAAATCGAGGCTATTTTTAAAGCATTTGCAAAAGCTATAAAGATGGCTATAAAGCGAGATGTTGAGAAAATGATCTTGCCAAGCACAAAAGGAATGTTATGAAATTTAGGAATTCAGGGTTACGATTTACAAATTCACAGATCGTAATTCGTAAATCATAATTCAAAAATCTAAACATTAAAGCAGAAGGACAAAACGAACATCATAAAATCGAGGCTATTTTTAAAGCATTTGCAAAAGCTATAAAGATGGCTGTAAAGCGAGATGTTGAGAAAATGATCTTGCCAAGTACAAAAGGAATATTATGAAATTTAGGAATTCAGGGTTACGATTTACAAATTCACAAATCGTAATTCGTAAATCATAATTCAAAAATCAAATGAAGTTAGTAATTATAAATTACGGCGCTGGGAACATTAAAAGTATTCAATTTGCTTTTAAACGACTAGGAATTGATGCTGTTCTATCAAATAATCCAGAAGAAATTATAGCGGCAGACAAAATTATTTTCCCAGGGGTGGGAGAAGCAAGTACGGCCATGACCATGCTAAAAAGTAGCGGATTGGATAAGCTCATCCCCACTTTAAAACAACCCGTATTAGGGATCTGTTTGGGGATGCAATTACTATGCGAATCCACCGAAGAGGGAAACACCAAAGGGCTTGGTATATTTAAAACAAAGGTAAAGCGTTTTGCCAACGATGTAAAAGTACCACAAATGGGATGGAATGTTATAAAAGACTTAAAATCCGATTTATTTTCTGGAATTAAAGAAAGTGAATATATGTATTTGGTACATAGCTACTATGCCGAACACTGTGATGAAACCATAGCAAAAACAGATTATGGTATTAATTATGCCTCGGCATTACAACACAATAATTTTTATGGTGTGCAATTTCACCCAGAAAAGAGTAGTTTAGCAGGCGCTAAGATATTAGAGAACTTTTTAAAGTTAGAAGTGAAAAATTAAATATTAAAAGTTGTAGTATGAAAAATGAATTATTGAATAGAACAAAAAAGTTTGCATTAGATTGCTGGCATTTTTGTTTTAAAATACCTAAATCTACAGCAGATTTTATAAACAAATTAAAAATAGTAGAGGAAGAAGCAGATGAAAGTGTTTATTGGTTAGAAATATTTGAAGAAATACTCTCAGATCAATCAGAAGAAATAATAAAATTGAAACAAGAAGGAAAAGAATTGTTAGCTATTACAGTTGCAATCAATTAATACAGCAAAGCGCAATAGGAAATAACTTTTAACTTTTTTAATATTTAATATTTAACTTTTAATATTTAACTCTTAAGATGAGAATAATACCAGCCATAGATATCATCGACGGAAAATGCGTTCGATTGACCAAAGGAGATTATGATACCAAGAAAGTGTATAATGAAAACCCTTTAGAAATTGCCAAAATGTTTGAGGGGTCTGGCATTGAATACTTACATTTAGTTGATTTAGATGGAGCCAAAGCCAAACATATTGTAAATTATAAAGTACTGGAACAAATAGCGTCCAAAACCAATCTTAAAATAGATTTTGGTGGTGGGCTGAAAACAAATGAAGATTTACATATTGCCTTTAATTCTGGAGCAAAACAGATCACTGGAGGAAGTATAGCCATTAAAGACCCTGGCACTTTTGAAGGCTGGATCAATAGATATGGCTCTGAAAAAATTATTTTAGGCGCAGATAGCGACCATGAAAAAGTTGCTATAAGTGGTTGGATGGAACAAAGTGAGGAAGATGTTGTTCCGTTTATTAAATCTTATCAAAAGAAAAGAATTAAATATGTTATCTGTACAGATATTTCAAAAGATGGGATGCTTGAAGGGCCATCGGTAGAACTGTATAAAAAAATCATTTCAGAATGCTCTAATAGTAGCAACAACCAATCCATTAAGCTAATAGCTTCTGGGGGTATTTCATCCATTGATGAGTTACCAATTTTAAAAGAAATTGGCTGCGAAGGGGTCATTATTGGAAAAGCTATTTACGAAAATAGAATAAGCCTGTTCGAATTAGAAAAATTTGTATAATTAATTATTTTGTCATGAGATTCCCGTCTTCACGGGAATAAAAATAAAGAGTTTTAAATGTTAACAAAAAGAATCATACCCTGTTTGGACATTAAAAATGGGAGAACCGTTAAAGGTGTTAATTTTATTGATTTACGTGATGCTGGTGATCCTGTTGAATTAGCAAAACAATATGCAGATATTGGGGCAGACGAATTAGTTTTTCTTGATATTTCTGCAACATTGGAAGGACGTGCAACTACTTTGGACATGGTATTGCATGTCGCAGAACAAGTAAACATTCCATTCACTGTTGGAGGCGGGATCTCTTCTATCGAAGATGTAGATGCCCTGTTAAAATGCGGCGCAGATAAAGTATCCATAAACTCATCGGCAGTTAAAAGGCCCGAGCTTATTAATGAATTATCCAATAAATTTGGAAGCCAGTGCATTGTTGTTGCCATAGACGCAAAAGAAATTGATGGGCAGTGGAAAGTACATTTGGCAGGTGGTAGTATTCCAACCAAAATTGATTTATTTGAATGGGCAAAAGAAGTTGAAATGCGCGGTGCTGGCGAAATTTTATTTACATCCATGAATCATGACGGTACCAAAAATGGATTTGCCAATAAAGCTTTGGCCAGACTATCTGAAGCATTGAATATCCCTATTATAGCCTCGGGCGGTGCTGGAAACGTTCAGCATTTTATAGACACTTTTAAAGAAGGGAAATCGGATGCCGCTTTAGCAGCAAGTGTGTTTCATTTTGGAGAAATTCCCATCCCAGACTTAAAAAAAGAATTAAAAGCTAATAATATAGAAGTGCGACTTTAGTCGTTTAATTGGGAATGTCTCCCTGAGCGCAGTCGAAGGGCCTTTTTCAATATTCAATAACAAAAATTATGACGATAAAATACGATAACAACGGACTTGTACCTGCCATTATACAAGATGCCAGAACAAAGCAGGTGTTAATGTTGGGGTATATGAACGAAGAAGCCTATAAAAAAACAATCGAAACCAAGCAGGTTACCTTTTTTAGTAGAAGCAAACAGCGCTTATGGACCAAAGGTGAAGAAAGTGGAAACTTTCTAAACTTAGTCGATATAAAAAATGACTGCGATAATGATACACTTTTAATTCAGGTAAACCCTATAGGCCCTACATGCCACAAAGGAACAGATACCTGTTGGCAAACCGAAAATAAACCTACATACGGTTTTTTCTCAACTTTAGAGGAAGTCATTGCTGAACGCATTTCAAATAAAGACACGAAGAAATCATATGTAGCAAGCTTATTTGAAAAAGGCATTAATAAAATAGCCCAAAAAGTAGGAGAGGAGGCTGTAGAAACAGTTATTGAGGCCATGGATGATAACGATGAACTGTTTTTATACGAATCGGCAGACCTATTATTTCACTATTTAATGCTTTTGCAGGCAAAAGGGTTCACATTAAAAGATATTGAGGAAGAATTAAAAGGAAGACATAAATAAAAGAATTTCTTGAAACGGACTATATACAAAGACAAAGCCATGCTTTCTGAGTATAGACTTTGATTTTTTTTGTCAAAAAACCGAAATTTTATTATTTAGATTCCCGTCTTCACGGGAATGACAATTTCAACGGAAACTCCGAAGCAAAGCCTTGGAGAGTTCTTTTTCGATTAAATTTCATTATATTTACTTTATAATTTAAACTATTACCCCCATGAATCTACAAAAAACTATCATGTCGTTATTGTTTTTTATAATCACGTCATCGGCCGTATTTGCTCAACAAGACATTGATGATCAGATAAATGATTTAATCAAAGAGGATAATGTTATGTTAACAGAAACAGATAAATCCTTAAAACTTTCAGAAGAGCAAGAAGCTAAGTTTCGGGAAATTTACAGATCGCTTATTGTTTTCAAAACGGAAACGTCCAAATCAAAGAAAAAGAAAGAAGCTTATAAAAATGCCTTGATGTCCAAACTAAAGGAAACAATGACTTCCAAAAAAAGTTTATTGACCCAAAAACAGTTGGCTGCTTATAATGCTTACGGAGCGAAGTAAATACCCCTTCAAATAATTTAAAAGAGGGTGAATTCTAAGTTAAAAACCAAAGAATTCACCCGTTTTTTAGTTTTTATACCAAATAAACTTCAAAATAACTGGTTAAACCCGTTTCTATTTCCTTTAGAAGAAAATATAATTCAAATTTATTTCCAATCATTTTAAAATTCATTTGGTATAATTCATGAAATCCATCCTTTTGCCTGGGATTTCCTGGAAAACCATAGAAAAATAAAGGCAAAAACAATAATCATGACGGTCATCCACAAATGTGTTATCTGTTCATTAATAAAACCATATCCCATTTGGATAATAACCGCAATTAATGAAATAACCCAAAAAATAGTGGCCCATTTTTTTCTTAATAAAAGCCCAATAGCGCCAGTAACACCGGCAAAAACGGCAATAGCAAAAGTAGCCGTTATCCATGAAGGCATATTTGCAGCCATTTCAAGTTCTTCGGCAGAGAAAGCGCTACGGTACCTTTCCGTATTATAGGCCTGTCCCAAGTAACCGTCTACCCCAAGTCCGTTCCAAACAAGAGCTATAACACTTACTATCCAAAACCAAATAGGGGGTTTGTTTGTTGATGTTTCAGTCATAATGATTAGTTTTTAGTTAGTATTCCAAATTATTGATCTGGAATACAAGGTATAAATTTTTTTGTCACAATTAATAAAGAACGTATTTTGCCCCACCCAGAATTGCAAAAAAATAGCAATTCTAACCTCTTCTTTGGAGAGGTAGACCCTTTTGGGGCGGAGAACTTTTAAATGAAAAAATGAAAAAATATTTTTACGTTTTCACCATTCAATACTTAGGCTATCGTTTTCATGGTTGGCAAAAACAACCCCATGTAAAAACGCTTCATTTGATGGTAGATAGAACTCTAAATTTTATTCTTGAAGGCAAACGGTTTAAAAGCTTAAGTTCTGGTAGGACCGATGCTATGGTGTCTGCCGAAAATGCGGCTTTTGAGTTGTTTTTATTCGAGCCTATTGAAGACAAAAAAGCCTTTCTGGAATTATTTAACCATAATCTTCCACAGGACATTAGAGCAAAAAGTATACGTGAAGTCAACGCGGATTTTAATATCATAAACCACTCAAAAATTAAAGAGTACCTATATTTATTTACCTACGGGGAAAAATGCCATCCGTTTTGCGCGCCCATTATGACGACCATCCTTGATGATCTAGATATAGATCTTATGAAACAAGGAGCTAAACTTTTTGAAGGAGAGCACTATTTTAAATCGTTTTGCTATAAACCTTCAGAAAATGGCATTTACCATCGAGAGATCCTGTTATGCGAATTAGTAGAGAACACCATTTATTCGGCAAATTATTTCCCTAAAAGAACCTATATATTAAGAGTAAAAGGCAAGGGGTTTATGAGAAATCAAATAAGATTGATGATGGGGACATTGATCGATTTGGGAAAGGGGAACCTGTCTTTAGAAGACATAAAAACGAGCCTATTACCGGATAGTGATATCAAAATGGCGTACATCGCTCCAGCATCGGGACTCATCCTTAACAATATTGAGTTTGAATAATAAAGTGATTTTTGTAATTTACCTCACCTTATTCAGGCTATAAACCTAATTAAACATCAATTTCAAAAAACACAATAAACATGGGAGTAAGAGTTCCAAAAGAAGCGCTAGATTTTTTTAAAAAGTTGGAAAAAAACAATAATAGAGATTGGTTTAACGAACGGAAAAAAGAATTTAAAGCTATAGAAGCGGAAGTTAAGCAAGTTTATAATTTAGTTTACGAAACTTTAAATACACACGACGAGATAGATAAGCTAAAAATGTTTAGAATCTATAGGGATGTTCGTTTTTCAAAAAATAAAGATCCTTATAAAACACATTTTGGCGGTTCGTTTCACAGGGCAAAACCTAGGCTAAGAGGCGGATATTACCTGCATCTTCAACCCCATAATGAAAGTTTTATTGCGACAGGCTTTTGGGAACCGGCACCTGCCGATTTATTACGGATTAGGAAAGAGTTTGAAATGGACGATGGTGAAATTCGTGATATTCTGGCAAATAAAAAGTTTAACAGTGTTTGGGGGGACCATTTTGTTGGAGACGAAGTAAAAACAGCACCAAAAGGCTTTAGTAAAGAGCATAAAGCCATTGATTTGATAAAAAAGAAGCAATACATATTTACTAAGAAGTATACGGACAAAGAAGTGCTGGATGCTAATTTCATAAAAGATGTGAATGATTCTTTTAAAGCTGTTAGACCCTATTTTAATTATATGAGTGACGTGCTTACTACAGACCTAAACGGTGTGTCTTTAATTTAGGTCCTCATTTTTATGAGGAACGGCATTACTTAACTCAACGTTAAAAGAAGGGATCAATCCCAAAAGTTGTGTGCGATGTGTGGTATGGAATCATTTATAACATGTGGGGTAATATTAAAAACTGTACCCGAAAATACAAATCGGACTTGCTCCTCCATTTTCAAAACTACCGTGAGTACACATCTATAAAAAAGACACGAATGGCACAAATTCACACGAATCCAATACTTTATGGTATTGGTTGGACTCTGCATGAATATGAATCCCTAGTCTATATAGGCTTGAAATCCTGTCAATAGTCTGAATAATTAGTGAAAATTTGTGCCATTCGTGTCCAATCTTTTTTTTGTGCTTTTTTTGTGTATTCACGGTAGTTTTCAAAAGAGAGGATAATTTCGACTAAGTCGAAATTTAGGAGGGTTAAACCTGGATAGGTCAATAACAGACCTTTTTTTCAAATCGACCAAAACTTTTACCTTAATACAACTTTTGAGCATGATTCAAAAGACGCCCAATAAATAGCTGCTTGTTCACTCCTACGGAAACAGGAATCCATATAAGAAAATGGATTTCGCATCAAGCGCGGAATATTGGAATTATGGTAAAATGTTTACAGAAACTAAAGTAGCTACAATGAAGTTGCAGAGTTTAATTAAACAGCAGCCAGTAAATCCGGTTTTTCTAAAAGTTGGATATTACTTAGCAATTCCTCTTTAACGATATGCATCATCCGCTTATTTAAAGCAGATGAATTTTTTATATACAATAGATATTCTTCAACGGTAAACTGCCCAATAATCATACCTTTTAAAGAGTTTCTAAATTTCATATCCCTTTGAATGGCATTTTCGATATAGACTAAGCGTTTCTCAATAGATAAATCATAAAAAACCGATTTATGTTTAATAACATAATTTTTAAAAACAGCTACCAACAAATCACTTTGTAACTTTGTAATAGGCCTTAACACTAAATTTTGAAAACGCTCATCACTACTCATCGTATCATTTATAGTTGTAGAAGGCACTTCTGGACGAATACTTTTTAGGTTAAATTGTCTTGTATTCATAATATTGATTTTTATAAAAGTATAGATTATTATGCCCCAAAAATTGTCGTGAACTCCTTAATTGTTAACGAATTTATTAACAAAAACATTTAAGATGCTAATTTTTTTGACTTCTAAATAAAATGAAAGACTATATAAAAGTATTTGAAACTAAAAGTTGCCCACGAACCTCTTATAATACTTTTATATAGCCTCATGATTTTTACTTAAATCTGACTTAAACCACCATCTACTTCCAATTCAACACCATTTATATAAGAAGCATCTTCTGAAGCTAAAAATAAAGCGGTTTTTGCTATTTCATCAGCAGAGCCAAAACGTCCTAAAGGTACCATCGCCGCAAACTCTTTACCTGTTTCTTCCAACACGTCTTCCGGTAAACCCATTTTTCCAAAAATAGGCGTATCTATAGGCCCGGGAGCAATCGTATTTACACGTATGCCTCTAGATTTTACTTCAGAAGCTAATACTTTTGAAAAAGAACGTAAAGCGCCCTTGCTCGCAGAGTATACACCAAAACCATCAAATGCTTTTTTATTTACGATGGAGCTCGTAAATAATATGGTACCACCGTCGTTAATATGTGGTAAAGCAGCCTTAATGGCTAAAATTGGTCCTTTAACATTGATATTAAAAGTATCATCATAATGATTTTCATCAATTTCTGTAACAGGGGCAATAGGGGCGATTCCTGCATTTAAGAATAATATATCAATATTTCCATAAGCATTCGTGGCTTCTTTTATAAGCTTAATATTATCTTCTGGTTTTGAAACGTCTGCTAGAACAGTAATAAAATGGCCCTCTAGGCTTTTTGCTACTTCGTCCAGGGCTTCTTGGCGTCTTCCCGAAAGAACAACCTTAGCACCTTCTTTTAAGAACAATTTGGCCGTTGCTAAGCCAATTCCACTGTTTGCGCCAGTTATTATAGCGACTTTGTTTTTCAATTTACTCATAATTTGCGTATGTTTATTTGAAACAATCGTTCCAAATAGAATTAAAAAAAATTAAATTAATGTTTGTATAATAGTCTTTACAATAGTTTGTAAGTCTTTTTTATTAGATATCAAGATCCCGGTCGTTCTAAAACCTTGTATGGATGAAAACAAATACAAAGCATATTCCTTGGAGGTTCTATGGCGATTAATGGTAGATTCTTTCTGGCCTTTCTTTACCAATTCTTCTAATAGTTCCATAAAAAAACGCTGATTGGAGCTCAAAAAATTTATTATAGATGTTTCTTGATTGGCCATTTCTGAGATACAATTGGTAATCAAGCAGCCTTTATCTTCATTATCACTAAGAATTTCATTTAAATAAAATTCAAAAAGAAGCTCTATAGCATGTAAAGCATGATCTGCCTTATCCATAGTCTCAGAAATTTTTATAATATATAGGTCCTGATAAGACTTCAAGCATTCTAAAAATAAATCCAGTTTACTTCCAAAAGAATTATAAATACTCGATCTGTTAAGGGCAGTAGCATCTACCAAATCTTGCATAGATGTGGCGTTATAGCCTTTTTCATGAAAGACATCAGTAGCCTTTTTTAAGACTAGCACTTTATCGAATGTTTCTACTTTCGGCATATTTATTTGAAATGAACGTTCCAAATATATAAAAATATTCCAAACACCACTGTTAAATTTTTGTTATTACGACAAAAGCACTAAAAATACTTTTAAAATTTTTACTTTTGATCACGAATTTATTTCGGTATCCAGAATATTAAATAATAATGAAAAGCTGAACTTTTTTGAATGCCATCCTTCATAACTTTTTCCACGTAATAAAATGTGGCTAATGAAACGATAACCATATGAAATTTGGAAGTGTAGAAACCCCAGAAATAATAGACTTTACTTTACCGAAAGATCATATAGGAACCCATAAAGTATTAAATAAAATAAAAGATGGTAACATGCCTGAAATTTATGTGGGTTGTGCCAAGTGGAATAGGGCAGACCTTAAAGGGTTTTACCCAAGAGGTACCAAAGATGAGCTGGCATATTATTCAAGACAATTCAACGCCATCGAATTAAATGCCACTTTTTATAGAATTTTTTCGGCAGAACAATTTGCCACTTGGTATAACAAAACACCTTCAGGATTTAAATTCTTTCCTAAGTTAAATCAGGAAATAAGCCATTGGAAACGATTACATGAAACCCAAGCTATTGTTGAGGATTATTTATACAGCGCATCCCATCTAAAAGAAAAATTAGGCACCATCTTTTTACAAATGCACAGTAATTTTGCGCCCAAAGATTTTAATAAGGTCATTACTTTTGTGGAAAATTGGCCTAAGGAAGTCCCTTTGGCTATTGAATTTAGACATACCAACTGGTATAACGATGCTTCTGTAGCTAAAGAACTGTACCAGTTATTAGAAGAAAATAACATCTCTAATGTTATTGTAGATACTGCGGGCAGACGCGATTTAATGCATATGCGTTTAACGAATGCTACTGCTTTTATTCGCTATGTTGGTACCAACCATCCAACGGACTATTCCCGCTTGGATGATTGGGTAGAGCGATTAAAATTTTGGAAAGATTCTGGAATTAAGGAAATTGACTTTTTTATCCATCAAAATATAGAAAAAGAGTCCCCTTTGTTATCGGCATATTTTATTAGAAAAATCAATCAAGAATTGGGGTATTCTTTGTCCATCCCAAATGAGGATAAACAACAAAAATTATTATAAAAATAAAACCACATGAGATTTCATACGCGAAAATGGGTAAAACCGGAAGATTTAAATCCTAACGGAACATTATTTGGAGGTAGATTATTAGAATGGATAGACGAGGAGGCTGCTTTGTATGCCATTATTCAACTCGAAAACCAAAAAATTGTAACCAAATATATGAGTGAAATAGATTTTAAGGCTTCGGCCAAACAAGGCGATATTGTAGAAATTGGCATTGAAGTTGTTAAATTTGGAAATGCGTCTCTGGTGTTGAGCAGTGAAGTTAGAAATAAAATGACCAGGGAAACTATTATTACGATCTCTAATATTGTCATGGTAAACCTTGGAGAAGATGGCAGAACGAAGCCCCACGGAAAAACACGAATAGAATATGTGGCGGATAGACTGAAATAGATGTAGGTGAGGATGCATGATTTTAATACTAACATTATGCCTTTTAAACTTTTAATTGCTGACAGTCCTTTTTTAGCTTATTAATAGTCGAAGACCAATTGGAGTTCTAGTTTTTATTAGCATTTCGACTTCGCTAGATAAACTATAGTCGAAGTACCCAATGTGACAAATAAAGAACAAATTACATTAACTTAATGACATTGAACTAGGCTATACCTACGCTTTTTACCTTGAACTTCAATTTTTTATTTCTAAATATTCTATGCCATTTTATAGAGACTTAGCTATACAAAAATTGATGTTTTGGAAATTATAATCAATTTTGATGTTTTATTGCATTTAATTTAAAGAATAGACT
The DNA here is from genome assembly GCF_028736925.1 of Flavivirga sp. 57AJ16. GTDB lineage: Bacteria > Bacteroidota > Bacteroidia > Flavobacteriales > Flavobacteriaceae > Flavivirga. Next base: position 176,385 of record NZ_JAQZAT010000005.1, on the reverse strand, counting down.
GTTTGTTGGGGATTTTATAAAAATTTAATAGCAAAGTATCTTCTACACTAAAAAGACTGCAAAAAAAAGTAGTTTTTTATAAATTTGCTTACTAAATATACAAGAACCCATCTTGACTTTTTGTGTTTAACCGAACTGCCACAGGCAGGTTTTAGGAAATAGTAATAAAGGTCAAGAAGCGTTCAATACATTAAATTTTAAATATTTTATGAGCAAATCATTATTTGACAAAGTGTGGGATTCGCATGTTGTAAAAAAGATTGAAGGCGGACCAGATGTATTCTTTATTGATCGCCATTTTATACACGAAGTAACAAGTCCTGTGGCTTTTTTAGGTTTAAAGAATAGAGGTCTAAGCGTACTGTACCCAGAGCGTACATTTGCTACGGCCGATCATAATACACCTACTATTAACCAACATTTACCCGTTGAAGATCCGTTATCGGCAAATCAATTAAAAGCTTTGGAAGATAACTCTAACGAATATGGTATTAGCCATTGGGGACTTGGTCATAAAAAAAATGGGATTGTACACGTCGTAGGTCCCGAAAACGGTATTACCTTTCCCGGAGCCACCATTGTTTGTGGTGATTCACATACATCTACTCACGGAGCATTTGGTGCCATCGCCTTTGGTATTGGAACCTCTGAAGTTGAAATGGTATTGTCTACACAATGTATCATGCAGCCAAAACCTAAAAAAATGCGCATTAATGTCAATGGGCAATTAGGAAAAGGCGTGACACCTAAAGATGTAGCGCTTTACATCATTTCAAAATTAACAACTTCCGGTGCTACAGGGTATTTTGTAGAATATGCAGGTGATGTTTTTGAAAATATGACCATGGAAGGTCGTATGACGGTGTGTAACTTATCTATTGAGATGGGTGCCCGCGGTGGTATGATTGCTCCAGATGAAACGACCTTCGAATATTTAAAGGACAAACCGCTATCTCCAAAAGGAGACGCTTGGGATCAAGCAGTCGCTTATTGGAAAACCTTAAAAACTGAGGACGATGCCATTTTCGATAAAGAATTAACTTTCTTGGCTAGCGACATAGAACCTATGATTACCTATGGAACGAACCCAGGTATGGGAATTGGTATTTCCAATAATATTCCTAATGCCGATGCTGTTGAAGGTGGTGTTGCTACTTATAAAAAGTCTTTAAACTATATGGGGTATGAGGAAAATGACTCTATGATCGGTAAAAAGATCGATTATGTTTTTCTGGGAAGTTGTACTAACGGTAGGATTGAGGATTTTAGGGCGTTTGCTTCTATAGTTAAAGGAAAACGAAAAGCAGACCATGTTACGGCCTGGTTAGTGCCTGGTTCTCATGAAGTAGAAGACAAAATTAAAGAAGAGGGGATTTTGGATGTGATTACTGAAGCTGGATTTGTATTAAGACAACCTGGTTGTTCTGCATGTTTAGCCATGAATGATGATAAAGTACCTGCTGGAAAATATGCGGTAAGTACTTCTAATAGAAACTTTGAAGGACGTCAAGGCCCTGGTTCCAGAACGTTGCTTGCCAGTCCATTAGTGGCAGCAGCAGCGGCAATTACAGGTATAGTAACCGATCCAAGAGACTTATTATAATCCCCTAAATCCCCAAAGGGGACTTTTGAAAGGGATATTTATGAAAAACAATTATAATAAAACTGCCAATTAAATACTGGCAACAGAATACTAAAAAACATGGCTTACGATAAATTTAATATACTAACAAGCACAGCAGTTCCATTGCCACTAGAAAATGTCGATACGGATCAAATTATACCTGCAAGGTTCTTAAAAGCTACAGAACGCAAAGGATTTGGAGATAATTTATTTAGGGATTGGAGATATAATAATGACAATACCCCAAAGCAGGACTTTGTATTGAACAACCCTATTTATAGTGGTAAGATTTTAGTAGGAGGAAAGAATTTTGGTTCTGGTTCCTCTAGGGAACATGCAGCGTGGGCGGTTTATGATTATGGATTTCGCTGTGTAGTATCTAGCTTTTTTGCAGATATATTTAAAAACAACTGTTTAAACATAGGTGTTTTACCTGTACAAGTGAGCCCTGAGTTTTCAGAGCAGATCTTCAATGCCATATATGAAGATGCCAATACTGAGATCGAAGTAAATTTACCAGAGCAAACCATTACGATTAAGTCTACTGGAGCTCAAGAGTCTTTCGATATTAACACCTATAAAAAAGACAACATGCTTAATGGTTTTGATGATATTGATTATTTACAAAACATAAAAGGAGAGATAGAAACATTTGCTAATGGTTTGATGCTATAAATGGCAATGAAGAGGATAGAAATAATGGATACGACATTGCGCGATGGTGAACAAACCTCGAGCGTGTCGTTTTCTGCTTCAGAAAAACTAACCATTGCTAAGCTTTTATTGGAAGAGCTAAAGGTAGACCGTATAGAAATAGCTTCAGCTAGAGTCTCCGAGGGCGAACTTCAAGCAGTAAAAGACGTCACTAATTGGGCAAAGAAAAATGATTATTTACATGCCGTTGAAGTCCTTACTTTTGTTGATAAGGGCGTCTCCATAGATTGGATGATCGAAGCGGGAGCTAAGGTACAAAACTTACTTACTAAAGGTTCATTAAATCATTTAACCCATCAACTAAAAAAGACTTCAGGTCAGCATTTTAAAGAAATATCAGAAGCTGTTTTATTAGCTAATAAAAAAGGTATTGAAACCAATATTTATTTAGAGGATTGGAGTAATGGCATGCGCAATTCCAAAACGTATGTTTTTGAGTTTTTAGAGTTTCTTTCAACACAGCCTATTAAACGTATTATGCTTCCCGATACTTTAGGAATTATCACCCCTAAGGAATCTTACGATTTTGTAAAGGAAATCAAGGATACTTACCCGAATTTGCATTTCGATTTTCATGCACATAATGATTATGATCTAGGTGTCGCCAATGTTATGGAAGCACTCAAAGCTGGTGCAGACGGACTCCACTTAACCATTAACGGTATGGGTGAAAGGGCTGGTAATGCCCCTATGGCAAGTACTATTGCCGTTATTAATGATTTTATGCCCGAAGTAGAAGTTGGGGTAAACGAAAAAATGTTGTATTCGGTCAGTAAGCTGGTCGAAACATTTTCGGGTGTTATGATTCCAGCTAACAAACCTGTGATTGGAGCCAATGTATTTACGCAAACCGCAGGCATACATGCCGATGGGGACAATAAAAAGAATTTATATTTTAGTGATTTATTACCAGAGCGCTTTGGCAGAACCCGTAAATATGCACTCGGGAAATCATCTGGAAAAGCTAATATTCAGAAAAATTTACAAGAATTAGGACTTCAGTTAAACGATGATGATTTAAGGAAAGTCACCCAACGTATTATTGAATTGGGTGACAAAAAACAAGTGGTCACCAAAGAGGACTTGCCATATATTATATCTGATGTTTTAGATTATACGTATGAAGAAAAGGTTAAGGTCAATTCTTATGTATTAACACATTCAAAAGGCCTAAAACCATCCACAACGGTTTCAATTACCATAAATAACGAAAACTTTGAAGAAAATGCTCAGGGCGACGGACAATTTGATGCTTTTATGAATGCCATCAAAAGCATTTTCAAAAAGAAAGATATGATCCTGCCAGGTTTAATTGACTATGCAGTAAGGATTCCCCCGGGAAGCAACTCTGATGCTTTATGTGAAACCATTATAACCTGGAAAGATCACGATAAGGAGTTTAAAACGCGTGGTCTTGACTCGGATCAAACGGTGTCTGCTATTAAGGCAACCGAAAAAATGCTAAACATTATTATTAATTAAAGATTACCATAAAACAAAATAAATGAAATTTAATATTGCCCTTTTAGCCGGAGACGGTATAGGACCAGAAGTCATAGAACAAGCTGTAAAGGTAAGTGATGCCGTTGCTAAAAAATTCGGACATGAAATCACCTGGAAACCAGCATTAACCGGTGCAGCAGCCATTGATGCTGTTGGAGAACCTTATCCAGATGAAACCCATGATGTTTGTGCTGCTTCAGATGCCGTTTTATTTGGTGCTATTGGTCACCCACGTTTCGATAACGATCCGTCTGCAAAAGTTCGCCCAGAACAAGGTTTGTTAAAAATGCGTAAAAAACTGGGTCTGTTCGCTAATGTAAGACCAACTTTTACATTCCCATCGTTAATAGATAAATCACCACTTAAAAGAGAACGTATTGAAGGTACCGATTTGGTGTTTTTACGTGAATTGACCGGGGGTATCTACTTTGGAGAAAAGGGGAGAAGGGATGAAGGCGAAACAGCTTATGACAATTGTGTTTACACAAGAGCTGAAGTACGACGATTGGCAAAAAAAGGTTTCGAATTAGCTATGAAGCGTTCTAAAAAACTGTGCTGTGTTGATAAAGCGAATGTTTTAGAGACCTCTAGATTATGGAGAGAGACCGTTCAGGCCATGGAAAAAGATTACCCAGAAGTAGAAGTGTCCTATGAATTTGTTGATGCCGTAGCCATGCGATTGGTACAATGGCCTAACAGTTACGATGTCTTGATTACTGAAAATTTATTCGGTGATATTTTAACAGATGAAGCTTCGGTTATTTCCGGTTCTATGGGATTGATGCCATCGGCATCCATGGGAAGCGATATTGCTTTATTCGAGCCTATTCACGGGTCGTATCCGCAAGCTACGGGGTTAAACATTGCAAACCCTTTGGCCACCGTACTATCTGCCGCCATGATGTTTGAAACCGCATTTAACCTACCAGAAGAAGGTGCTGCCATTAGAGAGGTTGTAAACAAATCGTTAGCAGAAGGTATTGTTACCGAAGATTTGGCCAATGGCGAAAAAGCATATGGAACCCAAGAAGTAGGGGACTGGTTGGCTGCTAATATCTAATATACTACTCTAATTTATATTTAAAACGTGGACGCTCTCATTATTTAGTTCACGTTTTTTTTAACAAGTGATTTCTTAAAACTAGTACTATCAGGGAATCATAATTATTTATAGCGAAAACGTAAGTGGATAATATGGCACTTACGCTTTCGCTATACAGTTTAAGATGTCTTCCTAAGGATCGTTAAAACTACTTTTTAACAACTAATTTTTGAGAAGACTTATTAGAACTATTTATTGCTTTAACAATATACATACCTCCACTTAAATCTCCTATATAAATAGTAGATTCCATATTGGCATTTACTTTAAATGTTTTTACTATTTGACCTAACTGGTTAATAATATTATAATCACCACCCAAACTAGACTTGATCTTCATATGATTAAAACTAGGGTTTGGATACATTGAAAACTTAGATGTATTTTCAATATTGTTGATACTTAGAGTGGCATCTACCAAAACAGCAGTAGTGGCACCAATACTATTTAATGTGGTATTAAGGTCGTTTCCAACCCCGTCCCTTAGCGTTCCGCCATTGGCACCCAACGTCCCGATTGCTATCCCATCGGTATCCAGATCGCCTACCTGAACGGTGTACCTAAATAACAGTGCCGAGGTCCCGCTGCCACTTTGGTAAATAGCTTGGCGCGTTGTGGCACCAACTGTAAGGCTTAATTGTGGTGTGCCGCCCCCGGTGTTTACCATTACGTTCTCGTCGGTGTTTATTGTGAAGTCTAGATTTTGCCCTGCTACATACGTGGCATCGGCCGGTACAGTAACACTGCTTATGGTTGGTGCTGCTGCATCCACTAATACCGCGGTGGTGCTTCCAACACTGTTCAATGTGGTATTAAGGTCGTTTCCAACCCCGTCCCTTAGCGTTCCGCCATTGGCACCCAACGTACCGATTGCTATCCCATCGGTATCCAGCTCGCCTGCCTGAACGGTGTACCTAAATAACAGTGCCGAGGTTCCGCTGCCACTTTGGTAAACAGCTTGGCGCGTTGTGGCACCAACTGTAAGGCTTAATTGTGGTGTGCCTCCCCCCGCGTTTACCGTTACGTTCTCGTCGGTGTTTATTGTAAAGTCTAGATTTTGCCCTGCTACATACGTGGCATCGGCCGGTACAGTAACACTGGAGACGGTAGGGGCAACAGCATCCACTAAAACGGAAGCGGTCGATCCGACACTGTTCAGTACCGGGTTGACGTCTTTGGAACCGGAATCCCTCAAAGTACCACCGTTTTCGGACAACGTGCCCACGGCGATGCCATCGGTATCCAGTCCACCAGCTTGTATGGTATATCTAAATAATAATGCCGAGGTTCCACTGCCGCTCAGGTAGACCGCCTGGCGTGCCGTGGCACCTATGGTAACGCTCATCTGGGGCGTGCCTCCTATTGTATTTACGGTAACATTCTCGCTGAAGTTAATGATAAAGTTCAGGTTCTGTCCCGTTACGTAGGTCGCACTGGCTGGCACAGAGACGCTGGACACAGTAGGGGCAACGGCACTAGATATTACTGTTGTTGTATTATCAGAATCCGTATCACTACCATCATCAAGAACTACTGTAAAAGTTGTTGTTTCTGTGGTACTAGTTCTGTTATCTGTTGGATTAAAAGATAACGATCTTAGTTTTGTTTGTAAATCAGCAGCCGTTGTACTAGCTATAGCATAAGGACCACTACCTGTTAAACCAGTTCCTGACAATATCCCTTTTGCATTATCGTCTAAAGTTATGATCACTGATACATTATCCCCATCAGCATCAGTAATTGCAATTGTAGAGAAAGGACTTAACGTATCATTGTCAAGTACTCCTTGACCAGATGATGTTCCTGATATTACTGGAGCTGTGTTAGATATACCAGAGGTCACTGTTATTGTTGCAGTAACAAAATGAAAATAATCTGAGGCGGCGAATTGACTATTACCGTCAGAAATACGTAATGTCCATGTTCCAGCAGGATTTTCACCATCAAAAGCACTTAATGGGTTATGTGGTGCAAAATTACCTGCTTGCCAGTTATCTAAAGTTTCAATATTTGTTGAATTGTCATCATCAAAATTAACCGTTGCTTCTATTGCCGGAAAAAGGTGAAATGAGTTTAACTGGCTTGGATTACCAGTCCAATACCCCCATCTATCTTGAACCAAATCTACGGCAGTTCCAGTAGGAGATACTAAGCGAACATTCAAATCCTCATGTACACCATATCCTCCTAATGTAGGTGGTGAACCATTTCCTATAATTAGTTGTAAACTTAATTCAACTTCTGTAAGTGAAGTGGATGAAAACTCACCTGCTGTAAAAGTAAAAGTACGATCCATATGATTAGGACCAGTACTAAATACGGTTCCGCTAGTATTGTTCGTTTTGGAAACTTGGGCATTGGAAAACTGTAACAAAAATAATCCAAGCATCATTAAAAGTAATTGTTTTTTCATTGAAATCTAGGTTTGGTTAATTGCAAAATTTAAAAACAAACCTAAGGTTTATATTTAGTTAAAAAAAATAAAAAGAACTATTTTTCTTATAAAAAATACATTTAATCGAACTTTAAATAACTTTAGTCTATAATTTTTTGTTTAATTCGTAATACTTTTCTTAAATATAAATTTATTGAAATTGCAGCTATGTAATAAAATGGCCACCGCTTGGTAACTCAAAAATCTCTAAATCGAAATAGGGAAGTGCCGCTATGATGTGATCGAATATATCAGATATGATATATTCATAGTTTTCCCAACGCTTATCGCTACTAAAAGCATAAATTTCCATAGGAATGCCTTGTGTTGTTGGTGCTAATTGACGCGTCATAATCATCATATCCTTATTGATCGCCGAATGCTTCTTAAGATAGGTATCTATATATTTTCTAAAAACCCCAATGTTTGTTAGGTTTCTGCCATTGATTAAAAGTTCTTTGTTAATATGGTTAGAGGTGTTGTATGAGTTTATATCTGCTTGCCGGGTTTCCAGATACTCGGTAATCAATTGAATATCCTTAAGTACATTGACACTATCTGCACTTAAATATTTAATACTTTCTTGCTTTATGTACAGTGCTCTCTTAATGCGTCTCCCTGACGAATTGGTCATACCTCGCCAGTTCTTAAAAGAATCCGAAATCAGTGCATAGGTTGGAATGGTCGTAATGGTCTTATCGAAATTCTGAACCTTGACAGTTGCCAAGTTGATTTCAATCACATCGCCATCGGCACCATACTTTTCAAACGTGATCCAATCGCCAATGCGTACCATATCGTTAATGGACACCTGAATACTGGCTACAAAACCTAAGATGGTATCCTTAAAGATAAGAATAATGATCGCAGAAGCCGCTCCAAGAGCCGTTAGGAAGGCCACAAAAGGAGTATCGGTAATAATAGCAATGGCCGACATAAAGCCTGCGACCCATGCAAAGATCATAAAGACCTGAATGTAGCTATCTACAGGTTTGTCCTTTAGGCGTGGTAAGGTTTTAAAGTAATCCTTTAAAGTATTCAAAAAACTCCTTACAATCCAAAGGGTTAGCACAATAGCAAAGACTTGTAAACCTTTTTCAATAACGCCATCAAACCTTGGGAAATCCATAAAAATAATAGGCGTGAATTCCATGGCGATCAAAAGCGGAATAATATGCGCTATATTCCTTGGCAGCTTATTGGCAATCATCAAATCATCGAAATTTGTCTTAGACACCGAAGCAAACTGATTAAACGTCTTTATCAGGATTTTCCTGATCACAAAATCAACAACAAAAATAGCGGCCAATAATACCAGTAACAACGCCATGACATTAAGGTATCTGGCGGCATTATCTGTTAAACCAGTATTTTCAACCAAATACTTATAAAGTAAATGTGAGTAATCAATTGATTTATCCATTATTATAGTTTTTGAAATACTTTCTATCAATATAAAAGGTTCCAAATGGAATAATAGATGCTAAAAGAACCGTAGCAAATTGTTTGGTATTCCAATTAAAATCCTTTTTCAGCATAAAAGAAAAAGCAACGTAGGCAACAAACAGTAATCCGTGCGGCATTCCCAACAGTTTAACATATTGTGGATCGTCCAAAAGGTATTTGATAGGCGTTGCTATAAACAACAGTAAAATATAAGATACACCTTCAAGCAGTGCTATAATTCTAAATATAAAAGGGAATGAAAACATATATAAGGTTTTCGCACAAAAATAAGGCAGAATAAGAAAATAACCTTGGGATCTTGCAGCTTATTTAAAGTGCATTAAAAATAATGAGTCCATAGATAGCAAAGCGGGCTAATCGCAGTGAGCCATACAGGATAACATTCTTAAATGGAAATTCAATAATACCCGCTGCTATACAGGATATTGAGAATGGAAGTGGGAGCAGGGCACCAACAATAATAAGGAAACCGCCCCATTTTTTGGAGTTCTTTAATTGCTTTTCCATTTTAGTTTCCAAATAACTGTGTACTGATGGAATTTTTGTTATAATATAACCGATCCAGTATGATAGTAAACCACCAAAATAGGACAAAAATGCAAGGAAACCAAGATAAAGCCATGGGTCTGACAGTTTTCCTGCCCAGGCAATAAACATTTCCGGAGGTATTAATCCGAGTAACGTTTCAGAAGCAAAAAAGACCCCCAAAACCCCATATACAGGTAAGGTTTCGGTAAGTTCAACCAAAAAAGCATTAATATCAAAAAAATGATTAATGACATAAATTGCAATGACAATAGCTATAATAGCAGGTAAAGAGCGTTTTACAGCACGCCATACAAAACTATAAAAGCCTGTAAACTGGTAATACTGGTGCAGTAAACGTAATCGGGATTTATCTGTTTTTGATTTTGGTTTGCTTTTCATGTTAAAAGGGGGCTTATTTTTAACGAAGAACAAAAATACTAGCTTTCTTCCAAAACACATAACTTTTATATTTTTTTTATGAAAAAAGAAGACAAGGTATGCCATCCGATAAAATCAAAAAAAGCGCAATACTCCACAAGGTCGTATAGCGCTTTTTCTATGACTAGTCTTACTAGTCATAAAGATATTCTTAATTGGAAGCCACTGTGCTGTCATCCTCCATCAGTGCAAAGAATTTATTAATATTTGGTAAGATAACTATACGCGTTCTTCTGTTTTTGGCTCTATCATCACTAGAATCATTACTGGCCAAAGGGGCATAGCTACTTCTACCTGAAGCAATAAGTTTTTCAGGAGATACATTAAATTCATTCTGTAGTTTACGAACTACCGAAGTGGCACGTAATACACTAAGGTCCCAGTTATCCTGTACCTTTTCATTATTAATACTTCTTGAGTCGGTATGACCTTCAACCATGACATCAATACTAGGTTCTGAATTGATTACATCCGCCAATTTTTGTAAAATATTGTTAGCTTTGTTACTCACACGGTAACTTGCTGTATTAAATAATAATTTATCGGAAATAGAAATCATCACCACTGTTTCATCAATACTGATGGCAATATCCTCATCCTCATTTAAGCTAGAAGTATCAATAGATTTTGTTAGGTTATACGATACCGCTAGATCCATAGAATCTTTTAAGGTTTTTGCCCCTGCTAGCTGGGCAGGATCAACTTTTTTAAGAGTATTGCGCATACTTTTCTTAGTATCGTTGGAAATCACAGCAACATTGGCTACGGTTTCCATCTTAGAATCATTTTCTTTATTAAGTTCTGTATTCAAATCGTTTAAGGAAGCGATTTTTTCATTGTAAGAGTCAACACGTTTTTGGATGATATCAAACTTGGTTTCAAGATCTTCCTTGGCAACTCGGGTTTTATATAGTTCACTTCTAATCTGGCCATTTTCATTTTCTAAAGCCACATATTTCTTTTTAGAAACACAGGAAGCTAAAACAAACACACTTAAACATACTAGACTGATTTTTTTCATAATAAATAATATAGATTATAATTAATTGTTTAAGCTTATCTACGAGTCAAAACAAAAAAAAGATTATTTGATCATTTGATTTCCTTGTAATTATTATATTGAAACTAGTTGAAATTATTGGGTTTTACTAGGAGGCTGGCAGGCATTAAAATTAAACGAAAAGCCAAACACGAATGTTTAATAACCCGAGTATTAAAGAAGAAATAGAAACTACAAACACTATGGGATAGTTTCTTAAAAAGAATTATTCTTAAAAGTTAATAGAACACTTTTTATGCGACAACGTAGGAGGGAAGCATAATGTGTGTGGAGTGGTCAAATTACTAAATGATTAAAAATAACCTAAAACTTCTTTCACCTTATCTTTATATTTTCGTCCAATAGGAATAGAAACGCCTTTAAGTAAAAGTTTACTTGGTGAAAATGAATCAATAAAATTGAGACCGATGATAAAGGATCGATGCACCCTCAAAAACTTTTTTTTAGGCAGTTCTTTTTCAATAGCCGAAATACTTTTATAAGCAATAATATCTCTATCGATAGCTTTTACTTTGATATAGTTTTTAAGACTTTCAATAAATATGATGTCTTTTATAAAAATTTTCTGAAGTGATTTTTCAACTTTTAAATAAATGAATTCATTATCGTTAACATATTCTAACTGTTTCTTTTCGAGTTCAATAGTTTTCTGATTTGTTTTTTGCCAACTCTTAAAGAATACATATCCAAAAGGAATGATTACAGCAATATTTACATCTAAAAGGGTATTCATAATTTCTGTAGTTGCAAAGAAATTTGAACTTTTAAAATTTTGTAAATATGCTGGTTGAATAATATAAAAAAAGAATGTTCTTTGAATAAAAACTGTCACAGCAATTAAAAGTATGATATAAAACAATACAAACTTTCCATATTTCTTTTCAAGTAAAAATTTAGGAAATAAGAAGAATAATGTTACATAAACCAAGATTAGCCGTGAAGGCAAACTAAATACTTGAATCATAAAATTCCTAAAATAGTCGTTATCGTAAGTTCCCCAAACCAGTGTAAAAAAACACACGAATACCAACCAATATAATATGTGTTTGGTGATTTGATTTGAAATTATATTTTTAATGAAAAAGGAAAACTTCATATGGTGAAAAATATATTCTGCTAAAATCTAAAAATTAATCTTAATAACCAGTAATTAAATACAAACGACCAGTAATTTTATATAAAAAACAGGTTTATGAGGGGTTTCCTATCTTCCATTATTGTTACATCTAAACTTTACTGAAATCAGCTTAATTTGTTGTTTGGAATAAGCAAGTGGTTGTTTAAATAATGCTTTTGCCTTACTTCTTTTCTAATAGTAATATTGACGAATATAATCTTAAACTTTACTAAAATGAATACTGTATTTAGAACTTCAATGATGTGCTTATTCCTGTTAGTTTCCATTCAAATTACAAACGCCCAAAGCGTAAAGTTGAATAGAATAGAGCCATCAAATTGGTGGATAGGCATGGAAAACACCAAGTTACAACTTTTGGTTTATGGAGAAAACATAAGCACTACAAAACCTATAATTCAATACGAAGGCGTTACACTTAATAGCATAACAAAACTCGAAAGTGCCAATTATTTATTCCTAAATCTTACTATCGATAAAACTGCAAAAGAAGGTGTTTTTGATATTTATTTTTACACGGATAGTGGAGAAAAATTAATCTTTAATTATGAATTAAAACAAAAAAAGAAAAGAAATAATTCCAGTAAATCCATTGACGCATCAGATGTTATGTATTTAATAACACCTGATAGATTTAGTAATGGTGATCCTTCAAATGATTCAACCGATGATACTATTGAAAAGGCAAATAGAAAAAACCCAGATGGTAGACACGGTGGTGATATTAAAGGTATTATAGATCATTTGGATTACCTTGAAGAATTAGGGATTACGACACTATGGCTAAATCCGTTTTTAGAGAATGACCAACCTGCATATTCTTATCATGGTTACGGAATATCAGATTTCTACAAAACAGATTCAAGATTTGGAACGAATGATGATTATAAGAATTTGGTGGGTCTCTGCCATAAAAGAGGCATGAAAGTAGTCATGGACCAAGTATTTAACCATTGTGGTTCAGGACATTGGTGGATGCAAGATTTACCATCTAAAGATTGGGTAAATCAATGGGATACCTATACTCAAAGTAGTTTTACAAATGCTGTGGTTTCAGACCCGTATCAGTCAAAGATTGATAGTGATTTACATTTAAAGGGATGGTTTGATACTAATTTACCGGACCTTAATTTAGATAATCCATATCTAGCAACCTATTTAATTCAGAATTCAATTTGGTGGATAGCATATGCAAATATTGATGGAATAAGAATGGATACGCATCCATATCCCAATAATAAAGAGGTCATGGCAAATTGGATTAAATCCGTTGAAACCGAATACCCTAATTTTTATACAGTTGCAGAAACAGCAATGGGTGATAAAGTAGCGTCTTATGTCTATTGGAACAATGGTACGTTAAATAGAGATGGTTACGTGTCAAACATTAAAAGTTTAAGCGATTATGCGCTGTATTATAGTTTGTTAAAAGTATTTGGGCAAGAAGAGGATATTTATGATTTATATGAAACCTTAAGTAGCGATTATCTATATGACACACCTTTTAACAATAAAATATTTAATGGTAACCATGATGTACCAAGATTGTTTACTGAACTTGGTAAGAGCAAAGAGAAGGTTAAATTAAGTATGTCATTTATTTTTACTACTAGAGGAATTCCTCAAATATATTATGGTGATGAGTTATTGTTTGATTCACCAAAACCAGATGGAAAATTAAGAATGGATGTTCCTGGTGGATGGAAAAATGATAACAGAAATGCTTTCACTAAAATTGGAAGAACAAAAGAGGAGAACGAATTATACAATTATATTTCTACCCTTTTGCAATGGAGAAAAAGTGCCATAGAAATTCATAAAGGCAACTTAAAACATTACAAACCATTAGGTAATATCTATGTTTATTTTAGAACTTTTAAAGAGGAGAGCACTATGATTATTATTAATAATAGTGATGAAAATATTCATAATTATAAATTAGAGCGGTTTCATGAGTCTTTAGAAGGATATTCTCACGGAAAGGATATTATAACAGGTCAAAGCATTTCATCTCTTGAAGCCATTGATTTACAAGCTAATACCGCAGTAATCATAAAGCTTAAAAAATAAATTAATGAAAAATGTTTTTGTAATTGGTGGAGCTTCTTTTAATTCAGTTATAACTTTAGATGAGTTTCCTGAAGCTTTACCACAAACTATTCATAAGTGCCAATTCAATGAAACTATTGGCAATACAGGAGCAGGAAAAGCATTAACGCTTTCAAGGTTGGGTTTTAATACAACATTCCATGCTTTGATTGGCGAAGATTCTTTTGGAGATAAAGTCAAATCATTTTTAAAAGGACCTAATCTTAATTTCATTTCAGATATTGATTCCAAAGGTACCGAAAGACATTTAAATATTATGAATAGTAGGGGAGAGCGGATTTCTATTTTTACGAATCCAAGTTCTGATACTCCAACAATAAACTATTCAAAATTTGAAAAGGAGTTAGTAAAATCAGATTATATCGTAGTAAACATTGCTAATTATTGTAGGCATATCTTGCCTGTTTGCAAGAAGTTAAATAAAGAAGTCTGGACAGATTTGCACGATTATGATGGGGGTAATGCATACCATCAAGATTTTATTGACGCTGCTAACTATATCTTTTTAAGTTCCGACAACTTACCTGATTACAGGTCTTTTATGAAAGCACAAATTGACAAAGGCAAGGCCTTAGTGGTATGTACGCACGGAAAAGACGGTGCAACGGCTTATACTAAAGAAGGCGTGTGGATTGAAGTTCCAATTATTGATAATTACAAAATGAATAATGCAAATGGTGCTGGAGATTCTTTCTTTTCTGGATTTTTATATGGGTTTTATAAAGGTTTCAAAATTAAAAAATGCATCCAATTTGCAACAATAACTTCTGGTTTGTGTATTGAATCTGAAACAATTACTAGTAATGAATTGAGTAAAACCCTAATTGAAAGTGAATTTTTAAATTATTATGTAAAATAGAATCTCGATGCTAAGACAGTCGAAGCCACAATTAGCTTGTACATAATAATGAAAATCATCTAATTATTAATAGTTACATAATTAACAATCCCATCACAGATAAACTATTAAATAAGCTTGAAAACGTGGGATTTAATCTAGAAAAAGCAATCCCACTTAATGAAGGTTCCAAGGGTAGAATCAAATATGTAGACCAAAATGATTTACCAAAAAACAAACTACTTATTCATGATAATATTATCATGTTAATTAAGATGGATTTGAAGAAATTGAAATGTAAAAAATTATGGCAAAAATGCATATGCTTAATTTTCTTCTAATATGTTTCTCTATAATGTTATTGCACAAAGGTATGGTTGGTTGAGATTTTTTATTTTACATAATGTAAATTATAGTACAAATTAAAAGCCGAATTAACGGCTAGTTTTCTAGTAAATCAAATACGAATGAACCAAGTTCGTGATACTTTCCTTCACTATGAGTTCTTGAATTTTCAATTCTACTCCATTGTAAAGCAATTTTAAATTTAAAACAGCTTGAACAACTGCATTCAATTGCATGAGCGTAATTGTCAATTAATGGTAAAGTGATTTTTTCCTTTTTACCATCGTTGTAATTTAAAGTAATTGAATCAATCATCTTGCTCCTCGCTTACTTTTTTCTGGTTATCGATAATGTGTCCAGTCTGTTGCAAGATAGCCTTAACATGAATCTTTAAAAAGACCAAGTTCGATTTTAATGGGGCTGTAAAATCATAAAGATGACGTATTTTTCTATTCAAGTCTCTTTTATGAAAATACAATTCAAATCTCAAAAAAATAGTATTTACCAAAAGAACGAGAACAATTATAAATATAGCTATTTCCATAATCAATCCTTTTTGGCTTTTTTATCGGCTTCTTTCTTTGACATAAATTCCATGTTAAAGACGTTTAATGTGATCGATACAAAAACACCACCCCCTTGAGAAGTGTTCATCCCAAAAGTTGGCGAGCCGTCCACATAGACCTTCATTCCTTTCTTTAGAACGTCCAAAACTTTTTTTGGGTCTTTTTTATAACGCTTAAAACATGTTACCCAGTCCGTTCTCTCAACTTCCTGTTGAGTTTTCGTATCAACATATTTCTCGGTATGAGCTACCGAAAACATAATAGTTTGATACTCCTTGTTCTGTGTTTCCACAATTTCGGCATCCTTTCCCAGATGCCCGATAATCTGTAAATTTTTCATTTCTTTTTAGGTTTTAATCTAAAAAGTTTTATTTATTTCCCAATACGTCAAAGAGCTTGTTTATTATCTCAAAAATAAGAGAAAAAACAATACAAAAAAACCTTGATTTATAAAAAAAACATTAATTCATTGATTATCAATAGATTATGTTTTCCAAGAGTCCAAAAAAGTTAATTAGCTATAAATCAATTATTTAAGCTCGAAAATGTTGCAGTTGTGCAACGTGGCTGTATATGTTATAGGAGGAATACAGCATTTTCAACCTCACGGACATTCAGGGGGCATTTTACACCTTTAGAAAAGATAAAGAAGTAAAAACAGGCTTTCTACTGTATCTTTTTAAAAAAAAGGATGCCGTGCCAATCCCTTGCCCTTTAATCGGAAACAAGCACCATTAAAATCGTTCCAGAAGCATTTTAAAGGAGCTTGTCATATATACAGTTTCTCCTATCGTCAAAAACAAAAAGGAAAGTCTTTCATGTTGCGTGCGCAACTCGCTGCGCTCCAACGGAAAGTTATTTTTTTCGTCCTAATCCTTACGGATTGCGGAAATGCAAACAGCACTAAGGGGCTGTTTACGGACGAAAAAAAGAACAAAGAAAAAACCCATAAAGGGTAAACTTTTTCGACTGCAAACCTAAAATTTAAATCCGAATAAATACAGCATAAACTGTCTGTTCCCTGAGATTGCTACGGCGTGAAAAACGCCTTGAATCTCTAGGGAAAGAAAGCTATATGTATTTATTCGGATTTAAATTTTTTAACGGAAGCATCGAAAAAGTTTACCCTTTAATTGGGGTTTTTTGATACGAAAAAGTCAAAAGTTGATGCTCAACTTTTGATAAAAAAATGAACCAAACTATTAATTAAAATTTAGAAAAATGGAACAAAAATTCATTATCGAAGGACCAGACAAAAAAGACAGAACTTACATAATCGAGGTCAAAGAAGACAAGACTACCATGACAAGATTTGTACAAAGGTTTATCTGTGAAGTATGCAAGCAAGAAACACCTGCCAAAACAAGATTATTAGCTTATGAAATCTTAGGAAAACTTAATTCAAAAAAGTAATGGAATATGCAGAAATCATTACAGCAGTATTTACAGTAGCCATATGGCTAGCTGTTAGAGCCTTATTATTCTCTAAAGAGAAAAAAAACGAACTTAAAAACGAACTTAAAAAATTATCAAAATGACAAAACTTGAAGAAAAAATAACAGAAAGCCACCAGAACCTTAAATGTATCGAAGCTCTATTAGAAAAGACAATAAAAACAATAAAAACAATCGGATCATGAACTACAAAATAGTGCCTACAGATTACCAAACGACATTGTTCGATATAATCGAAAATGAAAGAATAAGAAACATTGAAATAAAATTCCAAGAAATACGAATTATGAAAACAATAGACTACAAAGAAATAAACAGAAACTTTATTATACGTGTCGAAAAATCAGACACATACTATAGAGTACTACAGCAAGGGCACGCGGGCAAATTCTTTGTCAACGAAAAATATCCCCTGATAAATATCTCAGAGCACGAAGGAACTACCTTCATATGCCTCTCCGATAATGAAGGGAGTCAATATCCCTTTCTCGAAGAAGAAGTCAGGAAACTCAAAAAGGAAAGCAAACTTTACTCCGCGGACACATACGCCGAACTCGTAGGAGAAACGATCGCAAACAAGCATTTTTTAGAGGTCCTAAACAACGGGAAGTACAAAACCACCTATAAACTAAGAAGAGGGCTAACGATCAATTTTTGCTCAAAATAAAACATGAAGTACACAGGGAACAAAAACATACCAGGAGTCATAGAGTTTTTAATAAACAGACTACCAAAAAGCGAAAGATACTTTTCTCTTTTCATGGGTGGAGCTGGCCTAGAAAATTCCGTATATACTCAAGATATTACTTTTTACTGTTCAGAAAAAGACAAAGAGCAATGGAAAAACAAAGGTAAAAACTTTGTTATATGGGAATGCTACAGGTCCCTTATAGAAGATAATGTATTTACTTCAGAAGATTTCATATTTGCAGATCCCCCATATATGATATCAACTAGGAGGTCCAAAAAAAAAATATACAAAAATGAATTTACAGTTCCGGACCATATAGAATTTTTGAACTATATGATATCATCAACAGCAAAAATTATGATAACACATCCTAGGTGTGATTTATACGATGAAAAATTAAAAGACTGGAGTATAGAAGAATTTAAATATATGACCAGAGGGGGGATTTTTCACGATGCATTATATACGAACTACAATCCTGCAGATATAGAACTAATGAACTATAAATGCCTTGGCAATGATTTCACTGAAAGACAAGCTATCAAAAGACAAAGGCATAATATAATAAAAAAGTTCAAAAAAATGAACAAACACAAAAAAGAAGCAATCATAATCGAACTAAAAAAAAACAAGCTAATATGATAAACATTGAACTATTCTGTGGCTCAGGTGGATTTACAAAAGTGTCCAGGACTTTAAATGTCGAATGCCTATCCATAGATATTAGACGTAGAAAAGGAACATGCGAGCCCCATTTAAAAATGGACATAAATAAAGTGCGCAGCTCTTTCTTTTTAAATCTAAACCCATTTATAATGTGGATAGGTTTGCCATGCGATATTTGGAGCTATGCAAGTGGAGGATTCCATTTAGACAAAAACTTCAACCCAAAAACAGAAAAAGCAAAAAGACACCTCAATCTACTTGAAAAAACTCTCGATATAATTGAAAAAAGCAACCCGGACTATTGGTTTATAGAAAATCCAAGAGGTAAATTAAAAAAGTACCCAGATCTTCTAAAATGGCTCGAAAAAAATAACGGGACAATAAAAGAATGTACCCTTTCATCTTATGGATTCCCAACGACAAAACCAACAAACATCATTACAAATTTTAAAGAACTAAAACTAAAAGAGCTTGATAGTTTCGGACGAGGTGCAAAAAACAAAATACCTGGCACTTTTGACAATATGACAAAAGCACAGAGACAAAAAACACCCGAAAGACTATACAAAGATACAATCAAACAGGTGTTGGAACATAGATCAAAAAACGAAAAGCAACTTTAACTACCTTATATAAATCTCAAAACCCCTAAACTGTCCATAAGGCTGAGCTAATTCGGCATCCATCGCGTCCAAAAATTCCACACTGTGAAAAAGCTCAACAATCTGTGAATTCTTGGTAATCGTAATTATATCGTTATCCAAACCGTTTTTTAGAACAGCTTTTACAACGTTCTCAGAAACAGTGAGAACTCCAAAATAAAACCTATTTTCCTTTGGCAAAATATCATTCAAATCCTCTATAAAAGAAGTTACCTTACTAACTTTTTTAGAGGGATTGAATTCCTCAAAAGCTTTTACTACCTGCGTAACGCTGTCTAATGTATAATCCATAATCTATTTTTTTAAGATTTTAATATAAAGTCAACTTCCCTGAACAAAGATTCCATCCATTCTATGTTCCATGCATGTCCGAAAGACAAAGTATCGTCAAGAACATAATCAATATTGGGATAATTAACGAACTCGTCAGTTATAAGCTCGCTAAAGACCTCAAATTCGTGATAGCCGCCAATATAAATGCCCTTATTTTCCAAATTCACCGCCTCGGACGGTAAACGAGTATTCAGATCATATGTATCAAAATGGGCATCATTCACAAAAACGGGCACCATTTCATATCCAAAAGTCAGTTCGTCAATCCCCAGAGGTGCATCCCAAATGAAAACATGGTCCGCAATCGTCGGCTGATGCATTAGCAAGCTTAAAGCTCCCCAACCGCTTTTTGAAAAACCGATCATACTAACGTTTAAACTCAAAAAATTGCTGTACTTGTTCTTTATAAAAGTGACGAAATTTTTGGAATCGGTTTGCTGCTGTATAGTTATATCGGTAGGATGATTTGCGTACCAAGGAATGTTCTTAAAAATAGGATGAATGAAGATAACATTGTCCTTCACCTCCTTTGTATAGAAACTCGAATCCTTTAAATTCGTCAAGGGATCGCCAAAATTATAGGTCTGCCCCTGTTTCACGGGCAAGACAAAAACTATATTCAACTCCTTGTTCACGTCCAAAGGAGAATTGATATATCTATATAAATGTATATCTGAATTGGGCTTAAAATACTGTTGCTCAATTATAACACCATCGGGATAAAACAAGCCCTCATTACTTATGTTCTTAAGCTCTTTTATCACAAATAAACAAGTTTTAGATCATAAACATTATAATCGTCCATTGACAATTTCAAACGAACATTTTCCGTTAGATCAACCCCAGAATCTCCCAAAAGAACATCATTGTTGTACATAAAAATACTTCCACCCACATTCCTTATCTCCAACTTCTGGGCCATTTCAAAAGTATTGTCCGAAGAAGGTATCGATTGCCCCCCCATGTTCAAGAACTGCCTCGTTTGCCCGAGCGTCCTAAAATCGCCATCGATCACTATGGCATCGTCGGAAACCCTAATCAATTGGATATTATTAAGGCCCTCTGTATTTCTGGGAACCCCGAGACCACTCTCAGAACCAGAAAAGGTCAAGGACCAATCCCTTGTATAATCAAGCTCATAATCCCACGTAGCTTCCTCCAATGTACCATAATTGGTGATAGAACAAGCTCCCGGAACGGACAAATCAAGAGCACCTGAAAGATCGACATACTCGGATTCCTTCGGAACAATCTCCAAAGGAAAATTGGGAACTACCTTCAGATAAAAGTATTTGATGCCATCGGCATCGGAATAAACGAGCAGGTACATATCCGTACCCTCAACAAACTCACTGCCGTTTTCCAAGGACGCCCCTGCAATCTCAGGGGGATTCGTAGTGTTGAACAAAACCTTCGCCCAACCACCATTCACTGCATTCTCAACGACAAAAGAACGATTGTCGTTAGCCGACTGCATATTACAATAATTCCCGAGCGGATTGCTCAAATCTATTGAGGACAAGGTATCCTCTGTAACCGTCGAGCCAAAAGAAGCCGAATCGAAATTTAATTCCCTATAAACCTGCATATCAAATCAAAGTTTTTTAGTCTTTTCATAGCTTCTCCCACCAAAATAAGCAGCTATCGTCGTTAATAAAATAGATGTCAAAAGATCGACCCAATGTCCAGCGACTGCAAATCCCTCAACCGAGGAATCGAGCACTATATAAACAGTAGTCAAAAAAACAAGATACGCCAAAACCAACGGACGTATATTTTTACTGAGCCAAGAATCGGAATTCATATCGAACCCCCAACGCTTGGAAATTTCCTCGTTCTCCCTTACATCGCTCTCCAAAAGCTTTAAGGCAAAATCCCTCTGTTCCTCCGTAAGATCGTCCGAACCTTTCAAAAGAATCTCAACGGCTCCCTTTATGTCACCCGTAATGATCTCGGCAGCCGACCCGAAAACCTTCTTCAAAAGATCACCTTTGCCAATAGAACGCAAAAAATCGCCCACTTTCGTAGTTCCGTTCCTTTGCTTATATGTCAATTTCTTATCTGGCACTTATCTTAAATTCTTTTTTAACCTATAAAAAGTCTCCTTACCTTTAGAACCTACCTTTCTGTAGTTCCTTCTTATCTTCGAATGATTAAAAGGAACTGAATTGCTCGACCAACCATTATCATTATAATACCAGACAAGTTTGGAACCGTAAACGGTCATGACGCGCAAATCGTACCTTTTCGGATTCTTTATTACATTAATATTATATCTCAAAGCCATTATTCAAATATTTTTTCACGTGAATTGTTTCTGGAGAAATGTCTGCAGGAAACAATTCACGTGAAAATTAAATCTCCTGGAGAACTGGCGCTTAACATTATCACGTTATTTTACTTTCTTATCAAACAATTTTTTCAAAAGGACCAAAACGGTCAAAACAGCGATCAACAGTTGCAAGATCGGCATACTATAATCAATAAAGGTCTGCATCAAGCCAAGACCGCCTACTATTACCGTTTTCTTAAAATCCAAAACAAAAAGACCGTTAAAAGGAATGCCCACAACGAGGACATGAATTTAATTTTTTTTTTAGTTCCTCTTTATAACCGTCTGGAACCCTTCTCAATAATTTTTCCTCGATCTCCCCTACCGTTATCCTTTTGTCCTTGTTAAGGTCAAAAAGAGGATTCGCAAAAGCCACCTTTTCAGCAGAAAGCCCCTTAGCCTCAAGTACAAAATCATTAGGCTTTCCAAGAGCCACGGGAAAAAGAGTTGCAATATAGAGATCAACGTAGCTCTTTAATTTCGATCTGTAGATTCTATAATATTCGTAAACGTAATCCAACTGCTCAACAGCGGACATCTTGGAAAGCTCAAACTGCGTCGTACCGATTCTTTCCGATGCCTGTTTACCGAACTGAATAAGACCTACATAGCCAAGGCTATTGGTAATCGACGGACTGAACGTTCCAGCCGTCTCGAGCTCTATAACCGCCATCAACCAGTTCGGGGAAATACCCAAACTCCTACTAACTTCCTTTGCCTTCTCTATGAAAGCACTATCTACCCTATCTTCAAAAAGAATGCTCATTTGTGAAATTTTGATTTGTGTAACTCTATAAAAGGCTCGAAATAATAGATCGCTCCCGTTATAGGACTATATATTAATTTTAACATTTTAACGACCTTTTTTACAAGCTTTATAACCTTTAATAAAAGCTTGTTTTTCAGAAGAAATTCTACCTAACTGTATAATCGCTTTCTTTGAGCCAACGCCACCAGAGCGTTTTAATGATTTCATCTTCTTACCTATTTTAGAAAGCTGCCCTTTCCCTCTGGTCTTCCAAGCCCAAGCATATAAATTGGCTCTCTTTTGCTTAGTATTGGTTCTATTTTTTGAACCTCTTGATGTTCTTCTATTAGCCATGATTAAAATTATTATTTTTAAGTTTTAAATTCAAATTCACTTTTCTCCTGTTCCTATCATTTAGATAGCTAAACCATTGATAACTAACGTAACCAATCGTTAAAAAAGGACTCAAAACCGCTATAAACGCCAACACTATTAAAAATAATGGTATTCCGATCAAAAGCATCAAAACAAGATAAAATACACTTGTTTTAGTTTTTTTCTTATTTTCGTCTTTCATTTCTTATTAAAATACCTACAGTATGAATAAAGAAGAAAGTTTTAAAAAAGGAGAAATTTTTGAAGATTATATTCTAGAACATATTTTTAAAAAAGAAAATTTTATTCTAAAAGAAAAAACACCTAATCATTGCCATAGTCATTTTCCAGAAAATGCCTTGAATCCAGACTTTAAAATAGAATGCCGTAAAACAAATACTATATTTTGGATTGAAGCTAAATTTAGAAACAATGAAAACATAAAAAAAATATCTGTAAACAAAGTACAATTAGACAGATACAAAACAAGTAAGGAAAAAATATACTATTTAATAGGTTTAGGAAAAAACCCTAAAAATCCTCAATATCTGTGCCTTGTAAATTGCGGAAGAATTAACAATGAAATACCATTAAAAATCTTTCACAGATATAGAATAGATGTTAAAAAAATCAAAAATTTCAATGAACTTTTAGAACTTACTTCCAAATCGCACACTTAAAAAATCGTAAGGTGCGGATAACTGTTTTTTAGATATTCCTGCTCCTTTACCGTCAATTCATTGGTCAAAACAGCAATCATATCGTGCCTGTCACTTGTCAAGGGGTCTCCAACATTGCCCCAGAACTTACTGTACTGCCTTTTTCCAAACGCATTATAAACCTCATTAAAATCATTCTGGTTCTTTAATTTATCAAACTGTGCATACAATAAAGCTTCATCCGTTCCGCTCACTATACTTGCGTTATAAATATTATCCGCTATTACCTGAGCCTCTATGTTAGAAATTGTTCTAACACCACTATTGACAGGCAATTTTTCATCACTGGTCAATTTCTCCTCAGTGCTCTTCGACAAAATTTCCCTGAACGTCCTTAAAAACAATAAACCTAAAAGCACATAAACGATAGGTCGGAAATTTTTCAGAAAAAATCTCAATACTTTCATCAGTTATAATTTACATTCGTATCGGTCCTGCGCTCGACTTCTTCAATATCTAAATTTCTGGGTAGTTCTTCATCTGCAGTAGAGCCATTGTCATCTATGACCTCTTCTTTATCTTCACAAAAACAATCCCTGTTCCTAAACAAAAGAAGAAGAAGTATAACTATAATGCCGTCCTTTAATTCCATATAATCCTTAATTTATGAAACCCAACTCTAACGAGTCGGGAATCAACACTAAACAAGCTAACTTATCTCCTACGCCCTCTTATTGGTCCTGCGATACGCCTTTCGGCTATAGGACCGATAAGAACGCCTAGCCCTTTTACGGACGCGCTTTCTTTTCTTTACGAACAATCCGCTTATGTTTTCTACAACCGTGTCCAAAACTGTTTTTCCTGCCATTGGTCTTATTTTAAATTATACCTATCATTCTCGAAATTGCAGCACCAACCGCAATCTTTACTATAGCACCCAATCCAGAATCATTATCATCTGGACCATCTTTTTGCGAACCACCCGAAACAGATGATGAAGTCGGTGTCGATTTTGGAGCGTCCTTCAGTACGTACACACCAAAAGAGACATTATAAACGTGCTCACTATCGAACAATCTGGGCTCGTGCGCGAAATATCTAAAATTGAAGGGCGCGCCTTCCATTTCGTGGAGCTTCATACTATGCGAAGTTTTTGTAACGGTAATTCCAGAAGACCTTAAATTGCTTATAATATTCGTTACGTACTCCGCTTTCAATTCGTCACAAAACGCCTGTACCTTACGGTTCGCCTCTCTCGTAGAATTCGCCCTAGAATGACGTTCCATAAGATGCTTTGCACCTGCCTTCGTGTACATCAAATAAGCATCTATCCACATAAGCACCTCTGCCATGTTCGAAGCATTTGCAGAAGCCAGTTTCTGCTTAATCTTTGGAATACCTATCTGTTGGAGCTTCTGTAGTTCCTGTTCTGGATTGGTAGATGCTCCCCACGAGTTCCAACCGTATTCCTTAACATTGCTCAAATTAGCCTGTAGATCAAATCCCAACAGACTGGTAAGGGTGCTTGCCGTACCTACGATACCGCTCGCAGCTCCGATTACATTTGTCGCACTGCCAATCAATCCGCTCAAATTAAGACCGCCTGACGGTGCAGGCAACCCCGAACTTATCGGAGCCGTTGTCAATGTCTGAATCCCATTAGGATTCAACATATTGACAGATGTTACCTCTGGTCTAGTCGTTAAACTCATAATCTTTATATTATTCTATAAAATCCGTTTCATTACTTTCCGTCATTATCTTCTTCGCCTCTCTTAGAGCGATAAAATAAAGAAAGGGCGCAAGCAACCTAAAAAAAACTCCCTCGTGAAGTTTGTAATACATAAGCTTTAAGCCCGTACTATCAGGTCCACAGGTCTTAACCCATTCCTTAACGTCAGTAGTGAGAACCCTTAACTCCTCGGACGATGTTAAGCCCAAAAATTCTATCAATTTTAAAAATATGCCCGTTAGTGTCATTTTTATATCTATTAGTTATCAAAAATGCCGCACCGAAACGTAATCGATACGGCATTTTAAGAAATGAAAAGTTTTATTTTAAAGAACCGCCTTTCTCATCACCATAAGCCTAGCCGTAGCCTCCACAGCAACGTCAAACTTAGAAGTAAGGCGTACATTATGGATAGGGTTCATATAATCGTTATAAACTACCAAATTCTTAACAGCGGTCTCAGGATTGTTCTGCAACGATCTATAGTTCTCAGCCAACAAAAGGTTTTCAGTAGCCCTTTTCTCAAATCCCTGAGCTGTAAGGACGATGCCATTGAGTGGTTTAGCCTTTGCGCTCGCTCCATAATCGGCACCAAGATCATTTACAAGAACAATCTTTTCAATGTTGTTCCCCAGATTCTTATCAAGATCAAGAGAACCTGTTATATAGGTATGTGCCTCAACTACCGAAACGACATTACTGCCTACAGTTGCAGGAACGCTCTCTATATTTATGGAGCTTTTCGAAAGGTCCAAAGACGTAAATGTAGTATTCTGAACCTTAAAGATAACCTCTATACGATCACCTTTTTGAAGGTTCAACGCGCCATTAAAAGGTATTGCCATCAAATAACCCGCTGCTCTTTTAGTAGTAGCTACAGTATAGCCCATCCACGAGCTTGTAATGGCGCGTAAGATATAATCCAAATAATCATTGCAAAAATATTTAGGTCTAGATTCACCGTTCCTAAAAACGGCAATCTCCAAGGACGCTTTATTTAAGTCGGCAATGTCACAAACAGAATCATCTGATTTTATTGGAGCAATATCTAATAATATACCACCAACAATTTCGTTCTCGATGGTAACGACCTGAGACGAATTAATGCTAATTGTTTCCTTCATCGTTACTATTTTTTGGTTAACATATCATTTAACATAGGCACCTTGGCGACCCATTCCTTAACCTTATCGGAATTAAAAGCGGCAGCAATCGCAACCCCTGCAAGTACCACTGCCGTTATAAACCAACCTTTCTTTTTAGCTCTCGTAGCCATATCATTAAATTTTAAAAGTTTTATTCGATACGGCTAAACTAAATCGAGATTCAAGGATTTTTACATTTGTACAACGAAAAATTTTACAACTTTGTTCGCATATGTACAAAATGTATAATGTTTTCAAGGTCTTGATAACGTTTTTGGTTTCTTAACAAAACATCCAAAACCTGTTCATGTGTACAACAGTCAAACTCTATCTTTAAATCATTAAGTTTATCTAATTGTAATTTCGTCAATTGTATTCTAGTTTTACCCATAGCGTTTATATTCTTCTTTTCTGTAAAAATTATTCTGGTACTGCATTCCTTTGGTATTATGATAGTACTGCCTGTAACTTATCTCCGTAAATATCGGCTTCTCCAGTTCCAAGCTTTCCTCAAAAACATTGAACAACCTCAAATCCGCCAACAACCTCGAATAAGTAGACCTAGATAGATTCAGCTTTTCTCTTATTTGGGGAAGCGAAACCTTACTGTTCTGCATTTCGCGCAAAATCTGCAGCAATCGCAAAGGGTCTACCTTCTTTAACTTTAAATCACGTTTTTCCTTTTGGGTAAGAAGCTGGGTCGCCCTTGTAATGACCCTATTGCCCTTTATTATACGGTTGCCCCTATTATCTACGGTCTTTAACTTGTTTACAGCATTATATAGGTTCACCCTTTCATCTACCTTGCTGTTATAAGCACTTATCTTTTCTGCAATGGTATCATACGTTTCCAATTTCTTGATCTTAAAATCCTTTACGGTGTCAAAAAAATAATCGAAACACCTTTGCAGAAAATCATCACAAAATATACCTACGTCCTTAGTAGAGAGCAATGTATGTTTATAGTCCAAGAGCTGTATCTTTTTTGTTTTCTTGAATTTCTGGTCCGTATAGGACGTCGATTTAGTCAGCCAAATATCCTTTGGCGAATCATTAAGTACCAGGCATATTTTCCTGTTCAAAAAATCCTTGAATATTTTGTACTCCCTATGCTCGAACTTCTTAACCGTATCATCATCCTTCAATTCGCTCTTATAAATGCCCTTGACATATTTATAGTTTTCCTTTAGCTCCCTGTAGATCGGACAACAGTCATAATCCCTATAAAAACCGTTCTCGTTCTTCATCTTGAACTTCTTATTACGAAACACGTGCATCTTGTACTGATAGGAAAAAAAAGCACCGCTCAAGGACATTTCGTACCTCAAGACCTTATCCATCTCGGCCTTAAGAAAATCGGTCTTAAAAGGCTGTATTCTTTTTAATATCCTAGCCGTGACGTTAACATCGTCCTTAATGCTCTTTTGAACATTGATAGGATTGCCCTTCAAATCATCATCAAAGAGCTTAAGGCACAAATCCTTATATTTAGTCTTAAAGCGATATTTTTCAAAGACATCGTTCTCCCTTAAAAAATGATCGATATAATTCCTGTTGAACTCTGAATGTTTTTTATAGTCACCGTGCTCGGTTCCAACATACTCAGACCCCTTGTGGTAAATCTTAAAATAACTGCCCAAGGACTTAAAATAAGTAATACTGGTTTTATAAGTATCAAGCTCTTTATTGGAATTAATGGCTTTCTTTTTGGCACGCTTCTTAAGATGTTCCAAATAGTTGAGCGCATCAGTCTTGCTCTCAAAATACTGATTATAACAAAGGTCGATTCTCCTTATCTCGATAAACTTCTTATTAGGTATAACCTCTAACTTGAACAGATGTGCCATATCGTTCAAGAACCTATCAATAAATTTCATCAATCTCTTATAGATGATCTTTCTCTGGTTCTTTATAAGCTCAAGATTAAAGACCCCTGCGTTAAAATAAGTCCTGCTCAACGGCTGCGGAACAAATTCGGCAAGTGAATGCCCATAAAGATATTTAGGTATGCTCAGATTGAAATCTATAAAACCACCATTATGGTTTATCTTGAAAACGACGGCAGAAATAGAACTCGGAACACGCTTTTTTTGATTAAAAGAGCTATTGATCTTATTCAAGTCCCTCACTATATTAGGACTATTGAACTTGCCATTGGTAGCTCCTATAGTCTCTTTTACCAAATCCTCATCAATAAAGCGCATAACATTCTTTACGTATTGATAGCCGACGTTCTTGGCATTGTTTTCCTTATCGAAAAATTCGCTATCTGACTCTGGCGTAATGCTTATTATATCCTTATTGACCCTCTGGACCATATTAAAGAACTTGCCTTCGTACCTTAACATCTTTTTATAGAGCTCATGATGCTCATCGACCGCATAGATAGCAGCCTGACTGTTACCGCTCTTGACCTCGCTCAAAGTGTCAGTTTTTTTATCCAACACACCATGAAACCTCAGTACAATGGTGTCTATCATTCAAGATATCTTAAGGTCTCAAGATAAAATTCGAAAGCATCGACGGTAGAAGCATCATAGTTCCCTAGGAAAAAATGATCGCCAGTATCAAATCTTTTTTTCATCTGGAGGATAATCCCCTGGGCCTCACAAACAGATTTTTTGAGCTTGAGAGAGATCATAAACCACATTTGAGATTTTAAGTACTCCCTCATTCCTTTTCGTCCTTATCCAACCATACCACGCACTTATCCGTAATCTCTATAAGCCCATCACGTTCCAGAGCTAACAACTCTTCATCGGTGTAAGGTCGCTCCCTTTCCTTATTGAACTTGGATTCATGACAATAATTTTTTAGCTGTATCGGCTTTTTTGACAATAAGGAAATCTTGGGATCGACGAAATTAGAAAGGGTCCTTTTAATTTCTCTTTTCATTAAAGGTCTTACACAGGACCTGTCAGTAAATACCATTATATCCATTAAAGTTTCCTTGTCTATAAAACTATAAAGGCTTCCGACATCATAATTCTGCCTTATATCCATAGGCATCATTTCCAGCTTGTACTGGGTAAGCCTCGTCTTATATTGCGTTCTTACTATCTGGAAGAACAACTTAGCGTCACAGTCCTTTGCCAAATAGGTATGCTCGTCCGTTATCTCCGAAAAAGGCAATGTCCTTTTTGATACCAGATACTTAGTGAACAAATAATCCTTGTTGGACCATTCGTTAAAATAATACTCCTCTCCCACCTTATATGAAAAATTCGAAGGGAGTATCAACAAGAACGTAGGCAAAAAATGCTGCGGGTACGAATTTATATGTATCACATCCATACTAAGCTAATTTTTTAAGTTCCTTACTTATAAGCTTTAAATTCGTCTTGGTATAATCCCTTGTAAGCTTTAGACTTCTCCTATCCGATTCGTATTTGTCCTCCAGATCGGTAACCATTTTCAAACAACTCTCAACCTGTTTCCTCAAACTATAGTTCTTGCGCCTCTGTGAAACAGACTGCATGACATTAAGAATGTCATAAAGCGAATAGATACTCTGATTTATCTTGTTGAAGATTATCGAATTTTCCAAATCGTAATGACTGTGGAAAATCCAATTGTACTGCTTATTGAACGAATTGAAAGCCTCTGACAATCTTTCCGTGTCCACTGCATCGAAGTCAAAAAAGAACGTCCGATAAAGGGTATAGATTTGAGAATTATAATTATTTAGGATGTTTACATTATCCAAGAGCACCTTCTTATAGGTCCTCAGGTATAATCTTAAAAAAGTCTTTGATCTGTGTTCCAGCCATTCAAGCTGCCCCAAATGGATAGTGTGCTTCGTTTCGTTGTTGCCAGCGAAATCGACCTTGATTTTTAATTGTTTCATTTCTTTTCGTTTAGTGCAAAAAATACGCTCTAGACGAATATGGGAAAAAACTGACTTTTAACAGTTTTTTAACAAATAAAACTTTTTAGGGGTTTTGTTAATTTTTTTCTCTTAAGGCCTATAAAACCTCGATTTTTATTTGACAATAATATATATTATAGTACAAATGTGTTTCATACAATTAGATAGCTATAATTCAATATTATGTAAAATATCCCAGAATGTTTATAGTTTCATAATAACGTTTAGTACTTGGGTCATTTTTTAATATTCTGTACAATCGTTTATGTTTTTTTAAATAAGCGATTCTCAAGAAACTTCACGTTTATACATTATGAACTATAATTTGCCGTTTATGTAAAATTGCCACACGCCAATGCACTCGTCCCGATTTTGCATCGGGATATCCATCGCTTGCCAACACCAAAAAAAAGCCAGTTTTTAGATGTTATTGAAATTCTAGCGTAATTGAATACTACTCTTGGTTGTTTTTCTATGATTAAAACCAAAGCGATAAACAAGTTATCGTTTAGCTCTCCTAATTCTTGCTTTAAAATGTAATAACGAACTTAAAATAGAATTAATTTTTTATTATTCTTTTTGAAATAATTCCTTTTTCTGTTTCAATGTTTAAAAGATACATACCACTTTCAATATTACCAATATTTAATTCGTTATTTGAATTAGCAATTTCTTCATTTAGAATTTGCTGTCCTAATAAATTATAAATGGTAACTTTTGCTTTTGTTTCATTTAAAGGGAATTTAATAGTTACTATATCTTCAACAGGATTTGGAAATATCATAAATTTGTCATTATTTATAATATTTTCTTCGGTACTTAATGATATTGAGCTAACAATAGTAATTGGAACTATAGCAGATTTCCCTAAATAGTTTACAGTTAGAATGTCCTCTCCTTCGTTTAAGCCTGTTACTAGACCTGTTTCAGATATCTCCGCATTATTTTGAGTAAATGTATAAGATAAATCGTCAATATTAGTAATGTTTCTTATTTCTCCATCGTCATAATGTCCTAAAATAGTAATTGTAGATTTACTTCCTTCTGGCACATAGATTAAAGATTGGTCTATTTCAATACTTTCTAAAATAGCATCAGTTGTAACTATTATGTAAGTAGAGTCAAAATCTTCATAGCCATTATTACTAAACCCCGCACTAACAATTTCTAATTTACCTAATGCATCATTAGGTATTGTAAAATCAAAGTTTGCCGATGTAGAATTTTCCGTTATATGATTTTGTATAGGAACTACTATATTCCCCATTGTTGATACAATATTTTCTATACCTGAACTTCCGTTCGCTTGAATTGAAATAATTTCACCTGCATTAATTTCCGTTCCAGCAATTGGACTAATTATATTTATGGTTTCATCTACTATTACTTTAGATGTTTGCTTTTTACCAGCATTATAATTACTTACAAGAGTCAGTGGATTATAGCCTTTTGAAGAAAAATAATCAGAATTATTTGAATTTTGATTTAGTAAATCAATTATCCAGTTTTGGATATTTACATTACTTGCTGTACCCATGTGACTCTGATTCTGGAAAAGCCTTGTATTTTCAGCTCCACCTATTTGACTGCTTTGAGGAACAACTAAGTCGTGGTTGGGCGTATTGAAAATATCATTTTCTAAAAAATTGTCAAATACATCAATTGATTTATATTTTAACCAAAAAAATATTGATTCATCTATATTTCCGACCTCTCCCGCCACAGTCTGATTAGAGTAAATCGAATGAATACCTATTGATTCGTACATAACTGAAAATTGCTCTATACTATGATTATTTAAATTTTTAATAAAATTTCCATCAACTCGTAAATCATCTATTACACCTCTCTCAGTATAAAATCTATGCTCCGCCATAAGTCCTCTTAAATAAATTGCAAAAGCTTCATTACTTAATAGATAATTTGCCAATTGAGAGCCCGAATGAGGAGTATTTAATGTAATTAATTTATTGATATCATTTTCATATGCATTGTCTTGTATGTATTGTCTTGTCAATAATCCCCCATTGCTATGAGCTAAAACATCAATTTTGCTTAGTGAAATATTATTTTCTAATGCGATTCTTTTTAAATTGTCAATTCCGTTAGACTTAAAATCAAATTTATTATCCTTGTTATGTCTATCACCAGCATATTCAGCATATTGTAGTTGACTTTGTAAATACATTTCCTCTTCCAGAAGCCTTTTCATCATACCACCAAATGCCTTGTTTCCATCCGACCAAATCCCATGAACCATTAAAACAGATGGTCTAACAATTTTCAATTGAAACTCATCAAATACTTCATTAGTATTAGAATTGATAATTTCAATTGAAACTACTTTATTTTGTTGGTTTACTTCTGGAAAGTATTTGGGATGATTGTAAGTAACATTAAGACTATCATTTACAAACACACCTACTTCAAAACTTCCGTATAAATCTGGATTATTATTTTGGTCTTCCTTTACCTTAAAGCTAATATTTTCAATTTCTGATGAGGAATATTTAAATAAAGTAGCTGATGAGCCATCAGCCGCTATAGATAAATTAGTTAGCCCTAGTTTACTTTCTTTTAATTGTGAATCAACATTATAAACTGAAATATCAATATCACAAGAGCTTTCACTAAAACTAGTATGAGAATCTATACCTATACTCCAACGAGCGTCCATCCAAACTTTATCATCCACTTTTATACAATCCAAATCAGGATTTTGCGAGGCAAAAAACGAAACCAAATTAATATTATTACCATTAGCGGCATTTAAGCTAGTTAAGTTATTGTTTTGACAATACAATTCAGTTAAGAAGCTTAAATTACTCAAATCTAAACTAGTTAAACTGTTATAGTTACAAGCTAAATTTTCTAATGATGTTAAATTCCTTACATCTAGACTAGTTAAGTTGTTACCCAAACACCATAATCTAGTCAGTGAAGTTAAATCATTTACGTCTAAATTAGTTAAGTTATTATTTTTGCAGTGCAAAAATGCTAAAGAATCTAAACCACTTACATTTAAACTGGTTAATTGACTGTTATCACAATCTAAATACTCTAATGATGTTAACATACTTACATCTAAGTTTGTGAAATTATTTCCACTACACCTTAACCATGTTAATGATGTAAAATCTTGAATACCAGTTATATCATTAATTGTCGAACCTATACCTAATCCTGAACCCGCAATATTCAAAGTAGTTATACCGCTAATATTTGAAGTTAGTACATAATTATCTGCTACATCATCATACCCTAAATTTATTAGTTTATTTTCAAATTTATCATCTGGGATATATGTTAATTGCGCATTTAATTTTAGTAATGAAAATAAAGCTAATAAAACGAATAGAAATCTAGTAATATATTTGTGTTTCATAACAATACAGGAATTAATAATAACGCATAATAAACCTTAACAAAATTAAAAAGATGATTTTAGGAGAAAACTAAAATAGTATGATTATTATTAGTTAAAAAATACAGGAGATATACTACTTTTATTTTAGACAAAATACATAGTTAGGAATTAAGGTAAAGACTATAAAACCACTCCATACACATTTCACTAACCTCCTACGTCGTTTCGTAAAAAAGCGTATTCCATTAACATAGTAGAGAAAGTTTTTAGAAGAAAAAAATAAGAAAATGTAGTTGTTTAAACTTCGCTTTTACCAAAGCAAAGTTATCCCGAATCAAGTTCGGGACAGGCTATAACACATAACATTGTAGGACATTTTAATATTCCATAATTAACCATTATGTGAAATTGCTTTATAAACTTATAAATCTGGAATTTTATTGTGATAAATTCTTTAGAAAAGTTACAAATTATTTTCATAATCCATACTTTGATGTAATACACGAACAATTAAAACATCAATATCTGTGGCTAAATAAAAAATGGTGTGAGATTTATATGAAAATCTTTTTAATGATAAAACAAATTCCGATGCATCACGTCCAAGACTTGCATTATCAACTAATATTTGAAACAGGGTATGCATTCCTGATAAGTATGCCTGAGCTTGTTGTAATCCAAACATTTCGATTCCATACTCGTACATTTTGGTAAGATCGATTTCAGCTTTTCCCGATACTTTATAAACGCCCATCAGCTCGCATGCGTTCTTCGACTTCCTTCATAATATCTGGAACAGACTTATCACTAATACCACTTTCCATTCCTTCAGTTATAGCTGTTTTTAATGCTGAAAATTTAGCGTTTTTTGCTTGATCACGTCTCACTAAATCACGAAGATATTCACTGTCATTTGTGAATTCTCCTATTGTAATCCGTGACTTTATCCATTTATCTTGTTTTTCTGTAAATGTTATTGTTTTTCTAATTGTAGACATTTTCATCTGTTTTAATAATCATACTATTGATGCAATATAGTGTATTTGATTAAAGAATACAAAATTAACCCCACTCCATACACATTTTGCCTCCACTCTTCTCCCTTTCAGCGAAACATTTTAGAAGAAAAAAATCAGGCTATAACGCAGAACATTATAGTACACTTTTAATATTGTATGATCCAATGGATAATTCAATATTAAAACAACATTTAGCAATAAGTGTGATGCTTATTACTGTGTAAGCTATAATTCCATATTATGGAAAATATCCCAGAAGCATTCATTTCCATTAGAAAAATTGGAACTTGAGTCATTAAACAAACGGTTTGCTTCGCAGAGTTTATAAAACATTTGTATCTATAATTTGCCGGTATGTAATGCACCGTTTTTCCTGTTACGTTACTAGGTGTGATGGTGTTGCTTTTTTTTTCTTTTTTGGGCTAATATTTAATCCTATAAAATTCTTCTTATTTAGGGAATAAATTCATCCACAATACTTTTTTCTTCTCTATTAAAGCACATATATCCAATAGTGAGCTTGGTTTTCTTTTTTAACTGAGTTAGATATAATTTTAAACTTGGTAATATTGGATGGTAAGAAACTACCACCAATTGATTAGCTCTTTCATTTTTCGGCCAATACATATATTCCAATAACTGACCAATAGCAATACGAATACAAGTAATAAGTTTAGGGTAGCTTTTTACTTCATAAAAAGTCTTGTGACCGGTTCTGTTGTCCAATTTTACTACATCTATTCGCGTTTGGTAACTCGTAGTAGCTTCTGCCCAGACCTTACAATTAGGGTATCTCTTCTTTAAATCAAGAACAAGTCCATTTTGAATATCACTGTGTATGTCTTCATATTCTCTACTACCATTGGTAAATGTTCTTTTAATCTTGCCCTTGCTTCGTCCTTTTCTTCCCTTTCCTGGGCCACTAATTTCATCACTTTCAGTAGGTGGGTTATCTTCTTCTAATTCGATCTCTCCTTTTTTGTCAAAAAGGTTATATCTATCTATTTTAACCAATTGTTGATTCGGATTAAACTCAATCAGTTCTTCTCCAAATGGTTCATAATCTTCCTTCTTGAAACGAACATTAAACAATACCTCTTTTTGAATGCCATAGGTAAAGTTCTCATAATCGGCATTGACCTTCTTTAGCTCATTGGTCATCTCATCAATCCAACCTTTAATCTTATAATGTCTTATTGCTGAATTATTTTCAATTTCATCAATCACTTCAGCATTGCGAATGACACCAACCCAATACCTTGTTTTGCTATCGTAATCGCGCGTATATAAAAACAAATTGAATTTTCTACCAGTATAGGTTTTGTATTCAGAAAACTTGTGAATTGGTTCTAAAAAAGCGTAATGGTATCCGTTAAATTCTCTGTCAAAATCTAACAACCATTCTTCATGACCAAAAAGGTGTTTCTTTTCATGGGGTTCTTTTCCCTGTATGCTCGTTTTACTTTTACCTTCTTCTCCACTTGGAATTCGCCAACCGTTGGTATTCCAACAAATACGAGCAATTTTATCTTCTATTAAATTTTCGGGACTGTTAACTTCATTTATACATGCATAATATTGATCAAGATACTTATCGATATATTCTCGTGTCTTTGCGTAAAGTTTGGGCCAATCATATCGGCTAAAATCCTTAACCGGGATAAGAAGGTCTTTTACTTGGTTGTCAGCTTTATATTTTTCTAAAGCTGAGTATTGCTTAAAACTCAATTTACGGAAGTTCCCATCTAGTTTGATGATCAGACCTCCATCATTTGTCTCATCACCAACATGCACGCCTACCGTAAAAAATATGTTTGAATTACGTTTGGCAGGATCAAACATACGTGCCCAGGTATATCGTCTGTAACGATTTTTTCCCGGATTGTTTCTACCTGCCTGTATGTTCCAACGCCTCTGGAAATAGACCTCCAAATTTTGGTATTGAGTATTATTTGCCCAATAAGCTGTCTTATCCCAAGTTTCTTTTATTCGATCACTAATCGGTTCTTGAGGTATGCTATTGGTTTCAAATACATCCTCTCGATGTTTTCGATAATGGTCAATTTCAGATTTAGTAAAAAAGTGCATTATATTAATTGTGTTCTGCTGCATATTTCAAAATATTTTTTTCAATATCCGCCAATTTGTCGTTTACCTCTTTTAAATCAATTTGAATTTCATCTTCGGCAGTGCTTACATCGCTTTTGGCTTCCTTCATAATATCTGTCACAGGTTAATTCCCAATGGTATAAACAAGCCTGCTTAAAAAAACCATCACCCCCTCTTCACACACCAACACTTTATACTGCCATCGGCTCTTTTTTTACATTTTAATTTTTTTCCTTCAGCGGCACAATCCTCTTCGGTCAATTCCCGTGTTGAAGAAATATCTATTCCTGTAACTTCAATATCATTCATGCCATGTTCCTTAAGCAGTTTCTCTACTTCTTTAAACAGATCGGTTGGTAGGCTTCTTAGTTGCGTTTTAAAATTATTCATGACTTATTATTTTTGAGCATAAATGGTTAATGTATCAGACTTTATTTCATTATTAATATCCGTGGCTGTGCTAATAATGAATAGCTCGCCCTCATAATCATCATTTCCCAGGGTGTATTTATTTACAATTTTCCCTTCAGAGTTGGTTTTGTTTTTATAGTTATTAAAGAGTCCCCTTGGTTGCCATAAGGTATCCTTGACTATAGTTTCTGCTATAGAATTAAGACTGACTATGCCCTTATTTCTTAATAATTCGGTCGTTATATCTATTTCCTTGAACGAATTAGAGGAGATCGTTAAAGAGCTCGTTGTTATATTAATGGCATTAAAATAGGCTTTTGAGAAATTTATGAGTACTTCTTTTGTAATAAGAACCTCATTAACAGAGATGGTCGCTTTTACTTTCAATGGTTCTTGTTTGTTATGGTTTACAAAAATACTGGCGCTCTTTTTCTGTACCCCATGTTCTTGAGAGAGTTCAATAGCTTGGCTATAGGTCTCATTGGTATCTTTAAAAACCACAAAGTCAACCATACCATCTGCCTCGGTAGTAAAATCTATGGGGAAATCCGCTATGACTTCTACCGTTTCAATCCCATCTGATGCTGCGTTGTCATTTTCAACAGATAGTGTTAAAATAGTATCTAAATTTTCAGGGCTGAATTCGTTATCATTATGACATGCACATATTATAATGATCACTATTAATAAGTATTTTATTTTTAACATGACTATATTTTTATTTTAGGAAAAATTGTTTGTAACCACCTCTTTATATCCAAATCAATAGACAGTCCTACATAAGGATGCACCGTTATTGATTTACTGCCATTTATAGCGTCTATCTTTTTATAAAATAAACCCCCAAAATTAACTCTGGTTCCTTGTGTAAGCACTTTATAGCTACCTCCCAATAGGAGCGAATAGTTGCCAAAAAAATTATCTCTTACATGATCCTTTTGAATGGAGCCTATGGTAACCCCTGTATGTATTGACAAACGTTGCATGGCGCTTAATTTAGAAATCTGTAAAGGCACATTTTTATTTGAAGGCGATAAGGAAATATTGACACCTAAAAACAGATTCCCTCCTTTGGGTGCATTCTCTTGGTCTGTGATATAGGTTACGTATCCAAAATCCGGTACTAACGACAATTTATAAGCTGTTTCAAATGAAATAGGATATGTGGAAGGCAAAGGTTTTTTGTCTTCTAATAAAATGGCCTTAAAATTGCCGAGATGATTTGGAATCAAATCTTCATCCGTATAACTAGCTTCTTGTTCC
The DNA here is from genome assembly GCF_028736925.1 of Flavivirga sp. 57AJ16. Classification (GTDB taxonomy): domain Bacteria; phylum Bacteroidota; class Bacteroidia; order Flavobacteriales; family Flavobacteriaceae; genus Flavivirga. Next base: position 137,688 of record NZ_JAQZAT010000005.1, on the reverse strand, counting down.
TTTATTTTGTCATTTATAAAATCTATTAACGCCTTTCCGTTTAAAGGCTTATTTTTAAATCTATCCAATAAATAAGTTTCATAGAATTCATAAATGTTTATAAAATCGACAGCATCTATCAAATTTGAAGAAAATGTGGTTTCATCGAATGTGCCCTTTTTAATTAATTTGCTAAAGTGAATGACATCCTCCTTTTCCAATCTAGCACTAATATCCGCAAAATTCAATATTTTAAATTCTCTTAATAAAATTCGTTTCAATTCAGTAAAAAGCTCATTTTTTTCATTTTCTAAAGCTTTTTTCTTTTTTTCTATTTCTTTTTCATCCTTAATGTCCTCCTCTGCAATAATATCATGTAATGTCCTATCAAAAACGGTTAGATCCAAACCGTCAATGGCTTTTTGATAAGAAACCAACTCTGCATGAACAGGATCGTATGTTAGAGGAAAGCGATCCCTTTTCGCGCTTATTCTTTCAATCAACTTCATCCACTGTTTTTTTTCAGTGTACCAGTTGTCATTTTTTTCGTCATGCATCATTAAATAAGCAGCAAATATGCTTTCGCTACTTAAATAGGTGACTTTTATTCTATAAAAGCGATTTGGTTTTAGAGGAGGTATGCTAACAATATGGGTTTTATTATCGCCTTCTTTTTTATCCCAATGAATTTTAACATCATTTATATCGAACCAATCATTTTCATATTTTTCTTCATTATGGTCATTAAAATAATCCCTGGATAATTTTCTGGGCAGTTCCTGCAAAACAATATCCATAATATGGTTGTATCTATCCGGTAAGTCAATTTCCTTAGTGATGGGAATACCAAAGTTTGCTTCTATAACTGTATTTTGCGAAAACATGACGTTTATTTGTAGAAAAAAAACGACCCCTAAAAGGACATACTTATTAAAACAATTTTGTGTGAGTAAAAAATTCTTATGCTTCTTTTTTGAATCTATCATGGTATGATTATTAAAATAACTTTTGTATATAAATTTGGTGAGTAAAACTAGATAATAATGTGCACTAATAAAACCCCTAATAATGGGTATTTTACTAGTATGTACACTATTGACGATTATCAAATGAGAGAGAAAGCACTAATGATACCGATTGAATTTCAAAATGAGTTTGTTTGAAATATAAGCGAAAAAGAAACGAATTAGATGTGTCATTTCAATAATTTAAATTTGGTATTATAATGTCATGCGATAAATGTACGAAATTATTTCATAATATGTGCTGCCCGCTTATTGTCTCACTTCGATTAAACAACTTGATTTTTACACATAAAAAGAACCCTTTAATGTAAGATATTCAAAATACTAATAGCTGTATTATTTTTTAATGTTTTATATTTTTTGTATCTTAAAGTGCTACTGAAGTGGTTTAAACTTTTTTGATTGAAGCGAAAAATAGTGATTTTATTCCCAAATGAATGCTTTTTTGCACTGCATAGCATCGCTACGGAGTAATAAAAAGATAAAATATGGGGATAAAAGGACATTTTGCAGCCAATTATAAAAAGTTTAAACCACTTCACTATATAAACACTTAACTTAAATAAGTGCTTCATTGATTTTTGGTCTTTTATCAAGACTTTATACAGGTTGAACTTTATCACTAAAAACGTTATAATCATGAATCCAATACAAATACTAAGCATCTTACTCATTATTTTCCTTTTAGCAGGAATACGCATCGTGTACGAATATAAACGCGCCCCGAAATTCAGGTTTGGTAAATATATTAAGACCTTACAGCCTGGTTTTAGGTGGATTATCCCTATTGTTGATACCATTCAAATAGTAGACATTCGAGTTATTACCATTAATATTGTTTCTCAAGAGGTTATGACCGAAGATAATGTTCCCTGTAGTATTGACGGTGTTTTATTCTTTAAAATCAATGATCCAGAGCGTGCCGTATTAGAAGTTGAAGAATATAAATTTGCCATTACCCAACTGGCGCAAGCTGCTTTGCGTGACGTATGCGGTAAAGTAGAGCTAGATACTATTTTATCAAAACGGGAAGAAATGGGAAAAAACATAAAAAGCATTGTGGAAATAGAGACCAAAGAATGGGGCATTGCTATTAACGATGTAAAGATCAAAGACATTCAATTGCCCGAAAACATGAGACGTATGATGGCCAACCAGGCAGAAGCAGAGCGTTCCAGACGTGCCCGTATTATATTGGCTTTGGCCGAAGAGCAAGCAGCCGGGAAATTACTTGAAGCTGGGAAATTGATAGATCAATCACCGTCGGCCATTAAATTGAGGCTCTATCAAACTTTATCGAATATTGCAGCAGAGAAGAACTCTACCATTCTTTTCCCTTTCCCTGAGGAAGTATTATCAAGAAAACCAAAGGAAACGGACTAGCTTTTAGTCGTGAAACGTCGTTTTGAAAAATGGCAAAGTCATGCCTCCCCCCTTCCCCCTTTCTAGGTAAACTACTGTGTGTACACAAATAATGCACCATAAAAAGATTGGACACGAATGGCACAAATTCACACGAATCCAATTCTTTATGGACCAGGAACAAAAGTTGTGTTTGGATTTAAAAGAACAAGAGAAAAGCCCTGGTGTTTGTAGGCATGGGAGGAAGAACAAAAATTGTGTAGTTTATATTTTTCATAAAAAAGCACAATGAGTCTACATAATAGCTTTTAAGGGTATTTTATTATTTACTTTTCTTTGCCCGTCCAAAGAAAAGTAACAAAAGAAAGGACGCCCCGTCGTAGGAATTTCTTCTTTTGCTTAGCGCAAGAAGAACCAAGACCAAAACATCACGTCGCCCCTTACTAGATCCATGCTATAGCTCCTGGTTTTCGATGTTTTGTTCTTTATTCTGACCACGGGGCTCGGGCTTGCCTCATGGTCTGCTCTTAGCGACTATTTCGCAGTCTTGTCATAGCGAGAGCAATTAAGGCATGATACCCAGTTTTTCCTTAAACACAACTTTTGCTCATGATCCTTCTTTATGGTATAGATTGGACCCTGCATGAACAAGAATCCCTAGACTATATAGGCTTGAAATCTGTCAATAGTCTGAATAATTAGTAAAAATTTGTGCCATTCGTGTCTTTTTTATAGATGTGTACTCACGGTAGTCTAGGTAAATAGTTGGCTTGTTCTGGGGAGGGTGTGTTTCAAGACATTCTTTATTTTACTCTATGGACTCTAAATGACCAGAATAACGAATTGAAAGCCGAGAATTTCCGTTCAATGTCATTTGTGTTCTTAAATTTGGGTAAAGCTTGATAAATACCTGAAAGTTTTCTGAATTGCTTTTTGCTTGAAATGAGATGCTATAGCTATCCTCATTATAAACCGCTTTATAGTCTTTCAAAACACCATTAAATTCTATGGCATTGTCACCGCCATTATAAGCAACTTGCATTTGTCTTTCGCCAAAATATGGCAAAAAAGAGGTCACACTGTCTTTAGATATGGTTAAGAAATTATGGTTCCCAATCAAAGAGATGGCACCCGATGTACTGCCGGGTTGCATCAATCCAGAGTTAAGAACCTGTTGCACGGCACTTGTTGTTTGTGGATAAGCCCAATCTGACTCAATCCGAAATGTTTGCTTTTTTACAATAGTATGCAAGGCATCGATCTCAGCTTGAGTGGCTGCAGATTTTGACTTACATGAAAAAATCACCGCGATACCAATAAAAAAATAAAGAAGCTTCATCTTAATAAGCTATTAAACAGTTCCTAAATTACAAAAATATTATGATATGGCTACATAAGTTTAAAATAATAAAATCTCAAAAAAAACACCAAAAAAAGCCACCCTAAATTAGGATGGCTCTCATAGCATTGTCTGTATCCCGACACAAAGTGTCAAGGAATTCTTTTCGAGTAAAAATAAAGTGCCTTACTTAGCATATGAATCAATTTCTTTACCTAAAACAATATCTCTTTTAGCAACATAAAGGCCTTCTTTTTTATCTAGTTTAAGAATTCTATCGCTACCGTCTGTTTGCTTTATTTTTGAACGACAAGATTCCGTTAATAATGGATCGTCATCAAACAGGTATGTTTCTATCTTATATTCGGGCTTTCCTGGTTCTTTAACTATGGGAAGAATCTGTTTAAATTCATTACCATAAATATATTTACCAGGAATAAAGGTATAAAATGTATAATGCCCATCGGCATCCGTTCTTATCCAACCTCTATGACGCACATAACGTTTTTTGTTAGCTCTTTTTAATTCGAAATTTCCGTTCTCATCTGCCTGATGAATAAAAAGAAGCACGTTCTTTGCAGGTGTTACACCATCATTTTCGTAAATAGTGCCTGTGATTTTTAGCTTATTCTTTTTTGATTCAAAATCAGGTATGGTATCCGTATTATTTAAGTGCTTTTCCGAATAATCATAAATCGGACTACGTTTCTTATAGTTTTCAGGTTTTTCTTCTAAAACGCTCGCAGATTCTTGCGAGGTGATCGTGTGGCAAGGGTATATAAAACATACCAAGTAAAAAAGGGCTATTAGATTTTTCATAAGACTAAAACTTAATAATTTGGATTAAAATTAAGTTATTTTATCCGTAAAAAATTAAAAATCATGTGAACTCTTAAATTACACGATGAAATGATTTTGTTGGCAAAATTCATCGATAAAAGGACTCTTTTTTTTTCAAATGACAGCTTTGTTTTGAAAGCAAAGGATTACAATTATTTTAGGGATTGAGAGAATAATAAGCAAGTGATACTATTTTTGCTCAAGTCCCATGACCTGAAACTCTAACAATACATTAACATGGTTTTCTTTTATTTTTATCTAAATTCGCCGATCAATTTTATTTATATTGCAAAGTTTTAGCATGAAATTCTTAAGCGCTCTCACTTTTTTAACGCTGTCGGTTTTTTGTTTCGGACAGGATGGTCCGTCCACAATCGAATTAGCTGATTTCTCAGATTTTCCATTTATCAAAACAAACATTAAAGTCGATAATTCCAAAAATATTAGTCGTTTAAATGAAGCACTCTTAGATCTAAAAAAAGAACACTGGGATACAACTGTTTATAATCCTTATAGACATGTAAAGGTTCATTTTCCTGTAGAAATTAAGTTTGATGATAGTACGTACACCCCGCCTATTAGTTTTAAAAAAGTAGTAACGTCTCGTTATGGATGGCGAAGAGGAAGGGCCCATAGAGGCATTGATATCGATCTTGTTACTGGCGATAGCATTGTAGCCATGTTTGATGGTATTGTTCGTTTAGCTAATTACAACGCAGGACATGGCAGAACAGTTATAGTAAGGCATCATAATGGACTGGAAACTGTTTATGCCCATTTATCGAAGTATGCGGTTAAATCCAACGAGATCGTAAAACAAGGGCAGCTTCTTGGTTATGGCGGTACTTCTGGTAATGCCCGGGGCAGTCATCTGCACTTAACTATTAACTATAAAGGCGTGTCCATAAACCCTGAATATTTGTTTGATTTTAGCGAACAGAATATAATACGGTCTAAAAGTATTTGGGTAACGGATAATTGGACACGGCCTGGGCTTCACAATTCTAAAAGACAAACAAAAATAACTGTTTTGCATACTAAAGAGGAAGCTATTGCAAGCTTAAAAAAACGCAAAAAAGTATATATAGTTAGGCCTGGTGATACGCTATCTGGGATTTCGTCCAAAAACAATGTCTCTGTTGCTTCTATATGCAAGTCCAACTATATTAAAAAAACAACGCCCATAAAAATTGGTCAAAAATTGGTTCTTGAGTATGTGTTTTGAAGTGGGAAATACTTAACCCCATACCCTTTTACCTATTGAGTATACGATCTATCTCTGTAAACCAATCATCAATCGTGGTTTCATTAGTGTTTAAGGCAATGCTCCCATTACCATAAGGCGCATATATGTTTTGGTCCGTTACCGAAAAGAAACCAATCGTTGGCGTTAAAGAGGCGCTTGCTAAATGCATAACACCATTATCGGCAGCAATAAAAACCGCCGTATTTTTAATAATGGCTCCCATTTCCCGAATGTCCTTACTATAAAAATTAGGGGCTTTAAATGAGATTTTTGAAATATTCTCAATAGGGAGCATCTCTATAATATTATAATGAGGATAGTCCTTTTTTAAACGCGCATAGAAAGTTTCCCACCAATCTTCAGAATAACATTTTGATCCAGTGGCATTGGTATAAATACAAATAGTATTTTTATCATTTTCAACAATTGTATCCAATATTTTTTTTCCGTTTGCTACTTCGGCGTCATTCAGCTTTATATTTAAGACCGGGAGGTCATGATTATTTTTAGGGAATCCTAACTTTTCTAAAAAATGCCTTAAATTATAAATGGGGTATTTAGAAATATGTTCGTAATCCTTATAAGTGTCCTGAATTTCTTCATCAACATCACCAAAAATTTTATATGTGGCTTTAGCAAATAGTGTTGATAATCTACCGGATGATGAATTTTTATCGCCATTAATGACTAGATCATATCGCTTCTTTTTCAGTTTTAACCAGCACAACCCATAATCTAATAAATGGCTAAAAGGCCTTTTTGGCAATTGGATGATTTTATCGATTTGTTTATAATTTTCAAAAACAGGATAGGCAACCCCACCCTTAACAAACAGGTCAATTTTACAATCGGGAAACATATCAATAATTTCTTGTATTAGTGGGGTTAGTAATAATTGGTTCCCTAATCTGTGATTGGGCCTGGAAACAAGTACGTTTTTTATCTCAACTTTATCATTTGGGTTAACTTTAGGAATGGAATAAGAGTTTCCTATATTTTTAGTTAGCCCTTTCATTACCTTACTCCTAAAAACATTTACACTTCTAGGTACTTTCATTAAATTGGTTAATATGGTTAATATCAGAAGCGCACAAAATACAAATAAGCTAATAGCTAGCCTAATGGTAGCCAAAATAATATTATGATTTAAAAGGGATCAACCAATAGCTTTCACAACAAACAGGCGTTATTATTATATAGTAAGGCAGTATAATTGAACCGTCTCCCTGCTTCAGCTAAACCACCGTGAGTACACAAATAAAGCACAATAAAAAGATTGGACACAAATGGCACAAATTTTCACTAATTATTCTGTCTATTGACAGGATTTCAAGCCTGTATAGTCTAGGGATTCTTATTCATGCTGTGTCCAATCTATTCCATAATGTATTGGATTCGTGTCTTTTTTATAGATGTGTACTCACGGTAGTTCAGCTAAAGCGGGGATGAATTTTTCGGCCTCAGGAAGAAAAGAAAGGATGTTTGACGAATTAAACAAGAAATTTAGGCACACATTTACATGGCCTTATAGCCATCATTTGTAGTTGGTGCCTCCCCTAACCTGCCTTTATAATGCAATGTCCTATCTATAAAGAGAAACTGAATGGCCACATACGGCAATATCCCCCCTAATATTAACAAATTCGTATGCGCCTTCTGGAGTTGATCCCCTTGGAAGTTTTGGATTTAAAGCCCTTAATTTTTTTCTCTATATTCATTATTATATCTTAGTATGAGATCGGTCTTCTACAAAAGGATCTCTTTTTCTATTTCACAAATTATTCTTCATAAAAAAAAAATTTTATATGCTAAATGCAACCCTTTGCTTATTTTGTTGTCTATAATAATAGCTAAAAAAATAAAACCATTTTTAAAGCCACTTAGAGTTAGCAAAATAATTGGATACCAGTATATTATATACTCATAAACCGCTTGTTGAAAAAAGCAAGTTAGGAGATAGAAATGCACAATACGAATTGTATGAGCTCTATGTAGATGCTATGTACAATGTAAGTATGCGCATGATGCATATAAAAGAAGATGCCGAAGATGTTGTTCAAGATAGTTTTATCGAAGCGTTTAACAATTTATCATCTTTTAGATATGAAAGTACATTTGGATCTTGGTTAAAGCGCATTGTAATTAATAAAAGCATCAATCAATTAAAAAAGAAAAAAATACCAATAGTACCCATAGAGAGTCAAATGTATCATATAAAGGAGACCCCAGAAGAGGTGCCTCCCAAGATAGATATTAAAAATATAATTAAAGGAATTAGATTGCTACCATCTGGATACCAGCAAATTATAAATTTATACTTAGTGGAAGGTTATGATCATATGGAGATTTCAGAAATATTGGGAATAACCGCCTCTACTTCCAAATCACAGTATCACAGAGCAAAGAAAAAATTAATTGAAATTGTAAGGACCTTATAAATGGATCATTTCGAAAAATATATAAAAGAAAACAAAGCCCTTTTTGATGTGTACAAAGCTGATAAAAGCAAACTTTGGGCAAATATTGAATCTGGATTAAATAACCCGAAGCCTAAAACAAAGACCGTTAAATTATGGAGCAGGCCTATATTTAAAGTGGCAGCCACTATAGTTATGGCTTTAGGCTTGTTTTCTCTGGTTAATATATTAGTAGTTGGCGAGGCAAATCAAAGCACCCAAAATAACTTAGCATGGCAAGAGCTAAACGATATTGATTCCCATTACAAAGGCTTAGTCGCTTATCAAGTAAGGCTTGTTAATAAAAATACACAATTATCATCAGAGGAGAAAAAAGAATTTTTATCCTTTATGGACGAACTGGATATTGAATATAAACTGCTAAAAGTAGAGCTACAAAAAAATGTAGATAGTGAACAGGTTTTAGAAGCCATAGTCATTAATTACAAAAAGAGAATTGAATTAATAGAGAACTTGTTAGAGCAAATTAATAGCTCTAAAAATTTGAATAATGATGATGCATATACTTTATAAAAAAATAATCCCAATCATTTTATTGTTATTAAGTTTTTCGGTGTATTCGCAAGAAGTTTTAACAAAAACCATTAAAAAAACATACGAAATGACAAATGCCGGAGAGCTGCATTTAAACAATAAGTATGGCAATATAACTATCAATGGCTGGGAAGAAAATAATATTTCCATAAAAATAGATATTAAAGTAGCCAATAAGAAAAAAGAAAATGCTAAAACCCTTCTAAACCGTATTGTTGCCAATATAAAAACGGTAGATGATTTTGTAAGTATTGTTTCAGAAATTTCAGAAAAGAATACCAGTCTTTTTTCGAGATATTTTAACAAGGTAAATCCTTTTGAATTTGATAAAAGTAATGTGGAAATAAATTATACCATTTATTTGCCTATTAATGCTGAAATTGATGTTACAAATAAGTTTGGCGATGTTATTATTGATAATTGGACAGGACGGTTAAAAGCGAATATGGAACATGGTGATTTGTGGATTAATGAAGATATTACGAATGCAAGAATCTCCATGAAGTTTGGTAAGCTTAGAAGTAAATCCATCGCCTACGGAACTATTGATTTAAAAAATGGCGATATAGATATTGAATCTTCTAATAAATTATTGCTAAAGACCAGTGGTACAAAAATTGAAATCGATCAAGTTAAAGATTTAGAACTTATTTCGAGCAAGGATGAAATAATCGTTCAAAAAGTCAAAAAAATTCAGGGGGAATTAAACTTTTCTATTGCCCAAATAGAAGCTGTCGAAGAAAAAATCAGTCTTAGTATGAAAGTAGCCGAACTACGGGTCTCTAAAATAAATCTGCCCGATGCCCTTGTTTCCATAAATCAAGAATCATCAGACATTAATATCAATATTACAGGTTTATCCTTTAAGTTTAATGCTACATTAGAACAAGGGCTATTAAGACTGCCAAAAACGTTTTATAATATTAAAAATAATATGATAGACAAAAGTAAAAGGATACGGGAAATTAATGGTGCCTATGGAAAACCTACTTCCGGTATATTCTCATTCACTGGAAAAAAGGGGGTGATCGTTTTAAAAGATTAAAACAATTGACTAAAAAAATTTAAAAAAAATCATTTTGGATGCAACTAATTACAAATGATGTTGTCTTTGATTTATATAACTTGAATATGACCACTATGAAACCTCTTAGAGTTTTTCTTTTATTATTAGTATCATGCTTTATAAATACTTTATACGCTCAAGAATCGCAAGATTATATTGAATTTAACGATCGTAGAAATACCGTACATGGCGTTTATTTAGGACTGGGCTTTCATTATGGGACCATTAATAAGGCTGAAACGTATTCGTCCAGCTTTAAGGTAGCCTATGTCGCCAATCAACAATTCGAAATTGGTCTTATAGCTGTAGGGCTTTACTCAGACATGAATAGGCCTGGGCTAGATGGCATTATTAGGGATTTGGGAGCATTCTATGGCGGTTTACATTTGGAACCTATTTTTTTTAGTAAATCTAAATTTAATCTGTCATTTCCTTTACTGATAGGGGCAGGTGCTGTTGCCTTAATAGATGATGTTAAGGATCCTATTATCGATGATGATGATTGGGAACCTATTTTTGTTCTTGAACCAGGTGTTAATGTACTCTATAATATAAATAGGTATGTACAAATTGAAGCTGGTGTAAAATACAGGCTTTCTAGTAGGGTAAATTTTAAATATGAAGACTATAAGCCAAGGATAAATGGTATCTCAGGAGGTATAGGGATTAAAATAGGCGTATTTAACATGGGGAGAAATCGTTATAAAAAGAATATAGAAGATGGCGTTTAAGAAAAAAACAAATAGAATAAACTCACAATATGTGCATTCTAAAAACAACAAAGTGTATTTAAAAGCGGATAATGAAACAAATGAATGGTATCCTATTAATTTTCAATGGATTCCAATTATAGCGCTTAATAAAAACATGAGTAATACCAAATAAACTTCAAAATGAAGCAAATAATTCATTTCTATCGCGCACATATTTCATAATAAAACCATGTGCTCTGCTTGACTGGGTATAGAACCGTAGCTTAGATTTTATTATTCATCTGTGCTCGCTATATTCTAAATTATTTTACCCTCATTTTAAAATCCATTTGGTATTATTTTTATGAATTGTAATCGTTTACCATTTCTAATGAGAAAAGATATGGTATAGCTATTTCACCTTTCCTTTATACATGATATTCAAAACCAACCCCCCAATAATGAATGCGATACCTAATAAACTCCAAAAGGTATAAACTTCGCTGAAAATAAAAACCCCAAATAAAACTGTGTAAATAACCTCTAAATATTTAAGTGGTGCCACTTGATTTGTGGAAGCAGCTTGAAAGGCTTTTGTCATGTAGATCTGTCCAAAATATCCAAAAACTCCCAAGCCAAATAGCAACAACCATTCTATCCCCAATGGAGTTACCCAATTGTTTATAGATAATACACCTCCTACTATAACAGAAATAACCATAAAATAATTAACAACGACTACTGGATGATCCCTTTTACCTATCTTACTAATCGTTATATAAACCAATCCACTAAAAATAGCAGAAATACAAGCTAATAAGAGTCCGTAACTATTTAATTCTGCATCAAAACCCTTTAAAACCAAAACCCCGCCAAAAGCGATTGCGAAAAAAAGCCATTGCCATGATTTCACTTTTTCATGCAATAAGAATACAGCAAAAATAGCAGCAAAAATAGGAGCCATATATCGTAACGAAACGGCAGTTCCAATAGGTAAATATTTAGTGGACATAAAAAAGAGAGCCATCGAGGTAACTCCTACTATGCCTCTAAGGACTAAAAGTTTTTTCTTATTCCCTAAAACGGGAATCTTATTTTTTAGTAAAAAAGTAAGCGTAAAAACCAAAGAGCCTATCGATCTAAAAAAAACAATCTGAAAGGCATCAATATGTAGTAACTGCTTAACGATGGCATTCATACAAGCAAATGCCAATGTACTAATAAGCATAAATTTTATAGCACTCTTAACTTCCAATAGTTCTGGTTTTCATTCTTTTGCGCGAAGTGATAAAGAAAACACCTGTTAAAAGAATACAAGCTGCCATAATGGTTTGACCTGTAATGGTTTCATCAAGTACAAACCAACCTAATATTATTGCAACTATAGGGTTTACATAAGCCGAAGTAGCAGCTTTCTCTGTAGAAACAACTTTAAGCAAATAATTAAATGCTGTAAAAGCAATAACACTTCCAAATACAATTAAAAGAATTAAGGACCATTGTACCTCAGGGCTCCAATCGATAGGTGAAAGCCAATTTTCATTTAAGAGCAAACTTATTATAGTTAAAAGCACGCCGGCAATAATCATTTGGTATGCCGTACTAACAAAATAATTGGGTGGTAAATCGGCTTTAGCAACATAAACACTGGCATAGCTCCAACTTAAAACACAGGTAAGGATCATAAACATACCCAACAAACTTTCATCATTGGTAACCAGTTCCTTTTGGCTTACTAAAAGATACATACCAATAATACCCAATGCGACACCTATTAAAGATTTTATCTGCATTTTTTTACCATCTATAAGCCGCATCAACAATAACACAAAAAGAGGCTGGGTAGAAGCTTCAAGAGCAGCAAAGCCACTATCTAAGTACTGTAATGCCCAAATAAAAACACCATTGCCATATACTAAAAATAAAAAACCAACAATAACACAATTAATAAATTGTTTTCTGCTAATGGCAAGTTTAAGTTTCATAAACTTAGCTATAACAAATATGATGAGTCCTGCAAAGGTAAAACGGTTAGCAGCCACAAAAAAAGGTGGTATTTCTGTTACCGCTATTTTATTGAGTAGATAAGTAGACCCCCAGATAACATAAATGGCAATAAAAGCTAAAATTATAAGAATCGTTTTTCGCGATATACTCATTTATGCCTATAATTGAAATAAAATATGAGAGCACTTAAATATTATTCTAAAAAGCTTAAAAAAGATACTATATCTTTTTCACTCGAACTGCGTTCATCCCTTTTTGACCGCGTTCCAACTCATAAGTAACTTTATCGTTTTCTTCAATAGGCTCGAGCAATCCACTTACATGTACGAAATATTTTTCTTGATTTATGCTATCAATTATAAAACCAAAACCTTTGGAATGATCAAAGAATGACACTTTTCCTTCTTTATTTGCTGGCTCTTCTTCTTCCCTATCTTCTTTCTTAGGAATTCCCAACTCAATACTTTCAGCCTCTACTTTCTCGCGCATTGCAGGATCTGGAGGCGTGTCTGTTAAATTGCCGTTGAAGTCTACATAAGCAAATTGAATCCCTTGAGGGTTTTCTTTAGCTTCTGCTCTGCGAGCTTCTTTCTTTTTTTGTTTTTCTTCTCTTTTCTTTAAGCGTTTTTTTTCTTTTTCAATCTTATTAAAAGTTACTTGAGATTTTGCCATAGTTTATAATACTGTACTTATTTAATGTTAATACTTAAGTACAAAGATACGCCTTATTTTAAGGATGTTGTAATAATTTAGAAGTAAAATAATAAGTGCGCGTCCTAATCCTCTGGTGCATACCCATGAATAGTCTCAAAAACCTCATCAAAATTTGAGCGTAAATAGGCATTTAATTTTTTTCTATAATCCCCCTTTAACCATTCTACAAAATTATAAGTGCTTTTGCTTATACACTTTGTATACCGTTGTATTCTAAAATCGATATCGTCTCCCAGCATTTTTGCCAACCCTAGAGCGTCGTACACATCCTCACTATTTTCAATACAAATTTTTGCGTGTTGCTCTATGGAACGTTCTAAAACAACTTTTGAGGATTCACCACCTCTAATAGATTCTATATACGTTTTTTGTATATCGAAATAAACTTCTTGGGATTTAGAAAATTCTTTTCGCAATTCATCTGGCATTTCATACCTAAAATTACTTTCTAATTCTTCATCGCTCAAAATAGCATCTAAATAGTAATTTGGCGATTTAAAAATACGCTGCCAATCTAAGCTATCCCCCCAAGGCCCAAATCGATGAAAATTATTTCCCAGGTCAATAACACTAAATGTATCCTTATTTTTTAGAATACGGGATCCACGACCTATCATTTGATAATAAAGCGTTAATGATTTAGTCGCTCTATTTAAGATAATACTCTCTACCGTGGGCTCATCAAACCCAGTCGTTAAAATACTTACCGAAGTTAAAATGGCATCCGGTGTTTTTTTAAACCATTTCAAAATAAGCGCACGTTCTTTTTTTGTATTCGTATTATCCAAATGTGCAATAGGATATCCAGCCCTCCTAAAAGTATCATAAACATGCAACGACGTATTAATGCCGTTATTGAAAATCAATGTCTTTTTCCCTTTAGAGCGTTCTTCATAAGCTTGCAAGAGTTTACCAAGCATATCATTATCTGTATATAAATCCTCAGAAGATTTAACTGTATAATCACCGTTGGCCCCTACTACTAATGAAGTTAGACCAACATTATAGGAGAACATTTCGGCACGAGCTAAAAATCCATTCTCTATTAAAGATTCTATACTTTCTCCAACAATCAATTCATCATAATTATCGGTCATTGGTAATTCTATACTAGAACTTAAAGGCGTTGCGGTAACTCCTAAAATAAATGATTGACTAAAAAATTTAAAGAGCTTCGTGAATGAATTATAATGCGCTTCATCAATAATCACCAGACCTATATCGGAAATATCCAGCTTATCATCATTCAACCTATTATTTAAGGTTTCAACCATGGCCACAAAACAGCTATAATCTGCTTGGTCACTTAAATTGGCTTTACTGTCTACAACCTTGTTTTTCACACCAAATTCCGTAAGCATATTAGATGTTTGCTTGCACAATTCAATACGGTGTGTCATCACCAATACCTTCTTCTTATGGTTTTTAAGATACTGTCTAACAATTTCAGAAAAAATTACTGTTTTCCCACCTCCAGTTGGTAATTGGTATAATAAATGATAATCGTGAGGTGATTCATCAAAACTCTTAAATATTTTATCAATAGCCCCTTTTTGGTAGCTATACAGATCTTTTCCTGCTTTTCTTTCTTCTAATTCTGTTATTGAGACGGACATTCCTATAATTTTATGACGTGCAAAAATAACACCTTTGTAGGGTTTATCACGAATGTTTGATGCGAAAATTGTAAATGAATATTTTTATTTACTGAAAATGAATATGTTAAACAGCAATTAAACCTATCTGTTTTTTTTAAGTCAAACTTTACAGTAAGCAAGGCAATACCCAATAAAAGGTAGTACTAAAATACTGAGACTGGTTCAGCACATAAAGCGAAATTAGCCCACCACGACAAAAATGTGGTTCAACTATCTGTTTTGAAGGTATTGCCGTTACTTAGCCATTTTTTCCATGCCATAAGCGTGGACTAATCACTCAAAAATTATGATGCGTTCTATATTTATCAGCCTGTTTATAGTATTCTTTTCTTGTGATCATTCCATTGAAACTATGGCCTATGCCGAAGAAGAAATAGAGTCCCCAAAAAATAATATGCCCAATATTTTACTAATTATTGCAGACGACATGGGGCTAGATGCTTCTCCTGGTTACGACATAGGTATTGTTAAACCCCATATGCCCAACTTACAGAGTTTGATGACATCAGGAATTAAGTTTACCAACCTATGGGCTAATCCAACATGCTCTCCTACAAGGGCAACTATCTTAACGGGCAAATATGGATTTAAAACCGGCGTGCTTGATGCAGGTGATATTTTATCTGCTTCCGAAACTTCTTTGCAAAGCTATATAGACACAAACTCCAGTACATCATATAACCATGCTGTTATTGGCAAATGGCACTTGTCAAATAATGAGAACCACCCTAATAATATGGGAATTAATCATTTTGCAGGCCTTATAGGGGGAGGAGTTCAGTCGTATTGGAACTGGAACCTGACAATAAACGGGATCACAACAAAATCAACAGAATATACCACAACCAAGTTTACGGATTTAGCTATTAATTGGGTTGCAGAGCAAACAACACCTTGGTTTTTATGGTTGGCTTACAATGCACCGCACACCCCTTTTCATCTGCCTCCTAACGATTTACATTCCCAAGGGGCCTTACCTTCAGATCAAGCGAGCATAGACAGCAACCCACTCCCCTATTACATGGCCGCACTTGAAGCTATGGATGCTGAAATGGGCAGATTAATCAATTCAATGTCTACGGAAGAAAAGGATAATACAGTTATTATTTTTATAGGGGACAATGGTACTCCCAACCAAGTTGTACAAGAACATCCACCTACAAGAGCTAAGGGCAGTATCTATCAAGGCGGTATTAATGTTCCTATGATCGTTTCGGGAAAAAATGTGATACGCATGAACGAAACAGAAAATGCCCTTATAAATACTACAGATTTATTCGCGACAATAGCTAATATCGCTGGAACATCAGATACAGGGATTCATGACAGTAAAAGTTTTAAAAGTTTACTTACAAGCAGTGACAATAGTAGCAAAAGAGCTTATGTATATGCTGAAAATGAAGATTTTACTATTAGAAACGCCACTCATAAATACATTCATTTTAATAATGGCTCTGAAGCTTTGTTCAATTTAAATGACAATCCTTTGGAAAGCCCGAATCTTCTAAATGCAAATCAAGGGACTTTAAGTAATAACGATGCTACCGTAAAACTTGAGCTAACAACTAAATTATCCGAGATTAGACATTGAACTCACCTTGACTTTGTACTACTATAAATAAGTACAATTTTAAATGGATTTGTAACAAAATTCATTTTTTTTCTTCTAACTATTAGACATCGTTATATTTATGATGCGATAATTTGTGTCTAAAATGTCAATAATTTAATCCATATCAATAAATGAAAACTATTATTCTAAAACTAAGCGGTACACTAATGCTTTTTTTATGTACAGTAGCTCAAACGCATGCCCAAGACATTGTTGGCTCTTGGAAAGGAAAATTATCTGTTCAAGGAACAGAGATGCCTCTATTATTTGATATTAAAAGTGAAGAGGATGGCTATACCTCAACTATGGATAGTCCATCACAAGGAGCCACGGGCATACCTATGGACGAAACACTTTATTTAAACGATACGCTTACCATTAAATTTAATCAGGCAGGCATAAAGTATATGGCCACGTTAAAAGAGAACACCCTCACCGGTGTCTTTTATCAAGGTGGTAAAGAATTCCCCCTAGTACTATCAAAAACAGTAAAAACACTTCCTGGAGATACGTCTTTACCAACTTCTGATGAAGATTTGGAAACACTGGCCAATTGGAATCCTACAAATTACAAATATGCCGTTAAGGATTATTTTGCAAGGCCAAAGGCCAGATCTTTTAGCTTTTCACCTAATGGTACGTATTTATCATATCGGGAAAAAGATAAAAACACAAAAAACCATGTGTATGTAAAAAATCTTGAAACAAACGAAGTTACAAGGGTTATTGAGGAAAAAGATGAATTGATCCGTGGTTTTGGCTGGGCAAATGAAGGTCGGTTGGTTTATGTCATGGATAAAGGAGGTAATGAAGACTATCATTTATTTGCTGTAAACATCGATGGCAGTAATGCTAAAGAACTAACGCCTTTTGAAGGTGTGAAAGTAAATATTCTAGAGGGCCTTAAAGAAGATAAGGATCATATGATTATTTCTATGAACCAAAATAATCCCCAAATATTCGAACCCTATAAAATTAATATTGAAACTGGTGAACTAAAGCAATTATATAAAAATGAAGATGCAGCAAACCCAATCAATAGCTATGTATTTGATAAAGATGGAAATTTACGTGGGTTTGCTAAACTTCGTGATGGCGTAAACATTGATGTGTATTATACCGTAGATGGCAAAAACTACGAAGTGAAAAAACAATTAAACTGGAAAGACAACTTTAATATTGTGTCGTTTAATTATGCTTCGAGCCATCCACACGACGCCTATATAACATCAAATCTGGATAGTGATAAGGCTCAAATATATTTATATGACCTCAAAGAGGATAAAATCATTAAAAAGCTGTTTTCCAATGATCAATACGATGTTTCCGGATTAGGACTATCCAGAAATAGAGGCTATGAACTGGACTATTTTTCGTATGAAGGTGAAAAAAGACATATCATACCCGTAAGCAAGTATTACAAAAAATTACATAACAAAATCACTACTAAATTCCCTGGATATAATTATTCAATTCCTGACGTAACAGACGATGAGAGTAAATATTTAATCTTTTTGCAAAGCGATAAACTGTATGGCACTTATTATTCGTATGATGCCAAAAAAGATGCCTTTAAATTACTTTACAACCTCATGCCCAATCTTATTGAAAAAGATATGGCAGAAATGCGCCCTATTACTTTTAAAAGTAGGGATGGAAAAACCATGCATGGCTATATTACATTACCTAAAGAAGCCCTTAATGGTAAAAAAGTGCCTGTTATTGTTAATCCGCATGGTGGGCCACAGGGAATAAGGGATTCTTGGGGCTTTAATCCAGAAGCGCAATTGTTTGCCAGTCGTGGTTATGCTACTTTACAGGTCAATTTTAGGATTTCCGGTGGTTATGGAAAAGAATTTTTAGAATCTGGATTTAAGCAAATAGGAAGAAAAGCCATGGACGATGTTGAGGATGGTCTGCAATATGTAATAGATCAAGGTTGGGTAGATAAAGATAATGTAGCTATCTATGGTGGTAGCCATGGCGGGTATGCCGTACTGCGCGGTTTGACAAAAACGCCAGATTTATATGCCTGTGGTGTTGATTATGTTGGCGTGTCCAATTTATTTTCCTTTATGAAAACAATTCCCCCTTATTGGAAACCTTATTTAAAGATCATCAAGGAAATATGGTACGATGAAGACGTTCCAGAAGAAAAAGCCATCATGAAAGAAGTATCACCAGTATATCAAATAGATAAAATCAAAAAACCGCTTTTTGTCGTTCAAGGCGCTAACGACCCCAGAGTCAATATAGACGAATCCGATCAAATAGTAAGCGCGCTGCGCGCTAAAGGTTTTGATGTGCCCTATATGGTGAAATATGATGAAGGCCATGGGTTTGGTAGAGAGGAAAACCAAATTGCACTCTACGAGTCTATGATGGGCTTTTATGCTAAACATTTAAAAAAGGAAGTTAAGCAATCCTTAAAGGATTAAAAAGCAGGCATAACGTTTAAGAGAAGCGTCGTATTATACCCGTTCTGATTTAAAATTATTCAAATCAGAACGGGTATTAATTTTTTTAACTAGCACGTGTAATGGAGTTAGTTTGTCATTCCTGCATAAGCAGGAATCCACTGGCTTACTAAATGATTTTATATAAAAAACGATGCCCCGTTTTTTCTTTATGTTAAAGAATGAAAATTGGACTTATTAACTTAATAATGGATTCCTGCCTTCGCAGGAATGACAGACAGGTTCGTTTTTGCTATTAACATCATAATAAACTATTTAGATTAATGTAAAAGAACCATATTTATGAAATCTACCTAATAACTCATAAACAAGTTATTTGAGCAATCACTTCAATAGTAGTGTAAAACACCACAACCACAAAAGATCCTAATTAAATTTTTTAACTAGCACGTGTAATGGAGTTAGTTTGTCATTCCTGCATAAGCAGGAATCCACTGGCTAACTAAATGATTTTATATAAAAAACGATGCCCCGTTTTATCTTGATGTTAAAGAATGAAAATACTTATTAACTTAATAATGGATTCCTGCCTTCGCAGGAATGACAGACAGGTTCGTTTTTGCCATTAACATCGTAATAAACTATTTAGATCAATGTAAAGGAACCATATTTATGATTTGAGCAATCACTTCAATAGTAGTATAAAACACCACAACCACAAAAGATCCTAATTAAATTTTTTAACTAGCACGTGTAATGGAGTTAGTTTGTCATTCCTGCATAAGCAGGAATCCACTGGCTTACTAAATGATTTTATATAAAAACGATGCCCCGTTTTTTCTTGATGTTAAAGAATGAAAATTGGACTTGTTAACTTAATAATGGATTCCTGCCTTCTCAGGAATGACAGACAGGTTCGTTTTTGCCATTAACATCGTAATAAACTATTTAGATCAATGTAAAGGAACCATATTTATGATTTGAGCAATCACTTCAATAGTAGTATAAAACACCACAACCACAAAAGATCCTAATTAAATTTTTTAACTAGCTCGTGTAATGGAGTCCGTTTGTCATTCCTGCGAAGGCAGGAATCCACTGGCTTACCAAATGATTTGATATAAAAACGATGCCCCCGTTTTATCTTGATGTTAAAGAATGAAAATTAAACTTATTAACTTAATAATGGATTCCTGCCTTCGCAGGAATGACAGACAGGTTCGTTTTTGCTATTAACATCATAATAAACTATTTAGATTAATGTAAAAGAACCATATTTATGAAATCTACCTAATAACTCATAAACAAGTTATTTGAGCAATCACTTCAATAGTAGTGTAAAACACCACAACCACAAAAGATCCTAATTAATTTTTTTAACTAGCACGTGTAATGGAGTCAGTTTGTCATTCCTGCATAAGCAGGAATCCACTGGCTTACTAAATGATTTTATATAAAAAACGATGCCCCGTTTTATCTTGATGTTAAAGAATGAAAATTGGACTTATTAACTTAATAGTGGATTCCTGCCTTCGCAGGAATGACAAATTGACTAAACCAACAGGGAAAATAGCTTAAAAAGATGTGGGCACATGCTTGTCGGTTAATTAGGGGCAAATCTTGGTTCTTAGCCATACGGATTCGCATATTTATCGAATATTAGCAATATAATTTATACATTTACAGCCTTAATTATTAGTTACTCTAAACATGCAAATCAACGACAAATCTGGAACAACAAATTATCAAGCTTCTAACCAAAGGTATAATACCATGACCTATAAAAGGTCTGGAAAAAGCGGTGTGCTCTTACCGGCAATCTCATTAGGATTATGGCATAACTTTGGCTTTGTCGATAATATACAAAACGGAAGAGATATTATTAGATGTGCCTTCGATCTTGGTATTACACATTTAGATTTAGCTAATAATTACGGCCCCCCATATGGATCTGCCGAAGAAAATTTTGGTACTATCTTTAAAAAAGATTTTAAGCCTTATAGAGATGAATTATTTATCGCCACTAAGGCAGGTTATGATATGTGGCCGGGACCTTATGGTAATTTGGGGTCGAGAAAATATTTAATCTCAAGTTTAGATCAAAGCTTAAAGCGTATGGGCCTGGATTATGTTGATATTTTTTATCACCATAGGCCAGATCCCGAAACCCCTTTAGAAGAAACCATGGGGGCATTGGCAGATATTGTACGACAAGGAAAAGCGCTATACGTTGGGATTTCCAATTACCAACCGGAAGACACTCAAAAAGCTGCTGAGATCCTTAAAAGTTTAAATGTACCGTTTATTCTGCACCAAGCACGCTATTCCATGTTCGATCGTTGGGTGGAGCAAGGACTTTTAGATACCTTAGAACAAAATGGTGTGGGCTGTATAGCCTTTTCACCGCTGGCCCAGGGTATGCTGACCGAAAAATATTTAAAAGGAATCCCCGAAAGCTCCAGAGCTGCAAAAGACCTTACTTATTTAAATGTCGATACCGTAAATAGTCATATAGAAAAAATTCAAAGTTTAAATGCGATTGCACAGGAACGCGGACAAAAATTATCGCAAATGGCCATTGCCTGGATTTTAAGACAGCCGCAAGTGGCATCGGTGCTCATTGGTGCTAGTTCACCAAATCAATTAAAAGAAAACATAAAGGCCGTAGATCATTTGGATTTTTCTGAAGATGAATTAAAACTGATCGATAAAATAGTCTCTTAAATATTATTGGATAGTGGATAAGGGGTACATACAAATATTGAACAATAAAAGTTTAGACACGAATTTCACAAATTCACACGAATCTAATACTTAATGGTATAGATTGGACCCAACATGAACACTTATCGATTAATTAGTGAAAATTTGTGAAATTCGTGTCTTTTTTAAAGAAAGATAAGCCCCGCTCCTATTCCTTTACAATGATAACGGTTGCTTTCACGCCCGTAGCCAGATTCCAACGATTTGAAGACACCAAATTTCCCTGGTCGTCGACCACTTTAAATTCGGCGGTATTGGGCCCTGATTCCCCTTGGTTTAAAGCTAAGAAATCTATTTTATTAAACCCTGGTTGCAAATCGAGTTTAAAACCTTTAAATCCACCTGTTAAATATACCCTGGCATGAATAATGTCATCATTTACCAAAACTTGAATGATATCGCCATCAACATAACCATGGTCCCTATATACCACATTCACAAACTTGGCCTTACTCTTAAAGTCACCAAAATATTGATCTGTTGTACTGCCATTTTTCAATTCCAACTCTTCCTGACTTAACTTTAAGTGATCCAAACTTTTATTAAGTCGGTCCTCATAAAGCTCTCCTGGATTACCAAATTTCTCACCCCCAAACATAGAAAACTCTTTTTGGGGTATATTGAGATTATTAGATACCCTAGGGGTATTTATATTATCGATTGGCGTATTGTTGTCAGGCTTAGACGGCAAAAACGGATTAGCATCAACTGAATCTTTACTTTTAACAGCGGGTATGGCAATAGATTTTTTTTTCACATCAATCTGAGCATAAGTTGATAGCGAAAAAACAAATAGTATAAAAAATGAAAAGTAAAGTCTCATTTGTTTTTTATTAATAATGCAGCTAACATATTTCAAAGATATTTTTTTATCTGAAAACATATCTACTCTTAGCTAAATTTTGTATTCATTTAACACAATAATCATTCCTAAAACACTTTAAAAGTCCGAAAAAAGGGTTGTTGCTTACTAAAATCCCTTCAAAATCGTTAAAATATGTTAATTTATTACTTTGTTATACATAGTACTGTAACGTTTTTCATTTATGGTCGTCTATCTAGTATAAACCATTCAAAAAACAACAATTATGAGAACATTAAACAACAATCAATTAAGCGGAACACTAACTGGAACTAAAAGTAACCAATGGAATAGAAAAAGACGTTTTAGATAAGTTATTTTAAGTTATTGAAAATCATCAATCAATTAATCAACCTATACTGAATTTTTTGAAATGAATTATACCTATTTCAGTATCAACATTAAATCAAAAACCATGAGAACATTAAACAACAATCAACTAAGTGGCACTTTAAACACTACAAAAAGTTACAATTGGAACAGTAAAAGACGTTACAGATAAGTAGCGTCTTTTAAAACAATTTTTTCATCAATCAAATAATCAAAATGAAATCAACTACTAAAATATCGAGGTACTTAAATAGTATCACTCAAGAAAACTCAATTACAGATAGCATCATACCAAACCATGATAATTCACATGAGAATGCATGGAAACGCATAAAATGCTATGCTTATTAATAGAGAGACATGATCTAAGACATATTAGAGTATCAGGATTTACATTGAATGACAAATCACTTTATATATTATAACTTTTTATTTTTTAGATTTAAGTGTCTTTTCAACCAGAAATTTTAATTCCAAAATTGTAAATACACATTTTTAAAAAGACACGAATGGCACAAATTTTCACTAATATGTTGAGTCCAATCTACGCCATTAAGTAATTAGATTCGTGTGAATTTTTGCCATTCGTGTACAACTTTTTATGATTCAATATTTGTATGCATACGTGATTGGTAATATAATAAGATTTATGGTATTGTTTTTGTGATTTCATTAACATATTAACATTTAAATCTATAATTATGAGGCATTCAAAATTAATTCCTGAAGTAAATGCAGGATCTATGGCAGACATTGCATTTTTATTACTTATCTTTTTTCTTGTAACCGCCACCATATCTTCAGATGAAGGGATCGATAGGCGCCTTCCAAAAGAATGTCCGCCCGGAACGGTTTGTGATAGTAAAATATCTGAACGCAATATACTTCGCATTCTAATAAACAATAATGATGAAATTATGATAGAAAATAACGTGGTTTCCATTTCCGAATTAAAAGAGATCACCAAAAGCTTTTTGGATAACAATGGCGATGGTACTTGTAATTATTGTCATGGTGCAAAAAGTCCAAACGCATCCGATAATCCTAAAAGAGCAGTAGTATCATTACAAAACGGTAGACATACGTCTTATAAACAATTTATTGCGGTACAGGATGAACTCTCAAAAGCTTATTACGAATTAAGAGAGGCGTATAGTATAAATGTATTAAGAAAGCCTGTAGACGAGCTATCAAAAAGCGCGTTAAAACATGTGAAAGACGCCTATCCTTTTATACTTTCGGAAGCAGAAACGAAATAAACAGCCCATGTTTGCTTATATTGATTTAGCTATACAGGACAATTAGTGAAAATTTGTGAAATTCGTGTCCTTTTAAAAATGAACCTTGTTGCAGATTTACTATCTACTTTTTCTTAGGAACACGATAGCTTATAGTCACCTTTTTCCTGCCCCAATTCCTTGCTGCTTTTACATCTGTTCCCATATAAATATCTATGCGCTTTTTCCAACGTGTATGCATTTTGTCCTTAACTAAATAAATACTGTCAAAACCTTCAATTGTAATAGGCGTGTTATGCGTTAACCCCATTTTGAGCAAATCCCTGGAGACAGCAACACATCGCATTCCTGATTTTAAACTATCTCCAAAGGCGGTTATACTTGGATTTGAGTTTGTTTGATATGCCAATGAATTATAAGCTGTTGCGGTAACATTGATAGTTTGCCACTCATAAAGATCTTCATCGCTTTCTTTTTCTTTACAATGAAAGAAGGTTAAAACAATAATTAGTATGACATATTTATTTCTGAACATAAGCAACTAAAAATTAATCATTTCTCTTAAATCCATAAAACAACTGCATAAAAAAGTTTTTAGGCATGTTTGTGTCATCAGGATACCCCAAAGCTATTTTTCCGCTAGCTTCCGGAATATAATCTGTTTTAAAAATATAATCCCAAAGACTTAAGCTAATCCCAAAATTAACGCCATAATGGTGTTCTTTTGGCAAAGCATAGGCATGATGGTACAAGTGCATAATGGGATTGTTAAATATATATTTCAAAGGGCCATAGTTGAGCTTGACATTGGCATGATTTAAATGGCCCATAGCAATGGCTATAAAATGTACAACAAAGGCTTGTTCTGGCTCAAAACCACCAAGTAGCATCACAGCGAATATTTTAAGCGGTTTATATAAAATGTTTTCCATCCAATGGTAACGCAAATGGGCTGCAAATCCCATTTCCTTAACAGAATGGTGTACTTTATGAAAACGCCATAAAAAGTTAAATCTATGTAATAATACATGCGTAAACCATTGCACAAAATCCAACACCAAAAAGAATATTAATAATTGCCCCCATACCGGTAACGCTTTTAAATTTAGCAGAACAATAGATTGCATGGTGCCCCCTATACTTAAAAAAAATTGCTCTAAAACCGCATAAACACCACTTATGATAATGGCGAAAACAAAGAAATTGAAGAACATATAAACAGCATCTAGCCAAAAATCTTTCCTAAAAATCGCCTGTTCTTTTCGCCAAGGAAATAGTATTTCCAAAAGCCAAACAATTACAGATATAACGACCAATCCCCAGAAATAATTGGTGTACCATGGCACCTCAAAAAGTATCGATTTCCATGTCCAATCCACGGTACCTAAAAAGGCATTTTTAAAAGCTTCTATATAAGTATTCATAGTTGTTAAATAAAGTCATTATAGTGTCTTGTTTAAAAGGTAAATCTTTATTGAAACGCCATTCCACCCAAGAACCATCATAATTTTTCACATTTTTAAAACCCCGTAATTCTGTTAGAATAAAGGTTACATGAGCTAAGCGAACCCTAGAATAACAATACACATAAACCGCTTTAATTCTTTAAATCATACCATTCTACATTTTCCAAGTTATCACGTCTCCCCTTCTCTTCAATGCCATAATTTTTAGCTAAATAATTAACTATAACAACCTCATTAGTTCCTAAATCCCATAGGTTTTGAGTCTCTTGCATCCAGCGAATAATACTTATCCAACCTTCTTTATTCGCTCTGTTTTGAGTGACTAATTTTGCTGAGTGGCAAGACGTACAATTTACTATAACAGTTTGAAGCCCCTCATCATCTTTAAAACCTGTCTCCAGATGAATCCCATTTTCAATGTTGTCAAAACCTACCACATCAACATACGTTTCGGTTTCTACTTCATTAGGAAAAGTTAAAAACGAAGGATCTACCATCTTATAAACCAATCCCCCAGATAAAATAAGCAGCAATCCAAAAAATAGGGTGAGTCCATAATAAATACGTTTTACTTTATTTTTAAATCCCTGATTTTCCATTATTTAACTTTAACAGCAATTCTATGACAAGCATTATTAAGATAGCCTTTGGGATTCCAACCCGGTACTAGCATGGGCTGACTTACCCCATCAACATCCGTAGCCCTGGCCCAAACTTCGTAATAGCCCTTTTTGGGAAATGCAATTGAGGCGTTAAAGTGTTGCCACGCTAAACGGTTTATAGGTTTCTCAATACGGCAGGTATGCCAGGTTGCCCCAAAGTCTATAGAATACGCCATGGCCTGAACTTCCAATTCTCCTGCCCAGGCATGGCCTCTAATATGGAGTTTTTCTCCTTGGCTAATCATAGCTCCGGACCTAGGGTAGGTTATCAAAGATTTTACGGGCATGCTTTCGATAATGCACATATCGGCATCTTTTACTTTTTCTCCAGGCGCAACGGGTTTACAGGGCACTCTATAGGCTGGCGCTTTCATTTTTGTGCCATCATGCACTTTATCCCTAACACTTATTCTGTGTATCCACTTTCCAGAAGCAGACGCTGGCCAACCGCCTGCAACCAATCGTAACGGGTAGCCATGTGCAAGCGGAATGTCCCTACCGTTCATCTTAAAAGCTAGCAATGTTTCTTCCTGAAGCGCTTTCTCTATGGGGACCCCTCTTGAAATCGGTTCCTTTTCCGGATCTCCACTTAAATGAGTATCTGCAGCATGATAGCCTATGTAAACAGCATCGTCTTTAATACCTACATCTTCTAGGACATCTTTTAATCTAACACCAGTCCACACGGCACACGAAACAGCACCTACAGTCCATTGATTGCCTTTTGCTGGTGGATTAAACTCACTCCTACCATTGCCACCACATTCCAATGTTAATTGGTAGGTATGGTTTTTAAATTTACTTTTCAGCGCTTGAAGCGTATATGTTTTTGGTGTAGAAACAGATTCCCCATCAATAATCAGTTTCCAATGAGCCACATCAATATTCTGGGGAATGTTGCCATTATTCCGTATAAACATATATTTATTAGGTGTGATTTTATCATCCAATAAATGCGCTTTTGCCTCTATATTCCATGGTTTATCGTTCAATACGGTCATATCCTTATCCTTATTGAATAGCGTATAGGGATCTGGGTCTTTCAGTCCAATGGGGGTATAGTTTTTAGGCATTGAAGAAGAAAATACGATGTCTGCACCAATGAGCGATGCCGCGGTACCAAGAAAAGTATTTCTTATAAACTTTCTTCTTTTCATACGTTTAAATCTTTATAATTGTTTGATTTGATGTTAATTATAAAATTGAGAACGTATGCAACCGCTACGCTCTCACATTAAACCTGCTTGCTGGCAGGTTTAATGCTCGTTTCATGTGTTTATATCTAATATTTTTTATTTGTCATACTTCGACTGCGTATCTAACTTAATGCTCTTTTCATTTTCTTCTTAGACGGGCCACTATAACTAAAATGAAACCACTTCAATATGCTAAAAGTGTCTTTAGTGCTTCTTCAAACGTTTTTTTAGGTAGATACTGTGCTTCTAATTGACTAGCAAACGGTATAGGTGTTTCTAAACTGGCAACACGCTTAACCGGTGCATCAAGGGATTGGAAACAGTGTTCCATAATTAATGCGGAAATATCACTTGCAATCCCACCAAACAAAGAATCTTCCTGTAAAATGATTGCTTTTCCTGTTTTTCTAACCGATTGATATATGGTATCCGTATCCAAAGGCTGGAGTGTTCGTAGGTCTATAACATCTGCCGAAATTTCGGGGTCATTTTCCAAAGTCTCTAGAGCCCAATGAACAGCAGCTCCAAAGCTAATAATAGTTACATCGTTACCTTCGTTAATCACAGATGCTTTTCCAAAAGGCAAGGTGTAGTAATCTACTGGAACTTCTTGACGAATGCTTCTGTACAAGCCTTTGTGTTCAAAAAACAAAACAGGGTTCGGATCATTAATTGCTGTGGCCAATAAGCCTTTTGCGTCATAAGGGAAGGCCGGATAAACCACTTTTAATCCTGGTGTTTTTGTAAACCAGGCCTCGTTGGTCTGAGAATGAAAAGGCCCCGCTGCCACACCGCCTCCACAAGGCATTCTAATAACAACATCGGCTTGCTGTCCCCATCTGTAATGAGACTTGGCCAAATAGTTAACAATAGGATTAAAACCAGAGCTGACAAAATCTGCAAACTGCATTTCAACAATACTCTTAATACCTGCTATAGATAAACCCATAGCCGTTTCTATAATGGCAGATTCGCAAATGGGCGTGTTGCGTACACGTTCTTTTCCAAATTGGGCTACAAATCCATCTGTTATTTTAAATGCACCACCATATTCGGCAATATCCTGCCCCATAATGACCAGATCTTCGTGATGCTCCATACTCTGTTTTAAGCTCTCTGAAATAGCATCAATAAAACGGATCTTCTTTAATTTATTTTCATTTTTAATTTCTTGATAATCAAAATCTTGATATACATCATTTAATTCATTTGTTTTATCAGGAATTATTGCTTCTTCCATAAAGGCCATATCCAAATGCTCATTAATTTCTGCCTTTATAGCCTCTTGAATGGCAGCATGCTCATCGTCATTTAAAATACCAGTGTCTTTTAGGAAAGCCTCAAAATTTAATACGGGATCTTTAGCAGCCCAGGCATCCATAAGTTCCTGTGGCACGTATTTAATACCACTAGCCTCTTCATGCCCGCGCATCCTAAACGTTTTAAATTCCAATAAAATCGGCCTTGGGTTTCCCCTTACACTTTCCGCTAACTCACTTACCTTTTTATAAACCTCAATGATATTATTTCCATCGATAATATGGGATTCTATGCCATATCCCAGCCCCCTATCTGCAATATTTACACAATTGTATTGTTCTTTGGTAGGCGTAGACAACCCATAACCATTATTTTCAACACAGAACAAAACAGGTAATTGCCAAACTGAAGCGACATTTAAAGCTTCATGAAAATCGCCCTCACTGGTGCCGCCTTCGCCTGTAAACACAGCCGTTACCTCATGTCGTTTTCTTAATTTAGAAGCCAA
Organism: Flavivirga sp. 57AJ16; assembly: GCF_028736925.1. Lineage (GTDB taxonomy): Bacteria > Bacteroidota > Bacteroidia > Flavobacteriales > Flavobacteriaceae > Flavivirga. Next base: position 108,435 of record NZ_JAQZAT010000005.1, on the reverse strand, counting down.
GGCAATACCATCTGCTACGCCTAATTGTGGCCCTAAATGGGAAATCATTCCAATTATTTTATATTTCTGTGTTCCAAAATGGAAGGATCGGTCCCTTCCCTTTGTAAACCCAGAAGCTTTTCCCTGCCATTGCGCAAATAATCTATATAACGGAATTTCTCGAGACGTGAATACTCCCAAATTTCTATGCATGGGCAATATATACTCGTTGGTATTTAAAGCCATGGTAACCCCTACAGCAATAGCCTCTTGCCCAATACCGGAAAACCATTTGCCTATTTTTCCCTGCCTTAGTAATATAAGCATCTTTTCCTCTATGAGTCTTGGCTTTAATATGTTTTTATACAATGCCATTAATACCTCTTTGTCAAGATTTTCAATATGATATTCCATATTAATCGAAGTGGGTTCTGTATTCATAAATTAAACATATTACTTGATCAAATATACCATAAAAAGACAAAAACAATATAAAAGTTATATAAACCACGGTATGCCAAACTTTACAATGTTTTTGTACATTTGTAATACATTCATTATAAATTACAACTTATGACTAGTATACCAAGTGTAGATTTAAGTGATTTTATTTCTAACGATCCTACTAGAAAGCAACAATTTGTCGATGCTATTGGTAAAGCATATGAAGACATTGGTTTTGTAGCCCTAAAGGGCCATTTTTTAGATGATACGCTAGTCGAAAACTTATACACAGAAGTCAAACGTTTTTTTAGTTTACCCACAGAAATCAAACAACGCTATGAAATCCCTGGGATTGGTGGACAACGCGGCTATGTTTCATTTGGAAAGGAAAGCGCTAAAGGTAAAAAAGAAGGCGATTTAAAGGAGTTTTGGCATTTTGGTCAATACGTTGAAAACGACCCGAAACTTGAAGCAGAATATCCAGAAAACGTAACCGTTACCGAACTTCCGGAATTTAATGCCATAGGCAAAAAAACTTATAAAATGCTCGAAAAAACAGCTAAGTATGTTTTACGTGCATTGGCCTTACATTTAAATCTTGAAGAAACCTATTTTGATAAATTCATTTATAATGGGAATTCTATTTTAAGGCCCATTCACTATCCACCAATTACAGAAGCACCTAAGGAAGCTGTTCGTGCGGCTGCACATGGGGATATTAACTTGATAACATTATTAATGGGGGCACAAGGTCTGGGCTTGCAAGTGCAAAACCATAAAGGTGAATGGATAGATGCCATTGCACAACCTGATGAACTCATGATCAATGTTGGGGATATGCTCTCCAGACACACCAATAACAAATTAAAATCTACCATACATCAAGTTATAAACCCTCCAAAAGAACTTTGGGGAACATCACGCTACTCCATTCCATTTTTTATGCATCCCATAAGTGAAATGAAGCTGGATGTATTAGAAGGCTGTATCGACGAGAATAACCCTAAAGCATTTGAAGATATTACGGCTGGTGAATTTTTAAATGAACGATTAATAGAATTAGGGCTGATAAAAAAATAGTCCACGGTATTCGGTTGGTTGAAATTGAACACTGAAATTGAAGTTGAAGTTGAAATCGAAACCGAACACTGAAGACTGAACACTGAGGACTGAGGACTGAGGACTGAATACTAAAAAAATGGATTTACAGGACCAATTAAAAAATTTGTTTCCAGATCATGTTCAAACAGAATCTGCTGAAAACGATAGTGAAACTTCTAAAATATGGATGCAGGACGATCCCATTATTTGCAAATATGAAAAACGCAAAGGCAAACCAATTACTATATTGGAAGGGTACACTGGTGCAAATGAAGATTTTAAGGCTTTAGCCAAAGAGATTAAAACAACGCTAAGTGTTGGCGGCAGTTTTAAGGATGATAAAATTATTATTCAGGGAGATTATCGGGAAAAAATAATGAAAATACTCCAAGAAAAAGGCTTTAGCGTAAAGCGTGTAGGAGGTTAATGTTATGAGCAAACAACCACTTCATATTACCAATGGCGATGTTTTAACAAATTATTTAGATGAGTTGGATATCGTTGGCGAAAAGCTTACCTGGCAAGAAATGCTTTGTGAAGGGCCAACCATTATTGAGATAAATTCCGAAAAGTTTTTGGACCTCCGAAAATCATTTTTTAGTGAATTTTATGATATTGATTTAGATACGGACAGCATTAAGTTTGAATTAAACAAACTGAATGTTTACAAGGAATATTCAGAAATTATCCTATGGTTTGAATATGATCTATTTTGTCACATCAATATGATTGCCGTTATCAATCTTATCATACAAAAAAAAATCGACCTGCCTATTTCTTTAGTTTGCAGTGGTAGAATTAAAGGGGATAAAGCATTAAAAGGCTTATCCGAACTTAACGACGAGCAATTAATAGATCATTATAAAAAAAGAGTGAAACTAACGTCTAAAGATCTAGAATTGGCTAAAACCTTATGGGGCATTTATTGTGGCAAAGACCACAACTTACTAAAACCTTTTATCCTAACCGTATCATCGTTCAAATATTTAAGTAATTGTCTAAAAGCACACTTGGAGCGTTTTCCAGATTTAATATATGGCTTAAATGTATTAGAAAAAAACATACTGGAAATCGTTAAAAACAATAGTATAAAATCCAAGCACCATTTATTGGGCTATGTACTTAACTACCAAGGATATTATGGTTATGGAGATCTTCAAATTTCTAGGATTATAGAAAAGCTAAGTGTATTTTTTACCAAAGAAGCACATGACATAACGCTTAACAGGAAAGGCCATGAAGCATTGTTAGGACAGCATAATGTGGCCATTGAAATTGATAACAACATGGTTTATGGAGGCGTTGAAAAATCCGATTTTCAATTCAATAAGAAACAAAATAAACTTTTAAAAACCGTACTAAATGCCCATTAAGGACTCCGAATTAATATTGAATCCAGACGGTAGTGTTTATCATTTAAATTTAAAACCAGAAAATGTTTCGAGCACCATCATTTTGGTCGGTGACCAAGATCGTGTTGAAAAAGTATCAAAACATTTTGATAGTATTGAATTTTCAACTCAAAAACGGGAATTTAAAACTCAAACGGGACATTATAAAGGTAAGCGCATAACAGTTATATCTACTGGAATTGGGCCAGACAACATAGATATTGTTCTAAACGAATTGGATGCCCTTTTTAATATAGATTTAATTACAAAAACCCCAAAACAGATCATTACGAGTTTGAATATTATTAGGATAGGCACATCCGGTTCGCTGCAAAAAGATATTCCTGTAGACTCGTTTCTTTTAAGCACTTTCGGCCTAGACCTTAATGGTATGCTACATGCCTACCAAATACATACCATTAACAACCCTGATATTGAAGCCGCTTTTATAAAGCAAACAAATTGGCATGAATTTAAGGCAAGACCTATTGTTATAAAAAACAGCAATGCCCTCGAAAAACAATTTGAAAGCCCTAAGACCCATAAAGGGCTAACCGCTACAGCAGGTGGGTTTTATGGGCCTCAAGGACGCGTCTTGCGGTTGCCCATTCAAGATGCTGGTTTAAACAATAAAATGGATACTTTTAATTTTAAGGGTATCCGTATCACAAATCTAGAGATGGAAACATCTGCTATATATGGTTTAGCAAAACTTTTGGGGCATCATGCTTTATCGCTAAATGCTATCATTGCTAACAGGGCTTCTGGAACTTTTAGCAAAAACCCTTCAGAAGTTATTGAAAATCTTATAAAATACACAATCGATAAAATTGCAAATTAATAGATTGATTTAGAACTCATTTTAAGCTTTTTGGATTGTAGCGAAAATTAGCTATTTTACACCCATTCGAAGGCTTTTTTGAGTTGCATAACAGGGCCTACGGAAGGAAAAAAGACAAAAATGGGTGTAAAAAGGGCGATTTTTTAGCCGATTGAAAAAGATTAAATAAGTTCTCAATGAAGAAAGTAAATATTGGTGGCGTACCCGAACATTTTAACTTGGCATGGTACCTAACGTTAAAAAATGGCGATTACAAAAAAGAAAATATTAATTTACGTTGGCATGATTATCCAGGAGGTACAGGCGCCATGTGTAAAGCCCTCCGAAATAAAGAGATCGATATGGCTATTATACTTACCGAAGGTATTATAAAAGACATCATAGATGGCAATCCTAGTAAAATTGTGCAGACTTTTGTAAAAACCCCTCTAATTTGGGGAGTTCATGTCGCACATAATTCGTCTTATAAAACCATAAAAGATTTAAAAGGAACCAAAGCCGCTATAAGTCGATATGGTTCTGGCTCACATTTAATGGCTTATATCAATGCTGAAAATAATAACTGGGATCTAAAAAAAGATCTCGATTTTGAGATTATAAAAAATTTGGATGGTGCTGTAGAAGGATTAACGACCGGCGAAGCTGATTATTTTTTATGGGAAAAATTCACAACAAAACCACTGGTCGACGAAGGGGTATTTAGACGCATAGGCAACTGTCCCTCACCCTGGCCCTGCTTTGTAATTGCTGCACGAGAAGATTTTATAGAATCCAATGAAGATGATCTGGCAACCATTTTAAAAATTATTAATAATACAACCTCTACATTTAAAGAGATACCAAGTATAGATGAAACAATCGCAAATCGATATGAACAACAGCTTGAAGATGTACAAGAATGGTTAAGTATTACCGAATGGTCCCAAAATTTAATCGACAGGCAAACCATAATGAATGTGCAAAAACAACTGCATGCTTTAAATATTATACCTGAAATAGCAGATTACGAGACATTGGTCCTTCATGACCCCCAAGCTATAAATAATTAAAATTAAGTTAATAATTAACATTTTATTATGCAAAGGCTTATTTTTGATCGAAATAATAAACTAAAAAAATGAAAAAAATACTTTTTTTGGCATTTACAATAGCGCTAGTTGCTTGTGAAAATGCTCCCAAAGACTATGTCACTTTATCTGGTAAAATCACTGATAAGAATAGTGATTCCTTGGTCGTTAGAACACGAACATATTCAAAAACCATTCAAGTAAATGAAGATGGCACTTTTAAGGATACCTTAAAGGTGGTAGCTGGTGTTCATAATATTTATGATGGTAAGGAATCGAGTAATATGTATCTCGAAAATGGATTTGATATCAATGTAACCCTGGATACAAAAGAGTTTGATGAGACTATTAAATATACAGGTATTGGTGCTGAAACCAGTAACTACCTGGCACAAAAATCTTTATTGCAAGAAAGTCTTTTTACACCAGATCTATTAGATTTAGAAGAGGCTGCTTTTAAGACTAAAGTAGATGAAATTGAAAATAAACTCACTGAGTTTATAGAAAAAAATAAAAATATTGACTCTACAATTTATGCAAACGAAAAAGCTGGCTTGGAAAAACTTGGCGAAAATCTTTTGACCAGTTATAACCGACAAAAACAGAGAGCTGTACAAATGGCCAGTTTTATAGGCAAGCCATCTCCCGATTTTGTTGATTATGAGAACCACAAAGGCGGTACAACATCCTTAACAGATTTAAAAGGAAAGTATATTTACATAGATGTGTGGGCAACCTGGTGCGGGCCTTGTAAAGCTGAAATCCCTTTTCTTAAAAAGGTTGAAGAACAATACCATGGAAAAAATATTGAATTTGTGAGCATTTCAATAGACGATCAAAAAAAACATGATGCCTGGAAGAAAATGGTGACCGATAAGGAATTAGGTGGCGTACAATTATTGGCCGATAGCGATTGGAAATCAAAATTCATTCAAGACTATAAAATTCAAGGGATCCCTCGTTTTATCCTTATAGATCCAGCTGGCAATGTGGTTAACGCAGATGCACCAAGACCGTCCAGCCCAAAACTAATTGAATTATTTACGTCTTTGGACATATAATACGAATTTAAAAAGCATAAAATAAAAAGCCTATGAAACACTTGTTTCATAGGCTTTTTTAGTGATATGGTTTTTATGAAAAGATCTCTTGAGAAGCTCTCTGGATTGAGGCATCAAGCTATTTTAAAACTATTCTTGTTGTTCTTGCTCCTGCTCTTTTTCTACAACTTCTGTTGGTTGTTCCGGTTGCTTAAATAAATCAATAAAAGCGGTTCCCAAATAGTCTATAACATGACTGGCAATTAAACTTTGGTAACCAAAATCCTCAACCGCTATATCGGCAGACCTTCCATGTAAATACACTCCAAATATGGTCGCTTCTAATGGATGATAACCTTGCGATATGAGTCCGGTAATAATTCCGGTTAAGACATCCCCGCTTCCAGCAGTAGACAGTCCTGGATTCCCCGTAGCGTTCACATAAAGTTTACCATCAAACACGGTAATAGTATTGGCGCCTTTTATGACAACGATACAGGCATGCTTTTGTGAAAACGCTTTTACTTTTTTTAATTTATCGAAATCATCTTTCCAGGTTCCAATTAAACGCTCCAACTCTTTAGGATGCGGTGTTAAAACGGTTTGTTTTGGCAAAAGTTTTAATAAGGCCTTCTTTTTAGATAGTATATTAATCCCGTCGGCATCAATAACTAAAGAGGCCTTACTTTTCTTTAAAAGGGCTTCAAAAGCACTCATGGTTTTAGGATGCGTCCCTGCTCCTACCCCAAAACCAATAACAGTAGGCGCTATATCAAATTTAATATCTGTAATTATTTCCTCATCGGCATCTGTTATAACCATAGCTTCTGGAAAAGATGCTTGTAAAGGTACATAGCCACATTTAGGCACATATGCGGTGATTAAACCAGATCCAGCAGATAAAGCGCCCCTGCTTGCCAATGTTACAGCACCCATTTTACCATAGCTCCCACCAACGATAAGGCTATGTCCAAATTGGCCTTTATGTGAAAACTTTTCTCGAGGCCGGTATAATGGTAACACTTCATGCTTGCCAATTAATTCTGCCTCGGTATTTGTTGTGAATAAAAATTCCTGGTCAAGACCTATATCCAATACTTCCCATTGCACGGTGTACTTAGCGGTTTCCGGCAAGAAAAAAACCAATTTAGGAGATGCAAAGCTCAATGTAAAACCAGCCCAAACTACACCATCTTCGTCTTCTGGGGCTTTTTCCGTACTTAAACCAGATGGAATATCAATAGATAAAGTAAATGCCTTTGTCTTTCTAAAATGTACAAACAATGACTTTACCCATTTATCAATAGGTCTGTTTAGTCCAATACCAAAAATGGCATCAACAATAATATCATCTGGATGAATTTCAGGAAAATCTGCGGTACAATTTAAAAGCGTTGGCCAATCTTTAGTCACATTTTTAATGCGATCATAATTAATTAAAAAATCTTTTGATCGCTTATCACTACAGTTAACAACATAAGTTTTAACATGGTAGCCATCTAAAATTAAATGCCTGGCAAGTACCAATCCATCTCCTCCATTATTTCCAATGCCGCAAAATATATGAATAGGCACTTGAGCACCCTGCATACGCATGTGCATCCAATTAAAAATTTGCGTTCCTGCACGCTCCATCAAATCTGTTGAAGATATATTTTGACGTTCGGCTGTTAGTTTATCGCCCTCATAAATCTGTTCTTTGGAAAATAATTTCATTTACTCCTTAATTATTGATGAATGTTTCTTGACTTTTATATTTAAGCGGAAACCCGGAATGGGTTCTGTTATTAATTTTTCAATCCTCAATCATTTTAACCACTTTTCTTTCAATAAAATAGTTTCTATATAAGAATACTATAAAAAGACAGCTTTTGTTTTTTTATTGGGTTAAAAGTAATACTTTTGGTCTATATTTATATAGAATATAGTGAATCATTTAAACCAAAATACAGTTGCAAGTTTTTCTTCTTTAACAGAAGGAACCATTTCTATTTTTGGTACTACTACAATTACTACTACTACAACCCCTTGGGGTTGCTAACTATATATTCTTCAGGCCATCATTGTGATTTTTAATAATTACAATATCTCAAATATTTTTTCAATTATCAATTCATTAAAAAATGAAAGTTTTAAAATTTGGTGGAACTTCGGTAGGTTCTGCAAAAAACATAAATAATGTCATAGATATATTAACTGCATACTCAAAAAAGGATGCCATAATATGTGTTGTATCGGCCGTAGGGGGCATTACGGATAAGCTCCTTTTAGCTGGTAAACAAGCTCAAAATAAAGACACCCGTTTTAAAGAAACGTTCCATACTATAAAAGATATTCATTTAAATATTATAAATGAATTAAACCCTAGTTATACAGACGACATTATAGCATACGTCGAAACCAGACTGGATGAATTAAAAAATTTACTGGACGGTATTTATTTAATAAATGAGCTATCCCCTAAAACATCTGATAAATTAGTGAGTTTTGGCGAGTTATTATCTTCATACATTATATCGGAAACGATGAAGCATCGTAGTTTATCCGTAGATCGTAAAAACGCTCAGGAATTAATTATAACAAATTCAAATTTCACTAAGGCTGAAGTTGATTATAACATAACCAATAAAAATATAAGAGACTATTTTAAAACAGTAGCGCAGCAAATTACTATACTTCCCGGGTTTGTTTCAAAATCTTTAGTAGGAGAACAAACCACATTGGGTCGTGGTGGATCAGATTTTACTGCCGCTATTGTTGCCGCCGCATTAAAAGTAGAGCAGTTAGAGATTTGGACCGATGTAAGCGGGATGTATACTACCAACCCTAAATTGGTAAAACAAGCCTACCCTATCAAAAAGATTTCTTATCAGGAAGCTATGGAATTATCACACTTTGGTGCCAAAGTTTTATACCCGCCTACAGTACAGCCTGTTTTAGATCTGGAAATTCCCATACACATAAAGAACACCTTAGAACCAGAAGCTGCGGGTACTATTATTTCTAATGATGCGGTAAATGTGACATCGCCCGTAAAGGGCATTAGTAACATAGGACATATTGCCCTGTTAACCTTAGAAGGCAGTGGCATGGTTGGTATCCCTGGATTTTCCAAGCGCTTATTCGAAACCCTTTCTCAAGAAAAAATTAATGTCATCTTGATTACCCAGGCATCATCTGAACATTCTATTTGTTTGGGTATTGAAGAAAAAGATGCCCATGAAGCCAAAAAAGCTATCGATGCTGTTTTTGAAAATGAAATTGCCCTAAATAAAATAAACCCCATCATAGTTGAAACTAATCTTTCGATTATTGCATTAGTTGGTGATAACATGAAAAACCACCAAGGGATCAGCGGTAAAATGTTTAGTACTTTAGGAAAAAACAATATCAATATCCGTGCTATAGCTCAAGGGGCCTCAGAGAAGAATATTTCGGCCGTTATATCAGAAAAAGATGTAAAAAAGGCTTTAAACACTTTGCATGAGCAGTTTTTTGAGATTGAAACAAAACAGCTCAATGTGTTTATTACGGGCGTTGGAAATGTTGGTGAGAAATTAGTCGATCAAATAGAACAACAGAGCACGTATTTAAAAGAGAATTTAAAAATCAATTTACGCGTTGCCGGCTTATCAAATTCCAGAACAATGATTTTTAATGAAAATGGAATTGATTTAAAAAACTGGAAAGATCAGCTCGCTTCAGGAGAAAAAGCCACTTTAGAAGGCTTTTTTGAAAACACTAAATCACTTAATTTACGCAATAGTATTTTTGTTGATGTTACAGCAAATAAAGATGTTGCGAATTTATATGCCGATTATTTACGTCAAAGTATTGGTGTGGTAGCCTGTAATAAAATTGCATGCTCAAGCGATTACGAAAACTATAGTTTGTTAAAGCGCTTATCGCTTAAATACAATGCGCCTTATTTATTTGAGACTAATGTGGGTGCTGGTTTACCTATTATTGACACGCTTAATAATTTAATTGCTTCTGGTGATAAAGTCACGTCCATTCAGGCGGTCTTATCTGGAAGTTTAAATTTCGTATTTAATAATTTTAATGATACCACTAAATTTTACGATGTGGTTAAACAGGCAGCAGCAGAAGGCTATACGGAGCCAGATCCAAGAATAGACCTAAGTGGTGTTGATGTGGCCAGAAAAATATTGATCTTGGCCAGGGAAAGCGGAATACAAATGAATTTGGAGGATATTTCAAACATACCTTTCTTATCTGAATCGGGATTAAAGAGTGATTCGGTTGACGATTTTTATCAAACGCTTATTGCCGATGAAGGGCATTATCAAGCCCTATACGCTTCTGCAAACGCAAAAAACAGCCAGTTAAAGTATGTAGCACAGCTAAACAACGGAAAGGCAAATGTTGGTTTACAGGAAATTCCAGAAGGCCATCCATTTTATAACTTGGAAGGAAAGGACAATATCGTTATGTTTTATACCCAACGCTACCCAGAACAGCCTATGATTATTAAAGGTGCTGGTGCTGGTGCAGAAGTAACAGCTTCGGGGTTATTTGCCGATATTATTAGAATAGGGAACAATTAATTTTAGTAAACTGAAAAAAGTGAACAGTATTCAGTCCCAGTTTGCAGTTAACTAGTTTATGATAATTAATACAACAAAGAGTTGTCATTTCGAACATATGTGAGAAATCGCATAATTTAGAATTAAATTTAAAATGAAAAACGACATAAAGATATTTTCGCCCGCAACAGTCGCCAATGTAGCCTGTGGCTTTGATGTTTTAGGATTCTGCCTAGACACTATTGGAGATGAGATGGTTATAAGGAAAACGGATAAAAAAGGTATTTATATTACCAAAATTGAAGGGTTTGACCTGCCTTTTGAAACAACCTTAAATGTTGCCGGTGTGTCTGCACTAGCGATGTACGAAGCCCTAAAACCGGATTGTGGTTTCGAAATAGAAATTTATAAAAATATAAAGCCTGGTAGTGGGATTGGTAGCAGTGCTGCAAGTGCTGTTGGTAGTGTTTTTGGAATGAACGAGCTTTTGGGAAGACCTTATAACAAAACGGAATTAACACAATTTGCTATAAAAGGAGAAGCCTTAGCTAGTAAATGTGAACATGCCGACAACCTTGCACCAGCCATTTTTGGAGGCTTTACATTGGTTAAAAGTGTCTCCCCTCTGGAAATTTTAGAAATCCCTTCTCCAAAAGATCTATATGCGACCATTATTCACCCGCAAATAGAAATAAAGACCTCCGAAGCTCGAGCCATACTTCCTAAAGAAGTGCCTTTGCAAAACGCTATAAAACAATGGGCAAATTTTGGCAGCCTAATTCATGGTCTACATACAAGCGATTATGGTTTAATACAAAGATCCTTACACGATGTGATTGTAGAACCCCATAGAAGCAAACTGATCCCTCATTATGAAGACGTAAAAAAAGCGGTGTTACAACATGGTGCCTTGGGTGCCGGAATATCAGGCTCTGGCCCAGCAATTTTTACATTGAGTAAAGGATTAGAAAATGCCCAAAATGTAAAAGATGCTATGGAAAGCGTGTATTCTAAAACTGGCATTGTATTCGAAATACATATGACCAGAATTAATACGGAAGGGATTAAGGTGCTTGAAGACAGAAGACTGAAGACTGATAACAGAAAACCGACGCATACACATTAATAAACATGATGCACGCATTTAGAAAAAATATTAATTAAACCACCATCAATGGAATTTTCGGTCTTCCATCAATGGTCTATTTTAAAAATAATGAACTATTACTCACTAAACAAACAAGCACCAAACGCCTCTTTTAAAGATGCCGTTATAAAAGGATTAGCTCCAGACAAAGGATTGTATTTCCCAGAAAGCATAACGCCTTTAAGCGATGATTTCTTTAAAAACATGGACGCATTATCGCATACAGAAATTGCATTTCAAGCCATTAAACAATTTGTATCTCCCGAGATTCCTGAGGCCATTTTAAAAACCATTGTTCAAGAGACCCTGTCTTTTGAGTTTCCGGTAGTTCAACTAAACGACTCTATTTCGACCTTAGAATTGTTTCATGGTCCAACCATGGCATTTAAAGATGTTGGCGCACGTTTTATGGCACGGTGTTTAGGGTATTTCAATAAAGATAACACCAATGAGGTGACCGTTTTAGTAGCCACTTCTGGTGACACAGGAGGTGCTGTAGCAAACGGTTTTTTAGGTGTTAAAGGGGTAAACGTGGTGATACTCTACCCTAGCGGAAAAGTGAGCGATATTCAAGAAAAACAACTAACAACACTCGGGCAAAACATTACCGCTTTAGAAGTTAATGGGACATTCGATGATTGCCAGGCCATGGTAAAGAAGGCCTTTTTAGATGAAACCTTAACAAGCAACATGCAGTTAACCTCTGCCAATTCTATCAATGTAGCACGCTGGTTGCCACAATTATTTTACTTTATGTTTGCATACAAACAACTATATAAAAAGTATGATAATATTGTGTTTTCCGTACCAAGCGGTAATTTCGGAAATGTTTGTGCTGGTATGATGGCCCAACAATTAGGTTTGCCAATCCATCACTTTGTTGCATCAAACAACAAAAACAATGTAGTGACCGAGTATTTAAAAACACAGTTATATACGCCTAAACCATCGGTACAAACAATTAGTAACGCTATGGATGTTGGAGATCCCAGCAACTTTATCCGTATTCAGGAAATCTATAAAAACAAATTTGACACCTTAAAGGAGCATGTGTCTTCGTTTAGTTTTTCTGATGATGAAACCAGAGAAGCCATGAAAGAAATCCATACGCAATATAACTATGTGGCAGACCCACATGGTGCTGTTGGCTATTTAGGCTCTAAAGCCTATCTCGAAGCGCATCCTAATACGCATTGTGTGTTTTTGGAAACGGCACACCCAACCAAGTTTTTGGATGTTGTTGAAGACGTTATAAAGGAAACACAACCGCTTCCAGAACAAATTCAATCGGTTATGGGTAAAGAAAAGGTTTCTATTTTGATTTCTACCTATGAAGATTTGAAAGGTTATTTATTGCAATAACTTTAAGATGTGATATATATTCATACCTATCAATTCCCTAAATATTCTATCCTTGAGACTGTCACGGGTTACCAATTTTAACGGAAACCCTGTCTTTATAGGCAGACAGGCCAGACACAGAACGTCTAGGATTTATTTTTGATTAAAGGACCAACAAAACATTATTACATTAACTTATTTAACAATTTTTTTTTAATAGTAATAATATGAATTTATGTAGTTTTGCGCTACAAAAATTAACTATTCAATAATCAATAATGAAAAACACTGCTTTATCATCAACTCACGAAGCTCTTGGAGCTAAAATGGTACCTTTTGCGGGCTACAATATGCCAGTACAATACGAAGGTGTAAATATAGAACATGGAACGGTAAGACAATCTGTAGGGGTATTTGATGTATCGCATATGGGAGAATTTTTAATTGAAGGTGAACACGCACTGGATCTTATACAAAAAGTATCTAGTAACGACGCCTCTAAATTAACTATCGGGAAAGCCCAATACAGCTGTTTACCTAATGATAATGGCGGTATTGTTGATGATCTGATTATTTACAAAATTAAAGAAGACACCTATTTATTAGTGGTGAATGCTAGTAATATTGAAAAAGATTGGAACTGGATCCAGTCTAAAAATGATATGGGCGCCACCATGCGCAATTTAAGTGACGACTATGCATTACTTGCCATTCAAGGCCCAAAAGCCATTGAAGCCATGCAATCTATTACCAGTCATGATCTATCGGCTATAAAGTTCTACAATTTTGTAATTGGTGATTTTGCAGGTATAGAAAATGTCATCATATCGGCTACAGGCTATACTGGAAGTGGTGGTTTTGAAATCTACTGTAAGAACAGCGAGGTAAAACAGGTTTGGGATAACGTATTCAAAGCAGGTGAAGATTATGGTATCAAGCCTATTGGATTAGCAGCTCGAGACACATTACGTCTGGAAATGGGCTATTGTCTTTACGGAAACGATATTGACGATACCACCTCTCCTATTGAAGCCGGTTTAGGCTGGATTACAAAGTTTACCAAAGATTTTACAAACTCTGAAGCCTTAAAAGCAGAAAAAGAACGAGGACCAGAACGTAAGTTAATAGCTTTCGAATTGGACGAGCGTGGTATTCCAAGACAGGGTTATGATATCGTCGATAACAACGGAAACAAAATTGGGATAGTGACTTCTGGTACAATGTCACCATCATTAAACAAAGGGATTGGTTTAGGCTATGTACCAACTGTTTTGGCAAATGTTAACAGTAAAATCAATATTCAAATACGTAAAAATACGGTTCCCGCAACTGTCATAAAATTACCTTTTTACAAATAATGTATGCCTGATTTTCAAGCCATTTTAGAAGGTCTTTATCGAGAAGCTATGAATGCTTCCGATAAAGGTACGGTGGCTTCATACATCCCTGAATTGGCGTATATTGATAAAAATAATTTTGGGATTCACTTAAAAACTGCCGATGGAAAAGATTATGGTGCTGGTGATTATAAAAAAGTATTTTCTATTCAAAGTATCTCTAAAGTTTTGGCCTTATCTAAAGCTATGGAACTCATTGGAGAAAATATTTGGAAACGTGTGGATGTGGAGCCTTCTGGGCATCCATTCAATCAGTTGGCATTATTAGAAATTGAAAATGGCATTCCCAGAAATCCGTTAATCAATTCCGGTGCCCTTGTTATTGCAGATATTCTTGTTTCTAATTTGCAAAACCCAAAAGAAGATTTCTTAAATTATATAAGAGACCTTTCGGGAGATGACACTATCAATTTTAATACAGATGTGGCCCATTCAGAAAAAGTGACAGGTTTTAAAAATTATGCAGCCGCAAACCTTTTAAAATCTTTCAAAAATTTGAACAACCCTGTTGATGATGTTTTAGATTTCTACTTTCATCAATGTGCTATTGAAATGAGTTGCCAGCAACTGACCAAAGCTTTTTTCTTTTTGTCCAACAAAGGAAATTGTTTATCAAATAAGATCCGATTAACAAAAACACAGGCAAAACGTATTAATGCCATGATGCTCACCTGTGGTTTTTATGATGAAGCTGGTGAGTTTGCCTTTGAAGTTGGCTTACCTGGAAAAAGCGGCGTTGGCGGTGGTATCGTAGCACTTTTACCAGATAATTTTGTGATTGCGACATGGTCTCCTGGACTTAATATAAAAGGCAATTCGTTATTAGGAATGAAAACATTGGAAAAATTCACTACAAAAACAAAATTATCTATATTCTAAAAAGTTTTTTATGAGTTTGATGCATGATGAAAAGAGAGATAAAACATAGCATTTTAATATTAGGTGCCAGCGGCTTTTTGGGTGGTGCTATTTACAAAGAGCTCTGCCCCTACTTTAAAACATTCGGAACATATAATACCTCAAATAAAGAACATGAAAAAAACAAACATTTCTTTCAATATAACATGGAGGAAGATGATGTTTATGAGATATTAGAAATAGTAAAACCTTCCATTGTTATTTCTGCACTCCGAGGGGATTTTTCAGCGCAATTAGTAGCGCACCAACATTTGGCGGAATATGTGTTTACAAACAAGATAAAACTCATTTTTTTATCCTCTGCAAATGTTTTTGATGCCTACAGTAAATACCCAAGTTACGAAACCGATAAAACTTTAAGTAACAGTATTTATGGGCACTTCAAAATTAAGATTGAAAATATGTTGTTACGCATGCCCAAAAGGCAAGTTGTTATTTTAAGGTTACCAATGGTTTTTGGTGTACAATCTCCCAGAATAATGGAAATGCATAAAAACATAAAAGAAAAAGAACCTATAGAAGTGTTTCCTAACTTAATAATGAATGTGACAAACGCTCTAAAAGTAACGCAGCAAGTTCATTATATTATCAATAGGAATAAATCAGGTATTTTTCATTTGGGCAGCAGTGATCTGGTACACCATGATGATTTTATAAAAGAAATTGTTGATTCCTTTGAGTTGCACAACAAAGTAATTTATAAAAATGTTTACACCACTAACGACGATAGGTACCTAGCTGTATTACCAAAATATAACCTATTACCAAAACACCTCCAACTTATAAGTCGGCAAATAATATCAGAGTTAAAATTATAATTGATTTTAATCCCAAAAATCGTTAAATTAGTAGAATAACATGTACTTAAACATTTCATTTTTATGAGTAAACTTTCAGAACAGGATATAGAAAAACGGTTATTACACTTTCCAGACTGGGATTACTATGATAATGCCATTCATGCCGAATTCGAATTTGAGAATTTTAAAGATTGCTTTAGTGCTATGAGCAGAATTGCTTTTGAATGTGAAGCTTTAAACCATCACCCAAATTGGACCAATGTATACAATGTGCTTACCATTTCGTTATCCACCCATGATGCCAATGGTGTTACCAATAAAGACTTTAAATTAGCTGAGGCCATTGAGACCATTGTTGAACCGGATGAGGAGTAATCCAGTTGCAGTGTTCAGTTAGCAGTAGGCAGTCAACACATCCAAAAAATTAAAACGGGCAACTATTATTTTGGTTGGTAGATTTTTTTAAATTTGTTGGCATAAAATAAAAACAGGTTCCTACGGGAACGATAAATAAAGTATACAGTTATGGGAAGAGCTTTTGAATTTAGAAAAGCAAGGAAAATGAAACGTTGGTCCGCTATGAGCAAAGCCTTTACTCGCATAGGCAAAGATATAGTTATGGCAGTTAAAGAAGGAGGTCCGGATCCCGCTAGTAATTCCCGTTTAAGAGCCGTTATACAAAATGCCAAGGCCGTTAATATGCCTAAGGATAATGTAGAACGGGCTATTAAAAAAGCAAGTGATAAAAGTCAAGGCGATTATAAAGAAGTTATTTTTGAAGGGTATGCACCCCACGGAATTGCTGTTTTAGTTGAAACAGCCACCGATAATAACACCCGCACCGTAGCCAATGTACGTAGCTATTTTAATAAATGTGATGGTAGTTTAGGGACATCAGGTTCTGTCGTTTTTATGTTTGATCATACTTGTAATTTTAGAATTAATGGGGATGGTTTAGACCCTGAAGAAATCGAACTGGAATTTATAGATTTTGGTGCCGAAGAGGTTTTTGCTGATGAGGACGGTATATTAATATACGCCCCTTTCGAAAGCTTTGGAGCCATTCAATCCGAATTGGAAAATCGGGAAATAGACATTTTATCTTCTGGTTTTGAGCGTATTCCACAAGTCACAAAACCACTGACTACTGAACAAGCTGCCGATGTTGAAAAGCTTTTAGAAAAGTTGGAAGAAGATGACGATGTACAGAATGTGTACCATACCATGGAAGAAAGTACTGAATAAACAGCTATCTATTTTAATAAAACGACGTGAGTAATTTTAAAAAAAACGATAAAACAATTAACTGGGGAATTATTGGCTGTGGAAAAGTCACTGAAGTTAAAAGTGGCCCTGCTTATAAAGCAACAGAAGGTTTTAAAATAGCCGCTGTTATGAGGCGTGATTTTGATAAAGCAAAAGATTATGCCCAAAGACATAATATAAGTAAGGTTTATGAAAATGCTGATGATTTAATTAATGCCGACGACATCGATGCAGTATATATTGCAACACCCCCAGACACACATATGTTTTATGCATTAAAAGTGGCGAACGCAGGAAAAATTTGTTGCATAGAAAAGCCTATGTCTCCTTCCTATAAAGAGAGTCTGAAAATATACAACACTTACAAGGATAAAGATTTACCATTATTCGTCGCATATTACAGAAGGTCATTACCACGTTTTAATCAAATAAAAAATTGGTTAGAAAATAAATATATAGGGGAAGTAAGACATATTAACTGGCATTTAAACAAACCAGCTAACGATATAGACAAATCAAAATCATACAATTGGCGTACCGACTCCAAAATAGCACCTGGCGGCTATTTTGATGATCTGGCAAGCCATGGCCTCGATTTGTTTACATATCTTTTGGGAGATATAGAAAATGTATCAGGACTCAGTCTTAATCAGCAAGGTCTTTATTCTTCAAAAGATGCCGTAACGGCTTGTTGGGTCCATAAAAATGGCACTACAGGATCTGGTTGCTGGAACTTTGGTTGTAGCGACCATACCGATAAAGCTCAAATTTTTGGGAGCAAAGGCACCATTCTATTTTCTGTTTTTCATGATAACCCCATCATATTAAACAGCGATACAAAACAAGAAGAACTGGTTATTGAAAACCCAAAACATATACAACTATACCATGTAGAAGGCATGAGGGATATGTTGATCAAAAAAAATTACACACATCCTTCTTCTGGAGGTTCAGCACTTCACACGAGTTGGGTTATGGATAAAATTCTGGGCAACTAAATTCCTGCACCCTGTGCTGAACTCGTTTCAGTAAGGCAGGCATCTTATTATTAATTAACGTCAGTTCGATATATTACAAATAGGTAAACAGGTATTAAAGATATTATAAAAAAGAAACCTTGGCAATCCGAACGCTATCCAAAACAAAATATATTTAGTTTGAAGATATTAAGCGAAGTTTCCAAGGAGGCATCTCATTATATAGAGATGTCTCAAGTTTATCTTGAGTGCTTCGGCTGCACTGCATAAACGCTAGTCGAAAGGCTCATCCTTCGCGCTGTCTTCATGACAATTAACTGTATTTCTGGTGATTAATGATTCTTTACAATAAAACTTACGTCGGAATCTGGTTATTATTAGTTATTTGCTATAAACGCCACTGTCATTCCTGCGAAGGCAGGAATCCACTTTGGATGATAAAATAACGTGAGTTCGATATAAGCATAATACTATTGAGCTGACTATTAGTAATTTAATATTAATGTCAGGTTGAGTACTTCGGTAAACTCAGCACAGGCTCTGTCGAAACCCATTTAAATAGTGGGTTTTAATGACCTTTCGACTTTAGTTTATGCTGAGCCTTTCGACTTCGCTCAAGATAAACTATAGTCGAAGTACTAAAGGCGACAAATCGTTTTATTAGTGAATTTATTGTTAAAAACGCCCTTGCCTGCCTGTCGGCAGACAGGTTTTAAATCGAACTCACGTTAAAATATGATGATGGGGTTCCTGCCTGCGCAGGAATAGATCATTTATTCCTAACAAAAATCAATTTAAACCGTCCATTGCTTTGGTCGCGTTGTTCCATTTCAAAACGATCTAACGATTTAAAAAGAGGCGTTAACTTATCAAAACCAAAATTTCTAGAATCAAAATTAGGTTGTTTTTTTAGTATGAGAGAACCAACATCCCCAAGAAATGCCCAGCCATCATCATCTGCAGCATCCGACACTGAATTTTCAAGAAGTTTTATAACTTTAGGGGTGATATTATATAAATTGTCTTTTTTGGAGCCCCCCCCTTTATCTCCTTTTTCAACATCTTTTTGAAGGATTTCCAGATAAATAAACTTATCACAAGCCACAATAAAAGGATTAGGTGTTTTCTTTTCACCCATACCATAAACCTGCATCCCAGCTTCTCGTAACCGTGTTGCTAATTTTGTAAAATCACTATCAGAAGACACTAAACAAAAACCATTGACTTTTTCCGAATATAAAATATCCATCGCATCAATTATCATAGCAGAATCTGTAGCGTTCTTTCCTGTGGTATAACCATACTGCTGAATAGGTGTAATAGCATTTTCGAGCAAAATATGTTTCCATTTGGAAAGGTGTGGTTTCGTCCAATCCCCATAAATCCGTTTTATGGTTGGCGTTCCATACTTTGCAATTTCCTCCATCATTTCAGAAATATATTTAGATGGAATATTATCGCCGTCAATTAATATAGCAATCTTGGTGTCTTTTATCATAATGCCTAAAGATACAGATATCTAAAATAGATAATTAAAATTACTCGATAAAATATAACTATTATTTACATAGGTGAAAAAGAACAAGTTTTAGAAAGTCATTTTAAATACCATTAAATTTCTTTTAAGTATACTTCGACTGCACCCGAATTTCGTTGGTTTCAATAAATTCTTTACTTTTAGCATGACTAATTCAAAATAATATTATGACGTTCAAAAATCTAAAAACTAAAAGACTTATTTGTTTTGTGCTAACAATAATGCTTTTTTCTATATCTGAAAATGTTCAAGCCCAAAAAAGAAAAAAAGACAAGAAAAAGGATCAGGTAGAAGTTACTGACAAACCTGTCAAGAAAAAAACAAAAATAAAAACGATTGCCGAACTGGTTAAGTCCAGTAAAAAAATGGATGGTTTATTCACCATTTACCAAGATACCATAACGGGGTCTATACAAATGATTATTTCTGATGACCAAATAAACAAAGAGTACATCTATTTTAGTCAAATTGCCAATGGTGTTATGGATGCTGGAAGAATTATTAGAGGGTCTTATAAAGGTTCTAAAGTGTTTAAAATTGAAAAGTATTTTGATAAGATTGAATTTATAACACAAAACACATCGTTTTACTTTGACCCTGAAAGCGCGCTTTCAAAATCTAAAGATGCCAATATTAGTAACGGAAATATGGCTAGCATAAAAATTGAAAGTCATGACATAAAAAAGGGACTTTATCTCATAAAGGCCGATAATCTGTTTTTAGCAGAAACACTCTCACAGATTAAACGGCCAAATTCGCCAGGGACCCCACCCACCGCTTTTAAATTGGGTAATTTAAATAAGACAAAAACAAAAATAGACGCGATTCGTAATTATGATAATAATACAGATTTAGTAGTGGAATATGTTTATTCTTCTCCTTCTGTTTTAAATGGGGGATCTAATGCTCTAGCAGATGGAAGAAATGTAAGCATTAAAGTATTTCATAGCTTAATAGCATTGCCAGAAAACGATTATGAAATTAGATATGACGACCCCAGGGTTGGTTATTTTACAACCCAAGTAGATGACCAAACATCTACAAGCACCACACCGTATCGCGATTTAGTACACCGCTGGAATTTAAAAAAGAAAGACCCAAATGCAGCTATTTCAGAACCTATTGAGCCTATTACTTGGTGGATAGAGAATTCGACACCAATAGAATGGCGTGAAACTATTAAAAATGCGGTTTTACAATGGAATGTCGCTTTTGAAAAAGCGGGATTTAAAAATGCCATAACCGTTAAAATCCAACCAGATGATGCAAATTGGGATGCTGGGGACATAAGGTATAATGTATTGCGTTGGACATCTTCTCCGCAACCCCCTTTTGGTGGTTATGGTCCTAGTTTTGTAAATCCAAAAACGGGGCAGATTTTAGGCGCAGATATTATGTTAGAATATGTGCATTTTACCAACAGAGTCATGTACGATAAATTGTTTAATCTTGCCTCGTTGCATAAACCTTTTAAAAATTCAAACACAGAAGAAGATCATAAAATGTATTGCTCTTTAGGGCACGTTATGCATGAAAACACACTTTTTGGAAATGCAGTATTGAAAGCTACAGACGCTTCGGATTTAGAGATGAAACGGATGAAAAAAGAAGCCATGACCGCTTTGATCATGCATGAAGTAGGACACACATTAGGCCTAAACCACAACATGAAAGCCAGTCAATTATTCTCACCCGAACAATTAGCTGATGCCGATTTTATTAAAGGTAAATGCTTAACAGGCTCAGTCATGGATTATGCAGCTATTAATATAACAAAAGACAGAACAAAACAAGGACAATACTATGATACAGCAGTTGGCCCCTATGATGTTTGGGCCATTCAATTTGGATATACGCCTTTTAAAACCAAACTTGAAAGAACAGAATTATTAGAGCAATCAACCAAACCAGAGCTTATTTTCGGCAATGATGCAGACGATATGCGCTCCCCTGGAAAAGCTATTGACCCAAGGGTTATGGTTGGAGATATGTCTAACGACCAAATTAAATACTCTATGGATCGGTTTGAGGTTATTAATACCATGATGCATGGCATAAAAGATAAGTTTACCAAATCTGGTCAATCCTATCAAGAGTTAAGACAAGCCTATTATATTTTAAGTAGTCAAAGAGGAAGTGCTGCCAATGTTATTTCAAGGTTTATTGGCGGCGTATATGTAGATAGAGCTATGGCTGGGCAACATGGTGAAAAGCAACCTTATACACCAGTAAGCTTAGCCGATCAAAAAAGAGCCATGGCAGCTTTAAGTAAATATGTTTTTGCACCAGATGCTTTTAATGCACCTCATGATTTGTATAATTATTTAGCCATGCAACGAAGAGGTTATAATTTTAGGACCCCTGAAGATCCAAAAATTCATGGGCAAGTCCTAGGATATCAAAAAAATGTGCTTGATCACCTATTGCACTATAATACATTACAAAGAATTACAGATTCCGAATTATACGGTAATGAATATGGGCTATCTACTTTTATGAACGAATTAAACCGAGCTATTTTTAAAGTAGATATTTATTCGAACATAAACTCTTTTAGACAAAATTTACAATTACAATATACTAACATGCTCATAGACATCCTTACAGGAAAGCAAAACAGCAGATATACAAATAATGCAAAGTCCATGGCTTTGTTTAATTTAAAAAACATTAAAACAATGGCCTCTAATACAGGAAATATATCGTCCAGAGCACATAAACAACATTTAAGAACACTTATTGATAATGCTTTAAAAGAAGTAAAATAAAGTTAAAGCACCATAAAGTATGCTTTTAAACAAAAAGAGGCTGTCTAAAAAGTAAATTCGGTGTCATATTGAGCTTGTCGAAATATTTTTAACTTATTGATAATCAATATTGGTTTCGACAGGCTCAACCTGACAAATCAGATATAAAGACTTTTTAGACAGCCTCTTTAATTTTTATGGATTAGAAATGTTTCTTTTTAGGGACAAACAATTGTTTACTTTATGTTTCATTTCCTATTACAATTAGTATCATTCAAATTCCGTGCCACTTTAATAATTAATACCTATTTGAGGGTAATACCAATTATGAATTAAAATACGCTATTCAAACTCATTCATTAATTCGTTTTATCACTTTGCTCATCATTTCCATAGCTTAGGCTATGCAAATAACTCGCAGCAGGCTAAAACAAATAAGCAATGTCGTTTTCTGTAGCTCATTTTAATTCATAATTGGTATAAGACCAGTAACAACAATAATGAAGGCCCATAGGACCATAAATGAGTTTGTTAAGAAAAATGAGATATTTTTCCTTTTACATCTTTAAAAAAACCGTGCATAAACTTAAAATCACCTTCCACATCCTCTGTTGGATAAAAGGGTTTTGAGATTTTATTTTGCTTATTTTCAAAATCGAGTGTAATCATTATGATGGGCACCTTGGCTTTTTTAGCTATATAATAAAAGCCTGTACGCCATTTATCTACTTTTGTACGTGTACCTTCTGGCGCCAGAGCCACCCTAAATTCTTCTTTTTCTTCAAATAATTTGGCTATTAAATCTACTTTATTCTCTTTAGCTTGCCTATTAATTGGTATGCCTCCCAATGCTCTAAAAAACCATCCCATCGGAAATGTAAATAATTCTTTTTTGGCTATAAAATGAGTTTTTACATGTAATACGGAACGCAGTAAAACAGCAATATAAAAGTCATGCCAACTCGTATGCGGCACCATAATGATTATTGCTTTTTTAACTAAGTTTTTTGAGATATGAGTAGGATCTACAACTTGCCACCCTAATAATTTAAAATAAATAAGTTTGGCCAGCCATCGCATACTACATTTTTTGATAAAGCGCTCTTAATTTCTCACGAGTCATCGTTTTTTTCCAATTTGCCCCTAAAGCATTTTCCCAAAGTGGTTCCAAACTCAATGAAATATCAATCATTGTATTGAATTCCTCATCTGTTAAATGAGCGCAAAGACCGTTGGGCAGTACAATATTATGCTTTTCTTTCATTTCCTTAAAAAGGGTGACCCCTTCTGGATAAAATTCTTCCAAATGATCAAAAACAATACAATTACCAATCCCATGCTTTGTACCCAGTAAATAAGATAGACCATAGCTCATGGCATGTGCAACCCCTACTTGGGAGTAAACAATACTCATACCTCCATGCCATGAAGCCATCATCAATTTTTCTTGAGCTTCCAGTTCTGTAAGATTATCACTTAAAAATATCTCTTTACATAAGCTTAAGGCCATATCACCATAACTTTGACTAAAAGCGTTTAAATAAGTTCCCTTTAAGGATTCTATACAATGAATATAACAATCCATTCCTGTATAAAACCATTGGTCCGTAGGTACATCTTTCGTAAGTTCGGAGTCTAGCACCACTTGGTCAAATGGTGTAAAATCTGAATTTATACCAAGTTTTTTATCTGGCCCGGTAAGCACTGTTGTTCTGGAAACCTCTGCCCCTGTTCCGGATATTGTTGGAATACCAACATGATAGACCCCTGCATTTTTCACTAAATCCCAACCTTGGTAATCTTTAGCTTCACCCTCATTGGTCAACATTATGGAAACAGCTTTAGCTAAGTCTAAAATGGTTCCGCCTCCTATACCAATAATTCCCGATGGACGTTCTTTTGTTAATAGAATAATTTCTTCAACCAAAGCATCTACCTGAGACGTTTTTGGTTCTTCTTTTGATGAAATAAAAATAATCTTATCATCATACGATAATTGTATTCTTGAGGTTAACCAAGCATTGCTTTTAAAAACATCATCTACCAAATAAATAAATGGTGCATGGCTGTTTAAACGTTTTGGGGCTAAAATTTCGTTTAACTGATTGAAACTACCTCTGCCAAAAATTATCCTTGGCACCATTGGAAAGTTCTTATAATTCATTTAACAGTTTTTTTTTACAAAAAGTAAAAATAGTATTTATTTTAAATATTATTGACTTAAATATTCTTGAAATTTTTCTGAAAATAAGCTAACATGATAACCATCTACTAATGCATGATTTACATGAACAGAAACATACATCATTAATTCATTATTGACTTTGCTTACTTTACTAAATGCTATTTTTGGTACAGAATCCAATGCTCCAGAAACAGGTTCTTTATGTCCTGAAAAATGCAGCCAGGGCATGGCAGAACAATGTATACAGTTTAACTCATTTTGAGGAGGATATAAATCTGTTGAATTTTCAATTCTTTCTTTTTCCATTCTTATATTTTCTATAAAAACATTTAAATCGTCGTGATATTCAATAAAAGAAAACCCAAACGTTTTATTACTTCTCATTATTGTTGCAGATGCATGAATAACACTATAATCTATAACGTTCCCATCTTTTATTCTATACCTAAAATTATCGACCCTATTTATGGCTTTCATACAATCATGCAAATATTTCGCAAAAAAACTTTTATTGCTTTCTTTTGAAAATCTATATGCTTTAGTGACATTAAAAGGAATTGTTAAGGCAAAATAAGGGTCTTTCAACCCACAAAAATGCTCGTAATGCTGTTTTCTATTCCAAGTATTTATATCTATTATCTTCAATTAGCTCAATAATTTAATAACATCTCTCAAGCTATTTATCGTCTTATATACTTTTCCGTTTGTGTCTTTTTCTGTGACTTGCTCGTGTGCCCAAGTAGTATGAAAAGGTACATGGATGGCATGAGCCCCTATATTTACCAATGGCAACACATCTGATTTTAAAGAATTTCCTACCATTAAAAATTCCGATGGTTTAATATCCAAATGGTTTAATAATTTAGAATAATTGACTTCTTTTTTATCGCTTAATACCTCTATATGGTGAAAATAACTTGTAAGACCAGACTTTTCCAACTTACGCTCTTGATCTAACAAATCGCCTTTTGTTGCAAGTATTAAACGGTATTTTTTTGACAACACCTCTAAAACATCTTCGACCCCATCAAGCAATTCCACTGGTTTATTAAGCATGTTTTTGCCAATGTCAAGTATCGCTTCAATTGTTTTATTTGGCACATCATAGTTAGATAATTCCAAAGCAGATTGTACCATAGATAGCACAAATGCCTTCACCCCATATCCATATATAGATAAGTTGCTTATTTCCATCTTAAACAATTCCTGATCTATTTTATTTGGGGTTTCATAATCTGACAATAATGCTCCAAACGCTTCTTCAGCCTCACGAAAATAGGTCTCATTTACCCAAAGCGTATCATCCGCATCAAAACCTATAACCTTTATATTTTCGTATTCTTTTATCAATTTATTTTCATTTAATAAGTTACTAAAACAACTACCCTAAATTCAGCAAAAAGTTCATCACATACTATGGCCATATTTTTTTAGCACGCTCTAAGTCTTCCGGTGTATCAATCTCAATGCCCTGAACATCTGTTTCTACCATTTTAATACGTTTTCCATACTCCAAATAACGAATACATTCTATTTTTTCTGAAGCTTCCAATGGTTGCATTGGTAGTTTGTAAAAATCTAGTATCGCTTCTTTTCTAAAAGCATAAACACCTTTGTGCTTATAGTATTTTACCCCTACGTTATTTTCTCTTGGATAAGGAATTGGACTCCGGGAAAAATAAAGCGCAAAATTTGTTTGGTCAACAATCACCTTTACCGTATTGGGATTATTAATTTCATCAAGATCCGTAATATGAACCATTAAAGATGCTAAATCAATATTTTTATTGTGATCTTCTTTAAAAACCTCAATCAATTTGGCCAATGATTCTTTATCTGTAAAAGGCTCGTCCCCCTGTACATTAATCACAATATCCACATCCATAAACTCAACGGCTTCAGCTATTCTATCACTACCGCAATCATGCTCTTTTTTACTCATTATGGCCTTCCCGCCATTATTTACAATTTCATCATAAATAATTTTGCTATCGGTAACAACAAATACACCATCAAACAAATTAGTAGCCAGTGCAGCTTCGTATGTGCGCAATATAACCGTTTTCCCCGCTAGGTCTTGCATAAGTTTTCCTGGAAACCGCGATGCACTATAACGCGCAGGAATCATTGAAATTATTTTCATAATTATTAGTGGTCAGAATCTAATTCAAAAATAGAATAATTATTATTAGATTCTACTTTTATAAAGCCTAAACTTTCAGACAACATAAAAAATCATAAACAATGTCTACTATTTATGGGCATTAAAAACAATTAACCGTTCAATGCAACCGGAGCATAAAGTTAGGAAAGTTGTGGCTAAAACTGAACACGCCTTATCTATACCTATAGTATTTTCTCGCGAAGGTGCCAAAGGCGCAAAGGAATACCATGTAACCGATAGCCAATGCGAACTGAATACTGAACACTAGATTAATCTTCTTCAAAAAAATCATCCTTAAAACCAATAAGGTACAGTTTTTCTTTAGCCCTGGTTACAGCAGTATATAACCAACGTAAATATTCTTTATCAATGCCGTTTGGCAAATAAGGCTGTTCCACAAAAACAGTATTCCATTGCCCACCTTGAGATTTATGGCATGTCATGGCATAAGAAAATTTTACCTGAAGGGCATTAAAGTGTTTACTACCTTTTACCTTTAAAAACTTTTTATATTTACTGGATTCGCCTTCGAAATCCTTCATGACTTCTTGATATAATCTATTGGAATCATCATAAGACAAAGATGGTGTTTCCGCTGCAATGGTATCTAAAAGCAAAACCGTTTCAAAAGGCCTCATTTTTGGATAATCTATCATCCTGATCTTCACTTCTGCAAAACGAAAACCGTAAAGCTCCTGAATGCCAAAAATTTCGAGAACCTCAATAATATCGCCATTTGCAATAAACCCGGCTTCGGTGGTTGCCTTGATCCAAAAATAATTATTCTTGACCACCATTAAATAATCCCCCGTAGCAAGATCGCTCTCATTAAATAATATCCTATTCCGTATTTGCTGATTATATAAATTAGCACGTTTATTACTTCTTACGATAATAGCAGTTTCCTCTTTACCCAAATCGCCATAGGCGTCATTAATAGCATCCATGATCTCATAGCCGTCTATTAACCTAACAATATCTTTAAAATCTGCTAAATCAAATTTAAAACTATCGTGAATGCTATGTGATATAGCCTCACGCAATACAGTAGCATTTGCAAGGATACCAGAATTTTGTTCTTGCCTTACAACTTCATCTAATTCCATTCTGGTAACTTCCTTGTTGTAGTTTAATCCAAGGGAATCTTCATTTAATGCAGGACTTAAATCCAGCTTAACCGGCGGTAATTGAGCCGTATCTCCAATTAAAAGTAATTTACATTGATGCCCTGAATATACATATTGTATTAAATCGTCCAACAACGAACCATTTTCAAAAAGTTTTGACTCACCTGGTGTATCTGGTATCATGGATGCCTCATCGACAATAAAAACGGTGTTTTTATGCTTATTAGGCTGTAGAACAAACTTAACGCCGCCATTTTTTTCTTTTTTCGGAAAATATATTTTTTTATGTATGGTAAACGCTTCTTTTCCAGAGTAATTAGAGATAACCTTAGCCGCCCTACCTGTTGGAGCCATTAAAACGGCACTTTTTTTTGCTTTCCATAAATTAGAAACGATAGTTCCAACAATTGTAGTCTTACCCGTACCTGCATAGCCTTTAAGTACATAAAGGGCATTGGGAGATTTGTTAAAAATAAATTCTGAAAGCTGTTGTAAAACAATATGCTGTTTTAGCGTTGGATTAAACGGAAATTGCTGGTTTATAAGAGAATAAAATTCAGATGAGGTCATTAAAAGTTTTGACAAATTAAAAATTATTCAAAGATAGAACGATTTTTACTCTCTATAGATTTTTACGGTTAAAAAAAAATTGTAGATTTGCGAAAAGACTTTTAACTAAAAACATACTATGTTGAAATTTATTCTTATCGCAGTTGCAGTGATACTAGTTACAATTGGCTTGGTAAAGCTGGTTGACAAATTCATACCTTCAAAATTTAAACCTGTTTTAACAATTGCTTTATGGCTGTTAATAGGTTTTTTAGGGTATCAAACATATTTATCTATTTATGAGCCCATTAAATTTAACAAACTTAAAAACAAACGTTACAAAACGGTTATTTCAAGTTTGATTGACATTAGAGATGCTCAGCTAGCTCACAAACAGGTAACTGGTAAGTTTTCTGGTAATTTCGAAAACTTAATTAAGTTTATTGACACAGCTCAGTACACTATTACCCAACGTAGGGATTCTACTGTTATAGACAAAGAATTAACTAAATTATACGGGGTAGATACTACTAAAGAAATTGTTGTTATTGATACTTTAGGGTTTGTTTCTGTAAAAGATTCTTTATTTAAGACTTCAGATCGTTACAAAAGTATGATGAATGTTCCTGTGGGAAAAGAAGGTGCCAAATTTAAACTTCAAGCCGGATATTTAGAACAAAATGATATACAGATACCTGTTTTTGAAGCTTCTGTAGAAAAGGACGTTATTTTATACGATCAAGATCCAGATCTTCTTATGCAAGAGAATCAGGTTGTTTCTGTGGATGGGGTAAATGGTAACATGCTAAGAGTAGGTTCTATGGACGAAGTTAAAACAATTGGAAACTGGCCAAAAACTTATGGCGCTAACGAATAAAAAAACAAAAACTAGCAAACCAACTAATTTAGAATTGTCCATTCAAATAAATTTGAGTGGACTTTCTTTTTGTATACTAGAGAAAGAATTAAGCACTATTTCTGCCTTAAAGCACTTTGACTTTAATAAAAAACTAAACCCTTTAGATATATTAGATTCTCTTAAAAAGATCTTTAACACAGAGGCTATTCTACAGGAATCATTCTCTAAAATCTGTGTCATTCATGACAACGAGCTATCTACCCTTGTACCAAGACCACTTTTTGAAGAAGCTAGTTTAGCTGATTATTTAAAATTTAATTCTAAAATCCTTAAATCAGATTTTATTACTTACGACGATATCGTATTAAACGATAGCGTAAATGTATATGTGCCCTATATAAATATTAATAATTTTATATATGAAAAATTTGGTGCTTTTACCTTTAAGCATGTTTCCACTATATTAATTGAGGAAATTCTACATATTGAAAAAAACACGAATACGACTAAAGTATATTTAAACGTAAACAAAAATCATTTTGAAATAATTGTTATAGAAAAAGGCAAACTTTTACTTTATAATACATTTGAATACGTTACAAAAGAAGACTTTATATATTATGTCCTATTTACTGTAGAACAGTTAAAACTAAACCCAGAAACGCTAAATTTAGTTTTAATTGGTACGATACACAAAGAAGATGATTTATATCAAATAGCATACAAATATATAAGAAATGTAAGTTTTGGTAACCGAAATGACCATTACGAATATTACGAAAACCCTAAATACGAACATTCAGATTTCACTTTAATAAAAAGTTTTTAATGCGCATTATTTCAGGAACTTATAAAAGCAGAAAAATTGTTGCACCAAAAAATTTACCGGTGAGACCAACAACAGATATGGCAAAGGAATCCCTATTTAATATTTTAAATAACCTGTTTTATTTTGACGATATTTCTGTTTTAGATTTGTTTGCAGGAACAGGCAATATAAGTTATGAATTTGCATCAAGAGGCACCCAAAATATTACCTGTGTAGACCAAGACTATGGCTGTATCAAGTTTATAAACCAAACAGCCGAATCTTTTGAAATGCCAATAAACACTATAAAAAGTGATGTTTTTAAATTTTTAGAAAAATCTAATTTACAAACCAACGTTATATTTGCAGACCCTCCTTATAACTTTTCAGAAGAAGAGTTTGCTAAAATTCCAGAATTGGTTTTTCAAAACAACATGCTGCTTGAAGACGGTATTCTAATTGTTGAGCACTCTAAACACACGAATTTATCTAACTTAAACCATTATAGCTATTCTAAAAGCTATGGTGGTAATATGTTTAGTTTTTTTGAAATAACTTAAACCCTCACATATCTTTTTTTGTTAATTCCTTTTTTTTCAGTACTTTAGACTCTTACTTCTTAAGAGTCCCCAGGCTCTATACATAATTTATCTCATCTAATAAAGTATTTCTTTTCTTACTATTGTTTGTGGTTAATTTAAACACTAACCTTAAAACCATTAAGAAATGAAAAAACTTCCTTTATTATTATTAGCAGTGATTCTTTTAATCGCCTGTCAAAAACACACACAACGTTACTTTGCTGAATCTGCCGAAATTGAAACATTAAAATCTGGTATAAAAGCCTACGAAACAGGTGACTGGGACAAATGGAAAAGTCATTTTGCCGACACGGCAAAAGTATTTGTTAATTCTACCAAACCCATGACCATTGAAAAAAGGCTGGAAGATTTAAAAGCTATGACCAGTGCTATGTCTGCTTATGGTTTTAACCATGATAAAGAATACATAGAAATGGTCCTTGACAAAGAGGACGAAACCTGGGTCTATTATTGGGCGGTACATTTAGGTACTTTTGCCGCAAATAATAAAGAGCTAGCCATACCAGTGCATTTGGCGGTACAATTCATTGATGGAAAAATTGTAGAAGAACATATTTATTTTGATGGTACAGCCATGAATTCTGAATTTGCTACTATAGCTAATGCCGAGGTAGAGGCTGAAGTTGAAACCGAAGTTTCAGAAGACTAACTAACTAACTAACTAACTAACTAACTAACTAACTAACTAACTAACCAATAAATAAATGGTGAAAACAATTAGAACAACTTTAGCACTAGTCTTGCCACTAAGTTTAATGTGCCATCTATCTCAAGCACAGAAAATGTTCTCGGTACATCAAGACAATGTTAGACCTTCAATGATTATGGAATACGAAAAAATTGCAAAATAATTTTTCAATAAAGTGAAGAATATAGTGGAGAAATGAGACCCGATTTATCTTATTCCCCTAAAAAGGATTAATTACTAACCAATCATTTTTTAACCGAAAACCCTTCTTGAAATTCAAGAAGGGTTTTTATGGTAAAGTAAATCTATAAGCCGAATTCTGTATTTCCCGAACCTGTTTCAGGATCCCCTAAAACAAGTACAAAAAACCCTTATCATTTATCTGCGTGCATTGTTACCAAAACACTTTAGCTGCCTACCCTCCAGTATCGAGCGTGCAGCCCTCAAACACTGGTATACATGGCATTGCACCACATAGAGTTTACCTGGTTTCACTACAGCATGACCTGTACATACTTTCTGTTGCACTTTTCCTAGCCTCACGACTGGTGGCTATTAACCACTATGTTGCACTATGGTGTTCGGACTTTCCTCCCACATGCTAGAGCAAGTCCAGTATGTGAGCGATAAGGCAATCTACTTATTTGCAAAATTACAATAAAGAAATTTTAAACTTCAAAAAAATACAATCATTTCCATAACTTTAAAATACTTTTTACTTCGGACACTTATCACTAAAAGTTGTTAATAACTCCTTTTAAATTTTATGTGCTTTATCTTTAATTTTAAGCTGAATTTTTAACTTTGTTAAACATTCTAAAATTAGCATCAAAAAAGATGCTGAAATAAATTCAGCAAGATTTGGAACACTTTGTAGTATCGGCTAGAAAATACAGACCACAAACATTTAAAGACGTTGTAGGTCAACAAGCTATTACAAATACTTTATTGAATGCCATAGATAACAATCATTTAGCTCAAGCCCTGCTTTTTACCGGGCCTCGTGGTGTTGGTAAAACGACTTGCGCACGTATTCTCGCTAAAATGATTAATAGTGATGGCTCCGAAACCAATGATGAAGATTTTGCCTTTAATATTTTTGAACTCGATGCTGCTTCAAACAATTCCGTTGATGACATTAGAAGTTTAACAGATCAAGTTCGAATCCCCCCACAAGTTGGTAAATACAAAGTCTATATCATTGATGAGGTACATATGTTATCGCAAGCGGCTTTCAATGCTTTTCTTAAAACGTTGGAAGAGCCTCCAAAACACTGTATTTTCATTTTAGCAACTACCGAAAAGCATAAAATTATTCCAACTATTTTATCGCGTTGTCAAATTTTTGATTTTAAACGCATTACAGTAAAAGATGCCAAGGAATATTTAAAATATATAGCAAAAGAACAAAGCATAACTGCCGATGACGATGCCTTACATATTATCGCCCAGAAAGCCGATGGCGCTATGCGAGATGCCCTATCTATTTTTGACAGGGTGGTTAGTTTTTCGGGCAAAAATTTAACCAGACAAGCTGTTACAGAAAATTTAAATGTACTTGACTACGAAACCTATTTTACGAGTACCGATCTAATTTTAGAAAATAAGATTCCCGAATTGCTATTACAATTCAACAGCACACTATCCAAAGGGTTTGATGGCCATCATTATATTAGTGGGTTGGCATCTCATTTTAGAGATTTACTGGTAAGCAAAGCCCCCGAGACGATGGAACTACTTGAAGTAGGTGAGCAAACCAAAGCTAAATATTTAGAACAATCTAAAAAAGTGCCACAGGAATTCCTGCTCCAAGGTATAAACTTGGCAAACGATTGCGACCTCAAATATAAAACCAGTAAAAACCAACGCTTACTTATCGAGTTATGCTTAATGCAACTTGCCTCTATCACTTTTGATGGAGAAAAAAAAAATAGCAGACATTACATAATTCCTGCTTCTTACTTTAAAAAAAAGGGCATTACCCCTATTCCCGTAACACCCCCTAAGAAAGAACAAAATAGTTTAGCCACCTCTAATTTAAAAGAAGAAAATAAAGAGCCTCAATTATCAAACTCTAACGCCGCAGAAGCTTTTCGAGTTAATGAACCTCCAAAAATTATCCTAAAAAAAGAAACAAAACGTACTTCTGGGCTTTCCCTAAGTAGTATAAAAGCTAAAAAAGAACATCTCATTAAACAAATGGATGTTGTTATTGAAGAAGAGGATTTACCTAAGGAAGATTTTACCGAGAAAGAACTTATAAATGTTTGGAATACTTACATAGAAATAATAAGAGAAAAAGGAAAGCATAATTTAGCTTCCATACTATCCATTGACACACCAAAAGTCAAGGAAACAACCGTTTATTTAGAATTCCCTAACGCTACAAATAAGGTAGAAGTGGAACGGAACCAATATGATCTTTTATCGCACGTTAGAAAGTCCTTAAATAACTATGACATTAACTTATCGATTAGTGTAAATGAAGTTATGGAAAAGAAGTACGCTTACACGCCTGCGGACAAATTCGAAAAATTAAAAGAAAAAAACCCTAATATAGATCTTTTAAGAAAAACTTTCGATCTAGACATATAAATCATTAAAAATGAATAAATTAGTATTTATACTTCTTATATTTACCCTTACTTTAGCAAGCTGTGATGGTCGAAATAGAAAATATAAAACCAACGCAGAGGTTTTAAAAGAAAATAACCTTTTAGAATCTTTTAATCAAGAAATAAAGTTTGTTCCAGAAACGTATACTGAAATAAAAACAGATACTATTTTAAGTAGTGGGTTTGAAGTTAAAATAAACTACCGCTCTTTAGAAAATGATTTTGTTTTAGAGACCAGAAAATCTAAAGGCGATTCAGTAACCAAAATTCACTACAAAAATTTCGAAGCACAACTTCTAGTATTAAAAAACAACACCATCATCAACAGAAGCCTCATTAATAAAAAATGCTTTTATAAATTTGAAGGCGCTTCGTTTTGGACAAACGCCATCATGCAATTTATATGGGTCGATCATGAAGCTTCAAATAAAGATATACTACGGTTAAATACTTCTTTTTGTATTCCCAATACAAATGAATGCAAAGATTTTACGCTTAAAATTAATAAACAAGGTGTTATTCAAATTGAAGAAATAAACATTTTTTCCAATACTATATAATCATGCTAGGACTAAAGCTTCCAACAGACCCGCGCTGGGTTAATATTGTAGAAAAAAACATTGAAGAAATACTTACCGATCACGCTTTTTGTGAACAAAAAGCAACAAGCACTGCTATTTCACTCATTGTAAGTTTTCCCGAATACACTGAATTGGTACAAGAAATGACGGCACTGGTGAAAGAAGAAATGAGTCATTTTAAAATGGTTCATGATAAAATTATAGAGCGTGGATGGGCGCTAGGACGCGATAGACGTGACGATTATGTCATTCAACTTGTAAAATTCTTTCCTAAAGGTGGTAGCAGAACGACACAATTGGTACATCGCCTACTTTATGCGGCATTAATCGAAGCCAGAAGCTGTGAACGCTTTAGACTGCTCTCAGAACAACTCCAAGACAAAGAACTAGCAACTTTTTATAGAAATTTAATGGTTAGTGAAGCCAACCATTACACTATGTTTTTAGGCTTTGCCCGTAAGTATGGAAATAAAAAGGAAGTGGATGCGAAATGGCAGCAACTTCTTGAATATGAAGCCGAAATTATGTCTAACTTAGGTAATAAAGAGACCATACATGGTTAGTCCAAGTTACACACTAGAAAATTTCTAGCCTTGCTATAACTTGCTAAATATTCCATCTCATTTTTCCCCGCTACCGCTAGTTTTTAAAACTAGTGGCGTACCGAGTAAGAAAAAAAACACAAGCCACATTAAATAGTTGTAGTGTGGTTTTTGTTTATACCCCCTGCTAGCCCTCGTATGCGCTAGGCTTCCCCCGCTACCGCTAGTTTTAAAAACTAGTGGCGTACCGAGTAAGAAAAAAACACAAGCCACATTAGATAGGCACTTTCAGAAAATAGTCTATAAATTTTAATCAATGATGAAGAACACTAAAAATCCTATCTGGATTTTTAGTGTTCTTTGTTTTTTTCAAGTTTTTTGTTGGATTATGTCACGAACGGACGCACTTATCCCCGCTACCGCTAGTTTTAAAAACTAGTGGCATACCGAGTAAGAAAAACACACAAGTCACATTAAATAGCTGTAGTGTGGTTTTTGTTTATACCCCCTGCTAGTCCTCGTATGCGCTAGCGCTTCGTCTTTGACGAGTGCCGTATCGAGTAGGCAATAAATGAAAATAAGAAACCACACTTTATCGCTAGTGTGGTTTTAGTATACGTTCTTAAAAATAAAATTTTTGTAGCTGCTCTTTGGAGCGGTAGGCTGTAAAAGGTGACCACCGTTGAAAAAAACGCATAAACTACTACCCCTTTGGGCTGCGTCACGAAGGTTACAACAGATAACCCTAGTTCTCTCTAGTAATATAACCCCTGCTAGTCCTCGTATGCGCTAGCGCTTCGTCTTTGACGAGTGCCGTATCGAGTAGGCAATAAATGAAAATAAGAAACCACACTTTATCGCTAGTGTGGTTTTAGTATACGTTCTTAAAAATAAAATTTTTGTAGCTGCTCTTTGGAGCGGTAGGCTGTAAAAGGTGACCACCGTTGAAAAAAACGCATAAACTACTACCCCTTTGGGCTGCGCCACGAAGGTTACAACAGATAACCCTAGTTCTCTAGTAATATAACGCTTAAATGGAAGTATAACTAATACGGAAGCTATACACGGTTAAAACTTATAACCGATGCCTATTTGTATATTTGAGTTTTTGGCTTCAACACCTAGGTTGTCATCAAAAATATTGGAGAAACCATAAGTATACCTTACATCTGCAAATATGGCATAGTTAATTTTATATTCTATACCAGCAACACCAGAATAAGCAAAATTCTTCATACCGTCATCTTCTTTATGTACTTTAAGCCCCACTTGTGGACCTGCTCCAACATGAATTTTTTCGCTTAACCTAAACTTTAGGAAAATAGGAGCTTGAATATAATCCAAATGCAATGGCTCTGCCTTGGCGCCTTCTGCAGAGAACTGTATTTCTGGCATGATTGCAATGGTTTTAGACAAGCCTATGTTCGCAAAAAAACCAATATACATGCTATTTCTGTGTTTATTTACAGGCGTCGTGTTATTATCGAAATCTAAATTTGAAATATTCAAACCACCTCTTACTCCATATTTTACATCTTGAGAAAAGCCATAATTTGAAAAAGTAAACAGGACTGTTAATAGTAATATTTTTTTCATAGTAAATTAGGTTTGAAATATAAATTTAAGCAATTAAGTTGTGTACGAATATATATTATAAAATTAAAAAATGACAACTATAAAAGGTAAAGTGCACAATTTTACTGTGTATTACTAGAAACCGTATCATAATAGATACTTTTAATTATGCCATCTGCCAAGCCGATTTTTGGTACATAAATATTTTTGGCTCCGCTCCATTTCATTGAAGAAAGGTAAATCCGCATAGCAGGAATAATAACATCTGCCCGGTCTTGATTTAAGCCTAATTCCGTAATACGTTCTTCGTAAGAGTAGCTTTGCAATGTATTATAATAAGATGATAGGTAGAAGTAAGTTAGGGGTTTGCCCATAGCCTTCCCAGAGATCTTAAATATTTTATTAATATTCCCTCCAGAACCTATAACCTCAATTTTATGGTACGATTTTGCATGTTTTTCTATCCAAGCCTCCAACTCTCTCCATGATTCCTTTTTAACGATATCATTAAGAAGTCTAACGGTTCCTATTTTAAAGGATCTTGATGCGACTTGTTTTCCTCTGTGGATAACGGTAAACTCCGTGCTACCACCACCTACATCGACATACAGATACGTTTTATTATCATCTATGTACTTGTGCAAATCCGTCGCGGCTATAATAGCAGCTTCTTCCTTTCCTTTAATAATATCAATACTTATGCCCGATTCTTTTAAAACCAAATCTACCACGTGTTTACCATTTGCAGATTCCCGCATCGCCGATGTCGCACAAGCTTTGTATTTTACTACCTTATGCGATTTCATCAACAATTTGAACGCCAACATGGTATCAAGAAGGCGTTGCGTATTTTCTATGGAGATCTTGTTTTTTACGAATACATCGGCTCCCAAACGTATGGGCACACGAACCAACGAGTTTTTCTTGAATTGCACAGGTCTCCCCTTTTGTTCAATTATATTTGAAATAAGTAACCTGACAGCATTAGAGCCAATATCTATAGCTGCATATTTCTTTATTGTAAGCATATTAACTCTCTAGCTTTTTTAAATAATAATTATACATAGCAAATTGAGACCTCACTTTTTCCTTATCATTTATTCTATAATTATTTTCTTGTGATTCGTTTAACAGTCTGGCTTTAACATTATCGCTCCAACTAATATTAAACGTCTCAATAATTTCTTTTTTAATATCCTCGTCATAAATAGGACAGCTCACTTCTACTCTATTTTCAATATTCCTCGTCATCCAATCCGCAGAAGAAATATAAACTTTAGAATCTCCATTATTACCAAAAATATAAATCCGAGAATGTTCTAAAAACTTGTCCACAACACTAATAACCTCTATATTTTCACTCATGCCTTTTACGCCAGGAATTAAACAACAAATACCTCTCACAATCATTTGGATTTTTACGCCCGCCCTACTTGCTTCATAAAGCTTATCAATGACTTTATAGCTGGAAATACTGTTCATTTTTAATCTTATACTGCCCTCATTTCCATTTTTGGCACTTTCAATTTCGGCATCTATTAATTTAAAAATTGCTTTTTGGGTATAATGAGGGGATGTTATTAAATGCTTATATGTAAAAATTTTATAATTAGTCTCAAAGAAGCTGAAAATTTTATTTACTTCTTTTAAAATGCGTTGGTTGGAAGTAAACAATGTATAATCCGTATAGATTTTTGCAGTAGATTCGTTAAAATTCCCTGTACTAATAAAACCATAGCGCTTCAATTTTTTTCCTTCCTCTCTTTCTATAACACACATTTTACTGTGTACCTTTAAACCTGCCACTCCAAAAACCAAATTCACCCCTTCTTCTTCCATCTGTTGCGCATAATCAATATTCGCCTGCTCATCAAATCTGGCCTGCAATTCTATAGATACCGTAACGGATTTGCCATTAATGGCAGCATTAATAAGTGAGCTCGCTATATGTGAAATTTGGGCCAAACGATAAATAGTGATCTTTATAGTTTTCACATTTGGATCTAAAGCTGCCTCCCTTAAGAACTTAACAACATAAGAAAAAGTTTGGTACGGTGCCTGAAGTAAATAATCCTTTTTCTTAATAGCCGTAAAAATACTGGACTCCAAACTAAGGCCTTTAACCGGTAAAGCTTCTATTTTTTCATAAAGAAGATCATTTCTACCTAAACTGGGAAACCCCATATAATCCCTTCTATTATGATAACGACCGCCAGGTATAATACTATCTGTTTCGTCAATTCCCATTTTAGCCATTAAATACGCTAAGGTTTCCTTATCGATTGTTTTATCATATACAAAACGAACGGGCTCACCCTTTTGTCTGTGCTTAACGCTATCGGATATTTTTTCGATAAAACTCTTGCTTAAATCACTCTCAAAATCCAATTCACCATCCCGAGTAATTTTAATCATGTGGGCAGAAATACTTTTATAATCGAAGATGTTAAAAATATCACTTAAACAATGACGAAGTAA
Source organism: Flavivirga sp. 57AJ16 (assembly GCF_028736925.1). Classification (GTDB taxonomy): domain Bacteria; phylum Bacteroidota; class Bacteroidia; order Flavobacteriales; family Flavobacteriaceae; genus Flavivirga. The sequence goes on along the minus strand of NZ_JAQZAT010000005.1, from coordinate 69,122 downwards.
ATCGTCTATCATTATAATATAGTTCTTTTCGTCTTCTCTTGGCAATACAACAAATCGGTTAAAGGACTTTGGTATTTCTACTAGCGCAAACTGCCTTTCATCATTAGACATCAACATTCTAACCGCTAAATAGGCACCACTATCTTTTAAATTGGGAAGCACTACAGAGTCATTTAAAATAATGGTCACTAACGCAGGACTGACTTTTCTTAAAAAATATTTTTTTATAAAGTCGTGTTGTACATCATCAATTTGATTTTCATCAATGATATAAATATTCTCTTCCTCTAATCTTTGGTGAATAGTATTTAATATTTCTAAACTTTTACTTTGTTGATCTATAACAATTTGAGTTATAATCTCCAATAACTCTTTAGCTTTAATACCCCCTAAAGCGTTCTTTCCTCCTTTTCCTGCCTCAACAATACGCTTAACCGTGGCATATCTAACCTTGAAAAATTCATCCAAATTATTAGAAAAAATACCTAAAAATCGCAAGCGTTCTATTAATGGCACATTTTCATCTGATGCTTCCTGTAAAACTCTAGCGTTAAACTGTAGCCAACTTATTTCTCTATTTATATAATTATTGTCCTGTGATTCTGGTTTCGTCATATAGGGTGATTCGTGATTTAGAAATAGATTCACAAATATATTCTATTTAAGCTTAATATATCAATAAAACCAATATGAAATAGAAAGGTTTCGAATGAGTTAGTGGTTGCATATAAGTTTAATGATTTAGCCAAACATCGATATTTTGGTGCGAAAAATTGATATACAATTAATTATTGATCGAAATCAAGTTGATCTATTGAAAAAGCCCACCCATACTCACTTAAAAAGTTAAGTATTGTCTCTTTTTATAAGTTACAAACCTATTATAGCTAAGTCGATATAAAATGGCATAGAATATTTAGATATAAAAAATTGAAGTTCAAGGCAAAAAGCGTAGGCATAGCTTAGTTACGGCGAGTATTTTTAACGAAGAAATTCGGCTTTTTACTCTGAAGGTTCATGTTATTTTATATTGATTTAGCTATAGGTTAGTTAATATTATTTTAAATCCCTAGGAAATAAGGTTTGTATGGTTGTTCCTTTATTTAAATTTTCCCACGCCTCAATATCAAAATCTATAACCACCACACCACTGGTAGGAACGTTATCTATGTAACGATCTCCATAAGTATTTACAAAAGCCGTGATAGCATGATTATGCCCAAATAACATGAGTGTATTAACAGAATGATCACAAGCTTTGATGACCTCAATAAGATTAGTTCCCGAAAAATCATATAACGCGTGATTTAAATGGACAATACCTGTATTGATGTTAAGGTTAGAAATAAAAATATCAGCAGTCGTTTTTGCACGCATGGCATCGCTTGACAAAACCAAGTCTATATTCAAGGGACTTTCCTTTAAGTTGGCTGAAACCAAATTTGCATCTTTAAACCCTCTATTATTAAGAGGTCTTTCATGGTCTATTACGTTATGCTTCCACGAAGATTTTGCATGTCTTACTAAAACTATTCTTTTCATAAAAATTCGATTAAGTGAAAATTTCATCGATAAAAAGTTGTTTTTATCGATGAAATTGAATTTATTTGTATTAAAAATTTGACAAAGTTACCATGTCAGAAAGATATTATAAACATTTAAAAATTACGGATTAAGGGAGAATAAAACTAATACATAGTTGAGAAACCGACAAAAAACTTATTATAACGACTAAACGCTTGACGAAAGCTTTTAAACGAATTTATAGGTGATTTACCATATATTTTTGAAAAGAAAGTAGTATATGTATTCTTTTGTACTACCTACTTAAGATATAAAGTTATGAACCTGAACCCAATATCATACATCAATATAGCATTGTTAAACAATGTTTTTCCCTCACAGTTTTTTCCCTCGAAAGCTTTTTTATTAATAATTAACAGAAACATCTAATGGTGACTATTCTGGCGCATTAGTGTCTATTATATATAGTTTTAAATAAAATAATTTTACTAAATCATGAAAAACAAATCGACTTTAAAGTTTTACTCTTTTCTATTATTGTGTTTCTTTTCACTATCAGTAAATGCACAGCAAGATACCTTTGATTTAGAAATAGTTAATTATAGCGATAAGCCAGATGCAGATGTCGTCCACTTACACCTTTTATCACTTACAAATAATTCAAATAAAGTATTGAATATTAGTCTTTCTAATAAAGAAGTAATGTGTAAAGCCGAACATAATGATGTCGTTCGCAATAAAATTGGTGCTATTGATAATGATGATGATGTTATTAATAAAAAAAGCGCATCTAGCTTAACTCTTGAAATCTATAATAAGACATTAAGTAAGAAGATCAACAAAATAACTCTAACTCCAAATGAGTCCATTCAATTCTATGCTAAAATTACACGACAAAATGATACAGAAATAGGAACATGGAAATGTTTTAAAATAGTAGCAAACCCATTAAATGATAAAAAGATTGGAAAATCTGTAATAATAAGATCTTTTATCCCGAACCCAAACATTTTAGGTCACTAAAATTCATTACAATATTAATTAGTTAATTAAAGGCTTATGAAAATCTTTACCAAATATATAAACTATCATAAAGCAATGCTCATGATCATACTTTTGATCAGTGCTTTTGCTCAAGCCCAGTTAAAGAACTCTTTTGATCCTCGCTTTAATGAGGCCGTGAATGGAGATTTTGCCATTATCGCAAATAATATGATTTCCACGACGGCTACAGGTGATTATATTGGAGCAAATGATAACAACCAATTTTCTAATCTGGTATATGTAGATATTGATAATGACAATACGACATTCAATTCGAGTAGTGCTAATTTTGTTAATCCAGCTCCAACAGCGGGTTGTTTAACAATAAAAAAAGTACTCTTATATTGGGCTGCCTCAGATCAAGAACCAGATGCCAATGACCCCGCATCAGAAAATCAACCCAATTGGAATTACAACGACATAAAACTCATGTTACCATCTGAAACGTCGTATACAACTTATACAGCAGATGAAGTTTTATACAGAGGCCGAGAAGATCATGTTGGAGCTCCTAATGACGGTCATTTTAGCAATGATCCTTATTTCTGTGTAAAAGACATTACAAGTTCGGTAACTGATTTAATTGATAATAGCATAAGCCCTTATGGTACTTATCAAGTAGCAAATGTTGAAGGGAAGATAGGAGCTTTAAATGATCACGATACTAACATACCCACTGGTGTTTCTGGAGGTTGGCAAATAGTTTTTGTATACGAAAGCCCTATATTACCATTAAAGAATATTGCGATTTTTGATGGCTATGGTCATGTTGTTAATGGACAAGGTAGTTATAATATTGATTTTAATGGATTTCAAACAGTTCCTGTAGGTAATGTAAATGCCAATATCCTTGTTGGGGCTTTAGAAGGTGACCTAGGGCTTAGTGGCGATAGGTTACAAATAGAAAATAGCTCTAATGTTTTTGTGGATTTATCAACGTCTCCTACAAGTCCTATAAGAACTACCGATAACTTTTTTAATAGTAAAATTACTATTGGTAATGCAGATTTTACCGATAGAACGCCTGCCAGTACAAATACCTTAGGTTTTGATGCTGCCATTTTTCAATTATCAAACCCCAGTAACACAATTATTGGAAACAATCAGACTTCAGCAACATTTAGATTAACCTCTACTCAAGAAACATATGGTTTATTTTTATTAGGATTTTCTGTAGATGTTTGGTCACCAAACATAGGTCCTATTCATTTAACATTAGACACGCCAAATACTTCTCTAAGCCCAGGTGACACTTTTGGAGCTAGCTTTACTGTTGAAAATAAAGGAAATGATAATGCAGTAGGCTTGGAAGTGTCAATGACATTACCGCCTCAAGTAACACTCATAGAACCTATTGCTTTACCGGCCGGTATAACCTATACAAATAGTGGTGGTCTACTTACATTTTTTGTAGATGATGATTTTGTTAATGTCGGTGACCCCGCAATAGATGTAGATTTTGATTTACAAATTCAAAACGACACTTACTTTTTGGAAACAGATTGTACCCTAGATTTTAATCTACAACTAGAAGCTACTTATCAAGGAGAGCAAAATCCGGCCCAACAATCCACTTTAAGTTCTGCTAGCTTAGATGCTTGCGGGGTAGGGATTTTAGATCCCGTGGCAATTAACGTTATTCAACCTACAGCCGAACCTAATATAGCACATACCCAAAACAATGTATTATGTAATGGTGAAAGTACTGGAGATATTAATATAACGGTTACTAACGGTGTTGCACCATATACGTATTCATGGATAGGCCCTGATGGGTTTGTATCCAGCTCAGAAGATATTAGCAATTTGGCAGCTGGTATATATACCGTAACAGTGACAGATTCTAATGTTTGTGAGCCTGCAAATGAACAAAAACAAATAACTATTACAGAACCGGCATTAACAACTTGTGATATTACGGTAGCAAATTGCCCTCCAGTGACAGGAACCGTTTGTGCTGATTCAGATTCAGGTAGTAATGTTGTTTGGACACCACCTAGTTTTGCGTACGAATGCTGTACTTCAATTACTGGAGATGACTATTCCTTTTTTATTGAGTTTGATTTACCGGAAGGCTCCAATGCATGTTGGGACTATAATCGAGTTCAACGTATAGGAAGCAATAACCTTAGACTCTTCCAATCTAATGGTACCAATGTAGATTTTACAACGCCTTTACAATATTTTGATAATAGTAGTGGTACCCCAATAAATATGGAACTAATTGTTCCTAGTGGTACTTTCGATTGGACTTTACAAGTGCTCGACGGTGCTAATATTGTACATACACAAACAATTACCGGGATTTCCAGTGATGGTACACAAACCATAACAATACCGAATACAGTACCTAGTGGTGCCTATAAGTTAAAGTTTGTATTTGACGATAATGGAACAGGTTTAGGTGCTAATGATCACATAGAAATTGATAGAATGTACTACAACGCGACACTTCTAGATACTAATTGTGCCAATGGAATTAACTTTGTAGTAACGTCTACTCACAATCCTGGAGACCTATTTGTCCCTGGGGAAACTATAGTAACTTATACAGCTACATATACACCCGCTAGTGGTGACCCTGTTATTTTAACTTGTGATTTTGATATTAATGTTGTAGGCATTAATACTTCTGAAACTCTGGCCGATCATAAAGATGTAACCTGTGCAGATGGTTCTGATGGTTCCATTACAGTTACAGCAAGCGGAGGAGATGCACCCTATAGTTATAGTTTAGACAATGTAGATTTTAGTAATACATCTGGTGTATTTAATGGCCTTGCTGCTGGTACGCATACCATATATGCAAAAGACAATAATGGCTGTTCAGACCCCTCACCATTGCAAGTTACACTATCGGTACTTGATTCTTCCGACCCTGTAATAACTGCTCCTTCAACAATAGATATTGAAGGATGTGATGAAAATGACATTACTGCATTAAATGCAAGATATCCTTATAGTGCAACTCAATCTAGTGATATTAAAGATACTTACATAGCTAGTGGCTATACTGCTTCAGATGATGTTGAAATAGCAAGTATTACATATATAGATGTAATCACTCCTAATTCGAGTTGCCCTTTAGAGGTTATAAGAACTTATACGATTACTGATACTTGTGGAAATTCTAGCCCTGCTTCTCAAACTATTAATATTACTCCAACTGCTATTATCTATACGAATCCTGTAGACAGCAATGTACAATCTTGTGATTTTGATGATCAAACGGAGGTGAACACGGCATTTGACAACTGGGTTACCGCTCAGTCTGCTGCTATCGCCCCTGCCAATGGCTGTTCTCCTGTGCTCTCTAATAACAGTGCATCCGTTTCTACGCCTCTATTGTGTGATGGCGGTACGACAACAGTTACTTGGACCATCACGGATCTTTGTGAAACCATAAATATTACCGCAGACTTTAATTTAACTGCGCCTACGGACATTTCTTTTACGAATCCTGCTAATGACTCCTCAACAGCTGCGGAACTTGATGACCCTGACCCTAATGTCGCTCAAGCTAATCTTGATGCTGATATTGCTGCATGGGTTGCGGATCAAACTGCCGCCCTAAATGGAAGCATTACTAATGGGTGTGCTCCTGTTGTTACAAATGATTTTACGAATCAATCTATTACATTCTGTAATTCAGGAACCATAACCATTACTTGGACTATTACGGATCTTTGTGAAACCATTAATGTATCTGCTAATTATAGCTTTACGCAGCCTGAGGGAATAAGTTTCACTAACCCTTCTGGAAACACGGTTAATTCTTGTGATTTTGATAATGATGATCCTATTGTTGCCCAAAATGATCTTGATACTAGCATAGCTGCTTGGGTTGCTGATCAAACTGCTATAATTAATGGCAGTTTAACTGGCGGTTCCCCTACTGTAAGCAATGATTTCACTAATCAATCTATTGATTTATGTACTGGTGGTAGTATTACAGTTACCTGGACTATTGATGATATTTGTGAAACTATAACACCTACAGCTACTTATACTTTAAATGCGCCTAATGCCATTTCATTTACGAATCCTATAGATAGCAATGTGCAATCCTGTGACTTTGCTGACCAGACCGAGGTAAACACGGCTTTCGACAACTGGGTTGCCGCTCAGTCTGCCACTATGGCTCCTGCCAATGGTTGTTCGCCAGTCCTTACAAACGACAGCGCATCACTTTCAGCGCCAGTACTGTGCGATGGCGGTACGACGACCGTTACCTGGACCATTACGGATCTTTGTGAAACCATTAACGTTACTGCGGACTTCAATCTGGCCGCCCCTATAGCGATCGCATTTACAAACCCTATAGATAATAATGTACAGTCCTGTGACTTTGCGGACCAGACCGAGGTAAATACGGCTTTCGATAACTGGGTTATCGCCCAGTCCGCTGCCATAGCGCCTGCCAATGGGTGCTCCCCTGTTCTTTCAAACGACAGCGCATCGCTTTCAGCACCAGTACTGTGCGACGGCGGAACGACGACCGTTACCTGGACCATTACGGACCTTTGTGAGACCATTAACGTTACGGCGGACTTCAATCTGGCCGCCCCTATAGCGATCGCATTTACAGCCCCTATAGATAACAATGTACAGTCCTGTGACTTTGCGGACCAGACCGAGGTAAACACGGCTTTCGATAACTGGGTTATCGCCCAGTCCGCTGCCATAGCGCCTGCCAATGGGTGCTCCCCTGTCCTTTCAAACGACAGCGCATCGCTTTCAGCGCCAGTACTGTGCGACGGCGGAACGACGACCGTTACCTGGACCATTACGGACCTTTGTGAGACCATTAACGTTACGGCGGACTTCAACCTGACAGCACCTACGGCGATCTCGTTTACCGATCCTGCAAACGATGCTTCGACAGCTGTAGAACTTGATGACCCTGACCCTAATGTCGCTCAAGCTAATCTTGATGCAGATATTGCTGCGTGGGTTGCCGATCAAACCGCTATAATAAATGGAAGCCTTGCCAATGGGTGTGCGCCTGTGGTTACAAACGATTTTACAGATCAGTCCATTGCGTTCTGTAATTCGGGGACGATAACCATTACTTGGACCATTACGGATCTGTGCGAGACCGTAAATGCATCGGCCAATTACACCTTTACGCAACCAGATGGCATCAACTTTATCGCTCCTTCTGGAAGCACAGCAAATTCTTGTGATTTTGATAATGACGCCCCTAACGTGGCTCAAGCCAACCTGGATGCCGATATCGCTGCATGGGTTGTAAACCAAACCGCTATAATAAACGGTAGCCTTACAGGGGGGTCTCCTACTGTAAGCCATGACTTCACCAACCAGTCCATTGATCTGTGTTCCGGTGGTAGTCTTACGGTTACCTGGACCATTGATGATATTTGTGAGACCTTGACGCCAACGGCCACTTATACATTGACCGCACCTACCGAGATCTCGTTTACGAACCCTGTAGATGATGCTTCGGATGCATGTGAATTTGGTTCAACTGATGCTATTGCTGCTCAAGCTAACCTTGACACCGATATTGCTACATGGGTTACAAATCAAACCACTGCTATTAATAGCAGTATAACTGGAGGGTGTTCTCCAATAATAACTAATGATTATACTAATCAATCTATTGACCTTTGTACTGGTGGATCAATTACTGTTACTTGGACTGTAGCAGATTTATGTGAAACTATAACTCAATCCGCAACCTATACGTTTACACAACCAACAGCGGCAGTCTTTGATCAAACTACATTGCCTGCAGATAACTTAACTTTTGAATGTGATTCATTACCTCAAGCAGATGTATTAACAGCTTCAAATTCTTGTGGAAATATAGATGTTATCTTTACTGAAACGAGGACAGACGGTAATTGCCCAAACAGGTATTCTCTTTTAAGAACCTGGACGGCAACTAATATTTGCGGAGTTTCTGCAACACACAGCCAAACAGTTACAGTTACAGACAATACACCTCCTGTACTTACATTACCCGCTAATCAAACAGCCGAATGTAGTGATGATCTGTCACCAATAGCTTTTGGTACCGCCACCGCTATAGATAACTGTGATGCAAATCCAGTAATAACGTTCGAAGATGTTAGAACAGATGGTGCATGTTCTGGTACTTTTACAATTACCAGAACTTGGACAGCTACAGATGCCTGTGGAAATATCGCAACTGCCGACCAAACTATATCGACATCAGATACCACGGCTCCCGAATTTGAGCAAACGGTACTTCCTGGAGATATAACAGTAGAATGTAGTGGCGTACCTGCTCCAGAAACCTTAACAGCTACAGACAATTGTGGAACCGCTACTGTGGAAGTAACCGAGGAAAGAGTTGATGGAAATTGTGCTAATAATTACACCATTACCCGTACCTACACTGCTACTGATGAATGTGGTTTAACCAATACCCATATTCAAACAATAACAGTTCAGGATACCACACCTCCTGTTTTCGAACAAGCACTTCCTCCGCTTGTTAGAATTGTTGAATGCGATGCTGTACCAGATGCAGAAACTTTAACAGCAACAGATACTTGTGGTTCTGCTACAGTAACAGTTAATGATGTAAGAACGGATGGTAGTTGTACCAACAATTATACAATCGCTCGTACATGGACAGCGACAGATGCATGTGGTTTAACAACAACGCACACACAAATTATAACAGTTCAAGATACAACGGCCCCTAGCTTTGAAGGCACGCTGCCAGCTACCAATATAACGGTTGAATGTGATGCCGTACCAAATGCAGAAACATTAACTGCTACAGACAACTGTGGTGATGCTTTAGTGACTGTTAATGATGTTAGAACAGATGGAGACTGCCCTAACAATTATACAATTGCCCGTACCTGGACAGCAACAGATGAATGTGGTTTAACAACGACCCATACACAAGTTATAACGGTTCAAGATACGACTGCTCCTGTACCTACATCGACTTTTGATGAGCTATTAAATGTAAGTTGTACGGACATACCTGATGTACCAGAATTGACCTTTACCGATAATTGCTCAACTAATATTACGGTTGTATTTAATGAAACAAATTCCTTTGAGGAAAGCGTATTTGCCGATTATGAAATCGTTAGAACCTGGACGGTAAGAGACGAATGTAATAATGAAGAAGTTTATACGCAGACCCTTCAAGTATCACTTGATGAAGTTATTACAGATGTAGTAGCACCAGACTGGTGTTATGATGAAGGTGCTATTAATATGAATAATTTGCTACCTGGTGATCTTAATACAAATGGTACCTGGGAACTATTAGAAGGAGATCCAGTTGCAACGCTAAACGATAATATATTTGATCCCTCAAACCTTGAATTAAGTGTAGATTTCTTACCAGAAAGCGGAGGCATTGATTATAGGTTCAGGTATACAACTACAGATGCAGGCTGTATAAGCATTACAGAAATTACCATGAATGTACATGCAGATTGCGTGGTGTTGCCTTGTGGTGAAAACGACATTACAATATCGAAAGCCGTAACTCCTAATGGCGATGCCTATAATGAATACTTTGAGATTTCTGGTATTGAATTATGTGGATTTCAATATGATGTAAAGATATTTAACCGATGGGGTGCTTTAGTATACGAATCCGATAATTACCAAAACGATTGGAACGGTACAGCAAACAGTGCATCAATTGGTACTGCGGGGAAAGTCCCTAACGGAACATATTACTATATTATAAAATTACTTAATAGTGGATTGAATCCTATTACAGGACCTGTTTACTTAGGAACCAAATAAAAACATAACCTATGAAACTTATTAAATACAATATAATCGCTATTGCATTGTTAAGCTGTACGGTTGGAGTTGCACAACAATTACCACAATTCACACAGTATATGTACAATACAATCTCAATAAACCCCGCTTATGCAGGGAGTCGAGAAGCTTTAAGCATCGTTGGATTACATAGAAGCCAATGGGTTGGTTTTAAAGGAGGCCCTATAACACAAACACTATCTGTGCATACGCCCCTAAGAAATGATAGAATTGGATTAGGCTTAACTTTCATTGAAGATGATTTGGGACCTCAAAACTATTCATACCTATACGGAGATTTTTCATATAGTATTCCAACTGGAAAGACTGGAAAATTAGCATTTGGTCTAAAAGGAGGTTTTACCGGTTATAGCTTTGATCAAGATTTTTTAAATGATCCAACAGTCACAGAAGATCCATTTTTTAACGGAACAGAAAATCGCTGGGCTCCAAATATCGGTGCAGGTGTCTATTATCATACCAATAGGTTTTATGCAGGGTTATCTGCACCTCGAATATTAAACACCGATCAAAATAAACAAGGAGACTATAAGGCTTTAGAGCGTATTAGTTACTATTTCACACTTGGTGGCGTACTCGATATAAGCAAAAGCTTCAAATTTAAACCTGCAGGTTTAATAAAAGCAACGAATGGAGCTCCTTTATCGTTCGACCTGACCGCTAATTTTTTATACAATGAGAAATTCTGGATAGGAGGATCCTATAGAATTAATGACCAAACCGCTGCTATTGGTGGTATTGCAGACTTTCAAGTTTCTAGACAACTACGTGTAGGTTATGCTTATGAGAAACCCATTTCCGATATAGCCCGCTACACAACAGGAACACATGAAATATTACTTATTTATGAATTTAAGTTCTTAAGTTCTAAACTAAAATCACCTAGATATTTCTAATAAGACTTTTTATATGAAAAATAAAAATTACATATTAGCCTGTATCGCTTTAATGCTAAGCTTTTCTGTCTTTTCACAACAAGGAAAACAAAAAAGAGCAGATACGTTGTTTAATAAATTCTCCTTCGTAAAAGCTGCAGAAGTTTACAGGGAACTTATCCAAAATAATTATAACAAAGATTATGCAACCCGTCAATTAGCAGACTGTTATGCTTATTTAAGAGATCCTAGAAATGCGTCCAGATATTATAAAAATGTTGTTAAACAAGAAAATGTACCTATAGAATATTACTATAAATATGCGCAATCTCTTCGTGGGATGAAAAAGTATGATGAATCTCAAGTTTGGTTAAAGCGTTTCAAGGACTCTGGAGGTGTAGTAAGTGCTAATGATTTCTCAAAAGACATCAATTTTATTACCAGTGTTTTTGGAGCAAAGCAACAGTATTTTCTAGATCGAGTGCGTTTCAATTCAAAATATAGTGATTTTGGCGCTTTTGAACATGATGGTAAAGTGTACTTTGCCTCTTCCAGAGACGAAGGCGTTTCCATAAAACGTCTGTATGGTTGGAACGAGCAACCTTTTTTAGATGTTTACGTAACAGATGTTGGGTCTAAAAAAAATGTTGACCATACCGGAAAAATAAAAGGAGATGTAAATTCCATTTATCACGATGGACCAGTAACTATCACAAAAGATGGTCGTACCATGTATTTTTCAAGAAACAACTTTACAGAAGGCGTAGAGGTAAAGGATAAAAAGGGCTTGACAAATATGAAAATATATAGAGCTACTTTGGTGGATGGTCTATGGACCAACATTGAAGACTTACCGATCAACAGTGATGATTTTTCAACACAGCACCCTGCTTTAAATATCGATGATACCAAACTGTACTTTACATCAGATAGACCTGGCACAAAAGGAGGTTCGGATATTTGGGTTATAAATATAAACCCCGATGGGACCTTAACGGAATTACAAAATGTTGGAGATGTGGTAAATACAGAAAATGCCGAAGGGTTTCCATTTATAAATAATGAAGGCGTGCTTTTCTTTTCTTCAGATGGGCATACAGGTTTAGGGTTATTGGACATTTTTGCCACTATTAAAGGAGAAGACGATGACAGTATCGTAGATGTCATAAATTTAGGAGTCCCTGTAAATTCCAATAAAGATGATTTTTCATTTGCCATGAATCCAAATGGAATTACCGGTTATTTTGCTTCGAACAGACAGGGTGGCCGCGGAAGTGATGATATCTATGCCTTTCATAGAAAGCCAGTTTTACATGTTGAAGGTGTCGTAACAGATGCTATCAATACAAACCCCATAGCTAATTCGGTCATTACTCTATATGATGATAATGGCAACGAAATAGCCAATATGGTAACCGATGAAAACGGCTATTATCAAATAAATATCGATAGGAATAAAGATTATAAAATTGTTGCCAGTCAAGATAAATATATTGATGACTACAGAACATTTACATCCAAAAACATTCAGACCGAACTAACAACTATTACGGCCAACTTGTTGTTAAACCCAGAGCCTAATGTTATAAAACTTGCAGAACTAAACACTATATACTTCGATTTCAATAAATATAATATCAGGGAAGACGCTGCTTTAGAGCTGGATAAAATTGTTAACCTGATGCAAAATGATTATCCTGAGATGGTCATAAGAATTGAGTCCCATACCGATTCAAGAGGTAATCTAACGTATAATGATAAATTATCTATAGATAGAGCAAATTCAACTTACGAATATTTAATTTCCAAAGGTATTGCTCCTGAAAGAATTACGGAACATCAAGGTTTTGGTGAGCGTAGATTGACTAATGGTTGCGAGGATGGAGAAGACTGTGAAGAAGAAGACCATCAATTAAACAGACGTACCCAATTTATAGTTGTAAAAATGGAATAGTAAACACAACCAATTGTGTTTGAATAAAAATAAACCCTAGGGCGCAAGCCTTGGGTACTGACAATAGATCCAAGGATCGAGGTGTTGAACCTGGGATCCCGCTGAAAAAAAGGTATTAGTTCAACTATCTGTTTTAAATTCATTGCTTCGCAACTTTTCAAAACAGAGTTTCACTAATAAAAACTATCACTAATTAGTATAGGTTTTTAATTAAAACTATGACCCCATGAGATTAAAAAAATACATATTAACTAGTATTATATTGATGGCAAGCTTCCCTACACTTGCACAATATGGTTCCCAAAAAAGAGCAGACAACCTGTTTAATAAGTTTTCGTTTGTTAATGCTGCCCAAATGTACCGTAATCTTATAGAGAAAGACTTTAATGCAGATTATGCAACCAGACAATTAGCAGATAGCTATGCGTTTATGAGAAATCCAGATAGTGCGGTCGTATACTATAAAAAAGCGGTAGAACAACCCAATGTACCCATAGCTTATTATTACAATTATGCACAAGCACTAAGAGGTATAAAAGCCTATAAAGAGTCTCGGGTTTGGATGAAACGCTATAAAAATGCTGGCGGAAAAATAAATGATGAAACCTTTTCTAAAGACTCCGATTTTATTAATTCCATTTTTAACGCGAAACAACAATATTTTTTAACAGAAGTTCATTTTAATTCAAAATATAGCGATTTTGGGGCTTACGAACATGACGGTCATATTTACTTTGCCTCTTCTAGGGGCGAAGGCGTTTCAACAAAACATATTTACGGTTGGAACGAAGAACCTTTTTTGGACATATATGTAACCGCCAAAGACGCTAATGATAGTATTGTAGATCATAAATCCAAACTAAAAGGAGACGTAAATTCTATTTACCATGAAGGCCCAATTACCATAACAAAAGATGGGAAAACCATGTATTTTTCCAGAAACAATTATGCCAAAAATACTTTAGAAAAAGATAAAGAAGGCATCTCAAACCTTAAAATCTATAGAGCCTCCCTAATTGAAAATGAATGGACAAATATTGAAGAACTTCCTTTCAATAATAATAACTTTTCTAATGGACATCCTGCTTTAAACAACGATGAAACAAGGTTGTATTTTGCTTCTAACATGCCAGATGGCTATGGAGGCACAGATATTTACTATGTAGATATAAATAACGATGGTTCTGTTGGTTCTCCCAAAAATTTGGGAAATGTAGTAAATACAGATAAAAACGAAAGGTTCCCTTTTATTAATAGCGAAGGCGTGCTTTTCTTCTCTTCCGATGGTCATCCCGGATTGGGGCTATTGGATATTTTCGGAACTGTTCTTGACAAAAACGATCATATTACTGGTGTTCTTAATCTTGGTGTTCCTGTAAACTCAAGTAAAGACGATTTCTCATTTTTTATGAACGAAGATGGGCTTTCGGGATATTTTGCATCCAATAGAAACGGCGGTGTTGGTAGTGATGATATTTATGCATACGACAGAGTTCCACAGTTAAAAATAGAAGGGTCCGTAACAGATGTTACTACAAAAGAACCTGTACCTAATGCCATGGTAGCCCTGCGCGACAGCAATAATAAGCAAATTGCGTATGTAGAAACAGATGAAGATGGAAATTACGAAATAAATATAGATAGAGATTCCGACTATATCATAAACATTAAAAAGGATAAATATATAGAGGATACAAGGCACGTTACCTCTAAAGGTATCGAAAATAAAGTGACGAGCATCACTGCAGATTTTAATTTAAATCGCGTTGTAGAAAAAGTGACTCCAATTACCGAACTCTATCCTATTTATTTTGACTTTAACAAGTTTGACATTAGACACGATGGTACTGTCGAATTAGATCGAATCGTTAATTTAATGATGAATACATATCCTAATATGGTCATTAAAATAGAATCGCATACAGATTCCAGGGGCTCTTCAGAATACAATGATAAATTATCTGTAGATAGAGCAAATGCCACATACAAATACTTAATAGATAAAGGTGTGGATCCTGCCAGAATTACCGAATACAAAGGCTCTGGCGAACAAAAACTAACCAACAATTGTGATGGTACCGTACCTTGTACAGAAGAGCAACACCAAGCCAATAGACGTACGCAATTTATTGTAGTAAAAATGGAATAATTTAAGCCTAGTTCAATAACAATAAAAGACCATCAAAAGATAAATCTTCTGATGGTTTTTTATTAACCCTAAGCCAAATTAATTCGTAACACTTCATTCCTGCAAAAATAGGAATGACAAGAATAAAATTATACGACATGGCCTCTTTTTAAATAATTGGTATAAAATCATACTGAATGTCCGTAATCATGCATAATGATATTTTTGTCATTCAGAACGAAGTGAAGAATCTGTCGATAATCAATGAGATCCCTCGTTGCCTCGGGATGACAAAATCAATATATTTTTAGGTTTATGGCAAATTACGGACAATCAATAAATCATATAATAAATAGGTAATAACAAACAAAAATCCTCTCAATTTTTTGAGAGGATTTTTTACCTAAAGCTAAATTCAATAACACAAAGTTATCAATAAATAACCTATTCAATTCTACATAGCATAATTAAAACCATGCCAGTTTTGCTAAAAATTTAGTACATCAAATTAGGTTAAGTTTTCATGGCTTTTATAAAAGCGGCTTTACTTTTTTATAAAAATATTAGTGTAATACCACCTGCCATTTTCATTTTTCTCAGCAGAAACATCAAAGTCTGTAAAGTCGCCTTCTATAGTCCCTCTGTGTCCTTCACTCTTAATCCAAGCCTTTACGACAGTTTCGGCAGAACTATATCCGTATGCAACATTTTCGGATACTTTTTTTGCTCCAGCATTCGCTTTTAAATAGTTACTACGGGTATAAAAATTATCATGTGATACTTCATTTTTATCTACCATGTAGTCCGTATGACTATATGCCACAGACTTCACCACGGACATATCATTTAAGGCTTTCAACCCTAATGACACCCTATGCGCATTAATCAGTTCAAGTATCTCTATTTCAATGTTTTTTGATTCTTTTGTAACAAGGCTTAATTCAATAGCATCAGCCTTATCATCCATGCTGTCTGTTGAACAAGAAGTAAATGTCAACATAGCAAACAATGCCAATAATGGCAGTTTAAATAATGACTTCATAAGTAGGTAATTTAGATTAGGTTCTGTAAAATTAGCAGCCTACTTGGAAGTAAATGTTAAAATAATGTTAAAATCGATTAAAAACACGTGTTTTGTCGTAATATATTGCTTTTAATCGATGAAATGCCATTTGTAATAAAAATATTATGAATTTCAACGATCATTTAAGGAGATAATCGATCTATTTTCCAATTATAGTCCGTTTGAAGTGTAAATCTAATTCTGTCGTGTAATCTATTTGGGCGACCTTGCCAAAATTCAATTTCTGAAGGTCTTACCATATACCCTCCCCAATTTATTGGTCTTGTTATTTCTTTTCCTTCAAATTCTTTTTCTAATTTCAAGAGCTTCTTTTCAATGACATCCCTACTCTCTATAACTTCGCTCTGATTTGAAGCTAAAGCACCTAATTGACTGCCTCTGGGTCTAGATTCAAAGTAACCATCACTTAGGTTCTCTGCAATCTTTTCAGCTTTGCCTTTTATAATAACCTGGCGTTCGGCTCCATGCCAAAAAAAAGATAAACATACGTTTGGATTTTTATCTATCGCTTTTCCCTTTTCACTGTTATAATTTGTGTAAAAAATAAAACCTTCATATGTAAAGCGTTTTAGTAGCACCACTCTATTTTTTGGAAAGCCATCCAAACCAATTGTAGAAACCGTCATGGCATTAGTTTCATCCTCAATAAAGAATTTGTCTACTTCATAAAACCATTTTTGAAACAACTCCATTGGGTTTTCTGGTACATCTTTTAAAAGCAACTCTTGCTTTTCGTAAGATTTTCTATAGTTACTCAAATCCTTTTCCATAGGGCATATATTATTTCGTAATAACTTTCTTTTAATTAAAGCAAAAAAAGTAATGATTTTAAATAAAATACCAATTTATGAAATTTGAAGATTCTAGGTGCTACAATCCCGTAATTTCAAAAAAAATTACTTTAAAATTAGTCTTTTTACTTTTCTAAACATTTCTGTAAATCTTTTAAAACACTAGAATATATTGAATAATGATCAAACAAAGCATCGACAATTTCATTGGGCTTTCAAATACTTTATTAAAAGCAACGCCCTTTTTTGTATCACTTTCTATTGTTGCTTAAACGCTCTTCCGCAGATTACAAAATAGTAAAAAATAATGCTTGCTTTACCATTAAAGTTTTATGAAACATTGTAAATTAGTAGTGCCCTAAAATACCTTTTTATGAAATTTGAAAATTCTACCTACAGTAAAACCCTAAATCATTATAAACTAGAAACATCATTTGGAAATTTTTATTTCTGTGAAAAGATTTTAATCGCAGAGTTACATACCGGTGTGCACTTTGATTGGCCCAAGATTGAAATACTGTTCCATAAAATTATAGAGTTTTATGGTAAAGGCGTTAAATTGGATTATATATCCAATAGGGTCAATTCTTATTCAAATGACCCACAAAATTGGATAAAAATCGAACAGTATAATATAATTATGAGGAGTGCCATTGTATGTTACAACGATATGATGTATATGAATGCTAGTTTAGAAAAACACTTTTCCAAAAGTAAAATCAACCCTTGTACATCTTTAAATGAAGCTATAGAATGGATTCTGAAATTGAAAGAAGTAAACCTTGGACGAAATAAATTAAAACCCAAAAAAGAATCATCTTAATATAATTCTATACTAGAACTTATTTTTTATATTTTTTAATCGCAGCATTATATGCTAGTATGGGGTTTAGATTAGTTTAAGACTAAAATACGACCTAAAGAGATGTTTATAAGATTTTCAAGAAGTAAAATATATCCTTGTATATCTTTGAA
This sequence comes from Flavivirga sp. 57AJ16, assembly GCF_028736925.1. Classification (GTDB taxonomy): domain Bacteria; phylum Bacteroidota; class Bacteroidia; order Flavobacteriales; family Flavobacteriaceae; genus Flavivirga. Next base: position 50,935 of record NZ_JAQZAT010000005.1, on the reverse strand, counting down.
CGAGGCTATAGAATGATCAAAACTCAAAAGTTTTTCCATCTTCACATAATTCTACATTATCAAAAACTTCTTGCGCTTCTTCTTTAAAAGCATTTAAGTTATCGTATCGCGTTGAATAATGCCCAAGCAACAATGTGCCTACATTTGCCAACTTTGCTATTCTAGCGGCTTCTTTTGCAGTAGAATGTTTAGTTTTAAGGCCTAAATGGGCATGTTTTTCCAAAAAAGTGGATTCATGATATAGCACCTCTACATTTTTAATAATGGATACAATATCTTCTTTATACATCGTATCACTACAAAATGCATAGCTTTTTGGTTTTGAGCCAGATTTAGTGACCGATTTATTTTTTATAGTCTTACCACTTTCATTTATAACATCAAAACCCTGTGTTAGTTTTCGGTAATAAGCAACATTAATGTTAGCAGCCTCAACCGCCTTAATATCCAACTTTCGGTCGCCTTCTTTTTCTTTAAACAAATACCCATTCGTATAAACTCGATGATTTAATGGAACGGTATGTACTTGCACCTTGTCATCTTCAAAAATCAATTCGGATTTGTCTGAAGTTAATTCATGAAATATAAGGTTATAATTAGTCCAGGAATCTGCTAATTTCATTTGTAGCGTCACAACTTCTTTAATGCCTTTAGGTCCATAAATATGTAAATCCGTTTCCCTGGTAAGCAATCTAAAAGTTGATATTAGGCCAACCAATCCAAAAAAATGATCACCATGTAAATGAGAGATAAATATATGCTTAATACGATTAAACTTTATTTTATGTTTGCGAAGTTGTACCTGTGTACCTTCTCCGCAATCAATTAAAAACATATGCCCATTAATCTCTAATACTTGAGATGTCGTATTGTTTAGTGTTCTTGGGGTCGCACTATAGCAGCCTAAAATCTTGAGCTTCATATATTACAAAAGAGGTTTGTAATTTAATGAGTCCATTGCTGTGAATTTACTTTTAAAGCCAAAAGCATAAGGGGTATCTCCATGTTTATTTATATAATCTAATCTCTTTTTAGCACCTTGAAATGTTGGCTCATACCCTTTTGGAACGTACCAAAATGCCATATGGACCATCTTCATTTTACTAAACCATTCCTTTTTGCGTTTAAAAACTTCAATATGGTCCGATTTATAGGTATAATTAAACAATGTTTCCAAATTTTCCCATACAGACATATTAATAAGTAACGTATCATCCTGGAATACTTGGGCTGCTAGGTCTTTATCTTCATCTTTTAAACGCCACACGAAGCCTTCACTTTCATCTGCTAAAGCATTAATTCTATCTAAGTTGTCTACAAAATCTTTCATGATGGGATCCTCCATTGGAGCTAATCTTTTTGCAATATTTATCTGTGCAAGATGTAATTCCTTCATATTAAAACTCTAAATCGCGCTCTATTTCTTCCATCTCAATAATATCATAAGCCTCTTGAATAGTTGGTACGACTACAATTTCGTCTGGAATATTTTCTGAACTAATGTTATCTGAGACAACAACAAAGGATTGTTTTGAGGCACGATGGGTATTTGATATTTCAAGAAACTCAATAATATCTTGTAATCCCAGTTTATTTAAAGCAGTTAAGACAACTATAATATTATTGTTTTTAAATTTTGGATATAAAGCCTGTAGTTTTTTAACTAATTCTATAACCGTGGCTTTTTCTTGTGTGATTATAGAGGTGTTCCCATTTTGATCTAAAATCATAATCTACTGTTTTATTTTTGATGCTAGTAAATAAATAGCTGCCATTCTTATAGCTACCCCATTTTGAACTTGGTCTAAGATAATAGATTGTTTTGAATCGGCAACATCGCTGGTAATCTCGACACCTCTATTAATAGGCCCCGGATGCATGATCGTTATTTCTTTGTCTAATGAATCTAGTAATTCTTTATTAACACCAAATTGTTGTGTGTATTCTCTTGTTGATGGAAAATAGCTAATATCCATACGTTCATTTTGTACACGTAACATATTTGCTACATCGCACCAATTAAGTGCTTTACGTAAATCTGTTTCTACTTTTACGCCAAGTTTGTCAATATACTTTGGCAGTAAGGTTTTTGGTCCACAAACCATAACTTGCGCGCCTTGAAGTTGCAGCGCAAATATATTTGAAAGTGCTACACGGCTATGAAGAATGTCTCCCACTATAACGACTTTCTTTCCTTTTACACTTCCTAATTTTTCTCTTATGGAATACGAATCTAAAAGTGCCTGTGTTGGATGTTCATGGGCACCATCTCCTGCATTTATAATGCTAGCATTAATATGTTTTGATAAAAATACTCCTGCCCCTGGATTTGGGTGTCTCATAACAACCATATCTACTTTCATAGATAAGATATTATTAACCGTATCGATTAAGGTCTCCCCTTTTTTAACTGAAGACTGCCCAGATGAAAAATTAATAACATCTGCAGAAAGTCGTTTTTCGGCTAATTCGAATGATAGTTTTGTTCTGGTTGAATTTTCAAAAAAAAGGTTTGCAATGGTTATATCCCTAAGTGAGGGTACTTTTTTTATTGGTCTATTAATAACTTCTTTAAAATGATCGGCTGTTTCAAAAATAAGTTGGATATCTTGTTCTTTAAGATATTTTATTCCTAATAAGTGATTGACACTTAATTCGCTCATATTTTTTTAGTATTCAGTGGCAATTTCAAGTTGCCTTTTTATTTTTAAAATCCTTTCGACTGCACTCGATCCAACCCCTAACTTCTAACTTCTAACTTCTAACTTCTAACAAAATTATTATTTTTCGATTAAATAAACGGAATCTTCATTATCATTTTCTTTCCAGTTTACTTTCACTTTTTCATTATTTATAACATCCACTTGCCTACCTCTATAATCGGGTTGTATAGGTAAATGCCTACTAAAACGCCTGTCTATTAACGTTAATAGTTCTATTTCGTTTGGCCTTCCAAAAGATTGAATGGCTGTTAAAGCTGCTCTAATGCTACGTCCAGTATGCAAAACATCATCAATAAAGACAATGTTTTTATCCTCAACTAAAAAGTTTATTTTAGTGGTATTAGCTTCAAGTGTCTTTTCTCCTCTACGAAAATCATCTCTATAAAATGTAATATCCAAATGTCCTAATTGAATGTTTTTAACCTTGTAATGGTCTTCTAATATTTTTGTTAATCTGTCAGCTAAAAATACACCGCGCGGCTGTAAGCCAATTAAAACGGTATTAGAAAAGTCGGTGTGTTTTTCAATGAGTTGACAAGCCAATCGATGAAGAATGATGTTTACCTCTTTTGCGTTAAGTAAAACTTTTTGACTCATATATACTATCCAAACGTGTTTGGAGTACAAAGATAATGCAAAATTTTAGAAGTAGAAACATAAAAGTTATAACCAATACTATTGAATAAAAAGTCCCAACGTCTCGAAAGCTTTAAATTGTAGACTACATCTATCTGCAAATTATTTTAATGCCCATCATAACTTTTAGTTTATAAGCTATGATAAATATAACATCATGATTATAAACACTGTATGCTTCTTATTCTTTTAAAATTTAGTCCAAAATGAAAAATTAAAAATGATCAACCCTATAAATATGTAGGATTTTTTTTGCTATTATAAAAAATAAATCTAAATTAGCGAAGAAACTTCTCTCAATAAGACAAAGAAATTACTGTCTTTTTTTCTATAAACGCGTATTAATTTATTATATCTCTCTAACATAGACATATTTAACCTACTAAATTGAAAATATGAGATTAAGAAATCAAGTAAATGGAGTTTCATTGCATGTTATAGCGGGAACCCATGTAGTGGTACTTTGCTTAGATGTAAATGAAACTGCAAGAAAAGAATTATTGGGTTTTTTGCTTAAACGTAAAGAAATCAAAACTGGAAAAGCGACCAACCTAAAAGGGTTTAAGGAATTTAAAGAAAATGGCTATAAAAATGATACATCCATAATTCAAGCCTTTCTTTGGAGTGATTATACGGCAGAACCAAATACCAATTACGAATATTCTGCAACACCAGTTTATGGTACTCCTGAAAACAGAAAAAATGGTCATGAAATTAAAGTAAATATTACTACTGAAAATCCAAATTCAGGGACACATGGTGTCTTTTTTAATCGTGGTACTGTTGGACAAGCTTATGTTAGAAAGTTCGACAATAAAAGTCCGGACAAAGTTCCTAATAATGAAGCTTACAAATGGCTATCTCGAGGTTTAGAAGAAGCCATGTTGGCTTTTATTAGTGAAGCTAAAGGAAAGGATTATGCTTTGCGTGTTGCTGCTTATGAATTTGACCATGTACCGGTCATTCAAGCTTTATATGATGCTTCCAAAAGAGGTGCTGATGTGAAAATTATATACGACAGGTCAAAAGTTGGTCCTTGGAAAAATACAGATAAAGCCATAACCAATGTACCCGGTGTAGAAAAATTAATGATTCCCAGAACAGCAAATTCATCTATAAAGCACAATAAATATATCGTGCTGCTCCATAAAGGAAAACCTATAGAAGTATGGATGGGCTCTACCAATTTTACAAAAGGGGGCATTTTTGGACAATCTAATGTTGGACATATTGTAAGAGATGAAGCTATTGCTCAAGCATATTTTGAATATTGGACACGACTTTCCAGGGACCCTCAAATGAAAGATATACGTCTTTTAAACGAAAATCACACCCCAACTCCTAATGGAAACCTACAAAAGGGAATTACGCCTATTTTTAGCCCTAGGCCAGATTTAAGTATTCTGGATTGGTATGGAAAACAAATTGAAACCGCAAAACAATCCATTGGATTTACCGCTGCTTTTGGAGTCAATCAAGAATTTGCGGATATCATGAGCAAAGAAGACCATTCACTTCGGTACATTTTATTAGAGCATGAAGGAAATACATTTAATGACTTTAAAGATACACCAAACAACAGAATTGCTTTAGGTGCCATACTCCATCAACTAGAGATAAAAGAAGAAGGCTTAAAAAATTGGGAAGCCGAACACCTTACCGGCTTAAATGATCATGTTAAGTATTTGCATACAAAATACCTTTTTATAGACCCCTTAACAGATGACCCCATACTTATTACCGGATCGGCTAACTTTTCTAAAGCTTCTACGCAAAATAATGATGAAAACATGATTGTTATTCGCGGCAATACCGCTGTTGTAGATATTTATATTACAGAATTCATTCGTCTTTTTAACCATTATGAATTTCGTGACCAAATGGCCAATAAAGGATTGGACGAAGTCTATTTTAGCGATTATTTGGCAACAGATAACTCTTGGACAGATATCTACTTTAAAGAAGGCACCCAACACTTAAAGGAACGTGAATTATTTCGCTAATCACATCTAAAAAACATAATCAATAACCCAAATAATACACATTATGATAGGAGGTCCTGTTTGTAATGAGAATCTTTCTGCTGGTTTAATTTTTGCAGAAGGACAACATCTTACATATCAAAACAAAGAAGCTTTATGGGATATTTTTGAAGCTATTGGCAAAAATTGGTCTAACACTATTTACGATTCCAATAACCAAAGAAGTTCCTGGTACGAAATGATAAAAGCAAAAACCGAAAACGCCCCGAATTATTCAGGTGAATATGTTAACGCTATTTATGTTTTAAATGAATTATATGACTTGTATGGTAAAGAAGAGGCTTTTAAAAAGTTGTTTTTTGAGAGCGGTGTAGATAACAGTGCGCCACCAACTACTCGATTAGCACATTGTAAAATATATGTTGTTAACGAGTTTATCCGAATGCAAGTCACAGCTGGAGGGTTTAAAAGTTGGGGTACTAAGTACGGAGGAGAACAAGCTAAGAATTATCATGGTTTTTTGGGAGGAACCCGTTACAATCGTATTCCAAAAGTACGTGCTTATGATCCAGATACTACTAATTTAAAAAACGACCAGGAATGAAAAATCAATTTGACTATGTTATAGTTGGAGGAGGAGTTGCAGCGGCAACTCTTGCTAAAGGGTTATTAGAACATAAACATGATACTGCTATCTTAATTTTAGAAGCCGGGCCAGAAATTATAGCAAAAGACAGACGTTTTTGGTGGGATTACATTACCCGAGGGGAAAGACCATATACATTTACATACGATCAAAAATTTGAAGCCGATTCAACGGGAAATATCGACTATCAAACCGATGGTGTTCGTGTAAAAGCGTACGGAGGTTCTACCATGCACTGGGGAGCTTGGTCCTTACGTTTTAGACCAGAAGACTTTAACCTTTTTACCAATACGGGAGAAGGTGCAGATTGGCCTATTAATTATGAAGACTTAGAAACATATTATAATGACGCAGAGTCATTTTTATCGGTTTGTGGTGATGACCGTGCCAACTGGGTACCTAGATCAAAACCATACCCAGCACTACCTTTCGAGTGGACTGCAGCAGATGGCGAAATGATCAAGGCCTGGGAACAATTAGATGTTGTATATCAAGATGGCGATATAAACCCTGGTGTCACAAAAAAAATAAAATCTGGCAAAATGCCGATTGCTCGTTACCGAAAATGTATGACAACAGGAACCTGTAAATACTGCCCTATTGGAGGCCGATTCAATGCGCAATATGTATTAGATGATTTAAAAAATGACTCCCGGTTCATTAATTTTGAAATTCGGATAAACGCGCCAGTACACCAAGTAAACACTTCAAGTAAATCTAAAATAGAATCTGTAACATACACAGATAATTTAAGTGGCAAACAACATACGGTTATAGGTAACACTGTCATTTTAGCTTCAGGGGCTTACAACGTTCCTAAATTATTAAGAGCCTCTAAAAATGAATTCTGGAAAGACGGCATAGGTAACGATTATGATTTAGTTGGACGTTTTGTGGTATCACACTCCATGTTAAATGTCGTTGGTAAAGCACCGTCAAACCCCAATGGATGGTTCCAAGAGTATGATTTTCCAACGCTAATGTCGCATAGCTACAACACTAAAGAACATCAAAAAAAAGGGAAGATTTTTATGTTTAAAAACCGTACAACACCCAATGTAGATATTGCTCAATTAATGATTGATGGAAAGACCAGGGAAGAAATCGATGCCATGGTATATGGTGAGATGACTGTTAATATTCAGGCTTTTTTAGAAGAAAAAGGAAAGTTCAATAATAGATTAGAAGCAAAACCAGGAAAGGATCGTTTTGGTTTACCACAAACAACAGTGCATTTTAGTAGAACAGAACAAGAAATGAAAAATGCCAATGATCGCTTAAAATTATTGGAACAGATTATTGAAAAAATGGGATTGGAAATAACATCCTCTCGTATAGACAAACCAGGCGGACACCATACTACAGGAACTGCCCGTATGGGCACAAGTCCAGAAAACAGTGTGACCGATAAATTTATGAAGGTACATCATACCGATAATCTATATGTATGTTCCAACGCTACTTTTCCAACAGGGAGCGCAGTAAACCCAACACTTACACTTACGGCAATGGCTTTTAGATTAGTAGACCACTTTATAAACAAACAACCAAAAATTAATTCAAAAACAAAAAATGTCAACAAAAGAGATACAATTCAAAAATTCCTTTCAGGAGAAAGCCACAAAATTAAATAATGTAAAAGAGCTTATTCAACATTCTAAATCTGTAGGTAATGTAGATGAAGACAAGTTACATGTTTTAAAAGAATTATTAAATAGCGCTGTCATATTAGAATTTGCAACCATTCCCATTTACCTACAAGCCATGTGGACCATCAAGGACAATAAATGTGAAGTAGCAAAATCAATTCGTAATATTTTTCAGGAAGAAATGCTTCATATGGCAATGGTCTGTAATATGATTGTTGGAATTGGTGGAGAACCTAGAATATACAACACGAAAAACAGACTAAAGTATCCTTCCGGGCTTCCAGGTGGTGTACACCCAGATCTTTTTCTATACTTAGAAGGATTAAATGATTGCTCACTTAGGAATTTCATGGAGATAGAATTGCCAGAGGAAATTGCCAAAATATATGATTATGAAACAAAAGAACCTGTAACCATAGGAAGGCTTTGTAACAAAGAAGGGGTGATTAGCGATACTAAGCACCATCAAAGTTACGAGCACAATACAACGATAGGAGCATTATATGACCGTATTAACGAATTATTTCAAGAGCTACAACCAAAAATGAATGTAGAGCGCCAATTAGCAGGTCCCTTATCTTGGTGGGTAATGGCAGATGCCCAAAGTGTTTCTAAAGCTATCGATATGATTAAAGAACAAGGAGAAGGTTCTGAAAATGTAACGCCTGCCAGTACTGGAATAGATAATTTAGCCCATTTTTATCGTTTTTGGGAAGTCTATTACAAAAAGAAAATTGTGCAGGAAGGAGACAAATATTACTTCAAAGACCCCATGCCCCGACCAGAACTATATCATGTTGCGAGAATCCCTGAAGGTGGTTATAAAAAAGAAGATGTTTCGCCCGAAGTCTGGCATTTAGTAAACAGTTTTGATGAAGTATACACAGACTTGTTGAAGTTCTTAGAAGATGCCTGGGCCATAAATGGAAGAGGACAAGCCGCTCTAGTAAATGCGATTGAGGTTATGTTCAAATTAGAGCAATTCGCCCTACCCCTTATGCAAATCCCAATCCCCGACAAAGAAGGCTTACATTATGGCCCTTGTTTTAGAATTCTTTAAACAATGATAATCATATAAATAAACCAACAATAAAATTTCAACATTAAAAAATTGATACCATGAAACAAAAACAAAATATTTTAATCGCTTTTTTGGTTTTACTAACTATAAACACCTTTGCACAAAGCAAAAATATACCTAAATATACCATTGGTCAAAATGTGCCAGCATTGGGAGGCATTATATTCTATTTGGATTCAACTGGACAACATGGATTAGTATGCGCTCCAGAAGATCAGAGCACAGGAAGTCAATGGCATTATGGAGCCTTCACTAATACTAAATCATATGACAGTATTGTTGGTTCGGGAAAAGCCAATACAGCAAAGATTATTGTGAGCCAAGGGGTTAAACCTTATGCCGCAGAGCTTTGTTATAATCTAAATCTAAATGGTTTTACAGATTGGTATTTACCATCAAAAAAAGAATTAAGTCTCATGTTTTCAAATATTGGGCGTGGCGCTAAACCTCCAAATAAAGAAGTTGGTAATTTTGCTAGCGACTTCTATTGGAGCTCTACAGAACTAGATCTTAACTTCGCTTGGGCACAATACTTTTTGGAAGGCAACATATTCACAGACCTTAAGAACCATGAATGCCGTGTTAGAGCTGTTCGTTCCTTTTAACAAATGGATAATGTCCGAGATAAGATATTTATAGCAGCGAGGAATTATCAAAATTAAGATTTCAAACAAAAGAAAATTATCTATAACAAAATGAATAACGAATATAAAAATTGGCGCGTCGTTGTGGTATGTGAGCTAAATGCTTCTGCTGCTAAAATATGGCATATAGTTGGTGGCTTTTATAATATTGATCAATGGCATCCAGATATTCCAATTTGTGAAGTTCCAGAAGAACAAGGAGAAGAAAGGGACATTCGCAGAAAATTAACTTTTCCCAATCAATCTCCAACATGGGAAGAATTAGTTTTTATGGATAATGAAAATATGTGCTATAAATATAAATGGCATAAAGGTGAATGGGGTGAAACTACACAAAAATATCATGCCCAGATTAAAGTCATAGAAACCGAGTTGAATAAGTGCTGTTTAGTACAATGGTCCTCAAGTTTCTATTCATTTGAAGATGGTTTAACACCATTTTACAAGAATGGATTTGAAAATTTGGTAAAAATGTTTGGAGGAAAATTAATTAATAATTAAAAACAAAAAAATGGGAAGTTTCGTAGAGATTAATGACACATTACAATTAACAACTGAGCAAGGATTTCCAGCTCATATTTTCGACTTAGAAAAGCACCAAAAGAACCCTGTTACATTAAAAGATGTAGAAGGAATGGTATTTGAGTTTAAAGACAAACCTAGTGCCCGTATTTTTCAAATAGATCCGGTAAGAGTTTATTTTGTACATAATGTAGATGGGAAATGGCTGTTTTGGGGACGTGTTTTAATTCAATCACAAAAAATAGAAAAACAATTTAATGATGATGGTACTTGGGACGAAGGTTCATGGAAAACTTCTGGGTCATACACTATATTGAATGTATATGATCCCGAATACCAGCATAAATTCACTTTAAATGAAGCACCAGACGATAGAAATTATTATAAATAAAAAGTATCAACTGAAAAATGAGAAACTTTAAGTAACGATATTCTTGCCAATATTATTGCTATTATTATGGTTTTGGGGTTAACAAATAAATCATAATTTAAAAGCTTTTTATATGGTTAATATCTACTAGGTTTCTCATGATTCGGTTATTTAACATACATAGAAAAACTATGGCTTCATTGTTTACAAATGTCATTGGTTAATCTTATACCAAATAAACTTTAAAATGAGGGTAAAATAATTTAGAATATAGCATGCACAGATGAATAATAAAATCTAAGCATAGCCTAAGCTCAATGTTATTAAGTTAAGGCCGTAATGTCAGTCTGAGCGCAGTCGAAGACCTATTGGAGTTCTAGTTTTTATTAGCATTTCGACTTTTAGTTTATACTGAGCGTAGTCGAAGTACTCAATGTGACAAATAAAGAACAAATTTCCTTAACTTAATGACATTGAGCCTAAGCTACGGTTCTATACCCAGTCAAGCTGAGCACATAGTTTTATTATGAAATATGTGCGCGATAGAAATGAATTATTAGCTTCATTTTAAAGTTTATTTGGTATTAGTATCTAAACATACACTAGCTATCATTTATTTTTTATTGGCTCCATACAGGAAAACCTGTTGAGTTTTTAGGCTAATCAATAAAAATACAATCATATAATATTCAAAAACATAGCTTTAACATTCATTGGAAGCAAAAACAAAAATCATGAAAAAAATATTTATTTTACTTATCGGAACTTTAGTTATCTCTTGTAATCAAGGTAAAAATGAAAAATCAAAGACAAATGAGAGCACGACTAAATCAACTAAAACAGTGGATAATTTTGATTGGCTATTAGGTAAGTGGAAAAGGAGTAATGAGGAAATTGGGAAAGAAACATTTGAAAATTGGGATAAAAAAAGTAACACTGAATATGTAGGATTTAGCTATACAACCCAAAAAAGTTATACAACCCAAAAAGGAGATACTATATACGAAGAAAAATTTAGGCTTGTAAAATCAAATAATAATTGGAATTTTAAAATTGAATTAAAAGGTGAAACCACACCATCTTCATTTAAAATGACGAGCTATAACACTCAAGAGTTTATTTGCGAAAACAAAGCTTTGAACTACCCTAACAGGAAGTCTGATTCTCCCAACGAAATAAAATATTGGAAGAGCAACGATAAACTATATGCTACAATCTCGGGAAAAAAAATGAAACTGCAGTTTGAATACGTAAGGTTAAACAACTAATTATAAATAGATAAAGACCCACTAAAAAAGTTTAGAATATTTATAATGAAAAACGACATGACATCGGAGAGATTAGAGGCTTTTAGTGATGGTGTACTTGCAATTATCATCACCATTATGGTCTTAGAATTAGAAGCACCTAAGGAATACACTATAGAAGCTCTTTTTGAAATCTTACCTACATTTATTAGTTATTTGGTAAGTTTTTTATACGTAAGCATCTATTGGGTTAGCCATCATCAGTTATTTAAAATAGCAAAAAAAATAAATGGTCAAATTTTATGGACGAATTTACACTTACTATTTTGGCTATCTGTAATTCCGTTTACGACAGATTGGATAGGAGATGGCAATCATCATTCTGACATTATTCCTGTTGTTTTGTATGGTTTTGTACTTCTTATGAGTCAGTTGTCATTTCTATTATTAAGAAGTTCTATTGTTAAAATTCATGGAAAAACTTCTCAAGTAGGAAGCTACTTAAGCGGAAATTCTATAGACTTTATCTGTGTGCTTACTTATATTATTGGTTTATACTTAGTTTTTTTAAATACATATATAGCTATGACCATTTTTTTATTGGTAGGCATACTTAAAGTCATTGAGTTAAAGTCTATTTCTAAAAAAATACAATCCAGAGGTTATGGTTTCTTTTCAAACTAATTACTGTTTTTTGTTTTATACCATTTTTTTAGAGCGATATATTCCAAAACAAAAAAGCCTTCAATCTCTTGAAGGCTTTAATTCTATAATGGATTTCCATTTTCACGGAAATGAAAAATTAATTTTTCAATTATGCTTTTCCGTCCATTTTATCTTTAAGAGCTTGTAAAGCATCATTGGCATCACCTAAAGTTGGTTTTGCTTCTGCTGCTGCACTAGCTGCTTTCTTAACTGCCGCTTTAACGTTAGCAACCTCTTCAGCTTTAAATACAGCTGTGTGAGACGCTACAACACGTTTAAACTCTTTATTAAATTCTATGATCTTGAATTCTGCAGCTTCGCCTTTCTTAAGTTTACTTCCATCTTCTTTTTCAAGATGACGAGAAGGCACAAATGCAACGATGTCTTCATTAAACTCAACAGTCGCACCTTTATCAACTATTTCTGCAATAGTCGCATTATGAACAGTTTCTAAAGCGAATTCTGTTTCATATTTATCCCAAGGGTTATCTGTTGTTTGTTTATGACCTAAACTCAATTTACGTCCTTCAACATCTAACTCCAATACGATAACTTCCAACTTATCTCCTACTGCACAGAACTCGGATGGATGTTTAATTTTCTTAGTCCAAGATAGGTCCGAAATATAAATCAATCCGTCGATACCTTCTTCTAGTTCAACAAATACACCAAAGTTTGTAAAGTTACGAACAACACCTGTGTGCTTAGAACCTAACGGGTATTTACCAGTAATATCCGTCCATGGATCTGGAGTTAATTGCTTAATACCAAGAGACATTTTACGATCTTCTCTATCAAGAGTTAAGATAACAGCTTCAACCTCATCACCAACGGAAACGAAATCTTGGGCTGAACGTAAATGTGTAGACCATGACATTTCAGATACGTGAATTAATCCTTCAACGCCATCAGCTACTTCAATAAATGCACCGTAATCTGCAATAACAACGACTTTACCTTTTACTTTATCGCCTACCTTCACCTCTTCTGCAAGCGCTTCCCATGGATGTTTGCTTAATTGTTTTAATCCTAATTGGATTCTTGATTTGTTTTCATCAAAATCAAGTATTACAACATTAAGTTTTTGGTCCAATTCTACAATTTCATTTGGATGATTAATTCTAGACCAAGATAAATCTGTGATATGAACTAAACCATCTACACCGCCAAGATCGATAAATACACCGTATGAAGTAATGTTTTTAACAACACCTTCTAATACTTGACCTTTTTCTAATTGACCAATAATTTCTTTTTTCTGTATTTCAATATCAGCTTCAATAAGAGCTTTATGGGATACTACTACGTTTTTGAATTCGTGGTTGATTTTAACAACTTTAAATTCCATAGTTTTATTTACGTACTGGTCGTAATCCCTAATTGGTTTTACATCAATTTGAGAACCTGGTAAGAATGCTTCAATTCCGAAAACATCTACAATCATACCTCCTTTTGTTCTACATTTAACAAAACCATTAACGATTTCACCTGTGTCATGAGCCGCATTAACACGATCCCATGCTTTAATAACACGTGCTTTTCTGTGAGATAGTACCAATTGACCTGTTGCATCTTCACGAACATCGATCAATACCTCTACTTTATCACCAACTGCTAAGTTAGGATTGTAACGGAACTCGTTTAAAGAAATAACACCTTCAGATTTTGCATTGATATCAATAATCGCATCTCTATCAGAAATGTGAACTACTGTACCTTCAACAACTTCATCGTTAAGAGTGTCAACGAAATTTTCTGCTACTAATTTTTCAAATTCTTTAAGTTGTTTGTCATCAACCTCATCAATACCTTCCTGATAATTGTGCCAATTGAACTCTTTTAAGAATTTTTCTGGATTTGCTTTAGCCTCAGATACTACTGGAGCCTCTACTTCTGGAGCCTCTGTTACTTCAACTTCAGCTTTTTTTGCTTTTTCAGCCATTTAAAAAATTGTGAAGTGTTATTAAATATCGCTTTTGCCGAAACCTAATTACACGACGTTTTTGTATTCTGTATGTTTTGGAAGATGTTAAGCGGAAAACACACAGAAGTGTTAATTTCATTATAGTTTCATTCCTTTTATCTTTCAAAATCCGCTAAAAGGAGCGCAAAAATAAACATTATTAACTTAATTACCTAAAGAGATATGAAAATAATAGTCATATATGTCACTATAAACCATAATTATAAAGATTAACATGCCTCCTTTTTTAGCAATAAAATTTAATCTTTTGAAATGAATTTTTGACTAAAAATTCCTATATTGTAAGACATGTATTAACTTAAAATTTTATGACTATGACAATAAAATCGAAATACCAGCCAGTACTAGATTTAGGACAGGAACTCAACATTCAAAACGGTGATGTAAAAGAAGAAAATGGGACTTTAAAAGTTTGGGGGACCGCCAAAACCCAATACGAAAAAAACATACTTTGGGATAAAATAAAAGAAATTGGAGGCGAAAACCCAAGTGATATTATGGCAGATATTAAAGTGGCCGATGAAAGTGTTTATCATAGACATACTGTAAAAAGTGGAGAAACACTAGGAAAAATAGCGCTTCAATATTATGGTAAGGCTTCAAAATACCAAGATATTTTTAAAGCAAACTCTGATATATTAAAGAATCCTGATTTAATTCATCCAGACCAGGAATTAATTATTCCAAATCCGTAAAAGGCAGATAAATCTAAAAATAAAAGAAATCAAACCAAAGATCCCGCTTTTCGGCGGGATTAGCCTGCCACAAAGGTGGTTAAACTATTTGTTTTGACTACATTGCTTCTCAATTTCTCCCACGCTATAAGTATGGACCAAAATACCATTTACACCTTGAATTTACCCAATAAAATGTGTCTTTTTGCACTACATTTCGTTATAAAAATAAAACAGAGTGAAGGCTATGTTTAATTTTTATGCCTCATCTATCACAAAAAACCATCATTTTCTTTTTGTGTAAATTCAAAGTATAACTAGTATAAAAAGCAGCTGTATATCGAGACCATTCATAAACACTTGCTTTTTTTTATTAGCAATCTTCTAAGGTCTTATTTACTAATTGCAAAATTTTATCGAATTGCTGCTGCAATGTCAAGTTTGAATTATCAATTTCAATAGCATCTTTAGCTTTAACGAGCGGAGAGTCTTTCCTATTGGAATCTAAATAATCCCGTTCTTCAACATTTTTTAAAACGTCTACATATTTAACTTGGTCGCCTCTTTCAATAAGTTCATCATAACGTCTCTTTGCCCTGGTTTCTGTAGAAGCCGTCATAAACAACTTAAGGTCTGCTTTAGGAAAAACCACGGTACCTATATCTCTTCCATCCATAACGACTCCCATATTTTTTCCCATCTCCTGCTGTTGCTCAACCAATTTTTGCCTTACCTCGGAAACAGCTGCCACTTTACTAACAAAACCCGACACCTCTAACGTTCTTATTTTTTTCTCAATATTAATTCCATTTAAATACACCTCGGCAAAACCAAGAGTTTCATTAAACTTAAAGCTTATTTCTATATTGGGTAACTTATAAATAAGCGCTTCAACATTAAAGTCTTTATCGCCAATAAGCCCGTTTTCCATGGCATAAAATGTAACAGCTCTGTACATAGCACCAGTATCGACATATACATAACCTAAATGTTTAGCAAGTTGTTTGGCTACAGTACTCTTTCCCGTTGAAGAAAATCCGTCTATAGCTATAGTAATTTTGTTCATTTTTTAAGTTTGAAGTGCCTAAAATACTTAAAATGCCTAAAGTGAAAAACAAATAACCTAAATTAAATTTAAGTTTGAAGTGCCTAAAGTACTTAAAGTGTCTAAAGTGTCTAAAGTGTCTAAAGTGTCTAAAGTGTCTAAAGTGGAAAACTAATAACTTGAATTGAATTTACCTTAAGTACTTATAACTTTAAATACTTGCAACTTTAGGTACTAATTCTCGTAAACCAGTTTGAAGTGCCTAAAGTACTTAAAGTGCCTAAAGTGCCTAAAGTGTCTAAAGTGTCTAAAGTGTCTAAAGTGAAAAACAAATAACTTGAATTGAATTTACCTTAAGTACTTATAACTTTAAATACTTGCAACTTTAAGTACTAATTCTCGTAAACCAGTTTGAAGTGCCTAAAGTACTTAAAGTGCCTAAAGTGTCTAAAGTGTCTAAAGTGTCTAAAGTGTCTAAAGTGTCTAAAGTGTCTAAAGTGAAAAACAAATAACTTGAATTGAATTTACCTTAAGTACTTATAACTTTAGACACTTATAACTTTAAGTACTAATTCTCGTAAACCAGTTTGAAGTGCCTAAAATACTTAAAGTGCCTAAAGTACTTAAAGTGCCTAAAGTGTCTAAAGTGTCTAAAGTGTCTAAAGTGTCTAAAGTGTCTAAAGTGAAAAACAAATAACTTGAATTGAATTTACCTTAAGTACTTATAACTTTAAATACTTGCAACTTTAAGTACTAATTCTCGTAAACCAGTTTGAAGTGCCTAAAGTGGAAAACTAATAACTTGAATTGAATTTACCTTAAGTACTCATAACTTTAGACACTTATAACTTTAAGTACTATTTATCGTAAATCTATTTGCAAACCAAAAAAGTTTGAATTTGCGGCACTTGTATATTTTGCATGCGTATAACTAAAACGCATCTTATTCATTTTAATTGAAATCCCTGCAGATAACCCTGAGAAGTTACGCTGATCTACAATTCGTAATTCTTCACCTCTACGAAAATTATAACCTAGCCGTATATTAAAACCGCCTTCGGGAAATATCTCAGCACCAATGATGGTATGCCTTATTATTTGGCCCAAAAAACCAATCTTTTCATTCGTTTGGTTTCCTCCTAAATCACTAACAGACTGAGCGGGGTTTGGTCTAGCTATTGGCCAGTTCTGAAGATTTTCAAAAGTAACATGCCAACGAATTGGCACATTTTCCAACCGTTGGGACATTCCAAAATCAACTTCAAACGGAAGACGTTCATTAAGTCCGGCATATGTTGTGATTTGGGTCCCTATGTTCCTAATGGCTATCGCGGCATTAAAATCCAATGCTTCATTAATATACAACAAGCCTAGATCTACGGCCACACCGAGCGAATTATATTGCTCTAATTTTGATGTAATAAGCTTAACATTGGTCCCAAAATAAAAATCAGAATAGCCAATTTGAAGCGCATACCCCATAGAAAGAGCAGCTTCATTACCTGTAAATGTGCCTGTACTATTACCACTTTCATCATACCCGTCAAATGAACCGTAGTTAATATAAGTAACACCAGCATGAAATGTTTGTGTTCGCCTGTCTACAGTATATGCATAAGAAGCAGTACCATAACCAATATCTCCTAAATAACTTGTGTAATTTACTGCCAGCTGATTATCCATTTCAACATTTATAGTTGCAGGATTGAAAAGCCCCTGGGTGACATCATAGTCAACATTGGTCAACACCTTACCTCCTAATGCAGCCTGACGAGGCGACGATATCAAATTAAGAAATTGATAGGTCGTTTCTCCTCCAACTTGAGCCATAGCCGGAACACTGAGAGAAAAACAGAAAAAAGCGATAATTTTCTTTAGCATATTGTGAGACACAAAGTAAGTAAATCTATCTTAAAACGATAGCAAGTATCTTTTATTTTGTAATGAATTCATCAAAACGCAAAACCAGTACAAGTTCCCATAAAAAAAGAAACTGTCTAAAAGACCTATATCATTTAATTTGTCTGGTTGAGCACTTCGCCTGTGCTAAGCACAGACTTTGTCGAAATAAACATTTAACTTACTGATTACTATTAAATTAAAAATATTTCAACAAGCTCAATATAACATTAAATTTATCTTTTAGACAGTTTTTTTATTTGATTTTAAAACTTTTTGGCATTCTTGACTTTTTGGTCTGTAAGCGCTATTTTAATAACATCGCTCATGTCCGTTACATAATGGAATGTGAGCCCTTTTAAATAATCTGCTTTAATTTCCTCTATATCGCGTCTATTCTCTTCACACAACAAAATCTCTTTTATGCGTGCGCGTTTTGCGGCTAATATCTTTTCTTTAATCCCTCCAACAGGAAGCACTTTTCCACGAAGTGTAATTTCTCCTGTCATCGCTAAACTTTTCTTTACTTTCTTTTGTGTAAATAGCGAAACTAATGATGTTAGCATGGTTACACCCGCACTTGGTCCATCTTTTGGTGTGGCACCTTCTGGTACGTGAATATGCACATTATATTTGTCAAAAACAGTCGCGTCTATTCCAAAATTATCTGCATTGGATTTGATATATTCCATAGCAATGGTAGCAGATTCTTTCATCACTTTACCTAAGTTACCTGTAATAGAAAGTGTGCCTTTCCCTTTTGATAAAATAGATTCAATAAACAGGATGTCGCCACCAACGCGTGTCCAAGCTAATCCAGTCACGACACCGGCCACATTATTATTTTCATATTTATCGCGTTCTAATTTAGGGCCTCCTAAAACTTCAACGACATCTTCATTAGAAACCTTAATATTATAATCTTCTTCCATGGCAATATTTTTGGCAGCATAGCGTACCATTTTTGCAATTTGCTTTTCTAAGCCACGAACACCAGATTCACGTGTATAACCTTCTACGATCTTCTCTAATTGCGCTTTACCAATCTTTAAGTGGTCTGTAGACAAACCATGTTCTTCTAATTGTTTGGGCAATAGATGACGTTTAGCTATTTCAACTTTTTCTTCAATAGTATATCCAGTGACATTAATAATCTCCATACGGTCATGTAATGCTGGTTGAATAGTAGATAAACTATTAGAGGTTGCTATAAACATCACTTTAGAAAGATCGTATCCCATTTCTAGGAAATTATCATAGAACTCACTATTCTGCTCAGGATCCAAAACTTCTAACATAGCTGATGACGGATCACCTTGATGAGAATTGGATAGTTTATCTATTTCATCTAAAACAAAAACAGGATTAGACGTGCCTGCTTTCTTTAGACTTTGGATGATACGCCCAGGCATAGCTCCAATATAGGTTTTACGATGCCCTCTAATTTCTGCTTCATCACGTAAACCCCCCAGTGAAATACGTACATATTCCCTACCTAAAGCTTCTGCTATAGATTTACCTAGCGATGTTTTACCAACTCCAGGAGGTCCGTACAAACATAAAATAGGTGATTTCATATCGTTGCGCAACTTCAGTACCGCAAGATATTCTATGATTCTACGCTTAACGTCTTCCAATCCAAAATGATCTCTATCCAGAACCTTTCTAGCACGTTTTAAATCAAATTTGTCCTTACTAAATTCGTTCCAAGGCAAATCTAAAAACAACTCTAAATAATTACGTTGAATAGAGTATTCTGCTACTTGTGGATTCATGCGCTGCATTTTGGATATTTCTTTATCAAAATGCTTGGCCACTTTCTCATCCCATTGCTTTTCACTAGCACGCAATTTCATTTCTTCGAGCTCTTCATCATGACTTACGCCTCCCAACTCTTCTTGAATGGTTTTCATTTGTTGGTGCAGGAAGTACTCACGTTGTTGCTGACTCATATCCATTTGAACTTTAGACTGAATATCATTCTTAAGTTCTAATTTTTGAAATTCAACATTCATAAACTTAAGCGTGGCCAAAGCACGCTTTTTAAGATCGTTCATTTCTAAAAGCGCCTGCTTTTCTGCGACCGAAAGATTCATGTTAGAAGACACGAAGTTTATCAGAAATGAATTGCTTTCTATATTTTTAATGGCGAAAGATGCCTCACTTGGAATGTTTGGGTTCTCCTTGATAATTTCCAACGCCAAGTCTTTTATAGAGTCTATAATGGCGGAAAACTCTTTATTGTTATCTGCGGGCTTTGCCTCTGCCAAGTCTCTAATAGTCGCATTCATATAGGGTTCTTCAGTAAGAACTTCTGCCACTTTAAAACGTTTTTTGCCTTGGATAATAACTGTTACGTTACCATCCGGCATTTTTAAAACACGTAGTATTCTTGCCACGGTACCTGTTTCATTGATATCTTTCGCTGTTGGGTTTTCTACAGTCTCATCTTTTTGAGAGACTACACCAATAACTTTCCCGCCTTTATTAGCGTCATTTATTAGTTTAATGGATTTGTCCCTACCTGCTGTAATGGGAATAACCACTCCTGGAAACAGTACCGTATTTTTCAATGATAAAATAGGCAGTGTTTCTGGCAACTCCTCACTATTGATAGCTTCTTCATCTTCTGGTGTCATTAATGGAATTAATTCTGAGTTTTCATCAAATTCCTGTAATGACAAACTGTCAAAGGCTATAAAATTAGATTTCTTCATATATACTTTTAGGTCAATATGTCATTAAAACAATATTGAATATTTTTTATGTTTATTTTTTAAAAAATTAAATTGATGAATATCAGGTATTTAAATATTAATAGCGCTATACATCATTTCTATAAATTCAATAGCTATGCCATATATTATTTTAAAGCTTTAAAATTAGTAGAAGTATATTTTAAATACTTACACCTTCCCCATTTTCTTTAAAACAAATAGCAAGACAATAGGTATTGCCAATAAACCGATCATAAGTAAATTGGTTTTAAACAACCCGGGCGACAAGATCAAAGTAATAAGGTAACCGCCAATAGCACCTCCAAAATGAGCATCATGTCCAATATTCCCTACTCTGTTTTTCATCCCGTAGATAGAATATAATAAATACCCAATCCCAAAAATATATGCTGGGATAGGTACTGGAATAAAAAACAGATACAAATTCATTCCCGGTCTCAATAAAATAGCGGCATATAAAATCCCAGTAACAGCACCACTCGCTCCAACGGCACTGTAATGATACTCCCTTTTGTGGAAATAGAACGATAACAGACTACCAAATAATAGACTGCCTATATAAATTAAGAGAAAATAAAGCGGACTTAAAAGCGTAATAACAACCCCCGCAAAAAAATACAGGGTAAGCATATTAAACAATAAATGTTGTGTATCTGCATGTAAAAATCCAGAGGTAAACATTCTAATCTGTTCGCCTCTTTGAATGCCCCCTATATGAAATTTATACTTATCGAAAAAGCTATAATCACCAAAACCTTTATAGGATATGATAACATTAGCAGCTATTATAATTATGGTAATTAAGTCTAATTTGCCCATGTAGTGTAAACGTTTAAAATCTATTTAACATATATTTGTCGCTACAAATCTAAAATTATTTAATGCAATTTCTAACTTATATTATTGTTTATCCATTTTTATGGTCTATATCCAAACTTCCCTTCAGGTTATTGTATATAGTTTCAGATGGTCTTTACCTATTACTTTATTATATTATAGGCTACAGAAAAAAGGTGGTCAACAATAATTTAAGACTTGTTTTTCCTAACAAAACAGAAAAGGAAATTGCCACTATTAGAAAAAAATTCTACAGGCATTTATGTGATATGTTTTTAGAAATGGCAAAAACCATGTCCATATCTAAAAAAGAGCTAAAAAAACGTTTTAAAATCACCAACCCAGAAGAGCTTAAACGTTTAGAATCTTTAGATAAAAGTGTTATTTTAATATTTGGACATTATGCCAGTTGGGAGTGGTCTATAGTGCTTCAAAATTATATAAATTTTAAAGGGTTGGCGGTTTATAAAAAGCTAGCAAATAAACATTTTGACAAGTTGATAAGGGGCATTCGTTCCAAATTCAACACGACATTAATTAGCACCAAAGAGACGATAAACATTATAAACCAAAATGAGTCCAAGGGCATTAAAAGTATTACAGGGTTCTTAAGCGATCAATCTCCCAGGCTAAGCAAAGATATATATTGGAATCATTTTATGGGAATTAAAGTGCCATGTTTCACTGGCGCAGAACGTTTAGCAAAAAAGTTAGATTTGTCCACTGCTTATTTAAAAGTAACCAAAGTAAAACGAGGGTTTTATGAGGCAGAAGTTATAACCCTTGCAGAGGATCCTAATAAACATAAGGATTATGAATTGACCAATCTATTCCTTAAAGAAGTAGAGAAGCAAATCCATGAAGCTCCCGAGTATTATTTCTGGACGCATAAACGCTGGAAACATAAGGACAAGATAGCCTAAGCGTTTTCTTTTATGAATCTTTAATACCAATTATGAATTAAAATACGCTATTCAAACTCATTCATTAATTCGTTTTTTCTCTTTACTCATCATTTCCATAGCTTAGGCAATGCAAATAACTCGCAGCTGGCTAAAACAAATAAGCAATGTCGCTTTCTGTAGCTCATTTTAATTCATAATTGGCATAATAAACTATCTTAAAGTAAAATTATAAGCCAAGAAAGCAAATATGATTTTAGGCGAAAGAAAAAACAGCGTATGTCAAACAATCTTTCCTAATGTTTATTAACATAAACACCAAAAAAGAGGACTAAATGACATGGCCTCAAAACTTAGCTTCGGGAAATTCTTTACGAATTAAAAAACTAGTTTTGCGCCTGTAAACTTTATAACGAAGTGTTACTATTAAAACAAGTTAAACTTCTGCATTCGCAATAGCTCCTATCTCCTCAATAAACTTATCTGCCAAAGTGTTGGCTTCTTCTTGCGATTTTGCCTCGGTATAAATTCTAATAATAGGTTCTGTATTACTTTTACGAAGATGCACCCAACTTTCAGAAAAATCTATTTTAACGCCATCAATAGTGGTTAACTGTTCATTTTTATAACGATCCTCTATGGCTTTTAAAATCCCGTCAACATCTAACTCTGGAGTTAATTGAATCTTCTTCTTACTCATAAAGTAGTTAGGGTATGTTTTTCTAAGCTCACTAACACTTATGTTTTTATCAGCTAATAAACTTAAAAACAAAGCAACCCCAACCAATGCATCACGACCATAGTGGGATTCTGGGTAAATAATCCCTCCATTGCCTTCTCCACCTATAACAACCTTATTTTTTTTCATAAGGCTAACAACATTCACCTCACCTACTGCGCTCGCTTCATAAGTACCTCCATGTTTTTCGGTAATATCCCTTAACGCTCTGGTAGAACTCATATTGCTAACAGTATTTCCGGGGGTTCTGCTCAGTACGTAATCTGCACAGGCCACTAGGGTATATTCTTCTCCAAACATCTCCCCATTTTCATCCATAAAAGCTAAACGATCCACATCTGGGTCTACAACAATACCAAAATCTGCTTTATGTTTCTTTACTTCAGCAGACAAATCCGTTAAATGTTCCTTTAAAGGTTCTGGGTTATGCGGAAATTGTCCATTTGGTTCACAGTATAATTTTATAACATCTACACCTAAACGCTCTAAAAGCAACGGAATAGCAATACCCCCTGTTGAGTTCACACCATCTACCACCACCCTAAAACGTGCTTGTTCAATAGCTTTTACGGTCACCAATGGTAAATCTAAAACCTCTATAATATGTAAATCTATATATGCTTTGTTTTTTGTTATTTTTCCCAGACTATCAACATCAGCAAAGCTCATACTGTCACTTTCTGCGATATCTAAAATTTTCGCACCTTCTACAGCATCTAGAAATTCCCCTTTTTCATTTAATAATTTTAAAGCATTCCATTGTTTTGGATTATGACTTGCTGTTAATATAATGCCTCCATCTGCATGCTCCATAGGTACAGCTACTTCAACTGTTGGGGTTGTAGACAATCCTAGATCAATCACATGAATTCCCATACCCACTAAGGTATGCATCACTAGATTCTGAATCATTTTCCCAGAAATACGGGCATCCCTACCAACAACCACACGATAATTTTCTTTTTCCCTATTCTGTTTTAGCCAAGTGCCATAGGCAGCAGCAAATTTCACAGCGTCAATAGGTGTTAGATTTTCGCCTACCTGTCCGCCTATAGTGCCTCTAATTCCTGAAATTGATTTTATAAGTGTCATGTTATTATTTTGAAATTAAAAAAGCAAATATACAATTCCAAAATGGGAATTCTTAAAACGGAATTCGTAAATTTCACAAATGAACTACTTAGCACATATTTATCTTTCAGGAGAAAATGATTTAGTAACCATTGGTAATTTTATTGCAGATGGCATTAAAGGAAAAGATTATAAAAAATATCCAAAAAACATTCAAACAGGTATTTTATTACATCGAAATATAGACACCTATACAGATGCTCATAAAACGGTTAGACTAAGCACAAAAAGGTTGCACAAGAAATATGGCCATTATTCCGGGATCATCGTAGATATTCTTTACGATCATTTTCTTGCTAAAAACTGGAATCAATATAGCACCATATCTTTAGAAAAATATGTAAATGCTTTTTACGACTCTTTGGAAGAGCATTACAGCATACTACCCTTGCGGGTCCAAAAAATGATGCCATATATGATAGCAGATAATTGGCTTTTAAGTTATGCTTCTATCGGCGGTATCTCCAGGGTCTTGGACGGTATGAATAGAAGGACTAAAAATCGATCCGGGATGAATGAGGCTATTGTTGAACTGGAAGCCTTCTATAAAGAATTTGAAAATGAATTTACAGTATTCTTTAATGAATTAATTACCTTTTCCAAGCTAAAACTTAAAGAATTGAATAAAGAAGCGGTTTAAAAACTAAATCACTATACATTGGAAATTCATAGGTTAAATCTCGAATAAAATTCGATTATGAGGATGAATATTGGCTAGAAGATGGAAGTTGGAAGTTGGAAGATTGAAGATTGAAGATTGAAGATTGAAGATTGAAGATTGAAGTTAGAAGTTGGAAGTTGGGAGTTGGAAGATTGAAGATTGAAGATTGAAGATGGAAGATGGAAGATTGAAGATGGAAGATGGAAGATTGAAGATGGAAGATTGAAGATTGAAGATTGAAGATGGAAGATTGAAGATTGAAGATGGAAGTTGGAAGTTGGAAGTTGGAAGTTGGAAGATTGAAGATTGAAGATTGAAGATGGAAGGTTGAAGATGGAAGATGGAAGATGGAAGATTGAAGATTGAAGATTGAAGATTGAAGTTG
Source organism: Flavivirga sp. 57AJ16 (assembly GCF_028736925.1). GTDB lineage: Bacteria > Bacteroidota > Bacteroidia > Flavobacteriales > Flavobacteriaceae > Flavivirga. The sequence continues at coordinate 25,735 of NZ_JAQZAT010000005.1, read as the reverse complement.
GAAGTTGGGAGTTGGGAGTTGGGAGTTGGGAGAACACGCCCTTTTTTGAAAACAACTTTGTGTTTCAAACTTCCAGCTAAAAAAATAAAATGTATATAAACTAAAGTAACTATAATAAATTGCAGGGACTTAACTTTTAACCTGATATATAAATTATGAAACGACTACGATACGCGATCTTATTATTTACCATTTGTTTCTCATGTAAAAAAACCGTCGAGCCTAGAAAAACAGGTCTCATAACCAAAAACGCCATGGTCGTTTCTGCTCGAGCCGAAGCCTCAAAAATTGGTAGTGACATCCTTAAAAAAGGAGGCAATGCCTTTGATGCCATGGCTGCTATGCAATTGGGTTTAGCAGTTGCTTACCCTTATGCGGGTAACATAGGCGGGGGCGGCTTTATGGTTTACCGAAAATCAAATGGTGAAATTGGCGCCTTAGATTATAGGGAAAAAGCACCATTAACAGCTACAAGGGATATGTATTTAGATGAAAAAGGAGACGTTATACCCGAAAAAAGCACATTAGGGGCTATGGCTGTTGGTGTACCAGGGTCTGTAGCGGGTCTCTTTGCCGTTCATGAAAAATTTGGTAGCTTACCTATAGAGGATATTATAAAACCATCTATTGATCTGGCATATAAAGGGGTAATAATAACCAAGAAACAAGAAACTAAAATAAAAAGATACCAGCCTCTTTTCTTAAAAGCCAATAAGGATTCCATACTGTTTAGCAAAGTGTGGAAAGCTGGTGATACCATAAAATATCATGCATTAGCAAAAACATTGGAACGCATTTTACAACACGGAAAAGACGAATTTTATAAAGGTGAGACGGCTAAACGACTGGTCAAGTTTATTCAAGAAAATGGCGGCATTTTAACTGAAGAAGATTTAGCAAAATATAACGTTAAATGGCGCCAACCTACTACATTTATGTACGATGATCTAAAAATAATTTCCATGCCTCCACCATCTAGCGGAGGTATTTGTTTAGCGCAAATAATGACCATGATCGAACCCTATGATTTAGATAAATTTGGTCATAATTCGGTGAAATCCATTCAAGTAATAACAGAAGCAGAACGCCGTGCCTATGCAGATAGAAGTTTTTATTTAGGAGATCCCGATTTTGTTAATATCCCAGGTGATACACTAATAAGCAAATCCTATTTAAATGATAGAATGCATACCTTTTCTTTTGAAAAGGCAACACTATCCGGCCATGTTTCACACGGCGATGTTCAAGTCATTGAAAGCGATGAAACCACGCACTACTCTATCGTCGATCCATTTGGTAATGCCGTATCTGTAACGACAACCATTAATGGCGCCTACGGTTCAAAACTATACTGTTCAGATTTGGGGTTCTTTTTAAACAATGAAATGGACGACTTTAGCAGCAAACCCGGTGTTCCAAATATGTTCGGGCTTATAGGAGCAGTTGCCAACAGTATCGTTCCGGAAAAACGGATGTTGAGCTCCATGACACCCACAATAGTTGAAAAAAACAACAAATTATTTATGTCTCTCGGTACTCCCGGCGGCTCTACCATTATAACATCTGTTTTACAAACGATTCTTAATGTACATGAGTATAATATGACCATGCAGGAAGCAGTAAACGCACCGCGCTTCCATCACCAATGGCTTCCAGACGAAATTAGAATGGAACCAAATTCTTTTAATGACACCTTGATCTTTCAGCTCGAAAAGTTAGGGTATTCCATAAACGAAAAAGATTCACCAGTAATAGGCAAGGTCGATGGAATACTTGTTTTAGATGACGAATTGTTAGAGGGAGGTGCAGATTATCGAGGGGATGATACAGCCATCGGTTTTTAAGGTTTTCCTTTCCCTAAAACAATAGTATTTAATAATTTAGTCCTGTTTTAAAAAAAATAATCATAAAGGTTTTATGACAAAAAAATCAAAAAAAATTTTTAAGATAATATCTGGAGTCGTTATATTTTTAACACTACCCAGCTTATTGTTCTTTGGTTTTTTATTTTTTAAATACAACGAGGACCTACCTAATGGCATTCAAGGTGAAGAAGCAGATGCCCTAGCTTACAATATGCTTAAAGCCCTGGATTATAATGCCTTTAAAAACACCAATCATATTGAATGGACCTATAAGAAAAGACATCATTATAAATGGGATAAGGCAAATAACATCTGCGAAGTTTACTGGAAAGAATTTAAAGTAGATCTGGATTTAAATGACCATACCCAAAGTAAAGCTTATGTACACAGCTTTAAAGTGGAAAATGATATGGCTGAAGAATTAAAAGAAAAAGCTTTAAATTATTTTAATAACGACTCCTTTTGGCTAATAGCTCCTTATAAAGTTTTTGACAAAGACACCGAGCGTCGGCTTGTAACACTTGAAAATGGCGATAAAGCACTTTTAGTGACCTATATCTCAGGAGGATCCACCCCAGGGGATTCTTACTTATGGTTGTTTGACGAATCAGGCAAGCCTACAGCTTTTAAAATGTGGGTATCTGTACTCCCCATTGATGGTCTAGAAGCCTCATGGAGCAACTGGACCACTACAGAAAGTGGCGCTCAATTACCGACGTTTCACAAATTACTTGTTATAGGTCTAGAAATAAACAATATCAAGGGAACCAAATGATTTAATCGCAGTACTCAGTACTCAGTAAGCTTTTCTAGCAGATGTATGATTTTTTTACTTTTATTTAATACTACACAGATAAGACTAGTACTGCGACTGAGTACTGAACACTGAGTACTGAACACTGAATACTGAGTACTAAGACTAAACTATTTACCCCGCTGTCCTACAAAATGATGACTCTTAGATTTAAACAATACATTAAAACTCGTTAGACTACCATAAATTCTGGTAATATATTGCTGTAAATCTATTTTACCCTGTTCGTCTAGATTACTGGAGTTTATACGTTGCTCCATAACTCGCAACCTATCCCTAACCATCGTTATTTTATGAAAAAAGGTGTCAATTGGTAATTCGTAAGGTTTTAACCCCTCATCTGCTGGCTTTAAAATCAACGTACCTCCTTTGTATTTATCGGCAATAGGCACCACCTCACTGGCATCGCTCCATTTTTTTAAAATATCCACCAAACTGCTCTCAACATCAAAAAAGCTAACAGTGTCCACATCGCCATCAGCAGCCTCTATAATTTCAAATTCACTGTCTATATCTATGGTTTCTAATCCCTTTTCTATAAAAGTCACCCAATAATGCTGTGTAGTCACATTGGTTACCACACCTTTCCCATATTCTGGATGATTAATCCTTGATCCTATTCCTAATAATTTCATAATATTATTATTCCCTCGAAAGAGGGAATCTGTTAATGGTTAAATAAAAATATTATCAAAAATAAATATATAAAATTGAAATACAACTTTTCTAAACATTGAACTTATCTTGAGAGAAACCGAAAAGGCAGAAATGAAATAAAACTTTACAAAAATTTATCATTAAAACGTATTTAAAAACATTCAAAATACCAGGAAAACAATTGACAAACAAGTAATAAAAAATTATATTTGCTGCTAATTTTGTTTAATATGTTACCTCCCTTATGAAAAGTTTAACTATCACAATATTTTTTTTAGGCCTTTGCCTTTTAACCAACGCACAGGACAAACCCGAAATTGGAGATGAATTAGTCATAAATCCCCCAAATGGAGTGAGCTATAATCACATAGATTTTCCTAAACTAAATTTTCTCGTTAAAAGAGGGAAATTAGCAAATTATAAAAATGTTTATGGCACTAAAGTTATTATTAAAGATATTGAGGATAAAGGTGACGGCCATATTTACGTCATTCTTAAAAAAAAGCATGGAGGAAAGTTCTTTGGTTTTCTTAATGAGGTTGAAGCGAATTATAATAAATCCATAGAATCTGAAGAATTATCTGTAGTCATGTCAAGTGAACAAAAAAGTGCCCAATAATAAATTTTGAATTATATTTAACGGAATAGAAAATAGAATCATAACCTTAGTATTGAAGCTATTTTAATAAGTCTAATTAAAGTTTATAAAAAATTTAACTTCTAAAATCGTAACTTCGCAATTTTGCAATTTTATGAGTTCATTTAATGATTTTATTGAAGTAAAAGGTGCCCGCGTACATAACCTTAAAAATATTGATGTATCTATCCCTAGGGAAAAACTTGTAGTGATAACAGGTCTGTCCGGTAGCGGAAAATCATCTTTAGCCTTCGATACTATTTATGCCGAAGGACAACGCCGATACATTGAAACATTCTCTGCCTATGCAAGACAATTTTTAGGGGGTTTAGAAAGACCAGATGTTGATAAAATTGATGGGCTCTCCCCCGTTATTGCCATCGAGCAAAAAACAACAAGCAAATCACCGCGATCTACCGTTGGCACTATTACCGAGATTTATGACTTTATGCGTTTACTGTTCGCACGAGCCAGTGACGCCTATAGTTATAACACAGGAGACAAAATGGTGAGTTACAGCGATGAACAGATCAAAGAACTCATTATTAGTGATTTTAACGGGAAACGGATCAATATACTAGCACCTATAGTACGCTCGCGTAAAGGGCACTATCGTGAATTATTCGAGCAAATTTCAAAACAAGGTTTCGTAAAGGTAAGGACCGACGGCGAAATTAAGGATCTCACAAAAGGAATGAAGCTAGACCGTTATAAAACACATGATATTGAAATTGTTATTGACAGGTTGGTTATTGATACATCGATAGATAACGATAAACGCCTTACCGAAACTATTAATACAGCGATGTATCATGGTGAAGATGTACTCTTGGTTATTGATCAGGATACCAACGAAACCCGTTATTTTAGTAGGAATTTAATGTGTCCGTCTTCCGGGATCTCATATCCAAACCCAGAACCCAATAATTTCTCTTTCAACTCTCCTAAAGGCGCTTGTTCAAATTGCAATGGTATTGGAGAATTGTATCAAGTAAACGAAAATAAAATTGTTCCAGACGATAGATTATCAATAAAATCCGGGGCATTGGTACCTCACGGGCCAGAAAAAAACAGTTGGATATTTAAACAGTTTGAAACCATTGCACAACGTTTCAATTTTAAATTAACCGATGCTTACAAAGACATTCCCAAAGAAGCCAAACAAATGATCTTATATGGTGGAAATGAAAAATTTTCTGTAGAAAGTAAAACACTTGGGGTTACCCGTGATTATAAAATAGACTTTGAAGGCGTCGCCAACTTTATTGAAAGTCAGTACAGAACAGCCGAATCTACCTCATTAAAACGCTGGGCAAAAGATTATATGGATAAAGTGGAATGTCCAGAATGCCACGGCACCAGATTAAAAAAGGAATCACTCTATTTTAAAATAAACAATAAAAATATAGCAGAGCTAGCCAACACAGATATTGATGAGCTAGCTACTTGGTTTAATAGCCTACATAAGCACTTATCAGAGAAACAACTCAAGATCGCAGAAGAGGTTTTAAAAGAAATAAAGGCCAGGCTACAGTTTTTATTAGATGTGGGGTTAAATTATTTATCCCTTAACAGAAGCTCTAAGTCTTTATCTGGTGGGGAAGCACAACGCATTCGTTTAGCAACTCAAATAGGCTCGCAATTGGTTGGCGTCCTGTATATCCTGGACGAACCAAGCATTGGCTTACACCAGCGCGATAATGAAAAACTAATTAATTCCTTAATATCACTTCGCGACATTGGAAATTCGGTTATTGTTGTAGAGCATGACAAAGACATGATCGAACGTGCCGATTATGTTATTGATATTGGGCCGAAAGCAGGAAAATATGGTGGTGAAATAATCAGTATTGGGAATCCTAATGAATTAAAGACGCATAAAACTTTAACTGCCGACTATTTAAATGGCAATAAAGAAATTGAAATACCTAAAAAACGTAGACAAGGCAACGGTGAATTTTTAACGCTCACAGGCTGTACAGGAAACAATTTAAAAAATGTATCCGTAAAATTCCCTTTAGGAAAAATGATAGGCGTTACCGGTGTTTCTGGTAGTGGTAAATCGACATTGATCAATGAAACCCTCTACCCTATTTTAAATGCGCATTATTTTAACGGCGTAAAAAAACCAATGCCATACAAAAGCATAAAAGGTCTAGAACATATTGATAAAGTGATTGATATTAACCAATCGCCCATTGGCAGAACACCAAGAAGTAATCCTGTTACATATACAGGCACTTTTAGTGAAATTAGAGCTTTATATGCTAAAATACCTGAAGCCATGATTCGTGGTTATAAAGCTGGTCGTTTTAGTTTTAATGTAAAAGGAGGTCGTTGTGAAACTTGTCAAGGTGGTGGTTTACGAGTTATTGAAATGAATTTTCTTCCAGATGTATATGTGGAGTGCGAAACCTGTCAAGGGAAACGTTTCAATAGGGAAACGTTGGAAATTCGTTATAAAGGAAAATCGATTAGTGATGTATTAAACATGACCATCAACGAAGCTGTTACATTTTTTGAGCACATCCCTAAAATTTACAATAAGTTAAAAACCATTAAAGATGTCGGTTTAGGTTATATCACCCTAGGACAACAAAGTACCACGCTTTCTGGAGGTGAAGCACAGCGTATTAAATTGGCGACAGAACTAAGCAAGCGTGATACCGGGAATACTTTTTATATTCTTGATGAACCCACAACGGGTTTACATTTTGAAGATATAAGAGTGCTTATGATGGTGCTTAACAAGTTAGCAGACAAAGGAAATACGGTCCTTATTATAGAACACAATTTAGATGTTATTAAAACCGTTGACCATATTATCGATATAGGCTATGAAGGCGGGCAAGGTGGCGGACAGATTATTGTTGAGGGATCACCTGAAGAAGTGGCCAAGCATAAAAAGAGCTACACCGCTAAATTCCTTAAAAAAGAATTGAATCTGTACAGTGTTCAGTAGTAGTGTTCAGTGGGCAGTATTCGATTTCAATTTCGATTTCAATTTTGATTTCACCACAGTGTCCAGTAAGTTATGATGGAAATAATTTAACACGGGCAAACAGATAAACGCATAAATAAACTTGTATATATTATGAGAAAAGAACAACATCACAAAGGATGGAATGAAATAAAAACAAACGATTCTTGGGCTATTTTTAAAATAATGGGGGAATTTGTTAACGGATTTGAGAAAATGAGCAAAATAGGACCCTGTGTATCTATTTTTGGATCGGCCAGGACTAAACCAGAGGACAGATACTATAAGCTGGCAGAAAAAATAGCAAAAGGAATTGTAGAAGCAGGGTACGGTGTTATTACCGGTGGTGGCCCGGGAATTATGGAAGCTGGAAATAAAGGAGCCCACCTAGGTGGTGGCACCTCTGTAGGTTTAAATATTGATTTACCCTTTGAACAGCATGACAACCCATATATAGACCAAGATAAAAGTTTGGATTTCGACTATTTCTTTGTCCGTAAGGTCATGTTTGTTAAATATTCCCAAGGGTTTGTAGTGATGCCGGGAGGCTTTGGCACTTTAGATGAACTGTTTGAAGCCATAACCCTTATACAAACACATAAAATAGGGAAATTCCCAATTATCCTTGTAGGTACGGATTTTTGGGAAGGCTTGATAGACTGGATCAAAAAGACCTTACTGGATTCTTTTTTAAACATAAGTGCAAAAGACTTGGATTTAGTTCATTTGGTAGATACCAAAGACGAAGTTATAGCTGTTCTTGATGCTTTCTATAAAGAATCCGGTTTAAGCCCTAACTTCTAAAGACCGTATCTTTTATGCCTAAAATGTTTTAGACATATCAATATTGGTGAAGTTTTAAATCGCCTTATTTTGTTATATTGCAGTGCCTTGCATGAATTATTAACCTTTAAATGTTTTATAATAAATTGAAATTACGTCTTTTTAATTACTTCTTTTTTACCTTAATATGCTTTACAGCTTTCAGTCAAAATAAGATTGATATAAAGGCGGTTTTTGATATTGAAAATAAACAAATCAAAATATCCCAAACTATTCAGTATCAAAATACAACAGAAGATGAATTACAAGTTATTTATTTAAATAACTGGAGCAATAGTTACTCAACAAAAAAAACACCATTAGCCATACGAATTGCAGATGAATACAAAAATGATTTTCATTTAGCAAAAAGTAAGGATAGAGGATATTCTGTTATTACTTCCATTAAACAGAATAATAAAGATTTAGTATTTCAGCAATTAAAAGACCAAGCCGATATTGTTAAAGTTGAATTAAATACGCCCTTAAAACCAAATGGCACTTATAGAATTTATTTAGAGTATACTGTTCAAATCCCAAATGCAAAATTCACAAGTTATGGTATCACAGATTCTGGCAATTTAAATTTAAGATATTGGTACATAACACCTGCTGTATATGATGGGGAATGGCAATATTACAGCAATAAGAATTTAGATGATTTATTCATTCCTAAATCAGATATCACACTGGAAATCGAGCATCCACACAACTATACCTTAACTTCAGAATTAGATTTAAGTGAACAAATACAACTACCTAATAAACAAATTGTTAAACTAGAGGGAAAAAACAGAAATAACAATAAGTTATTTTTAAATAAGGGTTCAAATTTTAATACCATACGATCTGGGGATTTCTCTATAGTTTCCAATATAAGTGATGAAGGATTAGAAGTTATAGAGAAAGTTTTAATCACAGAAAAAGTAACCAAGTTTATTTTAAAAAACTTTGGAGAATATCCACACAAAAGGCTCTTATTAACAGAAATCGACAACGAAAAAGACCCTGTTTATGGCGTGAATTTTTTACCGAAATTTATAAAAACCTACCCGACCCATTTTCAATACGAGCTTAAATTATTAAAAATAGCATTACGCAATTATTTAGAAAATACCTTGCTCGTAAATCCAAGAAAAGAACAGTGGCTGTTAGATGGTATACAAATTTATTATCTAATAAATTATGTTAATGAATACTACCCTAACATGAAATTTCTTGGTGCTTTAGCCAACTTTTGGGGCGTTAAATCTTTTCATATTGCAGATATGAAGTTCAATGATAAATATACACTAGCTGCCATGTCTGCTGCAAGAACAAATAGAGACCAACCGCTTACCATGCAAAAAGACTCTTTACTGAAGTTTAACACTAATATTGCCAACAAATACAAAGCAGGTATCGGACTTAAGTATTTAGATGATTTTATAAACAGCCAAATATTGGAAACGAGTATAACATCTTTTTTATCTGACAATAAATTAAAACAAATTACGACCAAAGACTTTGAAACCTATTTAAAATCCAAAACAAACAAAAACATTGACTGGTTTTTTGAAGATTACCTAACAACTCGGAAAAAAATAGATTTCAAAATAAGAAAGGTCATTAAAACCGAAGACTCCATAACCCTAACCATTAAAAACAAACGAGATAATAGCATGCCTATTTCTTTATATACTTTAAATAATGATAGTATTATCTCTAAAACATGGATAGAAAATATTACAGAAAGCAAAACGCTCACAATACCTAGAAACCATGCAGATAAACTTGTTTTAAATTACGAAAAAATAGTTCCAGAAATCAATTTGAGAGACAATTGGAAATCATTAAAAGGTTTTTTCTTTAACAACAAACCATTACAGTTTAGACTTTTTAAAGATGTAGAAGACCCTCATTACAACCAGGTGTTCCTCATGCCTATTGCAGAATTCAATAATATTTACGACGGGTTCACCTTAGGCATGCGGGCCTATAACACAACCATTTTAAGAAAGCTTTTTAAATACAAAATTGAACCATCGTACGCTTTTAAGTCAAGAGCCCTAACCGGCTCAGCTGCTTTATCAAAAACCCATTATTTCGACAACGACCTATTTGCTATCAATTATGGCATTGTTGGAAGCTATACATCCTATGCCGAAGACTTATTTGTTAGGCAAATAAAACCTTCAGTAACATTGTTGTTTAGAAGAAATGACGATTTACGCTCAAACAAAATACAAACATTAAAGTTTAGATATTTAGATATTAAAAGAGATGAAGACGTCCTTAATATCTCTCCCACTTTTAGACCAAATTATAAACTTTTCAATATTCGCTATCGAAACTCAAATGATAATCTCATAAATTTCAATAAATGGCATGTCGATTTTCAAATTGGAGAAAAGTTCAGCAAAATGTCCTTTAACTATGAATATAGACAACTGTTTCAAAGTAATAGACAATTAAACTTACGCATGTTCGCTGGTGCTTTTTTAAAAAATAAAACAGACATAACCTCAGATTATTTCAGTTTTGCATTAGATAGGCCCACAGATTACCTGTTTGACCTTCCTTACCTAGGGCGTTCCGAAGCTTCAGGAATCTTCAGCCAACAATATATAGATACCGAAGGCGGGTTTAAGTCTAAACTAGAAACACCTTTTGCAAACCAATGGATCACCACATTTAACGCCAGTACGACACTATGGAAATATGTGTTGGCTTATGGTGATATTGGGTTTGTTAAAAATAAGTTCAACGCGCCACATTTTGTATATGACTCTGGCGTAAGAGTAAACTTAGTTACTGATTATTTTGAAATTTATTTTCCCGTATATTCTAACCTCGGTTGGGAAATAGGACAACCAAATTATGATGAAAAAATCAGATTTAAATTTACCGTAGACCCACAAGTACTTTTAGGTCTATTTAGAAGAAGATGGTATTAATATGTTGTCGAATAATCAGTATATATTCGTTTTTATTGCGTAATCATTATTTTAATTCTTTTTTTTTGGTTATTTTTAATAATACTTCAAAAATTTAGATACCGATATAATTGCAAAAATCACAAATTTTAACTACTTTTGCACGAGCAAAAAGCACAGCTAAATGCAAACTATTCCAAATTTGAAGACCGACATATCATTTGATGATTTTAAAGCAGAAGTACTAAACGATTTCAAAATAGCTATTAAAAGTCGTGAATGCAGTCTACTTGGCAGACGCGAAGTATTAACTGGTAAAGCAAAATTTGGGATTTTTGGAGATGGTAAAGAAGTGCCACAGTTAGCTATGGCCAAAGCCTTTCAAAAAGGTGATTGGAGATCTGGTTATTATAGGGACCAAACATTCATGATGGCTATCGGTGAATTAACTACGGAACAATTTTTTGCAGGGCTATATGCCAATACCAATTTAGAATTAGAACCGATGTCGGCCGGTCGCCAAATGGGCGGTCATTTTGTGACACATAGTTTAAGTGAAGACGGAAAATGGAAGGATCTCACAAAACAATATAACTCAAGTGCAGACATCTCTCCCACGGCTGGGCAAATGCCTCGCTTGCTTGGCTTAGCGCAAGCTTCAAAGATATTCAGAAATGTTGACAATATTAACACGACGAATTTCTCTATTAACGGGAATGAAGTTGCTTGGGGTACTATAGGAAATGCAAGTACTAGTGAAGGTTTGTTTTTTGAAACCATTAATGCAGCAGGCGTTTTACAAGTACCTATGGTTGTTAGTGTTTGGGACGACGAATACGGCATCTCTGTACATGCAAAACATCAAACCACTAAAGAAAATATCTCTGAAATTTTAAAAGGATTTCAGCGAAATAAAGAACAAAAAGGCTACGAAATACTACGCGTTAAGGGCTGGGATTATGCCAACCTTATAGAAATTTACCAAGAAGCTTCTAATATTGCTAGAAATGAGCATGTACCAGTACTCATTCATGTACAAGAGTTAACACAACCACAAGGTCATTCAACTTCCGGATCCCATGAAAGATATAAAAGCGCAGAGCGTTTAGAATGGGAGGTTCAACACGATTGCATCTTAAAAATGCGTGAATGGATTATAGAAAGTGGGATAGCCACAAATGAAACGCTTACAGAAATTGAAAGAACCATTAAAAGGGATGTTCGAGAAGCCAAAAAGAAAGCATGGAACACCTATTTAAAACCTATTTTAAAAGAGAAACAAGAGCTCATTTCTATATTAACACAAGTAGCATCATCTAGTCCTAACAAAGTCTTTATTACTAAAATTAAAGAGGACTTAACGCATATAGATGAAGCGTCCAGAAAGGACATTCTATCAAGCGCAAGAAAAGCTTTAAGGTACGTTATAGGTGAAACATCTAAAGAAAAGCAACAGCTTAGTGATTGGATTAACACCATCTTCGAAAAGGTACAGCCCGATTTTAGCTCGCATTTATATTCCGAAACCAGCAGATCGAATATTCATGTAAAAGAAGTCAAACCGACATACGATAACGATGCCGTTCAAGTTGATGCACGTATCATTTTACGTGATAATTTTGATGCCATTTTCAGTAACTACCCCGAAGCACTTGTTTTTGGAGAAGATACAGGTAATATTGGTGATGTAAATCAAGGTTTAGAGGGCTTGCAAGAAAAACATGGCGAATTACGTGTAGCAGATACAGGCATAAGGGAAGCCACTATAATTGGACAAGGCATAGGCATGTCATTACGAGGATTGAGGCCTATTGCAGAAATTCAATACCTTGATTATATTCTATATGCACTGCAAATTATTAGTGATGATTTAGCAACAGTGCACTACAGAACAAAAGGCAAACAAAAAGCGCCTTTAATAATAAGAACCAGAGGACACAGACTTGAAGGTATCTGGCACTCTGGCTCTCAAATGGGCGGTATTTTAAATTTAGTTAGAGGTGTGCACATTCTGGTACCAAGAAGTATGACCAAAGCCGCTGGTTTTTACAATACACTTTTACAAGGTGACGATCCTGCCATAGTTATAGAATGCCTTAACGGTTATAGGCTAAAAGAAAAAATGCCAAACAACTTAAGTACTATAAAAACACCTATTGGAGTTGTTGAAACCGTTAAAGTAGGTACAGACATCACATTGGTTTCTTATGGGTCGACATTACGTATTGTAGAGCAAACTGCAAAAGACCTGTTGGCCATTGGTATTGATGCAGAAGTGATAGACGTACAATCCTTACTACCTTTCGACCTAAATCATGATATCGTAAAAAGTATTGCCAAGACAAATCGGGTAATGATCATTGATGAAGATGTTCCTGGCGGTGCTTCGGCATATATTTTAAACGAAATATTAAATACTCAAAACGCCTATCAATATCTTGACAGTCAACCAAAAACACTTACTGCGAAAGCACACAGGCCCGCATACGGAAATGATGGTGATTATTTCTCAAAACCTTCTGCAGAAGATATTTTTGAAGCTGTTTATGAGGTCATGCACGAATTAAACCCTTCTGATTTTCCTAAATTACGATAAACAAAAATAAAATCTGAATGTCCGTAATCATGCATAATGATATTTTTGTCATTCAGAACGAAGTGAAGAATCTGTCGATAATCAATGAGATCCCTCGTTGCCTCGGGATGACAAAATCAATATATTTTTAGGTTTATGACAAATTACGGACAATCAATAATAAAATCTTTTTTAAAAGCCTTTCCTAATCCATTTGGAAAGGTTTTTCTTTTTATATTTAAAAGTCATTTATAGCACCGCTACGGAATAAAAAAGGTGAAAAATAGGTACAAAAGGATAATTTTTTATCCCATTTTAAAAGTTTAAATGAGTATCTTATACCAATTATGAATTAAAATGAGCTACAGAAAACGACATTGCTTATTTGTTTTTGCCTGCTACGTGTTATTTGCATAGCCTAAGCTATGGAAATGATGAGCAAAGTGATAAAACAAATTAATGAATGAGTTTGAATTGCGTATTTTAATTCATAATTGGTATTATATAACAAACCGATTATCGTATGTTAACAAAATTAGATAAAGAGCAATTTCGAGGTACCATTTTTAGGCATCTAGATGGTATTGCCACAGCAACCACCGCCTATTCGCTTTACAAAAATGGTGTCTTACAATATTTGCTGAACAATAAAAAATCGAGCATTGAAAACTTATCTAAAGAATTTAATGCAAATGAAGGCTATCTAAATGTTGGTTTGCGTGTATTATCCTCTCAAGGTTGGTTAAACATGACTATTAACAATACCAATAACACCGTTTATTATGAGACGAATGCCAAAAGTGAAAAAGCATTTAAATTAGTGCCAATATATGCGGATGCTGTAAACTTGTTGAGTTACTCTGTCAAATTTACGGAAGAAGGTATTGGAGCAGATGCATTTAATGCCCTAGAGAAAGTATTTGTAAAGTATAAACAAAGCTTTGGTCTTCCTCCAGTTAAAGAAAACACCATTGAATACCAAGTCCTAAAACATATAGAAGGCGTTATTGCGGCTCCCATAATTGTTTTACTGGGGCTTAAAGGCCTGTTTCATAAATACTTTATGGAAGCCTCCTTTAGAGCCCAGGAATATCATAAAGACCCTGAAAGCTTTAAAAAAATACTTGATTTTTTTGCTTATTTAGGTTGGTTCTCCAAAAAAAAAGACACCTACCAGTTTACTGATAAAGGGCTTTTTTTTGCAAAACGAGCCAGTGCATACGGCGTTACCATTTCATATTTACCAACATTTACGACATTAGACGAACTTATTTTTGGAAACCCTTTAGTATTAAAAACAAACGCACCGGACGAAAAAGAAAAACATGTAGATAGAGAAATGAATGTTTGGGGAAGTGGTGGTGCACATGCTACTTACTTTAAAATAATAGATGATATCATTATCGAGCTATTCAACAAACCTATTGACGAGCAACCAAAAGGGATTTTAGACATGGGCTGTGGTAATGGTGCTTTTATCCAACATGTTTTTGACGTCATCGAATACAAAACCCTAAGAGGCAAAATGCTTGATGAATACCCATTATTGCTTGTTGGTGCCGATTTTAATCAAGCGGCCTTAAAAGTGACAAGAAGCAACTTAATTAAAGCAGATATTTGGGCAAAGGTCATTTGGGGCAATATAGGCAGACCCGATTTATTGGCTAAGGATTTAAAAGAAGACTATAATATAGATTTAAAGGATCTATTGAACGTTAGGACTTTTTTAGACCACAATCGTATATGGGAAACACCAAAGCGGCTTACAGAACGCCTAAGCGATTCGACAGGAGCTTATAGTCACCAAGGTCAGCGAATCAGTAACAATTTAGTAGAAAGCTCTTTATTGGAACATTTACAAAAATGGAAAGGCTATGTAGAGCGTTTCGGTCTATTAATTATAGAATTGCATACTATAGCCCCCAAATTGACAGCCAACAATTTAGGAAAAACAGCAGCCACAGCCTATGATGCCACTCATGGCTATAGCGACCAATTTATTTTGGAAGTCGATATTTTTAATAAAGTTGCTATGGAAGCTGGCCTATATCCAGATTCCAACTATTTTACAACATTTCCCGATAACGAATTAGCAACAGTAAGCATTAACCTATTAAAAGGAAACTAAAATGAAAGCTGTTACATTAAGAGAAATCAAACAAGAACTAAATACGCTGTCAACATCAGAGATCCAAGAGCTCTGCCTTCGTTTATCAAGATTTAAAAAAGAAAACAAAGAGCTTTTAACCTATCTTCTATTTGAATCCCATAATGAATCCGGGTATATTGAAAGTGTAAAGGGTTATATAGACGAAGCGTTTGAATTGATTAATAGGGACAGCTATTTTTATATTAGAAAAAGTGTTCGGAAAATTTTAAGAAACATAAAGAAATATGTTCGTTATTCACAAAACAAAGAAACCGAAGTAGCTCTTCTTCTCTACTTTTGCCAGAAACTAAAAGATTTTTCGCCCAGTATTAACGGAAGTGTCCAACTACATAATATCTATAAACGACAGATCCTACTTTCTAAAAAAATCATCTCAAATTTACACGAAGATTTGCGGTATGATTATAATGTGATACTGGATAATCTATAAAAAGGATATGAACTAAAATGTTTTTTTAAAACCAATAGGAATGCCATAAGACACCTTAACTGTTTGCCCTAGTTTCATAGCAGGTTGCATTTTTGGTAACATTTTAATTATACGTTCTGCTTCTTCTTCCAAACTTTTATCCGGACCTCTTGATCGGATATTGACAACATGTCCATTAGTATCTACATTAAACATAACAAATACACGTCCCTCTATATTATTGTTCAGTGCTGCTTCTGGATATTTAAAATTTTGGGTTATATGGGACTCTATTTTCTTTTGAAAACATTTTTTAGATTCTCCTTCTGCCACTTTTTCGCATCCCGAAAATGCGGGTGCTTTGTCAATAAGTTCAAAGGGGTACACAAGATTTTTATTTACCGTTATTTTACTTTTGGCTATTTTATTCTCCTTTTCTGCTTTTTTGGCATCGGCAATAAATACTTTTGCACGATTCCCTGTAGAGAACATATTTAAAAATTCTTTATTAGTATACCAATTTTCCAAAGCTTTGTTATTAGCCGTATCATTTGACCATACATATCCCACACAATCCTTGAAATGTATCTCTGTAATTTTAATTTTTTCTAAATTTTCTTGATTATCTAGGATTTCATTTTTTAACATAATTGCTGGTTTGAAACCAGAAACTGTACTTTTATTCAGGCTAAACATAGTATTTTGCCCCACATAAACACTTTCTTTTATCAACCCTGATTGAATATCAAATTCTAAATCCTTGCTATTATTAATTAAATCTAAATTTTCAGCAACTAAACTTGTACCCTTTTTAGAAAAATCAACATTTTCTTTCTTATCAAAAGACCTTATATCTAAACATCTTGCACCTCTACTATTGGACGTATAAGGGAATCTAATAGCCAATGAATTGGTTAAATGGGATTGAGTACCAAAATTAAAGCTAAAATCATTTCCAGCAGACCTATAGGAAACCATATTCTTTAAATTGACGGTTCCTCCCCAAACTTTAAAGGCGTCTCCTGCAGAAAAACTTACCATCACATTTTCTATAATGGTTTCATTGCCTACACCTGCTAATAATAAACCACTAAAACTACCATCTGCTGTGTATTCTTTTTTACCTGCATATTCTATCCTTACAAATCTCAAAATACCAGAATTACTTTTAGTATTTTCACCTCCATAATTTGTGTTTTTATAAAACTTCGGATCTAATTCTGAATAAAAAGAAGAAACAGATCCTCTTCCAAATTTATTTAAAGGTGCATCGCCCAATAAAATGATGCCTCCCCAATCTCCAGCTTTTTTAACACTTCTATTAGACGTAAAAACGATAGGATCTGTTTTTAAACCATCTGCAATTAGACTTGCTCCTTTAGCGATGGCTAAAGATCCTTTTGTATCGTAATCCCCAATTATTATCGTCCCTGGCTCTATAGTAAGTGTAACACCTTCTTTTACAAAAACAGGCCCTAACAATAAATAAGTTTCTCTTTTATAAAGTTGAAGGTCTTCGGTAATTTCGCCTGTTAATATCTCTGTGGGCTCGTTTATATCGGCTAAATTCGGCTCAAAATCCGTCCAATGCTTCAACCATTCATTTTGTGTTACCATTTCTTCTTCCAGTTGGGCATTTATACTATGAGTCAGCAAAAAGAAGAGCCAAAATATAATGTGAAAATTTTTCATGTTAAATGATTGCTATTTAGTTAGATAAATCAAACGTACAATCACAACCTATGAAATGCAAATTTTATCGATAAAATACAGTGTTTTGTAATAATATACAGCTTATATATTTATATTGTATTACTTTACCTACTAAAACTAATTACTCATTTTATTGCCTCAATATTTTAACGCTATAAATTATAAGAATTGAAATACCCTGCATATATCAAACACTAAAAATGGAAGTCACGGATCATTCCTCCAACAACACATCAACAAAAGTTTTAAACCCCTTTTTAAATGCCACGTACTTTTCTTTGGTAGCCGGCCCATTAAACCCAGTGTGGATTTTTCTAACTTTTCCTTTTTTATCAATAAAGATAGTGGTTGGATAAGACAGCACATGGTTAAGCATAGGTAACTTTTCTTGTGCCCTAACCTTACTGGAAGAACCATATTGTGCCAATAAAATAGGATAAGTAATACCCGTTTTATCTTTTAAACGCTTTATATTGTTAAAAGCAACGTCTTCTGTTTTTACATACTCAAAAGCCAAAGCCACTATTTCTATATCTTTATCTCGATTGTTTTTATAAAATTCTGAATAAAACTTACTTTCATCTAAACAATTTGGGCACCAGGTTCCCATAATTTGCACCAAAACGACCTTATTATTAAAACGTGCGTCGTTTAAAGAAACCATTGTTCCTGTTTCATCAGGAAATGAAAATTCAACTTTATCATAGCCTTCTTTTAGGAAAGTAAGAGTATTCGCATCTGGTAATTCATAAGTATCATTGCGCTTGGCTACAAATGGTTCTTGAAAATGGTTTCCAGAATAAAAGGTGCCAACCATAGAGCTATCGGTGACCATAGCTATGAACAAAAAGGCATGCGCACCATCGAAAGTTGATAACTTAAGTTGATCTCCATCCAAAACGCCTTCCAAATAACGATAATCGCCTGTAGTCGTTCTAAAAGTTCCCGTAACTATATTTCCTTTGTGACTAAAAGTTCCTTTTGCCATATATTTATTGGTATCAGAATCCGGGCTAAAAACCGTTTCCCAATGGCCGGAAATATCATGTTTAGCACTTTCCGATCTATCAAATCGAATCATACTTTTTTCGGCAGAAAACCCCATGACCCTATTCAAACCTTTTTTTACAAAACGTCCTACTAGCGCATTGTTTTCGATTTTAGCAACCAAATAGCCTTCAAAAACCGGCATTTTTATAAATACCGAGTCATATTTATAGCTAACATCATCAACTTCAATAACCTCTTCAGCATTTAAAATATGTATTTTGTTTTCTGAAATCACCTTAAAACTAAATGGTAAATCGGTAGCTTCATTAACTTTTAACAACCCACGATATGTTCCTTTTTTGAGCTTATTTATTTTAATATCTTGTTTACAAGCTATCACAAAAAGAACCAATAGCGTTATGGCAATATGTTTCATAAAAGATTGTTTGAATTACATTATTCGAAATAACAACATAATACTAACAAATAAAAGATAATATTTATACTTTTTACCTTCACAAATTACAAGCAATGTTTGAATGCTAGCTTCAATATTTTATCTTTGCACTCTTAAAACAGCGGATTTTTTATGAAAATTTCTTACAATTGGTTAAAGCAGTTTTTAAAAACGGAGTGGACACCAGAACAGACTAGTGAATTACTTACGGATTTAGGGCTTGAAGTTGAAGGTGTTGAAGCCTATCAATCTGTTAAAGGCGGACTGGAAGGTATTCTTGTGGGAAAAGTTTTGACCTGTGTTAAACACCCAAATGCAGATAAGTTAAAAATAACTACAGTAGACATAGGGACTGAGACCCCTTTGCAAATAGTTTGTGGAGCCCCGAATGTAAGTGTTGGGCAAAAAGTACCTGTTGCTACTATTGGAACGACTTTGTATACTGAAGAAGGTGAAGCTTGGACTATAAAAAAGGGCAAGATACGTGGTGAAGAAAGCCATGGAATGATTTGTGCTGAAGATGAGTTGGGCCTAGGAAAATCCCATGATGGCATCATGGTCTTAGATGCTGCCATTAAAGAGGGAACGCCAGCTGTTGATCTTTTTGATATAGAAAATGATATCGTATTTGAAATTGGACTAACCCCCAACAGAGCAGATGCTATGAGCCATTTAGGTACAGCTCGTGACCTAAAAGCTGGCTTAATTCAAAAAGATATCAATTTAGAGCTCATCACACCATCTGTAAGCGCATTTCGTATAGATAATCGCACCCTGAAAATTGATGTAGATGTAAAAAATAAAGATTTAGCACCTCGTTACTGTGGTGTCACTATATCTGGATTAAAAGTTAAAGAGTCCCCTTCGTGGTTACAGCACCGCTTAAAGGCTATTGGTTTAAGCCCAATTAATAATATTGTTGATGCCACAAACTATGTACTACATGATTTGGGACAGCCTCTACATGCTTTTGATGCCGTAAAGATCTCAGGTAATAAAGTTGAAGTAAAAACGCTAGCTGCAGGAACAAAGTTTACAACCTTAGATGGTGTAGAGCGTGAATTACACGAAGACGACTTAATGATCTGTGACGCCGAAAAACCAATGTGTATTGCTGGTGTTTTTGGAGGTATTGACTCAGGAGTAACAGAAGCTACAACCAGTATCTTTTTAGAAAGCGCTTATTTTAACCCTATTAGTATACGCAAGTCTGCTAAAAGACACGGGGTAAATACAGATGCCTCTTTTAGATTTGAACGTGGTATCGATCCCAATATTACAGAATATGCACTAAAACGTGCTGCCTTATTGATCCAGGAAATAGCAGGCGGGGAAATTACCAGTGATCTCATTGATCTCTACCCTAATAAAATTAAAGATTTCGAGGTTCGATTAAGCTTCGAAAATGCAAAAAAACTCATTGGAGAAGAAATTCCAAAAGAAGTTATTAAACGTATTTTAACATCATTGGATATTAAAGTAAACAATGTAACCGAAGCTGGTTTGGGTTTAACGGTACCTGCTTACAGAAACGATGTGCAAAGAGAAGCTGATATCATTGAAGAAATATTGCGTGTTTATGGATACAACAATATCAATACGACAAAAAAATTAAACGCTTCTATTTCGGGAACATCAAAGTTTGAAGATTATAAAATACAGAACACTGTAGGAAATCAATTAGTCTCACAAGGCTTTTACGAAATCCTTTCTAATTCATTAACAACTCCAGCCTACACAGCTTTAAGCGAACAATTAAAGGAAGAACACAATGTTAGTATCCTAAATGCCTTAAGTAGCGACTTGTCTGTTTTAAGACAATCCCTATTGTTTTCTGGCCTAGAAGCTATATCATTTAACATCAATAGAAAACGTGCAGATTTAAAGTTGTTCGAATATGGTAAAACATATCATGATTTTGGTAGCAAAAGGGAGGAGTTTAAACATTTATCACTTTTTGTAACCGGCAATCAAACATCTGAAAACTGGCATAATGCCAATAAAAAAAGTGACTTCTTTTTAATTAAAGGATACATTATTGCTATATTACAACGTTTGGGGATCTCGAGGTTTAATGAAACGCCTGTTAAAAATGACTTTTTTAGTGAAGGTCTGGAATTTAGCCAGGGAAAAACCAAATTAGTTGACTTCGGATTAATAAAAAAACCAATACTTAGGCATTTTGATATTTCTCAAGACGTATTATTTGCAAATTTTAATTGGGATGCTGTTCTAGATTTAGTGAAGCATAACAAGATTAAATTTAAAGCGATTCATAAATATCCGGAAGTACGTCGTGATTTTGCTTTATTGCTAGATGATAAAATTACTTTTGAATCTATTTATAAAATAGCCAAACAAAGTGAAAAACAATTATTAAAAAATGTCAATCTATTTGATGTTTATCAAGGGAAAAACTTACCTAAAGGCAAAAAGAGCTATGCGGTTAGTTTTACGCTGCAAGACGAAAATAAAACGCTTACCGATAAACAAATAGATAAAATAATGAATAAGCTACAAGCAAACTTCGAAAAGCAACTTGGAGCAGAGTTGCGATAATATTATGACATGGCAAAAAGTTTTTTTTCTAACTGCTATATGCTTCTTTGCCTCCTTTAAATTGAGCGCACAGAAAATACACTTGAAAAAAGTTAAAGACACCGCTTCTGTAATGCAATTAGCAGGCTATGATCTTAAGCAAACCCTCTTAAGTGTTAAGCATTCTTTTACCAGGCCCCTTCATTGGAAAAAGAAAGATTTTACAACTTTTGGAGCTATCGGTCTCGGGCTTTTAGGGCTTTCTACCATAGATGATGAAAGTAGTAGTTTTTTTATTCGTCAAGAAGCTAAGGTTCCAAATGTATTTCAGGAAACTGGTACCAGGTTTGGAAGCCCGCAGGTTTATTTTATTGCAAATGCCGGATTATATGGTATTGGTTTATTGACCAAAAGTGAAAAGATTAGAAAAACAAGTGTGTTAATTATTTCATCTTCATTTACCACGGGAGTTATACAAAGCCTGAGTAAAACTGCTTTCGGTAGAACCCGTCCCAAAAACGGCCATAAAAGTACAGAATTCAGGTTTTGGTCAAACGAACCCCAATTTCATTCATTTCCATCCGGACATACTATTTTATCGATGACCATGACGCATGCGCTTGCTAAACAGTTTGACAATACATGGTCTAAAGTTGGTATATATACATTAGGTTCGGTAATTCCTATTTCAAGATTGTTCACAGGTGCACACTGGCTTACAGATGTTGCCCTAGGAACGGTAATAAGTATTGCTGTTGTGGACTCTATAGATAAGTTTCTATTCAATACAAAAGCCTATAACGATACCGTCAAGGAAAAGAACCATGTTTCCTGGAAACTCCATTTTACAGGAAACAAAATTGGAGTCACTGGCGTGTTTTAACAGCTTTTATTCTCTATGACCGAATAACAGCTATTTTAGATCAAGATAAATAGAGCGCTTTGATAGGTATGTCATGTTATAGCTAAGTGGATATAAAATGGCATAGAATATTTAGATATAAAAAATTGAAGTTCAAGGCAAAAAGCGTAGGCAAGCCTAGTTACGGCGAGTATTTTTAACGAAGAAATTCGGTTTTTTACTCTGAAGATTCATGTTGTTTTATATTGATTTAGCTATAAATGAAATTGCACACTCGAGCTATTTATACATCCTTCCTAAATGTCTATAAAATAGAATTGTTCCTTCCTTTTAAAAAGGAGGAACAATTCCGGTTTGTATTTTAGAGTACAGTTTTAAATATTAGTCATCATTTTAATACAACAAATTAAAAAGGAAATTGAATTCCTGTTTTTGAGAGAAAGAGAGTAGGTTGTTATTATTTATGATGGACTATTTTGTCTCTAAAACACCTATAACACCCATTAGTCTTATCTGAATTTATCTTCTAGCGACCATGCCGCTATTAAACATGATTCACGTATAATACTAAAAAGTAATTATTAACTTATTTGCTGCAGCATTTAACTTCTCTTGCGCTGTCAAACTATCTGTTTCTGTCCAATTATTGGTATAAGAACCAATTTCTACTTTATTTGTAGATCCTGAGAATGAAACTACCAAAACTTTCACTCGAACAGTATAAATTCCTGCATCAAGATTAATAGCATGGGAAAACTTAGAAGTGTTCATTAAAAATCCATGACTTCCTCCTGGACTATAAAGCATTGGTAAATAATTAGAAGATGTAGCATCATTAACACCATTAACTTCAAGAATAGTGAGCATTTGTGCAAAACCCGAAGCGGATGAAGAATTAGCCTGACCAGCAAACAACGTCCAATCTATTTTTACAATGTCCTTTTCTGAAATTGTAAACGTAGCAGTCAAATCTGGTACATTAAGCCATTTATTTTTATTTGATGCGTTAATTTCTAAAGAAGTACTAGAAATAATCACGGTTGGTGTGGCTACATGATCATTAGGAGTGGTTACATGATCACTATCTATATTAGATACTGATAAATTACTTGGTGCTATTGTCCCAATACCAACTTGAGTATAGGCAATGGAAACAAAACACAACAAAAAATAGGTTAGAGTAGTTTTTTTCATTTTAGATTTTAATTAGGGCACGGCAATTATACACAAAAATAAAATAACCTACAACTAACTGATTACAAATACGTTAAACTATTATGTTTTACATAAAATAACTTATTTATCTTACAATAAAATAAAGAAAATTAGTAATGATTATAGATGTATTTATTTATAAAAATAGATCATTAATATCTACAAAAAAAAGATTTAAATTCTTACTATATATAACATAAAATGGGTTTATTTTATGTGGTATTCATACTTAAAACAGTTTCAAAACATGCCCCAACAGTTCCTTGTGTTTTATATCATTAAAATTTTGTATCTTTAATAGACACGCACTCATTAAACCTATAACTATGTCAGATTCAAATTATATAAAAATATTTACTGGGGATTTTATAATTGTTCAACGCATTATTAATGAGTTAGAAGCCATTAATATTAATGCCATTGTTAAAGATACTACCGAATCTGCTCGCTTGGCCGGTTTTGGTGGGGGTATCGTTCCGGGATTTCAGGAAGTTTTTGTAAATAAAGACGAACTAGATAACGCTGTTCCTATTGTTCAAAAGGTAACTTCTGAATCACAAACATAGAAATTAAAGAATTTCTTGAAGCGAACTATCCCTACCTCGTCGGCAGACAGGCTCGAGGTTGGGCCATAGTGGTATGCTTCGGCTTTTGTTTAGATACTTTCAGAAGTAATGTTATTCACAGGAACCCTATAATTTAATCCTAATGATTTTATATAAAACCATTAGGATTTTCAGTTTTTCAAAACATTTATGGCTGTCTAATTGATTTTAGGAACCGAAAGGCTCAGCCTCATGTTTACTTTTCAAATAGGTCCTTTTTATTATCTTAGTAAGTATTATAGAAAAGAAATTAATAGCTTGTTTGCTGCTGCGTTTATTTTTTCATCATTAATCATATTACCAGTTCCTGCCCAGTTATTAATATGAGCCCCTATACGTACCTCACTGGTAGACCCCAAAAAACTAGCCGCATATACTTTTACTTTCACAGTATAAGTACCTGCATTAAGCCTAATAGCATGTGTAAATGAGGAATTATTCATTAAAAGTCTATAATAATCACCTCCAGGATTATGAATCATTGGTAAGTAATTAGATGATTCTACATCATTAACCCCATTAATATTAAGAATGGTAAACATTTGTGCAAAACCCGAATCGGTCGACGAATCATTTTGACCAGAGAATAATGTCCAATCTATTTTTATCATTTCACTTTCCAAAATTGTAAACGTAGCTTCTAAACCTGGCACATCAAGCCATTGGTTGTCATTTGAAGTATTAAGATATAGAGACGTATTGGATACAATAACACTAGGAATTGTTGCATTGTCTGACTTATTTAAACACTCCCAATTAGGGGCCATTGGAGTTCCTATGTTTACAGAAGTACACTTATTAGATGTATCATAAACCATTAATCCTGTTGCCGGGTTAATAATATTATTTTTCTGGGCATTACTAAGTCTTGGAATCAGGAGACCTTTATTTGCACTTTCTATGTCCAAAATTGATGAAATATCCGGTACGGTAGTACCAATACCAATTTGAGCATAAGTAATAGAAATAAAACAATACAAAATAAAGGTTAGAGTAGATTTTTTCATTATAAATTTAATTAGGGGTTATTAAAGAGTAAACAATTATATTAAAAAAAGAAACACGTAACAACTAACTAATTATAAATACGTTAAAGTGCATCCGTTCGTCTAACATCCTTTATTTTTACAGAAAAACGAGGAAAAATAAGGAGATTTTTAAACGTATTTACTTATTTAAATTAAACTATAAATCCTACAAAATCACATCTAAGGCCTTATAATACCAATTATGAATTAAAATACGCAATTCAAACACATTCATTAATTCGTTTTATCACTTTACTCCTCATTTCCATAGCTTAGGCTCAATGTCATTAAGTTAAGGCCGTAATGTCAGTCTGAGCGCAGTCGAAGACCAATTGGAGTTCTAGTTTTTATTAGCATTTCGTATCCTATGACTTTAGCAAATTTTTTATCATAAATTTTCTCTATTGTCTTAAGCGGCATATCCCATTGTATCAACATATGGTACCCCTCTGTTCACTACAGCAAAAACCCTTGCCAATAGTT